>NZ_LBMU02000068.1 GCF_001005085.2 Streptomyces humi
AGCCGCCGGGCGTCTCGGCCGCATGACCGCCGGGGAGCCGCCGGGCGTCTCGGCCGCATGACCGCCGGGGAGCCGCCGGGCGCCTCGGCCGCATGACCGCCGGGCTTCTCAGCCGCATGACCTCCTGGAAGCCGCCGGGCTTTTCCGCCGCACGACCGGCGAGGAGCCGCCGGGCTTCTCAGGACCATCGCCGCTGGGGAGCGGTCGGGGTTCCGCGGCCGGCGGTTCCCGCGGGGTGCGGACGGGGTTCTCAGACCGCCTTGACGGGTGGGTACGTCGGCTGCCACATGGCTGTCCTGACACGGTCCTCGATCGTGGCGTCCACGGTCGCGCGGGCCACCCCTTCGGCGTCCGCCGCGCGGGCCACCGCCACCGCGACGGCCACCGACGTCTCGCGCAACTGGTCGGTGAGGGGCAGGATCGGCGCGCCCGGACCGTCGGTGTCCGTCTGGCCGGCGACGGCGTGCGCGGCGGCCACCAGCATGCCGTCGGTGACCCGGGTGGCCCGCGCGACGATCGCGCCGAGCCCGAGCCCGGGAAAGATCAGCGCGTTGTTGGCCTGCCCGATCCGGTACACGACCCCGTCCTGTTCGACGGGCCGGAACGGGCTGCCCGTGGCGATCAGCGCCCGCCCGTCCGTCCAGGCCAGCAGGTCGGCGGGGACCGCCTCGGCCAGGTCCGTCGGGTTGGACATCGGCAGCACGATCGGGCGCTCGGTGTGCGCGGCCATCGTGCGGACGATCTCCTCGGTGAAGGCGCCGCCCTGCCCGGAGGTGCCGATCAGCACCGTCGGCCGGACCCGGTCGACGACCTCGGCCAGCGCGATGCCGCCCACCTTCTCGTCCCGCTGCCAGTCGGCGACCTCGGCGGCAGGGCGGGCGTAGCCGACCTGGA
Organism: Streptomyces humi; assembly: GCF_001005085.2. Lineage (GTDB taxonomy): Bacteria > Actinomycetota > Actinomycetes > Streptomycetales > Streptomycetaceae > Streptomyces > Streptomyces humi. The sequence goes on from NZ_LBMU02000068.1 coordinate 895, forward strand.
AGTCGCGCAGTTCGTCCTGGTCCTCGGTGAGCAGGCCGTACCGGTCGACGGCGAAGATGCGGGCCCCGGCCTCCTCGGCGCCCAGACCGTCGGCGACCATGGCGTCCCGCAGCTGGTCGGCGATGCCGATCCCGGCGGTGCCCGCGCCGAAGATCACCACCCGGTGGTCGCGCAGCGGGGTGCCGCTGGCCTTCACCCCGGAGAGCACGGCGGCCAGGTTGACGGCTCCGGTGCCCTGGACGTCGTCGTTGAAGGTGAACTCCTGCGGGCGGTAGCGGTCCAGGATGCGGCGGGCGTTGGCGGGACCGAAGTCCTCCCAGTGCAGGAGGGCGCTCGGGAAGAGGCGGCGGGCGGTGGTGACGTAGGCGTCGATGAAGGCGTCGTACGTCTCCCGGTCGACGCGCGGGTGCCGGTTGCCGAGGTAGAGGGGGCTCTCCAGGAGTTCCTGCCGGTTGGTGCCGACGTCCAGCATGACCGCCAGGGTGCGGTTCGGGTCGATGCCGGCGGCGGCCGTGTACACGGCGAGTTTGCCCACCGAGATGTCGATGCCGCCCACGCCCCAGTCGCCGATGCCGAGGATCGCCTCGCCGTCCGTGGCGACGATCAGGTCCACGTCGTCGGGGCCGAGGCCGGCGGCGGTGAGCGCGCCCTCGATGTCCTCCGGCGCGTCCACCGACAGGTACACCCCGGCCGGGCGCCGGTACTCGAAGCTGTAGCGCTGGATCGCCCGGCCCACGGTCGGGGTGTAGACGATGGGCAGCATCTCCTCCAGGTGGTCGCAGAGCAGCCGGTAGAAGAGCACCTGGTTGCGGTCGTGCAGGGCGGTGAGGTTGACGTTCTTGGCCAGGTCGGTCGGCTGCGCCGCGTACTGCTGGTAGGCCCGCTCGGCCTGCTGCTCCAGTGTCAGCACCGCCGGTGGCACCAGTCCCGTCAGACCCAGCTCGCGCCGCTCCTCGGGGGTGAAGGCGGTGCCCCGGTTCAGACGGGGCTGCGAGAGTACGGCCCGGCCGCGGTCGGTGGTCTCGACACGCCCCTCGTCGGCGTTCCACTGGGTCGTCATGATCGGCTCCTCGTCACTTCCGGTGGATCGGTGCTCCCCACCAGCCTCGGCCGTGGCAGACACATACGTCCAATGCCTGAAAAGGCAGTGATCCATGCGTCGAGGACATGTATGCGACCCCATCCGGGTGTTGTACGGCGTCGAGGAGTGCTAGGCCGCCGCCGTCGCCCCCCGGGTGGTCGGGCGGATCAGCCCCGACTCGTAGGCGAAGGTCACCGCCTGCACCCGGGCGCGGGCGCCGATCTTCGCGAGGACGTTGCTGACGTGTGTCTTCACGGTGGTCGGGGCGATGGACAGCCACTGCGCGATCTCGGCGTTGGTCCAGCCGGAGGCGACGGCGATCAGGACGTCGCGTTCGCGCCGGGTGAGGGCGCCGAGCCCCGCGGTGCGGGGGAGCGGGCGAACGGTGTGCTGCCGGCGGACGGCGTCGATGAGCGCCTGTGTCAGACCGGGCGTGATGACGGCGTCCCCGGTGGCCACCACCTGGATGGCCGCGGTCAGCTCGGCCGGGTCGGCGTCGTCGAGCAGGAAGCCGCCGGCTCCCGCGCGCAGTGCCGCCCAGGCGTCGGCCTCCCGGTCGGCGGCGGTCAGCACCAGCACCCGGGGGGCGGCCGGCTCCTCGCCGGGGAGGCCCGCGATACGGGTGAGGCCGGCCGGACGGCTGATACGACGGATGGTGTCGATGGTGTCCGCCCGGGACAGCCTGCTGTCCATCACCACGACGTCGGGGCGGAGCGCGGCGCTCGCACGGACCGCCGCGTCACCGTCCGCCGCCTCCCCGACCACCGTCAGGCCGGGCTCGGCGGTCAGCAGCATCCGCAGGGCGAGGCGTTGGAGGGACTGGTCGTTGACGACGAGTACGGAGACCATGCCTGCCTTCTCCCTGCGGGGGCCCACGCGAGGTTCCATGCGAGGTCCGTTCCGTGAACGAAACTGTTTCGTTCACATGCTACGCCCGGATCCGCCGTCCCGGGAGAGTGGCTCCGCTCACTCGGCCCGGACGACCCGCGTCTCTGCCCTGAAGGGCCCGCTCACCCGACCTGCCGGCCGAGCGCGGCCAGGGCGATCCGCTGGGCCACCGGGTTCATGTCCTCGCCCTTCGCGTCGGTCGCGTTCACCGAGTAGACGAGCGTCCGGCTCAGGTCGCGGGTGCCGAGGACCAGGGTGTCGTACCCGTACCGGGCGCCCGACTTGAGCCAGTACACCTGCCCCTGGTACTCGAACCGCTGCAACCCGGCGCTGTAGGTGGCCCCCGCGATGTGCGCCGGGACCGTGAACATCTCCGCCAGCTGCGGTCCCGGCGGCACGATCCGTCCGCGGAACAGGGAGGTCAGCAGCCGTTCCAGATCCGCCGTCGTGGAGATCATGTCCCCGGCGGCGAACCGGTCCGCCTGGTTCCAGTCGGTCACGTCCACGAAGGACGTGGTCCCGTCGGCCCTCGTCACCTTCTGGTAGCCGTGGTTGTGCGGGCCCCGGACGCGCGGGTCGGTGCCGGGAAAGTAGGTGTCCCGCATGCCGGCGGGGCGCAGCACGAGCCGGGTGACCTCGGTGGCGTACGACCGCCCGGTCACCTTCTCGATCAGCAGCCCGAGGACCGTGTAGTTGATGTTCAGGTAGTCCTGCCGGGTGCCCGGGGCGAACTCCGGTCCCTTCGCCACCGCCGACCGTACGACCTGCCGCGGGGTGAGCGTGTCGAACCGGTGCGCGTACTGCGCCTCGAAGGAGTCGCCCCAGCCGTCGCCGGCCCGGATGCCGCTGGTGTGGTTCAGCAACTGCCGTACGGTGATGGGCGCGAAGGCCCCGGTGAACAGGCCCGGGAGGTAGTGCTGGACGGGGGTGCCCAGGTCGACCCGGCCCTGTGCGGCCAGTTCCAGCACGGCGGCCGCGGTCACCACCTTCGTCGTGGAACCGGCCCGGAAGCGGGCGTCCGGGTCCGCCGCCCGGCCGGTCGCCAGATCGTGCACGCCCGCGCTGCCGTGCCAGACCCCGTCGGTGCCGCCGACCCGGACGAGTGCGGCGGTGGCGTCCGGGCTGGGCAGCCCGGCGATCGCGGCACGCAGCGCGGCTGCGGCGGGGGAAGCGGCCGATGCGGTGGAGGCCGAAGCGGGCAGGGCCGGGGCGGCCAGGGCGGGGGCGGCCAGGGGGCCGGCCGCGAGGACCAGGGCGAGGGAGGCGGTGAGGGCGGTGGTCCGGGGATGGACGCGCATACGTGGGCTCCAGGGGGTGTCGGATACGGGGCGCGTTCATCCTCCGGGCGCCCGGCGGCCGGCCGGATCGTCGGCGAGGAGGACGCGGAACCCTGACCTCCGAACTGACAACTCTTGCTTCTCGTAGGGAAGTTGCCGGGGTTCGCCCGTAGGGGGAGTTGGCGGCGGGCGCCCGGCGCGGAAAAAGTGTTATCCCGGAACCTCTCGCTCCGTCTCCACCCTGTGATCCCCGACATTGCCAAGCCCACCGCCCGGGCTGAGAGGGTGCGGTCATGAGGACGGACGTGCAGGTGCCGCGGCAGTGGCGGGCCACGGTCGCGGCCGCGCAGGCGGGTGACCGGCGGGCGCTGGACGAACTGGTCGAGGGCTGGCTGCCGTTGGTCTACAACGTCGTCGGCCGCGCCCTCAACGGCCATGCCGACGTCGACGACGTCGTCCAGGAGACCATGCTGCGCGCCGTCGGCAACCTCGGCACCCTCCGTGACCCGGACAGCTTCCGGTCCTGGCTGGTGGCCATCGCCATGCGGCAGGTACGGGACCGGGCCCGCCGCAGACACGAGCGGAAACTGGACGAGCAGGTCCCGGACGGCACCGCCGACTTCGCCGAACTGACCGTGCTGCGGCTCCAGTTGGAGGGCCAGCGGCGGGAGGCCGCGGAGGCGGTGCGCTGGCTGGACCCGGAGGACCGGCAGTTGGCGTCGCTGTGGTGGCTGGAGGTCTCGGGCGAACTGACCCGCCGCGAACTGGCGGCGGCCGTCGGCATCAGCCGGCAGCACGCCGCCGTCCGCGTCCAGCGGCTGAAGGAACGGCTGGAGACCTCACGCGGCATCGTGCGCGCGCTGGACGGGGCCTGCCCCGGGCTGCGCGAGCTGACCGCCCGCTGGAACGGGCGGCCCGACTCGGTCTGGCGCAAGCGGCTGGCCCGGCACATCCGGGGCTGCGGCTACTGCTCGGACGGCCGCGACTCCGTCGTACCGGCGGAACGGCTGCTCGTCGGAATCGCGCTGGTGCCGGTGCCGGTGGGCTTCACGCTGTCACTGACGCTCGGCGGGAAGACGGCGGTGGCGGCAGCCTCGGTGACGTCCGCCGGGTGGTCGGCGAAGGTGCTCGGCGCGCTGACCAAACCGGCGGTGGCGGTCACGGCGGGCGCGACCATCGTGGCGGGCGGCGCGTACGTCGTCGTACAGGCGCCGGGCGAGACGGCGCCGCGTACGGCTGTGTCGCCGACGGCGGCGGTCACCGGCACGGGGCCCGCGACGACCGGGCCGACCACCGCCGCACCGTCCCCGTCAAACTCGCCGTCCCCGACACCGTCCACGTCTCCGTCGGCTTCGGCCTCGCCGGGTTCGGGTGTCTACGGCTCGGTCGTCGACGCCGTCGACCGGGCGCCGGACCCGGACACCCGGCCGGGGGCGCTGCCCCACCGGCCCGAGTCGGGGATCACCAGTACGGGCGGGGCGCACGCCGTGCTGAACCACCGCGGCGACGGCGTGACCCTCAGCGGGCAGGGCTATGTGCTGGTCCGCTGGCAGATCTCACCGCAGTACCGGGCCGGGAGCCTGGTCATGCCGTCCTGGACCGGGCTGACGGGGAAGATCTTCCATGTGGCGTCCGGGGGCGGGCGGCGGATGGACGACCGGGTGAGCACCACGGACGCCTCCGCGACGGGCATGGGCAACTCGACGGTGGGGTACGCCGTGTTGCCGTCCGGGACGCAGCAGATGTGGCAGAACGAGTACTTCTATGTCGACGGCAGCGTGTCCCTCACCGTGAACGAGCGGGGGGCGGACTACGGGCTGAGCGTGTTCCCGTCCTCGTGGGCCGCGGTGGAGAAGGACGTGCTGTCCGGGCCGCCGGACGGGGCGATCCGGTACGGGCTGGTGCGGGACGCCGGGACCGACGCGACGCCGGTCCCGCAGTACCTGACGCGGACGACGCCGGTGGATGCCGCGACCGTGCCGCAGCGGTCGCGGGTCTAGTCGCGGGTCCGGAGCGGGACGCTCAGCGCAGGGCGTCGAGCAGGTCCACCCTGTTGGTCGTGATCGAGTCGACGCCCAGGTCCAGGAGGCGGCGCAGCGAGCGGCGGGTGTCCGGGGTCCAGCAGGAGACCAGGTGGCCGGTGCGGTGGACGTGTTCGGTCAGGGCGTGGTCGAGCAGGGTGAAGCGGTAGTTGAGGTAGCGGGGGCGGATCGCGTCCAGGAGCACGGGGCGGACCGGGGCCAGCGTCGTGCGGGTCAGGGCGATCTCGGCCGCCGTGTCCGCCGCGCGCACCGCCAGCATCGACGGGGCGTCCCCGGTGTAGTAGACGCGGTCCGCCGCGCCGCACTCGCGGGCCACCGCCACGATCCTGGCCACCGCCCGCTCGCTCGGGGCCCCGGGCAGGTCGATCATCACCCGGCTGTCCTCAGTCGCCGCCAGCGCCTCGGCGAGCGTCGGGACACCGCCCTCCGTGAGACCGCGGACCTCGTCCGCCGACAGGGCGGTCAGCGGGCGGTCGTGTCCCCACAGCCGCTTGAGCGTGCCGTCGTGCAGGAGGACGGGGACGCCGTCACGGGTGAGACGTACGTCGATCTCCACCGCGTCCGCGCCCCGGCGGAGCGCGGAACGCAGCGAGTCGAGCGTGTTCTCACGGAGACGGTAGGGGTCGCCGCGATGGGCCACGGCGGTCACGGTCTGCATGAGCCCATGTTGTCAGGGCCCGGCGGCGGTTCATCAGGGGGCGAGCCACGCCTTCGTGTACGTGTCGATCTCGGCCGAGATCCTCGCCCTGCCCGGCTCGTCCAGGAAGGACGCCTCGACCGCGTTTTTGGCGAGGTCCGCGATGCCCCGCTCGTCCAGGCCGAGGAGGCGGGCGGCGACGACGTACTCGCTGTTCAGGTCCGTGCCGAACATCGGCGGGTCGTCCGAGTTGACCGTGACCAGGACACCGGCGTCCACGAATGCCTTGATCGGGTGCTCCTCGAGGGTCCGGACCGCGCGCGTGGCGATGTTGGACGTCGGGCACACCTCCAGCGCGATCCGGTGCTCGGCGAGGTGGGCGAGCAGCTTCGGGTCCTGAGCGGAGCTGGTGCCGTGGCCGATGCGTTCGGCGTGCAGTTCGCGCAGGGCGTCCCAGACCGTCTCGGGGCCGGTGGTCTCACCGGCGTGCGGGACGGAGTGCAGGCCGGCCGCGACCGCCTGGTCGAAGTACGGCTTGAACTGCGGCCGCGGCACCCCGATCTCGGGGCCGCCGAGCCCGAACGACACCAGGCCCTCCGGGCGGAGCCGGTCGTCGGTGGCGAGCCGCACCGTCTCCTCGGCGGCCTCCAGACCCGCCTCGCCGGGAATGTCGAAGCACCAGCGCAGGACCGTGCCGAACTCGGCCTCCGCCGCCTTCCGCGCGTCCTCGATCGCGTCCATGAAGGCCCGTGCGTCGATCCCGCGCCGGGTGGACGAGAAGGGGGTGATCGTCAGCTCGGCGTAGCGCACCTGCTGGCGGGCCAGCTCGCGGCCCACCTCGTAGGTCAGCAGCCGGACGTCCTCAGGCGTGCGGATCAGGTCGACGACCGACAGGTAGACGTCGATGAAGTGCGCGAAGTCGGTGAACGTGAAGTAGTCGACCAGTGCCTCGGGGTCGGTGGGGACCTTGGAGTCGGGGTGCCGGGCGGCCAGTTCCGACACGATGCGGGGGGAGGCGGAGCCGACGTGGTGGACGTGCAGTTCGGCCTTGGGCAGTCCGGCGACGAAGGCGTGCACATCGCGCAGGGCGGCGGGTTCGGCGTGGCGGTCGGTCAAGGGTTCCTCCCCGGAACGGCGCGGGGGGCCGCCGGCGGCCGCGGTACGGCCGCGAGCTCGCCCCTCGCGCGGTGATCGGCTGATCAGTGGTCCGGGGTCATCGTAGGCCGGACCGGCGTTCGACGTGCTCGGGCCGTAGCATGACGGCGGCACGCGTGCGGGAGACGTCGGGAGACGTCGGGAGACGTGGGGGAGACGTGGGGGAGAGGGGACATCGCGAGATGGCTGACGAGGCGCCTGAGGCTCCGAGGGTACGGCTGGACAAGGGAGCGGACGCGGGGGAGGGAGCCGGACCGGCGGCGGACCCCGCGGCGGCCGGCGACGCCTCGCGAGCGTGGCCGGCCCCCGTGTCGCCGGGCGGCCCCGGCGAGACGGTGCTGTCGGTCGGGCCGGTGACCCCGGGACCGGCGGAGCCGACCGTCCACGACGTGCCGGCCGGGCCGTCGGTCCACGACCAGCGGACGGTCGCCGCGGTGCCGGGCGCCGAGCTGCCCGCCGAAGCGGCGCCCCAGGCCTGGGCCAACCCGTTCGCGGCGCCCTCCGACACCCCTCCGCCACCCGCCGCCAACCCCTTCGCGGCGCCGTGCCAGTCCGCTGTGCCGCCCGCCAACCCCTTCGCGGCGCCCGGTCCCCAGGTCACGCCGAGCCCTTACGCCCCGCCCGCCCCGCCGCAGGGCGTGGCCGTACCGCCTCCGCCGATAGCCCCGGACGGCCCCGGGCAGGTGCCGTACGGCTACCCCGGCGCGCCGGCTGCCGGCCCGATGCCGGCGGCCCCGGGCTACGGCTACCCCGGTCCGCCGCTGCCGTCGTACCCGGGCGGCCCCGGCGGGTACGGAGGCTGGCCCGGTGCGCAGCTCGCGCCCAACAACGGGATGGGCACGGCCAGCATGATCACCGGGATCATCAGTGCCATCGGGTTCTGCATGGTGCCGGTCGCCGTGGTGACAGGGGTGCTGGCGATCATCCTCGGTGTGCTCGGGCGGGCGCGGGTCAGGCGCGGGGAGGCCACGAACGCCGGACAGGCGCTGGCCGGGATCATCTGCGGGGCGGCGGGGCTGGTCCTGGCCGCCGCGTTCATCGCACTGATCGTTTTCGCCGGCTCACAGGACTAGCCGCCTGACGGGGCCGGCCGACTCGCGGGGCGGACCGACCGACGGGGCTGACCGCCTGACGGGGCTGGCCGGCTCGCGGGGCTGGCCGACTGACGGGGCCGGCCGGTCTACGCCGGGCCGGTGTCGTCGGTCGTCAGGCGTTCTCTCGCTGCCATCAGTGCGAATCCCAGCAGGTTCGACCCTCGCCACCGGGCCGGGTCGGCGGCCCGTTCGTCGTCCGCCGTGAGGCCTATTCCCCACACCCGGTCCATCGGGCTCGCCTCCACCAGCACACGGTCGCCGGTCGCCAGCAGGAAGTCGCGGAGCGCGGGGTCGGCCGTGAACTTGTGCACGCTGCCCTCGGTCACGATCCCGAGGCGTTCCCGCTGCCACACCGCCTCGTCGAAGCCCCGGACCAGCCGGCCCGCCTTCTTGGCCTCGGCGGGATGCCCGGCCGCCAGGATCCGGCGCTCCGCCTCCGGGTCCGCGAAAAGCCTCGCCTTGCCTGCCATCATCCAGTGCTCGGCGGTCGCGTACTCGACACCGTCGACCACGAAGGGTGACGGCCACCACTGACTCAGACAGCTCGCCGAGACCTGCCCGTCCGGCCTCGGGCTGTGCCCCCAGAAGTGCAGGTACCTGATCCTGGCCCCCGCCCGGACCGCCCTGATCAGGGCTTCCACAGAATCGATCTTCGCCATGCACGCCAGTCTGGCAGGCACCACTGACACTCCGTCCTGCCTTTTCGGTTCCCACTCGACACCTGGTCGACAGATTCCGTCGCGTAACCAAAAGGCAACAACGGAATCACTTGTTGGACTCCCCTTGCTCTGTCAGGATCGGCAGTCAAATCCAGCTGGAGCTACGCCACCCACCCCTCGGGACGGGCAAACGGCGGAGGAGAAGCGACATGGACAACCCGGGCACCGCCACCCCGGAGACCTTCCCCGCGCAGGAGCGGCTCGCCGGCGGCGCGCAGTACATCGCGGGACGGTTCACCAAGGGCACGTCAGGCCGTACGCACGCGGTCGTCGACCCGGCCACCGGCACGGACGTGTACACGTACGAGCTGGCCGGGACGGCGGACGTCGACGCCGCCGTGGCCGCCGCCCGGGACGCCTTCCCCGGCTGGGCCGGAGCCACCCCCGGCGAGCGGTCGGACGCGCTGCACCGGTTCGCCGCCGTGCTCGCCGACCGCGCCGAGGAGTTCGCCCGCGCCGAGTCCTTGCAGTGCGGCAAGCCGCTGAAGCTGACCCGCGAGTTCGACGTGCCCGGGACCATCGACAACACCGCGTTCTTCGCGGGCGCCGCCCGGCACCTCCAGGGGCAGGCGGCCGGCGAGTACTCCGGCGACCACACCTCGTACGTCCGCCGTGAGCCCATCGGTGTCGTGGGGTCGATCGCGCCCTGGAACTATCCCCTCCAGATGGCCGCCTGGAAGATCCTCCCGGCGATCGCCGCCGGCAACACCGTCGTGCTCAAGCCGGCCGAGCTGACCCCGCTCACCTCCCTGCTCTTCGCGGAGGCCGCCACCCTCGCCGGTGTCCCCGACGGTGTGATCAACATCGTCACCGGGACCGGCAGGGAGGCCGGTGAACACCTCGTCGGCCATCCCGACGTCGCCATGACCTCCTTCACCGGGTCCACCGGCGTCGGCAAGCGGGTCGCGGAGGTCGCCACCGCGACCGTCAAGCGGCTCCACCTGGAGCTCGGTGGCAAGGCGCCCTTCGTGGTCTTCGACGACGCGGATCTGGAGGCGGCCGTCCACGGGGCCGTCGCGGGTTCGCTCATCAACACCGGGCAGGACTGCACCGCCGCCACGCGCGCGTACGTGCAGCGGCCGCTCTACGAGGCCTTCGTGGAGCGGACGGCCGCGCTGATGGAGACCGTCCGGCTCGGTGACCCGTTCGCCCCCGGTACCGACCTCGGGCCGCTGATCTCGCACGCGCAGCGGGACCGCGTCGCCGGGTTCGTGGAGCGGGCGCGCGGTTACGCGCGCGTGGTGACCGGTGGCGAGCCGCCGCAGGACGAGCTCAAGAGCGGCGCCTACTACCGGCCCACCCTGATCGCCGACGCACCGCAGGACAGCGAGATCGTCCAGGCCGAGATCTTCGGCCCCGTGCTGGTCGTCCTGCCGTTCGACAGTGATGATGAGGGCATCCGGCTGGCCAACGACACGCCGTACGGACTGGCCGCCTCCGCGTGGAGCGGCAGTGTCTACCGGGCCAACCGTGCGACCCGCGAGATCAAGGCGGGGTGCGTATGGGTCAACGACCACATTCCGATCATCAGCGAGATGCCGCACGGCGGCTACAAGGCGTCCGGCTTCGGCAAGGACATGTCGGTGTACTCGTTCGAGGAGTACACCCAGGTCAAGCACGTAATGTTCGACAATACGGCGGTGGCTCGGAAGGACTGGCACCGCACGATCTTCGGGGACCGATAGTCATACCTCCGGCCGCTCGGTGAACGGCCGTCTTCCCGAAAGGGCATCAAGCGCATGAGGCAGTACGAGCCCGACCGCCCTACCCCGGTCGAAATGGCCGCCATCCGGCGCAGCCTCCGCACCGGCCGGGCCGCCCTGGCACGCCGTTCGTTCCTGGGCGGCGCGCTCGCGGTGGGCGGCGTCGGGGCGCTGAGCGCCTGCGGAATCCCCGCGGCCGGCAAGACCCAGGGCGGTGTCTCCGCCGACGACCACTCGGCACAGGAGAAGGTGGTCAACTTCTCCAACTGGCCCGAGTACATCGACGTCGACGACAGCGGCAAGACCCACCCCACGCTGGACGAGTTCCGCAAGCGGACCGGCATCACCGTCAAGTACACCGAGGACATCAACGACAACGACGAGTTCTTCGGCAAGATCCAGCCGCAGCTCGCCGCCGGCCAGGACACCGGCCGGGACCTGATCGTCCTCACCGACTGGCTGGCCGCCCGGATGATCCGGCTCGGCTACGTCCAGCAGTTGGACGCGTCCCACCTGCCGCATGCCTTCGCCAACCTGTCGGACCAGTTCCGCAGCCCCGACTGGGACCCGGGCCGCGCCTACTCGTACCCCTGGCAGGGCATCTCCACCGTCGTCGCCTTCAACAAGAAGGCCCTGAACGGCGTCGAGGTGAAGTCGGTCTCCGACCTGCTCGACAACCCCGCGCTCAAGGGCCGGGTCGGGCTGCTCACGGAGATGCGGGACACCGTCGGCATGACCATGCTCGACATGGGTATCGACCCGGGGAAGTTCACCGACGACGACTACGACGCGGTGATCGCCCGCCTCCAGAAGGCCGTCGACAAGGGGCAGATCCGCCGCTTCACCGGCAACGACTACACCTCTGACCTCAGCAAGGGCGACCTCGCCGCCTGCGTCGCCTGGGGCGGCGACATCGTGCAGCTCCAGGCCGACAACCCGGACGTCGGCTACGTCATACCGGACAGCGGCTACATGACGTCGACCGACAACCTGATGATCCCCAACAAGGCACGTCACAAGACGAACGCCGAGCGGCTCATCGACTTCTACTACGAGCCCCAGCCGGCCGCGGAACTCTCCGCCTACGTCAACTACGTCAGCCCGGTCGCGGACGTGCAGCCGTACCTCGCCAAGATCGACAAGGGGGCGGCGAGCAACCCGCTGATCGTCCCCGACAAGGCCATGCAGGCCAGGTCCCATGCCTTCCGGGCGCTCAGCTCGAAGGAAGAGACGGCCTACCAGCAGAAGTTCGCGAAGCTCACAGGGGCGTGACGACACCATGACGAAAGACAGCAGCGGCGACGTCCGCCTCACCGGCATCGGCAAGACCTACGACAACGGCTTCACGGCCGTACAGCCGATGGACCTGACCGTGCCGCAGGGCTCCTTCTTCGCCCTCCTCGGTGCCTCGGGCTGCGGCAAGACCACCACCCTGCGCATGATCGCGGGCCTGGAGGAGCCGACCAGCGGCACCGTGCACCTCGGCGACCAGGACGTCACCCATCTGCCGCCCTACAAGCGGCCGGTGAACACGGTCTTCCAGTCCTACGCCCTCTTCCCGCACCTCGACATCTTCGAGAACGTCGCCTTCGGCCTGCGCCGGCGCGGCATCAAGAGCGTCAAGAAGCAGGTCGAGGACATGCTGGAGCTGGTCCAGCTCGGCGAGCAGGCGCGCAAGAAGCCGCACCAGCTCTCCGGCGGTCAGCAGCAGCGCGTCGCGGTGGCCCGCGCGCTCATCAACCACCCCAAGGTGCTCCTTCTCGACGAGCCGCTCGGCGCCCTCGACCTCAAGCTGCGCCGCCAGATGCAACTGGAGCTCAAGCGCATCCAGACCGAGGTCGGCATCACCTTCGTCCATGTCACGCACGACCAGGAGGAGGCCATGACCATGGCCGACACGGTCGCCGTGATGAACGCGGGCCGCGTCGAGCAGCTCGGCTCGCCGGCCGACCTCTACGAGAACCCGAACACCACGTTCGTGGCGAACTTCCTCGGCACCTCGAACCTGATCGAGGCCGAGGTCGACTCGAAGAGCGGCGACGACATCGTCCTCAAGGCCGGCGGCGGCAAGCTGGTGCTGCCCGAGGCGCGATGTTCGGCGCCGACCACGACCGGCGGCAAGGTGCTGGTCGGGGTCCGGCCCGAGAAGATCTCCCTCACCCACGCGGACGACGCGGGCTCCATCCCCGAAGGCCGCAACCGGATCACCGGCAAGGTCGCCGACGCGAGTTTCATCGGCGTCTCCACGCAGTACGTCATCGACAGCGCGGTCTGCCCCGAGTTCGCGGTGTACGTGCAGAACGTCGAGCGCGACGGCCGGCTGGTCCCGGGCGCCGACGTCGTCCTGCACTGGAGCCCGGCGCACACCTTCGGCCTCGACGCCGCCCAGGACATCGACGCCGGCACCGAGGAGGAGGCCGCCTGATGGCCACGCTCTCCGAGGCGCCGCCGCCCCTGGCGCCCGCCGAACCCGAGACGAAGAAGGCCCCGCGCAGGCGCGGCAGGTGGACCCCGTACTGGCTGCTGCTGCCCGGCATCCTGTGGCTGGTCGTCTTCTTCGCGCTGCCGATGATCTACCAGGGGTCCACGTCGATCCAGACGGGCTCCCTGGAAGAGGGCTACAAGGTCACCTGGCACTTCGCGACCTACTGGGACGCGCTGAGCGAGTACTGGCCGCAGTTCCTGCGCTCCGTCTTCTGCGCGGCCGCGGCCACGGTCCTGTGTCTGCTGCTCGGCTACCCGCTGGCGTACCTCATCGCCTTCCGCGCCGGGCGCTGGCGGAACCTGATCATGATCCTGGTGATCGCGCCGTTCTTCACCAGCTTCCTGATCCGCACCCTGGCCTGGAAGACGATCCTCGCCGACAACGGCCCGGTCGTGCACGTACTGAACTCGCTGCACGTCCTGAGCGTCACCGACTTCCTCGGCTGGACGGCCGGCGACCGCGTACTGGCCACGCCACTGGCCGTCGTCTGCGGTCTGACGTACAACTTCCTGCCGTTCATGATCCTGCCGCTCTACACCTCGCTGGAGCGGATCGACGGCAGGCTGCACGAGGCGGCCGGCGACCTGTACGCCAAGCCGTGGACGACCTTCCGGAAGGTCACCTTCCCGCTGTCGATGCCGGGCGTGGTCTCCGGCACGCTGCTGACCTTCATCCCGGCGGCCGGTGACTACGTCAACGCCGAACTCCTCGGCTCGACCGACACCCGCATGATCGGAAACGTGATCCAGACGCAGTTCCTGCGGATCCTGGACTACCCGACGGCGGCCGCGCTGTCCTTCATCCTCATGGCCGCGATCCTCGCCATGGTCACGATCTACATTCGCCGGTCCGGGACGGAGGATCTGGTCTAAATGCCCTTCGTCAAGTGGCTCAAGAAAAACCTCGTCGTCATCGCGGGACTGCTGACCCTCGGATATCTCCTCCTTCCGAACGTCATCGTCACGGTGTTCTCCTTCAACAAACCGAAGGGGCGCTTCAACTACGAATGGCAGCAGTTCTCGCTCGACGCCTGGAAGCAGCCGTGCGGGGTCGCCGACATGTGCGGCTCGCTCTCCATCAGCCTCCGGATCGCCGCGCTGGCGACCATCGGCGCCACCCTGCTCGGCACGATGATCGCCTTCGCGCTGGTCCGCTACCGCTTCCGGGCGCGCGGCGCGGTGAACTCGCTGATCTTCCTGCCGATGGCGATGCCCGAGGTCGTGATGGCGGCCTCGCTGCTCACCCTGTTCCTCAACATGGGCGCCCAGTTGGGCTTCTACACCATCCTGATCGCCCACATCATGTTCTGCCTCAGCTTCGTCGTCACCGCGGTCAAGGCGCGCGTGATGTCGATGGACCCGCGCCTGGAGGAGGCGGCCCGGGATCTCTACGCCGGACCGGTGCAGACGTTCGTCCGGGTCACCCTCCCCATCGCGGCCCCCGGAATCGCGGCGGGCGCGCTGCTCTCCTTCGCGCTCTCCTTCGACGATTTCATCATCACCAATTTCAACGCGGGCTCCACCGTCACCTTCCCCATGTTCGTCTGGGGTTCGGCGCAGCGCGGCACGCCCGTCCAGATCAACGTCATCGGTACGGCCATGTTCCTGGTCGCCGTACTGTTCGTGCTGGCATCGATGCTCATCAACAACCGCCGCAACAGGCAAAAGGCATAACCTCTTCATTGACTCTGTAGGGAGTTGAAAATCATGGCCCCAAGCGCCATGAGCCGTCAGGCAGATTGGACCAGGTCACTTTCCGAAGCACAGCCGGTCCCGTACTGGCTAGAAGACCCCGGCAAGCCCCACCCCGAGCCCGCGCTCACCGGCGCCGACACCTGCGACCTGCTGGTCGTCGGCGGTGGCTACAGCGGACTGTGGACCGCGCTCAACGCCAAGGAGCGCGACCCCGGGCGCGAGGTGGTCCTGCTGGAAGGCCACGAGGTGGGCTGGGCCGCCTCGGGCCGCAACGGCGGCTTCTGCGCCGCCTCCCTCACCCACGGGCTGCCCAACGGGCTGGCCCGCTGGCCCGAGGAGATCCACCGGCTGGAGGAGCTGGGCCGGCGCAACCTCGACGAGATCGAGGCCGCCGTCGCCCGGCACGGCATCGACTGCGAGTTCGAGCGCACCGGCGAGATCGACGTCGCCACCGAGACCTACCAGGCCTGGGAACTGCGCGACTGGCACAAGGAGCTGGAACAGCGGGGCCTCGCGGACGACATCGAGTTCCTCGACGCCGACGCGGTGCGCGCCCAGGTGGCCTCGCCCACCTTCGAGGCCGGACTGTGGGACCGGCGGGGCGTGGCCATGCTCAACCCGGCCAAGCTCGCCTGGGGCCTCAAGCAGGCCTGCCTCGCGCTCGGCGTCCGGGTGTACGAGCACACGCCCGCCCTCGACCTGAAGGCGTACGGCGCCGGCATGGCCGTACGCACGCCCTACGGGGCGGTCCGTGCCCGGCAGGTCGCGCTCGGCACCAACATCTTCCCGAGCCTGCTCAAGCGGGTCCGCGCCTACACCGTCCCGGTCTACGACTACGCCCTGATGACCGAGCCGCTCACCGCCGAGCAGCTCGGCGCGATCGGCTGGAAGAACCGGCAGGGCCTCGGCGACTCCGCCAACCAGTTCCACTACTTCCGGCTCTCCGCCGACAACCGCATCCTGTGGGGCGGTTACGACGCGATCCACCACTACGGCGGCCGGGTCCGCCGCGAGTACGACGACCGTCCGGAGACCTACGCCAAGCTCGCCGGGCACTTCTTCACCTGCTTCCCGCAGCTGGAGGGCGTCCGCTTCAGCCACGCCTGGGGCGGCGCGATCGACACCTGCTCCCGTTTCTCGGCGTTCTTCGGCACCGCGCACCAGGGGAAGGTGGCGTACGCCGCCGGGTACACCGGTCTCGGTGTCGGCGCGACCCGGTTCGGCGCCGACGTCATGCTGGACCTGCTGGCGGGGGAGGAGACCGAGCGCACCCGCCTGGAGATGGTCCGCAAGAAGCCGCTGCCGTTCCCGCCCGAGCCGTTCGCCTGGACGGGCATCGCCCTCACCAAGTGGTCGCTGGCCCGCGCGGACGCGCACGGCGGGCGCCGGAACCTGTGGCTCAGGGCGATGGACCGGATGGGGCTGGGCTTCGACAGCTGACCGCTCGGCGTGTGATCCAGGTCACTTGAAAAAGGTGGCGAAACCCGCGTAATGCCCCTGGAGGACCTCCCTCTCTCCTCGTGGACGCGACACCCGCGTCCACGAGCGGATCGGGAGGTCTTCTTGATGACTGGGGCGAAGACGGCGGTCGAGTGGCTGGCATCCGTCGCACCGGACCCCGAGTCCTGCCGGTGGGAGTGGGAGCGCAACCCCCTGGGGGTCGCGCTGCTGCCCGCCGGCCGGGCCTGGGACGTGCTGATCCTGCCGGGCGCGCTCGGCTGTCCCACCCTCGACGTGCTCACCCGCGTCCTCGACCAGCCGGGGCCCGTCCTGGTCGACTTCGGTGACAACCGGGTGGGTTTCTTCGTGCCGCCGGGAACGGCCGCGCGGTGGCTCGGCACGGGGATCAGGACGGCGGGTGCCGGTACCTGGATCGTGGTGCCGTACCCCGGGCGGGCGACCCGCGGTGTGCGGTGGCTGGTGGCGCCGGACGGGTCGGGGACGCTGACGGATCCGGCGTTGCTGGAGCTGGCCATGCACGAGGCTGCCGCCGGCTTGGCCGACGGTGACTAGGCGCCGTTCGGGCAGGGGTCGCTGGTCGGCCGCGGGTCCGCGGGGGGTTGATCGCGCGGTTCCTCCCCCAGTCTCCGGCCGGGGGTACCCCCAGCCCCCCTGAAGGGGTGCTGTGCTGCGGGGGGCCTGAAGGGCCGCAGCTCTTGACAGGGGAATTGGTCTGGACCAAGTTGAGTGCGGATCCCACCTCCAAATCCCCCACCCCCGGAGGCACTTGTGGTTCGCCTGAGACCCGTTCTCACCTTTCTCACGGCACTGCTGCTGGCCCTGCCCGGCATCACCGCGCTCTCGTCGGCCGCCCGTGCGGCCGACGCCGACCTCGTCGTCAACGGCGGCTTCGAGTCCGGCCTGAGCGGCTGGAGCTGTACGGCGGCCACGACGGTCAACTCGCCCGTGCACAGCGGCGGCTCGGCGCTCCAGGCCACCCCGGCCGGCAGCGACTACGCCCAGTGCGCGCAGACGGTGACCGTGCAGCCCGGCGCGCAGTACACGCTGACCGGATACGCCCGCGGCTCCTACGTCTACCTCGGCGCGAGCGGCACCGGCACCACCGACGTCTCCACCTGGACCCAGTCCGCCCCCGACTGGCAGAAGCTCACCACCACCTTCACCACCGGCGCCTCGACGACCAGGGTGACGGTCTACACCCATGGCTGGTACGGCACCGGCGCCTACTACGCCGACGACGTCTCACTGGTGGGCCCGGGAGGCGCCACGGGCCAGCCGCCCGCCGCGCCCACCGGCCTGAAGGCCGGCACGATCACCTCCTCCAGCGTGGCCCTGTCCTGGACCGCGGTCACCGGTGCCACCGGTTACGCGCTCTACCGGGACGGGACCAAGGTCCAGACGGTGACCGGGACTTCGGCCACCGTGACCGGGCTCTCCGCCGCGACGGCGTACAGCTTCCAGGTCACCGCCGTGAATGCCGCGGGGGAGTCCGCGAAGTCGGCCGCGGTGACCGCCACGACCACCACCGGCTCCTCCGGCGGTTCCACCGGCCTGCCCACCCACGCCCTGGTCGGCTACCTGCACGCCTCCTTCGCCAACGGCTCCGGTTACACCCGGCTCGCCGACGTCCCGGACAGCTGGGACGTCATCGACCTGTCCTTCGGTGAGCCGACCTCCACCACCTCCGGGGACATCCGCTTCAACCGCTGCCCGGTGACGGAGTGCCCGAACGTCGAGTCCGACGCCGACTTCAAGGCGGCCGTCAAGGCCAAGCAGGCGGCCGGCAAGAAGGTGCTGATCTCCATCGGCGGCGCCAACGGCCAGGTGCAGCTGACCACCACCGCCGCCCGCGACACCTTCGTCTCCTCGGTCTCGAACATCATCGACACCTACGGACTGGACGGCCTGGACATCGACTTCGAGGGCCACTCGCTCTCCCTGGACGCGAGCGACACCGACTTCAGGAACCCGACCACCCCGGTGATCGTGAACCTGATCTCGGCCCTGAAGACCCTGAAGGCGAAGTACGGCTCGAAGTTCGTGCTGTCCATGGCACCGGAGACCTTCTTCGTGCAGATGGGCTACCAGTACTACGGCACCGGCAAGTGGGGCGGCCAGGACCCGCGCTGCGGGGCGTACCTGCCGGTCATCCACGCCCTGCGTGACGACCTGACGCTCCTGCACGTCCAGGACTACAACTCGGGCCCGATCATGGGGCTCGACAACCAGTACCACTCCATGGGCGGCGCCGACTTCCACATCGCCATGACCGACATGCTGCTGACCGGCTTCCCGGTGGCGGGCGACGCGAACAACGTCTTCCCGCCGCTGCGCCCGGACCAGATCGCGATCGGCATGCCGGCCTCGGTCAACGCGGGCAACGGCTACGTGGCCCCGGCCGAGGTCACCAAGGCCCTGGACTGCCTGACGAAGAAGGCGAACTGCGGCTCGTACGCCACCCACGGCACCTGGCCCGCGCTGCGCGGCCTGATGACCTGGTCGGTCAACTGGGACCGCTACTCGAACTGGGAGTTCCAGAAGAACTTCGACGCCTACTTCGGCTGAGCAGCAGCGCCAGGGCGGTCAGCATGACCGTGCCCAGGCACCAGGCCGCCACCACGTCCAGCGGCCAGTGCCAGCCGCGGCGGACCAGGCCGTAGGAGACGCCGAGGACCAGGGCCGCGCAGCTTGCGACGGCCAGCCGGCGGGCCCTCGCGGAGGCCAGCCAGGGGAGGAGGACCAGGGTCGCGGAGCCGTACGCGATCGCCGCAGTCGTCGTGTGACCCGAGGGGAAGTAGCCGACCGCCGGGGGCACCACCGGTGTCCCCGGCCGGGCGGTCCACTCCTTGAGGGGGACGACGACCGCGGGGACCAGGGCCATCAGGACGGCGGCCGCGGTCGGCGGCAGCCACCAGCGGTCTGTACCGGTGGCACGGCCGCGCCGGGCGACGTGGGCGAGGACGACCACCAGGACCGGGACCGCGACCTGGACGTTCCCGAGGTCGGAGAGAAGTTCGGAGAACCGGTCCGGGTGGACGAGGGCGCCGCTCAGGCGGCTGTCCAGGCGCAGCAGGGGGCCGTGGGCCACGACCTGCCAGGTGATCAGCGCGAACAGGACGGCCGGCAGGGCCACGAGTCCCGCGAGGAGAAGGAGGAGGAAGGAGGTCGGCCGCCCCGGAACAGGGGGGGTGGTTCCGAGGCGGCCGTCCGGATCGGAACGCCGCACGCCCCGGGGGGTTTGGGGCGGGCGACCGTCCGATCGGTGAGGAGATCCGGAGCCGGAGGCGCCGGTTGTGTGCGCGAGGGCACGACCAGGTCGAAGCTGGGGAGGCCCCGGCCTGAGATCGCCCACAGTCCCCTGTGGGCGGGGTGTATCTCTCATCTGGGTAGAACCTACGGCAGGGGGCGGTGCGGCGACAGGCAGAATCGGGTCCCGTCATCCACCTCGCACACGTTCTTCACACGGCCTGACGGCCGCCGCCCCAGCCTCCCGCATCACACCAGGTGGGAGGGCTGGGGCCGGTGCGGCACAAGGGTTCGAGACCCTTGGCGCCGACTGGGTGCACCCTGTGGCTCAGATCCGCGCGAAGGCCTGCTCGATGATGTCGAGGCCCTCGTTGAGCAGGTCCTCGCCGATCACCAGCGGGGGCAGGAAACGCAGCACGTTGCCGTAGGTGCCACAGGTCAGGACCAGCAGGCCCTCCTGGTGGCAGGCCTTGGCGAGGGCGGCGGTCGCCTCCGGGTTCGGCTCCTTGGTGGCACGGTCCTTGACCAGCTCGATGGCGATCATCGCGCCCCGGCCGCGCACGTCACCGATGACGTCGAACTTCTCGGCCATGGCGGTCAGGCGCGGCTTCATGATCGCCTCGATGGCCTTCGCCCTGCCGTTGAGGTCGAGCTCCTTCATCGTCTCGATGGCGCCGAGCGCACCGGCGCAGGCGACCGGGTTGCCGCCGTAGGTGCCGCCGAGGCCGCCCGCGTGGGCGGCGTCCATGATCTCGGCGCGGCCGGTGACGGCGGCCAGCGGCAGACCGCCCGCGATGCCCTTGGCGGTGGTGATCAGGTCGGGGACGATGCCCTCGTCCTCGCACGCGAACCACTGACCCGTACGGCAGAACCCGGACTGGATCTCGTCCGCGACGAAGACGATCCCGTTGTCCTTCGCGAACTGGCTGATCGCCGGCAGGAAGCCCTTCGCGGGCTCGATGAAGCCGCCCTCGCCGAGCACCGGCTCGATGATGATCGCGGCCACGTTGTCCGCGCCGATCTGCTTGCTGATCTGGTCGACGGCCTGCTTGGCGGCCTCCGGACCGGCGTTCTCCGGGCCGGTCGGCCAGCGGTAGCCGTACGCCACCGGAACCCGGTACACCTCGGGCGCGAACGGGCCGAAGCCGTTCTTGTACGGCATGTTCTTCGACGTCAGCGCCATGGTGAGGTTGGTGCGGCCGTGGTAACCGTGGTCGAAGACGACCACGGCCTGCCGCTTGGTGTACACACGCGCGATCTTGACGGCGTTCTCGACGGCCTCGGCGCCGGAGTTGAACAGGGCGCTCTTCTTCGCGTGGTCGCCGGGGGTCAGCTCGGCGAGCGCCTCGGCCACCTCGACGTACCCCTCGTACGGCGTGACCATGAAACAGGTGTGGGTGAAGTCGGCCAGCTGGGCGCTCGCCCGGCGTACGACGGCCTCGGCGGAGGCGCCCACGCTGGTCACCGCGATACCGGAACCGAAGTCGATCAGGCGGTTGCCGTCGACGTCCTCGATGATGCCGCCGCCCGCGCGCGCGGTGAACACCGGCAGCACGGAACCGACGCCCTGCGCGACCGCGGCGAGGCGGCGGGTCTGCAACTCCTGCGACTTGGGGCCGGGGATGGCGGTGACGACGCGGCGCTCCTGCGGAAGTGCGGTCATGAGGGCTCCCTGATGAATCGTGCGAACCGGTGCGTTCCGGGCTGCGAACCGAGTGTTCCCCCCGGTGACTCCGGTGGTGCGTTTTCGGACGCTTTCCTTCTTTCTTCGCAGGCTAGGGCCGGGTGTGGAGGGTGGGCATGCTCCATGTGGGCGTTGTCGGCGGGTGACGTTGTCCGCGATGGACATAGTGAAGGGGTGGGGGCGGAGCCCGGCCGGGGGGCTCCTCGGCCGCGTAAGCGGTGAACGCCCTTGGTGGGAGCGTTAGATTGGCCGCTGACGGTGGACGGAACGGCTGGTCAGGGAGCGAGAGCGATGGACAGCGACGGGACGCGGGACGCCCGGGGCACGCATGCCAATCCTGTGCCGCGTCCGGCGGGGCCGCAGGACGCGGGCGCGGTGCCGGCCGAGGCGTCCGTGGCGCCGGCCGGTGCCGCCGCGGTGCCGCCGCGGCCGACGGCGCCGCCGACGGTGCCCCCGCCGCCGGACGGCTCGGCCTTCCTCGGCTGGCTCCGCACCCCCCGCCCGGAGGCGGCACCGGGGGTGTGGCGGTTCGGGTACCGGGCGCGCCCCACGGAGGAGCCCGAGGCGATCCCGGCACGGCAGCTGCTGA
The DNA here is from genome assembly GCF_001005085.2 of Streptomyces humi. GTDB lineage: Bacteria > Actinomycetota > Actinomycetes > Streptomycetales > Streptomycetaceae > Streptomyces > Streptomyces humi. The sequence continues at coordinate 22,650 of NZ_LBMU02000068.1, forward strand.
GCGGCGCGCTGATCGCCTTCCTGGTCGGCTGGCTGGTCTGGTCGCTGCTGTGGAACGGCTACCTGGGCGGCTGGTGGGTGGTGCCGCTCGAACTGTTCACCCCGGACTCCTGGCGGCACAGCGACGACCGCGTCGGCAACGCGTTCCTCTGGTACGGCTACTACACGCTGATCGCGCTCGCGATCATGTTCGTCGTCGGCCGGCTGGGCCGCTGGGGCGAGGTCTGGCGCCGCTACGGCCCGCCCGCCTGGAACCCGGCCACTCCGGCCGCCGAGCGGCCGCCCGCCCCCGAGCAGGACCCCGCCGAGTTCGTGTACCTCCGTCAGGCAGGTGCCCACGAGGCTGCTGAGCGGCTGGCCGGGGAGGCTCGGGGCGGGCTGATGCGGGACGTGGACCATGCCCGGATCGCCCGCGCCTGGCAGGGCGTGCAGAGCGGCCGGCACGGCATGGCCGCCTTCTCCGCCGCCGTCGTCAAGGACGGCGCCGCCGCCTGCGCACACCCCTCCGGCGAACGCGACCTGCCCGCCCGGCACGCCCGGCACGACCTGGTCACCGGCCAGGTCCGGCTCGGCACCACGGCCGACGACCCCCGCAACCCGTACCACTACCGGGGCACCGGCCTCGCCCTCGGCCCCGAACTGCTCGGCACCTCGCTGCTCGCCGTCGGCCCGGCCGGCTCCGGCAAGACCGGCTCCCTGGTCCGCCCGCTCGCCGAGTCGCTGTGCCTGCACGCGCTCGCCGGGCGTGCCTCTGTGGTCGTCGTCGGCGCGGCCGGCGCCGGACTCGGACCGGCCGACTCCTACGACGTCGTCGTCCGCATCGCCCATCCCGACTCCGTCTACGACCTCGACCTGTACGGCGGCACCACCGACCCCGACGAGGCCGCCGCCATACTCGCCGAGGCCCTCGTCGGCGACCTCGCCGACCCGCATCCCGGCAGCGACAGCCGCCGCTCCACCACCGTCCTCGCCCAGCTGCTCGGCCCCTTCAGGGCGGTGCACGGCCGCTTTCCCTCCGTACCCGAGCTCCGCCAGCTCCTCGACGGCGCCGCCGGCCCGCTGGCCGCGCTCCGCAAGGGCCTCAGCGTCACAGGACACGAGTCGCTGCTGCGCGAACTCGACGCGCGGGAACGGCAGATGGGCCACCCGGGCGACGTCGGCGCGGTCCTCGCCGACCGCATCGCGCTGCTCGACCGCCCCGCCTTCGCCGGCTTCTTCGACACCTCCGGCCAGACCCGCCCGTTCTCCCTCAAGGCCCTCGACCACCCGGTCCGGGTCCGCATCGACCTGCCCGAACGCGGCCACGCCGACGCCTCCCGGATCCTGGCCCGCCTGGTGCTCGCCCAGTTCACGGCGAGCGTGACGGTACGGGACGACCGCTCGCTCTTCGCCTGCCTGCTCCTGGACGACGCGACGGGCGTGGTCACCCCCGAGGCGGTGCGCGCCGTCCAGCGGCTGCGTTCGACGAACGCCGGCGTCGCGCTGACCCTCCGCACCCTCGACGACGTGCCCCGGCCGCTGCGCGGTCCGCTGCTCGGCGCCACCGGCTGCCGGATGGCCTTCGCCGGCCTCACCCCCTGGGACGGGCAGGACTTCGCCGAGGTCTGGGGCAAGGAGTGGACCGAGACCCGGGACGTCACCGACCGCCAGATCATCGCGGAGACCCCCGCGGGCAAGGCGCTGCACGTGGTGCGCCGGGTGATCACCGGAAAGGCGCCCACGGCACGGGCGGTCACCGTCCGGCAGGTGGAGCGGGAGCGCTGGTCCGCCTCCGAACTGGCGCACGGGGTGCCCGCCGGCCACGCGGTCCTCTCCCTGACGACCGTCAAGGGCGAACACGCGCCGCCCCTGCTGGTGGACCTGAGGAGCGGCGGCCGGGGGTGAACACGGACGTACGGGTGACCGTACAGTGAGGCAGAATCGACAGTGGCCGTTCATACGAGACGGCCAAAGCTCCCTGCCGCTGTGCAGGCCGCCTCCGTCCACGACGAAGAGAAGATCTGACGGCCTCATGCCACCGACGCTCGCCTCGCTCGTCCATCACTCCGCGCTCAAACTGACCGTGCGCGCGGGCGAGGACCGCCTCGACGCGCCCGTGCGCTGGGCGCATGTCAGCGAACTCGCCGACCCGGTGCCGTACATGGAGGGCGGGGAACTGCTCCTGATCACCGCGCTCAAGCTGGACGCGGAGGATCCGCAGGCGATGCGGCGGTATGTGAAACGCCTGGTGGGAGCGGGCGTGGTGGGTCTCGGCTTCGCGGTCGGGGTCAATTACGACGAGATCCCCGAGGCCCTGGTCGACGCGGCACGGCAGGAGGGGCTGCCCCTCCTGGAGGTACCGCGCCGCACCCCCTTCCTCGCCATCAGCAAGGCGGTCTCGGCGGCGATCGCGGCCGACCAGTACCGGGCGGTGACCGCGGGCTTCGCCGCCCAGCGCGAGCTGACCAGGCAGGCCCTGAACGCCGGCCCCGAGGGTCTGCTGGCCGCGCTCGCGGCGCAGGTGGACGGCTGGGCGGCGCTCTACGACGCGTCGGGCGCCGTGGTGGCGACGGCACCGGAGTGGGCGGGGCGCAGGGCGGCCCGCCTGACCCCGGAGGTGGAACGGCTCAGGGAACGCCCGGCCCCGGCGTCCTCCGTGGTGGGCGGCCCCGACAACGAGGACCGGGTCGAACTGCACTCCCTCGGCACCGGCCGCCGCCCACGGGCGGCCCTGGCGGTCGGTACGGCCGCGGCGCCGGGTACGGCCGAGCGCTATGCCGTCCACTCCGCGATCGCCCTGCTCACCCTCACGACGGAACGCTCCCGTTCGCTGCACGCGGCCGAGCAGCGGGTCGGGGCGGCGGTGCTGCGGATGCTGCTCGCCGGGCAGCCGGACCACGCCCGGGCCGTCGCCGGGGACCTCTACGGAGGACTGCTCGACGCACCCTTCCGGATGATCGTCGCGGACGCCGGCGGTGAACTGCTGGCCGGCCTCACCGAGGCGGTCGAGTCGGCCGCGGCCCGCTCCGGGGAGGCGGTGCTGGTGGTGCCCGAGGGCGAGGGGCGGCTGGTGGTGCTGGCCGCGCACGGGGGCGCGGCGGTCACGGCGTGCGGGGAGTACGCGGCGGCCCGCGAGGCGGCGCGGACGGCGACGACGGAACAGGCGGGCGGGGACGACGACGAGATGGTGGTGGGCCTCTCCGCGCCCGCCGGCCCGACCGGCGCGGCGGCCGCCTACAAGCAGGCCGAGCAGGCGCTGTCCGTGGCCCGGCGCCGGGGCCGCGTGCTGGTCGAGCACGAGCAGCTGGCGTCGGGGTCGGTGCTGCCGCTGCTCGCCGACGACGCGGTGAAGGCGTTCGCCGACGGTCTGCTGCGGGCGCTGCACGAGCACGACGCGACGGGCCGGGGCGACCTGGTCGCCTCCCTGCGTGCCTGGCTCTCCCGGCACGGCCAGTGGGACGCGGCCGCCGCCGACCTGGGCGTGCACCGCCACACGCTGCGCTACCGGATGCGCAGGGTGGAGGAGATCCTGGGCCGCTCCCTGGACGACCCGGACGTACGGATGGAGCTCTGGCTGGCCCTGAAGGCGACCTCGGCGGACTGACTCCCGAGGCGCCCCTGCCAAAGCGGCGCAACCCCGCCCTCCACCACTACGCTCCGGACAAACGCGCCCGGGCCCGCGCCGACCTACCGTGGACGCGAACGCACATACCTCCAACGCGGAAGGGCCGGGGCCCGCACATGACTTCCACCACCGCCTTCTGGCTCGCCGGCCGCCAGGTCACCGGCGAGGACACCTTCGACGTCACCAGCCCCTGGGACGGCCGTCTCGTCGGCCGGGTCGGCGTGCCCACCGACGCCCAGGTCGAAGAGGCCGTCGCCGCCGCGTACGCCGCGCGCGACGAGTTCGCCGCCACCCCGGCCCACGTACGCGCCGCCGCCCTCGACCACGTCAGCCGCCGGCTCGCCGAGCGCACCGAGGAGATCGCCCAGCTGATCTCCGCCGAGAACGGCAAGCCGATCAAGTGGGCCCGCGGCGAGGTCGGCCGGGCCGTCTCCGTGTTCCGGTTCGCCGCCGAAGAGGCCCGCCGGTTCAACAGCGGCGAGGCCCAGCGCCTCGACACCGACCTCGGCGGCCAGGGCCGGCTCGCGCTCACCCGCCGCTTCCCCAAGGGCGTCGTCCTCGGCATCGCGCCCTTCAACTTCCCGCTCAACCTGTGCGCCCACAAGATCGCCCCGGCGATCGCGGCCGGCGCGCCGATCATCCTCAAGCCGGCTCCGGCCACCCCCCTGTCCGGCCTGATCATCGGCGACCTGCTCGCCGAGACCACGGGGCTGCCGGCCGGCTCCTGGTCGATCCTCCCGGTCGCCAACGACAAGATGGCCGCCCTCGTCCAGGACGAGCGCCTCCCGGTCATCTCGTTCACCGGTTCCGAGAAGGTCGGCTACTCGATCATGGACTCGGTGCCGCGCAAGCACTGCACCCTGGAGCTCGGCGGCAACGGCGCGGCCGTCGTCCTCGGCGACTACGCGAGCGACGCCGACCTCGACTGGGCCGCCACCCGCATCGCGACCTTCTCCAACTACCAGGGCGGCCAGTCCTGCATATCGGTGCAGCGCGTGATCGCCGACGCGGCCGTGTACGACCGTCTCCTGCCGCGCATCGTCGCCGCCGTCGAGGCCCAGGTCACCGGTGACCCCGCCGACGCGAAGACCGACGTCGGCCCGCTGGTCAGCGAGGCCGCCGCGGAGCGCGTCGAGGCGTGGGTGAAGCAGGCCGTCGAGGACGGCGCCACCCTGCTCACCGGCGGCGACCGGGACGGTGCCACCTACGCGCCGACCGTCCTCACGGACGTACCGGCCGACACCACCGTCTCCTGCGAGGAGATCTTCGGACCGGTCCTCACCGTGCAGAAGGTGCACGGCGAGGCCGAGGCCTTCGCCGCCGTCAACGACTCCAAGTACGGCCTCCAGGCGGGCGTCTTCACCCACGACGTGCAGACGGCCTTCCGCGCCCACCGCGCCCTCGAGGTCGGCGGTGTGATCATCGGTGACGTCCCCTCCTACCGCGCCGACCAGATGCCGTACGGCGGCGTCAAGCAGTCCGGCGTCGGCCGCGAGGGCGTGAAGTTCGCGATGGACGACTACACCTACGAGCGGGTTCTGGTCCTCACCGGTCTCGCCCTCTGATCCACTCCCGACGACCACCACGGCCGGAGCCCGCTGTGCGGGGGCTCCGGCCGTGGTGTCGGCCCCTCCGGACCCTCAACCGGAGAAGTCGACGCGCGCGAGCCGCAGGGGGCCGCGCAGTCCGAGACGGAGGTCGTGGACGCCCTCGGCGACGAGGTCCGCGGTGAGCGTGACGTACGTGTACGCGTCCGCGGTCGGCTCACCGAGGCGCAGTACGGCCCGCGGCCGGCCGCCGTCCAGGGCCAGTTCCAGGGTGCCCGAGCCCGCGACCAGCGCCCGGATCCCCGTCACCCCGGCGCCGAAGTCGCAGCCCCGGTAGACGAGTTCACCGGTGCCGGCGTCCTCGGCTGTGACCGCGTCACCCTCCGTCCGCGTACGGTCCACGATCGCGATGCCCGACTGTTCGTCGAAGTCGGCCGCGCCGAGGCCGCGTTCGGCCACCGGCCGCGGTGTCGCCCGCTCGCCGTCCAGGACCAGCGTCGTACGCAGCCTGATGTCCTCGCTGGACGCGCCCACCAGCACGTCGTACGGACCCGGCTCCAGGCGGCGGGCGCCGCGCGTCACGTCCCAGAACCCCAGCGCGGAGAGCGGGACCTCGAAACTCACGCCGGTGCGTTCGCCGGGGGACAGGGTGAGCCGGCGGTGGTCGAGGAGCTCGCGGCGCGGGCGGACCACGGAGGGTTCGACGGCGCGGCCGTAGAGCTGGGGCACCTCGTCGGCCGTCACGTCGCCCGTGTTGGTGATCGTGCAGGAGACGCGCAGCGTCCCGTCGCGGACCTCGGCCGTCAGGTCGGAATAGGAGAAGGACCCGTAGGACAGGCCGTGTCCGAACGGGAAGAGCGGGGTGCCCTCGAAGTAGAGGTAGGTCTGGCGGGAGCCGAGGACGTCGTAGTCGAGGAGACCCGGCAGGTCGGCGTCGGCGGCGTACCAGGTCTGCGGGAGGCGTCCGGCGGGGGAGACGTCACCGGCCAGGACCCGGGCGAGCGCGGTGCCGGCCGCCTGGCCGCCGTGGGCCGTCCAGAGCACGGCCGGCAGCCGGGCCGGGTCCACCGTGTAGGGGTAGGCGGAGGTCAGCGCCAGCACGGTCCTCGGGTTCGCGGCGCGGGCGGCGCGCAGCAGGCGCTCCTGCTGCGGGGGCAGCGCCAGCGTCGTACGGTCCTCGGTCTCCCGGCCGTTGATGTGCGGGTCGTTGCCCGCGACCACCAGGACCGCGTCGGCCGCGGCGGCCACCCTGGTGACGGCTTCCTCGCCGCGCTCGACGATGATCAACTCGAAGACCGACGCGTTCTCGGCGGCAACCCGCACGCCGTCGGCGGCGACCCAGACGTGGCGACCCGTGCCGAGATGCCGGAGGAGGTGACCGTTCTCGTGGGGTTCCAGGCGGAACGTCTCCTGGACGACCCAGCCGCCGGGCTGGTCCGCGGCGGCGCGGACGAATCCGTCGTCGGCGACCGAGAGGTAGCGGCCGTCCGGGGCGCGCAGCGTCAGCACCCCCTCGCCCCAGTCGACGAGCGCGAACTCGGTGCCGGTGGCGTCGGCCGTGAGCGGCGGGAGGTCGGTGCGGCCCGCGAGCAGCGCCGGGTCCAGGGCGCCCGCCGCGCCGCGCACCTCGTCCCCGGCCTCGGGGGCGGCGGGGACGTGCAGGAACGTGCCGTCCGCGAGCCCCAGCCGGACCCGGTCCACGCCCTCCGCGAACTCCACGCGCTGCGCGCCGAACCGCTCGTACAGGCCCTCCAGCGGGGTGGTCCGGTGGATCAGCGTGCCGCTGTACCAGTCGAGCTTGCACTCGTCGGCGAGCAGCCCGACCACCGCGAGCCGGGTGTCGGGGGCGAGCGGCAGCAGGTCGCCGTCGTTCTTGAGGAGGACGACCGCCTGCTCCGCCGCCTCCTGGGCGAGGGCCCGGTGCGCCGGGGTGTCGAACTCGGCGGACTCCGCGGTGGTCCGGTGCGGGTCGTGGTCCGGGTCGAACTCGCCGAGCCGGAACCGCACCGAGAGCTGGCGGCGGACCGCCGTGTCGACGTCGGCCTCCGTCAACAGGCCCCGGGCCAGCGCCCCCTGGACGCGCGCGATGATCCCCGAGGGGTCCGTGCCGTGGTCGGTGAAGCTGTCGACACCGGCCAGCAGGGCGGCCGCGGTGGCCTCCTCATGGGTGTCGAAGTAGTGCTCGTGGTCGACCAGGTTGGAGGGCGCGCCGGCGTCCGAGCAGACCAGCAGTTCCTCGTCGGTCCAGGTGCGCAACGGATCGCGCAGGTACGGGGAGACGTGGTTGGGACGGCCGTTGACCAGGTTGTACGCCGGCATCACCCCGGCCACCGCGCCGGCCCCGACGGTCTCCTCGAAGGCGCGCAGGTCGTACTCGCGCAGCACGCGGGGACGGACCGAGGAGGAGGAAGTGGCCCGGTCCGTCTCGTTGTTGTGGGCCAGCCAGTGCTTCAGGACGGGAGCGGTGCGCCAGTACACCGGGTGGTCGCCGCGCAGCCCGCGGGTGTAGGCGGTGGCGATGGCCGAGGTCAGCTTCGGGTCCTCGGAGTAGCCCTCCTCGTTTCGGCCCCACAGCGGGTGGCGCAGCAGGTTCACCGTCGGGGCCCACACGTTGAGGCCGACACGGTCGTCACGGGCGCGCATCGCCCGGACCTCCTTGGACACGGCCTCCCCGACCCGTCGTACGAGATCGGTGTTCCAGGTCGCGCCGAGCCCCACCGCCTGCGGGAACACCGTCGCCGGGCCCATCCAGGCGACCCCGTGCAGGGCCTCCTGGCCGGTGCGGAAGGCGGCGATGCCCAGGCGCTCCACGGCGGGCGCGAACTGGTGCAGGAAGGAGACCTTCTCGTCCGGCGTGAGCCGCGCCAGCAGATCGTCGATGCGCTTCGCGAACGGCAGGCGCGAATCGCGGAAAGGCGGCGTAGGCGGCGTTTGTGCGGTCACGTGGCGTTCCCCTTGCGATGGAGCGGCGAGGCGCTTTCGAAGCGCTTCGATGCTCATTCGACGCAGGGGTGAGTGTCAAGGGATGCTCACCGTAATTTCAAGCAGCGCAGGCGAAGAGGTCACTTCAGATGGCTGCGAGGAATCTTGGGAGCGGCCCTTGTGCACCCCCGGGTGTTCACTTAACCTCGCAGCAACATCGAAGCGCTTCGACTGGCCGATCCGCCCCCAGGGCCCCACGACCGGGACGCACGTCAACGGCCGAAGGACCGCTTCGGCTCAGCCAGTTCCACTCGAGACACCGCAGCCGACGGCCACCGCCGGGTGTCCTGGTGCGCCATGAAGGGTTGACGCAATGACGCCGAACGCCGCTTCCGCCCCCTCCGGGCCGAGCCGGAGAAGTTTCCTCGCCTCCACGGCAGTCGCCACCGCAGCGGTGGCGGGCGGGATGCCGCTGCTCGCCGCGTGCGGAGGGTCGGACAACGGGTCGGGAGGGGGCTCCTCCTCGGGCAAGGACGCGAAGAAGCTGCTGCCGTCCTACGTCGCCAACAACGTGGTGACGCCGGACATCCCGTCGAAGTACGGCTCCTCGATCGGCTTCACCGGCAAGCTCGACCTGGCGACCCTGAAGACCTCCGTCCCGAAGAAGCTCGGCAAGGGCGGCAAGGTCACCATCATGGCTCCGTTCTGGGGCTCCCCGCCGAAGCAGGACAACGCCTACTACACGGCGATGAACAGCATGATCGGCGTCGACGTCGAGTGGCAGAACCAGGACGGCAACACCTACGACCAGAAACTGGGCGCGGTCCTCGCCTCCAGCGACGTACCGGACGTCGTGGTCGTCCCGAACTGGAACATGGGCGGCAAGATACCCACCGCCATCATCAGCAAGTTCGCCGACCTCGGCCCGTACCTGTCCGGCGACAAGGTCAAGGACTACCCGAACCTCGCCGCCATCCCCACCGACGCCTGGCGCCGCTGCATCTTCGGCGGCAAGCTGCGCGGCCTGCCCATGCCCTCCTCGTACGTGACCAACATCGTGCCCTTCTACCGCAAGGACATCTTCGACAAGAAGGGGTACGAGGTCCCGCGCTCGGCGGACGAGTTCCTGGCCCTCGCCAAGGAGATCACCAACGCCAAGGCCAAGCGCTGGGCCTGCATGGACATGAAGTGGACCGCCTGGCAGATGTTCAGCGTGCTCTCCGGCAGCGAGAAGCCGCTCGGCTGGAACCTCGTCGACGGCAAGCTGATCAACCGCATCGAGACCCAGGAGTACCTCGAAGCGCTGGAGTGGACCCGCAAGCTCTTCGCCGCCGGGGTCGTCCACCCCGACTCCATGCTGGGCAAGAACGCCCCCGACGCGGGACCGAAGTTCGCGGCCGGCGAGTTCCTGATCTACCCCAACGACATCAGCCAGTGGTGGAGCCGCACCGCCGAACAGGCCACCCAGAACCCGGACTACAAGATCTGGGGCATGGACGTCTACGCCCACGACGGCGGCAACCCGCAGGTCTGGGCCGAACAGCCCGCCGGCATCTTCGCCTTCGTCAACAAGAAGGCCTCCGAGTCGGTCATCCACGACGTGCTGGCCGTCGCCAACACCACCGCCGCGCCGTACGGCACCAAGGAGTACATGGCCACCAACTACGGCGTCGAGGGCACCCACTACACCGTCAAGAACGGTGTGCCCACCAAGACCACCCAGGGCAACAACGAGGTCATCAACGCCTACGTCATGGTCGCCAGCCCCGCCTCCACCATCGCCCACCCCGACTTCCCCGAGGTCGCCAAGGCCCAGGTGGAGTGGCAACAGCGGATGGGCTCCTTCACCAGGAAGTCCAGCTTCTTCGGCCAGATGATCACCGAGCCGTCCCGCTACACCAACCTCATGAACGACTTCGAGCAGCTCGAAGACGACATCACGCGCGGCCGCAAGAAGATCAGCGACATGCAGCAGGCCGTCTCCGACTGGAAGAGCAAGGGCGGCGACAAGCTGCGCGACTGGTACCAGAAGCTGCTCGACGACAACGGTTCGTCCGCGAGCTGACCAGGCACCGAGGCAAGGAGAACGGCCGTGTCCCACAGCACGGTGCCTCGCAGCAGAGCCGAGGCAGACGACGACAGGGCGGGGAGGACTCCGGTGGCGTCCGACGGCACCACCGGAGGCGGGAAGAGGGAGAAGACCGGGAAGCTGAGCCTGCGCCTCAGATTCAGACGCGACCGCACGCTGATCCTGATGACGCTGCCGGCGGTCCTGCTCCTCCTGGTCTTCAACTACCTGCCGATCCTCGGCAACATCGTCGCCTTCCAGGACTACGACCCCTACGTCAGCGACAACGGCATCGTCTCCATGCTGCACAGCGCCTGGGTGGGCGTGGAGAACTTCCAGCAGATCTTCGCCGACTCGGCGTTCTGGAACGCGGTGCAGAACACGCTGGTGCTGTTCTTCCTCCAGCTCGTGCTGTTCTTCCCGATCCCCATCGCGCTCGCCCTGCTGATCAACAGCGTGGTCCGGCCCCGGGTGCGGGCGATCGCACAGGCCGTCCTGTACCTCCCGCACTTCTTCTCGTGGGTACTGGTCATCTCCGTCTTCCAGCAGATCTTCGGCGGCGCGGGCCTGCTGTCGCAACTGCTGCGGCAGCACGGCTACGCCGGCATCAACATCATGTCCGACCCGTCGACCTTCAAGTTCCTGGTCACGGCGGAGGGCGTCTGGAAGGACGCCGGCTGGGGGATCATCGTCTTCCTGGCGGCGCTGGCATCCGTGAGCCCCGACCTCTACGAGGCGGCGGCGATGGACGGAGCGGGCCGCTGGCGCCGCATGTGGCACGTCACCCTCCCCGCCCTCCGGCCGGTGATCGCCCTGCTGCTGGTGCTGCGGGTGGGTGACGCGCTGACGGTCGGTTTCGAGCAGATCCTGTTGCAGCGTGATGCCGTCGGCCCCGGGGCCTCGGACGTCCTCGACACCTTCGTCTGGTGGAACGGCGTCCGCAACCAGGACTTCGGCTACGCGGCCGCCGCGGGCCTCGTCAAGGGCGTGGTCAGCATCGGACTGGTCCTCGCCGCGAACAAGGTGGCCCATCTCATGGGCGAGCAGGGGGTGTACAAGAAATGACCGCGATCATCGACGAGCCGCCCGTACGGGAACCGTCCCGGTGGGCCGCGCCGCCCCGCCCGGTCTGGGAGGAGGAGCCGAGCAAGGCCGGCGTGGCCGGCAAGGGACTCGTCCTCGCCCTGGCCTGCCTCGGCATCCTCTTCCCGCTGTGGATCATCGTCGTCACCAGCCTGTCCTCGCGGAAGACGATCGACCAGGCCGGTGGTCTGGTGATGGTGCCCAAGGGCATCACCTTCGTCGCCTACAAGGAACTGCTGAGCGGCGGCCAGGTCACCCGGGCCACGATCATCAGCATCGCGATCGCCCTGGTCGGCACGCTGTTCTCGATGGCCGTGTCGGTGCTGTGCGCCTACGGCCTCTCGCGCACCGGCTCGCTGGGCCACCGCTGGTTCCTGATGCTGCTGCTCGCGACGATGTTCTTCAGCGCGGGCCTGATCCCGACGTACCTGCTGGTCCAGTCCCTGGGACTGACCGACAGCTACCTGGCGCTGATCCTCCCGAGCGCGGTGAGCGTCTTCAACATCCTCGTCCTGCGCGGGTTCTTCATGGGCATCTCGCAGGAACTCGTCGACAGCGCACGCATCGACGGCGCGGGGGACCTTCGGATCCTGTGGCAGATCGTCATGCCGCTGTCCCGGGCGGTGCTGGCCGTGATCACCCTGTTCTACGCGGTGGGGTACTGGAGCGCCTGGTTCAACGCGTCCCTCTACCTCAACGACCAGGACATGATGCCGCTGCAAAACGTCATGATCCAGCTCGTCCAGAAGCAGGAGGCCCCGGTGGGGCTGGGCCAGGCGATCAAGACGGGTGAACTGTCGGGGCTGGCGGTGCAGATGGCGGTGATGGTGATGGCGCTGCTGCCGGTCGCGGTCCTCTCGCCGTTCGTCCAGAAGCACTTCAAGAAGGGAATGCTGACCGGGGCGGTCAAGGGGTAGCCGGCCTCGCGATTCGAAGGGGGCCGACTTCGCGTTCCGAAGGGGGCCGACCGCGCGTTCCGAAGGGGGCGGTGGGGGAGCGTCGGCGGCTGCGGGTGGTTCGTGGCTGGTCGCGCAGTTCCTCCCCCAGCCTTCGGCCGGGGGTACCCCCAGCGCCCCTGGGCAGGAATCCGCGCCGCCCGCCGCAAAGCCATCCAGCTGCGGGCATGCGGGCCGCCAGGGGCGGCACGGGTGGGCCCAGCGGCACCTGCCAGCGCGGTAAGCGGCCCTCCCCCGCCCTCAGCCCCCACCCCGGACCACCAACCCACCCACGCCCACCGAAGGTTCCCCATGTCCAGCCTGAGCCGCAGAACCGTTCTCGCCGGTACGGCAGCAGTGACCGCCCTCACCGGAATCCCGGCCCTCGCCGCCGCCCCCGCCCACGCGGCCGAGCCCCAGCCGCAGGCGTACCGCTGGCGCAACGCGGTGATCGGCGGCACCGGATTCGTCACCGGCGTCCTCTTCCACCCCACCGCACCCGGTCTCGCCTACGCCCGGACCGACATCGGCGGCGCCTACCGCTGGGACGCCCGTGCCGCCCGCTGGACACCGCTCACCGACCACCTCGGCTGGGACGACTGGAACCTCCTCGGTGTGGAGGCGATGGCCGTCGACCCCGCCCACCCGGACCGGCTCTACCTCGCCCTCGGCACCTACGCCCAGTCCTGGGCCGGAAACGGCGCGGTGCTGCGCTCGGACGACCGCGGCGCCAGCTGGACCCGGACCGACCTCACCGTCAAGCTCGGCGCCAACGAGGACGGCCGGGGCATGGGCGAGCGCCTCCTCGTCGACCCCCGGGACAGCGACACGCTGTGGCTGGGCACCCGGCACGACGGGCTGCTCAGGTCGACGGACCGGGGCGCCACCTGGTCGCCGGTCACCGGCTTCCCGCCCGCCCCCACCGCCGCCGGCCAGGGCGTCAGCCTGCTCGTCGCCGTCGGCCGTGCGGTGTACGCCGGCTGGGGCGACGGCGACGGCGGCGCCACCGCCGTCAACCTGTACCGCACCATCGACGGCGCCACCTGGGAGCCCGTACCCCGACAGCCCACCGGCACCGCCGCCAAGGTCCCGGTCCGCGCCGCCTACGACCGTCACGCCCGCGAGCTGTACGTGACGTACGCCGACGCTCCCGGCCCGAACGGCCAGGCCGACGGAAGCGTGCACAAGCTGGCCGTCGGCAGCGACCGGTGGTCCGACGTCACCCCGGTCGTGCCCGGCGGCGGCGACACCTTCGGCTACGGCGGGGTCGCCGTCGACGCCCGCCGGCCCGGCACCGTCGTCGTCTCCACCAACAACCGGTGGACGGCCGTCGACACCCTCTACCGGACCACCGACGGCGGCCGTACCTGGACGTCCCTCAAGGACTCCGCGGTCTTCGACGTGTCCGAGACTCCCTTCCTCAAGTGGGGGGCCGAAGAGCCCAAGTTCGGGTGGTGGATCCAGGCCGTGGCCGTCGACCCGTACGACTCGAAGCACATCGTCTACGGCACCGGCGCCACCCTCTACGGCACCCGCGACCTGGTCCACTGGGCGCCGCGGATCCGCGGCCTGGAGGAGACGTCGGTGCTCCAGCTGGTGTCGCCCCCGGTCGGGGAGGCGCACCTGCTCAGCGGCTCGGGGGACATCGGCGTCATGTACCACGAGCGGCTCACCGCGTCTCCGTCCCGCGGTATGGCCTCGAACCCCGTGTTCGGGTCGGCGACGGGGCTCGCGCAGGCCGCGGGCAGGCCGGCGTACGTGGTCCGCACGGGCTGGGGCGACCACGGCAACGGCGCGTACTCGAACGACGGGGGCCGGACCTGGGCGCCCTTCGCCGCCCAGCCCTCCCTCGCCCACGACGCACCGGGGCCGATCGCCGCCAACGCCGACGGCAGCGTGCTGCTGTGGTCCTTCGTGCACTGGGACGGGACCAAGTACCCCGCCCACCGGTCGGACGACAACGGCGCCACCTGGACCGAGATCCCCTCCTTCCCGAAGGGCGCCACGCCGGTCGCCGACCCGGCCGACCCGACGCTCTTCTACGCGTACGACACCGACACCGGAACACTACGGGCCAGCACTGACAGTGGCCGTTCGTTCACCGCGCGTGCGACCGGGCTGCCCGCCGGGGACAGCCAGTTCCAGCTGGCCGCGGCGCCCGGCAGGTCCGGTGACCTGTGGCTGAGCGTGAAGTGGAACGGGCTGTACCGCTCCACCGACGGCGGGGCCACCTTCGCCGAGATCGCCACCTGCCGGGCCGCGTACACCCTCGGCTTCGGCAAGGCGGCGCCCGGTGCCGGCTACCCGGCGGTCTACCTGGTCGGCTCCACCGATTCCGGCACCGCCGTCCACCGCTCCGACGACGAGGCCGGATCCTGGACCCGGATCAACGACGACCGGCACCAGTGGGGCTGGACCGGACAGGCCGTCACCGGCGACCCGCGCGTGTACGGCAGGGTCTACCTGGCCACCAACGGGCGCGGCATCCAGTACGGGGAGCCCCGCTGATGCCGGGGCTCACCGACGCCACCCGCGGCCGGCTCCTCTTCGGCGGCGACTACAACCCCGAGCAGTGGCCCGAGGAGACCTGGCACGAGGACGTCCGGCTGATGAAGGCCGCCCACGTCAACTCCGTGACCCTGGGCGTCTTCTCCTGGGCGAGACTCGAACCCCGGCCGGGGGAGCGGGACTTCGGGTGGCTGGACCGGCTCATGGACCTGATGCACGACAACGGCATCGGCGTCGTCCTCGCCACGCCGACCTCCGCCCCGCCGCCGTGGCTGGGCCGGCTGCACCCCGACACCCTGCCCCGGGACGCCGACGGCCGTACCGAGTGGTGGGGCGGCCGCCAGCACTTCTCGCACTCCAGCGCCACCTACCGCCGCCATGCCGCCGCCATCACCGAGGACCTCGCCGCGCGCTACGCCGGCCATCCCGCCCTCACCATGTGGCACATCAACAACGAGTACTGCACCTACGACCACGGCGACGAGGCCGCCGCCGCCTTCCGGCGCTGGCTGCGCGAGCGCTACGGCACCCTCGACGCCCTCAACACCGCGTGGGGCACGGCGTTCTGGAGCCAGGGCTACGACAGCTGGGACGCCGTACTGCCCGCCCGCCACACCCACTACCTGAAGAACCCCACCCAGGTGCTGGACTTCCGCCGCTTCACCTCCGACATGCTCCTGGAGTGCTACACCGCCGAGCGGGACATCGTCGCCCGGCACACCCCGCACATCCCGGTGACCACCAACTTCATGCCGCTGTGGACCGGCCTGGACGCCTGGCGCTGGGCGGCCGAGGAGGACGTCGTCTCCGTCGACCTCTACCCCGACCCGCGGGACCCCCTCGGTCCGCAGCACGGGGCGCTCGTCCACGACCTCACCCGCTCCCAGGCGCGCGGCCCCTGGATGCTCATGGAACAGGCCGCCGGGCCGGTCAACTGGCGCGGGGTGAACCACCCCAAACCGCGCGGCCTCAACCGCCAGTGGTCCCTCCAGGCGGTGGCCCGCGGCGCGGACGCCGTCTGCTACTTCCAGTGGCGGCAGTCGAGGCAGGGCGCGGAGAAGTTCCACTCCGGGATGGTCAGCCACGCGGGGGAGGAAGGCCGTACCTACCAGGAGATCAGGCAGCTGGGCGCCGAACTGGCCACGATCGGCGCCGAGGTGACGGACACCCACATCGGCGCGGACATCGCGATCCTCCACGACTGGCACTCCTGGTGGGCCGGGGCCCACGAGGGCCGGCTCTCCACCGAGGTCGACCTCCCCGACGTCCTGCACGCCTGGCACCGGGCGCTGTGGGAGTCGAACCTCACCACCGACTTCGCCCACCCCGAACACGACCTGTCCGCCTACCGGCTGGTCGTCGTCCCGCAGCTCTACCTGCTCACCGACACCGCGATCGACAACCTCCTCGGCTACGTCCGCGGCGGCGGCACGCTCGTCAGCGGATTCCTGACCGGCGTCGCCGACGAGGACGACCGGATCCGCCCCGGTGGCATGGACGCGCGGCTGCGCGAGCTGTTCGGCATCCGCACCCTGCACGAGTGGTGGCCGCTGGAGGCGGGGGAGAGCGTCGCGTGCCAGGGGTTCCGGGGAACCCTGTGGTCGGAGGAGATCGAGGCCGCGGCCGGTGTCACGGAGACGGTGCCGTACGACGGCGGCGAACTCGACGGGCTGCCGGCCGTGCTGCGCAACGGGCGTGCCTGGTACGTCTCCACGCTGCCGGAGCCGGAGGCACTGCGGGCGCTGCTCGGCCGGATCGCCGCCGCGGCGGGCGTCAGGCCGGTGCTGGAAGGACTGCCGGCCGGTGTCGAGGCGGTCCGCCGGGGCGATCTGCTGTTCCTGTTCAATCACGGGCCTGATCAGGTAAATGTGCCGGTCATGGGAACACATCGAGATCTGCTGACCGGTACGGGCGCCACGGACGGGATCGTCCTCGGCCGCTACGGAGCGGCGGTGCTCAAGCCGTGACCGCCACCGGCCCCGTCCACGGCACCTGGGAGCCCGCCCCCGCCGCCCGCTGGGAGGACGCCTTCCTGAGCGGCAACGGCCGGCACGGCGCCCTCGTGTTCGGTGATCCGAACGACGACCGTGTCATCGTCACCCAGCACACCCTGGTCCGCCCGAACGGCGGCGAACAGGCCCGCCCGCCCCGCCTGGCCGCCCAGCTCGCCGACGTCCAGGACAGGCTGCTCGCCGGCGAGCGGGACGCCGCCGAGCGCCTCACCGACGGCCGCCCGCTCCAGTGGGTGCAGCCCTTCCACCCCGCGTTCCAGACCCGGCTGCGCAGACCGCACGGCCGGACCGACGGCTACCACCGCGCCGTCGACTTCACCACCGGTGAGGTCACCGCCACCACCGCCGACCGGACCAGCAGGGTCTTCGTCTCCCGCGCGGACGACGTGATCGTGCAGCACGTCACCGGCGCCGCCGGCCTCGACCTGGGCATCACCCTCGACCACCGGCTCCCCGGCGCCCCCTCCGACCTGGGCATCGGCCACGGCACGCTGCGCACCCCGGAAGGCGCCCTGCTCAGTCTCCGCGCCCGTTACCCCGGCAGCGACCGCGCCGTCACCGGCGTCACCCTGGTCGCCGTCACCGGCGGCTCCACCGGACTCGTCCCGCCGGGCGTCCGCGTCACCGGCGCCGAGGCCGTCCTCCTCCTCACCCGGGTCCGCCGCCACACCGGCGAACTCGACGTGACCGCCGAGGCGCGCGAACTGCGCGACCTGCTCACCGACGGGCAGCCGTACGACACCCTGCTCGCCCGCCACCTCGACCGGCACCGCACCGCCTACAACCGCGTCACCCTCGACCTGGCCGCCGCCCCGGCCGCCCGTGCCCTCCCCGGCTCGCAGTTGCTGAAGCGGGCCGCCGAACCCGCCCTGCTGGAACGGCTCTTCGCGGCCGGCCGCTACCACCTGCTCTCCGCCTCCGGCCTCAACCCGCCCCGGCTGACCGGACTGTGGACCGGCGACTGGGACACCGCCTGGTCCGGTGCCTTCACCAACGACGCCAACGTGAACCTCCAGACGGCCTCGGCCGCGGCCGCCGCCCTCCCGGAAGTCACCGAGGCGTGCGCCGCACTGGTCCAGCGCCAGCTCGGGGACTGGCGGGAGAACGCCCGCGCGGTCTTCGGCGCCCGGGGCGTGGTGGCACCCGCCCACAGCGACGGCGAGTCCGGGCTGTCGTACCACTTCAGCCGCGAGTACCCGCTGCACCTGTGGACGGCCGGTGCCGACTGGCTGCTGAAACCGCTCGTCGACCACGACGAGATCCGCGGCGGGCGCGATCCGCGGACGGCGGCGGCGCTCGCCGAGGTCGCCGCGTTCTACGAGGACTTCCTCACCCGGACCGACCCCGACGGCCGGCTCGTGATCGTCCCCTCCTACTCGCCCGAGAACCGGCCGGCGAACGGCGGCTGGGGCGCGGTCAACGCGGCGATGGACCTGTCCGCGGCCCGGCACGCCCTGCGCACGGCCGCCGACTACCACCCCGGTCCGGACGCCGACCGCTGGCGCGCCCTCGCGGACCGGCTGCCCCCGCACCGGATCAACGCCGACGGCGCCCTCGCCGAGTGGGCGTGGCCGGGCCTCGACGACACCTACGACCACCGCCACCTCAGCCACCTCTACGGCGTCTGGCCGCTCGACGAGATCACCCCGTACGACACCCCGGAGCTCGCGGCCGCCGCCCACCGCGCGCTCGAACTGCGCGGCGCCGAGAACGACTCGGCCCACGGACACCTCCACCACGCGCTCGTGGCGGCCCGGCTGCGGGACGGCGACCGGGTCACCGCCGCCCTCGCCCACGTCCTGGAGGGCGACTTCTTCCACGCCTCCCTGATGAGCGCCCACTACCCGGACCGCGACGTCTACAACGCCGACGCCGCGCACACCCTGCCCGCCGTGCTCGTCGAGGCCCTGGTGCAGTCCACCCCGGACCGCCTGGTCCTCCTGCCGGCCCCGCCGAGCGCCCTGGGCACGGGCCGGCTGCACGGCGTCCGCACCCGATTCGGAGCCGAACTCGACCTCGACTGGGCCCCCGGCGGAGCGCGCGCCGTCCTGAAGCCGTCCCGGACGCTCCGGATCGACCTGTGGACCTCCTCCGGCGCCCGGCCGCTCGACCTCGTCGCCGGAGAAGAACACGTCCTCACCCTGGGGACGTGGTGACCGCGCAATTCCCCCCACCCATGGAAGGGACACCATGGCAACACGCACGTATCGCAGGGTCGCCAAGGCCCTGATCGCCCCCGCGCTCGCCCTCGGCGCCACCGTCGGCCTGGCCTCCGCACCCGCCTCGGCCGCCGTCTGGAGCTCCTGCGACCAGTGGGGCAACACCACGCTGAACGGCTACACCCTCTACAACAACATCTGGGGCTCCGGCGCCGGCAGCCAGTGCATCTGGGCCAACTCCGGCACCAACTGGGGTGTCTGGGCCAACCACCCCAACACCGGCGGCATCAAGTCCTACCCCAACGCCAAGGCGGTGATCAGCAAGTCGATCACCTCGCTGTCCTCGCTCTCCAGCAGCTACAACGTCACGGTCCCGTCGTCCGGCGCGTACAACACGTCGTACGACATCTGGGACACCGGCTACAAGTACGAGATCATGCTCTGGATGAACCACACGGGTGCCGTGGGCCCGCTCGGCACCTCGCAGGGCACGCTGACCCTGGGCGGTCACACCTGGACCGTGTACAAGGGCAACAACGGCTCGAACGACGTCTTCTCGTTCGTGCGCACCTCGAACTCGTCCTCCGGCACCGTCAACGTGCTGCCGATCCTGAAGTGGATCAAGGACACCAAGGGCTGGTTCGGGAACGTCACCATCGGTGACTTCCAGTTCGGCTTCGAGATCACGTCCTCGTCCGGCGGGCTGGACTTCGCCGTGAACAGCGAGAGCGTCAGCAGCAGCTGAGCGACGGGCCGGCCCCGCGTGCGGTGCGGGACCGGCCCCCCTCGCGGTCGGGCCCGGCCCCCTCGCGGTCGAGCCGGTCGACCCCGTGGTCAGGACCGGTCCACCCCGCGGTCGAGCCTGTCGACCCCGTGGTCAGGACCGGTCGACCTCGGCGCGCAGCGCGTTGTAGTCGGCGAAGGCCGCGTCGACGTCGGCGCGGCTCAGTCCGTAGCGGGCCAGGTCGTAGGCGTGCACCCGGGTGCCCTTCGGGCGGGCCGTGACGGCCGGGAGCCGGGCCGCGTCGGCCTCGGTCCAGCGGGCGCCCACGGCCGCGTACAGCTTCGGGGCGCCCGCGGCCGGGTCGGCGCCCAGCCACGAGTACGGCACGTCGACGAGCAGTTCGCGGGGGACGGCCGCCCGGGCGGCCAGGCCGCGGGACGCCGACCGGGCCAGCAGCGCCAGCCAGGTGGCGCCGATCCACTCCGGGTCGACGGGACGGGTGTTGACCGCCATGCCGTGCTCGACCAGGCTACAGAAGGAGGCCACGGCGGTGGCCGGATCACGGTGTGTCCAAACGATCGTGGCGTCCGGGAAGACCGCGCGCAGCGCGTCCAGGTTCTCCAGGTGCAGCGGCGACTTCAGCACCCAGCGGCGGCGCGGGCGCCCGTACTGGAGCACCTGGTAGATCTGCTTGAGGTAGCGGTAGTCCGCCTCGAAGTCACGGGCCTCGTGCCAGGGCAGGTACTCGGGGATCACGGCCTGGGACAGCGGCATCACGGTGTGCGGCAGCGCGAAGGTGCACTCCTCCGGGCCCTCGGGGCGCAGGGCGTGGATGTGCCGGAACCGCGGCGCGAACAGGTTGATCCCGCCCACCAGGCGGCGGGCGGTCGCGATCGCCTTCTCCCGTTCCGCGGGGGTGCGTTCCAGGTCGGGGGTGAGCAACTCCCAGAGCAGCGGGCAGCGGTGGTCCGCGGAGAGGGACAGCACGCTGTGCGTGAGCGTGGTGGCGGTGCGCGGCAGGCCCACCACGAACACCGGCCGATCGACCGGTTCCCGCTCGATCGCGGGGTGCTCGGCGAGCAGCCGGCGGATCCGGGCCCGGTTGGCGAGATGGCGGCCGACGTGTCCGCGCGCGGACAGCCAGCCGACCGGGGTGAGGTGCTCGGCGTCCGACCAACATCGCAGCAGGAACCGGAAGTCGTCGGTGAACCGCTCGTCGCCCTCCGTCCGCCCGGCCGCCTCGAGCAGCCGGTCGAAGGCGAGGTCGGGCGTGCGGCGCGCGCGGGCGGCCGGTCTGAGCAGCGCGTTGGCGAGCGTGAGGGAGAGCGGACCGGAGGACACGGCAGCGGATCCCTTCGTGGGGGACAGGGGAGGGGATACTGACTACCCTCCTCAACTGGTCCCGCACACTGCCGAGTTGAGACAATCACCGGACTGCCGCACCATACCGTCGAGTCGAGACGATCACCGGTTTGCGCCACCACGCCGTCGAGTCGAGACGATCACCGGTCTGCGCCACCACGCCGTCGAGTCGAGACGATCACCGCCCGTCGGCCGCAGCCCGCCCCGGCTGCTCGGCCGGCGGCTGCTCCGCCACCGGCAGTTCCGCCCCGTCCCGCAGGAACAGCGGAATGCGGTCCAGCGGTGCGTCCACCGTCACCGCCCGGCCGCCCTCGTACGACTCGCCGGTCCACGCGTCCGTCCAGCGGGCGCCCGCCGGCAGGTACGTCGTCCGGGCCGTCGCCCCGGCCGTCAGCACCGGCGCCACGAGGAGGTCACGGCCGAACAGGTAGGCGTCGTCGACCGTCCAGGCGGTCTGGTCCTGCGGGAACTCCAGGAACAGCGGCCGCAGCACCGGCAGGCCTTCCTCGTGCGCCTCCCGCATGACCTTCAGCACGTACGGCTTGAGCCGCTCGCGCAGCCGCAGGTACTTCTCCAGGATCGCGCCGGCCTCCTCGCCGTACGACCACACCTCGTTCGGGCCGCCGGTCATGTCGGGGCCGAGGGGCATGCCCGGGTCGCGGAAGCCGTGCAGCCGCATCAGCGGGGACAGCGCGCCGAACTGGAACCAGCGGACCATCACCTCGCGGTACGCCGGGTCGTCCGGGTCGCCGCCGTGGAAGCCGCCGATGTCCGTGTTCCACCAGGGGATGCCGGACAGCGCGGTGTTGAGTCCGGCCGCGATCTGGCGGCGCAGGGTCGCGAAGTCGGTACCGATGTCACCGGACCAGACGGCCGCCCCGTAACGCTGACTGCCCGCCCACGCCGAACGGTTGAGGGTGACGATCTCGTCGTCGCCCAGACCGGACGCCCGCAGGCCCTCGTGGAAGGTCCGGGCGTTCTCGGCGGGGTAGCTGTTGCCGACCTCCAGTCCCGGACCGGTCCAGTAGCGCAGGTTCTCCTGGAAGCCGGGCTTCAGCTCGGGCTCGCAGGCGTCCAGCCAGAAGGCCGTGATGCCGTACGGGTCGAGGTAGTTCTCCTTGATCCTCGACCACACGAAGGCGCGGGCCTCCGGGTTGGTGGCGTCGTAGAAGGCCACCTGGACGGTCGACGCCACCTCCTTGTCCGGCCAGTCGGCGTGCGCCATCGGGCCGTACTGGGTGCCGATGAAGTAGCCGCGCTGCTCCATGACGCCGTGGTTCTCGGACAGCGGGGACACCGACGGCCAGACGCTCACCACCAGCTTGACGCCCAGCTCGTCCAGTTCACGGACCATCGCGGCCGGGTCGGGCCACTCCGCGGGGTCGAACTTCCACTCCCCGAGATGGGTCCAGTGGAAGAAGTCGCAGACGATCGCCGAGAGGGGCAGGCCGCGGCGCTTGTACTCCCGGGCCACGGCGAGGAGTTCGTCCTGGGTGCGGTAACGCAGCTTGCACTGCCAGAAGCCCGCCGCCCACTCCGGCAGCATCGGCGAACGGCCGCTCACCGCGCTGTAGTTGCGCTGTCCGTCGGCCGGATCGCCCACCGTGATCCAGTAGTCGAGCTGGCGCGCCGAGTCCGCCACCCAGCGGGTCCCGTTGCCCGCCAGCTCGACCCGGCCGATCGCCGGGTTGTTCCACAGCAGGGTGTAGCCGCGGCTGGAGACCAGGACCGGGACGGAGACCTCGGCGTTGCGTTGGACCAGGTCCAGCACCAGGCCCTTCTGGTCCAGCCGCCCGTGCTGGTGCTGGCCGAGGCCGAACAGCTTCTCCCCCTCGTAGGCGGCGAACCGCTGCTCCAGCCGGTGGTAGCCGTTGCCGACGGCGGTGTAGAGGCGGGAGCCGGGCCACCAGAAGTGGGCGCGCTCCTCGGCCAGGACCTCCGAGAGGTCGTCGGAGCGCAGGAAACGGACCAGACCCTCGGCGGACACCTCCACGGTCAGGTTCCCGACCGTCAACCGCCCCTCCCCGTCGGTGACCTTGACGGTCGACTGGGCAGGCGGGCGCTCGTCGAGCAGGGCGCCCGGCAGGCCGTCGAGGACCGGACCGCCGAGCCGGGCCCGCACCCGGACGGCGTCCGGCCCCCACGGTTCGATCCGCAGGGTCTCCTGACGCCCGCTCCACTCCAGACCGCCGTCCCGTTCCCGGAACGTGCCGACGGTGGGGGAGGACTGCGCGAGGCTGACCTTGGGCTGGTGGTCCGTGGACTGGATTTCGGCAGGCTGATTCACGGCAGGTGCTCCTGGAGGAGTGCAGACAGGGGGGTGCCCCGGCACGGCGGGGCACTGCGAACGAGGCGCTGCGTCCGGGATCAGGACCCGGCCGGGGCCGGTCCCGTGCTCGCCCGTACCGTCAACTCGGGTGCGATCAGCACGACTTCGTCACTGCCCCGGCCGTCGAGCTTGGCGACCAGGTGTTCCACCGCGTGCCGGCCCATCTCCTGGGCGGGGATGGCGACCGAGGTCAGCCGCACCGAGGCCTGGACGGCGACCTGCTCCGGGCAGATCGCGACCACCGACACGTCCTCGGGCACGGCCCGGCCCTGCTGGCGCAGCAGCGCCAGCAGGGGTTCCACCGCGGACTCGTTCTGCACGACGAACCCCGTGGTGTCCGGGCGTTCGTCGAAGATCCGGGCCAGTGTGGCGGCCATCGCGTCGTAGCCGCCGTCGCACGGCCGGTGCAGGACCCGCAGGCCCAGCTCCCGGGCCCGGGACCGGAGTCCGTCCAGGGTGCGCTCGGCGAAACCCGTGTGCCGTTCGTAGACCGCCGGGGCCTCGCCGATGACAGCGATGTCACGGTGGCCGAGCTTCGCGAGGTGCTCCACACAGAGCGCCCCGGTCGCCCCGAAGTCGAGATCGACGCAGGTCAGCCCGGAGGTGGAGGCGGGCAGGCCGATGAGTACGGAGGGCTGGTCGGTCCCCCTGAGCAGCGGCAGCCGTTCGTCCTCCAGCTCCACGTCCATCAGGATCATGGCGTCGGCGAGCCCGCTGCCGGTGACCCTGCGGACCGCGTCCGGGCCCTCCTCGCCCGTGAGCAGCAGGACGTCGTAGCCGTGGATGCGGGCGGTGGTGGCCACCGCGATCGCGATCTCCATCATCACCGGCACGTACATGTCCGTACGCAGCGGGACCATCAGCGCGATGATGTTCGACCGGCTGCTGGCCAGAGCGCGGGCACCGGCGTTCGGGTGGTAGCCCAGTTCCCGGATGCTCTGCTCGACCCGCTGCCGGGTGGTGGTGGAGATGGACCGCTTGCCGCTGAGGACATAGCTCACCGTGCTCGCCGAGACTCCGGCGTGCTGGGCGACCTCGGCGAGGGTGACCATCCAGCTCTCCAAGTGTTGTGAAGCGCTTCGACAGTGCGCATTGCTGACAAGGGCGAGTGAGGGTGGTTCGACAGTAGCCCCAGTGGAGGTGGGTGTCCATAGGTTGTCGAAGCGCTTCGACAGCGAATTGACGGCACGCTCTCGCCGAACCGTCCCCCGTGAGGGCCCCACGACGCAACACCGTGGACCCGGACGGCCGGTCCGGGTGACCCGATCGGACCGGGAGGACTGGTGAGGGCAGCCCGTTTGGGGTACCAACGATCCAGTAGCACTGGTCGGTAACGAACGGTCCTCAACGTCCCCTTTCGTGGCGAGGTGAGCCTCACATGTCCGCCCCCACCACCAAGAAACCCACCGTCACCGAGCGGGAGGCCCGCCAGGTGGCGGAGGCCGCCCGGGAACAGGACTGGCGCAAGCCCAGCTTCGCCAAGGAACTGTTTCTCGGGCGCTTCCGGCTCGACCTCATCCACCCCCATCCGCTCCCGGCGGACGAGGACGTGCGCCGCGGCGAGGAGTTCCTCTCCCGGCTGCGCGAGTTCTGCGAGACGAAGATCGACTCGGCGCTCATCGAGCGCGAGGCGCGCATCCCCGACGAGGTGATCGCCGGCCTCAAGGAGATCGGCGCCCTCGGCATGAAGATCGACCCCAGGTACGGCGGCCTCGGCCTCACCCAGGTCTACTACAACAGGGCCCTCGCGCTGGTCGGCTCCGCGAACCCGGCGGTCGGCGCGCTGCTCTCCGCCCACCAGTCGATCGGCGTGCCGCAGCCGCTGAAGATCTTCGGCACCCAGGAGCAGAAGGACGCGTTCCTGCCGCGCTGCGCCCGCACCGACATCTCGGCGTTCCTGCTCACCGAGCCGGACGTCGGCTCGGACCCGGCCCGCCTCGCCACCACGGCCGTACGGGACGGCGACGACTACGTGCTCGACGGGGTGAAGCTCTGGACCACCAACGGTGTGGTCGCCGACCTGCTCGTGGTCATGGCCCGGGTACCGAAGTCCGACGACGGCAAGGGCGGCATCACGGCCTTCGTGGTGGAGGCCGACTCCGAGGGCGTCACCGTCGAGAACCGCAACGCCTTCATGGGCCTGCGCGGCCTCGAGAACGGCGTCACCCGCTTCCACCAGGTCCGGGTCCCGGCGGCCAACCGCATCGGCCCCGAGGGCGCCGGCCTCAAGATCGCGCTCACCACCCTCAACACCGGACGGCTGTCCCTCCCCGCGATGTGCGTGGGCGCCGGCAAGTGGTGCCTGAAGATCGCCCGGGAGTGGGCGGGGGTCCGCGAGCAGTGGGGCAAGCCGGTGGCGCTGCACGAGGCGGTCGGCTCCAAGATCAGCTTCATCGCGGCGACCACCTTCGCGCTGGAGGCGGTCGTCGACCTGTCCTCCCAGATGGCCGACGAGAACCGCAACGACATCCGCATCGAGGCCGCCCTCGCCAAGCTCTACGGCTCCGAGATGGGCTGTCTGATGGCGGACGAGCTGGTCCAGATCCGCGGCGGCCGCGGCTTCGAGACCGCGGAGTCGCTGGCAGCCCGCGGCGAACGGGCGGTCCCCGCCGAGCAGATGCTGCGCGACCTGCGCATCAACCGCATCTTCGAGGGCTCCACCGAGATCATGCACCTGCTGATCGCCCGGGAGGCGGTGGACGCCCACCTGTCGGTCGCGGGCGACCTCATCGACCCCGACAAGTCCCTCCAGGACAAGGCGAGGGCGGGAGCCAACGCGGGCGTCTTCTACGCCAAGTGGCTGCCGAAACTGGTCGCGGGGCCGGGGCAGCTGCCCACCTCGTACGGCGACTTCAAACACGGGATCGACCTCTCGCCGCACCTGCGGTACGTGGAGCGGCACGCCCGCAAGCTCGCCCGGTCCACCTTCTACGCGATGTCCCGCTGGCAGGGCCGGATGGAGACCAAGCAGGGCTTCCTGGGCCGGATCGTGGACATCGGCGCCGAGCTGTTCGCGATGAGCGCGGCCTGCGTCCGTGCCGAACTGCTGCGCCGCGAGGGCGACCACGGGCGCGAGGCCTACCAGCTCGCCGACGCGTTCTGCCGGCAGGCCCGCGTCCGCGTCGAGGAACTGTTCACCCGCCTGTGGTCGAACACCGACGACCTGGACCGCAAGGTCGTCAAGGGCGTGCTCGGCGGCTCCTACGAATGGCTGGAGCAGGGGATCGTCGACCCGTCGGGCGAGGGCCCGTGGATCGCCGACGCGACCCCCGGGCCGTCCGCGCGGGACAACGTCCGCCGCCCGCTGAAGTAGCGGTTCAGCAGTACTTGTCGCTCGGATCCCGCGTCGTCCAGGAGCAGGAGTCGACCTTGGCGCCACTCGCCCGGGTCAGCGTCGCCGTGTCGCTCGTGTTGTTCCACACGTAGGCGCGGCGGTTCTGGAACTTGTCCGACGCGGTGTCCGTGCCCCGGCCGGTGTGCACCTTCATCGTCTTGTGGGCGCCGATCCTGACGTCCTTGAACACGTACCGGTGGTTGGAGGCGTCCTTGAGGATCCAGCCCTTGAGCGAGACGGCCGAGCCCCCGGTGTTCTTGATCTGCACCCACTCGGCGTTGAGGCTGGCGTTGGAGCGGTTGTCGGTGCCCGGGCTGTCGAACCAGACGTGATAGACCGTGACGCCACCGGCCGCCTGGGCCGGGGTGCTGAGCACGGTGCCGGTGAGCAACGCGGCGCCCGCGAGCGCGGGCAGGGCAGCGCGTATGTGCGGAGTACGCATGAAGAGATCCCCCCTGGATCCAGATCCACATCCGAACAGACAGCAGTGTTATCACATGATCTTCACCTGAATCTCACAAAGGGAATTACGCGTCATACGGCGCCAAGAACTGATAAGGCACCCGCGCGAGGGACGCGCTGTCCACCGGGCCGCCCGTTGCGGTGACAATGGGGGGATGACCGACAGTCCCGCCAGTCCGGCCCCCCTCGCCGACCCGCATCTCGTGTACGACCCGCTCGCGGGCGACGGCCCCAAGGACGTGGTGATCCTCGGCTCCACCGGATCCATCGGCACCCAGGCCATCGACCTCGTACTGCGCAACCCCGACCGCTTCCGGGTCACCGCGCTGTCCGCGAACGGCGGCCGGGTCGCCCTCCTCGCCGAGCAGGCGCACCGGCTGCGCGTGCGGACCGTCGCGGTCGCCCGCGAGGACGTCGTACCGGCCCTGCGCGAGGCGCTGACCGACCGGTACGGCGCCGGAGAGCCGCTGCCCGAGATCCTCGCCGGACCCGACGCGGCCACCCAGGTCGCCGCCGCCGACTCCGCGGAGTGCCACACCGTCCTCAACGGCATCACCGGCTCCATCGGCCTCGCGCCGACCCTCGCGGCCCTGGAGGCGGGCCACACCCTCGCGCTCGCCAACAAGGAGTCCCTGATCGTCGGCGGCCCGCTGGTCAAGGCGCTGGCCAAGCCCGGCCAGATCATCCCCGTCGACTCCGAGCACGCGGCGCTCTTCCAGTCGCTCGCGGCCGGGACCCGGGCCGACGTCCGCAAACTGGTCGTCACGGCGTCCGGCGGTCCCTTCCGGGGCCGTACCAGGGCCGAACTGGCGAACGTCACCGTCGAGGACGCGCTGGCCCACCCCACCTGGGCGATGGGCCCGGTCATCACGATCAACTCCGCGACCCTGGTGAACAAGGGGCTGGAAGTGATCGAGGCGCATCTCCTCTACGACATTCCCTTCGACCGCATTGAGGTGGTCGTGCATCCGCAGTCGTATGTCCACTCGATGGTCGAGTTCACGGACGGATCCACGATCGCGCAGGCGACGCCCCCCGACATGCGGGGGCCGATCGCCATCGGTCTCGGCTGGCCCGAACGGGTGCCCGACGCGGCGCCCGCCTTCGACTGGAGCAAGGCCTCCACCTGGGAGTTCTTCCCCCTGGACAACGAGGCCTTCCCGTCCGTGAACCTCGCCCGGCACGTCGGAGAGCTCGCGGGCACCGCCCCGGCGGTGTTCAATGCGGCCAACGAGGAATGCGTCGAGGCCTTCCGGACCGGTCTGCTGCCCTTCAACGGCATCATGGAGACCGTCACCCGGGTGGTCGAGGAACACGGCACCCCTCGTACGGGAACTTCGCTCACCGTGCCGGACGTCCTCGAAGCGGAGACCTGGGCACGGGCCCGGGCCCGGGAACTGACAGCACTGAAGGCGACCGCGGAGGCGCGTGCATGACAGCCCTGATGATGATCCTCGGCATAGTCGTCTTCGTGGTGGGCCTGCTGGTCTCGATCGCCTGGCACGAACTGGGGCATCTCTCCACCGCCAAGCTCTTCGGCATCCGGGTCCCGCAGTACATGGTCGGCTTCGGCCCGACCATCTGGTCGCGGCACAAGGGCGACACCGAGTACGGGATCAAGGCCATCCCGCTCGGCGGCTACATCCGCATGATCGGCATGTTCCCGCCCGGCGCCGACGGCCGCATCACCGCCCGCTCCACCTCGCCCTGGCGCAGCATGATCGAGGACGCCCGGTCGGCCGCCTTCGAGGAGCTCCAGCCAGGCGACGAGACCCGCCTCTTCTACACGCGCGCCCCCTGGAAACGCGTGATCGTGATGTTCGCGGGCCCGTTCATGAACCTGGTCCTGGCGGTGGCGCTGTTCCTCACCGTCCTGATGGGCTTCGGCATCAGCCAGCAGACCACCACGGTCAGCTCGGTCTCCCAGTGCGTGATCGCCCAGAGCGAGAACCGCGACACCTGCAAGAACTCCGACGCGGCCGCCCCGGCCGCCGCCGCGGGCCTCAAGGCGGGCGACAAGATCCTCTCCTTCGACGGTGTCGAGACCACCAGCTGGAACCAGCTCTCCGACCTGATCCGGTCCGCCCCCGGCAAGGAGGTCGCGATCGTCGTCGACCGCAAGGGCCAGGACCTCACCCTGCACGCGAAGATCGCCACCAACCAGGTCGCCAAGAAGGACTCCAGCGGCCAGATCGTCCAGGGCCAGTACGTCACCGCCGGCTTCCTCGGCTTCAGCGCCGCGACCGGCATCGTCCGCCAGGACTTCGGCGAGTCGGTGACGTGGATGGGCGACCGCCTCGGCGAGGCCGTCGACTCCATCGCGAGCCTGCCCGGCAAGATCCCGGCCCTGTGGGACGCGGCCTTCGACGGCGCGCCCCGCCAGCCGGACTCCCCGATGGGCGTGGTCGGCGCGGCGCGCGTCGGCGGCGAGATCTTCACCCTGGACATCCCGCCCACCGAGCAGCTGGCCATGGCCCTGATGCTGGTGGCCGGCTTCAACCTCTCCCTGTTCCTCTTCAACATGCTCCCGCTGCTGCCGCTGGACGGCGGCCACATCGCGGGCGCCCTGTGGGAATCCCTGCGCCGGAACCTGGCCAAGGTCCTCCGCCGCCCGGACCCGGGCCCCTTCGACGTGGCGAAGCTGATGCCGGTCGCCTACGTGGTGGCCAGCATCTTCATCTGCTTCACCTTGCTGGTCCTAGTCGCCGACGTAGTTAACCCGGTCAAGATCAGCTGAAAAGCGTTCATTTCTTGGTATGGGTTCGATTCGGGCCCTTCGCTCGTGTAGTCCACACGGGTGAAGGGCCCGAATCGCACCCACGATGTAAGTGCGAACTTCGTACGTTCTTGTTGTTCATGGAGTGACCCCAGCGGTGCGCCAACACCCTGGGGTCCGGCCAGTCTCGAAGGGGCGGTACGGGATTCCGGTTCAGGCCGAAGCCATTCGTATGTTCGTGGAGCAGCAATCGACGTGGCGGCTTGCGGGTGGCTGGGAAGACCTCGGTGAATCGGGGTCGACGGACTCGCGACCTGGGCTCGACGAACTGCTCGTGGAAATCCGCGAAGGCCGGGTGGGTGTCGTTCTCGTTCACCGTCTTGACCGTCTGGGACGAACGGAGTCCGCTGTCTGGCGCTGCATCTGGCAGATCGAAGACGCCGGTGCTCGGGTCGAGTGCTGTGTCGAGTCCTTGGACGAGTCCTTGAGCG
This sequence comes from Streptomyces humi, assembly GCF_001005085.2. Lineage (GTDB taxonomy): Bacteria > Actinomycetota > Actinomycetes > Streptomycetales > Streptomycetaceae > Streptomyces > Streptomyces humi. The sequence continues at coordinate 52,905 of NZ_LBMU02000068.1, forward strand.
AGGCCGGCCATGAAAGATGGCTCACCATCGACCGGCTGGCGCAGGCAGTCGAGGCGGACTACCGCCGAATCGTCGCCCGTACCCAGGCGGGGCGGCAGCTCAAGGCGCTTGACGGGGGCTGGCCAGGCGGCCCGGCCCCCTACGGCTACAGAATCGCAGGCAAAGGCGCTTTCGGGTCGGCTCTCGAAGTCGATCCGGCAGAAGCAGCAGTGGTGCGGCTCTTGGCCGATCTTGTGATCGAGGGCGGCCGCACTCTGGCGGACGTCGCCGAGGAACTGAACGCACGCGGGATTCCGACCCGAAGCGGCAAGCTCTGGACGGCGGTGAACCTTCACCGACGGTTGCAGGGGGCAGCGTTTGTCGGAGAGGCGGTCTTCCGACGCCCTGATCAACAGTGGGGCGGCCATTGCACCCGGCTCGGCGACGACGGGCGACCCCTGCACGGTGAGAGCGTGGTGATCCCGTTGCCGGCGATTTTGCAGGCAGAGAGGATTCACGCCTTTCAGCGGGCGCTGGCCGAGCTGAACCGGCCACGTAGAAATCCCTTGGGGGAGTACCCGCTCACGGGTCGAATCGGACCCCACGGACAGTCAGTGGGCCCGCATCGAAACGTTGCTCCGTGCCGAGTACGGTGCGCATCACTTCCGGTCACCGCTGGATCTGCGAACTGCCCTCACAGGAATGCTCCACCGACTGCGTACCGGAGTCCTCTGGCGCGAGCTCCCGGCGCGGTTCGGCGACGCCGAGAAAGTCCGTTGGCGCCGGCGCACCTGGCTGGCGGACGGTGTGTGGTCGAAGATCGTGAGGTTGCTTGACCGGAACGGCACAGGCACACCCGTGGTCAGTTGGGAAGCCGTCCCGGAGGTAGCTGTCCGCACGGCCCTCGATGCCGAGGCTGCCCTCGGCGGCCAAAACGTGCGCGACGTGGTTAACCCCGTCAAAATCTCCTAGCCACGCGTTGTTCGAGGCGGCCCGGAACACTGTGTTCCGGGCCGCTTCCATCGAGTGGGTTTACGGGTGGGGGATGTGCTCGTGGCTGTGCCGGTGCCGTAATCTCGAAGCCTGGAACCCGCTCACGACGGGACCTGGACCTAGATCCACGACTTGGGGTTGCACAGCAGATGACTGCGATTTCTCTCGGCATGCCGTCCGTTCCGACCAAGCTCGCCGAGCGCCGGAAGAGCCGGCAGATCCAGGTCGGCTCCGTGGCGGTCGGCGGCGACGCCCCGGTCTCGGTCCAGTCGATGACCACGACCCGCACCTCGGACATCGGTGCCACCCTCCAGCAGATCGCCGAGCTGACGGCGTCCGGCTGCCAGATCGTCCGGGTCGCCTGTCCCACGCAGGACGACGCGGACGCCCTCGCGACCATCGCGCGGAAGTCGCAGATCCCGGTCATCGCGGACATCCACTTCCAGCCGAAGTACGTGTTCGCGGCGATCGAGGCCGGCTGTGCCGCGGTCCGCGTGAACCCGGGCAACATCAAGCAGTTCGACGACAAGGTCAAGGAGATCGCGAAGGCGGCCAAGGACCACGGCACGCCGATTCGCATCGGCGTCAACGCCGGCTCCCTGGACCGCCGGCTGCTCCAGAAGTACGGCAGGGCGACCCCCGAGGCGCTGGTCGAGTCGGCGCTGTGGGAGGCGTCCCTCTTCGAGGAGCACGACTTCCGGGACATCAAGATCTCCGTGAAGCACAACGACCCGGTCGTGATGATCGAGGCGTACCGGCAGCTCGCCGCCCAGTGCGACTACCCGCTGCACCTCGGCGTGACCGAGGCGGGCCCGGCCTTCCAGGGCACG
>NZ_LBMU02000069.1 GCF_001005085.2 Streptomyces humi
GTACGGGGGCGGCCGAGGGGGACGGCGGGACGGGCAGCCCCGCCGAGGTCGGCGCCGGGGACTGCGGGAAAGGGAGCCCTCCGGGCGGCGGCGGAACCGGGGCGGGGGCCGGGGGGACCGGAGCCGGGGGGACCGGGCTCGGGGCGACCGGGGTCGACGGGAGCGGGGCGGGAGCGGGGGCCGGTGGGGCGGCCCGGGAAACGGGGGGCTGCTGCGCATGCTGCGGCTCGTCCACCGTGATCCCGAAGTCGGTCGCGAGCCCTTCGAGTCCGCTGCCGTAACCCTGCCCCACCGCGCGGAACTTCCAGCCGCCCTGACGGCGGTACAACTCACCGAATACGAAAGCGGTTTCTACGGTCGCGCCGGAGCTGTCGAATCTGGCGGCCACATTTCCGGACGCCGCGTCCCGTACCTCGATGTAGAGACCGGGAACCTGCCCGAAGGTCCCGCCGTCGGCGGAGGCCGCGAGGACGATCTGCTCGATCGGGGCCTCCACGCGCGCGAGGTCGACGAAAAGCGTGTCGGTGACCTGGTCGCCGGAGCGCCGCTTGCCCTCGTGCCGGACCGCGCCGGAGGCGTGCGACGGCTGGTTGTAGAAGACGAAGTCCCCGTCGGAGCGCACTTTCCCGGCGACCAGCAGCAGCGCCGAGGCGTCCGCGTCGGGCACGCCCGGACCGGAGCGCCAGCCCAATTCGACACGCAGCGCCGTGGTCGGCACCGGCGTATTGGATCCTTTCGACATTGACATGTCCGCCCCCATCAGTGTCGGCATGCCGGGCGCACCCCGGCGGTCCCAGGTCATCCCTACCCGCACAACCTATTCCGGGGGACAGGGAACGCCCACGAACGGCACAGGAAGATCCCCCGCCAACTGCCGGTAACGGCCCCGGAACTCGGCCTTTACACGATCAAGACGCCGATTGCCGTCCTTTTTTGCCGAGTTCGCTCGGATTGGGGATCCGGCGTCACCGCCGACACGGAAAACAACCCTCTTATCGGTCTCCCCAACCAGCACATCGTGGGCTTACCTTATGTGCCATGACCTCCCCCCGCTCCACCTATGGCGGCGGCTACTACTCCGCCTCCTTCCCGGACACCCCGATCTACGACTCGCTCGTGGCCGAACGGGGCACCCCTCAGATCGCCCCGATCCGGGTCCCTCCCGCCTACGACACGAGCGGCGGCCTGAACCTGCCTGCCCTGCCGTCGGCACTGCCCGCCCTTCCGGCAGGCCCCTCCCAGGCCGCCCCGGGCTACGGCTACCCGCAGCAGATGCAGCAGCCCGCCCCGCTGCAACAGGCGCCCGCCGCGTACATCCCCCAGCAGGCGACTGGCCCGCGCGGCTACCCGGCGCAGCAGCCCCAGCAGCCCCGTCCCATGATGGGCGGCACGGGCTACGAGGCGATGCGCCCGGCGGCTCCGCGCCCCGCGCAGCCCGCTCCGTACCAGGACCCGTACAACAACCAGCAACAGCAGCAGTACCGCGGCTACTGACCGGCGACCCCCGGATGTCGGTGCCGGCCGGCACGACGACGTCATGGGGACGCCGGGCCGCGGTTCGTCCACGCTCACCTTGGTCAAGGCGCTCCGGGGCCGCCCGCCCCGGCAGGCCGTCCTGAGACCGTCGGCGCCGGCCGGTGAGCAGCGCCGGGCTCTGATCGACGACGGGGGAAGGGTCGTCAGTCGGCGCCGCCGGCCATGCCGTGCCGTCACGCCGCCGAACCGCTGTCCGGCGGCGATGTTCGTGTGCCCGCGTCCGGACGGCCGCCCCTGACGGTGCCCGTCCCGGAGCCGACACCCGCCCCGGAGCCGCCCCGGACCACGGCTCGGGCCCCCGGACACTCTTGACCGGGCAGCAACGCAGGGCGGTCACCCCCGCGAGGGCCCGCCGACCGCGCACCTTCTCGGACCGCATGCCGCAGCGCACCGCGCCGACGGCCGCGTACCGCAGCGCCCCCGCGCAGCGCTTACGGCCGCATGCCGCAGCGCCCCGCCGCTTACGGCCGCATGCCGCAGCGCCCCGCCGCTTACGGCCGCGTGCCGCGGCGCGCCCGCCCGCTCGCCTCGGCCCTCCGCCCCGCCCACCATCGGCGTCCTCGGGGACGGTCGGCGCCTTCTGGCCGCGCGCCGTCCGTCCCTGCTCCCACCCCTGCTCCCACCCCTGCTCCCGCCCCGGCCACCGCCCCGCCCTGCCTCGAACCCGCCGGTGACCCGGTCCGAGTGATCTCCGTCGCGACGGGAACCCGGGCCCACGGTCCGGTCGTTGACCGTCGTGAGAAGTCGACGAAAGTCCCGCCGGGGTGATTTCCCTCTCTCTTCGGCAGGGGTCCGCGGGTGAACGGTCCGGGTGGGGTTATCACGGAGCGGGAAGGGGGTGGTGGCCGATGCGAGCGATCCGCGGCCTGTGGCGCTGGCGGCGCAATCCGCTGCGCCGCTCGACCGACCTGATCGAGGCCTGGGTGGCCCTGGTGACACTGGTGCTGATCGCGGTGGCCGCACCGCTGTTGGGCGCGGTCGTCGGCGCCGCCGCCCAGGGCGCCCTCCAGCGGTCCGTCCGGCAGCAGCAGCACGACCGGCACCTCGTCGTGGCCACGGTGGTGCGCAGACTGGGCGGTGCCCCGGTGGAGCCCGATCCCGACACCACCAGCGCCCACGACACCCGCAGCCGGGTCCTCGCCGACTGGACCGGACCGGACGGCAGCCATCGGCACGGCCCGGTCCTCACGACTCTCAAGTCCCCCCACAAGGGCGACCACTTCGACGTCTGGACGGACCCGCACGGCCTGATAACGGCCCGCCCGCTGGACTCCACGACGGCGACGACACACGCCGTGCTGGCCGGCTTCGGCGCCGCCCTGCTCACCGCGGGGCTGGTCGACAGTGCCCGACGGCTGATCGTCTGGCGCATGGTCCGCCGCAGGTACGCGCGCTGGGACCAGGCCTGGGACCGGGCGGGTCCGGACTGGGGCAAGGCCGGCACGGGCAGCTGACGGCCTTTTGTCTCTGGTCAACCCATCGCCTCGGCGCACGCTACGGTGGACCGGCCGAAGCGCATTCGGCATCGACCCGCGCGCGAGCGAACCACAGGGGCGAGCACCGTCCGCGGTACCGCCCCGAGACGAGCGAGCGATCTGTACGACGAGGTGGGGGCACGGCAACGCCATGGCACAGGGCACGGTCCAGGTGACGCACACCGGCACATCGCGGTGGCGACGCCGCACGGGTGAGTACGCATCGCTCGCCGCCGCCCTGGAGGCCGCCGCCGACGGCGACGTCCTCACGGTCGCGCCCGGCACCTACCGCGAGAACCTCGTCGTCCAGCGCGCCGTGACGCTGCGCGGACCGGAGGGCTCGCCCGGCTCGGTCCGGATCGCGCCCGCGGACGGGGTGCCGCTGACCGTGCGCGCCTCGGCGGTCGTACAGGACCTGCACGTCGAGGGCCAGGACGCGGCGGCACCCGCACTGCTGGTCGAGGAGGGCACGCCCGAGCTGCTGGACGTACGGATCGTCACCCGGTCCGCCGCCGGGATCGAGGTCCGCGGCGGTGCCCGGCCGACCGTGCGGCGGTGCACCGTGGACAACCCGGCCGGCATCGGCATCGCGGTACTCGACGGCGGCGGTGGGGTGTTCGAGGAGTGCGAGGTGGTGGCGGCGGGCCAGGCGGGCGTGGCGGTGCGCGGCGGCGGCCACCCGCGGCTGGACCGCTGCCGGATCCACCACGCCTCGGGCACCGGTGTGACGGCCACCGGGGAGGGCTCCGCGCTGGAGGCGGTGGGGTGCGAGATCTACGAGGTGCGCGGCTCCGGCGTGCAGGTCACCGCGCGGGCCACGGCGCATCTGACCGACTGCGACGTGCACCGCACCACTGGCGACGGCGTCACGCTCGACACCGACGCGGTGCTCACCCTCGCCGACTGCCGTATCCACGACATCCCGGAGAACGCGGTCGACCTTCGTTCGCGTTCGGTGCTCACGCTGACCCGCACGACGGTGCGTCAGTTCGGCCGCAACGGGCTGTCGGTGTGGGACCCCGGGACCCGTGTCGACGCCAACCAGTGCGAGATCTTCGACAGCACCGGTGACTACCCGGCGGTGTGGGTGAGCGACGGCGCCACCGCCGTCCTGGACTCCTGCCGGGTGCACGACGTGCCGGACGCGCTGTTCGTGCTGGACCGCGGCTCCCGCGCGGACGTCGTCGACAGCGATCTGTCGCAGGTGCGCAACACGGCCGTGTCGGTGAGCGACGGGGCGACCGCGCAGCTGGACGACTGCCGGATCCGGGACGCGGCCACCGGTGCCTGGTTCCGCGACCACGGCAGCGGCGGCACCCTCAACAACTGCACGGTGGACGGCACCCAGACCGGGGTGATCGTCACCAAGGGCGCCGATCCCACCATCGAGCGGTGCTCGGTGGACTCCCCCGCGGAGGCCGGTTTCTACGTGTCGGCGGGCGGCCGGGGCTCCTTCCTGAACTGCCGGGTCACGGGCAGCGGCGGCTACGGCTTCCACGTGATCGACGGCTGCCGTACGACACTGCGCAAGTGCCGCACGGAGCGGTGCGCGCGCGGGGGTTACGAGTTCGCGGAGGGCGGGCCGGACGCGGACTCGGGCACCGGACCCGTGGTGGAGGACTGCACCAGCGACGAGAGCGGCAGCCTGCGGCCGTCCACCGCGCGGGAGACGGCCGTGCAGACGTCGTACCAGTCCTCCGGCCTGCTGGGGGCGATCCCCGGTCAGCGCAGCACCGAGCAGGAACCCCTGCTCACCCCGGCGGCCCCCGAGGAGCCGGCCCGGACCTCCACGGCCGTGCTCGGTGAACTCGACGCGCTGGTCGGTCTGGACAGCGTCAAGCGCGAGGTGCGGGCGCTGACCGACATGATCGAGGTCGGCCGCCGCCGCCGGCAAGCCGGGCTGAAGGCCGCGTCGGTCAAGCGGCACCTCGTCTTCACGGGCTCCCCCGGCACCGGGAAGACCACGGTCGCCCGGCTCTACGGTGAGATCCTCGCCTCCCTCGGCGTGCTCGAGAAGGGCCATCTGGTCGAGGTGTCCCGGGTCGACCTGGTCGGCGAGCACATCGGTTCCACGGCGATCCGCACCCAGGAGGCCTTCCAGCGGGCGCACGGCGGTGTGCTGTTCATCGACGAGGCGTACGCCCTGTCGCCGGAGGACGCCGGGCGGGACTTCGGCAAGGAGGCCATCGACACGCTGGTGAAGCTGATGGAGGACCACCGGGACGCGGTGGTGGTGATCGTCGCGGGGTACACCGCGGAGATGGAGCGCTTCCTCTCGGTCAACCCCGGTGTGGCGTCGCGTTTCTCCCGGACCATCACCTTCAGCGACTACGGCCCCGAGGAGCTGCTGCGGATCGTGGGGCAGCAGGCCGACGAGCACGAGTACCGACTGGCGCCGGGTGCGTCCGAGGCGCTGCTGAAGTACTTCACGGCGATCCCGAAGGGCCCCGCGTTCGGCAACGGCCGTACCGCGCGGCAGACCTTCGAGGCGATGGTGGAACGGCACGCGAGCCGGGTGGCCCAGCTCGCCGACCCGACCACCGACGACCTCACCCTGCTGTACGCCGAGGACCTGCCCGGACTCGCCTGATCACGTGGTCGGTCGCGGCCGTGGTCCGGGCAGGTCCGGACGCAGGCGCGCCAGCAGCCGTTCCCGTTCCTCGGCGAAGGCCGGGTCCGCCTGGTAGTCGGAGTGCCCCAGGATGGGGGCGGGCAGCGGATGGCCCGGCGTGCGTCCGTAGGCGAGCGGGTCCTTGAGGGGCGGGTGGTCGACCTCGGGGCCGTCGCCGTCGGCGATCCGGACGGGGCCGCCGATGGGGTCGGTGGGCCGGTAGAGGTTGCGCCAGCAGGCGACGTCGCGGTGCAGGGCATCGAGCTGGGCCGGGCCGAAGTGGGCCGGGAACCAGCGGCCGTACAACCGCTCCAGTGGGGAACCGTACGTCAGCAGGGCGACCCGCGCGCGTACCGGCGGGGTCAGCTGCCAGGCCGCGGCGGCCGCGAGGACGCTGCCCTGGGAGTGGCCGGAGAGGACCAGCCGGCCGCCGGTGCGCCGGGTCCAGGTGTCCATCCGCCAGGTCAGGTCGGGCACCGCGCGCTCGGCGTAGCAGGGCGGGGCGAAGGGGTGGGCGGCACGCGGCCAGAAGGTGCCGACGTCCCAGAGGATGCCGATGGTGCGCCGGGCGGCGGCGTCCTTGTAGGCGCGCCGGCCCCAGGTGACGAAGAGTATGAAGCCGAGGCCCACCAGCCAGGAGCCGAGCGCCTGTGAGGCCTCGGCCGCGCCGTGCACCGGCGCGTACATGCGGTCGGCGGCCCCGTCCGGTGTCTTCCCGGTGGTCAGGGCGCCCGCCAGCGCCCCGGCGCCCAGCACCAGCGTGGTCGCGCACAGCACGGTGACCACGGACGGCGTCCGGTCGGTGAGGGCGGCCATGGCCCGGACCCGGGCGATCCGGCGGGTGCGCGCGATGTCCTCCGGCTCACCGGGATGCTCCCGGTCCACGGCGGCCCGGTCGGCGCGGCTGAGCCGTGACGTGAGCCAGGACAGCCGGGCGACGGCGGCGAGGAGCACCACGAGGACGGGCGGGATCACCGAGGCCTGCCAGGTCAGCAGCACCGGCGGCCCGGGGATGGAGGCGCCCGTGCCGTCCAGCCAGTCGGCGACCCGCTGGGCGACCCCGCCCGACATCACCCCGCCCAGCGCGCAGGCCAGCAGGGCGACCGCGGGGCCGCCCAGGCCGCGCATCGCGGCGCGCGGGTCGGGGAGCCTGCGGTGCAGGTCGAGGGCGACGAGGCCGAGGGCGACCACCAGCGCGCCCTGGGCCAGGGCCAGGCCGCCGAAGGTGGTGTCCCCGGCGAGCCGCCCCGTGGAACGCCATCCCGGCCGGGACCAGGCGGCGTACAACGTGACCAGCACCAGCAGGGTGAGCGCGACCAGGGGCAGGCGTCGTACGAGGTGCCGGTCGAGTTCCTGGTCGGGGAGGTTCTCGGTGCGGCCCCGGCGGCAGACCACCCACACCACGGCCACCGCGCCGACGGCCAGCGCGCCGGTCAGCAGCCGGCCGAGCGCGTCCAGTACGGCGGCTCCGCCCGGCCGGCGGTCGAAGGCGGCCGCCGGTGCGAGGACGGCGGCGGCGACGGTGAGCAGGCCGGCGGTGGTGTGGGCGGCGCGCAGCCGGGCGACCAGCCGGCGCCCGTACCAGAAGCCCGGGCTGCCCAGCGAGGTGTGGCCGGGTTCGGCGTCGAGGGTGATGGGCCGGGTGGACTCGTAGGCGCTCCAGGTGCGGTGCGAGAGGTACCAGAGCAGGGCGGTCAGCGCGGTGGGCGCCAGGGCGGCCAGGGCGAGCCGGCGGCCCGGGAGGCTCCACCAGCCGCCGTGCGAACCGGCCGGGGAGAGGAAGCCGAGCCAGGTGTGCCGGCGGGCGCAGGCCGTGACTCCCGCGCACTGCCAGGCGGTGAGGTCGAGGGCCACCTCGCAGGCGGCGGCGACGAACAGCACCGTGAGGGTGAGCCCGGCGAGGCGGACCAGCAGGCCGTAGAAGCGGACGGTGCGCGGCCGGTCCTGGGCGGCGGGGCGCATCCAGTGGGCGAGGTTGACCACCATGAACGGCAGGAGCAGGAGCCACAGGGCGCGGGAGGCGTTGCCGGAGGTCAGGTTGCACCAGACGTAGGCCTCCGGCACCGGGCGGTCGCGGTAGTCGCCGGGCCGGGACTCGGCGTCGACGTCCTCGGCCCGGCGGAAGACGGCGGCGGTGGCGTCGCCGGTGATCCGGACCGTGCGCGGATCGTCGAGCATCTTCCCGGGCGTCGTACCGCCGACGCCGTGCACGAGCAGTTCCAGGTCGATCTCCGGTAAGCCGGCCGGGGCCGTGGTGGCCCGGCGGGCGGGCGCGGGATCCTTCGCTGTCGGCCGCCCGGCGGGATCGCCGGCGGTGCGTTCTGGCGCGCGTTCCACTCTTCTCGCACTTCCCCCGTGCCGAGCCGATGGTCTGTCCGTGCGCGTTCCAGGATCTCCGATCCGGGTGTGACGCACACCACTTCTTACGGAATCTCCCCGTTGTGTGTGACACCTGGTGCAACACGTGGTGACCGAATGACATGTGCGCAGCGACACAGGGAGTGGCGCAACCGGTGTGGTCCCGTGAAAGGATGGGGCGCCCGCGCACCGGAACCGAACGGAATCGCCTGGTCGGAGCTGGTACGCCGGACGTGTCGGACGGCTTGAGGCGAGAGGACCGGAGCGTACGTGAGTGAGAACCAGAACCTCCTCGCGGAGCAGCGCCGCGCCCTGATCCTGGACGAGGTCCGGCGCCGGGGCGGCGTACGGGTCAACGAGCTGACCCGCAAGCTCGGCGTCTCGGACATGACCGTGCGCCGGGACCTGGACGCACTGGCCCGCCAGGGCGTGCTGGAGAAGGTGCACGGCGGTGCGGTGCCGGTGGTCGAGGCGAGCACGCACGAGCCGGGGTTCGAGGCCAAGTCGGGCCTCGAGCTCACGGCCAAGGAGGACATCGCCCGGGCCGCCGCCGAACTGGTCGTGCCGGGGACGGCGATCGCGCTGTCCGGCGGTACGACGACGTACGCGCTGGCCCACCAGCTCCTGGAGGTCCCCGACCTGACCGTGGTGACGAACTCGGTGCGGGTCGCGGACGTGTTCCACGCCGCGCAGCGGGTCTCCGGACAGCGGCAGGGCGCGGCGACGGTGGTCCTGACCGGCGGTGTGCGCACACCCTCGGACTCGCTGGTGGGGCCGGTGGCCGACCAGGCGATCGCCGCGCTCCACTTCGACCTGCTGTTCCTCGGCGTGCACGGCATATCGGTGGAGGCGGGGCTGTCCACGCCGAACCTGGCGGAGGCCGAGACCAACCGCCGGCTGGTGCAGTCGGCGCGCCGGGTCGTGGTGGTCTCCGACCACACCAAGTGGGGCACCGTGGGGCTGAGTTCGTTCGCCAAGCTGGAGCAGGTCGACACGCTGGTCACGGATGCAGGGCTGCCCGCCGACGCGCGCGCGGAGATCTCCGAGCATCTGCGCCGGCTGGTGGTCGCGGGCGAGTCGGAGGACTGACCACCGGACGGGGCAGACTTCTGACGGCACGTCAGTTATCGTGACGGGTCCGGTCAACCGCCTTTCTGGCCAAGGGGGTTCACGCCCATGCCGCGTCGACTGCGCCCCGTGGGGCTCGACTTCGTCGAGACCGCGCCCGTACGCCTGGTGTTCGCCCGGGAGATGTCCGCGCCGCCCGACCGGGTCTTCCACGCGCTCAACGACGACGTGCCCGGCTGGGCGGAGTGGTTCGCCGCGGTGACGCACGCCGAGTCGCTGGACGACGGCGCCGGCCGCGCCGTCCGGCTCAAGGGCGGCGGCCGCTTCCGGGAGACGGTCATCGCGGCCGAGAAGGCGGAGGTGTACGCCTACCGGGTCGACCTGACCAACGTGCCCGGCGCCCACGCCATCGCCGAGGAGTGGCGGCTCGCCCCGTCCGGCGCCGGCACCCGCGTGCGGTGGACCTTCGCCGTGGCCGGCACGGCGCCGTTCCGGCTCGCGGTCCGGGCGGCACGCGCGGGCCTGGGCCGGGCGTTCCGGGACGCGGTCACCGCACTGGACCACCGGCTTTCGGACACCGGCTGACTTTCAGTCGGGCCAGACCCCCGTGCGCAGCAGCGACTCGATCGCCGTGGTGTACGGCGTGAGGTCCAGCCCCTGTTCCGCCACCCAGGCGTCCGAGTAGTACTTGTCCAGATAGCGGTCCCCCGGATCGCACAGCAGCGTCACCACACTGCCCGTGCGTCCCTGTGCCACCATCTCGGAGACGATCTTCAGCGCGCTCCACAGGCCGGTGCCGGTGGAGCCGCCCGCGCGGCGGCCGATCGTCCGCTCCAGTGCCCGTACCGCGGCCACGCTCGCCGCGTCCGGCACCTTCATCATCCGGTCGATGGCGCCCGGGACGAAGCTCGGCTCCATGCGCGGCCGGCCGATGCCCTCGATCCGGGAGCCGCAGTCACAGGTGACGTCCGGATCACCGGTGGTCCAGCCCTCGAAGAAACAGGAGTTCTCGGGGTCGGCGACACAGATACGGGTGTCGCGCTGGGTGTAGTGGACATAGCGCGCGAGCGTCGCCGAGGTACCGCCGGTGCCCGCCGTGGCGACGATCCACGCAGGTTCCGGGAACCTCTCCAACTCCAGCTGGCGGAAGATGGATTCGGCGATGTTGTTGTTGCCGCGCCAGTCCGTGGCCCGCTCGGCGTAGGTGAACTGGTCCATGTAGTGGCCGCCGGTCTCCGCCGCCAGACGTGCGGACTCCTCGTACATCTTCCGGGAGTCGTCCACGAAGTGGCACTGCCCGCCGTGGAATTCGATGAGCCTGCACTTCTCGGCGCTGGTCGTGCGTGGCATGACGGCGATGAAGGGCACGCCGATCAGCTTGGCGAAGTACGCCTCGGAGACGGCCGTCGAGCCGCTGGACGCCTCGATCACGGGGCGGCCCGGCCGGATCCAGCCGTTGCACAGGCCGTACAGGAAGAGGGAGCGGGCCAGCCGGTGCTTGAGGCTGCCGGTGGGATGGGTCGACTCGTCCTTGAGGTAGAGGTCGATGCCCCACGCCTCGGGCAGCGGGAAGCGCAGCAGGTGGGTGTCCGCCGAACGGTTCGCGTCCGCCTGGACCTTGCGGACGGCCTCTTTGAGCCAGTCACGGTAGGCGGGGTCACTGCGGTCGGCGTCGAGGGTGGCGCCGGTCTGGATCTGCGGGGTGGTGCTCACGACAGGGCTCCTCACACGTCGCGCCGACGACGCCCGAACGCGGCCGACGCATCGATCATAGACATCTTCCACACGCTTCTCACCTGCATAAACGCAACTTTGGGCGACTCAAAGGCACCCCTGGGGAACACCCGGGGCAAGCCGGCGAGCACCCAGGAGACCTGGCGCGATCTTTTCGGGGGGCGCATTGCGCCGAGTGCTCCGAGCGCCCCCCGCCCGGCGGTCCGTGCGTACTGGTGCTCCTCGCCGGGGGCGGGCAGACTGCGACCCGACGGGACGAACGTCCCGAACGGGGGCGCACACTGGGTTCACGACACGAGCCGGAGCAGGCCGGCCGGGGCCACAAGCCGCCGGGCCGGCCACCGAGGCAGTCGAAGGGGCGGGGCACGATGACGGAGCCGGAGTTCACGGCGACGGGCGTACGGATCGACAAGCGGCTGCGTTCGCTCACCCGGGCCGGACAGGTCCGGATAAGGGACGGCAGGCTGCAACTGCTGACGAGTTACGGCAGCGAGATCGACAGCGCGCCCGTGCAGGCGGTACGGGCCTCCAAGCCGTGGTTCGCGTCGGAGGACCGGGCCCTGGCCGACCTCAACGGCCAGCGCTACTCACTCACCCTGGGTGACCACGACCCGGCGCCGGGCGAGCCCGGGCCGCCCGCCGCGCGCCGCTTCATCGAAGCGGTACGACGGGCCGCGGGACGGGACCGCTGAACCACGGCGAGTTGCGGGACCGTACGCACTGGGTCACGCTTGTCACACGTCACTCTGGGTTTACCGGCGATAACGCTGCGAACCAGCCCGCCGGCCACGACAGCAGGCGGCCCCCTGGACGGCGCCTCGCTGGATCCGTTCTCCCGTGTTCTTCCGGACCTCACGTCGGGGAGTCGCAGCCGTGATCAAACACCCAAGCAGACACTGCTCGGTGGAGCTTCAAGCCTTGCCCTCGCGGATCGGTCAGGTCCGCAGAATCGTATCTGCGCAATTGCGCTACTGGCGTCTCGACCCGCTCATCGACCGGGCCGCGCTCGGTGTGACCGAGCTGCTCACCAACGTCCACCGGCATGCCCAGCCGGACAAGAACTGCACCGTGGAGATCGAGCTCCAGCTCGACCGGCTCACGGTGTCGGTGCGCGACCACGATCCGCGCCTCCCCGTGGTCGGGGAGGGCACGACCGCCACACCCATGGCCACCTGCGGCCGGGGGCTGGCGATGGTGGCCGCGGTCAGCGAGAGCTGGGGGGTGCGGCCGCACGACGACGGCAAGGTCGTGTGGTTCACCTTGCCGGCGCCGACCTCCACCCCGCAGGCGACCCGGCCGCCGCACCGTGCGGCCGAACCGGTGCCCCGCAGGATCGTGGCGGCGGAACCCGCGACCGCGGGCATGCCGGCCCCCGCCCACGCGATGGCCGGCTCCCCGGCCGCCGCACACGCGAGCACCGGCTCCCCGGCCGCCGCACACGCGAGCACCGGATCTCCGGGCGCCGCACAGGTGGCCGCCGGGGCTCCCGTCCCCGCTGCCACGCACACGGCCACCGGTGTCTCCGCCGCCGGACACGCTCCCGCCCGCTCGGCTGTCGTCAGTTGAGCGGGCGGTGAGGCTTCTCACCGGGGTGCCGCCGCGCGGATACTCCGTGGCGACGGCCCGCAGGACGTCCAGGCGCGCCGCCCGGCGGGCCGGGCGCAGGGCCGCGAGGGCGCCCGCCGCCAGTCCGACCATCGCCACGACCGCCAGTCGGACCGGCGGGACGGCGAAGGCGAACGCGGTGTCGCTCGCACCGTCCGAGGCCCGGACCAGGACCCAGCCGAGGAAGGCACCGAGGGCGATCCCGCCGGCGGTGCCGAAGGCGGCGACCAGGACCGACTCCCGGCGGACCATCGCGCGCAGCTGGGCGCGGGTCTGGCCGACCGCCCGCAACAGGCCGAGTTCGCGGGTGCGTTCGTGGACGGCCAGGGTCAGGGTGTTGGCGATGCCGAGCAGCGCGATGAGGACGGCCAGGGCCAGGAGCGCGTAGACGAGGGTCAGCATCATGTCGATGCCGCCCGCGGAGGACCGCGCGTACTCGTCCCGGGTCTGCACCCGCGGGTCGCCGTACCGCGCGGCCACCGCGGCGACCGCCGCCCGGCCCGCGGCCGTGCCCACCCCTGGTCTCAGGGCGACGGCCACCAGGGTGTCGGAGTCCTGGATCGCGTGCGGAGCCCAGGCCGCTCGGGTGATGACGTAGTCCCCGACGAGTTCGGACCGCCCGTACACCGCGCGGACGGTGAAGTCCTGCCGCCTGCCGTCGGTGAAGGTGAGGCGGGCGGTGTCACCGGGACGCAGGTGCTGCCGGTCGGCCTCCGTCCGGGTGACGGCGATGCCGTCGGCGCCGAGCCCGGTGAGGGAGCCCTGGACGGTGCCGAGGTCGAAGGTACGGGCCAGGGCGGCCGGATCGGTCACCGTCAACGCCCTTCCCCTGCCGTCGACTTCGGCGACGCCCCGGCCGAGTCCGACGCACCTCGAAGGCCTTCAGCCGGTCCAGCACCCGGTCGGCGGTCGGGGACTCCATGCGGTCCACCAGGCGTCCGTCGGCGAGGAAGACGACCTCGTCGGCGTGGGCGGCGGCCACCGGGTCGTGGGTGACCATCACGACCGTGCGGCCCGTCTCGCGTACCGCGTCACCGAGCAGGCCGAGGACCTCCGCGCCGGAGCGCGAGTCCAGGTTTCCGGTCGGCTCGTCGGCGAAGACGACCTCGGGGCGGTCCGCGAACGCCCGTGCCACGGCGACGCGTTGCTGCTGCCCGCCGGAGAGCTCGGCGGGCCGGTGGCGCAGCCGGTCGCGCAGCCCCACGACGTCGACGAGCGCGTCGATCCACTCCGGGTCGCCGCCGGTGCCCGCCAGGTCCAGTGGCAGGGTGATGTTCTCCGCCACGGTCAGCGTCGGCACCAGGTTGAACGCCTGGAAGACGAAGCCGATCCGGTCGCGGCGCAGCAGCGTCAGCCGCCGGTCGTCGAGCGGGCCCAGTTCGGTGTCGCCGATGTACGCGGCGCCCGAGGTGAGGGTGTCGAGACCGGCCGCGCAGTGCATCAGGGTGGACTTCCCGGAACCGGAGGGGCCCATGATCGCCGTGAAACGGCCCACCGGGAACGCCAGGTCCACGCCGTCGAGGGCGTGTACGGCGGTGTCGCCGCCGCCGTACACCTTCACGGCGCCCACCACCCGGGCGGCGGCCCGCAGTACGGTCGTCGTGCTCATGCGGCACCGCCCTTGCCGATACGGCCGAAGTGCTCCTCCAGGACGGACAGCCTGCGCCAGTACTCGTCCTCGTCGATCTCGCCGGAGGCGAAGCGACGGCCGAGGACCGCGAGCGGCGAGTCACCGGACGGGCGCCCGGTGTCCGCCGGGAGCCAGGGTGCGCCGCGCCCGCGCCGGCCGGTGCGGCGCAGGAAGGTGACGGCGCCGATCACGACGGCCGCCCAGATCAGCGGGAAGAACAGGATCCACGGGCCGGGTCCGCCGTCCCAGTTCGCCAGGGTCTGCATGTCGGTTCGACTCCTCCGTCGGCAGGTCTCGTGCGATGCCTGGAGCCTGGCTCCGGAGAGGGGCCCGGGTCGTCGTGCGGCCGACGACAGTGGCCGTACCTCCCGGGGAGTACGCGGCGGCGGCCGCTCTGCTCCCCGGGGCCTGGCGTTCTGTAACTACTGGTATGTACAGTCCTCGTGTGAGCACGTCGGAGCGGTTGATCGAAGCCACACGTGAGCTGCTGTGGGAACGCGGATACGTCGGCACCAGCCCGAGGGCCGTCCTGGAGCGCGCCGACGCGGGCCAGGGCAGCATGTACCACCACTTCAGGGGCAAGCCCGAGCTGGCGCTGGCCGCGATCCGGCGCACCGCCGAGGAGTTGCTGGCTTCCGCCGAGGGTCTGCTCACCGGGCCCGGCACACCGTACGAGCGGATCGAGGCGTATCTGCGGCGCGAGCGCGACGTGTTGCGCGGCTGTCCCGTCGGGCGGCTGACCATGGACCCGGAGGTCGTCGCCAGCGACGAACTGCGGGCGCCGGTCGACCGGACGCTCGACCGGATCCGGGAGCTGATCGCCGGGACCGTCGAAGAGGGCAAGGCGCAGGGGCAGTTCGGGCCGCACGTGGACAGCGGGGAGGTCGCCGCGACGATCCTCGCCACCGTCCAGGGCGGTTACGTCCTGGCCCGGGCCTCCGGTTCACCGGCCGCGTTCGACGCCGGGGTGCGCGGACTGCTGTCCCTGCTGAGGAGTTGACGTCACGACCACCGAGAGGAAGCCCCCGGTATGCATGCCCTTCAGTACGAGCTGACCCTCCCGGCCGACTACGACACCGGTGTCGTCCGCGACCGGGTGGCGCGCGTCGCGCATCTGCTCGACGACTGGGACGGCCTCGGCATCAAGGCGTACCTGCTGCGCGAGCGCGGTGTGCACGGCTCGCCGGTCAACCAGTACGCGCCGTTCTACCTCTGGGACACCGTGGAGGGCATGAACCGCTTCCTGTGGGGAGGCCCCTTCCAGGGACTCGTGAACGACTTCGGGCGGCCCGCGGCCCGGCAGTGGACGGGGCTCGCGTACGAGGAGGGCACGGCGGCCGGCGCACCGGCGGCGTTCGCGGTACGGCGGCGCGAACCCGTGCCCGACGGGGTCGAGTTGGCCGAGCTGATGGCGGACGTGGTGCGGGAGACGCGGCGGACCGCGGACGAGGACGGTGCCGTGCTGGCGGCGGCCGCCGTGGACCCGGGCCGCTGGGAGCTGGTCCGCTTCTCGCTCTGGACGCACGCCGCTCCGGAGGCCGAGGGGGACGTGTTCCAGGTGCTGCACATGTCGGCACCCGGCCGGCACCGGCTGCCACCCGGCCGTCAGTGGTGAGCGGCGGCTACCGCAGTGCCGCCAGTGGGTCGTCCAGCACCGGCTGCCAGGCCAACTCGGCAGCTCCCACGAGGCTGTTGTGGCTGAGCGTGCACGGCAGGATCGGCACGCTGCCGCTCTGCCCCCACAGACTGCGGTCGGCGACGACCGCGCGCAGCCGCTCGGGGTCGGCGTCCAGCAGGGTGCGGTGCAGGCCGCCGAGGATGATGCGGTCGGGGTTGAGGATGTTGACCAGTCCGGCCAGGCCCAGGCCGAGACGGTCGATCAGGGCCTCCGCGGCCCCGCGGACGGTGGGGTCGCCGTAGTGGTCGCGGACCAGGTCCTCGGCCTGCCGCAGCAGCGACACCTCGGGGCCGGGCTCGCGGCCCGCCTCGATGAGCAGGGCGAGGGGATCCGCCTCGACGTCCAGACAGCCCCGGCTGCCGCAGTGGCAGGGGCGCCCCTCGGGGTTGACGGTGAGATGGCCGACCTCCAGGGCCAGACCCGAACTGCCGGTGTGCAGACGGCCGTCCAGGACCAGCGCGCCGCCGACGCCGCGGTGTCCGGTGGCCACGCACAGCAGGTCCCGGGCGCCGCGGCCCGCGCCGTGCCGGTGCTCGGCGAGCGCGGCGAGGTTCACGTCGTTCCCCGCGAACGCCGGACCGGTGATACCGGCCGCGCGCACGCACTCCGCGAAGATCCGGCGTACCGGGGCGCCCACCGGCCAGGCCAGGTGCAGGGGGTTGAGGGCCAGGCCCTCCGGTTCGGCGACCGCGGACGGCACGGCGAGCCCGGCGCCGACGCAGCGCAGGCCGGTGCCGCGCAGCAGGTCCGCGCCCGCCTCGACGACCGAGCCGAGCACCTTCGCCGGGTCGGCGTCGACCGTCTCGCAGCCGGGGGCGGTGGCGACGATACGGCCGCCCAGTCCGACGAGCGCCGCGCGGAAACCGTCGGCGTGCACCTGGGCGGCGAGCGCGACGGGGCCGTACTCGGCGACCTCCAGCCGGTGCGAGGGGCGGCCCTGGGAACCGGCGGCGGCACCGGGGTGGGCGTCGACCCTGATCAGGCCGAGCGCCTCCAGTTCGGCGGCGACGGCGCCGGCGGTGGCCCGGGTGACGCCGAGTTCCGCGGTCAGGACGGCGCGGGTGGGGGCGCGGCCGGTGTGCACGAGTTCCAGGGCGGGGCCGAGTGCGCCGCGTCCTCTGTCCAACCGGGGTTTCGAGGTTCCGTTCCCCGTCGGGCCGGGGGACACCTTGCCGCTCATGAGAGGGAGTCTGCCATGATCCTCCGGAGGGGCCGCATCAAAGGTGCGGCGGCGTCGGGGCTGGTCGCGCGGTTCCCCGCGCGCCCGTGGGGCGCGCGCCGGCCGGGGTCGGTCACAAGCCACTCACTCTCAGCGTGACGTTCAACCGGCCGGTGAGGCCCAGCTCCGCCGGTCCCGTGCCCGGGTACACCCTCGGCACCCCGTGATAGGCGAGCCGCGACTCTCCCCCGAACACGAACAGGTCCCCGGACCTCAGCTCCACGTCCGTGTACGGCTTGCCCCTGCTCTCCGCGTTGCCGAAGCGGAAGACGCACCTGTCCCCCAGACTCAGCGACACCACCGGCGCGTTCGAACGTTCGTCGGCGTCACGGTGCATGCCCATGCGGGCGTCCGCGTCATAGAAGTTGATCAGTGCGATGTCGTACGACAATCCGCCGACCGCCGCCGGGCCCAGCGCGTCGGTGACCGCGCCGCGGGCCAGTTGGTCGAGCCAGGCCGGGAACGGCTTGACCGGGCTGCCGTCGCCGTCGACGACCGTGCGGGCGTAGGCGTACGGGTGCCAGTGCCAGCCCAGGCAGACCTGGCGGGCGGTCATGGTGCCGCCGCCGGGTGTGCGGACCGTGCGCAGTCCGGCGGGCGGCCGGGCCCAGTCACGGCAGGCGGCCAGGAGCTCACGCTGACGCTCCGCGCTCAGCCAGTCCGGGACGTGCACGGCGCCCGGCGCGACCTGGGCGCACGCCCTCGGGAACAGCTCGTCCTCCATGCCCCCATCCTGCCCGACCGGGCCTGAGCTGGGGTTCCGCTAGCCTGGACGCACGATGAGCGACCGTATGACGACTCCGTGGGGCGAGGTCGAACTGTCCCGCTTCCCCGAGGACCCGCGCGACCGGCTGCGTGCCTGGGACGCCTCCGACGCGTATCTGCTCCGGTATCTCGACCGGGAGCGGGTCCGCACGGACGGCACGGTCGTGGTGCTCGGCGACCGCTGGGGCGCGCTGGTCACGGCGCTGGCGGAGCACCGGCCGGTGCAGATCACCGACTCGTACCTGAGTCAGGAGGCGACCCGCGTGAACCTGGCGCGGGCGGGTGTCGAGCCGGGTGCCGTGCAGCTGCTCACCACCCAGGACCCGCCGCCGGACCGGGTGGACGTGCTGCTGGTGCGGGTGCCGAAGAGCCTGGCGCTGCTGGAGGACCAGCTGCTGCGGCTGGCGCCCGCCGTGCACGCGGGCACGGTCGTGATCGGCACCGGCATGGTGAAGGAGATCCACACCTCGACGCTCCGGTTGTTCGAGCGGATCCTCGGGCCGACCAGGACCTCGCTCGCCGAGCAGAAGGCCAGGCTGATCCACTGCACCCCCGACCCGTCGCTGGAGCGCCCGGAGAATCCGTGGCCCTACAGCTACGCACTGCCGGACGGCGTCGGCGCGGTCTCCGGGCGTACGGTCGTCAACCACGCCGGGGTGTTCTGCGCGGACCGGCTCGACATCGGCACGCGGTTCTTCCTGGGGCATCTGCCCGAGGGCGGCCGGCGCTTCGTGGACCTGGGGTGCGGCAACGGGGTCGTGGGAACGGCGGTGGCGGTGGCCGATCCGACGGCCGAGGTGCTGTTCGTCGACGAGTCGTTCCAGGCGGTGGCGTCGGCCGAGGCCACCTACAAGGCCAACGGGGTGCCGGGGCATGCCGAGTTCCGGGTCGGGGACGGACTCGCCGGGGTCGCGGCCGGCAGTGTCGACGTGGTCCTCAACAACCCGCCGTTCCACTCCCACCAGGCGACCACCGACGCCACGGCGTGGCGGATGTTCACCGGGGCGAAGCGGGCGCTGCGGCCGGGCGGCGAGCTGTGGGTGGTCGGCAACCGGCACCTGAACTACCACGTGGCGCTGCGCCGCCTGTTCGGCAACAGCCGACTGGTCGCGAGCGACCCGAAGTTCGTGGTGCTGAAGGCGGTCAAGCGGGGTTAGGCGGGCCGGTCGGCACGCCGGCGATCACCCCCGGCTGATTCCCCCGGTGCCCACCCGCCGCTGTTTCCCCCGCCGACCCCCCGTCGTGCGCATTCTTGCAAGATGGGGTCGCTTTTCGAGCACAATCAGGCATGTCGTCGGGATCCGGGTGCGCTAGGGTCGCCGGGAGGCCCAGGAACGGAGGCGGTGGATGTCGCGGGACGCCCGCTGGAAGGCGCTGCTCGAGCTGCTCGTGGAGCACGGTCGCCTCGAGGTCGAGGAGGCGGCGGCCGAGCTGGCGGTGTCGGCGGCCACGATCCGCCGGGACCTCGACCAGCTCGCCGAACAGCAGATGCTGGTGCGCACCCGGGGCGGCGCGGTGGTGCACGGGGTGTCGTACGAGCTGCCGCTGCGCTACAAGACCGCGCGGCGGGCCTCGGAGAAGCAGCGGATCGCCAAGGCGGTGGCCGAACTGGTCGCGCCGGGCGAGGCGGTGGGGCTGACCGGTGGCACGACCACCACGGAGGTGGCCCGCGCCCTGGCCGTGCGCGGTGACCTCACCTCCGGCACGCCGGCGCTGACGATCGTCACGAACGCGCTCAACATCGCCAACGAGCTTGCCGTACGGCCGCAGTTCAAGATCGTGGTGACCGGCGGGGTGGCGCGCGCCCAGTCGTACGAACTCGTCGGACCGCTCACGGACGGGGTGTTGGGTCAGATCACCCTGGATGTGACGGTGCTCGGAGTGGTCGCCTTCGACGTCGAGCACGGCGCCGCGGCCCATGACGAGGCGGAGGCCGCCGTCAACCGGCTGCTGTGCGAGCGCGCGGCCCGGGTGGTCGTCGCCGCCGACTCCAGCAAGCTGGGCGGCCGGGCGTTCGCCCGCATCTGCGCGGCCGAACTGGTCGACACGCTGGTGACGGACACGGCTGCGGCACCGGAGACGGTGCGCGGGTTCGAGGAGGCCGGGATCCGGGTCGTCACCGTGTGACTCGGCCGCGCCCCCTCACATACCGCTGGTCTGCGCGCTGACGAAACCGGCGCCCCGCTCGTCGTTGCAGCCGAACACGGGCCGGTCGGCCGGGTCCGGCCAGCTCTGCTGCGCCTGGAGGGCGACGCTCACCAGGGTCAGCAGCAGGTCGACGTCGCTCGCGGCGTCGAGCCGGATGGTCACCCACTGCGAGCCCGGGACGATCCGGATCGCTCCCGTGCTCTTGAGGTCCTTGGCGAAGTGCCGGATGGCATGGGTCGTCAGACGCAGGTCCACGTCACGGTCGGAGTGGAAGTGCGCGATCTCGCCCTGCGTCGAACTCACCGCCTGGCCCAGGCCGCAGCTCGGAACGGCCTGGGTCAGGTCGGGCCAGGTCGCCAGTTGCGCCAGAGCGCGCGAGGCCAACGTCATGGGCCCATCATGGCCCGCTCACTCTGTGGTAACCAACCAGCGAGCAGTTATTAACCGAGCTGTTGCCGGACCCGGTACGAACACAGACGCCCGGGGCGAGTGAATATCCGCAGGATTTCAGCGGTTCGAGGGACGTGGAGGCACCTCTCGGGCGTCCGGGACGGCCGTGGCCGACGTCACGCGTCACACACGCCTGGCGCCGCCGGCCGCGAACGCGTCGGCGGCGTCGAGGTCGAAGTCCCCGTGGTCGCTGCCGAGTCCCTGGGCGACCAGTGCCGCCACGGCGTTGCCGAGCACGGCGGACTCGGACGGCGTGCGGCCCAGTCCGATGCCGTAGACGAATCCGGCCGAGAACGCGTCACCGCAGCCGGTGGTGTCCACGACGTCGATCTCGAACGCGGGGACCGTCTCGGTACCGTCGGCGGTGACCAGCAGCGCCCCGTCGGCACCGCGGGTGACGGCTACCAGTCCGGCCCCGGCGCCGACCAGTTTCTTCGCGCCGGCCACCAGGTCGTCCTCCTCGGAGAAACCCAGTACCTGGTCGTCGTTGGGGAGCAGGAGGTCGATGTGCGGCAGCGCCGGCGCGATCTGCTCGAAGCTGCCGAACACACCGGGGGCG
The DNA here is from genome assembly GCF_001005085.2 of Streptomyces humi. Taxonomy (GTDB): domain Bacteria; phylum Actinomycetota; class Actinomycetes; order Streptomycetales; family Streptomycetaceae; genus Streptomyces; species Streptomyces humi. The sequence continues at coordinate 20,837 of NZ_LBMU02000069.1, forward strand.
AGCAGGTCCACGGAAGTCGTCACACCGTGCTCCTTGGCGAAGTGCAGGATCCGCGCGGCGACTTCGACCCCGATCAACTCCGGTCCGCCGAGGTGCAGATGACGGGACTCGGCGATGGCGTCCCAGGGCACGTCGTCGAGGCCGTAGGTGACGTTGGCGCCGAGCAGGTGGAGGGAGGGCCGGTCGCCGGTGGAGCTGATGGGCAGCACGCTGGCCGAGGTGTTGGTGTCGGTGCGGCGGACCAGGAACTCGGTGCCGACGCCCGCCCCGCGGAGGAGCCGCACCAGCATGTCACCGGTGGCGTCGGCGCCGATCGCCCCGGTGGTCAGCACCGTGGCGCCGAGCTTGGCGAGCGTGAGGGCGGTGCCGCCGGCCGTCCCGGCGGCGGTCATCCTGATGTCCTCGACCAGGGTGGCGCCCTGGCCCTCGGGTATCGCGTCCACCGGCCGCACCAGTACGTCCAGCACGTGCACGCCCATCGTGACGACTCTCATGGCTTGCCCTCCTTCAGGGATCGGGTGGTGCCGTAGTTCCGTGCGATCGCGGCCTCGATCACCGCGAGTTGCTGGTGCTCGTCCAGGACCCGGGGCTTTCCGAGAGCCGCCGCGTGCTGGTAGACCCCGCAGGCCCATTCGAGCAACAGGGCGTTCTCGACGGCCTTGTCGAGGGTCGGGCCGACGGTGACGGAGCCGTGGTTGGCCATCAGGGCGGCGCTGCGGCCGTCCAGCGCGGCGAGCACCGACGCGGCGAGTTCCGGGGTGCCGAAGGTGGCGTACGGCGCCACCCGCACGGTGCCACCCAGTGCCAGCAACTGGTAGTGGATGCAGGGAAGTTCGTCGAGCACGCAGGAGAGGGCGGTGGCCATCGGGGCGTGCGTGTGGACGACCGCACCGGCGCCGTAACGCCGGTAGACCCCCAGGTGCAGGTCCAGTTCGGAGGTCGGTTGCAGGGTCCCGGCGACGACCTCGCCCGCCAGGTCGACCACCGTCACCTGGCCCGCGGTGAGGTGGGCGAGCACGGCTCCGGTCGCGGTGACCGCCACCCGGTCCCCCACCCGCACGCTGACGTTGCCCGCCGTGCCGACCAGCAGTCCCGCGGCGCCCAGACGGCGGCAGACGTCCGCCACCGCGGCCCGCTCCTGCACCAGCGCGGAGCTTGAGTCCGTCATGGCCGCGACGGTAACGTAAACCTGAAACAAAGTCACGTTCAGATTCGGGAGCCGTACGTGAGCGAGCCGACCGCCGACGAGACCGGGGCCGTCCTGCGCCGGACTCCTCAACAGGCGCGCAGCAAGGCGCGGTTGGCGCGGGTGCTGGAGGCGGCGGAGCGGGTGCTGGTGGCCGAGGGCGTCCAGGCGCTGACCACCACCCGGGTCGCCGCGGAGGCCGGGGTCTCGGTCGGTTCGCTGTACCAGTACCTGCCCGACCGGGACGCGATCATCGACGCGCTGGCGGCCACGTACTTCTCCCGGCTCGAAGCGGTGATGGCGGAGTTCGCGCACAGCGCGGCCACCGAACGCTGGCCGGACCCGGTCGGCGTGCTCATCGAGCGCTACGCCGGGCTCTACCGCGCCGAACACGGCTTCCGCGCCCTCTGGTTCGGCAGCGGCCTGACCGACCGGACCCGGGCGGCGGACCGGGAGCACAAGCACCGGATGGCCGACGGGGTGCGCCGGGTCCTGCTGGCGCTGGGCGTCGCCGACGACACGGAGGAGCTGGGCCGGGCCTGCCATGCCGCCGTCCTCGCGGCGGACGCCCTGGCCCAGGAGGCGTTCCGCCGGGACGCCGCGGGCGACACCGCCCTGCTCGACGAGGCGAAGATCATGCTGCGCGGCTACCTCACCGCCATCACCGCCCGCCGCCGGCACCACCGCGGCTGAGCGGCCGGTACGGCCGGCATCGCCCTTGCGGCCCTCGGCACACCCTTCTACGCTGACTTTGTGCCGCTAATAAACAAAACCCGTTCGCACAGTGTCGTGCCGGGTAGCCCCGTCGCCCTCACCCGTCTCCGCATCGCCATCACCGCCTTCTTCGCCATGGACGGGTTCGTCTTCGCGGGCTGGGTGGTCCGGATCCCGGACATCAAGCACCAGACCCATGCCTCGGTCGGCGCGCTGGGGCTCGCGCTGCTCGGCGTGTCGGCCGGTGCGGTGATCACCATGACGCTCACCGGCCGGCTGTGCCGCCGGTACGGGAGTCACCGCGTGACGGTGGCCTGCGCGGTCCTGCTCTCCCTGAGCGTGGCCCTGCCCCCGCTCACCCACTCGGTACCGGCCCTCGGCGCGGTCCTGCTCGTCTTCGGCGCCGCGTACGGCGGGTTGAACGTGGCCTTCAACAGCGCCGCGGTCGACCTGGTCGCGGCCCTGCGCAGGCCGATCATGCCCACCTTCCACGCGGCCTTCAGCCTGGGCGGCATGATCGGCGCCGGGCTCGGCGGCCTGGTCGCCGGCGCCCTCTCCCCCACCCGCCACCTGCTCACCCTCACCGTGATCGGCCTCCTGGTCACCGCGGTCGCCGGCCGCACCCTGCTCCGCCACGGCATCCCGGTCCCGCACCCCGAGGACCGTACCGAGGCCGCCCCGCGCCGACTGGACCGCCGTACCCGCCGGATGGTGTTCGTCTTCGGCCTGATCGCCCTGTGCACGGCGTACGGGGAGGGGGCGATGGCCGACTGGGGCGCGCTGCACCTGCGGCAGGACCTGGGCGCTTCCGTGGGGGTCGCCGCGGCTGGTTACACGTGTTTCGCACTGGCCATGACGGTCGGCCGGGCGAGCGGTACGAGGCTGCTGGAGCGGCTCGGGCGGTCCAGGACCGTGGTCCTGGGCGGCGGGACGGCGGCCGCCGGCATGCTCCTCGGCTCGCTCGCGCCCTGGGTGTGGGCCACCCTGCTCGGTTTCGCCGTGACGGGCCTCGGCCTGGCCAACCTCTTCCCGGTGGCGGTGGAACGGGCCGGTGCCCTGGCCGGCCCGTCGGGCGTGGCGACGGCGTCCACCCTGGGCTACGGCGGCATGCTGCTGGGGCCGCCGGCGATCGGCTTCATCGCGGACTGGGCGTCCCTGCCGACGGCCCTGACGAGCGTGGCGGTGCTGGCGGCGGTGGCGACGCTGATCGGCGCGGCGACGAGGTAGCACCGGGCGGAACCGGACACCGCGACGCCTCTCGCGGCGCGCAACGTCGCACGCCGCACGCCGCCGCACGTGGCATGCACCGCCGGACATGGCATGTACCACCGCGCTTCGCGTGCCACCGCAGGCGGCGTGCCGCCGCCGGTGGGGAGCCGCCGCTGGTGGGGAGCCCGCGCGTCCCTCAGTCCAGCAGTCCCGGCTCGGGTACCGACTCCAGCAGTCCGGCCAGTCTCGCCGTGTCGGCCGCCGTCCACCCCGGTGGGCGGGTGATCTCGGCCCACGCGCTCGTCGGCAGTGTCCCGTAGCGGTGTCCGAAGCCGTCCGGGACGCTGTCGGCGCCCGCCAGATCGCACGCCACCTGCCAGAACGTCAGCAGCGGATACCACCGCATCGCCGGCGACACGTCCCGGGCACGCGGCCGCTCCAGCCAGTCCGGTTGGTGCAGGGCCAGGTCGGGTGACCACCAGACGACCGGGTCGGAACCGTTCTGTAGATACACCGCGCGGGGCTCTCCCCACGGCGTCGCGGGGATGCCGTAGTCCTTCGGCACCTGAGCGAACCGCACGTTCGCCCCGTCGGCGACCACCGGCCGCCACTCGGGACTGCCCGGCCGGCGCTCCGCGGTGATCCTCTTCCACAGGGGGTTGTCGTAGGTCGGCCCCACGAAAAGCGCCCCGCCGGTCTCCGAGGTGAGCGTGGTCAGGGAGCCGTCGAGGGCGGACTCCATGGAGAAGGAGCCGAGACTCTCCCCGTACACGAGGAGCCGGGGGCGGGAGTTCGCGGGGAGGGTGCGCCACCGGTCGTGGACCGCGTGGAACAGGGCGCGGCCGGTGGCGGCGGCCTCGTCCTCGGTGAGCGCGGAGACCCAACTGGGCAGGTAGGAGTACTGCATGGCGACCTGGGCGGTGTCACCGCCCCACATGTACTCCAGGGGTTTGCTGCCCTGGTCGTTGATCCAGCCGGTGCCGGTGGTGCCCATGACGGCGAGGACCTGCCGGGAGAAACCGCCGGTGCGTTCGAGTTCCCGTACGGCGAGGGCGGCACGTTCGTCGAGGGTGTCGGCGGAGCGCAGGCCGACGTAGACGCGTACCGGATCCTGCGCCGGGCGGCCGGTGAAGGCGGCGATGTCCGCGCGTGGCGTGGCGGTGCCGACGAAGTCACGGCCCTTGGCGCCGAGCGTGTCCCAGGGCGCGGCGGAGTCGGGACCGCCGGAGAGGGTGGGCAGGTCCGGCCGGTGCACGCCCTCGGTGGTGCCCCGGTCGGCGAGGGAGGCGCCGCTCTCGATCGCGTCGAGTGCCGCCCGCAGCAGGAAGCCCTGGACGACTCCGACGATCACGAACGCGACCACGGCGGCTCCGGTGCCGTAGGCGACGCGGCGCGGCACGTGGGCGCCGAGCGCGTGGGCGAGGACGCGGGTGCCGAGTCGTACCGCGCGGCCGAGCAGGAGGAGCAGGGCGGCGACGCACGCGGCCACGACCGGGACCAGCGCCCACTGCCACCGGGCGAACTGCGGGGGCAGGGACACCGCGCGGCGGACCTCGCCCTCCCAGCGGACGCTCCAGGCGGTGACGGTGACGACCGAGGCGACCGAGAGCACCACCAGCGCCGGCCGGACGATCCTGAGGACGCGCGGGCGGACCCGGACACCGGCCCAGCGGAGCAGGAACCGGGCAAAGGTCTCCAGCACGGTGCCTACGGCGTAGCCGACGACCGCCGAGACCCCGGCGGCGAGCCCCTGGAGCCACCAGGCGCGGGGCAGCAGGGACGGAGTCAGGGACAGGCAGTAGCACAGCACCGCCACGGCGAGGCCGCCCCAGCAGGGGCGCCGCCGGACCACCCGGCCGGGTCCCGCGTGCCGGCGTACCCGCTCCCCCGTCCCGCGCACTCGCTCCCCCGTCCGGCGCGCCCGCTCCGCCGTCCGGCGGGTCCAGTCCCTCGTACGGTTCAGAGCCCTGCCCACACCACTCACTCGGCCACCTCGGGACCACGATCGGCCACCGCTCGCGGCCCCGCATCCGGAAGGTCCGCGAACCGGTCCGCCCGGTCGGCAAAAGGTGCGGAGCACCAGCGGGTGCCCGATGGTGGTGGGCATGGCCCAGGCGCAGACCACCGTCCGTCCCCACGCCGCCTCGCCCACGGCCGGGCCGAGGCTCCCCGCGACGACCACGCCGGTGCGCGTCCCGGTCCGGTTCTGACACCGGGCCGGGCGTGCCGTGCCGGTACCGAGGCTTCCCACCCGGACGGCCGTCGTGCTGGTGGTCGCCGTGCTGGTGGCGGTCAACCTGCTGGACAACCGGTGGGCCCGGTCCTGGATCCTGCTCACCGCGGTCGTCGCCTCGGCCGTGCTGGTGGCGTTGCTGTTCTGGGCCGGCGGCAGCTGGACGGAGCTCGGGCTGGGCCGCGGCTCCTGGTCCGACGGGGTGCGCTGGGCCTTCGCGCTCATCGGGATCGTCGCGGCCGTCTATCTGTGCGGGGCCCTGCTGCCGGTCACCCGCGGGCTGTTCGAGGACCAGCGGACGGACGCGTTGAGCGGTCCGGAGATCACGTTCAAGGCGCTGGTCGCGGTGCCCGTGGGGACCGTGCTCCTGGAAGAAGTCGCCTTCCGCGGCGTCCTGTTCGCACTGCTGTGCCGCCTGCGGACCGCGACGGCGGCGGCCGTGCTCTCCTCGGTGCTGTTCGGCCTCTGGCACATCCTGCCCTCGCTGAACCTCGGCGCGGACAAGCCGACGCTGGGTTCGGTGTTCGGACACTCGGTCACCGGGGTGGTCCTGGTGGACGTCGGCGCCGTGCTGTTCACGACCGTCGCGGGCTGCCTGCTGTGCTGGCTGCGCGACCGCAGCGGTTCCCTGCTGGCACCGACGGCCCTGCACTGGGCGGTCAACGCCCTCGGATACGCGGTGGGTTTCCTGTTGCGTTAGCGCCCACGTCGTCGTGCAGACTCACGGCATGGAGACTGCCGAGTTCCTTGAGACCCTGGACCGCGAGGGCCGGTCGCTGGCCGCTGCCGCCGAGGCGGCCGGGCCCGACGCCAAGGTACCGACCTGCCCCGACTGGCAGGTCCGTGACCTGCTGCGGCACACGGGCACGGTCCACCGGTGGGCCGCCGGTGTCGTCACCGACGCGCACCCCGAGCCCCGCCCGTTCCCGGGCCCTCCCGACCTGGACGGCGCGGAGCTGGTCGCGTGGTACCGGGACAGCCACCGCCGGCTCGTCGAAACCCTGGCCGACGCACCGGCCGGCCTGTCCTGCTGGACCTTCCACCCGGCTCCCGTCGCCTCACCGCTCGCCTTCTGGACCCGTCGGCAGGCGCACGAGACGACCGTCCACCGGTACGACGCCGAGTCCGCGCGCGGCGGCCCGGTGTCGCCCGTCGCCACCGAGTTCGCGGTCGACGGCATCGACGAACTGCTGCGCGGCTTCCACGCCCGGCCGCGCAGCCGGGTACGCACCAGCACGCCACGTGTGCTGCGAGTGCGCGCCGTGGACGCCGACGCGGTGTGGACCGTACGGCTCACAGCCGGGCCCCCGGTGGCCGAGCCCGGCGAGACGGGCCCGGCGGAAGCCGAACTGGCCGGTCCCGCCGATCTGTTGTACCTGGCGCTGTGGAACCGGGTGCCGGTGCCGCAGGTGACGGGCGACCCGGAACTGGCCGCCCTGTGGCGGACCGACTCCGGTATCTGAGCGACCGGTTCAGCCGGCCAGCAGCCGGCTCAGCACCGCGCGCTGCATGGGCAGCACCTCACCGTGCAGCGCGCGCCCTTTCCCGGTGAGCGCCACCCGCACGCCCCGCCGGTCCTCCGCGCACATGGTCCGCTCGACCAGGCCGTCCTTCTCCAGCCGGGCGACCAGCCGGGACAGCGCGCTCTGACTGAGATGCACCCGCTCGGCGATCTCCTGGACCCGGTAGCTGCAACCGCCGTCCGCGGCCGCCCCGTCGGAGAGCAGGTCGAGGACCTCGAAGTCGCTGGCGCACAGGCCATGATCGTGCAGCGTACGGTCGAGTTCGCACTGGACACGGGCGTGCAGGGCCAGAATGTCCCGCCATTGCTCCACGAGCGCCTGCTCGGGCTTCTTCGCCGCCATCTCGGCACCGTAGCAGAGAAACCGGATTGTTGCATCGTAATTAAATGCTCTTGCATTCGATGCATGTGCATGTAGTCTCTGGGGTCATGACCTCTCCGCTCACCGCCCCTGCCGCCGCGTCGTCGGCGGTCCGCTGGACCCCCCGGCTCTGGGGCACGCTGCTGGTGCTCTGCGCCGCGATGTTCCTGGACGCCCTGGACGTGTCGATGGTCGGCGTCGCCCTGCCGTCGATCGGCTCCGACCTGCACCTGTCGACCTCGACCCTGCAATGGATCGTCAGCGGTTACATCCTGGGGTACGGCGGCCTGCTGCTGCTCGGTGGCCGCACCGCCGATCTGCTCGGCCGGCGCCAGGTGTTCCTGGTGGCGCTCGGCGTCTTCGCGGTCGCCTCCCTGCTCGGCGGCCTGGTCGACTCGGGACCGCTGCTGATCGCCAGCCGCTTCATCAAGGGCCTCAGCGCGGCCTTCACCGCCCCGGCCGGCCTCTCGATCATCACCACCACGTTCCCGGAGGGCCCGCTGCGCAACCGCGCCCTCTCCATCTACACCACCTGCGCGGCCACCGGCTTCTCCATGGGCCTGGTGCTGTCCGGCCTGCTCACCGAGGCCAGCTGGCGCCTCACCATGCTGCTGCCCGCCCCCATCGCCCTGATCGCGCTGCTCGCCGGCCTCAGGCTGCTGCCGCGCAGCGCCCGCGAGCGGGACCACAACGGATACGACATCCCCGGCGCGATCCTCGGCACCGCCTCGATGCTGCTCCTGGTGTTCACCGTGGTGGAGGCCCCGCAGGTCGGCTGGTCCTCGGCCCGCACCCTGCTCTCGTTCCTCGCGGTCGCCGTCCTGCTGACCGTGTTCGTCCAGGTCGAACGCCGCTCCCCCGGCCCGCTCGTCCGGCTCGGCGTGCTGCGCTCGGGCAACCAGATCCGCGCCCAGCTCGGCGCCGTCGCCTTCTTCGGCTCGTACGTCGGCTTCCAGTTCCTGACCACGCTGTACATGCAGTCCCTGCTCGGCTGGTCGGCGCTGCACACCGCACTGGCCTTCCTGCCCGCGGGCGCACTGGTGGCGATCTCCTCGACCAAGGTCGGCGCGATCGTGGACCGCTTCGGCACCCCGCGGCTGATCGCGGCGGGCTTCGCGTTCATGGTCCTCGGGTACGCCCTGTTCCTGCGCATCGACCTGAGCCCCGGCTACGCGGCGGTGATCCTGCCGTCGATGCTGCTGATCGGCGCGGCCTGCGCCCTGGTCTTCCCCTCGCTCAACATCCAGGCCACCAACGGCGTCGACGACCACGAGCAGGGCATGGTCTCGGGGCTCCTCAACACCTCGGTGCAGGTGGGCGGTGCGATCTTCCTGGCGATCGTGACCGCCGTGGTCACCGCGGGCGCCCCCGCGCAGGCGGCCCCGCAGGCCGTGCTCGACAGCTACCGGCCCGGCTTCGTGGTGGTCGCGGGCGTGGCCCTGGCCGGACTGCTGATCACGCTCACGGGACTGCGCGCCAAGCGTGCCCGGCAGACGGTCGTGATCGCCCGGTCCACCTCCCTGGAGGCGGAGCGCGTGCCCGCACGCGACTGACGGGGCCGCCGCCAAGCCGGCGCCCGGCGGGGCCTGTTGCTCCGCCGGGCGCACGGCCGTGCTGCGGGACCGGCCCGGGGGACGGTGGCGGTGCGGGACCGGCCCGGGGGACGGTGGCGGTGCGGGACCGGCCCGGGGGCATGGCGTGATGCGGGACCGGCGGAGTGTGTGTCGTCGGCCGGTGTGCCGGTCAGCCCAGCCAGCCCGGGCGTACCAGGCCCGACTCGTAGGCCAGAACGACCAGTTGGGCCCGGTCCCGAGCACCCAGTTTGACCATCGTGCGGCTCACGTGGGTCTTCGCGGTGAGGGGGCTGACGACCAGGCGCCGGGCGATCTCCGCGTTGGACAGACCGATGCCGACCAGTGCCATCACCTCCCGCTCCCGCTCGGTGAGCCGGGAGAGGGCGTCGGCGGCGGCCGGTTCCTTGGAGCGGGCCGCGAACTCCGCGATCAGCCGACGCGTCACCCCCGGCGACAGCAGAGCGTCCCCGTCCACCACCGCCCGCACGGCCCGCACGAGTTCCTCCGGTTCGGTGTCCTTGACCAGGAAACCGGAGGCGCCGGACCGGATCGCCTCGAAGACGTACTCGTCGAGCTCGAACGTCGTCAGCATGACCACCTTGACGTCCTTCAGCTCCGGTTCACCGGTGATGCGCCGGGTCGCCGCCAACCCGTCGAGACGCGGCATGCGGATGTCCATGAGGACGACATCGGGGCGCAGTTCACGCACCCTGCCCAGAGCGTCCTCGCCGTCGGCCGCCTCACCTGCCACCTCGATGTCCGGCTGGGCGTCGAGCAACGCCCTGAAGCCGGCGCGTACCAGAGACTGGTCGTCGGCGAGCAGCACCCGGATCATCGGCCCTCCCGGTCGGTCAAGGGCGGCTGGATCAGAGGCGGTTCCGTCGGGGGCGGCTCGGTCAAGGACGGCTCGGTCAAGGGCGGCTCGGTCGAGGGCGGCTCGGTCAAGGGCGGCTCGGTCAAGGGCAGTACGGCCAGCACCCGGAAACCGCCGTCGGCGCGCGGGCCCGCCTCGATCGTGCCACCCAGGGCTTGGGCCCGCTCCCGCATACCGGCCAGCCCGTTCCCGCTGCCGCCCGCGTCCGCACCGCTCGCCGGTCCGTCGTCGTCGACCCGCAACCGCAGCTCCCCTCCCCCGTGTTCGAGCCGGACCCGCGCCCGCCGCGAACCCGAGTGCCGTACGACATTGGTGAGCGCCTCCTGGACGATCCGGAAGGCCGCCAGGTCGGCGCCCGGCGGCAACCGCGGCGGCTCCCCCTCCACCGTCACGGTGAGTCCGGCGGCCGCCGCCTGTTCGGCCAGCTCCGGCAGCCGGCCCAGACCCGGCGCCGGCGCACGCGGCGCGGCTCCCGGCGCGCGCAGGGTGTCCAGCACCTGGCGGACCTCGCCGAGCGCCTCCTTGCTGGCCGCCTTGATGGTGGTGAGCGCTGCTCTGGCCTGCTCGGGATCGGAGTCCAGGAGCACGAGCCCCATCCCCGCCTGGACGTTGATGACCGAGATGCTGTGCGCCAGGACGTCGTGCAACTCACGTGCGATCCGCAGCCGTTCCGCGTCCGCGCGGCGCCTGGCCGCCTGGGCGCGGTCCGCTCGCTCCCGCGCCCACTGCTCACGCCGCAGCCGGACCAGCTCGGCCACCGAGGCGATGATCAGCACCCAGGTGGCGATGATCACCTCCTGGCCCGGGTTCGCCCCCTTGTCACCCGGCGGTGGCAGCACGCGGTAGAGCCAGAGCGAGATCAGCAGGTGGCCGGCCCACAGCATCCCGAGGGCCGCCCAGGCTGCCCGGCGCCGCCCGGCCACCACGGCACTGAAGCAGGCCACGGCGACGGCCGCGAAGACCGGACCGTAGGGGTAGCCGGCCCCCACGTAGACCAGGGCGAGCCCGGCGGTGCCGTACGCCACCGGCACCGGATGCCGTTGCCGCCACAGCAACAGGGCACACATGGCGAGGAGCAGCAGCCGGGCGTAGACGTCAAGGGGTTCACGGTGGGGCTGCGCATGGGCCACGAAGTTCGAGCCCACCAGCACCAGGACGGTGAGCGGCACGGTGGAACGCCACGGCAGACGACCGGAGGCCGGTTCGGCGTCCGCCTCGTCGGCGTCATGCCACGGGGGCCCGAGACGCCACCACCGCGCCGGGCCGCGCTGCCGTACGCGCTGCTCGTCCATGCCCGCCACGCTAGACGCCGTCGGCCCACGCGGGCGTCAGCCCGGCGAGGTGATCACACGTACTCCGGGGGAAGTAGGCCGGCCGCGGTCCGTGCCCGCCGGCCGGGGGGACGGTCGGGAGTGACGGGCGGCGGGACGGTCGTGGGGGTTGATCCGGGGGACGGCCCGGGGGGACGGCCCGGGGGGACGGTCGGGGTTGGCGGTCGGGGCCGTGGGCCGGTCGTCAGCGGCCCGGGGTGAGCTCCGCCACCTCCGCGTCGAACAGCCGCTCCGGGCCGAAGCCCATGCCGGTGAAGTGCCCGGCCAGCTCCAGGGAGAGCACCCCGTGCATCCGGGTCCAGAAGGCGAGCGCCTTGCGCAGCACACCGGGCGGCGCGGGATGGCCTTCGGCCCACTGGCGGTGCTGGCTGAGATGCGCGGTGAAACTCGCGGAGGCCGGCGCGGGAGCCTCCAGCCCGGCCGACGCACAGACGTCGAGCAGGGCGCCCATGATCTCGCGGGCGATCGCGGTGATGTCGTCGGGCGCGTGGTAGCCGGGGACCGGCGTGCCGTAGACGAGGAAGTACCGCTGGGGGTCGTCCAGTGCCCAGCGGCGCAGGGCCTGCGCGAGGCCTTCGAGACCGGCGCCCGACTCGGCCGCGGCGCGGAAGGTGTCGGCCAGGCTGCGGTAGGCGTCGCGGATCAGCTCGGTGATCAGCTCGTCCCGACTGCCGAAGTAGCGGTAGAGGGCGGGGCCGCTCATGCCGAGTTCCTTGGCGATCGCGTTCAGGGACAGGCCGGTGGCACCGGATCTGGCGATCTGGTCCCAGGCGCGCGCCTTGATGTCCGAGCGCACCTGGGCCCGGTATCGCTCTCGTGGACTCGTCACGTCTACCCCGGCCTCTTCGCCTGCGCCCGCGTCCGCCGCCATCGCCGTCACGCTCCTCTCGCCTGAGCTGCTGGCTTGTTCGTCTCATTCCAACCTATCACTTTCGAGACAGCCTCTAACGACCAAGAGCCTCCTCCCTTTTCGCGAGAGCTTGACACTTTCGCGATGCTCAATCATGTTAGTTATAGCTTCTAACGCAAGCGACAAGCATTCACAGACGGAGGTCGTCATGGGAACCGCAGCAGCTTCAGGTACCGCCGGAGCCACCCGCCTCGTCGAGGTCGTCCTGCCTGGCACGGTGGAGCCCGAGGGCCTGGAGATCCGGCACCGCGAGATCCCGGTCCCGGGCCCCGGCCAGATCGTCGTCCGGATGGAGGCCACCGGGGTCTCCTTCGCCGAGCAGCAGATGCGCCGCGGCCGCTACTACGACCAGCCGCCGTTCCCCTTCGTCCCGGGCTACGACCTGGTCGGCACGGTGGTCACGGCGGGCGAGGGTGTCACGCCCGGGCTCGTCGGCGAGCGGGTGGCGGCACTGGTCAAGGTCGGCGGCTGGGCCAGCCACGTCCTGCTCGACGCGGCCGACGCCGTGGCGGTACCGGCCGGGATCGGCGCGGCGGAGGCGGAGACCCTGGTCGTCAACGGCATCACGGCCTGGCAGATGCTCCACCGCAAGGCCGGTGTGCGCGAGGGCGGCACGATCCTGGTGCACGGGGCCAACGGCGGGGTGGGCACCGTACTCGTGCAGCTGGCCCGCGCGGCGGGTCTGCGGGTGATCGGCACGGCCTCCGTCCGTCATCACGACGCGCTGCGCGAGCTGGGGGTGACCCCGGTCGACTACCGCGCCGCGGACGTCCCGGCCCGGGTGCGTGAACTGGCACCCGGCGGGGTCGACGCCGTCTTCGACCACCTCGGCGGGCGCAGCGTCGTCGACTCCTGGAAGCTCCTCGCGCCGGGCGGCACCCTCGTCTCGTACGGCAGCGCCACCACCCGGGACGACTCGGGTTCCAAGCAGTGGCCCGTACTGAAGATCCTCGGCCGGGTGTGGCTGTGGAACGCGCTGCCCAACGGCAGGCACGCCTTCTTCTTCAACGTCTGGGCGGGCCGCGCGTTCGGCAAGGACCGCTTCCGGGCCCGGCTGAGCGCCGACCTCACCCAGGTGTTCGAGGCCCTGTGGCGCGGCGAGGTCAGCGCGCACATCGCCGCGCGGCTGCCCCTCACCCGGGCCGCCGAGGCGCTGCGACTCGCCGAGTCGGGGACGGTGACGGGCAAGGTCGTCCTGGTCCCGGACGGCGGCGACGGCGCCACGGCCGACCCGGCCCGGTGAACACCGCAGGCTCACCCGGCCCGGTGAACACCGCAGGCTCAGCGGACCTCGGGTCGGTCACCGCAGGCTCAGCGGACCTCGGGTCGGTCGCCGTCGGGTCAGCGGACCTCGGGTCGGTCGCCGTCGGCCGCGAACGCGCCGGAGTCGGCGAAGGCGAGGCCGGCGAAGCGTTCGCCGATACGGCGGTGGGTGGGCGCGTCGGGGTGCAGCTGGTCGGGCAGCGGGAGTTCGGTGGCGTCGGCCTCGCCGTAGAGGGCACGGCCGTCGAGGTAGTGGAGGTGGGGGTCGTCGGCCGCGCGTTCGGCCACGATGCGGGCCAGCTCGTCCCGGATGACGTTCAGGGTGAGCTTGCCGCTCGCGCGCTCGGCCGGGTCGCCGACGGCCGTGAAGGTGAGCCGGCCCTCGCCGAAGGCGCTCAGGTCCATGGCGGTGGGACCGGGGGTGTCCTCGTGAATGGGGCACAGGATCGGCGACACGACCAGCAGCGGGGTGGTGGGGTGGCCCTCACGGACCGTGTCCAGGAAACCGTGTACGGCGGGACCGAAGGCGCGCAGCCGCATCAGGTCGGCGTTGACGACGTTGATGCCGAGTTTCAGGCTGATCAGGTCGGCCGGGGTGTCCCTGATGGCGCGGGCGGTGAACGGGTCGAGCAGGGCGCTGCCGCCCAGCCCCAGGTTCACCAGTTCCACTCCGCCGAGCGCGGCGGCGACCGCCGGCCAGACGGCCGTGGGACTCGCCGCGTCGGAGCCGTGGCTGATGGAACTCCCGTGGTGCAGCCACACCCTGCGGCCGTGGTCGGTTACGGCGGTGAGCGGGGCGTCGGTGCGCAGGGCGACCAGTTCGGTGGTCTCGTTGTGAGGCAGCCAGATCTCCACGTCCTTCTCGCGCTCGGGCAGGCCGGTGAAACGGAGGGTGCCGGGCGGGCCGGGGCGCACTTCCGTGGTTCCGGCACTCATGTCGATCACCTGGACCTTGCCGCCGGTGACCACGCCCTGGCCGCTCAGGGCGGAGTCGACGAGCAGGTCGTACGTCCCGTCCGGCCGGGGCGGGGCACCGACGTAGAGCCGCTTGGTGGGCAGGGTGTCAAGTTCCACGGCGGTGGCCCGGGTACGGAAGACCAGGCGTACGCCGGAGGGCTGGGCCTCGACCATGGCGAGCTGCGGGTCGGCGCACTGGGCGCGGGCCCGGGCCGGGAGCCGGTGCGGCAGCACGCCGTGCTCCGTGTGTTCCAGATCGAGGGCGCCGCGCAGCAGGTCGGCGGTGATGGGCGTGGTGATCCAGCGCTGGTCGTGCTCGGTGCTCAATGCCTCTGCCTCTGTCTCTGCGTCCGATTCTGTCTCTGTCACTGCGTCCGACTCCGCCTGCGCGTCTACCCCTGCCCATGCCTCCGCCCGGCCGGGATGGCGGGCGTCGGTCAGGCCGGCGCGGGCCAGTCGCGCAGCAGGGCGTCGAGGGCGTCGAGGATGCGGGTCCAGGACTCCTGGCTGTCGGGGGCGCTGTGGCTGAAGCCGCCGGCGAGTTCCAGGTCGACGTAACCGTGGAAGACGCTGCCGAGCATGCGGACGGCGTGGGTCTGGTCCGGTTCGCTCAGGTCGTAGCCCCGCAGGACGGCCCGGGTCATCTGGGCGTGCCGGACGCCGGCGCTGCGGGCCGCCGTCTCCGGGTCCAGGCGCAGCCGGGCCGCCGCGTACCGGCCGGGGTGGGCGCGGGCGTAGTCGCGGTAGACGCCGGCGAACGCGAGGAGGGCGTCCTTGCCGGCCCGTCCGGCCAGCGCCTCGGCCGCCCGGTCGGCCATCTCCTCCAGGGCGAGCAGAGCGATCCTGGTCCGCAGGTCCTGGGAGCTCTTGACGTGCGAGTACAGGCTCGCGACCTTCACGTCGAACCGTCTGGCCAGCGCCGAGACGGTCACCTGGTCGAAGCCGGCCTCGTCGGCCAGCTCGGCTCCCGCCCTGACCAGCCGTTCCGTGGTCAGTCCCGCTCGTGCCACCGCCACTCCTCCGCTCGACTCCCGCACGCCATCACCTGAATCGATTATGCATTTGCCTAATACCTTTAGGCAAATTAGCGTGCACTATATGAGACCGCTGAGTGAGCAAGAGATCCGTGCCGCGTTCGTGAACTGCACCAAGGGTGCCGCGAAGCGCCTGACCGTCCCGCACGACCTGGACGGACAGCCATGGGCGGACCTGGACTACTTCGGCTGGCGGGACCCGCAGGCCCCCGACCGCGCCTACCTGGTGACCGAAGTGGACGGCCGCGCGCTGGCCGTGGCGCTGCGCTGTCCGAGCCCGTCCTCCTGGACGGCCCGGCGCAGCATGTGCAGGATCTGCCTGACCACGCACTCCGGGGGCGTCTCGCTGATGGTCGCGCCGAAGGCGGGGAAGGCCGGGCAGCAGGGCAACTCGGTGGGCGCCTACCTCTGCTCCGACCTCGCCTGCTCGCTGTACGTGCGGGGCAAGCGGGACGCGGGCGTGGGCGGGCGCATACCGGAGTCGCTCACCCTGGAGGAGAAGATCGAGCGGACGACGGCCAACCTCGCCGCGTTCCTCGCCAAGGTGACGGACCGAGCCGGGTGACGGCCACGTCCTCCGACGCGGAACCCGGCTCGGCCGGCGCCGTCCACCCCGTCTTCCGGCTCGGCGTCACGAAGTGACGGCGTCCTCGTCGGATGCGTCCGTGTCCTCGCCGGCCGGCCGCTCCTTGGCCGCTGCCTCGGCCGCCGCCTTGGCCTTGGCCGCCGGGCCGGGGTCGAAGGCCGTGAGGGCGCGCTGGGCGAGCGGGTGGGAGCGGACGAGCTCGCCGAGTGAGGTGCGGCCCTGGGTGATCTCCTTGAACGCCCGCCAGGCCGGCCGGAACCCGGTCAGCGCGGCGTGGAAAAGCCCGGGACGGCGCTCGAACGCGGCGAGCATGCTCTTGCCGACGCTCATCTCGACGCCGAGCCCCGCCTTGACGGCGAAGGCGTAGTTCAGCGCCTGGCGGCGGGTGTCCACGGCGTCGTGGGCCTCGGCGATCCGCACCGCCCACTCCCCCGCGAGCCGTCCCGAGCGCAGGGCGAAGGAGATGCCCTCACGGGTCCACGGCTCCAGGAGGCCCGCGGCGTCACCGCAGACGAGCACCCGTCCCCGGGACAGCGGCGAGTCGTCGGCGCGGCAGCGGGTCAGGTGGCCGGAGGAGATGCTCGGCTCGAAGCCGGCCAGGCCGAGCCGGGCGACGAAGTCCTCCAAGTAGCGCTTGGTGGCCGCGCCTTCGCCGCGCGCCGAGATCACCCCGACGGTGAGGGTGTCACCCTTGGGGAAGACCCAGCCGTAACTGCCCGGCATGGGACCCCAGTCGATGAGGACGCGGCCCCGCCAGTCCTCGGCGACGGTCTCCGGGACCGGGATCTCCGCCTCCAGGCCGAGGTCCACCTGGTCGACCTTCACCCCGACGTGTGCCCCTATCCGGCTGGCGCTGCCGTCGGCGCCGACCACCGCGCGGGCCAGCAGGGTCTCGCCGCCCTGGAGGACCACGGCGACGGTGCGCCGGTCCGGGACGGCCGAGCCGTGCTGCTCGACCCGCTGCACGGCGGCTCCGGTGCGCAGTTCGGCGCCGGCCTTCTGGGCGTGCTCGACCAGTTGCTGGTCGAACTCGGGCCGGTTGATCAGCCCGAACATCATCTGCTTGGAGCGGCGGGTGCGGGTGAACCGTCCGTTGTTGGAGAAGGTGACGGCGTGCACCCGGTCCTTGAGGGGCAGCTCGAAGCCGGGCGGCAGCGCGTCGCGCGAGGGGCCGATGATGCCGCCGCCGCAGGTCTTGTAGCGGGGCAGTTCGGCCTTCTCCAGCAACAGCACGCGCCGTCCCGCGACCGCCGCCGCGTAGGCGGCCGAGGCCCCCGCGGGTCCCGCGCCCACCACGACGACGTCCCACACCCGCTGCACGTCGTCCGCCTGCACGTCGTCCGCCGAAGAATTCTCGCCGCTCACGATGGTCCGCTGCTCCGATCAAGCCGTAGAAGCCGTATCAAGCTGTGTCAAGCCATATCAAGCCATGGGCCAGGCACTGTCAGGTACCGCCCGGCCACGGGCCGGCACCTGTCACCTGTCCCCCCGCATCCTACGGCGGAGATCGCCGCAGGCCACTGTGGGAGGATCGGTGCACTCACCAGTTCAACGTCGCACCCACGAGGAGCGTGCCCATGTCGTCCAATCCGGTCGCCGAGACCGTCGCCGCCTTGCTGCCCAGGGCGAAGGCGGAGCTCGCCGAGCTGGTGGCCTTCAAGTCGGTGGCGGACTTCGCCCAGTTCCCGAAGAGCGAGAGCGAGGGGGCCGCGAAGTGGGTCGCCGACGCGCTGCGTGCCGAGGACTTCGTGGACGTCGCCGTACTGGACACCCCGGACGGCACGCAGTCGGTGTACGGCTACCTGCCGGGACCCGAGGGCGCCGAAACGGTCCTGCTGTACGCGCACTACGACGTCCAGCCGCCGCTGGACGAGGCCGCCTGGACGACCCCGCCGTTCGAGCTGACCGAGCGGAACGGCCGCTGGTACGGGCGCGGTGCGGCCGACTGCAAGGGCGGCCTGATCATGCACCTGCTGGCGCTGCGCGCGCTGAAGGCGAACGGCGGTGTCCCGGTCAACGTGAAGGTGATCGCCGAGGGCTCCGAGGAAATGGGCACCGGCGGTCTGGAGCGGTACGCCGAGCAGCACCCGGAGCTGCTGGCGGCGGACGCGATCGTCATCGGCGACACGGGCAACTTCCGCGTCGGGCTGCCGACCGTGACCACCACCCTGCGCGGCATGACCCTGGTGCGCGTCCAGATCGACACGCTCCAGGGCAATCTGCACTCCGGGCAGTTCGGCGGCGCCGCCCCGGACGCGCTGGCCGCGCTGATCCGCGTGCTGGACTCGCTGCGCGCCGAGGACGGTTCGACGACCGTCGACGGACTCGCGCCGGCCGCGGCCTGGGAGGGCCTGGAGTACGACGAGGCGCAGTTCCGCGCGGACGCGAAGGTGCTGGACGGCGTCGAGCTGATCGGTGACGGTTCGGTCGCGGACCGCATCTGGGCCCGTCCGGCGGTCACGGTGCTCGGCATCGACTGCCCGCCGGTCGTCGGAGCCACCCCGTCGGTGCAGGCCGGTGCCCGCGCCCTGGTCAGCCTGCGGGTGCCGCCGGGCATGGACGCGGCGGAGGCGAACAAGCTGCTCCAGGCGCACCTGGAGGCGCACACCCCGTGGGGTGCGCGGGTGCGGACGGAGGCGGTCGGCCAGGGCCAGCCGTTCCGGGCCGACACCACGAGCCCGGCGTACCGGGCGATGGCCGACGCGATGGCCGTCGCCTACCCCGGCGAGACCATGCAGTACGCCGGTCAGGGCGGTTCGATCCCGCTGTGCAACACCCTCGCGGGCCTCTACCCGCGGGCGGAGATCCTGCTGATCGGCCTGAGCGAACCGGAGGCGCAGATCCACGCGGTCGACGAGAGCGTGTCGCCCGAGGAACTGGAGCGGCTGTCCGTGGCGGAGGCGCTGTTCCTGCGCAACTACGCGGCGGGCTGACGTACCCGGCCTGACCGGTGCGGCGACGTACGCGGTGGGCTGAACCGCTCTGCCCACGGCAGAGGACCCTCGTCCGCGGACGGGGGTCCTCCCCAGGGTCGGACGCATGGACGTCGTCGAACTGCTCCCCCGGCAGCACCTGCTGCGCTTCCCGCTGGGCCAGGCCTACCTCTGGCACCGGTCCCGCCGGACCGGGTGACGGAGTTGTCCGACGGGGACGTCCTGGACTTCGGCGGCGGCGCGCGGATCGTTCACGCGCCGGGGCACACGGAGGGCAGTGTCGCGGTCCGTCTCCCCTCGTACGGCGTGCTGTTCACCGGGGACGCGGTGGCGACGGCGCCGGACGCCGACGGGGTGATCCTCGGGGTGTTCAACGTGGACCGCGACCGAGCCGTCGCGTCCTTCCGGCGGCTGGCAGCGCTGGACGCGGAGGTGGCCTGCTTCGGCCACGGCGATCCGGTCACCACGCGCGCGTCACACGTGCTGACGAGATCCGCGGACACCTACGGTCCACCACGGCGACCATGAGGGCATGACCGAGACCGAGCCTCGTATCACCGCGCACACCGGCATCGCGGCCTCCCTGGCCCGGCTGAGCGACGACCGACTGGCCGGACTGGTCGGGGCGGGCGAGGGCCTCGGCACCGGGATCGGCGGACAGGCGGTACGGGTCACGGTGGACGGCACACCCGTGTTCGTGAAGCGGATCCCGCTGACCGACCGGGAGCGGGAGCCGCGCCACAGCCGTTCCACCGCGAACCTGTTCGGGCTGCCGTCGTACTGCCACTACGGCGTCGGCGCCGTCGGCGGGCCGGGGTTCGGCGCCTGGCGGGAGCTGGCCGCGCACACCGTGACGACGGACTGGGTTCTCGGCGGCCGCTTCCCCGGCTTCCCGCTGCTGCACCACTGGCGGGTACTGCCACAGGCCCCGCTCCCCCTGCCCGCCGAACTCGCCGACGTCGACCGGGCGGTGGCGTACTGGGGCGGTTCCGCCGGCGTGCGGGAGCGCATCGAGGGGCTGCGGGACGCCACCGCGAGCCTGACCCTGTTCCTGGAACACTTCCCGTACACCCTGCACGACTGGCTGGACGCCGAGATCCGTACGCGGGGCGCGGACGCGGCGTGCGCGGCGACGGCCCGGGGTCTCGAGGAGCTGGTCGGGTTTCTCGAGAGCAGCGGGCTCCTGCACCTTGACGCCCACTTCCACAACATCCTCACCGACGGCCGGCGGCTGTACCTCACCGACTTCGGGCTCTCACTGAGCTCCCGCTTCCGGCTGGCCGCCGCCGAGCGGGACTTCTTCGGCGGGCACCGGCACTACGACCGTGCGTACACCGGCTACTACCTGGTGATCTGGCTGGTCACCGCGTTGTACGGGTACCGGGGCGAGGAGCGTGCGGAGTTCGTGCGCGCCTGTGCCGCCGGGCGACGGCCCGAGGGCATTCCTGGGACCGCCGCCGACCTGCTGGTCCGGCACGCGCCGCTCGCGGTGACCATGGAGGAGTTCTGCCGGCGCCTGGCAGCGGAGAGCCGGCTGACGCCGTTCCCGTACCAGGACGGTCAGAGCAGTTCCACGCTCTCCGCGTAGTGGCAGGCGACCGGGTTGCCGCCGCCCCGGTCGACCAGGTCCGGTGCCTGTTCGACGCAGACGGTGCGTTCGCTGTCGGTGAGCTGGTCGGCGAACTTGGGGCAGCGGGTACGGAAGCGGCAGCCGCTGGGCGGGCGGACCGGGCTCGGGACGTCGCCCTGGACCGTGATGCGGGTACGGGCACGCTCCTTGCGCGGGTCGGGCAGCGGGATCGCGGAGACGAGGGCCTGGGTGTAGGGGTGCGCGGGACGTGCGAACAGCTGCCGGGCCGGGGCGATCTCGACCAGCCGGCCGAGGTACATCACCGCGACCCGGTCGGCGACATGGCGCATCACGGAGAGGTCGTGCGCCACGAAGAGGAAGGACAGACCCAGTTCGTTCTGGAGGTCCATCAGCAGGTTGAGTACACCGGCCTGGATGGACACGTCCAGGGCGGAGACCGGTTCGTCCAGCACCACCACCTTGGGGCGCAGCGCCAACGCCCGCGCGATCCCGATGCGTTGGCGCTGCCCACCGGAGAACTCGTGGGCGAAGCGGTTGCCGTGCTCGGGGTTGAGGCCGACCAGGCGCAGCAGTTCGCGGACCTCGTCGGCGGCGCCCGGGCCGTAGCGGCCGTGGATGCGCAGGGGTTCGGCGACGATCTCGTGGACGGAGACGCGGGGGTCCAGGGAGGCGTACGGGTCCTGGAAGACGATCTGCAACTCGCGCCGCAACGGCCGCATCTGACGTCGGCTCAGTTCGGTCAGCGGGCGGCCGCGGTAGTGCACGGTGCCCGAGGTGGCGGTCTCCAGGTTGAGCAGGGTGCGGGAGACGGTGGTCTTGCCGGAGCCGGACTCGCCGACCAGGCCCAGCGTCTCGTTCTCGTGCAGGTCGAAGGAGACCCCGCAGACGGCGTGCACGTCGCCGACCCGCCGGCGGACCACGCCCTTCGACATCACCGGGAAGTGCTTGACGAGGTCGCGGACCTGGAGGACGGGGGCGCCGGTGCCGCCGTGGCCCGGCAGCGGGGGGAGCGAAGACGTCGGGGCGGTCATCGGGCATCGTCCTCCAGGTCCGCGAACCGGGCGAGGGCCTCGGCGTCGGCGCCGACCGCGTCGAAGACCTCGCCGGCCGCCGTGTCCACGAGTTCGTCGGCGAAGTGGCAGGCGCTGCGGTGGGCGTCGGATCCGACGGGGCGCAGGGCGGGTTCGGTGCCGTCGCAGGCCTCGCGCCGCATCGGGCAGCGCGGGGCGAAGGGGCAGCCCGGGGGGAGGTTCAGCAGCGAGGGCGGGGAGCCGGTGATGGGGGTCAGGCGCTCCTCCTCGCGGTCGAGGCGGGGCAGGGAGCCGAGCAGGCCGAGGGTGTAGGGCATGCGTGGGGTGTAGAAGATGTCCTCGACCGAGCCGGTCTCCACGATCCGTCCGGCGTACATGACGGCGACCCGGTCGGTGTGGCCGGCGACCACTCCGAGGTCGTGGGTGATCAGGACGAGCGCGGCGCCGGTCTCGGCGCGGGCGGTCTCCAGGGCCTCCAGGATCTGTGCCTGGACGGTGACGTCGAGGGCGGTGGTGGGTTCGTCGGCGATGATCACGTCGGGGTCGTTGGCGATCGCGATGGCGATGACGACGCGCTGGCGCATCCCGCCGGAGAGTTCGTGCGGGTAGCTGTCGACGCGCCGTTCGGGGCTCGGGATGCCGACCGTGCCGAGGAGTTCGACGGCGCGTGCGCGGGCGGGGCGTTTCCCGAGCCCGGGATTGTGCCGGAGCAGGGTCTCGGCGATCTGGTAGCCGACGGTGTAGACGGGGTTGAGGGAGGTCATCGGGTCCTGGAAGACCATGGCGACGCCGCTGCCGCGTACGTCCGACAGCCGGGCGTCGGACATCCCGAGCAGCTCGGCGCCGTCGAAGCGCACCGAGCCGCGCACCCGGGCCGAGCCGGGCAGCAGCCCCATCACGGCGAGGGCGGTGACGGACTTGCCCGAGCCGGACTCGCCGACGATGCCCAGCGCCTCGCCGCGCTCCAGTCGGTAGCCGACGCCGCGTACGGCCCGTACGGTCCCGTCCTCGGTCGGGAACTCCACGCTCAGGCCCTCGACTTCGAGGACGGCGCCGGACTCCTCTCCGCTGCCGGTCAGGTGGCCGATGCCGTTGCCGCTGGTGTGGGTCACTGTCGCACCCTTTGCTGCCGGGGATCGAAGGCGTCGCGCAGCCCGTCGCCGATGAAGTTGATGGTGAGGGCGATGGCGATGATGAAGGCGCCGGGGATGTAGAAGAGCCAGGGCCGGGTGTCGACCGCCGTCTGTGCCTGCGCGACCAGCAACCCGAGTGAGGTGTCGGGGGGTTGGACGCCGAAGCCGAGGAAGGAGAGCGCGGTCTCGGTGAGGATGCCGGTGGCGACCAGGATGGTGGCGTTGACGATGATCGGTCCGAGGGCGTTGGGCAGCAGGTGCCGGAAGATGATCCGGGTGTCGGACGCCCCGAGCGCCCGGGCCGCCTCCACGAACTCCTTCTCGCGCAGGGACAGTACGGTCGAGCGCACCACCCGTGACACGTACGCCCAGGTGAGTCCGGCGATCACCACGGCGATCCAGTACCAGGAGCCGCCGCTGCGCGAGGAGATCACCAGGGCGATCGCGAACAGCGGAAGGGTGAGGACCAGGTCGGCGACGCGCATCATCAGCGCGTCGACGAAGCCCCGGTAGAAGCCGGCGACGGCTCCCCACACGGCGCCGACCAGGGTGGACCCCAGGGCGATCAGGATGGCGATCTTCAGCGAGGTCTGGGTACCGCGCATCACCTGGGCGTAGGCGTCGTAGCCGGACGAGTCGGTGCCGAACGGGTGCTTCCAGGAGGGGGGTTGCGAGTTGTCGTTGGTGTACTTGGCGTACGAGTAGTGCCACAGGTGCGGGCCGACGAACGCCCACAGCACGATGAGCACGAAGACGACGAGGCTGATCATGGCGGCCCGGTGGCGCAGGAAGCGACGCAGGACGAGCTGGGTCTGGCTGCGCTGCGCGACGGTGAACTCGTGGTCGCTACGGGCTGGTTGGGTGCCGGTGGGCCCGAGCGCGCCGATGTCAGTCATAGCGGATCCTCGGGTCGAGAACGGCGTAGAGGAGGTCGGCGAAGAGGTTGAAGACGATGACGACGACGGCGGACAGCAGCAGCCAGGCCATCGTGCGGTAGACGTCGAGGGTGGTGGCGGCCTGGACGAGCATCTCGCCCATGCCGTGCCACTGGAAGATCGTCTCCGTGATGACCGCGCCGCCGAGGATGATCGCGATGTCGAGGGCGGTGACGGTGGCGAGCGGGATGAGGGCGGTCCGCAGGGCGTGCCGGGTGAGCACCGTGCCGCGGCGCAGCCCCTTCGCGCGGGCGAGGCGCACGTAGTCGCTGTCCAGGACCTCCAGCATGGAGGCGCGGGTGTAGCGGGTCCAGGAGGCGAAGGAGACCAGGGCGAGGGTGATGGTGGGCAGCACGAGGTGGCCGATGCGGTCGGTGAACTCGTTCCAGGTGGTGTCCACTTCGAGGTACGGCGACTTCTCGCCGATGGTGCCGAGGAACTGGCTGCCGGTCTCCTGGTTGAACCAGATCCCGGCCTGCTTGAGCAGCACCGCGAACCAGAAGACGGGCATGGCGAGGAACAGGAAGCCGAAGAAGGTGATGGTGTAGTCGGCCGCGCTGTACTGGCGGATCGCGCTGAACACGCCGAAGACGACGGACATCACGAGGGCGAGCAGCATGGCGGCGGCGACCAGGGTGACGGTGACCCGGAAGCGGGTGAACAGGTCGTGACCGATGTCCAGGTTGGTCTGGACGGAGGGACCCCAGTCGCCGTGCAGTACGCCGGTGATCCAGTTCCAGTAGCGCTCGACGACCGGCTGGTCGGCGTGGATGTGCCGGGCGAAGGCGGTCACGGCGGCCTTGCTGGGGGGTGGCTGCCGGGAGGTGGCGTAGTTGGCGACCGGGTCGCCGGAGTTGATGACGACCAGGAAGACGATGAACGTGGAGACGACGAGGACGGGTATGGAGACGAGGATGCGGCGCACGGTGTAGGCGAGCATGCGGTCTTCTCTCGCGGAGGCCCGGCCCCGGGGTCACCGGGGCCGGGAATCGGATCCGACGGGTGGCCGGGGGTTACTTCTTGAGGCCCCACTCGCCGACGTTGTACGGCGGTCCGACGTTGGTGGAGTTGTTCCGCATGTTGACGAACCGGCTCTGTACCGCGAGGAAGGTCGGCTTCTGGTAGAGCGGCAGCACGTAGGCGTCGTCCACCATGAGCTGGTCGGCCTGGTTGAGCAGGGCCGCGGCCTTGGTCGCGTCCGTCTCGCCGATGGCCTGGCTGATCAGGGAGTCGACCTTCTTGTTGCTGTAGCCGCCGTAGTTGCCGCCGGCCCCGGTGGTCCACAGTTGCTGCGCGCCGCTGATCGGGAAGGGCGAGGCGACCCAGGCGAAGACGATGATGTCGTACTGGTGGCCGGCGAGGACGGTGCCGAGGTCGGCGGCGCCGATCGGTTTGATCGTGACCTTGATGCCGAGGCCGGCGAGGTCGCTCTGGAGGATCTGGCACTCGCTCTGCCGGATCTGGTTGCCGGTGGTGTACCGGCAGTCGAAGGGGCCGACGGACTTGCCGTCCGGGGTCTTCAGTGCGGTGCCCACGCCGGTGAACTTGCCGTCGGTGAGGTACTTCCTGGCCTTGGCGAGGTCACCCGAGCCCTGGCCGCTCGCGCTCACCACGTCCTTGTAACCGGCCTGCCCGGGAACGAAGTTGTGGTTGTAGAGCTGCTTCACGCCGGGGTCGAACTGGGCGACCGTCTTGGCCATGATGTCCTTGACGCTGATCGCCGTGAACATCGCCTGCCGCAGGGCCAGGTACTTGCCGATCACCGGGTTGTGCAGGTTGAGGTCGAAGTGCTCCCAGGTGAGTCCGTCGCCGATGGTGTAGGTGACGTTGGGGATGGCCTTGACCTGGTTGACGAGGTCGACCTCGGGCTGCGGGTAGATGCCCTGGACCTCGTTGTTGCGCAGGGCGATCGGTTCCTGGGTGGCGTCCGAGATCACCTTGAAGATGAGGCGCTGAAGGCTCGCCTTCTGCCCCCACCACTTCGGATCGGGTTCGTAGGTGGCGTGGTCGTTGTCGACCCACTGGGTCATCTTGTAGGGGCCTGCGGTCGCGTACTTGGTGGGCGGGTTCTTCTGGAAGTACTGCCAGCCCTGGGTCATCTGGGCGGCCGTCATGTGCGCGGCGTCGCCGCTCCCGGCGCCGGACACCTTCTCGGCGACGTGCGCCGGGTACAGCGGGTAGCCCGCGCCGAACAGGGACTTCCAGTCCGAGTACGGTCTGTTCATCACCATGGTGACGGTCTTGCCGTTGTCGGAGCCGGTGACCGACCTGACGCGGTCGTAGCCGGCGGTGCTCTCCGGCAGACAGCCCTTGGTCTGGGTGGAGTCACTCGCGGGCGGCGGCGGGCAGTCCTTGCCGTCGTTGGTGCGCCAGTAGTAGATGAAGTCGTCGGCGGTGATGGGGGTCCCGTCGTTCCAGGACGCCTTGGGGTTGATCTTGTAGACGATGGTCTGCGGGCTTGCGCTCGTCTGGGTCGCGGAGGTCACCAGGTCGGTGTTGAGTTTGACGCTGAAGTCCGGCTGCGGGACGTAGACCTGGGGCAGGACGGGGCTCAGCGCCTCGGCGTTCTCGAAGGTGTTCCCGTTGGTGTCCTGCACGTTCCACTGCTGGACGTTCTTCTCGATGACGTAGGTGAACGTGCCGCCGGCCTTGGTGGCGGCGGAGTTGCAGGTGTCGGCCTTGCCCTCGGTGGAGCAGGACGTGAGACCGGCCGAAGTGCCCTTGCTGCCACTGCCGCCGCCTCCCCCGCTGCTACAGGCGGCGAGCGCCAGGACGAGCCCGGCGGTCAGTGCGAGGCCCCTTGTGAGGGCCGAGGAATGCGCGCGCATGTCCCTCCTTCGACCGGCGGATGTCCGGCCTGTGCACGGCGGCCAGCGGCCGCGAGGAAGTTTGAGCTGCGCACCGACGGTAGAACGTCTGTGTACCTCCTTCACGTTCTTGTTCATACCGGGACGGCGACAATTCACCCTCGTTTTCCCCTTGGGACCTTCCACCGCGGGCAAAAGGCCCTACCCATGCCCCCGTCATGTCAAAGTCCCCGCAACGTCGACTCGACGGCGAGGACCTGACGGGCTCTCAGACGGGGTCAGCCGACCGGGACTCCGGCCTCCAGATAGAGCGCCGCACCGCGTTCGCGGGCCCGCAGCGCCCAGCGCAGCCGTTCGTAGCGCACCGGCGGCAGCAGCTCGGCGGCCTCCTGTTCGGTGACGAAGCGCCAGTCGCGCAGTTCGGGCCCCGGCAGCACCAGCCGGCCGGCCTCGGCGGAGTCCAGCCGGCCGCCGTCGAAGAGCAGCCGCAGTCCGCCGTAGCGGGGCGGGGCGGGCTGCTCCCAGTCGATGACGAGCAGCCCGGGTGGCTCCTCCAGCCGTATTCCGGTCTCCTCCTCGACCTCACGGACGCCGGCCCGCGCCGGCGCCTCACCGGGCTCG
The DNA here is from genome assembly GCF_001005085.2 of Streptomyces humi. Taxonomy (GTDB): domain Bacteria; phylum Actinomycetota; class Actinomycetes; order Streptomycetales; family Streptomycetaceae; genus Streptomyces; species Streptomyces humi. The sequence goes on from NZ_LBMU02000069.1 coordinate 47,642, forward strand.
ACGACTCCGCCGGGGAACTCCCAGCCGGCCTTGTAGGTGGGGTCGACGAGGAGGAACCGGTCCTGTTCGTCGAAGAGGAGGACGCCCGCGGCGACGGTCTCGGCGGTGGGCTCGGGCGTCTGCACGATGTCGCACGCCGCGGCCTCGCCGCTGCCGACCGCCGCCGCTATCCGCACCGCCGTCTCGTACGGCGTGAGGTCGCTGGTGTCGACGAGATGGGCGTCGGCGCCGATCCAGGAGGCGAGGGCGGCGCGGTAGGCCTCGATCCGGTCGTACGACCACTGGCGGACGCGCATCTCGCCGTCGGGGAGGTCGGGCGGGATCTCCCGCCCGGCTATTCGCGCGCGCAGGATCGTTTCGGCCGGGGCCAGGCACAGATGGCGGACGGCGATCCGGCGGGCGGCGAGGCCGCCGAAGATCTCGTCGCGGTACTCCTGGCGCAGCAGCGTCATGGGGACCACCAGGGTCCCGCCCAGTTCGGCGAGCATCGCGGCCGCCGTGTCGATCACCAGCCGTCGCCAGATCGGCAGATCCTGGAAGTCGCCGACCTCGGCGAGGCGCTTGGCCGGCAACAGGTGTGTCAGCACCGCGCCGATGACCTCGGGGTCGAAGAGCGTGCTGTTCGGGATCAGTTCGATCAGTTCACGTGCGGTGGTGGTCTTACCCGCACCGAACGCGCCGTTGACCCAGACGATCACGGACTCCCCCTCTTCTGTTGGCCCCCTGTGGCTTGCCCGCTCCACACTGCCACGGAAACCAGTTCCCGTTGAGGGCGCCCATGACGGAGTGCCGGCGTCCCCTCCGCGGAACACCGGCACCGCTGTCCGCCCCTGCTCCGGACGGTTACTCCTGCCCCAGCAGGTTCTGGTCGACCTGGAAGCTGTCCTGGCTGACGCCGGGGTCGACGTGCTCCAGGGTGTCCGAGACGTTCAGGTCGCCGAGCGTTCCGTTGTCGGCCGAGTGGGACGGGGTGATGGCGGCCACGACGAATCCGGTGGCCAGGCTGGCGATGGCGAGCATGCTGCGCTTCTTCATGCCCGTTCCAACTGCGCGGACGGCGAGGGGTCACGGGAGACCGCGCGGGCGGAGCAACACGAAAGGGCGGCGGTGCGGCGCTTTCCGCCCGATCCCCCGGGAACATCGGATGACCTGCGGATATCCGGTCCAGACCAGAAACCCCCGGATCGAAATGCCGAACGATCGCTACCGCACTCTTTCCAACAGACTCCCACACGTCCTACCGTAACCGCGCAGAGCGACGGCGCGAACACGCCGTCGTCCCGTTTCGCGAGTCGGAGGAACGTAATGAGGCGTCACCCTCGCACCCGCAGGACCCGGCGAAGAGTGGTCGGAGCACTGACCGCCGCGTTGTTGTGTACGGCGGGCCTCGCGGGACCCGCCGTCGCCGGCACCGGATCCGGCTCCCCCGCGCTCGCCGACGGCCTGGCCCCCACCCCGCCGATGGGCTTCAACAACTGGAACTCCACACACTGTTCGGCGGACTTCGACGAGGCCATGGTCGAGGGGATCGCGGACCTGTTCGTGGCGAAGGGCCTCAAGGCCGCCGGGTACCAGTACGTCAATCTCGACGACTGCTGGGCCCTGCCGGCGCGGGACGCGGACGGCAAGCTGGTCCCGGACCCGGCGCGCTTCCCGCACGGCATCAAGGCGGTCGCCGACTACGTGCACGCCAAGGGCCTCAAACTCGGCATCTACACCAGCGCCGGCACCAAGACCTGCAACGACGCGGGTTTCCCGGGTGCGCTCGGTCACGAGTACAGCGACGCCCGGCAGTTCGCCGACTGGGGTGTCGACTACCTCAAGTACGACAACTGCAACAACCAGGGCGTGGACGCGAAGCAGCGTTACCGCACCATGCGGGACGCCCTCGCGGCCACCGGGCGCCCCATCGTCTTCAGCATCTGCGAGTGGGGCGAGAACAAGCCCTGGGAATGGGCCGCGGATGTCGGGCAGTTGTGGCGCACCACCGGGGACATCAGCGACAGCTGGGGCTCCATGCTGTCGATCCTCAAACAGAACCTGCCGCTCGCGCCGTACGCCGGCCCCGGCCACTGGAACGACCCGGACATGCTGGAGGTCGGCAACGGCGGCATGACCGACACCGAGTACCGCTCGCACTTCTCGATGTGGTCGATCATGGCCGCGCCCCTCCTGATCGGCACCGACCTGCGCAAGGCCTCCCAGGCGACCCTGGACATCCTGGACAACAAGGAGGTCATCGCCGTCGACCAGGACCCGCTCGGCAAGCAGGGCACGGTGATCTCCTCGACGGACGGACGCTGGGTCGTCGCCAGGCAGATGCAGGACGGCAGCCGTGCCGTGGCCCTGTTCAACGAGTCCGGCTCGGCACAGCGGATAGCGACCTCCGCGACGGCCGTGGGCCTGCCGAAGGCTCCCGCCTACACGCTGCGCGACCTGTGGCAGCACCGCGGTTACAACACGGCGGGCACCATCTCGGCGGTCGTCCCTGCCCACGGCACGGTACTGGTGCGCGTCGCCGCCGACCGGCACTGGGCGGCCAACCCTCCCGCCGTCGAACTCGGCCTGGACGGCGGCCGGTTCATCGAGCCGGGAACCCGGACCGCGCTCACCTCGGCGGTGACGGACCTGGGGCGCACCGCGGCCGAGCGGGTCTCCGTGTCGCTCACCGGCCCCGACGGCTGGAGGATCAGGGCGACTTCGCCGACGCGGGCCACCGCACTGCGGACCGGCCGTGCCCTGCACACGGGTTGGCAGGTGACGCCGCCCGCCGGGACGCCCCGGGGGTCGTACGACCTGCGGCTCAGGGCGAGTTACCGGTCACCGGGCGGAGTGCGGACCGAGAACACGGTGACGATCACGACGACCGTCGCGGACGCACCGCCCGCCGGCGGCTCCTACCTCAGCGACCTCCCCTGGGTCACCAGCAGCAACGGCTGGGGGCCGGTGGAACGCGACACCAGCAACGGCGAGTACGACGCCGGTGACGGGCATCCGATCACCATCGGCGGGGTGGAGTACGCCAAGGGGCTCGGCACGCACGCCGCGAGCGACGTCGAGTACTTCACCGGGAAGTCCTGCGAGAAGGTCACCGCCGAGGTCGGGGTGGACGACGAGGAGTCCGCCGACGGGACCGTGTCCTTCGAGGTCTGGGCCGACGGCAGGAAGGCCGCCGCCACCGGCGTGCTGACCACCGCCATGGCCGCCCAGCCGCTCACCGCCGACGTGACCGGCGCCGAGGTGGTCCGTCTCGTCGTCACCGACGGCGGCGACGGCATCACCTCCGACCACGCGGACTGGGCGGACGCGAAAATCACCTGCTGACCCCCGGCCCACCCCGGCGGTGCCGGCCGGTCCGGCCGGCACCGATCCTCCTGCGGGCCGGCCCCACCGCGGGCCGCCTCCGAGCGGCCCGGTCGGACGGACCTGAACTCCGGCCGACCGGGCCTGAACGTTCCTGCCGAGCGCGGCCGGGGTCTCTCAGACCCCGGCCGCCGTCGCGTCCGGCCTGCGGGCCAGTGCGGCGGCCGCGGCGCCCACCAGGCCCGCGTCCGTGCCCATCTGGGCCGGCACCACGGTCAGGCGCTGCACGAAGGAGAGCGTCGCGTAGTCGGTGAGCGCCTTGCGCAGCGGCGTGAACAGGATGTCCCCCGCCTTGCCCACGCCGCCGCCGATCACCGCTATGTCGATCTCGACCAGCGTCGCGGTGGCCGCGATCCCCGCCGCCAGCGCCTGCGCGGCCCGCTCGAAGGAGGCCACCGCTACCGGGTCGCCGGCGCGGGCCGCGGCCGCCACCGCCGCCGCCGAGGTGTCCCCGTCGGGGCCGGGCCGCCAGCCGCCGTCCAGGGCGCGCCGGGCGATGTTGGGACCGCTCGCGATCCGTTCCACGCAGCCGCGCGACCCGCAGGGGCAGGGGTCCCCGTCCAGGTCGACGCTGATGTGGCCGATGTGACCGGCGTTGCCCGTGGGTCCCGGATGCAGCTTGCCGCCGAGCACCAGACCGCCGCCCACACCCGTCGACACCACCATGCACAGCGCGTTGTCGTGGCCACGGGCGGCGCCCTGCCAGTGTTCGGCGGCCGTGATGGCGACGCCGTCGCCGATCAGCTCGACCGGCAGGCCGCCGGTCGCCGCGCGCACCCGTTCGACGAGCGGATAGTCCCGCCAGCCCGGCACGTTGACCGGGCTCACGGTGCCGGCGGAGGCGTCCACCGGGCCCGCGCTGCCGATCCCGAGCGAGCCGGCCCGCTCCCACAGAGGTGAACCGGCGAGCTCGCCGACCACCTCCTCGACGGCCCCCATGACCGTCTCGCCGTCCTGCTGGGCGGGTGTCGCGCGCTGGGCGCGCGCCTGGATCCGTCCGTGGCCGTCCACCAGCGCGCCGGCGATCTTGGTGCCGCCGATGTCGAGGGCCGCCACGAGGTCGGTGTGCATCAGAGTCAGATCTCCCCGTCAACCATGAGTAGCCGAGTGAAAATACAGGCCGGTCAAGCGGTGGGGACGCAGGCCGGAGATTGCGGTGGACAGTCTTCCTTGCATCTGACAACGTTGTCCAGGCTCTATGCTCGACGCCACATCCTCATACAAACGCATGAGCCTGTGTATCCCTGATACAAACCCATGAGCTACACACCCATGAGCCGGGCCACCGAGCCGTGGGCCCATGCCTCCCGTGGACGACAGGACAGGACGCCGTACCGTGCCCGAGACCTCCCGCCGCGCAGACCGTCCTCCCGGCTCCCGTTACGGGACCCGGCCGACGATGAAGGACGTCGCCGCGCGGGCCGGCGTGGGCCTGAAGACGGTCTCCCGGGTGGTCAACGGCGAGCCCGGGGTGACCCCGGACACCGAGCGCCGGGTCCAGGAGGCGATCGACGCGCTGGGCTTCCGCCGCAACGACAGCGCGCGGGTGCTGCGCAAGGGCCGCACCGCGAGCATCGGTCTCGTCCTGGAGGACCTCGCCGACCCGTTCTACGGCCCGCTGAGCCGCGCGGTGGAGGAAGTGGCCCGCGCCCACGGGGCATTGCTCATCAACGGATCCAGCGCCGAGGACCCGGACCGCGAGCAGGAGCTGGCGCTCGCGCTGTGCGCGCGGCGGGTGGACGGCCTGGTGGTGATCCCGGCCGGGGACGACCACCGGTATCTGGAGCCGGAGATCAGGGCGGGCGTGGCGACGGTGTTCGTGGACCGGCCGGCCGGGAAGATCGACGCCGACGTGGTGCTCTCCGACAACCACGGCGGTGCCCGGGACGGGGTCGCCCATCTGATCGCGCACGGCCACCGCCGGATCGGGTTCATCGGCGACATGCCCCGCATCCACACGGCGGCCGAGCGGCTGCGCGGCTACCGGGCCGCGATGGAGGACGCCGGGATACCCGTCGAGGAGGCGTGGACCTCCCTCGGTGTGACGGACCCCGAGCGGGTGCGCCGGGCCGCCGAGGAGATGCTGTCCGGACCCGCGCCGGTCACCGCGGTCTTCGCGGGCAACAACCGGGTGACGGTCACCGTGATCCGGGTGCTGGCGGAGCTGTCCCGCCCGGTCGCGCTGATCGGTTTCGACGACATCGAGCTCGCCGATCTGCTGAACCCGGGCATCACCGTCGTCGCCCAGGACGCGGCGCTGCTCGGCCGGACCGCCGCCGAGCGGCTCTTCCGCCAGCTGGACGGCACGCTCCTGGCACCGGAGCGGATCGAACTGCCGACCCGGCTGATCACCCGCGGCTCGGGCGAGCTGCCGCCGGCGGAGTGAGCCGGGCATGACGGGCGCCACGCTCGCGGAGCTCGGCCTCGACCGGGCGCCGCGCGACCATCCGCTGACCTATCCGGGCGACTGGCCCGCGGACTCCGGGCTGCTCGACGGCGACCGGCTGCTGCCGCTGGACCGGCTGGTGCACGACGACGGCCGGGTGCCGGTGCTCGCGGTCGGCTCCAACGCCTCCCCCGCCCAACTCCAGCACAAGATGGCCGAGTCCGGGGTCACCGGGGTGATCCCCATGGTGCGTGCCGGCGTGACCGGCCTCGCGGTCGGTGTCTCCGCGCATGTCAGCCGGCTCGGCTATGTCTCGGCGTCGCCGGTCGAATCCGCCACCTCCGTGAGCGAGTTGTTCGTGGTCTGGCTGGACGGGCGGCAACTGGAGGTGATCGACGCGAGCGAGGGCGTACCGCTGCCCGACGGCAACTTCGCCCGGGCCTGGCTGCCCGCGTCGGCCGTACGCGTCGGCCTGGCGGACGGCACCACGCTCCCGGGCGTGCACGCCTACGTCAACCGCCACGGCGTCCTGCACGACGGCACCGGCACCCCGCGGCGGCACCCCGGCGAGCGTGACCTGCTCACCGGACTCCTCGCGGGTTCGGCCGAGTTGAGGAAGCTGTTCGGTACCACCCCGGAGGAGTTCTGCGCGCGGGCGCGGGCCGACGCCGGACTCTGCCGGCGGGGCACCCGGCTGTTCGCCGAGCGGGGGTGGGCGGTCGCGTCGGGTCTGGAACGGTACCTGGGCGCTCAGCAGACGGGAAGCCCGGGGACCGGCTCGTCGTTGTCGCCGCCCGCGAGGTAGACGTCGCTGATGTACACACCGGTGTTGCCGTTGTCGTCGTCGGTCCTGGCCCACCAGACGTTGGTCCACCTGCCGTGGGTCTCACGGCGGCCCAGGTCGGCCTGGCAGTAGAACGCGTGGGCCCCGGGGTGGACCTTCCCGGCCTTCGTGCCCGAGGCGGTGTAGGACTTGGCGGCGCTGCGGACCTCGCAGGTGTAGGTGCCGCCGCCGGCGGACCGGCACGCAGAGGCGGGAGTGGCGGTGGCGCTCGCGGCCGCCGTGATGGTGGCCGTACTCGGGGACGGGCCCGCGCCGGAGGCGGTCGCCGAGGCCGGGACGGACGCGTGGGTCGTGGGCCTGCCGTCCGTGGGGCGGGTGGGGTCCCCGGTCGGTGCGGTGGTCGTCTCCTCGCCCTGCCCCTTGGGGTCCGGCTCGGCCGAGTGCCCGCTCGCAGCACCCCGGATGCCCTTCGAGGCGTTCGCCCGGGCCGAGACGGGTGGGGCCGCGTCCGGCTGCGCCGGGTGCCCCTTGTCGTTCAGCAGGGCGATGGTCAGACCGACCGTGGCGAGGACGGCACCGACGGCGACCGTGGCGAGCCGCCCGGCCCGACGGCGTACGCGGCGGCCCGGACCGGACGACGGGACGGGTCTCGCCCGGCCGGCCCCGTGCGAGCGGCCTAAACCGCCTCCGGACACCGCACCGGCGTCCTGGCCCCGCGCCCCGGAGCCGCCGCCCGACCGCACATCGGATGCCAGGACTTCGGGCGCCGGCGCCGCGCCCTCCCCAGCCCCGTCACGCGCCCCGCCCGCCCGGACTCCGCCCGCCCCGGCCTCCGCCGCCTCGCCTCCACCCGCCCCGGCCTCCGCCGCCTCGCCTCCGAGCGCGCCGCCTCCGGTCACCTCCACCTCGGGCACCTGGGCAGGCGCCTCGGTCTCCGCGTCGAGAGGCCGCTGAGCGGGCCGCTGCCCGGCTTCCCGTGCCGGCCCCTCGTCGGGTCCCCGGGGCGGGTCCGGAAGGGGCACGGGCGTGTCGGGCCCTGGTTCCACCGCGACGGCCGCCTCGGCCGCGGCCGGTGCCGGCTGTCGCAGTGCCGTCGTCGGTGTGTCCGCGCCGGGTTCCCGTGCCGCCGTCCGCAGGAGTTCGCGGGCTTCCTCGGCGGCCGGGCGGGCATCGGGGCGCTTGTCCATCAGGCGGCGCAGGACGGGGGCGAGGGGCCCGGCCAGGCGGGGCTCCGGGAGGGGTTCGTCGACGATCGCGGCGAGGGTCGAGAACGTGGACGTGCGGCGGAACGGCGAGGCGCCCTCGACGGCCGCGTAGAGGGCCGCGCCGAGCGCCCAGACGTCGGAGGCCGGGCCGGGATCGGCGCCCATGGCACGTTCGGGGGCCATGTAGTCGAGCGAGCCCACGAGTTCACCGCTGCGGGTCAGCTGTGCGGTGGAGCCGTCGCCGGGATCGTCCATGGTGGCGATGCCGAAGTCGGTGAGGACGACCCGGCCCGTGCGGTCGAGGAGGATGTTGCCCGGCTTGACGTCACGGTGCAGGACACCGGCCCGGTGGGCCGCGGCCAGGGCGTCCATCACCTCGGCGCCGACGCGGGCGGCCTCGCGCGGGTCCAGGGTGCCGCGTTCGCGCAGCACGTCGTCCAGCGAGGGTCCGTCGATCAGCTCCATGACGATGAGCGGCCGGCCCTCGACCTCGGCGATGTCGTGCACCACGATCACGGCCGGATGGCGCACCCGGGCCGCCGCCCGCGCCTCGCGCTGCATCCGCAGCCGCAGCTCGGCCAGTTCGGCTCCGGCGCTGTCCGTGTAGGCCCGCAGTTCCTTGACGGCCACCTCGCGGCCGAGGACCTCGTCGAGGGCGCGCCACACGACCCCCATCCCGCCACGCCCGAGCCGGGCCACGACCCGGTACCGCCCGGCCAGCAGGCGACCGGTCCCGTCAGCCTGTCCGTACCCACCCGACACCACAGCCCCGCTCCTGACGCCCGTCCCTGAATGGCGCACCAGAGTACGGGGCGGTGACAGGGACGGTTCAAGTGGCCTGCTGATGCCGTGACTTGGCCGCTACCGGTCAGTTGCCGGAGGCCGTCAGGTCGCCGCGCCGGGGCGCCGCGTAACCCTCCAGGTCGGCGCGGGTCAGGCCGGTCAGCCGGGCCACCTCGGCGATGTCGAGGGCCCCGCAGTCCAGTCCGCGCAGCAGATAGCCGCTGAGGGCCTTGGCGGTGGCGGGCTCGTCCATGACGTCGCCGCCGGCCCGGTTGGCGTACCGGGCGAGCCGGCCGGCTGCCTGGTCCAGACCCTCGCGGTAGAAGGCGAACACGGCCGCGTACCGGGTGGGGAGGTGGCCGGGGTGCATGTCCCAGCCCTGGTAGTAGGCGCGGGCCAGGGCGCGCCGGGTGAGGCCGTAGTGCAGCCGCCAGGCGTCGTGCACCTTGGCCGTCGGGCCGACCGGCAGCACGTTGGTGGAGCCGTCGGACACCCGGACGCCGGTGCCCGCGGCGGCGACCTGCATGATCGCCTTGGCGTGGTCGGCGGCCGGGTGGTCGCTGGCCTGATGGGCGGCCGACACGCCGAGGCAGGCGCTGTAGTCGAAGGTGCCGTAGTGCAGTCCGGTGGCGCGGCCCTCGGCGGCCTGGATCATCCGGGCGACGGTGGCGGTGCCGTCGGCGGCGAGGATGGCCTGGCTGGTCTCGATCTGGATCTCGAACCCGATCCGGCCGGGCGTCAGGCCGTACACCTTCTCGAAGGCCTCCAGGAGCCGGACCATCGCGGTGACCTGTTCGGGGTAGGTCACCTTCGGCAGGGTCAGCACCAGGCCGTCGGGCAGCCCGCCGGCCCGCATCAGCCCGGTGAGGAAGACGTCCAGGGTGCGGATGCCCCGGTCGCGCACCGGGGCCTCCATGCACTTCATCCGGATGCCCATGTACGGCGGCGCCGTGCCCTTCTCGTACGCCTCGGCGACGAGCCGCGCCGCCCGGGCCGCCGTCTCGTCCTCCTCCGCGTCGGGGCGGGGGCCGTAGCCGTCCTCGAAGTCGACGCGCAGGTCCTCGACCGGCTCGCGCTCCAGCTTGGCGCGGACCCGGGCGTGGACTGGCTCGGCGAGGTCGTCCGGCAGGCCGAGCACGGCGGCGAAGGAGGCCGCGTCCGGGGCGTGTTCGTCGAGGGCGGCCAGCGCCCGGTCGCCCCAGGAGCGGACGGTGCCGGCGTCGAAGGCGTCGCCCGGGACGTACACGGTGTGGACGGGCTGGCGGGTCCCCGGGTCACCCGGATAGCGGCGCCCGAGCTCGGCGTCGACGGGTGCGAGGGAGGCGCTGACCTCCTCGCTGACGGCGCCCGCGAGGCTCGTCGCCACCTGCTCCTGCTGGCCCTGGCCCATCCCGCACCCTCCTGTTTTCCACTGTACGGAATCAACAATCCGTTGAATGAAGTTATCGGGGAGCTTCGGGGCGGTCAACACCCTGTCCACGGGGCGACACGCCCCCATCTGGGCATGTTCACGCTCATCTCACACCTGGGTATCACACTGCTCAACGCCCGCCCGTCCGGCTTGTGCCCCTGAAGGAGCCGCCGTGCCGAACCAGCGCCGAGTCACCCGCCGGCTGGGACTGAAGGCCTTGTTGGCCGCAACGGTCACCCTGCCCCTGTCCAGTGCCGCGATCATCCCCTCCGCCGCCTCCTCAGCCGCCTCGCGTAGCCGCCGGGCGTCCACCCTGGCGGCGCCGTCCCGGCCGGCGCCCCGCCTCGACGTCATGACCTTCAACCTCCGCTACGCCAGCAGCGCCGAGCCCAACAGCTGGGCCGACCGCCGGCCGGTGATGCGCGAACTGCTGCGCCGCGCGCGCCCCCAGGTCATCGGCACCCAGGAAGGCCTCTACCAGCAGCTGCGCGACATCGACACCGACCTCGGACCGCACTACGACTGGATCGGCACCGGCCGCGAGGGCGGCAGCCGGGACGAGTCCACCGCCGTCTACTACGACATCAGGCGCCTGGCCCCCGTCGAGCACTACACCTTCTGGCTCTCCGACACCCCGGAGGTCGTCCGCTCCAACACCTGGAACGCCGCCTTCCCCCGCATCGTCACCTGGGTCCGCTTCCGGGACCTCGCCGACGACGGGCGGGAGTTCTACGTCGCCAACACCCACTTCGACCAGAGGAGCCAGTACGCGCGCGAGCGCAGTGCCGCGCTCCTGGTCCGGCGGATCGCGGAGTTCGACCGGGCGCTGCCCGTCGTGGTGACCGGTGACTTCAACGCCTACGCCCACAAGAACCCGGCCTACGACACCCTGGTGGACTCCGGGCTCGTCGACACCTGGGACGCGGCGAAGCACCGCGGCCCCCGGTACGCGACCTTCCACGGCTACCACCGCCTCAGGCCGGACGGCGACCGCATCGACTGGATCCTGACCTCGCCGGGGGTGACCACCCACCGGGCGACGATGGACACCTTCTCGATGCAGGGCCAGTTCCCGAGCGACCATCTGCCGGTGCAGGTCTCGCTGAGCCTGCGCTGACACGCCGAGGCCCCCGTGACCGGTACCGGTCACGGGGGCCTCGGACAGCCCGGCGGGGAGATCAGCCCTTGCGGGCCTTGACCTCGTCGGTGAGCTGCGGGACGACGTCGAAGAGGTCGCCGACCACACCGAAGTCGACCAGCTCGAAGATCGGGGCCTCGGCGTCCTTGTTGACGGCGACGATCGTCTTCGAGGTCTGCATGCCGGCGCGGTGCTGGATCGCGCCGGAGATGCCGTTGGCGATGTACAGCTGCGGGGAGACGGACTTGCCGGTCTGGCCCACCTGGTTGGTGTGCGGGTACCAGCCCGCGTCCACCGCGGCACGCGAGGCGCCGACGGCCGCGCCGAGGGAGTCGGCGAGGGCCTCGATGATCGCGAAGTTCTCGGCGCCGTTGACACCGCGGCCGCCGGAGACCACGATCGCGGCCTCGGTCAGCTCCGGACGCCCGGTCGACTCACGCGGGGTACGGCCGGTCACCTTGGTGCCGGTCGCCTGGTCCGAGAAGGTCACGGACAGGGCCTCGACCGCACCGGCGGCCGGGGCGGCCTCCACGGCGGCCGAGTTGGGCTTGACCGTGATGACCGGGGTGCCCGTGGAGACACGGGTCCTGGTGGTGAAGGACGCGGCGAACACCGACTGGGTCGCGATCGGGCCCTCGTCGCCGGCCTCCAGGTCGACGGCGTCGGTGATGATGCCGGAGCCGATGCGCAGCGCCAGACGCGCGGCGATCTCCTTGCCCTCCGCGGAGGACGGGACCAGGACGGCGGCCGGGGAGACGGCGGCGACGGCGGCCTGGAGGGCGTCGACCTTCGGGACGACCAGGTAGTCGGCGTACTCCGAGGCGTCGTGGGTGAGGACCTTGACCGCGCCGTGCTCGGCGAGCGCGGCGGCGGTGTCGGCGGCGCCGTTGCCCAGCGCGACGGCGACGGGCTCGCCGATGCGGCGGGCCAGGGTCAGCAGCTCCAGGGTGGGCTTGCGGACGGCACCGTCCACGTGATCGACGTAGACGAGGACTTCAGCCATGGGATTGCTCTCCTGCGAAACGAAGTTGAGGGGCGGTCGGCGACTGCGGGGCTCAGATGAACTTCTGGCCCGCGAGGAACTCGGCGAGCTGCTTGCCGCCCTCGCCCTCGTCCTTGACGATCGTGCCCGCGGTGCGGGCCGGGCGCGCGGTGGCGTCCTCGACCTTGGTCCAGGCGCCCTCCAGGCCGACCTCCTCCGCCTCGATGTCGAGGTCGGACAGGTCCCAGGACTGAACCGGCTTCTTCTTGGCGGCCATGATGCCCTTGAAGGACGGGTAACGCGCCTCACCCGACTGGTCCGTCACCGACACGACGGCCGGCAGGGCGGCCTCCAGCTGCTCGGAGGCGGCGTCGCCGTCGCGGCGGCCCTTGACCGTGCCGCCCTCGACCGAGACCTCGGAGAGCAGGGTGACCTGCGGGACGCCCAGACGCTCGGCCAGCAGGGCCGGGACGATGCCGGCGGTGCCGTCGGTGGAGGCCATGCCGGAGACCACCAGGTCGAAGCCGGCCTTCTCGATCGCCTTCGCCAGCACCAGCGAGGTACCGATCGCGTCGGTGCCGTGCAGGTCGTCGTCCTCGACGTGGATCGCCTTGTCCGCGCCCATCGACAGCGCCTTGCGCAGCGCGTCCTTGGCGTCCTCGGGACCGACGGTCAGGACCGTGACCTCGACGTCGTCGTCCGAGTTCTCAGAGATTTGCAGCGCCTGCTCCACCGCGTACTCGTCGAGCTCGGAGAGCAGACCGTCCACGTCGTCACGGTCGACGGTCAGGTCATCGGCGAAGTGCCGGTCGCCAGTGGCGTCGGGCACGTACTTCACAGTGACAACGATCCTCAAGCTCACGCCGGCTCTCCTACTGCATCGTCTTTTCTGGGCTGCCTCTTGCAGGCAGCATAGGCGCCTGAAGCGGCCGATTCCGGTCGGGGCGGCCGTGCGCTCCGAACGAAATATTACTCGTCAGTACACCCAGTCTGTTCCCGCTAAGCAAGCGCTTTGAACTGTGACCTTCGCAACGCAGCGTAACCGGAACTCGACGCCCTCGCGGAACCGGGGGCCCGTGATCAATCCCGCAGGCCGTTGAAGCCGCCCTGGTGGTAGAGGAGCGGCCGGCCGGCCCTGGAGGGGTCGCCGAGGACCACCTCGGCCAGCACGATGCGATGGTCCCCGGCCGGGACCCGGGCGACGATCCGGCACACCAGCCAGACCAGGACGTCGTCGAGGACGGGGACCCCCGCGTGCCCCTCGCGCCATTCGGTCGGCGCCGCGAACCGGTCGGCGCCGCTGCGCGCGAAGGTGGCCGCGAGCTCCGCCTGGTGCTCGCCGAGGATGTGGACGCCGATGTGCTCGGCGGTGGATATCGCGGGCCAGCTGGAGGCGCCCGTGCCGACACCGAAGGAGAGCATCGGAGGCTCGGCGGAGACGGAGACCAGGGAGGTGGCGGTGAAGCCGACCGGGCCGTCGGCGCCGGGCGCGGTGATCACCGCGACTCCGGCCGCGTGCCGTCGGAAGGCGGAGCGGAGCAGGTCGGGAGAGGCGAGCTGGGGCGTGCCGAGGTCGGGCGTGGCCGTCATGGAGTTGTCCTTCTGGGGAGGCGGTCCTGGGGTCCGAGGCTGCTCAGCAGCCCGGACAGCGCGCGCTCGCGGTGCGGGCCAGGTCCACGTGGACCCGCCCGAAGAGAAGGAGTTCCTGAGGCATACAGTCAGGCTGACGATAGGTGGTGCGCCCAGTCAAGTACGTTCCGGCATGTGAAAGCTGCCTCACCGTCATCCTCACCTCCGTCAGACCGCTTCTCCCAGCGCCGCGATGACGTCCGCCCGGCGGGGCTGGCCGGTGGCCCGGCGCACCACCCGTCCGTCCGCGTCCAGCACCAGTACGGTGGGCGTCCTGAGGATCTCCAGATCGCGTACGAGGTCGAGGTGCGCCTCCGCGTCGATCTCGACGTGGGTCACTCCGGGGACCATTCCCGCCACCTCGTCCAGGACGCGCCGGGTGGCCCGGCAGGGGGCGCAGAACGCGCTGGAGAACTGCACCAGTGTGGCCCGTTCGCCCAGTTCGCCGCCGAGTTCGGCCGCTCCGAGCCGTTTGCCGTCGTCCCGCCCGCGCACGCGTACCCTCCCGCTCCGCCGCTTGTGCAGCACTCCGAAGACGCTCGCCGCCGCGAGCACCGCCACGCACACCACCAGTCCGGTCATCACCCGCACAAGCTCTCACGAGGCCGCACCTCACCGGCATGAGCGTTCACGAGACTGCAAAGATTCCCGGCTCCCCCTGCGGCCTTCGGGGCGGAATCCTTGGTTCATGGACATCGACGCACGTGGCCCGCGGTTCGGCGCGGCCGTGACGACGGTCGTGCTGGCCGTCGCACTGATCACCCGCAGCCCCTGGATCCTGGCCTGGCAGACGCTGGCGTTCGCGTTCGGCGCGGCCGGCGGGGTGGGGCGCTCGCCGTACGGGCTGCTGTTCCGGACGGTCGTACGGCCCCGGCTCGCTCCCCCGACCGAGTTCGAGGCGCCGGAGCCGCCCCGGTTCGCGCAGGCGGTGGGGCTGGTCTTCGCCGGCCTGGGTCTGGTCGGATTCACCGTCGGCCCGGAGTGGCTGGGTCTCGGGGCGACCGGGCTCGCGCTCGCCGCGGCCTTCCTCAACGCGGCGTTCGGATACTGCCTGGGGTGCGAGATGTTCCTGCTCCTGCGGAGGCTCGCGGTACGCGCGGACTAAAGGCGCATTAAAAGTACGAGGTGGATCAATAGGCCAACGTGACGAGGATCTCGCCGCTCCCGGGCACCAGGGCTGGCCCCCTGTCCGTTCTTCGGGCACGATCTGCGAGACGCCGTAAACCTACGGCTGCGTAACTTTCCCGCCGGGAGCCCCTTTCCCAGGCAGAGCAGAAAGGGTCCGCCCCGCCCATGGCAGAGCTGGTCTACCGTCCCGTCATCGGTTTCGCCAAGACGCTGTTCAAGGTCTGGGACCTGAAGATCGACTGCCAGGGTTCGGAGAACATCCCGCGCTCGGGCGGTGCGGTGCTGGTGAGCAATCACATCAGCTACCTGGACTTCGTCTTCGACGGCCTGGCGGCCCTTCCGCAGAAGCGCCTGGTGCGGTTCATGGCGAAGGAGTCGGTGTTCCGGCACCGGATCTCCGGTCCGCTGATGCGCGGGATGAAGCACATCCCGGTGGACCGCGCCCAGGGTGAGGAGGCGTACCAGCACGCGCTGGACTCGCTCAAGTCCGGTGAGGTCGTGGGGGTCTTCCCGGAGGCCACCATCTCGCAGTCCTTCACGCTGAAGAGCTTCAAGTCGGGCGCCGCGCGTCTCGCCCAGGAGGCCGGCGTCCCGCTCGTGCCGATGGCGCTGTGGGGCACCCAGCGCATCTGGACCAAGGGCCAGCCGCGCAACTTCAAGCGCAACCACCTGCCCGTCACCATCCGGGTCGGCGAGCCGGTCGAGGCGCCGCGTGACCAGTACGCGGGCGCCATCACCCGCCGCCTGCGCGGCCGCGTCCAGGACCTGCTGGACGCCGCCCAGCGCGCCTACCCCGCCCGCCCGAAGGACACGACGGACTCCTGGTGGCTCCCGGCCCACCTCGGCGGCACCGCGCCCACGCAGGAGCAGTTGAAGGCCGCCGAGGCGATCTGACCCTCAGCCCGCCGACTCGGGCGCCCGCACCTCGACGCGTGCGCCCGGACTGAACTTCTCCAGCAGTTCGGCGAGTTCGGCGCCCGCCGCCGCAACCTCCGGGACCGGCATCGGGGCGAGGCTCTCCAGCAGGAAGACACCCGAGGTCGTCTCTTCGGTGAGCCGGGTGCGCGGGCCCTGGCGCCAGTTCCAGCGGCGGCAGGTGACGCCTGCGCCGTCGCACCACACGACCTCGCCGGCATCCGGGTGCTCGACGGTCTCCGCGCCGCCCGCGACCGTCACGAAGTCCTCCTGACCCGTGGCCCGCACCAGGCGCATCCCGCCCTCGACGCGGTCCAGGTCCTCGCCCCCGACGGGGATGAGACGGGCGACACTGACGGCGTTGTAGAGGTCCACGAGCAGGTTGATCCGGGGCAGCCCGCCGTCCGCGAGGGCCCGCCTGGCCAGTGCCTCCGCCGAGTTGCGGGTGCGCGACGGCTTGGACCCGAAGGCCGTGTAGACCGCGCGCCAGGCCGCCATGTGCGGGTCCTCGTGCGGGGCGCGCCCGTCGAGGCGTACGGCGAGACGGCGGGCCGCGTCGTCGAGGAGGGCCGAACTCGCCTCGGTGCTGGGGCCGTTGACCAGGCCGTGGGCCTCGATCGCGAGGTGCGTGAGGCCGGGCGCGAGGGCACGCACCTCGTCGGACACGGTGAGCGGAAGAGTCATCTGGCTTGCCTCAGAGTGCGGTGGGGAGCGTCTTCCAGAGATACCGGCGGTCGGGCGCCGCTCTGAGCACGCCGAGCACGACCGGATGAGGTTCAGCGTACAGGACCGGATAGTCCACCTCATTGGACTCGGGGTCGGGGACCCAGGCCAGCCGCTCGCCGTCGAGGGAGAACCGGGCGTCGACGCCGGGCTTGTTGCCCCGCGGGTCCTGCCGGTGCCAGGCGCCGTTGAACCGGACCGCGACCAGGCCGTGCACCACGTGACCCGTGCCGTCGTCGTGCGCCAGCCGCTGGTAGCACAGGGCGGTGGGGATGTCCTCGGCCCGCAGCAGGGCGGTGAGGGCGTGGGCCTTGGCGAAGCAGATGCCGGTGCGCCGCTCCAGCACGTCCGAGGCGCGCCAGGTGACGCGCGGATCGCCGGAGTCGGCGGAGTGCGGGATCCCGTCCCGGACGAACTCGTAGGCAGCCCGCGCATAGGCATACGAGTCCTCGACCTCGGCCGCCAGCCGTGCGGCCACCTCGCGGACCACCGGATGATCATGGTCGATGACCTCGTCAGCCGCTAGATAGGCGGACAGGTCGACGGTGTTCTGGATCAGCTCCATGTCCGCAGAGCATAGAAATGCGATCACCCAAGAGTCAATGACTTTTCAGGTGACCGCATATCTATGCACAATGCGCTACCGCGCCATCTCCTCCTTGAGCGCTGCCACGAACGCGTCCACGTCCTCCTCGGTCGTGTCGAAGGCGCACATCCAGCGGACGTCGCCGGCGGCCTCGTCCCAGAAGTAGAAGCGGAACCGCTTCTGGAGGCGCTCGCTCACGTCGTGCGGGAGACGGGCGAAGACCCCGTTGGCCTGCACCGGGTACAGGATCTCCACGCCGTGCACGGCACGGACGCCCTCGGCGAGCCGCTGGGCCATCTCGTTGGCGTGCCGGGCGTTGCGCAGCCACAGGTCCTTGGCGAGCAGGGCCTCCAGCTGCACCGACACGAAGCGCATCTTCGAGGCGAGCTGCATGGACAGCTTGCGCAGGTGCTTCATGTGGCTCACGGCGTCCTGGTTGATCACCACGACCGCCTCGCCGAACAGGGCGCCGTTCTTGGTGCCGCCCAGGGAGAGGATGTCGACGCCGACGGCGTTGGTGAACGTGCGCATGGGGACGTCCAGGGAGGCCGCCGCGTTGGCTATCCGGGAGCCGTCCAGGTGCACCTTCATGCCGTGCGCGTGGGCGTGCTCGCAGATCGCGCGGATCTCCTCCGGCGTGTAGAGGGTGCCCAGCTCGGTGCTCTGGGTGATCGACACCACCTGCGGCATCGCCCGGTGCTCGTCGTCCCAGCCGAAGGCCTGCCGGTCGATGAGCTCCGGGGTGAGCTTGCCGTCGGGGGTGGGCACGGTGAGCAGCTTGAGGCCGCCCATGCGTTCGGGGGCGCCGCCCTCGTCGACGTTGATGTGGGCGCTCTCCGCGCAGATCACCGCGCCCCAGCGGTCGGTGACCGCCTGGAGCGCGACGACGTTCGCGCCCGTGCCGTTGAAGACCGGGAAGGCCTCGGCCGTGGCCCCGAAGTGGCCGCGGACGATCCGCTGGAGGTTCTCCGTGTAGTCGTCCTCGCCGTACGCCACCTGGTGGCCGCCGTTGGCGAGGGCCAGGGCGGCCAGCACCTCGGGATGCGCACCGGCGTAGTTGTCACTGGCGAAACCGCGGACCTGCGGGTCGTGGTGGCGACGCGCGTCGGTCCTCGGAGGGTTCACGGCTTCTCGGTCAGCCACAGACGGTTTCCGTTCACTTCGGCGGCGGACTTGCTCCAGACGCCCTCGATGGCCTCGGCCAGGTCCTTGACGTCGGTGAAGCCCGCGAATTTCGCGTTGGGCCGCTCGGCGCGCATCGCGTCGTGCACCAGCGCCTTCACCACCAGGATGGCAGCGGCGGAGGTCGGGCCCTCGGGCCCCCCGGACTTGCGGAAGAAGTCGGCGAGGGCGAGGGTCCACGCCTCCGCGGCGGCCTTGCCCGCGGCGTACGCGGCGTTGCCCGCGGTCGGCCTGCTCGCGGCGGCGGCGCTGATCAGGACGTACCGGCCGCGCTCGCTGCGCTGCAACGCCTCGTGGAAGGCCAGGGAGGTGTGCTGCACGGTCTTGACCAGCAGCAGCTCCAGGAAGTCCCAGTCGTCGAGGCTGGTCTTGGTGAAGGTCTCACTGCCGCGCCAGCCGCCCACCAGGTGCACCAGGCCGTCGACGCGGCCGAAGTCCTTCTCGACGTGCGCGGCCCAGTCCCGGGTGGACTGGAGGTCCAGCAGGTCCACGGTGTCACCCGTGACGCTCGCGCCGCCGGACGCGTAGCGGGCCGCGTCCACGGCCTCCGAGAGCCGCTGCGGATCGTTGTCCGCGCCTACGACGGTCGCGCCCGCCTCCGCGAGGCGCAGCAGTGCCGCCCGGCCGGCGGGTCCGCCCGCCCCGGCCACCGCGATCACCGCACCACTGAGAGACCCGTTGCCCGTCATGTGCTTCCCCTCTTGAGCAGTGTTCCGGACTCCGCCGCTCACGCGGCGACCGGCTCGGCGCTGTCCGCCGTGATGCCCTTGGTCTCGGCGATCACGTTCTTCAGTTTCTTGGACAGGGCCTCATAGAACATGCTCAGCGGAAACTCGTCCGGAAGCACGTCGTCCACGAGCTTGCGCGGCGGCAGGGTCAGGTCGAGGGCGTCGGGGCCCTTGGCCCACTTGGAGCCGGGGTGCGGGGCGAGGTAGGTGGCGACCAGGTCGTAGCCGGCGAACCAGTGGACGAGCTTCGGGCGGTCGATGCCGTCCTTGTACAGCTTCTCGATCTCGGCGCACAGCTGGTTGGTGACCTGCGGGGCGCGCTCCCAGTCGATGGCGAGCTTGTTGTCGGTCCAGCGCACCACGTCGTGCTTGTGCAGGTAGGCGAAGAGCAGCTGGCCGCCGAGACCGTCGTAGTTGCGGACCCGGTCGCCGGTGACGGGGAAGCGGAACATGCGGTCGAAGAGCACCGCGTACTGCACGTCACGGGCCTGCGGGACGCCGTCGGCCGCCAGCTTCACGGCCTCCTTGAAGGCGGTGAGGTCGCAGCGCAGCTCCTCCAGGCCGTACATCCAGAACGGCTGGCGCTGCTTGATCATGAACGGGTCGAACGGCAGGTCGCCGTGGCTGTGGGTGCGGTCGTGGACCATGTCCCACAGCACGAAGGCCTCCTCGCAGCGCTTCTGGTCGTGGACCATGGCGGCGATGTCCTCGGGCAGGTTCAGGCCCAGGATGCCGACGGCCGCGTCGGTGACCCGGCGGAAGCGGGCGGCCTCGCGGTCGCAGAAGATACCGCCCCAGGAGAATCGTTCCGGCGCCTCGCGCACGGCAATGGTCTCCGGGAAGAGAACGGCGGAGTTGGTGTCGTAGCCCGCCGTGAAGTCCTCGAACTTGATGCCGCAGAACAGCGGGTTGTCGTAGCGGGTGCGCTCCAGCTCCGCCAGCCAGTCCGGCCAGACCATGCGCAGCACGACCGCCTCCAGGTTGCGGTCCGGGTTGCCGTTCTGCGTGTACATCGGGAAGACGACCAGGTGCTGGAGACCGTCCGCGCGGCCCGCGGCGGGCTGGAAGGCCAGCAGCGAGTCGAGGAAATCGGGCACCTGGAAGCCGCCCACGGCCCAGCGCCGCAGATCCGTCACCAGCGCGTGGTGGTAGTCGGCGTCGTGCGGGAGCAGCGGCGACAGCTCCTCGACGGCGGCGATCACGTCATCGACGGCCTGCCCGGCGTCAGCGCGCCCCGGCGCGCCCTCGGCGTCGAAGTCGACGGACCCGTCCTTGGACTGCCATGGCCGGATCCGTTCCACGGCATCCTTGAGCACGGGCCACGCCGGGTGCTCGACCACCCTGGTCACGGGAGGAACCTGCTCCTCCGAGCCCACCTGCACAAGAATTTCCGTCATGACCCATCCTCCACGGGAGATGCTTCCGTTAGGACACCGTATGCATACGGGCTTTCTCCCAGCAAGGGGGGCCTCAGGAAATTATCCTGCGACATCGCGTCTTCGCCGCGCTTTTTCCTGCGTGAAACCGTGAATGCGGTCACATCCACTACGGGTGGTGAGGGATCGTCAGCTCCGGGGCACCGTAGGGATCCGGCCGGTCAACGCACGGCGGGACGCGCCCACCCCCGGGTGACCGCCAGTGGGGGCACGGACCAGGCGCCGGGCGCCCGGCGCCGCAATCGCCCCGTGTAGGTACGGGTTCATCGCGACGGACGGCCATTAGGCTGCGCCCAGCCGCGTGGACAGCGACGTCCCGTCGTACGGTCCGCGTGCACCCCCACCGCCGCCGTCGACGGAAGCGAGATGAATCTTGAACTTCCTTACCATCGGTCACCGCGGAGTCATGGGCATCGAGCCCGAGAACACCCTCCGTTCCTTCGTCGCCGCGCAACAGGCCGGCCTTGACCTGATCGAACTCGATCTGCACCTCAGCAAGGACGGCGCCCTGGTCGTCATGCACGACGCCGAGGTGGACCGCACGACCGACGGCACCGGCCCGATCGCCGAGAAGACCCTGGAGGAACTGCGCACGCTGGACGCGGGCCGGGGCGAACGGGTGCCGGTGTTCGAGGAGGTCCTGGAGGCGGTGCAGGCCCCCCTCCAGGCCGAGATCAAGGACGTCGCGGCGGCCCGGGCGCTGGCGGAGGTCATGCAGCGGCGGGACCTGGTGTCGCGGGTGGAGGTGTCCTCGTTCCACGACGAGGCGGTCGCCGAGATCGCCAGACTGGTACCGGGGGTACGGACGGCCCTGATCGCCAGCCGGTACGGCACCGACGTGGTGGAGCGGGCGCGGGAGGCGGGGGCGGCGACCGTCTGCCTCAACATCCGGCGGCTGACCCTGGAGGTCGTCGAGCACGCCCGCAAGGCGGACCTGCGGGTGATCGGCTGGGTGGTGAACACCCAGGACCACCTGCGGCTGGTGCGCGCCCTCCAGCTGGACGGCGCGACGACCGACTACCCGGAGATCAAGCGCACCGCCCGCTTCACCGCGTGAGGGTCACACCAGGGGCTTGACCAGCAGCTCGAACTGCAAGTCGTCGCGGAGCGGGACACCGAAGCGCTCCTCGCCGTACGGGAACGGACTCATCTCTCCCGTACGGCGGTAGCCGCGCCGCTCGTACCAGGCGATCAGGTCACCGCGGACGGAGATCACCGTCATGTGCATCTCGGTGGCCCCCCAGTCCTCCCGGGCCTGGCGCTCCGCCTCCGCGATGACGACCTTGCCGAGGCCGGCGCCCTGGAGGGCGGGACTGACCGCGAACATGCCGAAGTAGGCGTGGGCGCCGCGGTGTTCGAGCTGGCAGCAGGCGACGGTCCGGCCGTCCCGCTCGACGGTGAGCAGCCTGCTGTCCGGCGACTTGATCACCTGGAGGACGCCCTCGGGGTCGGTCCGCTGACCGTCCAGGATGTCCGCCTCGGTGGTCCAGCCGGCCCGGCTGGCGTCGCCCCGGTACGCCGACTCGATCAGCGCCACCAGCACGTCCACGTCGGCGTCGGTGGCGGCGCGGAAGGTCAGTGCGGTGGCGGCGTTGTCCATGGACTCCATGGGCGGGGTCTCCGATCTCGGGCGCGGTGAGCCGGACACGAGCCTAACGCCGCTGGTCGGGTGCCCGTTTCCGGGGATCGCCGGCGGCCGGGCACTACGCTCCGGATCCATGGTGCACGTACTCAGCAGCCGTACCCTGGTCCACCCCACCGATCCCGAGCGCTCTCGTGCCTTCTACGGTGAGCGGCTCGGCCTTCCCGTCTACCGCGAGTTCGGTACCGGCCCGGAGCGGGGCACGGTCTACTTCCTCGGCGGCGGCTTCCTGGAGGTCTCCGGGCGCTCGGACGCCGCCGCCGCGCCGGCCGTGCAGCTGTGGCTCCAGGTCGCGGACGCGGCGGCGGCGCACGAGGAGCTGGTGGCGCAGGGCGTCGAGATCGTACGGCCGCCGGTGCGGGAGCCATGGGGCCTGGTCGAGATGTGGATCACGGACCCGGACGGGATCAGGATCGTGCTGGTGGAGGTACCGGCCGACCACCCCCTGCGTTACCGGCCGGGGATCTGACCGCAGGGCCTTCACCACGGCTGCGAAAAGCCCTGCGCGGGCTCACCGCACCGGTGTCTCAGGCCCGCAGGGCGCCCATCCTGCCCTCCAGCCGGCCCAGCAACTCGGCCAGCAGACCCGCCAGTTCGCCCTGCCCCTGCGGAGCGAGCACGGACAGGACGGCCGTCTCGTAGCCGAGTTGCTCCGGCAGGATGCCGTCGACGAGGTCACGGCCCGCGTCGGTGAGGCGCAGGTGGGCGACCCTGCGGTCCCGGGCGTCGCCGCGCCGCTCGACCAGACCGCGCTCGGTGAGCTGCTTGAGGCGTTTGGTGACGGCGGCACCGGAGGAGAAGGTCTCCCTGGCGAGTTCGCTGGGTGTCAGCTCGTGTCCGGTGCGGCGCAGCGCGCCGAGCAGGTCGAACTCGGGGCGGCTGAGTCCCGCCCGGCGCAGCGGCGCGTCCTCGGCCTGCTGGAGGAGGGCGGCGCAGCGGTTGATCCGGCCGATGACCTCCATGGGACCGGTGTCCAGGTCGGGATGGACGGTCTGCCACTGCCGCACGACCGCGGCCACGGTGTCGTGCCGGCCCGCACCACCGCCCACGACCCCTTCGGAGTCCCGGCCCGCACCACCGCCCACGTCCCCGCCGGCCTCCCGGCTCACGCCCGTGTCCGGGTCCCTGTCGGCGTTCCGGTCCGTGTCCCTCCCCGCTCTGTCGTCGGCCGCCGGTCGTCCGCTGGTCGCCGTCATGGCCGTGCGTCCTCCGTTGTCCTCGTGCCGTCCCAGGTGTGCGGTCCCTGGCGTCGTACCGTCGCGGCGAGCGTACGGTGTCCGGACTGTTCGGCGAGCACGACCCGCTCCTGGGGCAGTGCCCGTTGCCACCACTCGCCGGACGCGGCGTCGGTCGTGGCGCGCAGCTCGGCCAGGGTGGCGGCGAGGGCGCGGCGGGCGGCCTCCAGGGCACGCGGGGCCGGTCGCGGCTCGGCGAGCACGCGGGCGGCCTGTTCGCGGGCCCGTTCGACGGCGGTCAGGGCGTGTTCGATGCCGTCGCCGGCCCGGCGGTTGGTGACGACGACGGCCGTGCCGAAGCCGACGAGCGCGCCGACCACGGTGTCGACGACCCGCTCGGTGATCAGCTGTCCGGCGTCCTGGGTGCGGGCGAACTCGGTGATGAGCAGGGCCATGGGGGTGACGCAGACGCTGCCGAGCCAGTAGTTGCGGCCGATCAGCGCCTCGGCACCGAAGTTGAGGGCGAGGCAGCACAGCACCAGGGCGGCCGGGTGCAGATGGGCGAACGGCACGACGGCGGCGAAGACGAGGACCCCGAGGAGGTTGCCGACGACGCGCTGGACGCCCCGGCTCCAGGTCAGGGTGACGTTGGCCTGGTAGAGGGAGGCCGCGGTGACCAGCGCCCAGTAGGGGCGTCCGACGCCGAGGGCCAGGGAGGCGTAGCCGGCCAGGGCGCAGCCGAGCGCGGTGCGGGCGGCGAGCGGCGCGAGCGGGCCGAGCCGGTGCCACGACGGGCGGTGCGGGACGGCGAGTTCGGCGTCGACCCCGAGGAGTTCGTCGTCGGCGCCGGACACCCGGGGAACGCGCCCGGTGCCGCGCAGGGCGCGGGCCCAGCCGCGCAGCAGGGCCGGGTCCGCGTCGGCGGGGGCGGCGAGGGCGACCTCGGCTCGGACGACGAGGTGTTCGAGGGCGCGCCGGGTGCGGTCGGTACGGGCGCCGGTGGCCAGCAGCGACTGCCACGCGGCCTGCACGGCGGCGGCCGCCCCGGCCCGGGCCTTCGCGTGTCCGGCCCCCGTGCCACGGGTGTCGGCGTAGGCGGCGGTGGCGTTCAGGGCGTGGGCGGTGGCCCGGCGCTCGGGGCCGTGCGGGCGCAGCAGGCCGGGCGCCATGCCCACCAGCCAGGCCCAGGCGCCCGCCGCCAGGGCCAGCGCGACATGGCCGGGGACCTGGCTGAGACTCTGCGGGGCGAACAGGGAGGCGGAGCTGATGAAGGTGAGCACCACGTTCCCGGGCGGGCCGACCCGGGTGGCGTCGCAGAGCACCTTCTGCACGGCGGCCATCAGGGCGCCGACCGTGACCAGCACGACCGCGTTCCCGGTGAGCGAGGCGGCGGTCAGTGCCACGGCGAGGCCGGCGACCATGCCGAGGATCACCCGGACCAGCGTGCGGGCGCGCGCGGGGTAGGGGCGGTTGTGGCCGTAGAGCGCGCACAGCGATCCGGCCATGGTGTACATCGCCAGGTCGAGGCGGCCGAGGGCCAGCAGGATCAGGTTGGGCGGAGCGACCGCGGCCACCACGCTGAGGGCGGGCTTGAACCAGATGTCGGAGGGCCGGCCGAGGCGGAGTGCCCCGGCGAGGGGAAGGGGACGGGTCGCGGTGCTCATACCACTAATTTAGCATGTGTTTTACTCGTAAAACACTCTCGAACAGTCAGGGCCGC
Source organism: Streptomyces humi (assembly GCF_001005085.2). Taxonomy (GTDB): domain Bacteria; phylum Actinomycetota; class Actinomycetes; order Streptomycetales; family Streptomycetaceae; genus Streptomyces; species Streptomyces humi. Next base: position 72,558 of record NZ_LBMU02000069.1, read on the forward strand.
CCTCCCCGCCCGGCGCCGGGCGGTTCACCCCTCACCTGCTGTGCTCCGTCGAATGCTCCCCGTGTACATCCTTGCGCTGGCGTGCGCGCTGCATGGCCGGGGCATCGCATCCATCGATGCGACGTCGAGCGGGGAGGTGCGCGTGCACGGACCGGCTTCGCCCGGCTGGCTGCTGGTCGCGCTGTGCGCGGCGACCGGGGCCTACTGCCTGCTGCGGATGCGCAGCAGTGTCGAGGAACAGCGCCGCGCCGCGGGCGGCGAGGCACTGATGGGGTTCGGCATGGCCGCGATGGCCGTGCCCACGACCGTCTTCACGCCGCCGGCATGGGCCTGGCCGCTGTACGCGGCGGTGTTCGGGGCGGCGGCGCTGCGCGCGCTGTGGAGTGCCCGCAGCAGCCCGCACCATCTGCACCACCTGGTGGGGGCCGCCGCGATGGTCTACATGGCGGTCGTGATGGCGGCCTCGCCCGGCGCGCACCACCACGGCGGTGCCGGAGTCCCGCCGCTGACCGGGGTGTTGCTCCTGTACTTCACCGGCTACGTCCTGCTGTCCGGGGCGCGGCTGGTGCCGGTCGCGGCGGCGGCCGCCGGGGCCGGGACGGGCGGCTGGGGCGACCGGCCCGAACTGGCTCGGGCGTGCCGGTTGTCGATGGGGATCGGCATGGTGGCCATGCTGCTGACACTGTGACGAAGTGACGTCTCTCGCGGCGCAAACGTTGCCTGCGTCACTTTGGCGCGATGGGCTGTACCCCTGAGCGGCCCCCCGCTCATAGGCTGCTGGCCATGATGGTCCCCGTGGCACTGTTGCTGCTCGGCGCCCTGACCGCTGCCGTCGGGCCCCGGCTGCTCGCCCGGGCCGACTGGACGGACCGGGAGCCGGTGGTCGCCCTGTGGGTGTGGCAGTGCGTGGTGGCGGCCGTCCTGTTGTGCTGTGCGCTGTCGATGACGCTGAGCGCCGCGGCGGCCTGGCAGGCGGTGCGCGGACATGTGTTCGCGACCGCGCCGAGGGGGGTGGCGGATGCCTATCCGCTCGGTACGGCCGGCCCCTGGGCGGCGGCGACCGCGCTGGCCCTGGCCGGTGCGGGGTTGTGGAGCGGGGCGATGCTGGTGCGCGAAGTACTGCGAGCCAGGGTTGGGCGCCGTCGCCGGAGAGCCGAACTCCTGGTCCGCGCACCGCTGTTGCCCGGCGAGGAACCGACGCCCGGCCGTCTCGTCGTTCTCGAGGGCGAGCGGCCCGACGCCTGGTGGCTGCCCGGGGCGGCACCGCAACTGATCGTCACCACTTCCGCGTTGCGTCGGCTGAAGGGCCGTCAGCTGGACGCGGTGCTCGCCCACGAGCAGGGCCACGCGCAGGCCCGGCACGACTGGCTGCTGCACTGCTCGGCCGCGCTGGCCGGCGGGTTCCCGCAGGTCCCGGTGTTCGCCGCGTTCCGCGCGGAGATGCACCGACTGGTGGAACTGGCCGCCGACGACATGGCCTCCCGGCGCCACGGTCGCCTCACCACCGCCCTCGCCCTGGTCGAACTCAACGAGGACCGGGGCGTGTTCGGCCCCGGACCGAGCCCGCACGCCCATGTCCCGCAACGCGTCCACCGGTTGCTCACCGCCCCGGACCGGCTCCCCGCCCGGCGCCGACTGCGGCTGACCGCGACGGCCGCCCTGGTACCGGTGATCCCGGTGCTGGTGGCGCTCGTACCGGGCCTGCGCGCATTCGGGTAAAGCCTTGCCCATCCGGGGAATTGCTGTCCGGGCAATGATTCGGCAAAGATCACACCATGCCACCCCCACCCAGCGACCGCCCTGCTCCGCTTCTCACGACCGCCGTTCTCGCCCTTGCCTCGGCGCTGCTGCTCGCCCTCGTCGCCGGCGAGTGGCCGCCGCTGGTCGCGGCGGACGAGGGCATCGCGGGCACCGCGCACCGCTGGGCCGTGGCGGACCAGGGCACCACCCAGGTCCTGCGCGTCCTGACCGACTGGGTCTGGGACCCGCTGACCATGCGCCTGCTCTGCGCGGCCGTCGCGGTGTGGCTGGTGTGGCGGCACGCGGCGTGGGGGACCGCTCTCTGGCTGGCCGTGACCTGCGCGCTGGGCACGGCAGCCCAGCAGTCCCTCAAGGCGGCGGTCGACCGCCCGCGCCCCGAGTGGCCGGACCCGGTCGACTCCGCGCACTACGCGGCGTTCCCCTCGGGGCACACGATGACCGCGACGGTGGTGTGCGGGCTGCTGCTGTGGCTGCTGCACCGCTGCGGCACCGGTCGCGTGGTGTGGCGTACGGCGCTCGCCGCGGCCTGGGTGTCGGTCACAGGCGCCGGTCTGACCCGGATCTGGCTCGGTGTCCACTGGCCCTCGGACGTGCTCGGCGGCTGGCTGCTCGGAGCGCTGGTGGTGGCGCTGGCGGTGCTGGCCTACGAGTGGGAGCGGGGCGACCGGCGTCGGTAGAGTCCCGCGCATGACTGCTGTGCTCTTCGACTTCTCCGGGACCCTCTTCCGTGTCGAGTCCACCGAATCCTGGCTGCGGGCGGTGCTCGCGGCTTCCGAGGTGACGCTCTCCGAGGGGGAGTTGGCCGAGGCCGCCCGGGCGCTGGAGGTGGCCGGGGCGCAGCCCGGCGGGGCGAACCCGGTCGCGCTGCCCGAGGAACTGGCCGGGGTGTGGGCGGTACGGGACGAGAGCGCGACATCGCACCGGGCCGCGTACACCGGCCTGTCCCGCCGGGTGCCGCTGCCGGACCCGGTCCTGCACGACGCGCTCTACGAGCGGCACATGTCCCCGGCCGCCTGGGCGCCGTACCCGGACACCGCCGAGGTGCTGCACGCCCTGCGCGCGCACGGCGTGGGCGTCGGCGTGGTCAGCAACATCGGCTGGGACCTGCGGCCGGTCTTCCGCGCGCACGGGCTCGACGCGTACGTGGACGCGTACGTCCTGTCGTACGAGCACGGTGTCCAGAAGCCGGATCCGCGACTCTTCACGGTCGCGCTGGAGGCGCTCGGGGCGGAGCCGGGCGAGACCGTGATGGTCGGGGACAGCAGGCCCGCGGACGGCGGGGCGGCGGCGCTCGGCTGCCGGGTGCACTTCGTGGACCATCTGCCGGTGGGCGAGCGGCCGGACGCGCTGCTGCCGGTCCTGGACCTGGTGGGCGTGGCCCGCCGACCGGCCACGCCCACGCAGGCCTGACCTGCGGCGCCGTCCGCCCGAGACGCTCCCCCGTGTCGCCCCGGACGGACGGCAGCCCTGAGCAGGCCCCGCACAGCGGCGGGGACCGCTGCGTCGATTATAGTTGGCTGGCAGCCAGTCAACGCAGGAGTTCCAGGATGTCCCCGCGCAGCGCATCGGTCAATGAAGAGTTGCGGAGGCGTTCCCGCGAGCGGCTGCTACAGGCCGCGGTCGAGCTGGTCGACGCGCACGGTTTCGAAGCCACCACACTGGGCGACATAGCCGACCGGGCGGGCTCCGCGCGCGGGCTGGTGTCGTACTACTTCCCCGGCAAGCGCCAGCTGGTGCAGTCCGCCGTGCACCGGCTGATGCACCGCACGCTGGAGGAGGCGCTGGAGCACGAGCCGCACACCGAGGACGGGCGGGAGCGGCTGGCGCGGGCCATCGACGCGATCCTGGGCCTCGCCCACGACCGGCCGGTGCTGATGCGCCAGCACATGGCGGGGCTGCTCCAGGCCGAGGGGTTCGTGCAGTGCCCGGAGCAGCGCCGGCTGTCGGAACTGCTGGGCGACACCGTCGCGCGGTACGGCTCGCAGGACGTGACGGCCGACTACCCGATGCTGCGGGCGCTGCTGATGGGGGCGGTGTACGCGGCGCTGGTCCCGGGGGTACCGATGCCGGTGCCGGTGCTGCGCGCGGAGCTGTTCGAGCGCTACGGCCTCGACCGGGGGCTGGGCCTCCCGCCGGAGTCCGCACCGGCGACCGAGCGCCAGGACCTGTCCCGGTTCTTCGCCACGGAGGACCGGACGGAGCCCCAACAGCCTTAGCCAGCAAGGTGTGTGACGGCGTGTCAGTCCGGCCTGCCGCGCCTCCCCGGTGACACGCCAGGTATTCACATCATCACATTCCGCAGCGGTGAACGCGTGCGCGCTTCACCCCTGCGGCCCCTGTCGAGGCGACCTGGCCGGTGGGATGCTGGAGCCACCAGCCCCTCGGGCAAGGAGTCTCCTCGTGTTGCGTGTCGCCGTCGTCGGCTCCGGTCCGAGCGGGTGCTACACCGCCCAGAACCTCGTCCAGCTCGACCCCACGGTGCGGGTGGACGTCCTGGACCGGCTGCCGTGCCCGTTCGGACTGGTGCGGTACGGGGTCGCCCCGGACCACGAAAAGATCAAGTCGTTGCAGGGCAACCTCCGCGCCGTCCTGGAGCACGAGCGGGTGCGGTTCCTCGGCGGGGTCCGGGTCGGCGGGCCGGGCGGGCTGCCGGTGGCACGCCTGCGGGAGCTGTACCACGCGGTGGTGTACTGCGTCGGGGCCGCCACCGACCGACGGCTCGGGATCCCCGGCGAGGAACTGCCGGGCAGCTGGTCGGCGACCGAGTTCGTGTCCTGGTACAGCGCGCACCCGGACGCCGTCGACGCCGGGTTCGTGCGCGACGCCCGGTCGGCGGTGGTCATCGGCGTCGGCAACGTCGCGGTCGACGTGGCGCGGATGCTGGCCCGGGGCGTGGCGGAGCTGAGCCCTACGGACATGCCGCAGGCGGCCCTGACCGCGCTGGCCGGGAGCCGGATAAGAGAGGTCCACGTGGTGGGCCGGCGAGGCCCCTCGCAGGCCCGGTTCACCACCAAGGAGCTGCGCGAGCTCGGCGGCCTGCCGGACACCGGGATCATGGTGGAGCCGGGCGAGTTGGCGCTCGACCCGGCGTGCGCAGACCCGTCCGCGCTGCCCGCCGCCCAGCGCCGCAACGTGGAGGTGCTGCGCGGCTGGGGCGAGCGCCGCGGGCGGGGACCGGAGCGCCGGATCCGGTTGCGGTTCTTCCTGCGTCCGGTCGAAGTGCTCGCCGACGGCGGCCGGGTGGGTGCGGTGCTCTTCGAACGCACCGAGCCGGACGGGCTCGGCGGGGTGCGGGGCACCGGGCGGTACGAGACGGTGGAGGCGCAGTTGGTGCTGCGCTCGGTGGGTTACCGCGGAGTGCCGCTGGACGGGCTCCCGTTCGACGAGGAGAGCGGCACCGTGCCGCACGAGGCGGGCCGCGTCCTGCACGGCTGCTTCGACGTGCCCGGCGACTACGTGGCGGGCTGGATCAAGCGGGGCCCCACCGGCGTCATCGGCACCAACCGGCCCGACGCCAAGGAGACGGTGACGTCGCTGCTGGCGGACGCCCCCGTGCTGGTGCGCCGGGAGGTGCCGGAGGATCCGGTCGCCGCGCTGCGCTCGGCGGGTGTCGAACCGGTCGAGTGGACGGGGTGGCAGGCGATCGAACGGGCCGAGGCGGCGCTCGGCGCCCGGCTGGGGCGGGGCGTGGTCAAGCTGGCCGACTGGGACTCCCTGCTGGCGGCGGCGCGGGCGGGTGCGGGACGGACGGCGGTCGGGACGGAGTCGTAGCGGCCGCGTACGCGGGCACGGCGGTCGGGACAAAGTCGCGGCACAGTCGTGGCACGGAGTGGTGGCACGGAGTGGTGGCACGGAGTGGTGACGGGGAGTCGATCGCGTCCCGGTGGGCATGACACGTATCGGCAACACCGCGGAAATCAACAAACTGTGCAAGCCGCTTACGGTCTCGTGCTGTCCGGATGTCGTCCCCGCTCTGGAGTCCCCATGGCCACGACCACCGCCCCCGTCCACCCCGTCGACGAGGTCCCGCCCGTACGGCAACTGGCCGCGTTCGGGCTGCAACATGTGCTCGCGATGTACGCGGGGGCCGTCGCCGTTCCGCTCATCGTGGGTGGCGCCATGAAGCTGTCGCCCGCCGACCTGGCCTATCTGATCACCGCCGACCTGCTGGTGTGCGGGATCGCGACCCTCATCCAGTGCGTCGGCTGCTGGCGCTTCGGCGTACGGCTGCCGATCATGCAGGGCTGTACGTTCGCGGCGGTGTCGCCGATGGTCCTGATCGGTACGACGGGCGGCGGACTGCCCGCGATCTACGGCTCGGTGATCGTGGCCGGCCTCGCGATCATGCTGCTGGCGCCCGTCTTCGGCAGACTGCTGCGCTTCTTCCCGCCCCTGGTCACCGGCACCGTGATCCTGATCATCGGGGTCTCGCTGCTGCCGGTCGCGGGCAACTGGGCGGCGGGCGGCGCGGGCGCCAAGGACTTCGGGGAGCCGAAGAACCTGGCGCTGGCGGCCTTCGTGCTCGCGGTGGTGATCGGCGTGCAGCGGTTCGCGCCCGCCGCCCTGGCCCGGATCGCCGTCCTGATCGGCATCGCGGTCGGCCTGGCGGTGGCCGTGCCGTTCGGGTTCACCGACTTCAGCGGGGTGCGGGACGCCGACTGGCTGGGCATCAGCACGCCGTTCCACTTCGGCACCCCGACGTTCCGCGCCTCGGCGATCGTCTCCATGCTGGTGGTGGCCCTGGTCACCATGACGGAGACGACCGGTGACCTGATCGCCGTGGGCGAGATGACCAGCCGCCGGGTCGAGCCGCGTTCCCTGGCGGACGGCCTGCGCGCCGACGGGCTGTCCACCGTCCTGGGCGGTGTCTTCAACACCTTCCCGTACACGGCGTACGCGCAGAACGTCGGCCTGGTCGGGATGACCCGGGTGCGCAGCCGCTGGGTGGTCGCGGCGGCCGGCGGCATCCTGGTGCTGCTGGGCCTGCTGCCCAAGCTGGGCGCGGTGGTCGCGGCGATTCCGGCGCCGGTGCTGGGCGGTGCGGGTCTGGTGATGTTCGGGACGGTCGCGGCGAGCGGTCTGCGCACGCTCGCGACCGTCGACTTCAAGGGCAGCCACAACCTGACGGTGGTGGCCGTCTCGGTGGCGGTCGGCCTGCTGCCGGTGGGCGTGCCGACGGTCTACGAGAAGTTCCCTGACTGGTTCCAGACGGTGATGAACAGCGGCATCAGCGCGGGCTGCCTGACGGCGATCGCCCTGAACCTGCTCTTCAACCACCTGCCGGCGGGAACGGGTTCGTCCCCGCGGACCGTGCCGAGCGAGGCCGGCCCGACGGCCTAGGGGGCCGCCTGCGGTGTCAGGAGCTCGGGTCGAACAGCCGGGTCGGGATCGCGGCCGCCAGTGCCCCGTAGCCCGTCGGGTTGAGGTGCAGCCAGTCCCCCACCTGGAGGTCGGCCCGCAGCCGGCCGGGGTCCGCGGGGTCCCTGACCACCTGGTCGAAGTCCAGCAGCGCGTCGAAGTGTCCGGGGCCGCGGATCCAGGCGTTGACGCGCTGCCGGGCCGTCTCGCGGACGCCCGCACCGTCGTCGTACGCGTTGCCACCGAAGGGCAGCAGGGTGGCGCCGTAGACCCGGATGCCCTGGGCGTGGGCGCGGACGACGATCTGCCGGTAGGCGGCGATCAGGTCGTCGGCGACGGCCCGCTGGGCCTGCGGGGTGGCGGCGGCGGTGCCGATGTCGTTGACGCCCTCGAAGACGATCAGCCAGGAGACTCCGCTGCGGGACAGCACGTCCCGGTCGAGGCGGGCCAGGACGTTGGGGCCGAGGCCGTCGTTCAGGACGCGGTTGCCGCCGGCCGCCTGGTTGAGGACCGCGAGGCGCGGATCCCCGGCACGGGTCCGGAGCCGGTCGAAGAACTGGTCGGGCCAGCGGTCGTTGCCGTTGGTCGTGGAACCGCGGCCGTCCGTCAGGGAGTCACCGAGGACGGCGACGGCACGGGTCGCGGCCGGCGCCGGAACCTCGACGTCGCTCAGCAGGTACCAGTGGTCGACCGGGGTGGCACCGGCGAGGTCCTGGTCCCGGACGTGGTCGCCACGCAGCAGGTACGACGTGGTGCGCGAGCCGGGGTGCGAGGTCAGCGCGTGATCGGGCTGGCCCTGCGCGGTGTACGCCGTGACGGCGAGCTCGGCACCGGGGTCCAGTTCCATCTCCACGGGATCGGACACGACCTCGGCGCCGACCGGCACCACGGTGGCGGCCCGCCCGGAGAAGGTGACGGGCTCGACGCTGCCGGGGACGACGGCGCTGACGCCCGCCCGGCCGCCCTCGGGGAACGCCGCGGTCACCGAGGTGAGCGGCAGGGGGGTGTCGCCGTAGGCGTTGGAGAAGCGCAGCCGCAGCCGGTGTCCCCCGGCGGTCACCCGGACGGTCTGCCGCAGCGTGGTGTCGGCCAGGACCGAGGCCTCCCCCGTGAAGGGCGCCGGCGGCAGATTGCCGGGCTCGGTGAGCTGCGGCATTCCGGTCCAGGCGGTCACCCAGTGGCCGCCCCGCGCGGTGTGCGCGGCGGCCTGCCGGGGGCCGCGGACCAGCGCCGTGACGGCGGTGACGGTCACCACCAGGGCGAGGGCGAGGACACCGGCGCTGAGGAGCGTGGCGAGCGGGGTTCTGCTGGGCTGCGGCTTCACGGGGGCCTTCCTGACGAAGGGCTGCGGGACACCTCCGGCATCGTGGCATGGACACGGCTCTCCTGGAAGCGCTCCCACAGCCCTTGACTAGAAAGCGCTTTCACCCTACGTTCCGTTCAGCACCGTGACCGAGGGGCCGTAAATCGACCCCTTTTGAGCTGGTCTCCGTACAAGACGTTCAAGGAGCTGTACGTCGTTCACGTACAGAGCCGACTTCTTGGCGTACGCAAGACCCCCCACTCGAAAGAAGGCACACGGGACATGACTTCACGAGCACGAGCACGGACCAGTGCGCGCGCACTGGCGGGCGGACTGGCCGCCCTGGGACTGTCGATTGGCATGATCATGACAGACGGATCCCGCGCGGACGCGGCCACCTGGCCGACCGCGAGCGGCAGCCAGGCCGTCAGCGCGACGATCAAGCTGTCGGGCACCAAGGACTACGGGATGCTGCGCCTCTACGGCAGCGGCGACCTCGGCACCGGCGGCCAGAGCGAGGACCAGGACCCCCTCCTCGACCTGGCGGCCGGCACGGTCCTCAAGAACGTCATCATCGGGGCGCCCGCCGCGGACGGCATCCACTGCGAGGGCAGCTGCACGCTTCAGAACGTGTGGTGGGAGGACGTCGGCGAGGACGCGGCGACCTTCCGCGGCTCCTCGTCCTCGAACGTCTACACCGTCTCCGGCGGCGGCGCGAAGGAGGCCAGCGACAAGGTCTTCCAGTTCAACGGCGCCGGGACGCTGAACGTGTCCAACTTCGCGGTGCAGACCTTCGGCAAGCTGGTCCGCTCCTGCGGCAACTGCTCCACGCAGTACAAGCGCACCATCAACCTCAACACGATCGAGGCGACGTACAAGGGCAGCGCGCTGGTCGGCATCAACACCAACTACGGCGACAGCGCCACCCTGAAGAACATCACGATCGTCGGGGACAGCAGCAAGAAGATCGTGCCCTGCCAGAAGTACATCGGCAACAACACGGGCGCGGAACCGACGACGAACGGGAGCGGCCCGGACGGGACGTACTGCAAGTACGCGAGTTCGGACATCACCTACAAGTGAGCCGGGCGACCGGGCCGTCGCCGCTCATCGGGCGGCGACGACCCGGTCGCGCGCTCCCGGACCTGTCCGTGGAGCGGGGCTCAGCCCGTGTGGGCCGCCAGCGCGTCGATGAGCTCGGGCCAGAGCGGGCGCGGGCGGTCGTGTCCCATGTCGGGGATCAGCAGGAGTTCGGCTCCTGGCACCAGGTCCGCCGTGCGGCGCCCACCGCTGACGTCGATCAGCGTGTCGTCCAGGCCGTGGATCACGAGGGTGGGCACCCGCAGCTCCCGGAGCGCGTCCGCGCGTGAGCCGCCGAGCACCATCGCGCCGAGCTGACGCCCGATCCCGGCGGGGTGGAGGCCGCGGTCATAACTGGCGGCGGCCAGCTCCCGGAGCGCCGCCGGGTCGCCGTACCGCCTCGACGCCCACGCCAACTCCCGGTCCGCCGCGGCGATGTACCCCTCGCGGTCGGTGGGCTTCGGGCCGAACAGGACCGCACGGGCCTCGGGGCTGGACCTGCCGTACTCGCTCTCGCCGGTGGAGGACATCATGGACGTCAGCGTCAGCACCCGCTCCGGGTGGCTGATGGCCATCGTCTGGGCGATCATTCCGCCCATCGACGCGCCGACCACGTGGGCCCGTCCGACACCGAGCACGGTGAGCAGGTTCAGGCCGTCGTCGGCCATGTCCTGCAAGCCGTAGGGGACCATGGCGAGAGCGGCGGCCATGTCTCCCGAGCGGACCGTGGCGATGAACCGGCCCACCTCGACGGGATGTTCGTCGAACTTCGTGGACAGTCCGCTGTCGCGGTTGTCGTAGCGGATCACGTACCGCCCGCGGTCCGCCAGCGCCTGACAGAAGTCCTCGTGCCAGGCGATCATCTGGGCGCCGAAACCCATCACGAGCAGCACCGGGGGGTCACCGGGATCACCGAAGACCTCGTGGGCGATGGACACTCCGGGTGACACTTCGGCGACGGGCATACGCGGATCCTGCCAGGCCCGAGCCACCTGGCGCACCCGGATTGCCGACGGGCGGCCAGGGGTTCCGCCGTGCCGGTGTGGCACTTCGGGGTGTCAGTCGCCCGGGGGTGGCGTCGGCTCGCCCAGTTCCGCACGGTAGGCCGCGTAGGCCGCGCGCAGGCGGTCGGCCGGCCAGTCGGGCGGCAGCAGTTCCGGGGGCAGGACCGGGTCCGTCAGCAGGTGGCGGACGGCCGCCGCGAAGACCGTGAAGCGGTCCGGCGGGAGCGGGGATTCGGCCGCTCGGGCGAGCAGGGCCCGGGCCCGGGCGGACCAGGTGGTCAACGGCCAGAGGGAGGCCGCCAGTTCGGGTGCGGGACGGGCCGGCCGGCAGGTGTACGACTCGGTGGTCGTCAGCAGGTCCGCGGGCAGGGCCCGCACCAGGTTCGCCGGGCGCAGCCAGACCCCCTCGCGCAGTTCGGCGAGCCGCAGGGCGGTCAGCCGGGTGCGCAGGTCCGCCCGTTCGGCGGGGCCGCGGCCGGAGGCCGTGACGACCAGCATCTCCCAGTCGCCGTGCCACGCGCGCGTACGGGGTCGTACCGCCTCGTCCTGGCGTCGCTGGCGGGTCAGCAGCCGCTCGCTGAGGCCGTAGACGGCGTCGTCGGTACGGCGGAGGTCGCCGGACGCCGTCATACGGCTGAGGGCGGCCCTGAGCGTCGAGCCACCGATCCCGAACGGTTCCACGAGCCGCACCAGGTCCTTCACCGGCAGCTCCGGCGGATGCGTGCCCAGCAGCAGGCTCAGCACGACCGACCGGGCGGACAGCGGCCGCAGGTCGGTGCCGGCGGCCTCGGCGGACACGTTCATGTGCATGGTCACGTACTGTACGGGCGGCAGCGTATTGCAATATTTCTGCGATCGCAGGAAGAGTGCAACATGGAGGTCATGGACTCCACCGCCTCGCTCCGCGGGCCGCAGCGCACCACCGCCATCGACCCCATTGGCGCCACCGCCACCGCCACGGCCACGGCCACCCACGACGTCACGAACCAGGCGCCGCCCCTCGCGCCCTACGACGCCTCCGACGACCGGGCCCTGCTCGAAGGGGTGCGCCGGGAGGGTGCCGGGTGGGCCGAGGAGGGGATCCGGCGGCTGGGGGTCCTGGCCGGCAGCGCGGAGGCGCAGGAGTGGGGTGAGCTGGCCAACCGCCACGAACCGGAGCTGCGCACCCACGACCGGTACGGCAACCGGATCGACGAGGTCGCCTTCCACCCCGCCTGGCACCACCTGATGCGGACGGCCGTCGCCGAGGGACTGGCGGGGGCGGCCTGGGGGGACGACCGGGCCGGCGCCCATGTGGCGCGGACGGCGGGCGGGCTGGTCTGGGGACACACCGAATCCGGCCATGGTTGCCCGACGTCGATGACCTACGCCGCCGTGCCCGCGCTGCGCGCCCAGCCCGAACTGGCGAAGGTGTACGAACCGCTGCTGACCAGCAGGGTCTACGAACCGGGGTTGCGGGTGCCGGCGGACAAGCCCGGACTGCTCGCCGGTATGGGCATGACAGAGAAACAGGGGGGTTCGGACGTACGGACGAACACCACGACCGCCGCTCCGACCTCCGAGCCCGGCGTCTACACCCTGCGCGGGCACAAGTGGTTCACCTCGGCGCCGATGTGCGACGTCTTCCTGGTGCTGGCGCAGGCGCCGGGCGGCCTGTCGTGCTTCCTGGTGCCGCGCGTGCTGCCGGACGGAAGCCGCAACGCGTTCCGCATCCAGCGGCTGAAGGACAAGCTGGGCAACCGGTCGAACGCGTCCTCGGAGCCCGAGTTCGAAGGGACCGTGGCCTGGCTGGTCGGACCGGAGGGGCGGGGCGTGAAGACCATCATCGAAATGGTCAACTGCACCCGGCTGGACTGCGTGATGAACTCGGCGACCCTGATGCGCAGGACACTCGTCGAGGCCGGTCATCACGTGCGGCACCGCAGCGCGTTCGGCGCGCGCCTCGTCGACCAGCCGCTGATGCGCAACGTCCTGGCCGACCTGGCGCTGGAGTCGGAGGCCGCGACCACGCTCACGCTGCGGCTCGCGGGCGCGGCGGACCGCGCGGTGCGCGGGGACGAGCAGGAGCGGGCGTTCCGCCGGATCGCGACGGCCGTCGGCAAGTACTGGGTCACCAAGCGCGGTCCGGCCTTCACCGCGGAGGCCCTGGAGTGCCTGGGCGGCAACGGCTACGTCGAGGACTCCGGCATGCCCCGGCACTACCGGGAGGCACCCCTGCTGTCGATATGGGAGGGCTCCGGGAACGTCAACGCACTCGACGTGCTGCGCGCGCTGTCCCGCGAACCCGGCGCCGCCGACGCCTTCTTCGGCGAACTCGCGCACGCGCGCGGGGCGGACGCCCGGCTGGACGGCGCGGTCGCCCGGCTGAAGGCCGGACTGGCGGAGACCGATCAGGTGGGCGCCCGCCGGCTGGTCGAGCGGATGGCGCTGGCCCTCCAGGCCTCGCTGCTGGTCCGGTACGCCCCCGTCGCCGTCGCCGACGCCTTCTGCGCGACCCGGCTGGACGGCGACTGGGGGTACGCGTTCGGCACGCTGCCCGCCCGGGCCGCACTCGACCCGATCCTGGAACGGGCGCTGCCCGACGCGAACTGACCGCTGCTCGCGCGTCGTTGGCCGGTGACCGTCGACGGATCGCACACAGTCGCCGCCCGATTCCGCATTGTTGTCAGTGCCGTGGTGCAGACTCCCGAACAGGTGGTACTCGCCTGGGGAGGACAACGTGTTCACGGGGATCGACGAGGTCGACTGGACCTCGCTGCGGCACGCTCACGGCAGCGCGGCGGACGTGCCCGCCCTGCTGCGCGGACTGGCCTCGGCGGACGCGGCCGAGCGGGAGGCCGCGCTCGACGGGATGTACGGCTCGGTGCACCACCAGGGCAACGTGTACGACTCGACGCTCGCCTGCGTCCCTTTCCTGTTCACGCTCGCGGCCCGCGTGGAGGTCCGCGACCGCGGCGCCATAGTGGAACTGCTGGTCAGCATAGGGGCGGAGAGCGCGGGCGCGCGGGCCCAGGGCGCGGTGCGCGCGCGAGCCGAGGCGTTCGTGGCGCTGGCCGAGGACCCGTGCCCCTGGGTGCGGCGGGCGGCGGCCGGGGCGCTGGTCCGGTTCCTCGACGAACCGGCGCGGGTTCTGGAGCTGCTCGCCCGGCGGATCACGGCAGAGGCCGACGAGCAGGTGCTGGGGTCGCTGACCGCGGCCCTCGGCCAGTTCGTCCTGCGCCATCCGGAGCGGGCGGCCGCTGCGGTGGACCTGCTGGCCGCGCAGAGCGAGCCGCCGTACCCGCCGGGCGCCCGGCTCGCGGCGCTCGGGCAGCTGGCCCTCGGCGCGCCGGAGCGGCTGCCCGCCGGGCTCGTACCGACCGCGGTCCGGCTGCTGAGGGAGCGGACCGAGCACCGGTCGGCCGGCCCGGACCGGGCGGAGACGGACACGCTCGTCGGCCGGATACGGCGGCTACGGCCGTCGGACGAGGAGGGCTCGTCGCTGCTGCGCACCCTGCACCGCGCGCTGGACGACCGGGTGGCGGACCGGATCGCCCTGCTCGTGGGTCAGTTGAGCAGCCCGGGGGCGATGGACCGGTGCAACGCGGTGCGGATGTCGGCCGGGCTGTTCCGCGAGTGGCGCGCGGACTTCACGGCTCCCGTCGCCCTGATCGGCGCCCAACTGCGCCCTGAGGAGGACCAGTTGCGGGACGCGGCCGTCTCGGTCCTCGCGGAGCTGTTCGCGCTGGCCGCGCCCGCGGCCGACGAACTGCACGCCCTGGTGACGGTACGGCCCGACCTGTGGGTGCGCACCTGGGAGCGCGGCAGACCCTCCCTGGGCGGACCTCTCAAGGCCCTGGCCAGAAGCGGCGATCCGCGCGCGGTACCGGCACTGGCCCAGCTGCTCGCGGGACCCGTGGTGCCCGGCGGTCTGGGTTTCGAGGTGGCGCACCTGGGCCGGGCGGCCGCCCCGCTCGCCCCCGCGTTGCGGCACCGTCTCGGCCGGGTCCCGCTGGACTCGCCCGAGGCCGCCGAGCTGGCCGCACCGCTGCTGGCGGCGGTCACCGCGCTGGCGGATCCCGCGGCGGTGCCGGAGGTGCTGCGGCTGCTGCGCGGCGCGCCGGACGGGCTGGGGGCGCGGGAGTCCCTGGCGGGGCAGGCGGTGCGGGCGCTCGACGCGCTGGGTACGGCCGCCCGGGCGGCCGCGCCGGTGCTGCGCGCGCTGCTCGACACCCGGCACGCGGCGTCGGCGGCGGGGGCCCTGTGGGCGGCGGAGGGCGACGCGGAGGCGGTACTCCCCGTGCTGTTACGGGAGTTGACCTTCGGCCGGAGCCGGGGTGCCCGGACCGCGGCCGAGCAGCTGGGGCGGCTGGGCGGAGCCGCACGGCAGGCGCTGCCCGCGCTGCGTGCGCTGGCCGGGTCGGGCCGGGTGTGGGAACGGATCTGCGCGGCGGGGGCGTTGTGGCGGATCGAGGGGGATCCGGAGCCCGTGCTGCCGGTGTTCCGGTCCGCCTGGTCCCAGAACCCGTACACGCGCTGCGCGATCGCCGAGTACCTGGCGGCGATGGGCCCGGCGGGTGCCCCACTGCACGACCTGGTGACGGCCGAACTGGCCACCGCCCGGCGGCACACGGCGCGGCCGGGCGGGTACGGCAGCCATGACATCGCCCAGGACGAGCACCTGCTCGCCACCTGCCGAGGGCTGCTGCCGAGCAGCTGACCGGGGCACGGCGGCGGGGCCCGGCACCGCCGACCGCCAGGCACTGACGAGCCGCTCACCGGGGCAGGGCGGCCTAGGACGGGCACCGCCGGCCGGAAGGTGCTGACGAGCCGCTCACCGGGGCAAGGCGGCCGAGGACGGGCACCGCGCCGGCCGGAAGGTGCTGACGAGCCGCTGACGGCGGCACGGGTGTCGGGGTGGGTGTCGGCGGCGGGCGGGGCCGGGCGTCGCGTCGTCGCCGCCCCGTGGCCCCGCGCCGTCGGGCCGGGTGCGGGGCCTCAGCCGGTCGTGCGGCCCCACTGCGGCCCGAGCCGCGACCACTCCGCGTCCCAGCGGTCCATCCGCCGTCGCTCCAGCCGGCCCCGCGCCACCAGTCCGGCGACGAACGGCACGGCCGCCCCGCTCAGCCCGACCAGGCCGCCGATCAACGCGGCACGCAGGTGGGCCTCGGAGGCGGTGGCGGGCCGGGTGACGAGGTGGCCCCGCGGGTCCGTCCAGACGGTGACCGGAGTGCCCTCCCTGCTGCCGGCCGCCACCCGCGCCTGGCCGGTGTGCACCGTGCCGTCCTCGACGGTCCAGCCCACTCTCGCCCAGACCCGCTCACCGCCGGCGGAGCCGGACCCGTCCCGGGGTGTGCCCGGGGCCTTCTCCATGACATGGGCCACGACCGGGTGCCATTCGACGCGCTCGCGGGCCAGCCCGCCCTCGACCGACCGGGCCGCCGCGAGCCCGGCGAGCACTCCGGCCAGCAGGGTGAACAGCCAGGCGCCGAGCAGCACCCAGGCCTCCACCGTGTCGGCGCGACGCTTCAGCGGGTTGCGCCGCCAGCGCCACAGCCAGACCTTCGGACCACGGAACGCCTTCAAAGGCATCCTCCTCACGCGCGCACGGACAGCCCGGACCGCCCTCCCATACGGCAGAGGCCGCCTTGTTGCTCACGGCGAACCTCCGAGTCGACGGTCGCACGAGTGACCCCGGTCGCGCAGGCGTCTTCCGGAACGCGTTCCGTCACCTCGTTCGACCGACCGACACGACGGCTCTGAGCTGCGATGACGCCCGCACGGGGGTGACTGTCAGTGGTGGGGTGCAGACTGGCCGAAAGGTGAGGGTCTGCTGTGACAAGGACGTCATGGAGGTGATCGGCATGACCGAGGTACTGCTCGCCGTGGGCACCCGTAAGGGCCTGTTTCTCGGGCGGCGACGAGGTGGCACCTGGGAGTTCGACGAGAGTCCCTACTTCAACGCGCAGGCGATCTACTCGGTCGCCATCGACAACCGGGGCGGCCGGCCCCGGCTGCTGGCGGGCGGCGACAGCGCGCACTGGGGCCCGTCGGTCTTCCACTCCGACGACCTGGGCCGCAGCTGGACCGAACCGGCCCGGCCCGCCGTGAGGTTCCCCAAGGAGACGGGAGCCTCGTTGGAGCGGGTCTGGCAGCTGCACCCGGCCGCCGCGGAACCGGAGGTGGTGTACGCGGGCACCGAACCGGCCGCGCTGTACCGGTCCGAGGACCGCGGGGAGAGCTTCGAACTGGTCCGGCCGCTGTGGGAACACCCCACGCGTGACAGGTGGGTGCCGGGCGGCGGCGGTGAGGGCCTGCACACGGTCGTCACGGACCAGCGGGACCCGAAGGCGGTGACGGTCGCCGTCTCCACCGCGGGCGTGTTCCGCACCACCGACGGCGGCGCGAGCTGGAAGCCGTCCAACTCCGGTGTCTCCGCGGTGTTCCTGCCGGACCCCGACCCGGAGTTCGGTCAGTGCGTGCACAAGATCGCCCAGGACGCGGGCAGCCCGGACCGGCTCTACTTGCAGAACCACTGGGGGGTCTACCGGAGCGACGACGCCGGCGCGCACTGGACCGACATCGGCGAGGGGCTGCCGTCCACGTTCGGGTTCGCGGTGGCCGGCCATCCGCACCGCGCGGGCACGGCGTACGTCTTCCCGATCAACGCGGACGCCGACCGGGTCCCCGCACAGCGCCGCTGCCGGGTCTTCCGCACGGCCGACGGGGGCCGGACCTGGGAGCCGCTGTCGGCGGGGCTGCCCGCGCAGGACCACTACGGCACGGTGCTGCGCGACGCGCTGTGCACGGACGACGCGGACCCCGCGGGGGTGTACTTCGGCAATCGCAACGGCGAGGTGTTCGCCTCGGCCGACGACGGGGACAGCTGGCGGCAGCTGGCCTCGCACCTCCCGGACGTGCTGTGCGTGCGGGCGGCGGTCCTCGGCTGAGGCCGGGCATCAGGAAGAACAGGAAGAACGGGAGAGTCCGCCCGCCGGGTCCCGCACACCCCGGCGGGCCGGGCCGTCACCGATCGCCCGAGGCGGTGCGCCGTTCCCGAGGCGGTGCGCCGTTCCCGAAGCGGTGCGCCGTTCCCGAAGCGGTGCGCCGTTCCCGAAGCGGTGCGCCGTTCCCGAGGCGCGGACCCCGTCGGGCTTACGGCAGTCGCCAGTCCACCGGCTCGGCCCCCTGCTGGGCGAGCAGGTCGTTGGCCCGGCTGAACGGGCGGGAGCCGAAGAAACCGCGGTCCGCGGACATGGGCGAGGGATGGGCGGACTCGATCGCCGGGAGATCCCCCAGCAGCGGCCGCAGATTGCGCGCGTCCCGCCCCCACAGGATCGACACCAGCGGCTTGCCGCGCGCCGCCAGCGCCCGGATGGCCTGCTCGGTGACCTCTTCCCAGCCCTTGCCACGATGGGCGCCCGGACTGCGCGGGGCCGTGGTGAGCGCCCTGTTGAGCAGCAGCACCCCTTGTTGGGTCCACGGCGTGAGGTCCCCGTTGGAGGGCCGGGGCAGCCCCAGGTCGGAGTGCATCTCCCGGAAGATGTTCTCCAGGCTGCCCGGCAGCGAACGCACCTCCGGCGAGACCGCGAAACTCAGTCCGATCGCCATCCCCGGCGTGGGATAGGGGTCCTGACCGACTATCAGGACGCGGACGTCGTCGAAGGGCTGCTGGAAGGCCCGCAGGACGTTCGCGCCGGACGGGAGATAGGTCCGGCCGGCCGCGATCTCGGCCCGGAGGAAGTCCCCCATCGAGGCGATCCGCTCGGCCGCGGGTTCGAGGGCCTTCGCCCAGCCCGCTTCGACAAGTTCGTACAAGGGTCGTGGTGCCACAGCAGGTCACCCTACTGGCACCCTCGGGCGCCCCGCACAGAGCCAGAAGTCCCCGCCCGCGGAAGCCGTCGGCGGCGCTACTCTTCTCTTCTCGCCGAGGTCGTCGAGTTCCGCTCGCCGAGGTCTTCTCGTCGAGGTCGTCGAGGTCTTCTCGCCGAGATCGTCAAGGTCGTCGAGCCGGTCCCGCGGAACGCGCGGGCGGCCACCGGGCAGGAGGGCAGCCTGTTGCGTCCGGCTGTCGAGCCGCTCAGCCACGCCGGCCCCGGGCCGGCCGGCCGGTGGCTGCCGTGACCGCCGCGGCCGGCGGGATCCGCGGGGCCGCCGGATCGGAGCGGCCGGTGTCCGGGTTCCTCGCCGTCGACTCCGGTGGCTCCGGGCTGCGGGCCGTCGTCGGGGTGCCGGGGCGGGAGCCGTCCGTGCCGCGGGAGTCGCGGGTGCCGGTACGGACCGGGGCGCGGGGCATCGACCCCGGGCATCTGCTGGAGCAAGTACTGCCCATGGCACGGGCGTCGGCCGCCGAGTACGGCCTGGACCGGATGGACACGGTGGTCGTCGGCGCGGCCGGACTGGCCACCCTGGGGGACGCCCTGCGGACCGAGCTGCCGGGTGCGCTGGCCCGGGAACTCGGCGTGCGGACCGTCGCGTTGGCGGCCGACGCGGTGACGGCGTACGCCGGTGCCCTCGGACCCCGCCCGGGCGCGGTGATCGCCGCCGGCACCGGTCTGATCGCGATCGGTACCGATCTGAGCGGCTGGCGGCGGGCGGACGGCTGGGGGCACCTGCTCGGCGACTGCGGCGGCGGCGCCTGGATCGGCCGGGCCGGGCTGGAGGCGGCGCTGCGCGCCTTCGACGGGCGGGACGGCGGCTCGGCCGTGCTGCGGGCCCGCGCCGAGGAGCGGTTCGGTCCGCTGGCCGGGCTGCCCGGCCTGCTCTATCCACGTTCCGACCGGTCCGCCGTGCTGGCCTCGTTCGCCCCTCAGGTCGCCGACAGCGCCGCGGACGACCCGGTGGCGGCCGGGATCCTGCGTGCGGCGGCCCGGCACATGGCCGAGTCGGCCGCCGCCGTCTGTCCCGCCGAGGGTGCGCCCCGAGTCGCCGTCACCGGTGGCCTGTTCAAGCTCGGCGATCCGCTGCTGGTTCCGCTGGCCGAGGAGTTGACCGCTCTGCTGCCGCACGCCCGGCGGGTGCCGGCGGCGGGCGATCCGCTGCACGGAGCGGTACGCGTCGCGGGTGACCTGGCCCGTGGGCGGCTCACCCTGCCGGGTGATGAACGGCTGCTCTGCGTGGTGCGCACAAAAGCGGATTGATCCCACTGGGAGCCGAAGTGTCCGACAGATGGCCGGATCACCTCCGAATCATGCGTAACTCATCAGACAAAACCGGACGGATACCGCTCACCTGCACCCTCCCCGAACAGCAGAGCCCAGATAGCCAGTAACATGCGGCGCCATGAGCTCCCCCACTGGGCCCGCCGGCCTGCCAGTACGAATGCCGCGCCCCCGCCAGCCCGGACGGCACCGCCGTCCCGAGCCGCTGGTGGCCCCCGATGACGCGCCCGCGCTCGTCCTCGCGGTGCCGGGTACGCCCAGCGCGGCCACGCGCGGCCTCGCCGAGGAGGTCGTGAGCATCGCCCGATCCGAGCTGCCCGGCCTGGACGCCCGGATCGGGTACCTGGACGGGAACGACGAGGAGTTCCCCACCCTCCAGTCCGTGCTCGCCCGTGCCGCCGAGGAGCGCACCGCCCGCTACGAGCAGGCCGTCGCCGCGGGTGTCGAGGGCATAAAGGCCCCCGACGGCCCGGTCGCCGTCGTCGTGCCGCTGCTGGCCGGCCCGGACAGCGCGCTGCTGCGCCAGGTCCGCCACGCGGTGATGGAGAGCCGGGTCGCCGCCGACCTGACGGATGTCCTCGGCCCGCACCCGCTGCTCGCCGAGGCACTGCACGTGCGCCTGTCGGAGGCCGGTCTGGCCCGCGCCGACCGGGCGCGGCTGTTCACCGTGGCGACGGCCGCGGACGGCATCATCCTGGCGTCGGTGGGCGGCGACGAGGCGGTGCAGGCCGCCGGGATCACCGGCATGCTGCTCGCCGCCCGCCTCGCCGTGCCGGTGATGGCCGCGGCGCTGGACCAGGAGGGTTCGATCGCCTCCGTCGCCGAGCAGCTGCGGAACTCGGGCTCGCAGCAGCTGGCGCTGGCGCCCTATCTGATCGGGCCGGAGATCGACGCGGCGCTGCTCGGCGCCGCCGCGGAGGAGGCCGGCTGCGCCACGGCCGAGCCGCTGGGGGCGTATCCCGCGATCGGGAAGCTGGCGCTGGCCAAGTACACGACGGCGCTGGGGATCGCTCCGCAGCAGCCGCAGGGCACGCCGGTCCGCTGAGCCGGCGGCACGCCGGTCCGCTGAGCCGGCGGCACGCCGGTCCGCCGAGCCGGCGCAAGCCCACGGCTCCCTCTCCCGGAGAGGGAGCCATCGGTCTTTCCGGGGGTGCGATCCGCCTCCGGCCGCGGGCCCGTGGGGGCTGAGCGCGCGGTTCCCCACGCCCCGGACGGGGTGCCTCAGCCGAAGACGACGCAGGACGGTGCCGGGAGTTCCACCTGACCGTCGTAGCGGGGCAGGCCGGTCTCCTGGTCGACGGTGAACCAGGTGATGTTCCCGGAGCGTTCGTTCGCCGCGTACAGGTGGCCGTCGGACTCGGTGAGCGCCCGGGGCCAGTGGCCCCCGCAGGGGACCGTCGCCGTCAGGCGCAGGCGGTCCTCCTCGATCGTGAACGTGGTCAGGACGTCCTCGCCGCGGGTCGCCGTCCACAGGAAGCGGCCGTCGGGCGACACGGTGATGCCAGAGGGGTACGCGTCGCCGGCGGGCGCGCCGGGCAGGACCGGCGTCTCGCTCAGCGGCCGCAGGGTCCCGGTGCCGGCGTCCCAGCGGCAGACGGTCACGGTCGGGGTGAGTTCGTTGACGACGTAGGCGTACCGGCCGTCGGGGTGGAACACCAGGTGGCGGGGGCCGGAGCCGGGGCGCAGCGCGAATTCGCGGTGCAGGACGGGAACACCCTGCTCCAGGGTGCAGACGCGGACCGAGTCGGTCCCCAGGTCGACGCTGACCGCCCAGCGTCCGCTCGGGTCGGGCTGTACCTGGTGGGCGTGGGGGGCCCGCTGGCGCCGCTCGTGCGGGCCGGAGCCGGTGTGCTGGAGCACCCCCGAGGGGACGGGGGCCGGTGTGCCGTCGGGGCGGACGGGGACGGCGCTGACGCTGCCCGAGCCGTAGTTGGCGGTCAGCACGTGCCCGTCGAAGACGCTGAGGTGGGTCGGGCCGCTGGCGTCGACCGGCACCGGCGGACCGGCGAGGCGCGGCTTGTCGTCGTGGACGTGGTACGCGGCCACCGCGCCGTCGGCGGTCTCGCTGACCGCGTACAGGGTGCGTCCGCCGGGTGCGAGCGCGAGATACGACGGGTCGGGGACGCCGTCGACGCTCTCCAGGAGGGCCAGGGCGCCGCTGTGCGGGTGGACGGCGGCCGTGACGACCCCGGGTCCGCCCGCCGCCGTGAACGACCCGATGAACGCCCTGCGCCGCCTGCCGCCGTCTGTCACCGCTGTCCCCTCTCGATACGGGCCGGTACGAGTCGGTACGGGCCGGTCCGGGGCCGACGGTAGCAGTTTGCGGTCTAGACCAAGACGTGCGGGCGGGGCGCGTCTCAGGCGGCGGCCAGACGCGGGCGGGCGGCCGGGCGCAGCGGGTCGGCGAGTTCGGCCAGGGCCCGCTCCAGGCCGTGCAGATGGGCGAGGGCGGGTTCGGTGGGCGGTTCGGCGGGGGCGGTGATGTGCTCCGAGCCCCGGGTGAGCGCCTCCACGGCCGCCTCGACGCGCCAGCAGGCGGCGGCCAGCCGGGCGTCGTGGGAGGCCTCCGGGTCGGCGGCGACGGCGACCAGGCCGCGGACCTCGCGGGCGCAGTCGTCCAGCAGGGCCAGGACCCGGCGGGCCCGGCGCTTGCGGCCGGGCGCCGGGGCGAGCGGGTGCACCAGCGGGGCGACCGAGAGCCGTACCCGGCCGAGCAGCTGTTCCAGTTCGGCCACCCGGAGGGCCGGGTCGGCGGTGGTGGAACCGGCCAGCCGGGCGGTGGCCTCGGTCGTGCAGGCGTGCACGCAGCGCAGGGCGCGCCGGATCCAGGCGTCGGTGGTGAGGTGGGTGGTGACCGGCAGCACGAGCAGCACGGCGAGGACGGCGCCGAGGGCGCCCACCGCCGTCTCGGCCAGCCGCAGGGCCAGCAGGTCCGGGGTGAGGACGCCGAGGAGGCCGTAGAGCAGTTCGGCGAGGAAGGTCACCCAGAGCATCATCCAGGTGTAGGAGACGGCGGCCGTGTAGAAGATGCCGAAGACGGCGGCCGCGACCAGAACGGCGGTGGGGACGGGGGCGCCGTGCACGGGGGCGGCGACCAGCAGGCCCAGCGCGATGCCGATGACCGTGCCGAGGACCCGGCGGAAGCCGCGGACCAGCGTCTCGCCGCGCGAGGCGGTGTTGACGAAGATCCACCAGGTGGCGCCGACCGCCCAGTACCAGCGCTGGCCGGACACCAGCTGGCCCGCCACGAGCGCGAACCCCGCGCCCGCGGTCGCCTGTACCGCCTGCCGGGTGGTCACCCGGGCCAGGCCGGAACCGGCGGGCGGGGCGGGCGCCGGCGACGGAGGCAGTCCGCGTTCGTAGCACCACAGGCCGAACCGGACGAGGGCCGCGCCGGACACGGACAGCAGGACGGCGGCCGACAGCTCGGGCAGCTGTCCGGGGGTGGCGTGCAGGAACTGGGCCACGAAGTAGGTCATGAAGGCGAAGACGCCGAGGCTGTGGCCGCGCGGTCCCCAGCGGCGCGCGTACACGCCCGCGCCGACCACGGCGAGGAAGACCAGGTCCCGGGCGACCGGTACGCCGTGCAGCCAGGCCGCGGCCGTGAGGACCGGCAGACCCACGACGGGCAGCAGCGCGGTGGTGACGGCCTGCGCGCGCACCGTGGGATCGGTGACCGTGAACAGGGCGAGCAGCGCGGCGAGACCGCCGGTGACAGCGCCCGTGAGGGAGTGCCCGACCGCTCCGGGGACCGCGACGGCGAGCCCGATGCCGAGCACGGCACGCGCGGCGAAGCGCAGCCGCACCCGCCCCGGGTCCGGAGCCGTGAACACCCTCTTCAGCACTGCTTCCCCTCCCACGGGCGGCACGGAAAAGGCGCCGCGGGGATCCGCAGCGCCATCGACACCGCCATGAGAGCATCGCCGGGGCATCTGGCTCAAGTGGACTCGATTCTGCTGGGCCATTGGCTCAGTAGTCGCGGAGACTGTCGAACAGCCGAGAGGCCATTGGCCCAGCTCGCCGCGGCGCAGGTCTGGGCCATTGGTACAGTCGTGAGTGATGACCGTGGACGAGCTCGACACCCGCATCCTGCGGCTGCTGCTGGAGCAGCCGCGGACCAGCGTGCGCGAGTACGCCCGGATCCTCGGGGTCGCCCGGGGCACCCTCCAGGCCCGGCTGGACCGGCTGGAGCGGGACGGCGTGATCACGGGGACGGGCCCCGCCCTCTCCCCGGCCGCGCTCGGCCATCCGGTGCTGGCGTTCGTGCACATCGAGGTCACCCAGGGACATCTGGACGACGTGGGGGACGCGCTGGCCGCCGTACCGGAGATCGTGGAGGCGTTCTCGATCACGGGTGGCGGGGATCTGCTGACCCGGGTGGTGGCGCGGGACAACGCGCATCTGGAGGACGTGATCCAGAAGCTGATCAGCCTGCCGGGCGTGGTGCGCACCCGCACGGAGGTGGCGCTGCGCGAACGTGTCCCGCACCGGCTGCTGCCGCTGGTGGAGTCGATCGGCCGGGCCGCGCGTGGATGACGGCATCCTGGCTCCCATGAGCGATCTCGGCAGCCTCGCGGTCATCTTCGATCTCGACGGAACACTGGTGGACAGCGAGCCCCACTACTACGAGGCGACCCGGCGGACGCTGGCCGCGCACGACGTCCGGGACTACACCTGGGCGGAGCACGAGAAGCTCGTGGGCATCAGCACCCTCGAGACGCTGCGGCTGCTGCGGGAGCGCCACGGCCTGCGGCCCCCGGTGGCGGAACTCCTCGCGGAGACGAACCGGTTCTATCTGGAGCTGGCCCGCACCGGCACACGGGTGTACCCGGAGATGCGCAGGTTCGTGGAGCTGCTGGCGGCCGCGGGCGTCCCGTCCGCGGTGGCCTCGGGCTCCTCCCCCGAGGCGATCGAGGCCATCCTGGCCGGGACGGGCCTGGACGCGCATCTGCGCACGTTCGTCTCGGCCGACGAGGTGGCGCGCGGCAAACCGGCACCCGACGTCTTCCTGGAGGCGGCCCGCCGTCTCGGGGCGGCCCCGGCCGACTGCGTGGTCCTGGAGGACGCGACGCCCGGCGCGGCGGCGGCGCACGCCGCCGGGATGCGCTGTGTCGCGATCCCCTATGTCACCGCCCAGGCCGGCCGGTTCACCACGGCCGACCTGGTACTGCACGGCGGCCAGGCGGAGTTCACGGCCGACGCGGCCTACGACTGGCTGACCACCCTCTGAACTGCCGTCCCGGTCAGAAACGTTGACGCTCCCTCGCCGGCTGCCTAAGGTCTGGACGATTTCACGAACGCCGTCCGGTATCCCGAACATTTGCGAGGTGCCCATGCCGCAGCCGCTCTCCCGAAGGACCCTCCTCCAGGTGACGGCCCTGGTGGCCGCCGCCGGCGGGACCGGTGCCGCGACCGGCGCGGAGGCGACGGCGGCCGCAGCGGCCTGGACGGTGCAGCCGTTCGGGCTGGGGGACGTGACCCTGCGCCCCGGACTGTTCGCGGACAAACGGGCGTTGATGCTCGACCACGCGCGCGGCTACGACGTGAACCGGCTGTTGCAGGTGTTCCGGGCCAACGCCGGACTGGACACCGGCGGCGCGGTCGCGCCCGGCGGCTGGGAAGGACTGGACGGGGAGGCCAACGGAAACCTCCGCGGGCACTACACCGGTCACTTCCTGACCATGCTCGCCCAGGCGTACGCGAGCACCGGCGAGGAGGTGTTCGGGGCGAGGATCCGCACCATGGTGGGGGCGTTGGCCGAGGTGCGCGAGGCGCTGCGGCACGAGCCGTCGGTGCTGAGCACCACCGGGCCCCTCGGCGGGCCCGCGGTCGAGAACGAACGCGGGTCCCACCAGTACGTCGACCTGCCGGCCGGAGTGCTCCAGAACGCCTCCGCCGTCACCCTGGCGGCCTGGGTGCGGCCCGGCCACGAGGACGCCTGGGCGCGGGTGTTCGACTTCGGTGACGACACCACCCGGTACCTGTACCTCGCCGCACGCAACGCGAACGGCGTGCCCCGCTTCGCCATCACCACCGGCGGGGCGGGTGCCGAGCAGGGCCTCGACGGCACGGCCCCGCTGCCCCTGGACCGGTGGAGCCACCTCGCGGTCACGATCGCCGACGGCACCGGCACCCTGTACGTCGACGGCACGGCCGTCGCCCGCGACCCGGCCATGTCCCTCACCCCGGCCGCTCTGGGCCCCCTCGCCCAGCACTGGCTCGGCCGCTCCCACTACCCGGCCGACCCGGTCTTCGCGGGCGCCCTCGGCGGATTCGACGTGTGGTCGCGGGCGTTGGGCGCGGACGAGCTGGCCGCGCTCCAGCACGTGCCGGCGACCGGCGACCTGGTGTCGTACTCCTTCGGCGAGACGACCGGGTCGGTCCTCGCGGACGGTTCGGGACGCGGTCTCGACGCGGCCCTGCGGCGCACCTGGGGCGGCCCGAGCCATCCCGGCTTCCTGGCGGCCTACCCGGAGACCCAGTTCATCCTGCTGGAGTCGATGACCGGCAGCGACTACACCAAGGTCTGGGCGCCGTACTACACCGCGCACAAGATCCTCCGGGGCCTGCTCGACGCCCACACCGCCACCGGCGACGAACGCGCCCTGGACCTCGCGTCCGGCATGGGCGACTGGATGTACTCCCGGCTCTCCGTGCTGCCCGCCGCGACCCTCCAGCGCATGTGGGGGATCTTCTCCAGCGGCGAGTTCGGCGGGATCGTCGAGGCGGTCTGCGATCTGCACGAGCTCACCGGGAAGGCCGAACACCTCGCGCTGGCCCGGCTGTTCGACCTCGACAGCCTGATCGACGCCTGCGCCGCGAACACCGACACGCTGAACGGGCTGCACGCCAACCAGCACATCCCGATCTTCACCGGACTGGTCCGGCTGTACGACGCCACCGGCGAGGAGCGCTACCTGACCGCCGCGAAGAACTTCTGGGGCATGGTCGTACCGCATCGCACCTACGGCATCGGCGGGACCAGCACGGCCGAGTTCTGGAAGGCACGGGACGTGATCGCCGGGACCGTCGGCGCGACCACGGCGGAGACCTGCTGCGCGTACAACATGCTGAAACTGAGCCGGGCGCTGTTCCTGCACGAGCAGGACCCGGCGTACATGGATTACTACGAGCGCGCGTTGTACAACCAGGTGCTCGGCTCCAAGCAGGACCGGGCCGACGCGGAGAAGCCGCTCGTCACGTACTTCGTCGGGCTGACACCCGGTCATGTCCGGGACTACACGCCCAAGCAGGGCACGACCTGCTGCGAGGGCACGGGCATGGAGTCCGCCACCAAGTACCAGGACTCGGTGTACTTCGCGGCGGCCGACGGCAGCGCCCTGTACGTCAACCTGTACAGCCCGTCCACGCTGACCTGGGCCGAGCGGGGCATCACGGTCGAGCAGCGCACCGCCTACCCGCGGGAGCAGGGCAGCACGCTCACCGTGGGCGGGAGCGGCCGGGCCGTCCCCTTCGAACTGCGGCTGCGGGTGCCGGGGTGGGCGACGGCCGGGTTCCGGGTGACGGTCAACGGGCGGGCGGTGCCGGGGACCGCGGTGCCGGGGAGCTACTTCGGCGTGGCCAGGACCTGGCGGCCCGGCGACACCGTGCGGGTGTCGATCCCGTTCCGGCTGCGGGTGGAACGGACGCTGGACGATCCGTCGGTGCGGGCCCTGTTCTACGGCCCGGTCAACCTGGTCGGCCGCAACGCGTCCACGGAGTGGCTGGAGTTGGGCCTGTACGGCAACGCGGGGCTCTCCGGTGACCTGCTGCCGTCCGTCACGCCGGTACCGGACGCCCCGCTCCATTTCACCGTGTCGGGCACGGAGTTCGCCCCGTTCTACGAGGGGACCGAGGACCCCGGCCACGCCTACTTCCGGCGCTCGGAGCCCACGGTGGTGTTCGGCGGCCTGGACTCCGGCGTCGCCGACCCGGTGGGGCCCGACGGCGGCTCGCTCCTGGACGCGGTGTGGGCCGGGGCACCGTTCCGCGACAAGGCGGCGCTGGTGACGCGGGTGCGGTCGGTCGTGGACACGTGGGTGGCGCGGGGACTGCTGGACGGACCGGCGGGCGACCGGGTGGTGGCCACGGCCCGGAAGGCGTCGTACGCGCGCTGACCGAAGGGCCGTTCACCCGTCGGGAGCAGTGCGCCAGCCGTTCGCTCCGCCGGTCGTGCGATGCCCCGGATGCCTGCATAGCGTGTCCGTATGACCACGACCTGGGCAAAGCCGCAGCGGCCGGCCACCGAAGACCGGCGCTGGAAGGCGCTCGGGGTCTGTCTGACGGCGGGCTTCATCTCGCTGCTCGACACCTCGATCGTCAATGTGGCCCTGCCCTCCATGGAGCACGGGCTGGGAGCCACGGAGGCCGCCCAGTCCTGGGTGGTCTCCGGGTACGCCCTCACCTTCGGACTGGCCCTCGTCCCGGCGGGCCGGCTCGGCGACATGCGCGGCCGCCGCCAGGCCTTCCTGATCGGGCTGGCGGTCTTCACGCTGGCCTCGGCGGCCTGCGGACTCGCCGCGAGCGCCGACTGGCTGGTGGTGTTCCGGCTGATCCAGGGCGCGGCGGCGGGCATGGTCGCGCCGCAGACCTCGGGGCTGATCCAGCAGATGTTCCAGGGCGCCGAACGAGCCAAGGCCTTCGGTCTGCTCGGCAGTGTCATCGGGGTGTCGACGGCGGTGGGCCCGCTGGCCGGCGGCCTGATCATCGACGCCGTCGGCACCGACGACGGCTGGCGCTGGGTGTTCTTCGTCAACCTGCCCATCGGGGTGGCCGCGCTGGCCGCGGGGCTGCGGCTGCTGCCGCGGTTCCCCGTCGTCGGCAGACGGGAGGAGTTCGACCCGGTCGGGGTGCTGCTCCTCGGCTCCGGTGTGCTCGCCCTCATGCTGCCGCTGGTGCAGGAGCAGCAGTGGACCGGACGCGCGAAGTGGGCGCTGATGCCGCTGGGCGCGCTGCTGCTGGCCCTGTTCTGGACCTGGGAGCGCCGGCAGGGCCGGCTCGGGCGCGCGCCGCTGGTCGATCTGCGGCTGTTCGCACTGCGGTCCTTCACGCTCGGCGCGCTGGTCAGCCTGACCTACTTCGCGGGCTTCACCACGGTCTTCTTCGTCCTCGCCCTGTTCCTACAGAACGCGGCGGGGTACAGCGCGCTGGCCGCCGGTGTCACGGTGCTGCCGTTCGCGGCCGCCTCGGCGGTGGGCGCCGCCCTCGGCGGCCGGCTGGTGGTGCGGCACGGACGCAAACTGGTCGTTCTCGGCCTGTCCGGGGTGGCGCTCGGGCTGCTCGGGATCATCGCGGTGGTACGGCTGGTGCCGCTGGACAGCTTCGGGTGGGCGGCCGCACTGCCGATGGTCGTCGGTGGGATCGGCTCCGGCATCACGGTCTCCCCCAACACCACGCTGACGCTGACCCGGGTGCCCGTGAAGCGGGCAGGCGCGGCCGGCGGGGTGCTCCAAACGGGCCAGCGCGTCGGCTCCGCGGCCGGGATCGCCGTGGTGGGCTCAGTGTACTTCGCGCACCTCGCCAACCGCGGCCCGGCCGTCGAGGCACTCCAGCTCGGCCTGCTGACGTCCGTCGGACTCATCCTGCTGGCCCTGTGCCTGGCGGTGGCCGACCTGCGGGAGCGGGCGAAGGCGCCGGAGGCGGACGCGGAGGACCTGGAGCCGGCCGCCTAGACGGCCACCGCCTCCACCACCGAGAGCACCGTGGGCGTCGGCGTCACCCGTGCCGGCTTGAGGCCGGCGGCCTCGAACAGCCCGGCGAACTCCGGCGCGGTGCGTTCCCGGCCCACCAGGGCCGCCATCAGCAGCAGGTCGAGCGCCTTGGCCTGATGCGGTGCGTTGCCCGGCGGGACCACCGCCTCGACGACCAGGATCCGCCCGCCCGGTGCCAGCGCGGCACGGCAGCGGTCGAGGAGGGCGACGCACTGGTCGTCCTCCCAGTCGTGCAGGATGCGCTTGAGGACCAGCACGTCCCCCTCCGGTACGGCGGTGAAGAAGTCACCGGACTCGGTGCTCCAGCGTCCGGCCGTCCCGGGCGTGTCCAGCCGGTGGCCGGCCAGCACGTGCGGCCGGTCGTACAGGATGCCGCGCAGGGCGGGGTGACGGTCGAGGACCGTCAGCAGGAAGCCGCCGTGGCCGCCGCCCACGTCGACGACGGTCCCGGTGGGCGGGAAGTCGCAGGCGTCGGCGATGGGCCCGTTCTCGGCGTCGGACATGGCGGCCATGCCCGTGTGGAAGACGTCCGCGGTGTCCTCGTCCTGCGCGAAGTACTCGAAGAACGGCAGTCCGAAGAGGTGCTCGAACGCGGACGTGCCCTCGGTCACGCACCGGCTCAGGTCGGCGGTGGGCAGCCACATGCTGCGGTCGGTGTTCATCAGGACGGCCGAGCGTGCGGAGCAGGGCGCGTCGGTGCGCAGCGCGTCGCCGGCGGCGGTGAGGCGGAAGCGGCCGACGGCGTCCTCCTCGAAGACGCCGCGGGTGGCCAGCAGCCGGAGCACCCGGTACAGGCTGCGCGCGTCGGTACGGGTGGCCCGGGCCAGTTCGGCCGCGGTCCGGGGCCCGTCGGCCAGGTGATCGGCCACCCCCACCACGGCGGCCGCCCGCAGTGCGGCGGGGAACAGGTAGCCGAGGGATTCGTTGACGAGGAACGCGGACGAGGCACGGGCGTCGACCACCTCGTCCGCAACTGCTTCTGGGCTCACGGCGCCTCCAGCGCTGGATGTCCGGGATATCCGGGATGTCCGGATGGCATCGTGACATCGCACGGGCCCCGGGAGGGGGAGGCGCCGGGGGTGTCCGGAAGCAGACCGGGGGCGAGCGGGGGCCCGCCCCCGGGCGACCGGTGAGGCGGCGGAGAACAGGCGCGGAGCCCAGCCCCGGAGCCACGACCGACGGCGGAGAGCGGGCGCGGGGGGCCTGGGGTCAGGAACGGTGGCGGGGGGAAGGCGCGGGGGCGGTCCTGGGTCAGGAACGGCGGCGGGGCTTGCCTCGTTTCGCGGGCTTGGCGGACTGGGTGCGCTTCGCTCCGCCGGTGCGCGACTGCGCCGCCTTGGCCGAGGCGGGCTTCTGCGACCGCTTGGGCTTCTCCTGCGAGCCCTGCGAGCCCTGTGCCGACCGGGACGCCTGTGCCGGCTGCCGGCCGCGGGTGCTGTTCACGGTGCGGCCGCGGACGATGCCGATGAAGTCCTCGACCAGGTCCGTGGTGGCCGCCTCCGGCCAGGACAGCGCGACGGTCGACTCGGGACCGTCGACGAGCGTCCGGTAGGTGAGGTCCCGGCGGTGGTACAGCCGGGCCAGGGACTGCGGTACCACCAGGAGGCCCACGCCGGCGGCGACCAGCTCGACGGCGTCCTCGGTGGTCGCGGGGCGCTCGAACGCGGGCTCGCCGGGCGGGGCGTCCCAGTCGAAGACGTCGTCGAGGGGGTGGCAGAGCACCTCGTCGGCCAGGTCGGCGACCGTGACCTCCTCGGCCGCGGTGATCACGTGGTCCTTGGGGACGACGACCACCGTGGTCTCGGTGTAGAGGGGGATCGCGCTGAGGAACGCGCGGTCCACGGGGAGCCGTACGAGACCGGCGTCCGCCTCGCCCGCGCGCAGCAGTCCGGACACCTCGGCGGCCGGGACCTGGTGGAGGGTGAGGGGGATGCCGGGCAGGCGCTCGTTCCAGATCCTTGCCCATTTGGCGGGCGTCGCGCCGGGAACGTACGCGAGCCGGAACGACGGTGTTTCCTCCGAGCCTGTCACCAGGCAAGGTTAACCGGCCGTGGCCGGGGGCGGCGGACGGCCCGGTACGTACGTGGTCCGCACCCGCACGCCCGGCCGATACCCTTGACCTCATGAGTTCGCACCAGACCGCCCAGACGATGAAGCCCGCGACCGCGGCGAAGAAGCTGGGGGTGTACCTGCCCGCCACGCCCGCCGCCTTCCAGGAGGGTGTCGTCTCGCGCGCCGAGCTGACCGAGCTCCAGGCGAACCCTCCCGAGTGGCTGCGCGAGCTTCAGGCCAACGGGCCGCACCCGCGTCCGGTGGTCGCGGCCAAGCTGGGCGTGTCCATCGCGGGGCTGGCGCGCGGCGGGGTGACGGAGGCGCTCACCACCGAGCAGATCGAGGAGCTGAAGCGCGAGCTGCCCGCGTGGCTGGAGAAGGAGCGCGCCACCCAGGCCGAGGTCCGCAAGGAGGGCGCACGGCTGAAGAACCTGAAGCGCGCGAAGGAGGCGGGCGAGGACTGACGTCCGGCCCGCCCGACCTTTCCCACGGCCCCGGCCGAGGCCCACCGCCTCGGCCGGGGCCGTGGCCGTACCCGTCCCGGCCTGCTGCTTCCCTCGCGGGCAGGGCCCTCGAAGGGTGTTGTCAGTGGCCTCCCCTACAGTTCCCAGCACTTGATCACTGCGGTGCGGGGAGGCACGCATGGGGTGGGTGACGGCCGGGGACTACGAAGTGGCCCTGGACGACGGGAAGGTGGTCTGCCGCAACGCGGCGGGGCGGCGGCTGAAGTCCGTGCCGGCGAAGCTGGCGGACGATCCGGCCGTGATCGGACTGCGGCAGCTCACCGAGTGGCTGGAGCGGCACGAACGGCAGTGCCTGGCCGACGTGGAGCGGTGGATGACCCGTTCGCTGCCGGTACCGCTGGCCGTCCTCACCCAGGTCTGGCCGGACCCGGCCTGGCAGTCGGCGCTGCGTGACCTGGTCGTCACCGGCGCCGACGGGGAGGTGGCCGGGTTCCTCCGGGACGCCGACACCGGCCGCGGGCTCGGGCTCGTCGACCTCGACGGCGACACCGTGCGCATCACGCCCGAACTGGTCCGCCTGCCGCACCCGGTGCTCCTCGACGACCTGGAGGAGCTGCGGGAGTTCGCGGTGGAGCTGGGGATCGAGCAGAAGGCGCAGCAGCTGTTCCGCGAGGTCTGGCACCGCCCGGCGACGCTGGACGCGGAGGGCACCCAGGTCGAGGAGTACGCGGGCGGGGTCTTCAAGGAGCTGCGGTTCCTGCACGGCCGGGCCGGCTCACTGGGGTACCGGGTGCGCGGCGGACACGCGGTGTGCTCCGTGCTGGAGGCGGGCCGCCAAGTGGAGGCCCGGGTCTGGGTCGGCGACTTCGACGGCTACTACGAGACGGAGACCGGTCCGCTGGCGTGGACCGACCCGGCGGGGCGGCCGCTGAAGCTGGGGCAGGTCGGCCCGGTCGCCTGGTCGGAGGGCATGCGGATGGCGGCGGCGCTGTACGCGGGGCGGGACATCGAGGACGAGGAGCGGGCCGCATGACCACGTACGACGAGACCACCACCGCCGCGTTGCTCGACGCCGGCGCGATCCTGCCCGCGGGCACCACCGGACGCGAGGACGCCGACGTCCTGACCGCCCGCACGTACACCCACCCCGCCCTGGACGACCGCCGGGTGGTGCGGCTGGTGCCTGGCACCCTCGGTGAGGCCGAGGACCTGGCCCTGGACTTCCTCGGCCTGGCCCGGGACCCGGAGGCGCCCGAGGTGGGCCAGGTGCGCCGGGAGACCCTGGGCTTCCCCGCCTGGGCGCTGGTCCACGACCCGGCCAACGGCCACCATGCCCTAGCCCTGGTCAAGGACGTGGAGCGGCTGGCCCGGCAGGCGAAGTCCAAGCCGGGCAACGCCAAGGAGGGTTTCGAGACGCTCGGCGAGCGGCTGGGCCGTGCGGTCCCGCAATTCCTGCCCACGTTCTACGAGCAGGCCGCGCGGGTCTTCCTCCAGCACGAGAACACCACGTACGCGGCCGCCTTCTTCGGCAAGGCCCGCGAGGCGGAGCGGGTGCACGCCCTCGCGGTCGACGAGGAGCGGCAGCGGGCGGTGTTCCTGGAGTTCGCGTTCGCCGGTGCGCTCACCGTGAAGGCGCTCAAGGAGTACGTGCGGGACCTGGCGCGGCGGCTCGAACCGGGCGTCGCCTGGGCGCAGTTCCGGCAGCTGACGGTGGAGCGCTGCGCGGCCGGGATGCCGCCGTACGCCTCGCTGCCGCAGGACGCGCGCGGCCTGGTCAAGGCGGCCGGTCTCGACCGGGTCACCGAGGAGTGCGCCCTCGTCGCCGACCTGCTGGTGTCCCCGGCGGCGGTACGGGCGCCCGCCTCCTTCTGGAACGCCTACCGCACGGTGCTGCCCGTCCTCGCCGAGCGGCGGCCCGAACTGCGGGTGCGACTGCTGGAGATCATGCCGGCCGGTCTGGGCCGTGAGGTGGCGGACGACGAGTCCTGGCTGGCGCTGCTCGCCGAGTGCGGGGCCGACCTGCTGCTCACCGAGGAGGGCGGCGAGGCCGACGCGGCGGACTGGCTGACCCGGTGGGCCCAGCACCGCAAGCACGGCGCGGCGTACTCGCACCGCTCCCCGGCGACGCTGGCGCTGGTCGAGCGGATGGTGCCGCGGCTGCGCGCGGCCGGCCGGCCCGTCGACCTGTTCACCGGTCGCTGGCGGGCGGGGGCCGACCTCGACCTGCTGGACCTGTGCGTGGCGGAGGGCGTCGCCCTGACCGTCCCCGATCCGGACGAGGAGGTGTACCTGCCGCTCGGCACGTGGCTGGGTGACGAGCGGCCCGGCCGGCGTGACCTCCGGGCCGTCGCGGCCGAACCCCGGTACCGCTCCCTGCTGTCCGCGGCCGTCGAGGGGCTGGGCCGCGGGCAGGGCAAGGACCTGGCCGCGGCCGCCGCGCATCCGGTGCTCGGTGAGGTGCTGCGCGAGTGGCTGCGGGAGGCGGCCGCGGAGTTCGCCGCCGCCGCGGGACTGCCCGCGGTCGAGGCGCGGCTGGAGCGACTGCGCCCGTTCCGGGCGGTGTTGCAGGAGAGTCCGCAGGCGGTCCGCCTGCTCGGCGGGTACGACATCCTTCCGGTCCTCGGCCGCACCCTGCGGGCCGGCGTCCTGGACGAGCTGGGCTGGGCCGCCCTGGACGAGGCGCTCGAACAGCTCGACACCGAGGTCCGCAAGGACCGGGACAACTCCCTCGCGGTCACCGAGGCATGGCCCGCGCTGATCCTGGCGCGCGGGCACCGTGCCGTCGTCGTCGGCCCCGACGGGATCCTGCTCACGCACGAACTGCGGCTGCCCATCCAGCTGGACCGCTGGCAGCGGCCCCGGTTCCGGTACACCGACGGCGAGTTGCTGGTGATGTGGCGCGACGGAGCCAAGCAGTACGGCTACTGGTCGAACCGTCCGGCCGAGGTGTTCCCGGTCGGCGGCGAGCAGATCCCCAGCTGGTGGTCCGGCATGGACGCGGCCAACGCGTCGATCCCGCTGCCCGGTGGCGGCCGGGCGACGGGTGGGCGCACCCTGCACGCCGGGGACACCGTCCTGCCGCCGAGCCGCCCGGTGATCGGCGACGGCGTCACGTACTGGCGTCAGGGCCGGCAGGGCACGCAGTCGGTGTGGCTGGAGTACGACCCGGCGACCGGTGAGCACGGACGTGCCTCGCTGCCCGCGCTGCTGGCGTCGGCCGTCCGCGAGGACGCCTCGCTGCGGCACGGCTCCTGCGAGGTGCTGCCGCTCCAGCCCGGTCTTGAGACCAGCCCGTTCGGCACCGACGGCACGGTGCTCGGGCGGTGGGTGCGCACGGAGGGCGAGGGGGCCGAGGCGCGCACCGTCGCCGGTACTCCGGACGGGCGGACGGCCACGCTGCGGGCCGCGGTCAACGGCCGGGTGCCGCTGGGGGCGCTGCGGCTGCCGGGCGGGGCCGAGCCGGTCGTCGCGCAGACGTACCAGAGCGTCGCCCTGCACGCGGGTGACGGCACCGAACTCGGCCGGGTGTCGTTCGGCGAGTCGGGCGGGGCGTACGCGGCGGGGACCCGGCTAGTGCCGCCGGTCCCGTTCTGGCACGCGCTGCGCCCCCGCGACGAGCGCGGATCGGCCGTGCTGCGCGCCCTGACCGACGAGTCGGCAGGGGAACTGCTGCGGACCACGGCGACGGCACTGGCCGAACGGCGGGAGGCGCTGGCCCGGGCCGGTGAGGACGCACAGGCCAGGGCCGCGGTGCCGGCCGCCGACCAGGTCGCGGTGACCGCGGTGGCGCGGGCCCTGCCCGAGCTGACCGACCGGCGGCTGCTGGCCGGGGTGGCCGCACTCGTCCACGCGGCCCTGCGCGCCACCGAGTCGGCCTCGAACCTGGCGACCCCGCCGCGGGAGCTGCCGCGACAGCCGCGGCAGCGGACCGAGGGCATGTTCGCCGACTACAGCCCCGAGCACGGCGGTGACCGCGCGCTGCACGACGCCACCGCCGGCGTCGTGGCCGTGCAGAACGCGTGGCACAGCGGATTCGCCGCGCTGCGCCAGATCCGCTCGGTGAACCACGTGCTGTCCGGCAGGCCCGCCGACGGCAAACCGCTCGCCCACCGCGAACAGCACGCCGTGGGTGACGGCTGGCTGAGCGACGAACACACCGTCCCCGCCATCGGCGCCGTGTGGACGCCGGTCCTCGGCGTCCTGCGGGCGCTGGCCTACCGGGCCGCCTCGCCCGCGCTCTCCGCCGTCCAGCGCGAGCCGCTGCTCCTGCTGTTCGAGGCGCTGACCGAGGGGCCGCTCGCCGGCCTCGGGAGCACCCTGCGCGAGGTCGTGCTGGGCGAGCCGCACGACAAGCAGCAGCGGGCGGGCCAGGTGCTGCGCCGGGACGGCCGCACGGTGGTCGTGCTCGGCTGCCAGAGCGTGGACCCCCAGCTGGACAAGGTCGAGTGGCTGGCCCTGGACCACGACCCGTCCGGGGCGTTCGGCGCGGTCGGGCACTTCACTCTGGTCCACGAGACCCGGTACACCACCGGGACACCGGCGGACCGGCTCGCCCGGCTCACCCGGCTGGTACGGGAGAAGGGCGCCGCGCCCTGGCGGCCCGAGGCCCCCGCGGAACTGGTGTCCGCTACGGACGGCGGCCTGGGCCCCGTCCAGGCCACGGTGCTGCTGGCCGGCCTGCCGCAGGCACCCGCCGCCGAGGAGCTGACCACCATCGGGCTGAAGCCCCGGCAACGGGCCTTCGGCGCCGGACTGCTCACCGCGCTGGGGGTGGACGAACAGCGGGCGCTGCTGGGCGCGCTGTTGCCGGACGACCCCGCGGACCTGTGGACGGACGGCCCCCGCACGGCCGCAGCGGGCCGCCTGTGGGCCGAGCGGCTGGGCACCCTGGTACGGCCCCCTGAGGACCTCAGCACCGAGCTCGCCGGCATGGGGATCAGCCACGCCGAGACCGTACTCAACCCCGCCCGGGTTCCCTGGCTCAGCCGCACCACGGTGTTCCGGCCCGACGCGGACGGCGACCTGGCGCCCGCCGACCCGTCGGCGGTGCCGAGCTCGTACGCGCTCACCGGGGCCGTGGACAGCCTTTCCGCGCTCGCGTACGTCCTGCCGTACGGGCATCCGCTGCGGGCCGGGCTGCCGGACGGACTGGCCGCGCTGCGCCGCCGGCTGACCGACCCCGAGCTGCTGCTCGACCTGGGCCTGGACTGGACCGAGAAGGGCGGCCCGACCTCCGTCCAGCTGCGCAAGGTGTACGGCCTGCCCGAGACCGGCGGCGCAGACGCGCACGGGGTGACCCGGGCCGGGGACACGCTGGTCCTGCGCCCCTGGTATGCGGACACGGAGCACGTCATGCTCCGGCCGGCCGCGCTGAGCGGCCCCGACGACCCCGTCCTCGGGCTGCTGGAGGGTCTGGTCGGCGCCGGGCGCGGGGCCGCTCTGGGCACCGTCCGCACGCTCCTCGGCGACAACCTCGCGCGTGCCCTCGCTGCTCAGGGGCCCGCGGGGCACCCCCAGGACCCCACGGTCAGCGCGCCCGGGCTGGTGACGGAGGTCGCCGCGGCACACGGTCTGGGCGAGGACGCGGCGGCGCTCTACCTCCAGTTGCTGGCGCTGCCCGACCCGACCGACCGCAACTGCGCGCGCTGGACCGGCTGGAAGCCCGCCCGGGCGAAGAAGGCGCGTGCCGAGCTCGCGGCGACCGGCCTGGTCGTCGAGGCGAAGCGGCCACGTGCGGGCCGCACCCTGTTCCTGCCCTGCGGCTGGCGTGACCTCAGGGCCCCGGCCCTGCCGGTGGAGACCTGGAAGGAGGCCCTCTACCCGGTCTCCGACGGCGACCGCACGCTGCCGCTGGTCCCCGTGCCGGAGCTGTTCGCCCGCGCCTGGGAACGCGTACAGGCCGGGGACGCGCCCGCGTACGAGCAGCTGACCACCCGGGCGACCCGCCGAGGCCGCCGCCGATGACCACGATCCGCACCACCGCCGAGGACGACCCGTCGATGACCGTCACCACCGCCCCGCTCCGCCAGATCGTCCCGCCCGAGGACCGCTACGCCACCGAACTGGCCTTTCTCGCCGCGTACGACGCCGGGCCGCGCCCGCCCGCGTGGCGGCTCACGCCCCGGGCCGTCGTCACCTTCGTCATGGGCAGCGACGGCCGGGCGCTGCGGCTGCCCGACGACGCGGAGGTGCCGGCGGGGGTGCCGCGCCGGCTCGTCGTGGCGGGCAAGTTCGTCGGCGACCGGGCACTGGTGGAACGCTGTGTGGTGACGCTCGCCGGTGAGCGGGGGCTGCTGCTGGTCGGCGAGCCAGGCACCGCCAAGTCGATGCTGTCCGAGCTGCTGTCGGCCGCGGTGTGCGGCACCAGCGGTCTGGTCGTGCAGGGAACGGCGGGCACGACGGAGGACCAGCTCAAGTACGGCTGGAACTACGCCCTGCTGCTCGCGCAGGGCCCCAGCAGGCAGGCTCTCGTCCCGTCCCCCGTGCTCACCGCGATGTCCAGGGGTGCCGTCGCGCGGGTGGAGGAGGTCACGCGGTGTCTGCCCGAAGTCCAGGACTCGCTGGTGTCGTTGCTGTCCGAGCGGCGTATCGCGGTGCCCGAACTCGCTGGCACCGAGGACGCGTTGGCGCATGCCGCGCCCGGCTTCACGCTCATCGCCACGGCCAACCTGCGGGACCGGGGCGTCTCGGAGATGTCGGCGGCGCTCAAGCGGCGCTTCAACTTCGAGACGGTGGGCCCCATCCCGGACCTGGACGCCGAGACCGCGCTGGTCCGTGGGCAGGCCCGGGCGTCGGTGGAGCGGGCCGGGGCGCCCTTCCAGGTCGACGACGCGGTGCTGGAGGCTCTGGTGACCGCGTTCCGCGACCTGCGCGAGGGGCGGTCGGCCGAGGGCTGGGAGGTGGAGCGTCCGTCCACGGTGATGAGCACGGCGGAGGCGGTGTCGGTGGCGGGCGCGCTGGCCCTGGCCGCGGCCTACTTCCCGGGCGACCGCGACGTCCTCGGCCTGCTGCCCGGCCATCTCCTGGGGGTCGTGCGCAAGGACGACCCCGCCGACGCGGCCCGGCTGCGCGGCTACTGGGACGGCCCGGTCCGACGGCGCGCGGAGCAGGGCTCGGCGACCTGGCGCACCCTGTGGGACCTGCGCACGGTCCTGGAGGCGTGACGCCGTGCCCGACACCCCCGAAGACGCCGTGGCCGCCATGGCCGACTCCTCCGAGGACGCCGTGGCCGCCGTGCCCGACTCCTCCGAGGACGCCGTGGCAGCCATGGCCGACTCTCTCGAAGACGCCGTGGCCGCCGTGCCCGACTCCTCCGAAGACGCCGTGGTCCACTCCCCCGGGGCTGCACTCGCGGCCCTCACCGATCCGGCGGGTCCCTATCTGATCGGTGTACGGCACCACGCGCCGTCGCTGGCCGCGGCCGTGCCGGCCCTGTTGGACGGCGCGAAGCCGGACGTCCTGCTCGTGGAGCTGCCGGCCGAGTTGCAGGAGTGGCTGCCATGGCTCGCCCACGAGGAGACCCGGGCGCCGGTGGCGCTCGCCGCGGCACCGGCCGACGGCGGCGGTGGCCCGGCGTTCTACCCGTTCGCGGACTTCTCCCCGGAGCTGGCGGCGGTGCGGTGGGCCGCACGGCACCAGGTGCCGGTGGTGGCGTGTGACCTGCCGCTGGCCGACCGGGGGTGGCAGGAGCGGGAGCCCGCGGCGGCGCAGGGTCCGGGCGGGCTCTCGGCCGCCCTGCGCTCCCGGCTCACGGGCCGTCCCGGGGACGACCTGTGGGACCGGCTGGTGGAGACGGCCGCGCCCGGATCGACCCCG
Organism: Streptomyces humi; assembly: GCF_001005085.2. Taxonomy (GTDB): domain Bacteria; phylum Actinomycetota; class Actinomycetes; order Streptomycetales; family Streptomycetaceae; genus Streptomyces; species Streptomyces humi. The sequence continues at coordinate 112,245 of NZ_LBMU02000069.1, forward strand.
GAGGCACTGCGCCGGGCGGCCCTGCTGGCGGGGTGGGCGCTGCGGACGGAGTCGGCCGTGCCGGAGGTGGATCTGCGGCGGGAGGAGTGGATGCGCGCACGGCTGGCCGAGGCGACGGCGAAGGGTGAGCGAGCGGCCGCGGTGGTCGGCGCCTTCCACACACCCGCGCTGGTGCGCCCGGCCAGGGGTGCGGGGCCGCGATCGACGTGCGGCTACCGCCGCGCGGGCGCGACGAGCCCCGGCCGGCCGGCACCCGAATGGACCACCTCCCTCATCCCCTACACCTACGCCCTCCTGGACGAGCGCTCCGGTTACCCGGCCGGTATCCGCGATCCCGAATGGCAGCACATGGTCCTCGAAGCGGCCGGTGAACCCACCGCTCTGGAGGACACGTTGACCCGCGCGGCGGTCCGGATCTGCGCCGCCCTCCGCGAGCAGGGCCACCCCTCGGGTCCCGCCGACGCGAAGGAGATCATCCGTCTCGCCGGGGACCTGGCGCGCCTGCGCAACCTGCCCGCCGCGGGCCGCGGCGAGCTGGTCGAGGCGGTCCAGACGGTACTGGCGCAGGGCGAACCGTACGGCCGGGGCCGAGCCGTCGCACGGGCGATGGAGACCGTCCTGATCGGCGGCCGCACCGGCCGGCCCGCCCCCGGCGCACCGCGCAGCGGCCTCGTCCCCGCGGTGGAGGCCGAGATCGCCGCGCTCGGTCTGCCCGGCCCGTCCGACGGCGCCCCCGGAACCGTCCGGGACCTGCGCCTCGACCCCCTCCGCTCGGATCTCGACCGCCGCCGTGAACTGCTGCTGCGCCGCCTGGCGTTGTGCTCGGTGCCGTACGCCGAGGCCAGGTCGGTGACCGGTGCCGGCGGCGCCGACGCGCTGACCTCACGCTGGGAGGTCCGCTGGACGCCGGCCACCGCCGCGATGCTGGCCGCGGCCGGGGTCCGCGGCGTCACCCTCGCCCAGGCCGCCGAGGGCCTGCTGCGCGAGCGGGCCCGCAAGGAACGGGACGCCGGCGGCCCCACCGCGGCACAGGTGCTCGACGGTCTGGAACAGGCGGCGCACTGCGGTCTGCCCGGACTCGTGGACGAACGGCTCGGTGACACCGCCGAGGTGCTGCCGGACTCCGGCACCCTCCCCGAACTCCTCACCGGCCTGGCCCTGACGGACCGCCTGCGGACCGGTCACATCGCGGGACTCGACCCCGACGAGGAGCGTGCCGCCAGGGCCGTCGCCGTGGCCGAGCTGCTCACGGCCGCGGCGGTGCGCCAGGTGGACGGCCTCACCGGGTCCGAGGATCCGGCCGACGCCCATGCCCTGCTCGAACTCGCCCACCGGGCCGACCTGTTGGGCGGTGTCCGGCTCACGGACGCGCTGGCCCGGCTCGCGGCCGACGGTTCCGCGTTGATGCGAGGTGCCGCCGGGGCCGTCCGGGTGCTGCTCGGCCAGGAGGATCCGGGGGCGTTCGGCGACCGGGTGGCGTCATGGATCGACGGGGCGGTCGACGCCGATTCCCGGTCCGCGCTCACCGCCCGGCTGACGGGGCTGCTCACGGCGGCCGGGCGGCTGCTGGAGGCGGCGGCACCGACGCTGGAGCCCCTGGTCGGCCGGGTGTCCGAGCTGTCCGACGCGGACTTCCTCGCCCGGCTCCCGGCCCTGCGCGGCGGTTTCGACACGCTGAGCCCGGCCGACCGGGAGCGTCTGCTGACCGGTGTCGAAGGGCGTCTGGGCACCGACCGGCTGGCCGACACCGGCGCGGTCGACCCCGCCGACCTGGCCACCTGGACGGGCGCGGACCTCGCCGCCCGCGAGACGCTGCGCGCGCTCGGCCTGCTGCCCGCGCCCCGGGTGCGGACGGAACCCGAGACGGTCGGCACCGCCGTTCCGGTCACGGAGGACCGCCGGCTGTCGCCCGCCGACCGCTGGCGTCTGCTCCTGGGCCGGCGGTCCGACCGGCTTCCCCCGTCGGCACGGGCGCTGGCCACCGCCCTGGACGAGCTGTACGGCAGTGGGCGCGGCGAGGGCAGCCGGGGCGAGCTCGGCGGCGGGGGCGGCGGCGGGCGCGAGGCACCGTATCCGGGGGTGCGGGAGTGGTCGGAGGAGCTGGCGGCCCTGTTCGGGCCCGGGATCAGGGAGGAGGTGCTGGCGGCGGCCGCCGCGACGGGCCGTCAGGATGTGCTGGCCGAGCTGGACCCGGACACCGTGCGGCCCTCCGTGGACCTGCTGCGTTCGGTGCTGCGGCATGCCGGCGGGCTGCCCGAGGCCCGTCTTGCGGCACTGCGCCCGCTGGTACGCCGGCTGGTGGACGAGCTGACGCGGGAGCTGGCGACCCGGCTGCGCCCGGCGCTGCACGGCACCGTCCTGCCGCGTCCCAGCAGGCGTCCCGGCGGCGGCCTGGACCTGCCGCGCACCCTGCGGGCCAACCTGGCGACGGCCCGCCGGGCGTCGGACGGCACGGTCCGCGTGATCCCGGAGCATCCCGTCTTCCGGACCCGGGCCCGGCGAGCGGCCGACTGGCGGCTGGTCCTGGTCACCGACGTGTCGGGGTCCATGGAGGCGTCGACGGTCTGGGCGGCGCTCACGGCCTCGGTGCTGGCCGGTGTGCCGACGCTGTCCACGCACTTCCTGGCGTTCTCCACCGAGGTCATCGACCTCACCGAGCATGTCTCCGACCCGTTGTCGCTGCTGCTGGAGGTCAGCGTGGGCGGCGGCACCCACATCGCGGCCGGGCTGCGGCACGCGCGGGAGCTGGTGACCGTGCCGTCCCGCACGCTCGTGGTCGTGGTCAGCGACTTCGAGGAGGGCCATCCGGTCGGCGGGCTGCTCGCGGAGGTCAGGGCGCTGGTCGGGGCGGGTTGTCATGTGCTGGGGTGCGCGAGCCTGGACGATTCGGGGCGCCCGCGCTACTCCACCGGGGTGGCGGGGCAGTTGGTCGGCGCCGGGATGCCGGTGGCCGCGCTCAGCCCGCTGGAACTCGCCCGCTGGGTAGGGGAGAAGATCGCATGAGTACCGAACTGCCCGCGGTCGCCCCGGCCGTGACCGCCGAGCTGGTCGCGGCTCTCTCGCCGCGGCTGCGCAAGCGGTTGGACGCGTGGGTCGCCAAGCTGGCGGACCGCCCGGTCGTCCGGGACGGCGACACCGTGCGCGTCACCGTCGACGACGAGGGGTCCGTGCTCGAACTGCGCGCCCCCGGTGGCGTCGTGACCGACCCCGCGGCCGTCCGCTGCGGCTGCCTGCTGGCCCCGGACTGCCTGCACCGGGCGGCAGCGGCCTCGGCGGCCCCGGTGGCCGACACGCCGACCGGTGATGCCGGTGCAGCCGATGAGGCGGGCGAAGCCACCGAGGCCGGCGAAGCCACCGGGGCCGGGGAGGCCGCGAGGACCGCCGAGGAGGCGGCGCCGGAGTCCGCCGTCCCCGCGGCCGGCACCGCCGACGCACCCGCCACGGCCCCTCAACTCGCCGCCGCGCAGGCCGTCCTCGACGCCGTGGCCGCCGTTCTCGACGCCGGCACCGACGGTGGCGGTGCCGTGCTCCAGGCGGAGTTGCTGCGGGCCGCGCACACCGCGCGCCTCGCCGGTCTCCCCCGGGCCGCCTCCGCGGCGGTCTCCGTGGTCACGGCGTTGCGCGCGGCGCGCGCCGCGGACCCGGCGTTCCGGCTCGCCGAGCTCGTCACCGCCCTGTCGGAGGCGCTGTACGTGGCCCACCGGGTGCCGTCGTCGACCGGCCGCGAGCTGACCGAACTGCGGGGCACCGTAAGGCAGTCGTACACCCCCGACGGTTCACTGCGCCTGTACGGCCTGTTCTCCGAGCCCGTGCTCACCGCGAGCGGCTACGCGGGAGCGGTCACCTGGACCGCGGACGCCGCCGGCCGGCTGTGCAGCGTCTCGGACGTGGCCCCCGGCGGCGCGGGCCGCGCGGTGGGCGCCGCCGACCGTGCCGTACGCGTCGGTGACACGGCCCTGACGCACCGGGAGTTGTCGCGGGCGGGCCTCGCGGTCTCCGGGGCGACGCTGTCGCCGACCGGGCGGCTCGGCGCCGGCAAGGGGGTACGGGCCGTGCGTGCCCCGGGTGTGGACTGGCGGGCCGAGCCACTGGACCGGTGGTGGGCGGTGCCGGTGACCGAGCAGGTCGGGCGGGCCCTCGGCGGCGGCCACGACCTGCTGTTCCTGGAGGTGACGCCGGTCGGCACGGTGCGGGAGGCGGCGGGTGACTGCCTGCTGGCCGACTGCGGCGGGCTGCCGCTGCGGCTGACGGTGGCGCACGACCATCCGGCGCTGCCGTTCCGCGACAACCTGCGGCTGCTGGCCGCCGCCCGGGGCAGCCGGCTGCGCGTGATCGCACGGCTCGTCCCGGCCCCGCACGCCCGTGCCCGGCTGCTCGCGAGCGAGCACCCCACCATCGCCGGGCTCCGGGTCGACCTGGGGCTGGACCGGCTCCAGCAGGCGGACCTGCCCGCGCCGGAACCGGCCGGCACCGCGCCCACGCCCGCGGAGGCGCCCATCCATGTGCTGCGCCGCCGGGTCGAACAGGCGGCCTCGGGCGGCCGGCGTGTGCTGGCCTTCCCAGGGAACTCCGCGGCCGACGCGGCTCGTCTGGACCGGCACGGGCTCGCCACGGCCGGCGATATCCTCGACGAACTGCTCGCCGCGGCGGCGGAACGTTCGCGCGACGCCTTCGGCCGTCTCCTTCCGGCGGACACCGGCCGTTTCGCACGGGCCTGGCTGACCGCGGCGCGCTACACGGACGAGGTCGAGCGGGTGCTGTGCGCCGCCGCCTGGGGCGGTTGACCCGGCGCGACGACCGATCGCGGGCCGCCGCTCCCCCGTGCCGGCGGCCCGCGTGACCGGAGTCCTCCGGTCCGGTGTCGGTTGAAGCATGCGGCAGCCGGCCGGTGCGGGGGTATGCGTACAACTGCGTAGGGGACGGGCAGAGAGGAACACGTGTCACAGGGGCTGGAAAGGGCCTACGAACGCCTCACCGCGCTGGCCGTTGCCGCACTCAACGAACGTGAGCCCGACCGGCTCTGGCCCTTGCTGGCCGACGCCCTGGCCGGCCTGTGCGGCGGTGAGACGCTGATCTACAAGCTGGACGACTGGAGCGAGGGTACGGGGACGCTCGGCATCTCGCCCGCCGCCGCCGTCGAGTTGGAGCGGCTCGGCGACGAGGAGACGGCGGTGCTGCGCTCGGGCTATCCGTTCGCCCGCCACTACGCGGCCGGTCCCGGGCGGACGCCGGTCACGGCCGGTCGGCTCGCGGGCCGCGACTGGGGGGTGAGCGCCACCGCGCGGGTACTCGGCGCCGCCCTGGACGTGAACCAGGTGCTGGGGCTCCCGCTGCCGGGGACGGTCGCGCCGATCACGGGTTGTCTGGTGTACCGCTCCGGTGGGGACTTCAGCGACGACCACGTGCGCGTCGCCGAGCGGGCGCAACCCCTGCTGGCCGCCGTCGAGCAGCAGCGGCGGCTGCTGGAACAGTGGCGGCGGTCGGCGGCCGAACCGGCGGGGCGCGTGGCGGACGGCGTGCTGACGCCGCGGGAGCTCACCGTCCTGCTCCTGCTCAGCGACGCGCTGACCGCCGACGCGATGGGACGCCGGCTGGGCATCTCGGCCCGCACCGTGCACAAGCACGTCGAGAACATCTACCGCAAACTCGGCACCCGCGACCGGATCAGCACGGTGCTGCGCGCCCAGCGGCTCGGGCTGGTGGCGACGCCGGAGCGGTCGGCGTCCGCCGGAGGTCCGACAGCCGGCCGGTGACCACCACGACGGAGACGACATCGCCGGAGACGACCCGGCCGGAGACGGCGGGATCGACGGAGACGACCCGGCCGGAGACGGCGGCGCCTTGTTCCCTCTCCCCCCGGTGCGGCAGGCAGCAGGCAGGGGGTCTGACCTGCGCGGCGGGGGTCGTCGGGAATAGGCTGGAGTGGAGTGGCACCGGGACGGAACGGGCCTCCCGATGTCCTTCCCTGTCGGACCACCGCCGAGCGCTTGTCGAGCATTTGCCGAGGGGGGTGTGGGAGAGGGAGGCGGAGAGCCATGCCCTGGCGTCTGAACGGCACGTATCTGGAGAGCTGCAACTGTGACGTGGTGTGTCCCTGCACCACCTCGGGCCTGACCGCCCCCGCCGACCACGAGCGCTGTCAGGTGACCTTCGCGTTCCACGTGGACCAGGGGGACGTGGACGGTGTGGACGTGTCCGGCCGCAGCGTGGCCGTCTTCGTCGACGCGCCCCGGGTGATGGCCGAGGGCGGCTGGCAGGTGGCGCTGTACCTCGACGCGGCCGCCGACGAGCGGCAGGCGGACGCACTGGGCAAGGTCTTCTCCGGTCAGGCCGGCGGCCCGATGGCGGCACTCGCCCCGCTCATCGGCGAGGTCATGGGCGTGGAGCGCGTTCCCATCGACTACCGCGACGACGGCCGCCGCCACGCCGCACGGGTCGGCGACGCCATCGACATCGAGATCGTGGACCAAGTCGCCCCGCAGTTCGGCGAGGACGGTCCGGTCATGAGCCTGACCGGCATCTTCCATCCGGCGAACAGCACGCTGACCGTTGCCCGGTCCACCCGGGCGACCGGCGCCGGCGTGTACGGCCGGTCCTGGGACTTCTCCGGCGGCAACGGCCATTCGGCGCCCTTCACGTGGTCCGCGTGACCGGCCGCCCGGTCACCGTCCGCCGTGGCACCGGTCCCGCGGGGCTGCTGCTGGTCGCGGCGGCCGCGGCCTGGGTCTGGCTGGTGACGCGCTGGGGCGGCATGGCCCCGATGCCGGGCACGATGGGCCTGGCTCTGCCCGCCTTCCTGGCCGTGTGGACGCTGATGACGGCCGCGATGATGCTGCCCGCCACGGCGCCGGTGGCCGCGCTGTACGCCCGGACCATCACCGTGCGCCGCGGGCCGCGCATGGTCGTGTTCACGATCGCCTACCTGCTGGTCTGGGCCGCGGCCGGGCTGCCGGCGTACGGCCTGGCGGTCGGCCTGGGCCGGGCGGCGGACCTCCCCGCCGTGGCGGGGACGGCGGTGGCCGCGGCCGTCTTCGCGGTCAACGGCGTCTACCAGCTCACCCCCCTCAAGGACCGCTGCCTGGCGAGGTGCCGCTCGCCGATCGGACTGATGCTGCGCTACGCCTCGTATCCGGGGTCGGCACGCGATCTGCGGGCCGGGGTCCATCACGGTGGCTTCTGCCTGGGCTGCTGCTGGTCGCTGATGGTGCTGCTGGCGGCGTTCGGCGCGATGAACCTGTGGGCCATGGCGGCGCTGACCGCGGTGATCACCGCGGAGAAGCTGGCTCCCGCGGGGCACCTGGTCGCGCGGGCCGTGGGGGTCACCTCGATCGCCCTGGCCGCCGCCGTCTTCTGGATTCCGGCGCTGGCTCCCGGTCTCACCGGCGGCGGCACGGCCGGCATGTGACGGCGACGGGGTGGCGGCCGGCGCGGCGGAGTGCGGTCAGCCGCTCGCCGGCGTCCACTGGATCCGTGTACTGCTCAGGGCGACCACGACCGCCGCCGTCGCGACCACGGCCAGGCCCCAGACCAGGCTGCTCGAGCCGGCCACGAACCCGATGAGCGGCGGCCCGGCCAGCAGCCCCGTGGTGCCCATCGCGGCGACCAGGGCCAGCGCCTCCGAGCCCTGTCTAGCGGCGGCCACGTAGACGCACGGGGTCACCGCCGCACAGCCCAGCCCGACGCAGGCGAACCCGATGAGGGCCGTCACCACTCCCCCGCTCACCAGCGCGAAGGCCAGCCCGGCGGCGGCCAGGGCGCTGCCGGACAGCACCACGCGGCCGTCGCCCCAGCGGGTGCGCCAGCCGTCCGCGAAGAGGCGGGCCAGCACCATCATGCCGGAGAACACGGCGATGCCCATGGGCGCCAACGCCGCGGTGGACCGGGCGACTTCCTTCAGGTAGAGGGCGGACCAGTCGTTCATGGCGCCCTCGGTCACCGTGCCGAACGCCATGGCGCAGCACATCCAGAGCGTGACGCGGGACGGCAGGCTCCAGCCGGTCCGGTTCCTGCTCCGCTTCGGCGCTGTGGCAGCCTCGTCCGTGAGCAGACCCGGGCGCGCCAGGGCCGCCAGCAGGACGAGGGCCGCGGCGGCGACCGCGAAGTGGGCCGCGACGGACGAGGTGGCCGCGTTCATGCCGGAGGCGAGCAGCGCGGCGAGCAGGGAGCCGGCGCTGAACGTCGCGTGCAGCCTGGCCATGGCGTTGCGTTCGTACCGGGTCTCCAGGGCCGTTCCCTGGGCGTTCATGGCCACGTTCAGGCATCCCACGCACACGCCGTCGGCCACCATGACCAGCAGGGCGACGGGGTAGTCCGGGGCGAAGGCGAGCCCCAGGAGCAGCAGGGTCAGGCAGAGGGCCGACAGCAGCGACAGGCGTGCCGAGCCCAGGCGTCGCATGAGCACCGGCACCAGCGGGAACGACGCCACGGCGCCGATGCCGGCCGCCATCAGCAGCACCCCCACCTCGGCCGCGGTCAGTCCGAGGTCCGCCTTGATGGCGGGGATGCGCGAGGCCCAGGTGGCGTACTGGAAGCCGAGGGAGCAGAACAGCGCGGCGATGGCCCACTGGCCGCGCTGGAAGGGGTCACGGACGGGGAACACGCACATCAACTCGTTTCGTCGACTCGGGACATGTACACGGCGTTCGCGCCGTAACCGCCCGGAGCGATCCCCGGGTGGGCGGTGAATCCGCGCGCCGACCAGAACCGCTCGCTGTGACCTACGGCGATCAGCGAGATCCGTTCGAAACCGCGCGCGCCGGCGGTCAGCGTGAGGTGGTCGAGGAGACGCCGTCCCAGTCCCCTGCCGCGCAGCCGCTCGGCGACGACGAGGTCGTGCAGGTGCAGGTTGCCCGAACGTCGCGCGGTGACCGCGGACTCCTCGGCCCGTCCGAGGTCCGGGTACCTGAACGGCGGATACGGCAGCGCCAGTACGTATCCGGCGGTCCGCGAGCCGACGTCCAGGACGAAGCAGGTCTCCGGCGAGGCGTCCGCCCTGGAGCGCAGGGCCGACTTCCCCTCGGACAGGCCGAGTTCGGCGTAGGCGCGGGCCTCGAGCGCGGCGACGGCGTCCCAGTCGGCGTCGTCGATGTGGCGTATGCGTACGCCGTCCCCGTTCACGGGTGTCCTTCGCCGACGCAGGTGTACGGGAGCGGGGCGAAGCCGTTGAAGCCCTGGGTCGTGTAGCTGATGGCGTAGGCGCCGGTGGCGAGGATCCAGACGGGGTCGCCGGACGCCAGGTTCCGGGGCACGGGGACGAGGGCGTGTCCCTGGGGGTAGGCGTCGTCGCTGTCGCAGGTGGGGCCGGCCACGACGGCGGGGACGTACTCGGCGTCGGGGTGGGTGGGGAAGACGAGCGGGTATTGCAGCGCGTCCATCTCGTAGAGGCCGTTGAACTTGCCACAGCTCAGGTAGAGCCAGTACTGGTGCTCGCCGTCCGGCCCCCGCCGCTCGGCGAGGCGGGCCACGTGGGCCCGGATCGCCCCGTGGTCGGCGACGAGGTGGCGGCCCGGTTCCATGACGAACGCGAGGTGGTCGCCGTGGACCTTCCTGAGGTGGCGCATGCCCTCGCGGACGACGGCGAAGATCTTGTCCAGCGGGGGTTCCAGGGGCCGGCCGTACCGGTCGAGGTAGCCCAGGGCCGGCAGGCCGCCGCCGAGGTTGACGTGGTCCAGCACGATGCCGCGCCGGGTGAGGGCGGTGAGCACGTCCGCCAGGCACTCGACGGCGTGGTGCCAGGCGTCCGCCGTCATCTGCTGGGAGCCGACGTGCACGGACAGCCCGGCGGGGGTCAGGCCCAGTTCCCGTGCTCTCCGGAGGATCCGGACCGCGTCCGCGGGTGCGCAGCCGAACTTGTTGCTCAGCCCCCACAGCGCCCCGTCGCCGCTGGTCGCGAGTCGGCAGAAGACCCGGGCTCCCGGGGCGTGGGCCGCGACGGCCGCCAGGTCCTCGGCGCTGTCGGTCACGAAGTCGCGGACGCCGAGGCGGTGGGCTTCGGCGATGTCCCGGTCGGACTTGACGGTGTTGCCGTAGTGCGTCCGGTCGGCCGGGACACCGGCGCGCAGCGCCTGCTCCAGTTCGCTGGGGCTCGCCCCGTCGACCCCGGCGCCCAGCCGGGCGAGGTGGGTCAGCACCTCGTCCACCGGGCAGGTCTTCATGGCGAAGCGGACGGCGACGTCCGGCAGTTCGCGCCGGAGGGTGTCGTAGCGGCTCTCGATTCCGGCCAGGTCGAAGAAGATCCGGTCCTCGGTGGCGCCGGCCAGCGCGGCGAGCAGCGGTGCGGACTCGTGCGTCATCGTCGCCCTCACCGTCGCCGCGGTACGGAGGTGAGCGCGGCCGCCCGCACCAGCGGCTCCCACGCCTCCACCAGCAGGGCGAAGTCCTCGATGTCACGGCGCGCCTCGTCGAGGAGCCGTTCCCGGCGCCGTGCCAGCAGGTCGGCGAACTCGGCATAGCGGCCGCCGAGTTTGCGGTACGCGGTGTCGAGGACGTCCAGCCGGTGGATGTTCTCACCGCGGTCGAGCCCGGCGCTCTCCCTCACCAGCCGGGCCACGACGGACGCGCGCACCTCTCCCCGGTCGTCCAGGAGTGCCGCACCGGCCCGCGCCATCCGGTCGTAGACGAAGTTGAAGTAGAGCATCGACAGCAGGAACTTGACGAAGCGCAGCTGGTAGGCGGCGAACCCGGCGTCGGTACGGCGTTCGCCGGTGTAGAAGTTGACGATGTTCCGGTTGTGCAGGACGCCGGGCTGCCCGGCGTCGTGGACCAGGTGGATCAGGAAGTAGTCGCTGCCGATCGTGTCGGTCGCGGGCGGCAGCGGGACCCGTTCGTGCAGGCCGTGGAAGGCGATGTTGCACATGTCCACGCGCATCGGGTCGACCAGGGTGAGGGTGGAGCGGTCGGCGGTGAAGGCCTCCGTGCCGGCGCCCCGGAAGGACTCGTCGACGAGTTGCGTCTTCTGCTCGTCGGACCAGTGCGCCGGGGCCCACAGGCCGACCATGTCGTGGTACACGGCTGGGTCGGTCCGCAGTATCTCCCCGATGTCCACGGAGAGTTCGCCGATGAAGGAACTGCCGACCATGGCGACCCGCCGGTCCATGTGGCCGGCGGCCAGCGTGGTCTCGGTGACGTGCCGGGCGGCGTCGGCCGCCCGTCTGCCCAGGGAGGTCAGTTCGTGGTGGACGGGGAAGACGGTTCGTCCGTCCACCACCTGGTACCGGCTGTCGGAGTCCCGGCGGTGGACGGACTCGCAGCCGAGTCCGGCGGCGAGGAGGAAGGCGCGGTTGGTGCAGGCGCCGTAGGAGAGGCCGGCCGGAAGCATCAGGTCCAGCAGGTGGTCGGGGTCCGGCGCCGCGGACCGGTCGGCCGTCCGCCGGAGGAAGTCCCGCTGCTGTGCCTCGTCGAGGTGGTGTACGACGATCCGCGGGTCCGCCGGGATCCGGCGCACGGCCTCGGCGTGCTCCGCGTGGGCCGGTGCGGCGCAGGAGTCCAGGACGAGCAGGTGCACCTCGACGTCGAAGTGCCGGACGGCGTGGGCCGCTTCCTCGGCCACGGCCGTGATGGTCGCCGCGCAGGGTCTGTTGGTCGGCAGGGTCAGGCAGATTCGGCGCATGTCTCTTCTCCGGCCGGCGGGGTCGTCCCGTCGAGGTCCGCCCCGGTCCAGGATGTGAGGCCGAGCAGTCTGGCGCCGAGTTCGTCGAGCGTGGCCCGCCCGTACCGCAGGGACTCGTGGCGGATGGCGTCGCCGAGCAGCGTGCCGTTCCAGTCGGGGGTGGCGAGCGTGCGCCAGGACTCGACCCGGGAACGCCGGAGCGTCTCGTGGGACTCCAGGGCCGGCATCATCGAGAGGTACTGGACCGCGCGTACCTCCTGGTCGGCGGTGTTGGGTGCCACGCCGTGCGCCAGCAGGCCGTTGAAGATCAGCAGGTCGCCGGCCTCCAGCTCCGGTCGCACCACGGGGAACTCCGCGCGGTCGATCCTGGGCCGGATCGGGTCGCGGTCCTCGGGCTGGAAGGCCTTCCACTGGTCGAACCGCTTGAACAGCTCAGGGCAGCACTGGAAGCCGCCGAGTTCCGGCCTGGTGTCGGTCAGGGCGATGATCCCCTGCACCCGCTGCGGCGGCACACCGAGCGTGGTGTCGACGTCCCAGTGCAGCTCGATGTCGAAGCCCTCGTCCGTGCGCGGGATCAGGGCCCGGTCACGGGTCCTGATGTTGGGCGGGTTCAGGTTGAGCCGGTCGAGCGTCACCCACAGCTCTTCGCAGTCCCAGACGTCGACGAACGCGTCGTAGACCCGCCGGTTCTGGCGGCTGTCCCAGATGAGCTGGTGGTGGTAGGCCTCGACGAAGCCGTAGATGTGCAGTTCCCGGTCGAGGTCGGAGCGGTACTCGCGCTCCTCGTACCAGCTCTCCGGACGCTCGGGGTCGAGTCCCTGGAACTCCCAGGCGAAGTCCAGCAGTCGGCGGGCCGACGCGGCGGGGACGGCCTGCTTGACCACCACGTAGCCGTAGGTCTGCCAGAAGGCGAAGTCCTCCTCGGACAGCACTCGCAGGGGGCGGGTCTTCTTCAGGTCCCGCAGGGGTGTCGGGGCGAGGTAGGTCTCGCCGTCCGAGCTGAAGTAGGGGGTGTTCGAGGGCGCTCGATGGAGATAACGGTCAGTCGTGGGCATAACGGTGCTCCACACCTCGTTCTCAGGTACCGGTGACCCAGCCGGGCCGCCAACTGCGCGGAGTGAGGGGCGGGGACCGTAGCGGCAGGGTCACTGCACCGCGGGCCACACCAGCCCCTTCGAACTCGCGTGCAACCAACTTGGACTAGACCAACTCGACCTGTCAAACATCCCGGTTGGGGGCGTGTTGCCGCCAACAGGGCACACCCCGGCGCCACTTGACAGCGGCGGTTAGCCTGAGCGGGACGCATTGGTCTGTACCAACGGGAGGGCGCACGCTATGGTCTCCAGCAAGCACAGCGGCAAGGAGTTGCGGCGACTGGCGCGCTCCGTCCTGCAACCCGGGTTCGTGGGCACCGAGGCCCCCGACTGGTTGCTGCGCGAGATCGGGGACGGTCTCGCGTCGGTCGTGCTCTTCTCCCGCAACATCGTCACACCCCGCCAGGTCGCGCGTCTGACCGGGCAACTGCGCGCGGCGAACCCCGAGTTGATCATCGCGATCGACGAGGAGGCCGGGGACGTCACCCGGATCGAGTCGGCGACCGGTTCCACCCGGCCGGGCAACTTCGCGCTCGGAACCGTCGACGACACCGAGTTGACCGAGGCCGTCGCCGCCGACCTGGGCCGACAGCTGCACACGGCCGGCGTGAGCCTCGACTACGCGCCCAGCGCGGACGTGAACTCCAACCCGGACAACCCGATCATCGGCGTCAGGTCCTTCGGCGTCGACGCAAAGGTGGTGGCGCGGCACACCGGGGCCTGGATCCGGGGCCTCCAGTCGGCCGGTGTCGCCGCCTGCGCCAAGCACTTCCCGGGCCACGGCGACGTGGCCGTGGACTCCCACCACGGCCTGCCCGTCTACGAGGCCGACCGGGCGCGGATCGCCGAGCAGGCCCTGCCACCGTTCCGTGCCGCGATCGACGCGGGCGTGCGCGCGGTGATGACCGGCCACCTGCTGGTCCCCGCCTACGACCCCGAGCTGCCCGCCACCCTGAGCCACCGCGTCCTGCACGAACTGCTGCGTCAGGAGCTCGGGTTCGACGGCATGGTGGTCACCGACGCCATCGAGATGGGCGCCGTGGCCGGCCGCTACGGCATCGGCGGCGCCACGGTCAGGGCGGTGGCCGCGGGCGCGGACGCCGTCTGCGTCGGCGGCGAGAACGCCCAGGAGGCGACCGCGGTCCTGCTCGTGGACGCCCTCGTGGACGCCGTCGGGTCGGGAGAGCTCCCGGAGGAGCGGCTCGCCGAAGCCAGCCTGCGCGTCCGGGAGTTCGCGACGTGGTCGGCGGGGCTCAGCCCGGCCGGCGTGGCCGCCTGGGACGCCGCCGGCATCGGGTTCGCGGCCGCCCGTCGCGCCATCCGGCTGACCGGGGCCGTGCGGCACGTCCTCCCGCTGGTCACCGCGCCGCACGTGGTGGAACTGGCGCCCACCACCAACCTGGCCATCGGCAGGGAGACCCCCTGGGGCGTGGCGGCCCCGCTGGGCGAGCGGCTGCCCGGGACGACGTCGGCCCGGGTACGCCACGAGGACCTGCGGACGGGCGACACCGCCCTGGAGACACAGGCGTTGGCCCCCGCGTCGGGACGCCCCCTGGTCGTGGTGGTCCGTGACGCCGCCCGGCACCCGTGGATGGCGCGGGCCCTCACGGAACTCGTCACCGCCCGCCCGGACGCGATCGTCGTGGAGATGGGCCTGCCCGGCACCGTCGTCCCGTCGGCCGCCCAGATCTTCACGCACGGGGCCACGGCCGCCTCGGGGATCGCCGCCGCAGAGGTGCTGGCGGGTGCCCTTTAGGGCAGACCTGAGTGCAACGTCCGTACCCGCGGGCCACGTTGACGCCTCCCTGCCGCTTCCCTACCTTCCGAGAGCGCTCTCACGTCCGTCCCTCAAGGCAGGGAGGCCCCATGCCCCTCGTCCGCAGGCCGAGCAGCCGCCGCCCGCGCCGCCCGCGCTGGCCGGCTGCGCTGCTCGCAGCCGCGCTGTCCGCCGTCCTCGTTCCCCTCGCACCCCAGGCATCCGCCGCCGCCACCTCGGCGGCGGCCACGGTGTGCAACAAGTACTGCGACGGGCGCGACCCCGCGCTCTCCGCCGGCGACCGCACGCCGGTCACGGCGAGCATCTACTCGCGGTCGCTCGTCCTGCACTTCGACGACGCGGACGCGATGGGCTGGGCGTCCGTCGACAACGGCAGCCCGGGCGACGAGGTGTGGCTCGACCGGTCCTTCGACGGCGGCCGCACCTGGAGTTCGGGCAGCAGGCTCGGCGACACCACCGTACCCACCGGTCAGCGCGGCTGGCGCACCCTGATGTACAACGTGGACGACTGGAACAACCTCGGGGTGGGCGCCCTGCGCGCCTGCGGAAAGGCCGGGGACCGCGCCGAGATCGCGTGCACCCCCTGGGCCCGTACCACCTGGAACGCGGGCGAACCGCGCACCGCCGCGGCCACCGCCCTGATGGCCTCCTACGACTACGGAACCGGCCTCTTCGACACCACCGGCTGGTGGAACTCGGCGAACGCCCTGACCGCGGTCATCGACAACATCCGGGTGACGGGCATGGGCAGTTACCGGTACGCGATCGCCCGCACCTACGACCTGAACGTCAACGCGCAGGGCGGGCGGTTCCGTAACGACTACATCGACGACACCGGCTGGTGGGGCCTCGCCTGGGTCGCCGCCTACGACCTGACCGGCGACAGCCGATACCTGGACACGGCCCGTGCGGACGCCGACCACATGGCGGCCTACTGGGACACCACCTGCGGCGGCGGAGTGTGGTGGAGCACCGCGAGGACCTACAAGAACGCCATCGCCAACTCCCTGTACATCCAGCTCAACGCCGCCCTGCACAACAGGGTCGCGGGCGACACGACGTACCTCGGCCGGGCCCGCGCGGGCTGGACCTGGTTCCAGAGCACCGGAATGATCAACGGCTCGCACCTGGTCAACGACGGTGTCGACCTGGCGACCTGCGGCAACAACGGGCAGGCCGTCTGGTCGTACAACCAGGGTGTGCTGCTCGGCGCCCTGGCCGAGCTGTACCGGGGCACGGGCGACGCCGGACTGCTCACCGACGCGCGGCGGATCGCCGACGCCGCCACCACCACCTCCCTGCTCCACACCTCCGGGGGCATCCTGCGCGACCCCTGCGAGAGCGGGGACTGCGGAGCCGACGGGCCGTCCTTCAAGGGCGCCGACGTGCGCGGCCTCGGCAGGCTGAACTCGGTGCTGCCGGACCACCCGTACACCGCGTACCTCAGGCGCCAGGCGGACAGCGCCCGCACGAACGACCGCAATGCCCTGGACCAGTACGGGCTGCGCTGGTACGGGCCGCTCGACCAGGTGGACGCGGCACGCCAGCAGAGCGCCGTCGACCTGCTGAACGCGGCGCCCTGACGGAACCAACGGGGTGATCAGGAACCGGCGGGATCAGGAACCAACGGGGTGATCAGGAACCGGCGGGACCAACGGGGTGATCAGGAACCGGCGGGACCAACGGGGTGATCAGGAACCGGCGGGATCAGGAACCGGCGAGGAAGGAGATCCTCACCTTTCGCTCGAAGTTGTCCTTGTTCGTGTCGACCAGGCACACCGACTGCCAGGTGCCCAGTTCCAGGCGGCCGTCGATCACCGGGAGCGTGGCGTGCGGCGGCACGATCGCCGGAAGGACGTGGTCCCGGCCGTGGCCCGGACTGCCGTGCCGGTGCTGCCAGCGGTCGTCGGCGGGGAGCAGGGTGTGCAGCGCGGCCAGCAGGTCGTCGTCGCTGCCGGCACCGGTCTCGATGACCGCGATGCCGGCCGTCGCGTGCGGGGTGAAGATGTTCAGGAGGCCGTCGCGGCCGGCCGCGGCCTCGTCGAGGAAGGCCTCGCAGTCGCCGGTCAGGTCGACGACCCGCTCCCGGGACCCGGTGGCGACGTTGAGCACTCGTGTGGTGAAGGCATCCGACATGCCTCCATCCTGGCCCATGCGCCGGGCCGTCCGTGCGAGCGGCGGTACGGGAAGATCCCCGGCGACCCCTTGGTTGACTGAGGCGTGAACAAGGTGCGCGAGGTCGAAGTGGTCGTCATCGGCGCTGGTCAGGCCGGTCTGTCCAGCGCTTATCACCTGCGGCGCACGGGCTTCGAGCCGGACCGTGACTTCGTGGTCCTCGACCGCGCCCCCGCCCCCGGCGGTGCCTGGCAGTTCCGGTGGCCCTCGCTGACGTACGGCAAGGTGCACGGCATGCACGCGCTGCCGGGCATGGAGCTGACCGGGGCGGATCCCGCACGGCCGTCCGCCGAGGTCGTCGGGGAGTACTTCGCGGACTACGAGCGCACCTTCGGCCTGCGGGTACGGCGGCCCGTCGACGTCCGCGCGGTACGCGAGGGCGAGGGCGGGCGGCTGCTGGTGGAGACCGGCGCCGGGGACTGGTCGACACGGGCGCTGATCAACGCCACCGGTACCTGGGAACGGCCGTTCTGGCCGCGCTATCCGGGCCAGGAGACCTTCCGGGGAAGGCAGTTGCACACCGCCCAGTACAAGGGGCCGGAGGAGTTCGCGGGCCTGCGGGTGGTGGTGGTCGGCGGTGGCGCGTCCGGCACCCAGCACCTGCTGGAACTCGCCCCGTACGCGGCGGCGACCACCTGGGTCACCCGGCGCCCGCCGGTCTTCCGCGAGGGCCCCTTCGACGAGAACGTGGGGCGGACCGCGGTCGCCCTGGTGGAGGAACGGGTCCGGCAGGGCCTGCCGCCGCGGAGTGTGGTCTCGGTCACCGGACTGCCGCTCAACGAAGCGGTCAGGCAGGGCCTGGAAGACGGCGTCCTGGACCGGCAGCCGATGTTCGACCGCATCACCCCGGACGGGGTGGACTGGAACGCCGGCCGGCACGTCGACGCCGATGTCATCCTCTGGGCCACCGGGTTCCGCGCCGCCCTGGACCATCTGGCGCCCCTGCGGCCGCGCGAGCCGGGCGGCGGGATCCGCGTCCAGGGCACCCGCGCGGTCGCGGACCCGCGCGTCCATCTCGTCGGGTACGGCCCGTCGGCCAGCACCATCGGCGCCAACCGGGCGGGCCGCGACGCCGTACGGGACATCAGGCGACTGCTGGCCGGGGAACCCCTCGCCGCCTGACCCACGGACCGCAGTCCACCCCACGGGCCGCCACCCGCCTCCTGACCCACGGGCCGCCACCCGCCTCCTGATCCACGGGCCGCGGCCCGACCCACAGACCGCCGGCCGCCTCCTCCCCCACAGGCCGCCACCGGCCTCCTCCCCCACGGCCCGCAACCCGCCTCCTGGTCCACGGGCCGCAGTCCGACCCACGGCCGTCGCTCAGTGCTGCTGTCCTGAGGGGGACGGCTGGCGTCCCCGGCCGCCGCGCGCGGCGTTGAACTCGGCGACGTTGCGCTGGTGTTCCGTGTAGTCGGCGGTGAACCTCGTGTCGCCCGGCTTGACCGTGACGAAGTACAGCCAGTCGCCCGGCGTCGGGTTCAGCGCGGCCCGCATCGCTTCCTCGCCCGGGTTGTCGATCGGCGTGGGCGGCAGGCCCATGCGCTGATAGGAGTTGTAGGGGCTGTCGCTCCGGGTGTCGTCCACGGTGGTGTCGAGAGTGCTGCGGTCCAGGCCGTAGTTCAGGGTGGCGTCCATCTGGAGCGGCATGCCGTGCTGGAGCCGGTTGAAGACGACCCGGGCCACCTTTCCCATGTCCGCCTTGTTCGCGGCCTCGGCCTGGACGATGCTGGCGACCGTCACCGCCTGGTAGGGGTTCATCGTGTCGCGCTGGGCGCCGGCCGCGAGAGGCGCCTTGCCGAACCTCTGGTTGGCGGTGTCCACCATGAACCGCAGCACGGACTGCGGGGTCGCGTCCCGCGCCACCGGATAGCTGGCCGGGAAGAGGTAGCCCTCCGGGTTGCCCGCGGCCTCGCCGGGCAGTTTCAGGTCCGCGCCGCCCACGGACTGCCTGGTGCTGCCGGCCGGGAGGGCGAGGACCTTGTCGACGGCGTCGTAGACCTGCGACGCGCGCCAGCCCTCGGGGATGACCAGGGTGGCGGACCCGGCAGTGCCGCGCAGGGTCAGCAGCGGCACCATCACGGCCGCGCCGGCCACGACGACACCGGCCACGCCGAGGGTGACCCTGCCCCGGGGCGTCAGCCGGACCGTGTTCCGTCGGACCCTGTTCCGTCGGGCCGGACTCCGTCGCGACGGGCTCCCGGTGACCGGGCTCCGTCGGACCGTCTTCCGTCGCGGAATGTTCATCTGCATGCGGGCACATTAGCCCGCATACACCATCAAACCCGGCATATCTTCAGCTCGTCGGCGGAGCCGCGTGCTCACACCGCCGGCCGCCCCGCCGTCTCCAGTTGGGCGTCCCTGCGCACCAGCGCCGCGTACCGCCCGTCGAGTTCCAGCAGTTCCTCGTGCGTGCCCCGCTCGGCGACCCGCCCGGAGTCGAGGACCACGATCTGGTCGGCGCCGCGGACCGTGGACAGCCGGTGGGCGATGGTGACCGTCGTGCGGTTGGCCGACAGTGCGTCGATGGCGTCCTGGACCGCGTGTTCGGTGCGGGTGTCCAGAGCACTGGTGGCCTCGTCGAGGATCAGGACCGGCGGGTCGCGCAGGATGGTGCGCGCGATGGCCAGCCGCTGCTTCTCGCCGCCCGAGAACCGGTGGCCGCGCTCGCCCACGACGGTGTCGTAGCCGTCGGGCAGCGAGGCGATGTGGTCGTGTATCTGGGCCGCGCGGGCGGCCTCGTGCAGTTCCTCGTCGGTGGCGTCCGGCTTGGCGAAGCGCAGGTTCTCGGCGACCGTCGCGTGGAAGAGGTACGTCTCCTGGGAGACGACGCCGACCGCGCGGGCGAGGGTGTCGAAGTCGAGGTCGCGGACGTCGACGCCGTCCAGGGTGACCCGGCCGCCGGTGACGTCGTAGAGCCGCGGAACCAGGTAGCCGAGCGTCGACTTGCCGGCGCCCGTCGGCCCGACGACAGCCAGACCGCCGCCCGCCGGGACGGTGATGTCGATGCCGTCGAGGACCGGGCCGCCCTTGCCGTCGTAGCGGAATCCGACGTTCTCGAAGCGGACCTCGCCCTTCACCCGGTCCAGGTGCACCGGCTCGTCCCGCTCGGTGATGTCGACCGGCAGGTCGAGGTACTCGAA
This sequence comes from Streptomyces humi, assembly GCF_001005085.2. GTDB lineage: Bacteria > Actinomycetota > Actinomycetes > Streptomycetales > Streptomycetaceae > Streptomyces > Streptomyces humi. Next base: position 132,042 of record NZ_LBMU02000069.1, read on the forward strand.
GATGCGCTGGAAGAGCGCGAGCGAGGTCTGGATCTGGACGCCGGTCGCCAGCAGGCTCACGGCCGGACGGAACAGGCCCTGCTGGAGGGAGACGAAGGCGACGATGGTGCCGAGCGAGATCTGCGCGTCCCCGGTCCGCAGGGCCAGGCCGGCGGTCCAGTAGATGACGGCGGGCATCGCGGCCATCACGATCGTGATCACGGCCATCCGCCAGCGGCCGGCCATGTTCGACCGCACTTCCAGGTCGACGAGGCGCTCGGACTCGTCGGCGAAGGAGGCGGTGAGCGAATCGGCGCGGCCCATGGTGCGGCCGAGCAGGATGCCGCTGACGGACAGCGACTCGGTGACCGTGGCGGCCATCGCGGCCATCTGCTTCTGACGCTGGGTGGTGATCTTCTTGCGTTCGTTGCCGACCCGGCGGCTGATCCACACGAAGACCGGGAGCAGCACCAGGGAGACGACGGTGAGCCGCCAGTCGAGGGCGATCATCGCGACGACGGTGGCGACCACGCTGGTCAGGTTGGAGACCAGGGAGGTGGCGGTGGAGGTGACGGTGGCCTGCATGCCGCCGATGTCGTTGGCGATGCGGGACTGCACCTCGCCGGTGCGGGTGCGGGTGAAGAAGGCGAGCGACATGCGCTGGAGCCGGCCGTAGACGGCGGTGCGCAGGTCGTGCATGACGCGCTGGCCGACGGTGGTCGATATCAGCGTCTGGAGGACGCCGAAGACGCTGGTGAGGACGGCACTGAGGATCATGCCCAGCGCGAGCAGGCTGAGCAGTCCGGTGCGGCCCTGCGGGATCGCGGTGTCGAGGGTCGCCTTCAGCAGGAAGGGGGTGGCGACGGACACCAGTGAGGCGGCGCCGACCAGCAGGCCGACGATCGCGAGGCGCCCGCGATAGGGGCGGAACAGGCTGAGGATGCGGCGCACCTGGCGGGGTTGCCCGGCCGAAGCGCCGTCGGGGGTCCAGTTGATCTCGTCTCGGGGCATGGCTCCTACGGATGGGTGCGGTGTGTACGGACTGGCGGAGCATAGCTCACTGTTACCTACGCTCACAATGAACTGAGTCCTGTTATTATTCCCGCATGAACACCCCCGACCCCGACGGCCCGCTCGCCGAGCAGCTGTTGCGCCTCACGCGCCGGGTGTGGCGCATCCAGAAGCGCCACCTCCAGGCGCGCGACCTCGGTGTCACACCGGCCCAGTCCCGGCTGCTGCGCACCCTCGCGCACTATGACGCGCCCCCGCGCATGGCTGATCTCGCCGAACGCCTGGAGGTGGTACCGCGTGCGGTGACGACCCTGGTCGACGGTCTGGAGGCGAGCGGCAAGGTGCGCCGGGCGCCGGACCCGACGAACCGCCGGGTGACCCGGATCGAGATCACGGACCAGGGGCACGCGACCCTGGCCGGACTGCACGCGGCGCGCAGAGCCGCCGCGGAGGAGATCCTGGCCCCGCTGACGCAGGAGCAGCGGGAGGCGCTGGGCGGTCTGCTGGACACGCTGGTCGACGGTCCGGTGGCGGCGAAGCACTGCTGAGGCACGCCGAGGCGGTTCCCTTCCGGCGCCCTCCGGAAGGGAACCGCCTCGGGCCGTACGGGCGGCCGGTCAGTTGTCGAGCACCGGCTCCCTGACCGGGTTCTGCTCCGGTTCCTGCCGCTGCTCCGGTTCCTGCTGCTCCCGCCGCTGCTCCGGTTCCGGTTCCTGCTCCGGCTTCGTGGCCGACACCGGTTCGACCTCACCGCCCAGCACCCGCTTCGCCCGCTCGACGTCCAGCGCGCCCTCCCAGCGGGACACCGCGAACACGGCGACGCAGTTGCCGAGCAGGTTGGTGACGACACGCATCGAGTCCATGATGCGGTCGACGCCGAGCAGCAGGGCGACGGCACCGGCCGGGATCGCGCCGAGCGAGGACGCGGTCGCGGACAGCGCGAGGAAGGCCGAGCCGGGGATGCCGGCCATGCCCTTGCTGGTGAGCATCAGCACCAGGACGACGGTGACCTGCTGACCGAGACTCAGGTCGACGCCGACGGCCTGGGCGATGAACAGGGTGCCGATGGAGAGGTAGAGCGAGGCGCCGTCGAGGTTGAAGGAGTAGCCGGTGGGCAGCACCAGGCCGACCGCGTCGTCGCGCGCACCCGCCGTGCGCAGTTTCTGCATCACGCGCGGCAGCACGGACTCCGTGGAGGCGGTGCCGAGCGCGAGCAGCAGTTCCGCGCGGATGTAGCGGACGAACCTCCACAGGCTCAGCCCCGTCAGCGCCTTGAGGACGACCGCGAGCAGGGCGATGAAGAGCGCGGCGGCGGCGTAGCACAGGACTATGAGCTCGGCGTACGTCTCGATGACACCGAGTCCGTACTGGCCGATCAGGACGGCCATCGCCCCGAAGACGGCGATGGGGGCGAGCCGCATCACGAATCCGACGATCGCGAAGACGACCTCCTGGGCCTGCTCGACGGCCGGCAGCACCTGCGGCACCCGGGTGTGCCCGAGGTGCAGCAGGGCCGCGCCCACCAGGCAGGCCAGCACGAGCACCTGGAGCAGGGAGTTCTCGGCGAAGGCGCCCACGAAACTGGTGGGCAGGGCGTCGAGGACGAACTCCGTCGTGGAGGGCAGTGACCCGCCGCCCGTCTTCGCGTCGACCGCCTTGGCGCTCAGCGTGGCCGGGTCGACGTGCATGCCCGATCCGGGCCGCACCACGTTGGCGGCGACGAGTCCGACGACCAGCGCGAGCGTACTCGCCACCTCGAACCACACCAGCGCCTTGAGCCCGATCCGCCCGAACGCCTTCAGGTCACCGGCCTTGGCGATGCCGACGACGACCACGCAGAACACCAGCGGGGAGATGATCGTCCTGATGAGCCGGGTGAAACCGTCGCCGAGCGGCTGGAGGTCCGCGGCGAAGCCGGGCCACAGCCGCCCGACGACGATTCCGAGTACGAGCGCACAGGCGACCTGCGCGAAGAGAGAGGTACGCAGCATGCGTGCGACGCGTCCCGGCAGGGACGGTACGGACTGCGGCACGGGCACTCCTTGTGGGGGTTTCGACTCGCGGAAGCCGAGCGGGACTTCTGCGATACGGAAAGCTGCTTCCGTGTCGATCACCCTGAAGGCCTTGTTGATCCCGTCCGAAACCACGGTGTGTCAGCCGGGTAAATCACGCGCCGAGTGACGCATCGCACACGAGTCGGTTCAGCAGCCGCCGCGGTCCTCCGTCAGCACCCCCTGTTCGGTGGCCAGCGAGCGCTCGTAACACCCGCCCGGCCCGTGCACCCGGTAGCGCTCGCTCGACGTACCGACCGCGTGCCGCTGGTCGCGGGGGACGTCCAGGAGGTAGGACGCGTCGCCGCGGTAGGAGTCGTCCGACCACGACCGGTCGCCGCCGGGCCGGACGACCGTCGCCCGGTCACCGAGGGCCAGTTCGGTGCGCAGCCGGTTGTCCGTCCCGATGGTGATGGCGCCGTCCATCGTGTACGTCCGCAGGGTGCGCGTGGTCCGGGGCGGTCCGCCCGCGCGCACGGTGACGCTCTGGTCGTCCGTCCAGGTGGCGTCCAGGGCGTCGGTCGTCTCGCCGTCGTTCCAGTGGTGGACGGAGGTGTTGGCGAGGGTCCGGCCGACGGTGGTGGTCACCCGGCCGTGCGAGGTGTCGACGTAACCGGCGACGGTGAGCCGGTGCCCGGCGTCGGTGTCCACCCGGTACTCCCCCGAACCCGGCGTGTACACCGAGGAGTTGGCGGGCTCGGAAGCCGTGGCCCCGGTGAGCTTCCCGGTCACGTGGGCACGGTGGGGATCCTGCCAGACCAGCACGTTCACCGGGGCGCTCCAGCCGGCCTGGCCCTCGGGCACCCCGGCGACGGAGACCTCGACCCGGTGCGGGCGCCCGTCGTTCAGGAGCCCCGCGAACGGCGTCAGGTCGTATTCGATCGGCCTGACGTCGAAGGCACGGGGGCCCGGGATGACGTACCAGAGGAAGGGGTTGGACCAGCCGCCGGTCCACACGTTCGGGAACGGCGCGGCGATTCCGGCCAGTTGGCCGTCGACCTTGATCTGCACCTCCCGGTACGGCCCCTTGTCCGCCTTGCAGGAGTACGACGCCGGGTCGGCCACCGTCAGGTACCAGAACTCCTCGCAGCCGCCGCCGGATCCGGTGGCGTACACCTCGGCGACGACGCGTTCGCTGTTGCGCGGGGTGGTGAGGGCGGTGCCGCCCTCCAGGGTCAGCACCTTGTCGGGAGCGGTGGCCGGCGGGCGCCCGGCGTAGAAGGTGAGCGTGACCTTGACGTCGATGACGCCGGTGTAGGTGTCGTCGACGACGTTGCCGATGAGCATCTCGACGTCCTGCGCGCCGCGGAAGGTGTCGCTGTAGCGGGTGACGTCCTTCTCGACGTGCCACTCGATGCCGTCCGGAGAGGGCTCGGGGGTGGAGGTGCGCAGCACCTCGACGCCACCGACGTGCAGGTAGCCCAGGCGGTCGTACTGACGGCCCTTCACCTGGCCGTCGAGCCGCAGCACCACCTTGCTCCAGCGGTCGCCGCAGCCCCGCGGAGGCGTGTACGCGCCCCGGTACGGCGTGAAGTCGCGGAACCGAGCCTCGGCCAGCGTGACCCGGCAGGACTTGGCGTGTTCCGGTACGGGCACCGGCGGGGCCGCGGTCACCGGGTCGTGCCAGTCGGTGCCGAACTCGGCCGGGACCTCGGCGGCGCGGGCGGCGGGGGCGCCCGCGCCGAGGAGCGTGCTCGCCAGGAGCGCCGCTCCGGCAAGCATGGACATGACGATCCGTCTTCTCATGGCCGGTGTTCTACGGGGAGTCGGCCGCCGCCCGCAACGAGCAGACCGGCCGACGACCACACGGCCGCCCCAGGGCCCAGAGGCGCGCCTCAGGCACACCCGGGGTGGACATATGATGCTATGAGATGACTCTGCTGACACAGTGCTGCCATGCAGATCACGACCGCTCGCGTCCGCCGCGCGGCTCTCGCCCTCACCCTCGGCGGAGCCGTCGCCCTCACCTGCGAAGCCGTTCTCACCGAGCCCCCGCGCGAGGGCCGGCACTCCCCCGCTCCCGGCCCCGCAGGCCCCGCCGGCCCCGCCGCGCCGGGCGCACCCGGCATCGGCGACCCCCTCATGCCGCTGGACGGCAACGGCGGCTACACCGTACGGCGTTACACCCTCGACTTCGACTGGCGGGCGCCCCGGACACCGTTCCCCGCCGGCACCACCGTCGCGGCCACCGCCACCCAGGCGCTGTCCCGCTTCGACCTGGACTTCGCGGGCAACACACTGCACGGGGTCACCGTCGACGGCGCACCGGCCACCGCCGTACGCCACGGGGACGAACTCGTCGTCACGCCCGCCCGCCCGATCCCCCGGGGCGCCCCGTTCACCGTCCGGGTCACCTACACCGCCGACCCGACCGGGCGACGGCACCGGAGCGACGCGATCCGGGAGTACGGCTGGGTGCCCACCCCCGACGGCACCCTGATCTACGCTCAGCCCGACGGCGCCAAACTGGTCTTCCCGGTGAACGACCACCCCAGCCTGCGCGCCCCGGTCACCTTTCGCATCACCACCCCGCCAGGGGTCGGCGCGGTGGCCAACGGCCGGCTCGTCGAACGCGTCGGCCGGCCGGGCGGACGCGTCCGGTGGACGTACGACTCCGAGGAACCGATCGCCGCCCAGCTGGTCCAGGTGGCGATCGGGAAGTTCACCTTCACCGACGGAACGGGCCCGCGCGGACTGCCGGTCCGGGACGTCGTGCCGGACGACCTGGTCACGGCCACCGCGGCCGAGCGCTCACGCACCCCCGAGCACCTCGCCTGGCTGGAACGGCGTCTCGGCCCGTACCCGTTCCACCGTTACGGCGTGCTGGTCGGGGACACCGACCTGCCGGTGGCCCTGGAGACGCAGTCGCTGTCCGTCGTGCCGAAGGGCGACCTGCTGGGCGACCGGATCGACGCCGAACGCGATCTCGTGCACGAGCTGACCCACCACTGGACCGGCGACAGCGTCGCCGTCCGGCGCTGGTCGGACCTGTGGCTGAGTGAGGGTCACGCCCGGTACTACGAACGGCTGTACTCCGCGGAGCACGGGGGCGTCGCCATGGAGGACGCCATGCGGGCCGCGTACGAGCAGCACGACCAGTGGCGTCACGACGACGGCGCCCCGGCCGAACCGACGGAGCCGACGCTGTTCAAGGTGATGCGGTACGACGGCTCGGCACTCGTGCTGTACGCCCTGCGGGAGAAGGTCGGTGACGAGGTGTTCGACCGGATCGAGCGCACCTGGGTGACCAGGTACCGGGGCCGTGCGGCGGGCACCCGGGACTTCGTGGCGCTCGCCTCCGAGGTCGCCGGCGAGGATCTGACGCCCTTTCTGACCCCGTGGCTGTACGGCCCGGACACCCCCGCGATGCCGGGGCACCCCGACTGGCGCGTGGACCCCGTCGAGGACTGAACGGGCGCGCTGCGGGCCCCTGGCGGCTGCCCCACCGGTGCCCGCCGACCGGGTGGCCTGTGCCGGAACGCTGGTCCACCCGGTTGACGTTCGGCGCGCCGTGCCGCGCCGGGCACGGAAACGTACGAGGGGTGACGTCGAGGGCAACCCCCCTTGCCCTGGTTGCGACGAGCGTGCTCGGAGACCCTCAGCAAGCGGTTGGAGACCCTCTGGTATGAGAAGAACTGTCGCTCCACGAGTGCCCGGCACCCTTCGGTCGTGCCGTCTGACGGCCTGCCTGATCGCGACGGCGGCGCTGCTGCCACCCCTGCTCATCCTTCCGGCCTCCGGCGCCGACGACACCGGGGACCAGCGGCTACAGAACGCCTTCACGGACGCCGCGCGCGAGTTCCACGTGCCGCGCAGTGTGCTCATGAGCGTCTCGTACATGCAGTCGCGCTGGGACACCCACCCGGGCACCCCCAGCGTCGCGGGCGGCTACGGGCCGATGCACCTCCTGGACGCCGGCGGCGGCCGTGGCCCGGCGCCCGCGCCCGGCCCGCGGGCGCCGGACGGCAGCCGCGCCGACCCGCCCGCCGCAACGGCGTTCACCTCCGGCGGCCACGCCGTGCAGCCCGCGAACCTGGAACGCGCCGCGCGGCTGATCCGGGTCCCGGCCGGACAGCTGCGGACGGACGCCGTCGCCAACGTCCGCGGCGGCGCGGCGCTGCTGGCCGCCGCGCAACGGCACCTCGGCAAGCCGCTCAGTACCGACCCGGAGGACTGGTGGCAGGCGGTGGAACGTTTCCCCGGCACCCGTGACGTGACGACGGCGGCCACCTACGCCGACGACGTCTTCGGCCTGATCCGCCGGGGCGCGCACCGGACCACCGCCGAGGGGCAGGAGGTCACCCTGCCCGCCTCCCCGGGCGTCAGAGCGCATCCCGGACCCCCGGCGGCACCGCGGCCGAAGAACGTCGAGTGCCCTCCCGAACTGTCCTGCGACTGGCTCGCCGCGCCCTACGAGGAGATCGACGAGGACGGCGACTACGGCAACCACGATCTCGCCGACCGGCCCCGGGACCAGCGCATCGAGTACATCGTCATCCACGACACCGAGTCGACGCTGCCGAACATGTTCCAGACCGTGCAGGACCCGACCGAGGCCTCCTGGCACTACTCGGTCCGCTCCAGCGACGGCCACATCACCCAGCACGTCAGGACGAAGGACGAGGCCTGGCACTCCGGCAGCAAGTTCGTGAACGCCCGCTCCATCGGCGTCGAGCACGAAGGTTTCCTCGCCCACCCCGGCACCTGGTACACGGAGCAGATGTACCGGTCCTCGGCGCGTCTGGTGCGCTTCCTGGCGAAGAAGTACGGCGTCCCCATGGACCGGCAGCACATCTTCGGCCACGACAACGTGCCCGCGCCGACCGCCGACTCCATCCCGGAGATGCACGAGGACCCCGGTCCGTTCTGGGACTGGCGGCACTACTTCGACCTGCTCGGCGCCCCGCTGAAGGCGACGGCAGGACCGGACAGCCCGATGGTGATGATCCTGCCGGACTACGCCACCCACAAGCCGCGGTACACGGGGTGCCAGGGCGACGGCAGACGCTGTCAGCCGCACGGCTCCAGCGCCGTGCGGCTGTACACCCGGCCGGACGAGAACGCTCCGCTGATCCAGGACCCGGGCCGCAGACCGGACGGCGAGAGCTCCACGGAGGACGTGAGCGACCTGGGCTCGCGCGTCTCCACCGGCCAGACGTTCGCCGTCGCCGACCGCAGCGGCGAGTGGACGGCGATCTGGTACCAGGGGCACAAGGCGTGGTTCAAGAACCCCGCCGCGCACCCGACGGCCGTCGGCGCGAGCGGCCGGATGGTGACCCCCAAGCAGGGCCTGGACGAGATCCCGGCGTTCGGACGTGCCCTCCCCGAGGAGGAGGCCTACCCGGAGGGGGTGGAGGAGGAGGACGAGTCGCCGCTGCCGTACACCATCCGGGCGGGTCAGCGGTACGTCACCCAGTCCGGCGTCGGCGGTTCCTATGTCGACAGGTCGACCTTCTCCGACGTACCCCAGCCCGTCGTGCTGGGCCACGAGCGGTACTACGAGATCCAGCTCGGCCACCGGCTCGCCTACGTCAGGGCGAACGACGTGGACCTGCTGGACACGCACGGCACGCGATAGCGGCAGGCCGGCACCGAGGTACAGCCGTAGGACGCCACCCGCACTCGAGGCGGGTGGCGTCCTACGGCTGTACGCGTTTCGGCCGCCGCCCGGGAAAACCGTTTGATTTCGAGCACGCTCCGACGCGAACCTTTCACAGCTTGTCGCCGCCTCTCCGTTCCGTTTCCCCCTCCCCGACACGAGCCGCTGGGACGTCACACGTCATGCAGATTCAAGATCTTCCGTATCCCGACCCGGGTGTGCCGGACGCGCGCTCGGGGCCCCGGTTCCTGTGGTGGCTCGGGCGGAACCAGCTGGGCGGCCAGCTCAAGGCACTGGCCTGGGGGCTGCTGCACTTCGTGTCCGTCTCCCTGCTCCCGTTCTGCGTGGGCTCCGCCGTCCAGGCCGTGGTGGACCGCTCCGGCACCCGGCTGGCGCTCACCGGCGGTCTGCTGGTGCTGTGCGGCACGGCGATCGCCCTCGGCGACACCTTCCTGCACCGGGCCGCCGTCACCAACTGGATCACCGCGGCCGCCCGCGTCCAGCAGCTGCTCGCCCGCAAGGCCGCCCAGCTGGGCTCCGGGCTGACCCGGCGGGTGGCCGCCGGTGAGGTGGTGGCCGTATCCACCGCCGACGTCGAGCGGATCGGCTGGTTCGTGGAAGCGGTCTCCCGCTTCACCGCGGCCGCGCTGACCGTCGTCGCGGTCGGTGTCGGCCTGCTGTTCTACCAGCCGGCCCTCGGCTGGGTCGTCGCCGTCGGCCTGCCGCTGGTCGCGCTGGCGGTGCTGCCGCTGCTGCCCAGGGCCACCCGGCGAGCGGACCACCAGCGCACCAAGGCCGGCCGCGCCACCGAGCTGGCCTCGGACACCGTCGCGGGCCTGCGCGTGCTGCGCGGCATCGGCGGCGAGGACCTCTTCCTCGACCGCTATCGCCGCGCCTCCCAGGAGGTACGCCGGGCCGCCGTGCGCAGTGCCCGGATGTGGGCGCTGATCTCCGCGATCCAGGTGCTGGTTCCCGGGCTGCTGCTGATCGTGGTGGTCTGGCACGGTGTCCAGCTCGCCAGGCAGGGCAGCGTCACGGTCGGCGAACTGGTCACCGTCTACAGCGCGGTCATGATCCTCAACTACCCGTTGCAGCACTTCACCGAGATCGCCATGGCCTACTCCTTCTCACGCCCCGCGGCGAAACGGGCCGCGCGGGTGCTCTCCCTGGAGCGGGCCACGGACATCGGCGGCTCACGCGCGGACGAGGTGCCGGACGGCGACCTGTACGACCCCGCCACCGGCCTGCTCGCCCCCGCGGGCCGGCTGACCGCCGTGGTCTGCGGCGACCCCGACGCGGCCGGACAGCTGGCCGAACGGCTGGGCGGCCACCCCGCCGAGGCCGGTACCTCCGTGCTGCTCGGCGGGGTACCGCTCGACGAGCTGTCCCTGGCCGCCGCCCGCACCGCGGTGCTCGTCCAGGACAAGGACCCCGTGCTGCTGTCCGGTTCGCTGCGCGAGTTGCTCGACGTGCCGGCCTCCGGCGCGGTGCGGGCCGAGGACGCACTGGCCGCCGCGCAGTGCGCGGACGTGCTGGAAGCCCTGGTCCAGGGCTCGTTGGACGTCACCGACCCGCTGGACGCCCGGATCACCGAGCGCGGGCGGTCCCTGTCGGGCGGGCAGCGCCAGCGGCTCGCGCTGGCCCGGTCGCTGATCGCCGACCCCGGGGTGCTCGTCCTGGACGAGCCCACCTCCGCCGTCGACTCGCACACCGAGGCACGGATCGCCGACGGGCTCCGCGAGGTGCGCTCCGGCCGCACGACCGTGGTGTTCACCTCCTCGCCGCTGCTGCTCGACCGGGCCGACCGGGTGGTCCTCGTGCACGAGGGCGAGGTCACGGCGGTCGGCGTGCACCGCGAACTGCTGCACGCCGATCCCCGGTACCGGGCGGTGGTGACCCGGGAGACCGACGAGGAAGCGGCCCTGCGCGGCGCGCTGGAAGAGATCGAGGAGAGCGCATGATCGGCGTCGCACCACCGGCCTACGACCCGGCGGCCCCGACGACGGCCGCCACCCTGCCCGTCGGCGCCGCCGCGACCGTGCGCGCCTACGTGGCCGAGCTCTTCCGCCGGCACCGCCGGGCCTTCACCTTCCTCATCGCTGTCAACGCGGTGGCCGTGGTCGCCTCCATGGTCGGCCCGTACCTGCTCGGCGCGCTCGTCGAGCGGGTCTCCGACGGCGCCCGCGAACTCCATCTGGGCCTGACCATCGGCCTGTTCGTGCTCGCGCTCGCCGTGCAGGCCGTCTTCGTGCGGGAGGTGCGACTGCGCGGGGCCGTGCTCGGCGAGCGGATGCTGGCCGATCTGCGCGAGGACTTCCTGGTCCGCTCGGTCGGGCTGCCGCCGGGCGTCCTGGAACGGGCTGGCACCGGCGACCTGCTGTCCCGGATCACCACCGACATCGACCGGCTCGCCAACGCCATGCGGGAGGCCGTGCCGCAGCTGTCGATCGGCGTGGTGTGGGTCGTGCTGCTGCTCGGCGGGCTCGCCGTCACGGCACCGCCGCTGGCCGCCACCGTGCTGCTGGCGCTGCCGATCCTGGTGGTCGTCTGCCGCTGGTACTTCCGGCGGGCCCCCTCCGGCTACCGCTCCGAGGCCGCCGGTTACGCGGCCGTGGCCGCCGTCCTCGCGGAGTCCGTGGACGCCGGGCGCACCGTCGAGGCGCACCGCCTCGGCGACCGGCGCATCGCCCTGTCCGAACAGCGGATCACCCAGTGGACGGCGTGGGAACGCTACACGCTCTGGCTGCGGTCGGTGCTGTTCCCCGCGATCAACGCCACCCACACCACGGTCCTCGGCTCGGTACTGATCCTCGGCGGCTGGTTCGTGCTGAAGGGCTGGATCGACATCGGCCAGCTGACGACGGGCGCGCTCATCGCCCAGATGCTGGTCGAGCCGGTGAACCTGATCCTGCGCTGGTACGACGAGGTCCAGGTGGCCCAGGTGTCGCTGGCCCGGCTGGTCGGGGTGCGGGACATCGAACCGGACGCGGGCGACGGAACGCTGGCCCCCGTAGGCCGCGAGGTGCTCGCGGACCAGGTCCGCTTCGGCTACCTGCCGGGCGTCGACGTGCTGCGCCAGGTATCCCTCGAGGTCGCGCCCGGCACCCGGCTGGCGCTGGTCGGTCCTTCGGGAGCGGGCAAGTCCACGCTCGGCCGGCTGCTCGCCGGGATCTACGCGCCCCGCGACGGCCGGATCACGCTGGGCGGCGCGGAACTGTCCCGGATGACCGCCGAACGGGTCCGGTCCCACGTGGCCCTCGTCAACCAGGAACACCACGTCTTCGTGGGCTCCCTGCGCGACAACCTGCTGCTCGCCCGGACCGACGCCGGGGACGTCGAACTGTGGGCGGCCCTGGGCGCGGTCGACGCGGACGGCTGGGCCCGGGCCCTGGACGACGGTCTGGACACCGAGGTGGGCTCCGGCGGGGCGGTACTGACCCCGGCGCAGGCCCAGCAGATCGCGCTGGCCCGGCTGGTGCTGGCGGACCCGCACACGCTGGTCCTGGACGAGGCGACCTCGCTGCTGGATCCGCGCGCGGCCCGCCATCTGGAGCGGTCCCTGGCCCGGGTCCTGGACGGCCGCACCGTGGTCGCCATCGCCCACCGGCTGCACACCGCCCACGACGCGGACGTCATCGCCGTGGTCGAGAACGGCCGGATCAGCGAGCTGGGCAGCCACGACGAGCTGGTGGCGGCCGACGGCGCCTACGCGGCGCTGTGGCGGTCGTGGCACGGGTGACGGGCGGCGGCGGCCGGGCGGGCGCGGCCCAGGTCGGGCCTCGTGCCGTTGCGCGGGGGCGAGCAGGGGTGGAAGGCTGGAGAGCGGCAGGGGTTCGGGGACCGGCCGGGAACCGGAGGGTTCGCGCCGTGTGAGACCCGTGCCGAGCGTGCCGGCGGCCCGCCCCGCGGACCGCGTCCTCACCCCCTGGAGGTAGCCGTGACCACCGCCGACGGATGGGGGGACGACGTCTACCAGCCCGACGAGTCCGAGATCCGGGAGGACTCGGGTGTCCTCGACGTCGAGGACACCCTGGACTTCGACGGCGTCGACGATCCCCTGGACCGCGGCTGGTCCCCGCCGGAGCGGCCGTGGGCGGTGGAGCACACCGGCGTGACCGCGTCCGAGCGCCACCGGGGCGAGACGCTGGACCAGCGGCTCTCCGAGGAACTGCCGGAGCAGGGCGCCCCCGACGGCGACGGCATCGGCGATTGCGCCGGCACCGACGGCGAGCTCCTGGACAACGAGGTCGGTGACCTGCGCTCCGGCCGGCTCGTCGCCCCGAACGAGGGGGCGCACGAGGACGACGAGAACGGCTTGGTCGCCAGCGACGTCGGCATCGACGGCGCCGGTGCCTCCGCCGAGGAGGCCGCGATGCACATCGTCGACGAGGACTCCACCTACGGCTGATCCGGCCCTTACCGGCCCGTCCGCCCTGACCGGCCCGTCCGCCCCGTCGGTCCCGTTCCACCTGACCGGCCCGTCCGCCTGATCCGCCGCCTCCGCGCGGTTCGGCCTGTTCGAGGAGCCGCCATGCAGCAGGACAAGCACCCCGACTACCACCCCGTGGTCTTCCGCGACCGCGCCGCCGGATACGCCTTCCTGACCCGGTCCACGGCGACCAGCGAGCAGACCATCGAGTGGGACGACGGTGAGACCTACCCGGTGGTCGACGTGGAGATCTCCTCCGAGAGCCACCCCTTCTACACCGGCAAGGCCCGCACGGTGGACACCGAGGGCCGCGTCGCCGCGTTCCAGCGCCGCTACGGGGACGGCCCCGGGAAGACCGGCTGACCGCCGGGTCAGATCACGTTGAGGGCGGCGGCGCAGCCTATGCCGCCGAGCACCATGAACACCGGCATGAGCACCTTCAGCTCGACCCAGCTGCCCGCCCGGAACCGCATCACCTTCGGCGGGCCCAGCGGGTACCAGCGCTTGCGGCCGATCGGGATGGGCCACAGGATCGGGCAGCCCGAGACGGTCAGCGCGTCGCCGATGTCGTGCACCAGCGCGCCCAGCACCACCGGCAGGCCCAGCCACAGGTACTCCTGACCCGGCTGGGTGAACAGCCAGTCCGAGCCGTTGCCCGGCTTGTCCAGAATGCCGGCCAGGATCCAGGCGCTGGTCGCCGCGAGCAGCCACACCAGCACATCGCTGCTGGAGCCGCGGGCGGCCCGCCACAGCAGACCCTCGATCGCCAGCACCATGTGCGCGAAGAGGACCGCCAGCACCGCCCAGCGCCCGCCGAGGATCGCGGCGGCCGAGCAGCCGCCGCCGATCATGACCGCCCACACCCAGGTGTGCGTCAGTGTCCGGTGGCCGCCGGAACGCCGCGGGTCGCCGGGCTTGCGGGTGGCCTTGTAGACGGCGTACGACAGCTTGTCGACGATCTCGCAGATCCAGCGCGACAGCGGCCCGAAGGCCCGCGAGATGGTGGCGGCCTTGTGGTCGAGGTCGGGGGCGAGCGCGGCGCCGGCGCAGATCAGCGCCCCGACCAGCAGCACCGGCCAGGGCATCGGGTGTCCGGCCGCGGCGGCGGCCGCTCCGACGCCGAGCCAGGCGGCGGCTCCCGACAGTGAGTGTGCTGGTCCCATCATGGCCGTAGCCCGCCCCATTCCTCGTGTACCGCTGTCCAGTTGACCGGGTGCGATGACGCTCCGTCGGCGACACAGCGTAGCGGTCATGATCTTCGGGCTCGAAGCCGATTCCCCCCTCGGCGGGTGGGCCAGGCAAGATGGGTCCGTGACCCTCATCGATCGACTGCCGCCGACCGCCGACCCCGACGCCCTGTACGAAGCCTTCGAGGCGTGGGCCGAGGAGCGTGGGCTCACGCTCTACTCCCACCAGGAGGAGGCGCTGATCGAGGCGGTCTCCGGGGCGAACGTGATCGTGTCGACGCCGACCGGCTCCGGCAAGAGCATGATCGCCGCGGGTGCGCACTTCGCCGCGCTGGCCCGCGACGAGGTCACCTTCTACACGGCCCCGATCAAGGCGCTGGTGTCGGAGAAGTTCTTCGAGCTGTGCAAGATCTTCGGCACCGAGAACGTGGGCATGCTCACCGGCGACGCCTCCGTGAACTCCGACGCGCCCGTCATCTGCTGCACCGCCGAGGTGCTCGCCTCCATCGCCCTGCGCGACGGGAAGCAGGCGGACGTCGGCCAGGTCGTCATGGACGAGTTCCACTTCTACGCCGAGGGCGACCGCGGCTGGGCCTGGCAGATCCCGCTCCTCGAACTGCCCCAGGCGCAGTTCATCCTCATGTCGGCCACCCTCGGCGACGTCTCCTTCTTCGAGAAGGACCTCGCCCGCCGCACCGGCCGGCCCACCGCCGTGGTCCGGTCGGCGACCCGGCCGGTGCCGCTCTCCTACGAGTACAAGCTCACGCCGCTGACGGAGACGCTCACCGAACTCCTCGAGAGCAGGCAGGCGCCGGTGTACATCGTGCACTTCACCCAGGCGCAGGCCGTGGAGCGGGCGCAGGCGCTGATGAGCATCAACATGTGCTCGAAGGAGGAGAAGGAGCAGATCGCCGAGCTGATCGGCAACTTCCGGTTCACCACCAAGTTCGGCCGTAACCTGTCCCGTTACGTCCGGCACGGCATCGGTGTCCACCACGCCGGCATGCTCCCCAAGTACCGGCGGCTGGTGGAGAAGCTCGCCCAGGCCGGTCTGCTGAAGGTCATCTGCGGCACCGACACCCTGGGCGTGGGTGTCAACGTGCCCATCCGCACGGTGCTGTTCACCGCCCTCACCAAGTACGACGGCAGCCGGGTGCGGACGCTGCGCGCCCGTGAGTTCCACCAGATCGCCGGCCGGGCGGGGCGCGCCGGGTTCGACACGGCCGGCCTCGTGGTCGCGCAGGCACCCGAGCACGTCATCGAGAACGAGAAGGCGCTCGCGAAGGCGGGCGACGACCCGAAGAAGCGGCGCAAGGTGGTGCGCAAGAAGGCACCGGAGGGCTTCGTCGGCTGGACGGAGAACACCTTCGAGAAGCTGATCGCGTCCGAGCCGGAGCCGCTGACGTCGCGTTTCCGGGTGACGCACACGATGCTGCTGTCGGTGATC
Source organism: Streptomyces humi (assembly GCF_001005085.2). Taxonomy (GTDB): domain Bacteria; phylum Actinomycetota; class Actinomycetes; order Streptomycetales; family Streptomycetaceae; genus Streptomyces; species Streptomyces humi. The sequence goes on from NZ_LBMU02000069.1 coordinate 147,745, forward strand.
GCCCGCCCGGGCAACGCGTTCGAGGCGATGCGCCACCTGCTGGAGGACAACCACGAGCCGCGCAAGCAGCAGCTGCGCCACATCCGCCGGGCGATCGCGATCTACCGTTCGCTGGTGGACGGCGGGATCGTCGAGAAGTTGGAGACGCCGGACGCCACCGGACGCATCGTCCGCCTGACGGTCGACCTCCAGCAGGACTTCGCGCTCAACCAGCCGCTGTCCACGTTCGCGCTGGCCGCCTTCGAACTCCTCGACCCCGAGTCGCCCTCCTACGCCCTCGACATGGTGTCCGTCGTCGAGTCCACGCTGGACGACCCACGGCAGATCCTCGTCGCCCAGCTGAACAAGGCGAAGGGTGAGGCGGTGGCCGCCATGAAGGCGGACGGCGTCGAGTACGAGGAGCGCATGGAGCGCCTCCAGGACGTCAGCTACCCGAAGCCGCTGGAGGAGCTGCTCTTCCACGCGTACGACACGTACCGCAAGAGCCATCCCTGGGTCGGTGACCATCCGCTGTCGCCGAAGTCGGTCATCCGGGACATGTACGAACGGGCGATGTCCTTCACGGAGCTGGTGTCCTTCTACGAGCTGGCCCGCACCGAGGGCATCGTGCTGCGCTACCTCGCGAGCGCTTACAAGGCCCTCGACCACAACATCCCGGACGACCTCAAGTCCGAGGACCTTCAGGACCTGATCGAGTGGCTGGGCGAGATGGTCCGCCAGGTCGACTCCAGCCTGCTGGACGAGTGGGAGCAGCTGGCCAACCCGGAGGAGATGACGGCCGAGGAGGCGCAGGAGAAGGCCGACGAGGTCAAGCCGGTCACCGCCAACGCGCGGGCCTTCCGGGTCCTGGTCCGCAACGCGATGTTCCGCCGGGTGGAGCTGGCCGCCCTCGACCAGGTCGACGAACTGGGCGAGATGGACGGGGAGTCCGGCTGGGACGCCGACGCCTGGGGCGAGGCGATGGACAAGTACTGGGACGAGTACGAGGACCTGGGTACCGGACCCGACGCCCGCGGCCCCAAGCTGCTGGTGATCCAGGAGGAACCGCAGGACGCGCTGTGGCGCGTCCGGCAGATCTTCGACGACCCGAACAATGACCACGACTGGGGCATCAGCGCGGAGGTCGACCTGACGGCCTCCGACGCCGAGGGCCGTGCGGTCGTCCGCGTCACCGACGTCGGCCAGCTCTGAGCACCGATTCGAGCACAGGAGAATCGCACGCATGACGAACCCGGCCGAGAGACTGGTCGACCTGCTCGACCTGGAGCAGATCGAGGTCAACATCTTCCGTGGCCGCAGTCCCCAGGAGTCCCTCCAGCGGGTCTTCGGCGGGCAGGTGGCGGGCCAGGCGCTGGTCGCCGCGGGCCGCACCACGGAGGGCGACCGCCCGGTGCACTCGCTGCACGCGTACTTCCTGCGCCCGGGCCGGCCGGGCGTGCCGATCGTGTACCAGGTCGAACGGGTCCGGGACGGCCGGTCGTTCACGACGCGCCGGGTCACGGCCGTGCAGCAGGGCCGCACGATCTTCAATCTCACCGCCTCCTTCCACAAGCCTGAGATGGGAGCCTTCGAGCACCAGCTGCCGCCGGCCCGGGAGGTGCCGCACCCCGAGTCGCTGCCGACGCTGGCCGAGGAGATCCGCAAGCACCTGGGCGAACTCCCCGAGCAGCTGGAGCGGATGGCCCGCCGCCAGCCCTTCGACATCCGCTATGTCGACCGGCTGCGCTGGCACCCCGAGGAGATAGAGGGCGCCGAACCGCGCAGTGCGGTGTGGATGCGCGCGGTCGGACCGCTGGGCGACGATCCGCTGGTGCACACCTGCGCGCTGACCTACGCCAGCGACATGACCCTGCTGGACGCGGTACGGGTCCCCGTCGAACCCCTGTGGGGGCCGCGCAACTACGACATGGCCTCGCTGGACCACGCCATGTGGTTCCACCGGCCGTTCCGGGCGGACGAGTGGTTCCTGTACGAGCAGGAGTCCCCCATCGCCACGGGTGGTCTGGGCCTGGCGCGCGGGCGGGTCTACGACCTCGAGGGGCGGCTGCTGGTCTCGGTGGTCCAGGAAGGGCTTTTCAGGGCCTTGTAGAGCCAGTCGCGCAGGCCGCGGGAGGTCCTCGGCCGCACCACCGGGTGCGGGGGCCGGGGTGCCGGTCCCGGGGTCCGCGGGGCGGTTCCCGAGGTATTCGGGGAAGGTTCCGAGGTCCGCGGGGCGGGTCCCGAGGTCTGCGGGGCGGGTCGAGGGGTCCGCGGTTCGGGGTGTGGCGCGGGAGCGGCGGTGCGGGCGGCCGCGACCGCCTGGGTGAGTTCGCTGCGGAGCCAGTCGATCTCGTCCGGCTCGTCCGCCGTCATGAGTTCCTCGGCGAGCTGCGCGGCGGGCGAACCGGGTGCGCCGTGGGCGGGTGGCGCGGGGCGCAGGGTCCGCACGTGCACGCGCTCGTGAGGGTCCGTGAGCAGGTGGTCGATCTCGCCGGGATCCAGGAACGCGGCCACCGCTCCGGCTCGCGCCCAGGGTCCGCCGGCCTGCCGCAGCAGAAATCCGCGGTGGCGGCCGCGCCAGTTGCGGGCCCGCCGGTCGACGCCCGTGCGCAGCAGCTCGCGCAGTTCCTCGGGCGTGCGGCCGGTGAGCAGCCGGGAGTTCCGCTCGTCGGCCGTGAACTGCCGTAGCTCCTCGGCCAGATAGAGCCAGACCACGGCCCGGTAGCGATTCGGGTACCACGTGACGGGAGTGATCAGACCGAGCCTGGCGAAGCGGGTGAACCGGGCCGCCGGGATCCCCATCAGGGCCGCACTCTCGGCCGTGCCCACGGCTTTCACGCTCTCGCGGAGGGTGTCGGCGCGGCTGAGGAGGCGGTCGACCTCGGTCCGTGGGACGCGGCGGCCCCCGCCTCCCTCGTCGGGCACCGTGCGGATCCGCCCGAGGTGTACCGCGAGGTCGAACTCACGCCGCCTGAGGCCCAGTTCACGGGCGGCTCGGCTGGGTGCGCAGGTGAGCGGGCGGGTCTGGGTGAGGATGGTGCCGGACATGGTCGTTCTCCCCCGTGGAGCGGGTGGCCGACGCCGGGTGCGCTGGCCGTGGAAAAGACCGTAGCCGCTCGGGCGAAACTCGTGGCGGGCCTGTGGATAACTCCACGGACGAGATGAAATACCAGGTCAGAGGTCTATCGCGGAGGAGCGCTCCGGTTGCCGGGCGTCCACACCGAGATGTTCGCCGACGCGGTTGACGAGCAGTGTCATCTCGTAGGCGATCTGGCCGATGTCGGCCTCGGCCCCGCTGAGGACGCACAGACAGCTGCCGGTCCCGGCGGCGGTCACGAACAGCACCGCCTCGTCGTACTCGATCATCGTCTGCCGGACCTGGCCGGCGCCGAAATGGCGTCCGGAGCCCTTGGCGAGGCTGTGCAACCCGGAGGCCACGGCGGCCAGATGCTCCGCGTCCTCCCGGCGAAGGCCCGTGCTGGCCCCGGTGACCAGCCCGTCGTTCGACAGGACCAGCGCGTGCCGTACGTGTTCCACGCGCTCGGTCAGGTCGTCGAGCAGCCAGCCGAGTCCCTGGTTCTGCGCCATGTCGTAGCGTCTCCCCGCGTGCCGTTCCCCCTGGCTGGAGGATCTCCCCGCCAGCCTTCCCCACCACCGGCCTCCGGGCAAGGAGGATGGGCGCATGGCAGAGAAGATGACCGACGAGGAATGGCGGGCGTTCGTCTCGCACGGCACCCGCACCGGCAAGCTGTCCACCGTGAACGCCGACGGCAGCCCGCATGTGGCCCCGATCTGGTTCCTGTTGGACGGGGACGATCTGGTGTTCAACACGGGCAAGGACACCGTGAAAGGGCGCAATCTCACCCGTGACGGGCGTGTCGCGCTCTGCGTGGACGACGACCGGCCCCCCTTCCACTTCGTGGTGCTGAACGGGCGCGCCCGGCTGTCCGAGGAACCGGGCGAGCTGCGTGATTCGGCCACCCGGATCGCCGCCCGCTACATGGGAGAGGACCGCGCCGAGGAGTTCGGTGCCCGCAACGGCGTCCCCGGCGAGTTGTTGGTCCGGGTCGCCGTGGAGAAGGTGGTGGCGTTGAAGGACCTCACCGGCTGAGGCTCAGCCGACCGAGTCGAGCAGCCGGGCGGTGTGCACCCGCCCGGCGTACTCGACGACCCGGATCAGCACCTCCTTGCCTGAGTCCCAGTCGCGCGCGTCGCAGAGGACCACGGGCGTGCCCGGGTCCAGGTCCAGGGCGCGGCAGACGTCGGGCGCGCCGTACGTCCGGGCGCCGGTGAAGCAGTTGACGGCGACGACGAACGGGATGTGCCGGTGCTCGAAGTAGTCGACCGCCGGGAAGCAGTCCTCCAGTCGGCGGGTGTCGGCGAGAACGACCGCGCCGAGGGCGCCCTGCGACAACTCGTCCCACAGGAACCAGAAGCGGTCCTGGCCCGGGGTGCCGAAAAGGTACAAGGAGAGTCCGGAGCGGATGGTGATGCGTCCGAAGTCCATGGCGACGGTGGTGGTGACCTTCTGGTCCACACCGTCCGTGTCGTCCACCGACTGTCCGGCCTCGCTGAGCATCTCCTCGGTGCGCAGCGGCCGGATCTCGCTGACGGCACCTACCAGTGTCGTCTTGCCGACGCCGAAGCCGCCGGCGACCAGGATCTTGAGCGCCATGGCCGACGTGTCGTCGGCGGCGGTTTCGGAGTACTCGAGGACCATGATCACTTCTCTCGGGGGCGAAAGCCACTCGGGGAGGCGGGAGGCTCGGGGAGGCGGGAGGCT
>NZ_LBMU02000007.1 GCF_001005085.2 Streptomyces humi
CCACCCATCCCCGCATCCGCACCGCCGTGGTGACGGCAACGGGGGAGGAGACGGACCGGCGTCTCGTCGCCCACCTCGTCCTCACCGACCCGGCCCAGGGCATGCCGTCGGCCGGCGACCTGCGCGACTATCTCAGTGGCCGACTGCCCGCCTTCATGGTCCCCTCGGTCTTCGTGGAACTCGACGCGCTGCCGTTGACCCCGAACGGCAAGGTCGACCGCGGCCGCCTGCCGGCCCCGGACGGCCTGCGGCCCGTGCTCGACGGCTTCCTGGCGCCGGCGACCGCGACCGAGGAACTCCTCGCCGGGATCTGGGCCCAGGTGCTCGGCGTGGACCGCGTCGGCGTCGAGGACAACTTCTTCGAACTCGGCGGTCACTCACTGCTCGCCACCCGCGTGGCATCCCGAGTACGCACCGTGTTCGGCGTCGAGCTGGCCCTGTCGACGGTGTTCGAGCAGCCCACGGTGCGGGACTTGGCGGCCGCGGTCGACGCCTCGACCCACGGAACCAGCGTGCCGCCGGTCACCGCGGCGGATCGCGAACAGGCCCTGCCACTGTCGTTCGCCCAACAGCGCCTGTGGTTCCTCGACCAACTGGACCCCGGGTCCGTCGAGTACAACGTGCCGCTGCTCGTGCGCTGGACGGACGGCGATCTGGACGTCCTGGCCCTGGCCGCGGCGCTGAGCGCGGTCGTGGCGCGGCACGAGGTGCTGCGGACCAGGCTGGTGGCCGGCGGCCCGGACGGGGTGGCGTACCAGGTCATCGACGAACCAGCGCCCTTCCCCCTGCCGGTTGCCGACGTCTCCGGCGACCGCGACCCCGTCGCGGCCGCGCGCAAGCTGGTGACGGCTGACGTCATGACCTCGTTCGACCTCGCCTCCGGACCACTGATCCGCGCCACCCTGATCCGGCTGGCCCCCCGCGAGCACGTGCTCGCCGTCGCCGTCCACCATGTGGCCTTCGACGAGTGGTCCGTACGCGTCTTCCGCCACGAACTCTCCACCCTGTACGACGCCCTGCGCGCCGGCGACCCCGACCCGTTGCCGCCGCTTCCGGTGCAGTACGCCGACTTCGCGGTCTGGCAACGGCAGTGGCTCGACGGGGACGTCATGAACGAGCACCTGGCTTACTGGCAACAGCAGTTGGCGGACCTGCCGGTGCTGGAGCTGCCCACCGACCGTCCTCGCCCACCCGTGCGTTCCTCGGAGGGAGCGGCAGTCGGTTTCGCCGTGCCCGAGCAGACCGCGGACGCCTTGCGGACGCTGTCACGCAAGAACGGCGTGACGTTGCAGATGACCCTGCTGGCCGCGTTCAGCGTGCTGCTGGGCCGGTACACGGGGTCGGAGGACGTGGTCGTCGGCACGCCGGTGGCGAACCGCAACCGTGCCGAGACCGAGGACCTGATCGGGTTCTTCGTCAACACGTTGGTGATGCGGACGGACCTCTCCGGCGACCCCACGTTCCGCGAACTGCTGGGAAGGGTGCGGAAGACGGCACTCGCTGCCTATGCCCACCAGGACCTGCCCTTCGAGCAGTTGGTGGACGCGCTCGTGACCGAGCGGGACCGGTCCCGCAGCCCGCTGTTCCAGGTGTTCTTCAACTACACCCCCCAGGGCCCCGAGGACCGCGAGGACGCTGACGAGACCGCCTCCCGACTGGACGTGCTCGCGGCACCGTCGGTGAACTTCGACCTGGCGGTGGCCATGGGAGACACCCGTGGCGGGCTGGAAGGGGAGATCGAGTACAGCACGGCGCTGTTCGACGCGGGGACCGTGGAGCGGTTGTCGGGTCATCTGGTGTGGCTGCTGGAGGCGGTGGCGGAGGACGCGGGGCAGCGGCGGGTGGGTGAGCTGCCCGTGCTGTCCGGTGACGAGCGTGAGCAGGTGGTGTCGGGGTGGAGTGGCACGCCGGTTCCGCTTCCGTCGGTGGGTGGGGTGCATGAGCTGATCGTCGCTCGCGCGGCCGATACTCCGGATGCGGTGGCTGTGGTGTCCGGTGGTCGGGTCCTGACTTATGCCGGGCTGCTCCAGCGGGCCGGTCGGCTGGCGCATGTGCTGCGGGGCCGGGGTGTCGGGGCGGAGTCGGTCGTCGGGCTGTGTCTGCCGCGTGGTGTCGACATGGTCGTGGCCGTGGTGGGGGTGTGGCTGGCGGGTGGTGCGTATCTGCCGTTGGATCCCGAGTATCCGGCGGAGCGGCGGGAGTTCATGGTCGCCGACAGCGGGGCGCAGGTCGTACTCCGCGAAGGAGATCTCGCGCAGACGGCTGACCTGCCGTCGACGGCGCCGGACATCGTCGTAACACCAGGCCAGTTGGCGTATGTGATCTACACGTCAGGGTCCACAGGCAAGCCGAAGGGTGTGCAGGTCTCGCACGGCGGCGTCGTCGGCATGGTGACCGCGCTGGGCCCGGAGCTGGGTGCGGGGCCGGGCACGAGGGTGTTGCAGTTCGCGTCGTTCAGTTTCGACGCGGCGGTGCTGGATGTCGCCGTGACGTTGGCCCGTGGCGGCACGCTGGTGGTGGCGACAGCGGAGGAGCGGGGTGAGCCGGAGGCGCTGACCGCCATGATCGGGGCGGAGGGTGTCAGCGCGGCGAGCGTCGTGCCGTCCCTGCTCGGTGTGCTGGATCCGCAGCAGGTGCCCGGGATCAAAACCCTCCTGCTCGGTGCGGAGCGGCTGACCGAGCAGGTCGCGCGGGCCTGGGCGCCGGGCCGTCGCCTGGTCAACACCTACGGCCCCACCGAGTCGACCGTCATGGTCACCGCTGGCCCGGTCGACGGGCAGGGGCTTCCTCCCATCGGCTCTCCGGTCGCGAACGCCCGTCTGTATGTGCTCGACGACCGGCTGGAACCGGTCCCGGTGGGTGTGGCGGGTGAGGTGTTCATCGCGGGTCCGCAGGTGGCCCGTGGCTATGCCGGCCGCCCCGCTCTGACTGCCGAGCGCTTCCTCCCAGACCCGTTCGCGGCCGACGATTCGCGCATGTACCGCTCGGGTGACCGGGCGCGCTGGCTCCCCAGCGGGCAGTTGGACTTCGTGGGCCGGGCGGATCAGCAGGTCAAGGTCCGCGGCTTCCGTATCGAGCCCGGTGAGATCGAGGCCGTCCTCACCGCGCACTCCCAGGTCCGTTCCGCCGTCGTGCTCCCCTTCGGCGCTGAGGACGACCGCCGGCTCGCCGCCTACCTCGTCCCCGACGACCCCACGACAGGCATCCCGCTCGTCACCGACCTGCGCGCCCACGCGGCAGCTCACCTGCCCGCCTTCATGATCCCGTCCGTGTTCACCGAACTCGCCACCCTGCCGCTCACCCCCAACGGCAAGCTCGACCGCGCCGCGCTCCCCGCCCCCGACGGCGGGCGGGCCGGGCTGGACGAGTTCGTGGCGCCGTCGGGCGATGCCGAGGAGGCGCTGGCCAGGCTCTGGGCGCAACTGCTCGGGAGCGAGCGGGTCGGGGCCACGGACAACTTCTTCGAACTGGGCGGGCACTCGCTGCTCGCCACCCAGGTGATCTCCCGCATCCGGGAGATCTTCGAACTCGACATTCCCCTGTCCGCGCTGTTCGACCAGCCGACCGTGCGCGGTCTGGCCGAGGTGGTCGAGGAGCGGATCTGGTACGAGATCGAGCACATGTCAGAGGCCGAAGTGCTCCAGAACCTGGACGCCTACGCGCAGGGCGCACAGTCTGACGAGAACGGGATTCCCTCATGAGCAACTCCCCTGCGGAGGTTCTGGCGGAGCTCGAGGGCCGAGGCGTGCGCTTCGCCCTCACCGACGGCCGACTGCGGGTGTTCGCACCCAAGGGCGTCCTCACGGAGGAACTGCGGAATCGGCTTCGTGAGTGCCGTGACGAGATCCGGGACCTGGTGGCCGAGCGCCGTTCCGCCCGTGACACCGGTCATGCGCCCGCCATCACGGCGGCGGACCGCACCCAGCGCCTGCCGCTGTCGTTCGCGCAGCAGCGCCTGTGGTTCCTGGATCAGCTGGATCCCGGCTCCACCGAGTACAACGTGCCGATGCCGGTACGGCTGGGCGGGCCGCTCGACGTGGCCGCGCTGAGCGCTGCGCTCGACGGGGTCGTGGCGCGCCACGAGGTGCTGCGGACCCGCCTGGTGGCCGGCCCCGACGGCGTGCCGCACCAGGTGATCGACCGCCCCACGCCCGGCGCGCTGCCGCTGGCCGACGTGTCCGCCGCGGCCGACCGCGGGGCCGCGGCCTGGGCGCTGATGTCCGCGGACGCGGCCCTGCCGTTCAGCTTGTCGGACGGCCCGCTGATCCGCGCCTTCCTCATCCGGCTGGCTCCCGACGAGCACGTACTGGCGCTGTCGATGCACCACGTGGTGTTCGACGAGTGGTCCAAGCAGGTCTTCCGGCGCGAGCTGTCCGCGTTGTACGAGGCGTTCCGCGCCGGTCGCCCGGACCCGCTGCCACCGCTTCCGGTGCAGTACGCCGACTTCGCCCTCTGGCAGCGCCAGTGGCTGGAGGGCGAGGTGCTGGAGGGGCAGCTCGCCTACTGGCGGGAGCAGTTGGCCGGAGCGCCGGTGCTGGAACTGCCCACCGACCGGATGCGTCCTGCCGTGTGGTCACCGGCTGGTGCGGCGATCCGCTTCGCGGTGCCCGAACGGACCACCGACGCGCTGCGCGCGTTGTCCCGCCGCCGCGGAACGACCATGTTCATGACCCTGCTCGCCGCGTTCGACGTCCTGCTCGGCCGGTACGCGGGCACGGAGGACGTGGTCGTCGGCACTCCGGTCGCGAACCGGAACCGTACCGAGACCGAGCAGTTGATCGGCTTCTTCATCAACACCCTGGTGATGCGGGCCGACCTGTCAGGCGACCCCTCTTTCGACGACCTCCTCGCCCGGGTCCGCGACACCGCTCTGGACGCCTACGCCCATCAGGACCTCCCCTTCGAGCAGTTGGTGGACGCGCTTGTCACCGAGCGGGACCGGTCCCGCAGCCCCCTGTTCCAGGTGCTCTTCAACTACTTCACGGAGTCCGGGGCCGACGCCGGCCGCCGGGGTCGCCCGGACGGCTCCGGAGCCTCCGATGGCTCCGAAGCCTCCGACGGGCTGTCCGTCGGCACGGTGCAGGAGGACGTGGTCGCCAAGTTCGACCTGAGGCTGATGCTCACTGACGACGGCCGGCAGCTGACCGGAGTCATCGAGTACGGCACCGCACTGTTCGAGGCGTCGACCGTGCAGCGGATGGCGCGGCACCTGGTGGCCGTGCTGGACGCCGTGACGACCGACCCCGGTCAGAGCGTCGGCGACCTGCGCCTGCTGAGCACGGACGAGGAAGACCTGCTGCTGCACGGCTGGAACGACACGTCGCGGCCGCTGCCCGAGGTGGGCGGTGTGCACGAGCTGATCGCCGCCCGTGCGGTCGAGGCTCCGCGGGCGACGGCCGTCGTGTGCGGTGAGGAATCGCTGACCTACGGCGAGTTGCTGGCTCGGGCCAACCGACTGGCCCACTATCTCCACGGTGCGGGCGTCGGCCCAGACACCCTGGTCGGGCTCTGCCTGCCGCGTGGTGTGGACATGGTGGTGGCCGTGCTGGCGGTGTGGCAGGCCGGGGGCGCGTTTCTGCCCCTCGACCCCGAGTACCCGGCCGAGCGGCTGGCTTTCATGCTGGCCGACAGCCGGGCGACGGTGCTCGTGGGCACCGAGGACATCATCGACGACCTGCCGGTGGGCCGACTGCGCACGGTTGTGCTGGACGACCCGGCCGTCCGCGCCGGCCTGGCCACCATGCCCGTCGAGTCGCCCGCCGTCATCGTCCGTCCGGATCAGTTGGCGTATG
>NZ_LBMU02000070.1 GCF_001005085.2 Streptomyces humi
GGGGTGGATGAAGGCCAGGGGTGGATGAAGGCCAGGGGTGGCTGGGCTGGGGGGTGGGTGTTCAGTTCTGGCAGGGGAGGGTGCGGGACGCGGGGAGGTCGCGGAGGATCCAGGTCCGCTCCGGGGCGATCTCCGACTCCCCCACCGCCAACCGGTCGGGGGTCTGCTGTCCCCGCGTGATGCCGACGAGGAGGCGGACGCCCACCCCGATCCGGGTGTCGGTGCCGGAGGCGAGCGGGAACCGCACCTCCTCGGCGGTCCTCGCCGGCTTGTAGGCGCGGGTCACGCGCAGGGTGACCCGCGCCTCCCCGGAGTCCGGGATCTCCCGCACCGCGGTCACCGTGCCCTCCACGACCAGCCGGGCGCAGGCCAGGTAGCCGGGGCCGCCGGCCTGCTCCTGACCCTTGGCACCGGACGCGCTGCCGGCCGCGGCGTCACTGCTCGCCCCCTTCGACATGGCCTCCGAGCCGCTGTGGGACGCGAGCCACCCGATGCCGAACACGGCCGACGCGAACGCGGCGGCGAGGGCACCGGCCAGGCCCAGCGCACGCACACCGGAGTGCCGCCGGGGACGCGGACGCCCGACCGGACGCGGCTGCGACTGCGGCTGCGGCTGCGGCTGCGGCTGCGGGGACGGCGGCGGGCCGGCGAGGGCGTCCCCCAGGATCCCGAGCCCCGCACGCAGCAGGGCCACGTCGTCGGCGGCGGCACGATACCCGGCCATGAAGACGGGGTCGGCACGCTGGACATCACTGAGCTCCCCGTCCATGAGCACGGCCAGCAAGGCATCGTCCTCGACACCCCGTCCGCCGCCGCCGTGATCACCCACGTCGCCCCGGCCGTCGTGCCGCTCGTGTCCGTCGTGTTCGGCGGGCATGGTCACACCACCTCGTCCTCGTGCAGGCGGGCGCGCAGGGCCCGTACCGCCGTGTGCAGCCGGCTCTTGACGGTGCCTTCGGGGATGCCGAGCCGCTCGGCTATCCCCCGTACCGGCAGGTCGGCGTAGAAGCGCAGGACGAGGATCTGGCGCTGGGCGTCCGGCAGTTCGTCCAGGCCGCGGGCGACGGCGGCGGAGAGCAGGCTGCTGTCGTCGCCCACGGCGTCGTCGGGCCGGCGGAGGGCGGCCAGCCGTTCACCGAGGCGTTCCTGGCGGCGCTTGGCGCGATGCCAGTCCATGGCGAGGTTGGAGGCGACCACCGCCGCCCACGCCGAGACGTCCCGCGGTGCCTCCCGGCCGCCCGCGGCCCGCTCCAGCAACCGCAGCCGTACCTGCTGTACCCCGTCCGGCAGGTCCGCCTGCGGTACCCCGCCCAGCGCGAGCACCGCCCGCACCCGGCGTTCCTGGTCCGCGTCCAGGGGGTCACCGTGCTGATCCCCCTCGACGCGGCGGGCCTTTCTGCGCAGCACGACCCACCCCCTCACGCGTTTCCCCTACGACGCCACGGGTCCCGGAAACGTTCGGCCGGAGCCGGGATTTCTTTTCCGAGGCGTACGTCACACCGCCGCGCAGCGCAGCACAGCTTGCGGCACGACGGCCACGTGAAGGTAATTTCTCCAGCTCAGCGCGGGTGCGGGCGGGAGTTCCACAGGCCGGTTGATCCGGTCGGCGGGTATGCCGCGCAAAGAATTGGACAGGCTGACCCGGGTCGGCCGCATGATGGAAAGGCCGCAGACACACGTCAACGTACGCAGAGGGAGACACCGTGAGGGTCGGAATCGTCGGAGCCACCGGTCAGGTCGGCACGGTCATGCGCAGGATCCTCACGGAGCGCGACTTCCCGGTGACCGAGCTGCGCCTGTTCGCCTCGGCGCGTTCGGCCGGCACCGTGCTCGACGGTGTGACGGTGGAGGACGCGGCGACCGCCGACTACACCGGCCTCGACATCGTGCTGTTCTCGGCGGGCGGCGCCACCTCGAAGGCGCTGGCCGAGAAGGTCGCCTCGCAGGGTGCCGTCGTGATCGACAACTCCTCCGCCTGGCGCAAGGACCCCGAGGTCCCGCTGGTCGTCTCCGAGGTCAACCCGCACGCGATCGCCGACCGCCCCAAGGGCATCATCGCCAACCCGAACTGCACCACGATGGCCGCGATGCCGGTCCTGAAGGTGCTGGACCGGGAGGCTGGTCTCCAGGCCCTTGTCGCCACCACCTACCAGGCGGTCTCCGGCTCCGGTCTCGCGGGCGTCGCCGAGCTGCACGGCCAGGTGCAGAAGGTGGCCGCCGACGCGGAGAAGCTGACCCACGACGGTTCGGCGGTCGACTTCCCCGAGCCGCAGGTCTACAAGCGGCCCATCGCCTTCAACGTGCTGCCCTTCGCCGGCAACCTCGTCGACGACGGTCTGAACGAGACCGACGAGGAGCAGAAGCTGCGCAACGAGTCCCGCAAGATCCTGGAGCTCCCCGAGCTGAAGGTCTCCGGTACCTGCGTGCGCGTCCCGGTGTTCTCCGGCCACTCCCTCCAGATCAACGCGCGGTTCGCCCGGCCGCTCTCGCCGGAGCGGGCCACCGAGCTGCTGTCCGAGGCGCCCGGTGTCGAGCTGTCCGACATCCCGACCCCGCTGCAAGCGGCCGGCCAGGACCCCTCGTACGTCGGCCGGATCCGCCGGGACGAGACCGTCGAGAACGGGCTGGCGCTGTTCGTCTCCAACGACAACCTCCGCAAGGGGGCCGCGCTGAACGCCGTGCAGATCGCGGAGCTGGTGGCGGCGGAGCTGTCGGAGTAAGGACGCCTGAAGCGCCTCAGGGGGGTGCCGCGGTCTGCCGTCGTGCGGCCGCGGCACCGTCCTGGCCGGTCGCGCGGGTCCCCGCGCCCCTCCGGGGCGCGTCACCGCGAGGGCGCTGACTGGCCATCTCTCGGGTTTTCCCTCGACGCCCCGGGCACTGTCCCATGGAAGGATGGCGCAACCCACACATAACGAGGAGATGACCGCGTGCCTGGCACAAACCTGACTCGCGAAGAGGCACAGCAGCGGGCGAAGCTGCTCACCGTTGACTCGTACGAGATCGATCTCGACCTCTCCGGCGCGCAGGAGGGCGGTACCTACCGGTCCGTGACCACGGTGCGCTTCGACGTCGCCGAAAGCGGCGCCGCGTCCTTCATCGACCTGGTGGCCCCGGCGGTCCACGAGGTCACCCTGAACGGTGACTCGCTGGACCCCGCCGAGGTCTTCGCGGACTCCCGGATCGCGCTGCCGGGCCTGCTGGAGGGCCGCAACATCCTCCGGGTGGTCGCGGACTGCGCCTACACCAACACGGGTGAGGGTCTGCACCGGTTCGTCGACCCGGTCGACGAACAGGCCTACCTCTACACCCAGTTCGAGGTGCCGGACGCCCGCCGGGTCTTCGCCTCCTTCGAGCAGCCGGACCTGAAGGCGACCTTCCAGTTCACGGTCAAGGCGCCCACAGGCTGGACGGTGATCTCCAACTCGCCGACGCCCGAGCCCAAGGACGACGTCTGGATCTTCGAGCCGACGCCGCGCATCTCGTCGTACATCACCGCGCTGATCGTCGGCCCGTACCACTCCGTGCACAGCGTGTACGAGAAGGACGGCCAGTCGGTCCCCCTCGGCATCTACTGCCGTCCCTCGCTCGCCGGGTTCCTGGACTCGGACGCGATCTTCGAGGTGACCCGGCAGGGCTTCGACTGGTTCCAGGAGAAGTTCGACTACGACTACCCGTTCAAGAAGTACGACCAGCTCTTCGTACCGGAGTTCAACGCGGGCGCGATGGAGAACGCGGGCGCGGTGACCATCCGCGACCAGTACGTCTTCCGGTCCAAGGTGACCGACGCGGCGTACGAGACGCGTGCCGAGACCATCCTGCACGAGCTGGCCCACATGTGGTTCGGCGACCTGGTCACCATGGAGTGGTGGAACGACCTGTGGCTGAACGAGTCGTTCGCCACGTACACCTCCATCGCCTGCCAGGCGTACGCGCCCGGGTCGCGCTGGCCGCACTCGTGGACCACCTTCGCCAACTCCATGAAGACCTGGGCGTACCGGCAGGACCAGCTGCCCTCCACGCACCCGATCATGGCCGAGATCCGTGACCTGGACGACGTCCTCGTCAACTTCGACGGCATCACGTACGCCAAGGGCGCGTCCGTCCTGAAGCAGCTGGTCGCGTACGTCGGCATGGACGAGTTCTTCACCGGCGTGCAGGCGTACTTCAAGCGGCACGCGTACGGCAACACCCGCCTGGCCGACCTGCTGGGCGCCCTGGAGGAGACCTCCGGGCGCGACCTGAGCACCTGGGCGAGGAAGTGGCTCCGGACGGCGGGCATCAACATCCTGCGCCCGGAGGTGGAGACGGACGGCGACGGTGTCGTCACCTCCTTCGCCGTCCGTCAGGAGGCCCCGGCGCTGCCGGCCGGTGCCAAGGGCGAGCCGACGCTGCGTCCGCACCGGATCGCGATCGGCCTGTACGACCTCGACGAGGCGAGCGGCAAGCTGGTGCGCACCGACCGGATCGAGCTGGACGTGGACGGCGAGCTGACGGCCGTACCGCAGCTGGCCGGCCGGCGCCGCCCGGCGGTGTTCCTGCTCAACGACGACGACCTGTCGTACGCCAAGGTCCGCCTCGACGAGGAGTCCCTGCGCCTCGTCACCGAGCACCTGGGCGACTTCGAGTCCTCGCTGCCCCGCGCGCTGTGCTGGGCGTCCGCCTGGGACATGACCCGGGACGCCGAACTCCCCGCCCGCGACTACCTGTCCCTCGTGCTGTCCGGTATCGGCAAGGAGTCCGACATCGGTGTCGTGCAGTCCCTGCACCGCCAGGTGAAGCTGGCCGTCGAGCTGTACGCCGACCCGACCGCCCGCGAGGCGCTGCTCACCCGCTGGACCGACGCCACGCTGGCCCACCTGCGGGCGGCCGCGCCGGCGAGCGACCACCAGCTGGCCTGGGCCCGCGCGTTCGCGGCGACCGCCCGCACGCCCGAGCAGCTGGACCTCCTGGAAGGCCTGCTGGACGGCACCCAGACCGTCGAGGGCCTGGCCGTCGACACCGAACTGCGCTGGGCGTTCGTGGAGCGGCTGGCCACGGTCGGCCGGTTCGACGAGGCGGACATCGCGGCCGAGTACGAGCGGGACCGGACCGCCGCCGGTGAGCGCCACGCGGCCACCGCCCGCGCCGCCCGGCCGACCGAGGAGGCGAAGGCCGAGGCGTGGGCGTCGGTCGTCGACTCCGACAAGCTGCCGAACGCCGTGCAGGAGGCGGTGATCGGGGGCTTCGTCCAGACCGACCAGCGTGACCTGCTGGCCCCGTACACCGACAAGTACTTCGAGATCCTGAAGTCGGTGTGGGACTCCCGCTCGCACGAGATCGCCCAGCAGATCGCGATCGGTCTCTACCCGTCCCTCCAGGTCTCCGCGGAGACCCTCACGAAGACGGACGCCTGGCTGGCCTCGGCCCAGCCGAACGCGGCCCTGGCCCGTCTCGTCTCGGAGTCCCGCGCGGGCGTCGAGCGTGCCCTGAAGGCCCAGGCCGCGGACGCGGCCGCGCGGTAGCGGACGGTACGGCACAGCGGGCGCCCGGTGCACGGCACTGGGCGCCCGCTCGTGGTTCTCCTCCGGATACGTGTCTTCTGCTCCCCATCACCCAGGGCGAGTTGAGTATCCGCACTCAGTTCCGGGGTGCCCGGGTGTTGCGAGCATCGGTGCAACGAAGCGGCCCTCGAACACCTACGGAGAACCTGTCATGTCCCGTCGTATCGCACTGTCCGTCGTCGCCGGTGTCGTCGTTCTGGGAGGTGCCGGCGCCTTCGCCCTCGCCTACGCCGGGGACCAGGACAAGGCGCCGGTGCTGGCGCACAGCGGCACCCGCTACACCGCCCCCGCCGGCGGGCACGGGGGCTCGTTCTCCTTCACCACCGAGGTCACGGCGTCCTCCGGGGTGCAGAGCCTGAAGGTGCTGGCCTGGCCGGAGAAGTCGGAGTTCGCGAAGAAGCGGCTGACCGCCGAGGAGATGACCCAGGTGGAGTCGGCGACCTGCACACCGGCCGGCGCGAAGACCGTCCGGTGCGTGTACAGGTCGCCGGTGTCCGCCGCCGACGCCGCGTCCTCCGCACACGGCCTCTGGCACGTCGCCGTGCTCGCCACCGCGAAGGACGGACACACCACCTTCGACACCAGGGCCGCGGACTTCACCCTCGCCTGAGCCGGTCACCCGAGGTGGGCGGCCAGCGCCCGCCCGATGTCCGCCGCCCGCGCGTCGTCGGCCGCCCAGGCCGCGTAGCCGTCGGGGCGGACCAGGAGGGCCGTCCGGCGGTCGCTCGCCCAGTGGGCCGCCGTCAGACGGTCCGCACGCGCCGGGTCCGCCTCGTACGACCCCGGGGTGACCAGGACGAACCGGCCGTCGCGCAGGGCCTCGTGGAGGCGGCCGCCGCCGGCCAGCGCGAGGTCGGGGACGCGGGCGCCGGTGAGGGGGTGGGCGCCCCTGGGGGCCGGGTACCGGTAGCCGATGCCGGTGACCTGGCCGATCGCCCGGCGGCGGGCCGGCGGGAGGTGGTTCAGGGCGGTCGCGAGCGCGGCCCGCACCGGCAGCTGCCAGCCCTTGGCCATCGCGAGGCGGACGATCGCGCCGCTGCTGCGCAGGACCGTCCTGCCCACGGGGTGGCGTTCGCTCTGGTAGGTGTCGAGCAGGGCGGGGGCCGCGTGCCCGCGCAGGACGGCGGCGAGCTTCCAGCTCAGGTTGGCCGCGTCCTGGAGGCCGGTGTTCATGCCCTGGCCACCGGCCGGGGTGTGCACGTGCGCGGCGTCACCGGCCAGGAAGACCCGGCCGACCCGGTACTCCGGGACCTGGCGCTCGTCGCTGTGGAAGCGGGACATCCAGCGGGCGTCGTGCATCCCGTAGTCCCGGCCCAGCGCCAGCCGGGTGATCTCCTTGATCTCGTCGAGTCCGACCGGCTCGTGGTCGGGGACGTCACGGCCGCGGTGCCAGCAGATCACCCGGTGGTAGCCGTCGCCGAACGGCACGAGGAAGGCGAACGCGTCGCCGACCGCGGCGGCCGTGAGCACCGTCTCGGGCCGCTCGGCGAGCAGCACGTCGGCGAGGACGACGGACCGGATCGCCGACCGCCCCGGGAACGGCATCCCGACCGCCTCCCGCACCGCGCTGCGCATCCCGTCGGCGCCGACGACGTACGCGGCGCGCAGCCTGTCGGCGCCCCTGACGTGCACGGTGACCCCGTCGGCGTCCTGGGTCAGGCCGGTCACCTCGCACTCGTTGCGGAAGTCGACGCCCGCCGCCACCGCCCGGCGCTCCAGCACCTTCTCGACCTCGTACTGCGGGAGGACGAGGACGTGGGGGAACCGGGAGGGGAGCGTGCCGAGGTCGAGGGTGAGGCCGTCGAAGAGGTTCAGGCGGGTGATCGGGCGGCCCACCGCCTCGAGGTCGTCGGCGACTCCGCGGGCGTCGAGCTGCTCCAGGGCGCGGGCGTGCAGGACGAAGGCGCGCGAGAGGTTGCTGATGCCGTGCGGGCGTTTTTCGAGGAGGGTGACCGGGATGCCGGCGACGGCGAGGTCACCGGCGAGCAGCAGCCCGGTGGGGCCGGAGCCGACGACGATCACGCGCGGCGGTTCGGTGGTGCCGTTCATGAGGACCTCCTGGGTGCCGGCGTCTTGTGTGGGTCAACAGGTGTGGCCGAACACTTGTGGGCCAACAGATGTGGGCCAACGAGCGTTGGTCAACGCTTGTTGGCAAGCGTAGGTCGCGCGAGGCTGCCGGTCAACACTTGTTGGCCCACGATCGTTGACCTACGCCCGTTGACCTACGACTGTTCGGCCTAGGCTTGCCGGCAGCCGCCGGTTGGCCCACACCCGTTGGCCACAGCTGTTGGCCCACACCCGTTGGCCCACAGTTGTTGGCCCACGAATGTTGGCCTACGCTCGTTGGCATGACCGGCTCCCCCAGTAGAGACACAGCGCCCGTGGGCGGCTCGGCGGCGCGCCGCTCCGATGCCAGCCGTTCCGCCATCCTGGCCGCCGCCCGCGAGCGCTTCGCCACCGACGGATACGAGCGCGCCACCATCCGCGCCATCGCCAGGGACGCGCACATCGACCCCTCCATGGTCATGCGCTACTTCGGCAACAAGGACGGCCTCTTCGCCGCCGCCGTCACGCTCGACCTGCGGATGCCCGACCTGTCGCAGGTACCGCGCACCGAGGTCGGGCACGCGCTGGTGGGGCACTTCCTGACCGTCTGGGAGGAGAACGAGGAGCTCACCGCGGTGCTGCGGGTCGGCGTCACCAACGCTGCGGGGGCCGAGCGGTTGCAGGGCATCTTCCGGGACCAGGTGGTGCCGGTGGCCCAGCGGGTGTGTCCCGATCCCGAGCAGGTGCAGACGCGGGCGGGGCTGTGTGCCGCGCAGCTGATGGGGCTCGCCCTCACCCGCTACGTGGTGCGGCTGCCGCCGGTCGTGGCGCTGGGCCGCCCGGAGATCCTGGCGTGGCTCGGGCCGACCGTCCAGCGGTATCTGACGGCACCGAGTCCCTGAGGGGGCCGGGAACGGCCAGGGGGCCGGGGAAGCACCGAGGGCGCCGGCCGACTTCCGTACGCCGCGAGGCGGTCCGTACGGAAGGCGGCCCGCGCCCTCGGTATAGAAGCGGAGAAGCTGAGGTCAGACCTTGGCCTTGGCCTTCGCCGAGCCGGGCTTGACGACCCGCACCGTGGACTTGTCCAACACCATCACCAGGCCGGCGATGACCGCGAACAGCACGAGCGGGGCCAGGACGTAGAGGCCCAGCGTCTCGATGACGCTCAGGCCGTTGCCGGGGTCGTCACCGTCGTCGCGCGTGAGCGCGAGCGCGGGGGACGACATGAGCAGCATCATCAGCGTCGTACCGGCAGCCAGGGCGCCGGCGCGCAGGGCGTTCTTCTTGTCCACGATCCCCAAGTTAGCGGGCCGACTTCGGGGACGCGCGCCCGGGGTCCCCCTAGCCGCCTCCGGGCACCCCGGCCGCCGCCCCGGGAACCACCGCCTCCCGACGTCCCGACCCCGGCGTCACCGGTCGACACCCGGCATCACCCCGGCCGGAACCCGGCATCGCCCCGGCCGGAACCCGCCATCACCCCGGCCGACACCGAACTCACCCCGGCCCGCGCTCGCCTGCCCCGCCCCGCCCCACACCGGGCTCACCCCGGCCCGCGCTCCGGCTCACCCCGCCTCACCCCGGCCCGCGCTCACCCGCCCCGCCCCATCCCCGGCTCACCCCGGCCCGCCGTCCCCGGCCGGGGAGCCTGCCGGGTCGTTCTCGCGGAGGACCTCCAGCAGCGCCCGTACCCTCCGCGATCCCCGCAGTTCCTCCAGCGTCACCGGCCGGCCCTTCGCGTCGGCGATCGGCAGGCGCCAGTTCGGGTACTGGTCCCAGGTGCCGGGCAGGTTCTGCGGGCGGCGGTCGCCGATGGCGTCGGGGAGCCAGACGCCGATCATGCGGGCCGGGGTGCGGAGCAGGAAGCGGTGCACGGCCCGGATCCCGGCCTCCTCGTCGCCGACGTCGGTCCCGGCCAGCAGACCGAGGCTGATCAGCAGGGCCAGCCACTCCGCCGTGTCGGCCTTCGCGTCCGCCAGTTCCTCCGCGGTCGGCCGGGTCAGCAGGCCCAGCCGGTCGCGGAGTTCGACGTGTTCGCCGGTGAGGCGGGCGGCGGTGGGCGGCAGGTCGTGGGTGGTGGCGGTGGCGAGGCAGTCGGCACGCCAGCGTTCCGGGGGCAGGGGGCGGCTGTCGCCGTCCCAGTCCCGTTCGAACCAGAGGACGGACGTGCCGAGCACGCCGTGGCGCTGGAGCGTCTCGCGGACGCCCGGTTCCACGGTCCCCAGGTCCTCCCCGATCACCACCGAGCCCGCCCGGGTCGCCTCCAGGGCCAGCAGGGCGAGCATGGCCTCGGCGTCGTAGCGGACGTAGGTGCCCTCGGTCGGCGGGCCGCCCTGGGGGACCCACCAGAGCCGGAACAGGCCCATCACGTGGTCGATGCGCAGGGCGCCGGCGTAGCGGAAGAGGGCGCGGAGCAGGTCCCGGTAGGGGGCGTGGCCGGAGGCGGCGAGTCGGTCCGGGCGCCAGGGCGGCAGGCCCCAGTCCTGGCCGCGGGCGTTGAAGGCGTCGGGCGGGGCGCCGACGGACATCCCGGCGGCGAAGAAGTCGCGCTGCGCCCAGGCGTCCGCGCCCTGGGGGTGCACACCGACGGCGAGGTCGTGGACGATCCCGACGGGCATCCCGGCCTCGCGGGCGGCCCGCTGGGCGGCGGTGAGCTGGGTGTCGGTGAGCCAGGCGAGCCGGGTGTGGAAGGCGACGCGGTCGGCGAGTTCGGTACGGGCGCGGGCGGTCTCGGGCGAGCGGGGGTCGCGCAGCGGCTCGGGCCAGTGGTGCCAGTCGGAGCCGTGCCGTTCGGCGAGCGCGTACCAGGTGGCGTGGTCCTCCAGGGCCTGGCCCTGTTCGGTGCGGAAGGCGTCGTAGGCGGCCTGCCGTCCGGGGCCGAGCGGGACGGCGGCCGCTTCCTCCAGCGCCTCGCGCTTCAGTTCCCACACCGCGTCCCGGTCGATGAGCGCGCCCTGGTCGAGGACGGCGGAGCGCAGACGGGCGGCCCGTTCCGCGAAGGCCGCCCCGTGGCCGTACTCGGGGACGGACTCCGGTCGCAGGTGGACCGGGTCGGGGAAGCGGCGGGACGAGGGGCGGTACGGCGACGGGTCGGTGGGGGCGCCGGGTACGGCCGCGTGCAGTGGGTTGACCTGCACGAATCCGGCGCCGGCGGTGCGTCCGGCCCAGTCGGCGAGGTCGGCGAGGTCACCGAGGTCGCCCATGCCCCAGGAGCGCTCGGACAGGAGCGAGTAGAGCTGGACGAGGAGTCCGTAGGAGCGGTCGGCGGGCGTGGGCAGCCGGTCAGGGGCGACGACGAGGTGACAGCGGCCGCTGCGGCCGTCGGGCGCGGTGGCGGTCAGCAGGTGCACGCCGGCCGGCAGGTCCTGTACGTCGTCGCGGGTCCGCCCGTCCTCCGTGCGCACCTCGACGCGGGTGCCGGCGGGCAGGTCGAGGGCGATTTCGCCGCTGCCCGTCCAGTGGACGAGGGTCGGTGGCAGCAGCCGTTCGGCGAGGTGGCGCTCCCGGTCGGCGAGGGCGGCGCGGACGGCCCGCGGATCGCTCGCGTCGACGCCCAGGGCGCCCAGCACGGCGATCACGGCGGAGGCCGAGGCGGGGACCGTGCGGTCCGGGGAGGGGCTGTAGGAGGTGGCGACGCCGTGCAGCTCCGCCAGCCGGGACAGCTCCCCGTCGAGGGGAGCGTCGAGGGCTCCGCTCATCTACAACCCCGGCTCGCTGGTCAGCGGGGCGGCGTCGGCGAGCGGCGGTTCGCTGGTCAGGGGTTCGGCGTCGGGCAGCGGCGGCTCGCTGGTCAGCGGCGCCTCGACGCGGACGGCCTCGGCGCTGAACACGCACGGGCAGGGTTCGTCCACGGTCTCCACCGGGGGTTTGAACTGGGCCGGGATCGGATGATGAACCGTTGCGGCCACGGTGGCCTCCTTGTCGGTACGTCGGGTACGGCGGTATCTGCCGGATCAGCGGTATCTCCCGGATCAGCGGTGTCTACCGGATCAGCGGTGTCCGCCGGACCGGCGCTGTCCGCCGGTCGGGAAAGGCCTACCCAGTGAACCGGACCGCACGCGTGGCGGAATCCGAACTGACTATTCACTCAGCACATGTATTCAGTGCATACTGATCTCCATGAGCACCCGGCACATCCTCCTGGGGCTGCTGGAGGCAGGGCCGAGTCATGGCTACGACCTCAAGCGGCGCCACGACGAGCGCTTCCCGCAGGCCCGGCCGCTGGCCTACGGGCAGGTCTACACGACCCTGCAACGCCTGGTCCGCGACGGTCTGGCGGAGGTCGAGGGGACCGACGCCGACGGCGGACCGGAGCGGACCCGCTACCGCTCGACGGAGGCGGGCGCGCACGAACTGGCCGTGTGGGCGGGCGCGATCACCCCGCCGGCGCCCTTCGTGGCGAACGAGATCTTCGCCAAGGTCGTCGTGTCGATCCTCGCCGGCGGCGACCCGGCCGCCTACCTCGGCGCCCAGCGCGCCGCGCACATGGAGCGGATGCGCGAGCTCACCGCCGTCAAGACGGCTCCGACCGCCGATCTGACGACCGTGCTCTCGGCGGACTTCGCCCTCAACCACCTCGACGCCGACCTCCGTTGGATGAACACGACGGCGGCCCGGCTCACCACTCTGACCGCGGAGGTCGACTCAGCATGAGCAACCAGGGGGGCACCCCGCCGCCGCTGCTGGCGGGCCGGGACCTGGCCAAGGCACACGGCAGGACCGAGGCCCTGCGCGGCGCCTCGGTCGAGCTGCGCGCGGGCGAGATCCTCGCCGTGACCGGCACCAGCGGCAGCGGCAAGTCCACACTGCTGCACTGCCTCGCCGGGATCGTCCGGCCGGACGCGGGCTCGGTGACGTACGCCGGGGAGCGGCTGGACCGGCTGCCGGAGAAGCGGCTGAGCGAGCTGCGGCGGACCGACTTCGGGGTGGTCTTCCAGTTCGGGCAGCTGATCCCGGAGCTCACGGCGCTGGACAACGTGGCGCTGCCGCTGATGCTCGCGGGAGCGACGCGCGCGGACGCCCGGACGCGGGCCGGGGAGTGGCTGGAGCGGTTCGGGGTGCGCGGGCAGGGGGAGCTGCGGCCGGGCGCGATGAGCGGCGGGCAGGCCCAGCGGGCCGCGCTGGCCCGGGCGCTGGTGACCGGCCCGAAGGTGGTCTTCGCGGACGAGCCGACCGGGGCGCTGGACTCGCTGGCGACCGAACAGGTGATGACCGCGCTGGCGCACACGGTCCGGGAGGCGGGCACGGCCGTCCTGCTGGTCACGCACGACGCCCAGGTGGCGGCGTACGCGGACCGCGAGGTGCGGCTGAGCGACGGGGCCGTGCTGCCTTCGGAGGTGACCGCGTGAGGGCCGATGTGAGGCTCGCCTGGCTGCTGACGCGGGGGTCGGACCGGCGGGAGTGGTGGCGGGTCGCGCTGACCGCGCTCGGGGCAGGACTCGCCACCGGGTTCGCGCTGGCGGCCGTCGCCCTCGCCGCGGTGCGCGGCACGTACGACATCGGGCTGGCGCACGGCCTGCTGGACCGGCCCGGGGAGCGTTCCGGGGTGGTGTTCAGCCTGCTCCTGCTGCTGATCCCGGTGCTCGGCTTCCTCGGCCAGAGCGCGCGGATCGGTGCCGTCCACCGGGACCGGCGGCTGGCCGGACTGCGGCTGGCCGGCGCCACGTCCTGGCAGGTCCGCCGGATCGCCGCGCTGGAGACGGGCCTGGTCTGCCTGCTGGGCTCCGGGCTCGCCACCGTGGTCGCGGTCCCGGTCCTGCTGTCCCTGTGGTCGCGGCCCACCGCACTCGCCTGGGCCGGGATCGTGCTGGTCGCCCTGGGCGTGCCGGTGCTGGGAGCGGCGGCGAGCGCGCTGGCGCTGCGCCGGGTGGTGGCCTCGCCGCTCGGCCGGGTCCGCCGGACACGGTCCGCGCGGCCCCCGGGGCGGCTGTTCCTGGTGGTGACCGGTCTGAGCACGGTACTGGTGCTGCTGACCGTGCTGACCCCCGACAACGGGGACCGTCTCGCCTCCTCCCCGGCCCCGCTGCTGGTCTTCGCGCTGATCGCGCTGGCCGGTCTCGCGGTGGTGTGGCTGCCGGGCTGGTGGTCGGGGCTGCTGGGCCGGGTGCTCGCGGACCGCGCGGGGCGGCCGGCGCTGCTCATCGCGGCCGAACGGCTGCGTGACGACCCCTGGGCGGCGGCCCGCACGAACGCGGCCGTGCTGCTGGTGACGCTCGTGGGCACGGGCTTCGCCGGGATACGTCAGGTGCTGCTCGCCGATCTGCACGCCATGCGCCGCGACGGCTCGCTCGGCACGGACCTGTCCTTCTACACGACGGGGATCGATCTGACGGGCGCCGCGCTGCTCGTCGCCCTGGCGATCGTCCTGTCCGCTCTCGCCGTCGGCACCGCGGAGTCCGTGGCGGCCCGGCGCCGGGGACTGGCCGCGCAGACCGCCGCCGGGGTGCCGCGGGGGGTGCTGGTCCGGGCGCTGCTGTGGGAGACCGCGCTGCCGCTGGCCCCCGGTGTCGTGCTGGCGGGCGCGGCCGGGACCGCGATCGGCGTCTGGTACGCGGCGCTCGCCACGCGGCACACCGCCGTGGGGGTGCCGTACACGGCGCTGCTGGTCCCGGTGGCCGTGTACGCCTGCTGTCTGCTCGCGGCGGCCACCTCGCTGCCTCTGCTGCGCCGCTCGGTGCGCCCGGCCGAACTGCGCTACGCGTGACCGCCGGATGAGCGTCCGGTCCCGGGGGCGCAGGGGACTCCCGGGGCCGGGGCCCACGTGTGCTCGGGTATGCGAAGGCCCGGGTCGTCAGGCGGAGATGCCGTCGATCCGGGCCAGGGCGTCGTCCGCGCCGTACGGCTGCAAGTAGGGCAGCCAGCGCGGGTCCCTATGGCCGGTGCCGATGATCCGCCAGGCCAGGCCGGTGGGTGGGGCGGGCTTGTGCCGCAGCCGCCAGCCGATCTCGACGAGATGGCGGTCGGCCTTGACGTGGTTGCAGCGGCGGCAGGACGCCACCACGTTGTCCCAGACGTGCTGACCCCCGCGACTGCGCGGGATGACGTGGTCGACGCTGGTTGCGACGCCACCGCAGTACATGCACCGGCCCCCGTCGCGCGCGAAGAGCGCCCTGCGGGTGAGAGGAACGGGCCCCCGGTAGGGAACCCGTACGAATCGCTTGAGCCGGACCACGCTGGGTGCGGGGACTGTGACGGTCGCGCTGTGCATATAGGCGCCGGAATCCTCCAAGGCGACTGCCTTGTTCTCCAGGACGAGGACGAGCGCGCGGCGGAGCGGTACGACGCCGAGCGGCTCGTACGACGCGTTGAGGACCAGGACATGCGGCACGGGTGCCTCCTTGGGCGTCGGCGGCGCGTGGCTCGCGCCGGGACGATCTGTGGCCAGTCTCCCCTCTTCGCTGGTGGCCGCGCCACCATGTCCGCGTAACGGGCTGGGAGTGTTTTCGACCACATCGCATTCATCCCCCGGCCGCCCCCCTCCTCAAGCAGGGCTGTTCAAACGGCAGTGAGCGCGGTCTCTCCTTCACGTTTCGGTGCGGTGCGCACACGATGCGCCGTTAGTGTGGTGATCCTGCCCGTCCGGTGACCTTTTCGTGACCTTGACCGCCGTATCCGACCGTGATCGCCGTACCGGAGGGCAGCACCGCACCGCCTGGAGGTACCCGCCGTGTCCTTGCCCGCCGTCCTACTGGCCGCCGGTTCGTCGCCGTCGCCGACCCCTTCGGGATCGTCGACCCCGGCGGTGCCCACGCTCCAGGACGCCCAGGAGAGCGCCACCAACGCCGCGAGCTGGGTCGAGCAGAACTGGTCGACCTGGCTGGCGATCGGGCTGAAGGTGCTGCTGATCCTGGTGATCGCGGTGGTGCTCAGAAGGGTCGTGCTGCGGGCGATAACCAAGCTCATCGACCGGATGAACCGGACGGCCGAGTCCGCCGAGGGCACCACCCTGGGCGGGCTGCTGGTCAACGCGGAGCGGCGGCGGCAGCGGTCGCAGGCGATCGGGTCCGTGCTGCGGTCGGTGGCCAGCTTCGTGATCCTCGGCACGGCCGCGCTGACCGTGCTGTCCGCCTTCCAGATCAATCTGGCACCGCTGCTGGCCTCGGCCGGTGTCGCCGGTGTGGCGATCGGTTTCGGCGCCCGCAACCTGGTCACGGACTTCCTGTCCGGTGTCTTCATGATCCTGGAGGACCAGTACGGCGTCGGTGACACGATCGACGCGGGGGTGGCCGCCGGCGAGGTGATCGAGGTCGGCCTGCGGGTGACCAAGCTGCGCGGCGACAACGGCGAGATCTGGTACGTCCGCAACGGCGAGGTCAAGCGCATCGGCAACCTGTCGCAGGGCTGGGCCACCGCCGGCGTGGACGTCACCGTCCGGTCCAGCGAGGACCTCGACGGGGTCCGGGCCGTGCTGGACGAGGTCGCCGAGAAGATGGCGAAGGAGGAGCCCTGGAACGAGCTGCTGTGGGGCCCCATCCAGGTACTCGGCCTGGACTCCGTCCTCATCGACTCGATGGTGGTGCGGCTCTCCGCCAGGACCATGCCCGGCAAGGCGCTGACCGTGGAGCGCGAGCTGCGCTGGCGGATCAAGCGGGCTTTCGACGCGGCGGACATCCGGATCGTCGGCGGGGTCCCGACCGCCCTCTCCGAGGAGGAGGCGGCCGACCCGGTGGCGGCGGTGGCGGCCCCGGCGGTCTTCGCCGACGCGGACTCCCCGCAGGTGGCGGCGACGACGCCGATACCTCCGCAGAGGCCGACGGCCCCCGGGAAGTAGGGGAACGGCAGCACGCTCGTCCGAGTGACGGGCGGGGAACCGGCGGGGAACCCTCGGCACCGCCCCGTTCCTGGCTGGCTGACCGGTTTCCCGACGCAGCACTGAGCAGCACGGAGCGGCACTGAGCAGCACGGAGCGGCTTCCGAGCGGCTACCGCGGTCTCCGCGCCGAAAGGCCCGTCCGGTCTCCCGGGCGGGCCTTTCGCATGTCCGTGTCCAGGTAACGACTGGGTTGCCGCACCGGCGGGCTATTGACGCCCTTCTCCCGGCGGCCTACTTTTCCAGCCAACAGGAAACTTTCCTAACAGTGATCAAGGGGAACCGGTCCGGACCTCCCACCCGGCTGGACCGACGACCCGGGTCACTGGGAAACTGAGCGGCTGGAAAGGCAGGTGTCGAACCACATGGCAGGAACCGCCGGTACGCCGGGCACCCCTCGCGTGCTGCGCGCCATGAACGACCGCGCCGCACTGGACCTGCTGCTGGAGCACGGCCCGCTGTCCCGCACCCGGATCGGCAAGCTGACCGGCCTCTCCAAGCCGACCGCCTCCCAGCTGCTGGCCCGCCTGGAGGCGGCCGGACTGGTCCTGGCGACCGGCACCAGCGAGGGCCGTCCCGGCCCCAACGCCCAGCTGTACGCGGTGAACCCGGCCGCCGCGCACGCCGCCGGACTCGACGTCAGCCCCGACCGGATCCGCGCCGCCGTCGCGGACATCACCGGCCGCACCGTCGGCGAGTACGAACTCCCCACCCCGGGACGGCGCTCCGCCCACCCCGTCGTACGTCAGGTCACCGACGCGCTCGACGGCGCGGTGAAGGCGGCCGGGCTGGCCCGGGACGACGTGCGCCGGCTGGTCATCGGCACCCCCGGCGCCTTCGACCCGAACACCGGCCGCCTGCGCTACGCCTCGCACCTGCCCGGCTGGCACTCCCCCGCGCTGCTCGACGAACTCGCCGCCGCGCTCCCGATGCCGGTCGAGTACGAGAACGACGTCAACCTCGTCGCCATCGCCGAACAGCGGCTCGGCGCGGCCCGCGGCCACGGCGACTTCGTGCTGCTGTGGAACGAGGAGGGCCTCGGCGCCGCCCTGGTCCTCGGCGGCCGGCTGCACCGCGGCTGGACCGGCGGCGCCGGAGAGGTCGGCTTCCTGCCGGTGCCCGGCACCCCGCTGGTGCGCCAGGTCACCAAGGCCAACAGCGGTGGCTACCAGGCCCTCGCCGGTTCCCAGGTACTGCCCGGGCTGGCCGCGGAGCTCGGCATCGACGACGTACCCACCGGGTCGCGCGCCGAGGCCGGTGCCGCCCTCGTCGCCCGCGCCGCCGACCACGGCACCGGACCGCACCGCGAACTCCTGAAGACCTACGCGACCCGGCTAGCCACCGGTCTCGCCGCCCTCGTCTCCGTCCTCGACCCCGAACTCATCGTCCTCAGCGGCACCGTGCTGACCTCCGGCGGCGAGGTGCTGCGCGCCCTCGTCCAGGCCGAGCTGGAGGAGCTGGCGGCCGCCCGGCCGCGGCTCGTCGTCGGCGACGTCCGCGAACACCCCGTGCTGCGCGGCGCGCTGGAGAGCGCACTCGCGACCACCCGCGACGAGGTCTTCGACACCTCGCGCTAGCCGGCCCCGGTTCCGCCCCGTCTTCGCCCTCCTTCATCCGTATTCACCCGTCTCCGCCCTCCTTCACCCGTCTTCACCCGTCTTCTCGTCACGCCCGCATCCGTTCTTCCCGTCCCGCCCGCCCCTGGGAGATCCCGTCATGCCCACACGCACATCCTCGACCGCCCGAAAGACGGCTTTTGCCCTGACCGTCCTGACCAGTTCACTGGCCCTGCTCACCACCGCCTGCACCGGGCAGTCCTCCTCCGGCGCCTCCGACGACGCCTCCGCGGACACCACCATCAACTTCTGGCACGCCTGGAGCGCCCCCAACGAGGTGAAGGCGGTCGACGCGCTGATCGCCGGCTTCGAGAAGGCGCACCCCAACATCCACGTCAAGGTCGTCAGCAACATGACCGACGACAAGATCAACCAGGCGCTGCGCTCGGGCGGCGACAAGGCCCCGGACGTCATCTCGTCGTTCACCACCAACAACGTGGGCAAGTTCTGTTCCTCGGGCGCGCTGGTCGACCTCAACCCCTTCTTCAAGAAGTCGGGCATCGATCCGCAGACGACGTTCCCGAAGGCGATGAACGAGTACACCCAGTTCGAGGGCGACCGCTGTTCGGTGCCGCTGCTCGGGGACGCGTACGGGCTCTACTACAACAAGACGGCGTTCAAGGCGGCAGGCATCACCAGCCCGCCGAAGACGTGGTCCGAGTTCGAGACCGACGCCAAGAAGCTGACGATCACCCAGGGCGACAGCTACAAGCAGCTCGGTTTCATGCCGGACTACCACGGCTGGGAGACCACGACCGAGCACTACCTCGGGCAGTTCTCGCCGACGTACTTCGACAGCGAGGGCAAGTCGCAGGTGGCGAAGGACCCGGCCTTCGAGAAGGCGTTCACGCTCCAGAAGCAGCTGGTCGACCAGCTCGGCGGCTACCAGAAGCTGGAGAAGTTCCGGGCCACCCTGGGCGACGAGTGGGGCCCCAAGCACCCCTTCCAGACCGGTCAGGTCGCCATGCAGCTCGACGGTGAGTGGCGGCTCGGGATGGCCCTGGACGCCAAGCCGAAGTTCGACATAGGCGTCGCCCCGCTGCCGGTCCCGGACGACCAGGCCGCCCAGTACGGCAAGGGCTACATCACCGGCACCATCGCCGGTGTCGCCGCCACCAGCAAGAAGCAGAACGCGGCCTGGGAGTTCGTGAAGTACATCAGCACCGACACGGACGCGGTGGTGAACTTCTCCAACGCCATCCACAACGTGCCCTCCACGCTGGCCGCCCTCAAGTCGCCGAAACTGAAGTACGACCCGCGGTTCAAGACGTTCCTGGACATCGCCGCGAACCCGGACTCCACCACGGCACCGGCCTCCGTCAACGGCGGTGTGTACCTGACGACGGTCCAGCAGCTCGGCTACGACTACGAGAGCGGCAAGGTCACCGACCTGAAGGCGGGCCTGAAGCAGGCCGCCGCGCAGATCGACACGGACATCGCGCAGGCCAAGTAGCGATGAGCACCGTCACGTTGGCGTCGAAGCGCCGCCGGTCGGCGCTTCGTACGGCCGCCTTCATGTCGCCCTGGCTGATCGGCTTCGCGGTGTTCTTCGCGTATCCGCTGATCTCGACGGTCTACTTCTCGTTCATGCACTACGACGGTTTCCGACCGCCGACGTGGAGCGGCACGAAGAACTGGACGTACGTCTTCGAGCACTATCCGTTCTTCTGGCCCGCGATGCGCAACACCCTGTGGCTCGTGGTCGTGATGGTCTCGCTGCGGGTCGTCTTCGGACTCGGCATCGGGATGCTCATCACGAAGATCAAGACGGGTACCGGTGTCTTCCGCACCCTCTTCTACCTGCCGTACCTGGCCCCGCCGGTCGCGGCGACCATGGCGTTCGCGTTCCTCCTCAACCCGGGTACCGGGCCGGTCAACTCGATCCTCGAGAAGGCCGGCATCCCGGCCCCCGGCTGGTTCAACGACCCCACCTGGTCGAAGCCGGCGCTGACCCTGCTGGCCCTGTGGGGTGTCGGCGACCTGATGGTCATCTTCATGGCCGCGCTGCTCGACGTACCCGCCGAGCAGTACGAGGCGGCGGAACTCGACGGCGCGTCGGCATGGCAGCGGTTCCGGTTCGTCACCCTGCCGAACATCTCGCCGATCGTGATGTTCGCGGTCGTCACGGGCGTCATCCAGACGATGCAGTACTACACACAGCCACTGATCGCCGGAAAGGTCGCCTCCGGTGTCATCCAGGGCGCGGGAACGCAGTTCGAGCCCGGTTATCCGGAGAAATCGACGCTCACCCTCCCGCAGCTCGTCTACAACCTCGGTTTCCAGCGCTTCGACTACGGCTCCGCCTGTGTCGTCGCCCTCGTCCTCTTCGCCCTGTCCATGGCGTTCACCGCTCTCCTGATGCGGCGCCGGGGCGGTCTCATCCAGGCAGGTGACTGACGATGACCCAAGTGCTGGACCGGCCGGCGGAACTGGCCCCCGGGCCGCTGTCCGCGGCCGAACGCACCGCCCGCCGCAAGGCGTTGCTGAACTGGGTGGCGGTGCACTCCCTCGGCGTCGCCGCCGCCCTGTTCTTCACGCTCCCCTTCGTGTTCGTGTTCCTGACCTCGCTGATGAGCGACACACAGGCACTGAGCCGGGACCTGATCCCGCACACCTGGGAGTGGGGCAACTACCGGAAGGTCTTCGACACACCGGGCTTCCTGACCTGGTGGAAGAACACCCTGCTCTACGCGGGCCTGGGCACCGTCCTGACCGTGGTCTCCTCGCTGCCGGTGGCGTACGCGCTCGCGAAGTTCCGCTTCCGGGGCCGCAATCTCTCCCTGATGCTGGTGATCTCGATGATGATGCTGCCGCCACAGGTGGTCGTCATCCCGATGTACCTCTTCTGGGCGAAGCAGCTGGACCTGTCGGGCACCCTGTGGCCGCTGATCGTGCCCATGGCGTTCGGTGACGCGTTCTCCATCTTCCTGCTGCGCCAGTTCCTGATGACGATCCCGAACGAGTACCTGGACGCGGCGAAGGTGGACGGCTGCGGGGACCTCAGGACCCTGCTGCGGGTGGTGCTCCCGATGGCGAGGCCCGGCATCGCCGCGGTGGCGTTGTTCCAGTTCTTCTACGCCTGGAACGACTACTTCGGCCCCCAGATCTACGCCTCGGAGAACCCGGGCGCCTGGACCCTCTCCTACGGCCTGGAGTCGTTCAAGGGCATGCACCACACCGACTGGAACCTCACCATGGCCGCGACCGTGCTGGTCATGGCCCCCGTGATCCTCGTGTTCTTCTTCGCCCAGAAGGCGTTCGTCGAGGGCGTCACGCTCACCGGAGTGAAGGGTTAACCAAGCATGAAACTCACTGTGGTCGGCGGAGGCTCGACCTACACCCCCGAACTCGTCGACGGCTTCGCGCGGCTCAGGGACACCCTGCCCGTCGAGGAACTGGTGCTGGTCGACCCGGCCGCCGAACGCCTGGAACTGGTGGGCGGACTGGCCCGCCGCATCTTCGCCAAGCAGGGTCACGGCGGCCGTGTCGTCACCACCTCCGACCTGGACGCGGGGGTGGAGGGCGCCGACGCGGTGCTGCTCCAGCTGCGCGTCGGCGGGCAGGCGGCCCGGCAGCAGGACGAGACCTGGCCGCTGGAGTGCGGCTGCATCGGCCAGGAGACCACCGGCGCGGGCGGCCTGGCCAAGGCGCTGCGCACGGTCCCGGTCGTCCTGGACATCGCCGAACGGGTCCGCCGTACCAACCCGAACGCCTGGATCATCGACTTCACCAACCCGGTGGGGATCGTGACCCGCGCCCTGCTCCAGGCCGGCCACAGGGCGGTCGGGCTGTGCAACGTGGCGATCGGCTTCCAGCGGAAGTTCGCGAACCTGCTCGGGGTCACGCCGTCCGACATCCACCTCGACCACCTCGGCCTGAACCACCTCACCTGGGAGACCGCGGTCCGCCTCGGCGGCCCCGAGGGCGACGACGTGCTGCCCAAGCTGCTCGCGGAGCACGGCGAAACGATCGCCGCGGACCTGAAGCTGCCGCCGGCCCTCCTCGACCGCCTGGGGGGCGTGATCCCCTCGTACTACCTGCGCTACTACTACGCGCACGACGAGGTGGTGCGGGAACTGCGCACCAAGCCGTCCCGGGCCGCCGAAGTGGCCGCGATGGAGAAGCAGTTGCTGGAGATGTACGGCGACCCGACGCTGGACGAGAAGCCGGAGCTGCTCGCGAAGCGGGGCGGCGCCTACTACTCGGAGGCGGCGGTGGACCTGACGGCGGCGCTGCTGGGCGGCGCCGGGAACCCCTACCAGGTGGTGAACACGTACAACGGCGGCACGCTGCCCTTCCTGCCCGACGACGCGGTGATCGAGGTGCAGGCGGCGGTGGGCCCGTCCGGCGCCCTGCCGCTGGCCGTCCCGGACGTCGACCCGCTGTTCGCGGGCCTGGTGGCGAACGTGACCGCGTACGAGGAACTGGCGCTGGAGGCGGCGCTGCGCGGCGGCCGGGACCGGGTCTTCCGGGCCCTGCTCGCCCACCCCCTGGTCGGCCAGTACGAGTACGCCGACGCCCTGACCGACCGACTGATCGCGCACAACCGGGAGCACCTCGCGTGGGCCTGACCGCAAGTGTCCTCGCCATCGACGCGGGCAACAGCAAGACCGACGTCGCGGTGGTGGCGGCGGACGGCGAGGTCCTCGCCACGGCACGGGCCGGCGGCTTCCGGCCGCCGGTGGTGGGTGTGGAGCAGGCCGTGGACGAGGTGGCCGGGGCGGTCGCCGAGGCGTACGCCGCCGCCGGGGTCACCTCGGTCGCCCATGTCTCGGCCTGCCTCGCCAACGCCGATCTGCCGGTCGAGGAGGAGCAGTTGGCCGCCGCGCTGGCGGCCCGCGACTGGGGCGGCTCGGTGACCGTCCGCAACGACACCTTCGCCATCCTGCGGGCGGGCGTCGCCGAGCCCCGGGGCGTCGCCGTGGTGTGCGGCGCGGGCATCAACTGCGTCGGCATGCGCCCCGACGGCCGTACCGCCCGCTTCCCGGCGATAGGGCGGATCTCCGGTGACTGGGGCGGCGGTTGGGGCCTGGCCGAGGAGGCGCTGTGGCACGCGGCCCGGGCCGAGGACGGCCGGGGGGAGCCGACGGCCCTGGCCCGCACGCTGCCCGCGCACTTCGGGCTGACGTCCATGTACGCGCTGATCGAGGCGCTGCACCTGGAGCACGTCGAGCACGGCCGCCGGCACGAGCTGACGCCGGTGCTGTTCGCGACGGCGGCGGAGGGTGATCCGGTGGCGCGGACGGTCGTGGACCGGCTGGCGCAGGAGGTGGTGACCATGGCGACGGTGGCCCTGACCCGGCTGGAACTCCTCGACGAGGAGACGCCCGTGCTGCTGGGCGGCGGGGTACTGACCGGCGGGCATCCGCAACTGGACGACGGGGTGCGGGAGCTGCTGGCGGTCCGCGCCCCGAAGGCGGTCCCGAGGGTGGTGACGGCCCGTCCGGTGCTGGGCGCCGCGCTGCTGGGCCTGGACACGGTGGGCGCGGGCCCGGACGCGCAGGGGAGGGTGCGGGAGCACTTCGAGAACTGACGTCGTGTGAAAGCGCCCCGTCAGGGGCGCTGGGGGTACCCCCGGCCGAAGGCCGGGGAAGGAACCGCGCGACCAGCGCCCACCCCACCCGCGCCCCGGAACGACGCCACACCACCCCTCCGGAACCGAACCGAACCCCCCGGCGTATTCATGGGCAGGGGTTCCGCTGCGATCCGATCAAGATCCAGTGAACGCCGGTGCCGAATGTCAGTCCGGGCGGCGATACTGGGCGGCGACCGGATGACCATGGGGGAGGTCGAGTGACACACCCGCCGACAAGCAGTACGGCACCGCCAGGAGCAGGCCCCGCCGTGCCCGCCCCGGCCCCCCGGGTCCCCCAGGCCGCCCCGCGCCGCCCCGCGTTCGTGGAGGGCGTCGACCGGCTGCGGGCCGCCGCCACCACGGAGCCCGGCCGGCTGCGCCTCATCGGCGCCGTGCTCGCCGCGCTGATCGTCGCGTTCGGTGCCGTCACCGCCTGGCAGATGAGCGACCGCGCGGCCGCCGCCGACGACGTGCTGCACCGCAGTCAGCCGCTCAGTTCGAGCGCGGCGGACATCTACCGTTCCCTGGCGGACGCCAACACCGCGGCCTCCGACGGCTTCCTGGCCGGCGGCCAGGAGACGGCGGCCTCCCGCACCACGTACGAGCAGGACATCCGCAACGCCGCCGAAGGCCTGGTCAACGCCGCCGCCAACTCCGAGCCCGGCTCGCCCTCCGAGGCGGCCGTGGCGAAGCTGAACAGGCTGCTGCCGGAGTACAAGGGGCTCGTGGAGCGGGCCAGGGTCTACAACCGGCAGGGCTACCCGGTCGGCGGCGCCTACCTGCGCTACGCGAACGACAAGATGCAGCACGAGATGCTCCCGGCGGCGCAGCAGCTGTACACGAAGGAGAACGCGCGGCTCGCCTCCGACTACTCGGACGCGACACCGTACCCCTGGGCGGCGATCGCCCTCGGTCTGCTGGCGCTCGCCGCGCTCGCCTGGGCCCAGCTGCGCCACTACCGCCGTACCAACCGGGTGCTGAACCACGGCCTGGTCGCGGCCTCCGCGGCGACCGTCGTCACGCTGCTGTGGCTGGTCGTCGGCCACAGCATCGCGCGCGCCGGCCTGGACGACTCCTACGACCACGGCGTCCGCTCGCTGAACGTGCTGCACGACGCCCGGATCGCCTCCCTCAAGGCCCGTGGCAACGAGAACCTGAGCCTGGTGGCGCGCGGCGCCGAGACCGTCAAGGTCGGCGACCAGACGTACGACACGTACTACTACGACTTCGACAAGGACATGGACGCCCTCGGCAAGGGCCTCGCCCAGGCGGCGGCGCTCGCGGACGACTCGGGCGGCAGCAAGCCCGTGGTGGCGGCCCAGGGGAACATGAAGGTGTGGAAGGAGCGGCACGCCGACGCCCGCCGCGAGGACGAGAACGGCGACTACGCGGCGGCGCTGGCCAAGGTGATCGGCCCGAAGGACGCGACCGGCGAGTGCTTCGACAGCGTCGACGCCAACCTGAAGACCGCGCTGGACCACGAGCAGCGCGAGTTCCAGCAGCAGGCCACCGACGGGCGGGACGCGATGACCGGGCTGCCGATCGGTACCGCCATGCTGGGGGTCGCGGCGGCGGCGGGCGCGCTGTTCGGCATCGGACGCAGGCTTTCGGAGTACCGGTGAGAGGGGGCGTGGCGATGTTCGTACGAAGGCTGCGGTTGTCCCTGCGCGGCTGGGGCGGGGTGGGCGCGATGGCGGTCGGCTGCGTGCTGGCGCTCGCGTTCGTGCTGCTGCTGCCGCTCACCCAGTCGCACGGAGAGGACGGCGGCGACAGCGCGTCCGGCGGCGGGAAGCTGGCCACCGGCCGCCAGGCGCGCGCCGGCGACTGCGTGGACTCGCAGGTGCAGAACGACACCTGGGCGCCGTCGGGCGCCGACGGCGCGACGATCGAGGCCATCAAGGCCCGCAAGGGTTCCGCGCGGAAGCTGGTCGTGGGCGTCGACCAGAACAGCTACCGCTGGGGCTACCGCAACCCGAACAACTCGGATGCGGACCTGGAGGGTTTCGACATCGACCTGGTGCACCGGATAGCCAAGGACATCCTCGGCGACGCGAACGACGTGACGTTCAAGGCGATCCCGACGAGCCAGCGGATACCGGCGCTCCAGCAGGGCCGGGTCGACATGGTGGTGCGCACCATGACCATCACCTGCAAGCGACTGGACGACGTCGCGTTCTCCGCGCCGTACTTCAGGACCGGACAGCAGGTGCTGGCCCCCAAGTCCTCGCCGGTCAGCGGGTACAACACGACGCTCGCGGACAAGCAGGTGTGCGTGGCCGCCAGTTCGACGGCTCTCGACGACGTGACCGCCGACCGGCAGTCCGGCAAGGTGCCCTCCTCGGTCAGGATCACCGTCGTCCCCAACCAGCTGGACTGCCTGGTGCGGTTGCAGCTCGGCGAGGTCGACGCGGTCATCACCGACGGCGCGCTCGCCGCCAGCCAGGCCGCGCAGGATCCGACGGTCGCGCTCAAGGGCCCGGCGTTCACCACCGAGTACTACGGCGTGGCGATGAACAAGAAGGCGACCGATCTGGTACGCCGGGTCAACCAGATCCTGGTGGACTACCGGTCCGACGGCTGGCAGGACTCGTACACCAAGTGGTTGTCGGCGACACTGGGAGCGGACTCGGCGGCGTCGGAACCGCCCGCGCCGCAGTACCTGCGCACGAGCTGACCCGCATCCGCGCGGCCATGCCCCGACGAGCGAGCGAGAGGTGATCGATGGGCGTCACGGACCCCGCCGGGCCGGTGATGGACCGGGACGAGGTGGACCGTGCGCTGGCGCGGCTCGGCGCGGAGCACGAGGCGATCGAGACCTCGCTGCTCGCCCTTCAGGACCACGCGGGCCGCAGACTCCTCGAAGGCGCCGAGCTGACCGGGACGACCCGGGAGCGGTGGACGACCGCCGAGGCGTCGATCAGCCTGCTGTGGGCGTACTTCGACGCGTACTCGGACGCGTTGCGCGGCGCCCGGGAGATCCGGGCCCGGCGCCGCTGGTCCAGCCGTGAGGACCTGGTGGAGCTGACCGAGCTGCTGCGCGGCGAGTCGGTGACGGTGGCCGGCAGTGCCACGGCGACGGCGAACGCGCCGACGCTGCTGTCCGCGGCGGGCCGGCTCAGCGAGCGTTTCTCGCTGGCGGCCCTGGTCGACCGGATGAACGAGCTGTACGCGGCCTCGCTGGACATGGTCGTGACCGCGGACGCGGTCTGGTCGGCGCTGCCCGCGCGGATCGATTTACTCGCCGCGGAGCTACAGCGCACCCGCAAGCTGGCGCACTCGGTGGGGGTGCGCCCCGGCGAGCACCCGGCGGGTGACGACCTGGAGCGGATCACCCGGATACTGACGAGGCTGCGTGAGGACGTGGTCTCGGACCCGCTGAACTTCTGGGTTCCCGCGCAGGGCAGTTCGGCCCCGGGCGGCGGCCGTCCGGACACCACGGTGTACGACCGGGAGGCGCGGGCGCTGGAGGACGTGCGGCGCGAGATCGACGCCGTGCTGACGGTACGGCAGGACGCCGAGGCCCGGCTGATCAAGCTGCGGGACGTGCTGTCCCGCGCGGACCGCACCCTCGCCGAGGCGCGCACCGCGCGCGGTGAGGTGCTGGCGAAGATCGCGGCGACCGAGGTGCCGGTGGTCAGCGGTCCGCCGACCGCGTTGCAGGAGCAGCTGGCGACGGCCGCCGAGTACCGCAGACAGGCCCAGTGGCACCGGCTGTCGCCGCTCCTGGAGTCGCTGGAGCAGAAGGCGGACGACGAACTGCTGCGCGCCCGCGAGTCGTTGACGGCGGTCACCGCGCCGCTCGCGGTGCGCGCGGAGCTGCGCGGCCGGCTGGACGCGTACAAGGCGAAGGTGGCCCGGCACGGGCTGGCCGAGGACCCGTTCCTGATCGAGCGGTACGACGCGGCGCGGCGGATGCTGTGGAGCGCGCCCTGCGACCTCAGGGTCGCGGAGCAGGCGGTGCTGCGCTACCAGCGGGCGGCGGCCGAGGCGCTGGGGGCGCCGCGGGTGCCGCAGCAGGGCGGGCCCGAGGACCGGAGGGGGGAGCAGGTATGAGCCAGGCGGGACAGACGTGCCAGAGGCCGGGCTGCGAGGGGTCGTACGAGGACGTCGGCGGCGGCGAGCTGTACTGCGACACCTGCGGTCTCGCGCCGGTCGTCTCGGCGAAGGGGACGCTCGACTCGCCGCCCACCGGGATCACGGTCGGCGGCCGGGAGTCGGCGGGCAGCGGGAGTTCGCGCGCCACCGGCCGCAGTTCGCGTACGTCGTCGCAGTCGTCGAAGTCGCGGCGCTCGGTCTCCGGGCGGCTGTCGCGGTCCCTGTCGGGCCGGTCGACGGGGCGTTCGGTGTCGGTGCGCAGTTCGGGTTCGTCGACCAGCACGTCGGGGCGCAGCAGGCTGGGCGCGGGCCTGGTGGCGGTGCCGCAGGTGCCGAAGCCGGACCCGCGCGAGATGGTCCTGGACAACCCGGAGGTGCCCGAGCGCAAGCGGTTCTGTTCGCGTTCGGACTGCGGGGCGCCGGTGGGGCGGGCCCGGGGCGAGCGGCCGGGCCGGACCGAGGGGTTCTGCACCAAGTGCGGCAACCCGTACTCGTTCGTGCCCAAGCTCAAGGCCGGTGACGTGGTGCACGGCCAGTACGAGGTGGCGGGCTGTCTGGCGCACGGCGGTCTGGGCTGGATCTACCTCGCCGTGGACAAGGCGGTGGCGGACCGCTGGGTGGTGCTCAAGGGCCTCCTGGACACGGGTGACCAGGACGCGATGGCCGCCGCGATCTCCGAGCGGCGGTTCCTCGCGGAGATCGAGCACGCCAACATCGTGCGGATCTACAACTTCGTCGAGCATCTCGACAAGCGCACCGGTTCCCTCGACGGCTACATCGTCATGGAGTACGTCGGCGGCAAGTCACTCAAGGAGATCGCCAACGCCCGGCGCACCCCGGAGGGCCGCCGCGACCCGCTGCCGGTGGAGCAGGCCTGCGCGTACGGCATCGAGGCCCTGGAGGCGCTCGGCCATCTGCACAGCCGCAACCTGCTGTACTGCGACTTCAAGGTCGACAACGCGATCCAGACCGAGGACCAGCTCAAGCTGATCGACATGGGCGCGGTGCGCCGCATGGACGACGAGGAGTCGGCGATCTACGGCACGGTCGGCTACCAGGCCCCGGAGGTCGCCGAGGTCGGCCCGTCGGTCGCCTCCGACCTGTACACCGTGGGCCGCACGCTGGCCGTGCTCACCTTCGACTTCCAGGGCTACACGACGGTGTTCGTGGACTCGCTGCCCGACCCGGACAACATCGAGGTCTTCCGGCAGTACGAGTCCTTCTACCGGCTGCTGGTGCGGGCCACCGACCCGGACCCGGCCCGCCGGTTCGCCTCCGCGCAGGAGATGGCCGAGCAGCTGACGGGGGTGCTGCGGGAGGTCGTGTCGGTGCAGACCGGCCGGGCCCGGCCCGCCCTGTCGACGCTGTTCGGGCCGGAGGTGAAGGTCACGGACACGGAGTTGTTCCCGAAGCTGGACGGGGAGGTGTCCCGGCTGGGCGGCCGGGCGGTGGCCTCCAGAACGCTCGCGCTGGAGCCGCCGGGCGGGTCGACGGCCCGCTCCGATCCGGCGCCCTCCCTCGTGAAGGGTGTCGCCACCCCGGCCGCCGGGCTCGCCCTGCCCGTCCCGCTGGTCGACCAGAGCGATCCGAACGCGGGTCTGCTGGCGGGTCTGATGATGACCGCGGCGCCGGGCGAGCTGCTCGGGGCGCTGGCCGCGGCGCCCACGCAGACCGTGGAGACCCGGCTGCGGGGGATCCGGGCCCGGCTGGAGAGCGGCGAACACGAGGCCGCGCTGACCGCGCTGGGCGAGCTGGAGGGCGAGCGGCCCGACGACTGGCGGGTGGTCTGGTACCGGGGGGTGACCGCCCTGGTCACCGGTGACTTCGAGGGCGCGGCGCTGTCCTTCGACGCGATCTACGACGCGTTCCCCGGCGAGAGCGCGCCCAAGCTGGCGCTCGGCCTGTGCGCGGAGGTGCTGGGCCAGCTGGACAACGCGGCCGAGTACTACCGGCTGGTGTGGGCGACCGACCCGAGTTTCGTGAGCGCTGCCTTCGGGCTGGCCCGGGTGCAGCTGGCGGCCGGCGACCGGCGGGGTGCCGTGCGGACGCTGGAGTCGGTGCCGGAGGCCTCGATCCACTACACGGCGGCCCGGGTGGCGGCCGTCCGGGCGCGGTTGCGGCACCGGACCGCGGCGCTGGACGACACCCCGTTCCTGGACGATCTGACGGCCGCCGCCGGGCAGATCGAGGGGCTGGACGCGTACGGTCTGGATCCGGCCCGGCGCGAGCAGTTGTCGGCGGAAGTCCTCGGCTGCGCGCTGGACTGGATACTCTCCGGGGGCCAGGGCGTACAGCCCGCCACCGGTGGCCGGGTGCTGCTCGGCAGCGGTCTGGACGAACGGGGCCTCCGCTTCGGCCTGGAACGCTCGTACCGCACGCTGGCCAGACTGGCGACCGGCGGTGAGGAGAGGATCGACCTGGTGGAACGGGCCAACCGTTACCGCCCCCGGACGTGGGTGTAGTTGATGTCGCAGATGCCCCAGCAGGCCGCACCGGCGAAGTGCCCGAGCTGCGCGGAGCCGCTCGAATCGGGTGACCTGTTCTGTGGTGCGTGCGGGTACGACCTGTCGGCCGTGCCCGCCGCGCCGCAGGACCACCCGACCCTCACCATGGGCGCCCCCGGTGTGGGACCCTCCGGTGTGGACTGGCCCCCGCCCGAGCCGGAGAGCTCCTCGACGCCCGCTGCCCCGCATCTGCCGACCGATCTGCCCGGCACCGACTCGGGCGGCAAGCCGCTGCCCGCTTCGGCACCGCACGGCTCGCCGGTACCGCCCGGATCTCCGGCGCCCCACGGTTCGCCGGTACCGCCCGGTTCTCCGGCGCCCCACGGCTCGCCGGTGACGCCGGCGTCCGGGGTGCGGTTCGACCGGCCGCCGGTGCCCGACGACGACTACGCGTTGCAGGCGCCGGACCCGCGGGTGGCCGCCTCAGCCACCGGGAACGCCGAGAACGCCGAGAACGCCGAGAACACAGCGGGCGCAGCGGGCGCCGAGAGCACCGGTTCCGGGGCGGCGCAGGTGTGCGTGGCCTGCCGGGCGGGCCGGGTCGACGACGACGGCTACTGCGAGAACTGTGGGCACGCCCAGCCCCGCGAGCGCGACCACATGGAGCAGGAGTCGGGGCCGGTGGCCGCCGTCAGCGACCGCGGGCTGCGCCACCACCGCAACGAGGACGCGTTCGCCGTCGGCCACACCGCGCTGCCCGACGGCACCCCGGCGGTGCTCGCGGTCGTCTGCGACGGGGTCTCCTCGGCGACCCGTCCCGACGAGGCCTCGATGGCCGCCTCCCGGGCCGCGGGCGAGGCGCTGCTCGCCGCGCTGCCGCAGGGCACCCATCCGCAGGCGGCGCTGCACGAGGCGATCGTCGCCGCGTCCCACGCCGTCAACGCGCTGGCCGACGAACCCACTTCGGCCCGTGAGCACACCCCGCACCAGAACGCGCCGGCCTGCACGATCGTCG
Organism: Streptomyces humi; assembly: GCF_001005085.2. Classification (GTDB taxonomy): domain Bacteria; phylum Actinomycetota; class Actinomycetes; order Streptomycetales; family Streptomycetaceae; genus Streptomyces; species Streptomyces humi. The sequence goes on from NZ_LBMU02000070.1 coordinate 31,137, forward strand.
GTTCGGTCGTCACCTCGGGCCTGCTGGTGGTCGGCTGGGTGGGCGACAGCCGCGCCTACTGGGTGCCGGCGGACCGCAGTTCACCCCCGGCCCGGCTCACCGAGGACGACTCCTGGGCCGCGCAGATGGTGGCCGCGGGGCTGATGAGCGAGGCGGAGGCGTACGCCGATGAGCGGGCCCACGCGATCACCGGCTGGCTCGGCGCGGACGCCTACGAACTGGAGCCGCACACCGCCTCCTTCAAGCCGGACCGGCCCGGTGTGGTGGTGGTGTGCACGGACGGCCTGTGGAACTACGCGGAGTCGGCCGAGGAGATGTCCGAGATCGTGCCCGCGGACGTGGCGCAGCGACCGCTGCACGCGGCCCGGGTCCTGGTCGGTCACGCCCTGGACGGCGGGGGCCACGACAACGTAACAGTGGCGCTGCTCCCGTTCCCGGCGCCGTCACAGGGGGCAGGATCCGCCTGAGGCCGCCGCAAAACGGCCGTAAACGGGAGAGCGGAACGGGGCAGCGCAGGGGAAGCACAAGCGGACCGGAGGGGACCGGTCCGCACATCGTCAGCACCCATCACGCTGGGTGGAGGGGGACCGGAGCAGTCATGGCCAATTTCTCGAAGTCGAACGTGCCGCAGTTCTCGGTGGACGTGTACCAGAACGAGTACCTGCCGGACGGCGGCCGCGAGGTCAACGCGATCGTCACGGTGACCTCGACCGGCGGGGGCACCGTCGGGACCGCGGTCGGGGCGTCGTACGCACCCGGGCAGGGGCCGTCGGCCGGCGTGGTGGTCATGGTCGACTGCTCGGGCTCGATGGACTACCCGCCCACCAAGATGCGCAACGCCCGGGACGCCACGGCGGCCGCGATCGACACCCTGCGCGACGGCACCCACTTCGCGGTGGTCGGCGGCACGCACGTGGCCAAGGAGGTCTATCCGGGCGGCGGGCGGCTCGCGGTGGCCGACCGCACCACCCGGGAGCAGGCCAAGCAGGCGCTGCGCAGACTGAGCGCGGGCGGCGGCACGGCGATCGGCACCTGGCTGCGGCTGGCCGACCGGCTGCTCTCCTCCGCGGACGTCACGATCCGGCACGGCATCCTGCTCACCGACGGACGCAACGAGCACGAGTCGCCGGAGGACCTGAGGGCCGCCCTGGACTGCTGCGCCGGACGGTTCACCTGTGACGCCCGCGGTGTGGGCACGGACTGGGAAGTGAAAGAAGTCACAGGGATAGCCTCCGCGCTCCTCGGCACCGCCGACATAGTCGCCGATCCCACGGGTCTGGCCGCCGACTTCACGCAGATGATGGAGACGGCGATGGGCAAGGAGGTCGCGGACGTGGCGCTGCGGCTGTGGACCCCGGTCGGCACGACCGTCAAGTTCGTCAAGCAAGTGGCGCCCACGGTGGAGCAGTTGACCGACCGGCGCACCGAGGCCGGGCCGCGCGCCGGGGACTACCCGACCGGCTCCTGGGGAGACGAGTCGCGCGACTACCACGTCTGCGTGGAGGTCCCCTCGGCCGGTCTCGGCCAGGAAATGCTCGCCGCCCGGGTCTCGTTGGTGGTCCCGCAGCCCGACGGCAGCGTGCAGAACCTGGGCGCGCAAGGCCTGATCAGGGCGGTCTGGACGGACGACATGGCCGCCTCGACCTCCATCAACCCGCAGGTCGCCCACTACACGGGCCAGGCCGAACTGGCACAAGCCATCCAACAAGGTCTGGACCTTCGCAAAGCGGGCGATATGGACGGAGCAACCGCCAAACTGGGGCGGGCCGTTCAGTTGGCAAGCGCTTCCGGGAACGCGGATACTGCGAAACTGCTTGCGAAGGTGGTGGACGTGGTCGACGCCGCGACGGGTACTGTGCGACTGAAAGCGAAGGTTGCGGAGGCCGACGAGATGACTCTCGAGACAAGGTCCACAAAGACTGTTCGTGTAAAGAAGTGACCTGAGAACGGACCCAGCAGTACCGCAGGACACCCAGACAGGCTCAGGACGAACCTGACAGAGAGGGAAGCGCCGACATGCCGACCTGCCCGAACGGACACCAGTCGGGTTCCGACGACTGGTGCGAGGTGTGCGGTCACCGCATGGCCGGTGCCGTACCTCCGCAGCCCCCGCCGACCGCCGGCGGCGGCTACGGCTTCCCGCCGCCCGCGCCCGGCGCCCCGGCCGGCGGCCCGGGGGGCGGCCCCGGGGGCCGTCACCTCTCGGCCGTGCCGAACGGCTCCGAGGCGGAGCTGTGCCCGCAGTGCCGTACGCCCAGGGAGGGCGGTGCGCCGTTCTGCGAGGAGTGCCGCTGGAACTTCCTGACCAACACGGCCACCTCGTACACCCCGGCCGCGCCGCGCCCGCCGGCGCCCGGCGCGGGCGCGCCCACCTTCCGGCCGCCCGCCCCGCCGTCGTACGGCGGCAACACGGACTCGTACGAGTACCAGGGCTCGCGGCCCTCGCAGATGAACCGTCCCGCCGAGCCGATCCCCTCCTTCGGCAGCGAGCCCTCGGGCCCGACGCCGTTCGGGGGCGACCGCGGCGGCCGCCCGTCGGGCCCCCCGTCCCCTCCGGCGTTCGGCGGCGACCGCGGCCAGTCCGGTCCCCCGCCCTTCGGTGACGACCGCGGCCAGTCCGGTCCCCCGCCCTTCGGTGACGACCGCGGCCAGTCCGGCCCTCCGCCCTTCGGCGACGACCGGGGCCAGTCCGGCCCGCCCCCCTTCGGTGGTGACCGCGGCCAGTCGGGTCCCCCGGCGTACGGCGAGCGCGGCCAGTCGGGCCCCCCGCCCTTCGGCGGTGACCGCGGCCAGTCCGGCCCGCCTCCGTTCGGCGGCGAACGCGGGCCTTCGGCCTTCGGCGGCGGTCCGGGGCAGAACGCGGGCGGTCCCCCGCCGTTCGGCGGCGCGCCCGGCACCGGTCAGGCGTCCGGCCCCTACACCCGCGACCCGGCCGGCGGTCCCGCGGCGAGCCCCTTCGGCGGCGACCCGTCCCGGCCGCCGGTGCCGCAGCCCGGCGGTCCCGGTGCGACCGCGGGTGGCGCTCCCGGCGCCTACCAGCAGTCCGCCCCGCCGGCCCCGCCCGGTTTCCCGCAGGAGACCCAGCGGCCCCCGGCCGGCGGTCCGTCCTTCGGCGGCGGTGACGACGACTGGGTGATCTCCCCGCCGACGGGCGGCCCCGGCGCACCGGGCGCCCGCGCCGGCGGCTACGGCTATCCGCAGCCCGGCCCCACGCAGGCCCCGCCCGGCCCCGGCTTCCCGCAGGCCCCGCAGGGACCGGCGACCTGGACGGCGACGATCGGTCCGGACCGCGAGTACTTCATGGCGATGATGCAGCGCTCGGGCCCCGAGGCGGCCGGCCTCAACCTGCCCGCGTACTCCCCCGAGCAGCAGCGCACCCTCACCGGCAACCAGGTCACCATCGGCCGCCGCCGGCACTCCACCGGCGACACCCCCGACATCGACCTGTCGGTGCCGCCGGAGGACCCGGGCGTCTCGCACCAGCACGCGGTCCTCGTCCAGCAGCCGGACGGCAGCTGGGCGGTCGTCGACCAGAACTCGACGAACGGCACCACGGTGAACGGCGGCGAGGAACCGATCCAGCCCTTCGTCCCGGTGCCGTTGCAGGACGGCGACCGGGTGCACGTGGGCGCCTGGACGACGATCACCGTCCGCCGAGGCTGAGCCGGAGCGCCCCCCAGGGGCGCGGGGCGGTACCGACGTGCGGCTCCGCCGCGAGGCGCAAGCCCCCCACCGGCGCGCAGCCGACGACGATGCTCAGGCCGGGAGCGGCCAGACGAACGGCCCCTCCCGGTCATCCAGCCACACCCACTCCCCGTCCGCCTCCACGGTCACCCCGTACCGCTCCCGTCCCGGCCTGTCCTCCCCCACCCACACCGCATAGGCCTCTTCCGGCGCGAGCACGCCCCGGGTCAGCTCCGCCAGGAACTGGAACGACTCGTCCTCCAGGGCCCAGGTCGGCACCCCGCCCACATCCCCCACCCCGGCCCTCGCCATACCCCGCAACGGCACGAAGAACGCCGCCGACGCCAGAAACCGCCCCTCGGCACTCCCCGCACCCGCCACGGCCAGCGCCAGCAGCCCCGTGGAGACCGGCGTGAGGATCCGCGCCCCCGCCCCGCACTGCTCGACCCAGGCCCGTGGCACACCCGGCAGCGCGCACGTCGCGATGATCCGGTCGTACGGCGCCCGTTCCGGCACCCCGCGCGCCCCGTCTCCCGTGACGACGGCCGGCCGGTACCCCGCCGAGGCCAGGTGCCGCCGTGCCGACTCGGCGATCTCCGGCTCCACGTCGACGGTCGTGACCAGGCCGTCGTCCCCCAGCCGGCGGGCCAGCAGCGCCGCGTTGTATCCGGTCCCCGTACCGATCTCCAGCACCCGGTCGCCGTCGGCGATCCGCAGCGCCACCAGCATCCGCGCCATCAGCGACGGCTGGCTGCTGGAGGACAGCAGCTCACCGTCGCGCAGCCGGGTGGCCAGCGGAACGTCCTCGTAGGCGCCCCGCACCCACCGCTCCCGCGCGGCCCGGTCGGGGCTCTCGCCCCAGCGGCGCTCGTACCCGCGCGCCCCGGCGACGTAGTAGTACGGCACGAACAGATGCCGGGGCACCGCCTCGAAGGCCGCCCGCCACACCGGCTCCGTCGCCCAGACCCGCTCGGCGTCGATCTCCCGCACCAGCTCGCCGCGGGCCACGGCGGCGAGCTCCTCGATACCGGCGTCGGTACCCGCGTCGTAGGCGCCCATACCCCAAGCCTAGGCACCCGCCGGCGGACCGGTCCTACGCCTCGAGTCCTGGGTCACCCGTCTGAGACCATGTAGGGGTGAGAGAGATTCGGCGCGGCACGCTTCAGGAGAAGACCTTCTACGAGCAGGTCGGCGGGGAGGAGACGTTCCGCCGGCTGGTCCACCGTTTCTACGAGGGCGTCGCCGGGGACGAGCTCCTGCGGCCGATGTACCCGGAGGAGGATCTGGGCCCCGCGGAGGAACGGCTGACGCTGTTCCTCATCCAGTACTGGGGCGGCCCCACGACGTACAGCGACAACCGCGGCCACCCCCGGCTGCGGATGCGGCACGCCCCGTTCACGGTGGACCGGGCGGCGCACGACGCGTGGCTGAGGCACATGCGGGTGGCGGTGGACGAGCTGGGACTCTCCGAGGAGCACCGGGAACAGCTCTGGAACTACCTGACCTACGCGGCCGCCTCGATGGTCAACGCCCCCGACTGACCCGTCGCGTCGGGGAGCAGGCGGGCCGGGGCGGGTTCAGCGGACGCTGACGCCCAGGGTCCCGAGTCCCGCCCGGCGTACGGCGATCGACCCGAACGGTGTCCGCAGCCGCAGCCAGGCCCCGGCCGACAGCAGGACGACCTCGTCGGCGGTGTCCGGGCCGGCCGGATCCGCCGCGGACACGGCGGCCGGGCCGGTCGCGCCGGCCGGCCGCAGGAAGCCCAGCGACTGGGCGGCGTGCACGGCCCGCACCGGGAGTCCGGTGGCGCCCACGGTCCGGGACCAGATGTCCCGGCCGATGTGGTCGAGCGCGCCGCGGGTACGCCCGTCCGGCGCCAACTCGGCCGTACGGGAACGGAATTCACCCACCGCCGCGGCCACGGTCGCGCGCAGGTCCTGCGGCACGGGCAGGCCGGGCTCCGGCCGCCAGCCGCTCCGCGGCGGCAGCACACCGGCCCACGGCGGCCCGGTCACGGCCCCGGGCACGGCGGCCGTACCGGCCCGCTCGTCCACGGACTCCAGCAGTTCCCCCGCGGACACGGTCACGTCCAGGGTGACGTCGAGACCGTCCTCGTACGGCTTGGCCAGCCGCACCGCGCGGACCGCCAGCACCTCGAAGGACGGCGGCCGGCCGAAGACGGCGAGCGCGGTGCCGGCCGCCTGGAGGCGGACCGCGGCGGACCGGTCGTAGTGGAGCAGCCGGGAGAGGAAGGCCGCGAGGTCCGCCGCCTCCCCGTCGTCGGCCAGGTGGAGCTCCGTCATGCGGCGACGGCCTCCTCCTTGTCGTCGTCCCGGTACTCCGCCAGGAAGTCACGTTCCTCGGCGGTGAGCCGGCGAGGCCGGCCGGCCTCGAAGTCGAACGGCACGACCACCGTCGAGGCCCGGACGTAGACCAGCTCGTCGTCCTTCACCTCGTAGGTGACGGTGAAGGACGCGGCCCTGATCTCGGTGACCCACAGCTCGATGTCGACCGGGTGGTGCCGGTGGACGAGCTGCCGCTTGTAGTCGATCTCGTGGCGCGCCACCACCGACCCCTGCTTGAACTCCTTGTCCGGGCGGAACAGCCAGTCGATCCGGGCCTCCTCCAGGTAGCGGACGAAGACCGCGTTGTTGACGTGGCCGTACGCGTCCATGTCGGACCAGCGCAGGGGGCAGCGGTAGATGTGGCGCAAGACCGATCAGCCCCGGGTCAGCTTCTTGTAGGTGGCACGGTGCGGACGGGCGGCGTCCGGGCCGAGCCGCTCGATCTTGTTCTTCTCGTACGACTCGAAGTTGCCCTCGAACCAGAACCACTTGGAGTCACCCTCGTAGGCGAGGATGTGGGTGGCGACCCGGTCCAGGAACCACCGGTCGTGGGAGACGACCACGGCCGCGCCCGGGAACTCCAGCAGCGCGTTCTCCAGGCTGCCGAGGGTCTCGACGTCGAGGTCGTTGGTCGGCTCGTCGAGGAGCAGCAGGTTGCCGCCCTGCTTGAGGGTGAGGGCCAGGTTCAGCCGGTTGCGCTCGCCGCCGGAGAGGACGCCGGCGGGCTTCTGCTGGTCAGGGCCCTTGAACCCGAAGGCGGACACGTAGGCGCGGCTCGGCATCTCGACCTGGCCGACGTTGATGTAGTCGAGCTCGTCGGAGACGACCGCCCACAGGGTCTTCTTCGGGTCGATGTTGGCGCGGCTCTGGTCGACGTACGAGATCTTGACGGTCTCGCCGACCTTGATGTCGCCGGAGTCCGGGGTCTCGAGGCCCTGGATCATCTTGAAGAGGGTGGTCTTGCCGGCGCCGTTCGGGCCGATGACCCCGACGATCCCGTTACGGGGGAGCGTGAAGCTCAGGTCGTCGATCAGGACCTTGTCGCCGAAGCCCTTGCTGAGGTTGGTGACCTCGACGACGACGTTGCCGAGCCGCGGACCCGGCGGGATCTGGATCTCCTCGAAGTCCAGCTTCCGCATCTTGTCGGCCTCGGCGGCCATCTCCTCGTACCGCGCGAGACGGGCCTTGGACTTGGCCTGCCGCCCCTTGGCGTTCGACCGGACCCACTCCAGCTCTTCCTTGAGCCGCTTCTGCCGCTTGGCGTCCTTCTGGCCCTCGACCTTGAGGCGGGTGGCCTTGGTCTCGAGGTACTTGGAGTAGTTGCCCTCGTAGCCGTGCAGGCGGCCGCGGTCGACCTCGCAGATCCAGCCGGCCACGTTGTCCAGGAAGTACCGGTCGTGGGTGACGGCGACGATGGTGCCGTCGTACTTGGCGAGGTGCTGCTCCAGCCAGTTCACGGACTCGGCGTCGAGGTGGTTGGTGGGCTCGTCGAGGAGCAGCAGGTCGGGGGCCTCGAGCAGCAGCTTGCAGAGCGCGACGCGGCGCTTCTCACCACCGGAGAGGTTGGTGACCGGCCAGTCGCCGGGCGGGCAGCCGAGGGCGTCCATGGCCTGCTCGAGCTGGGCGTCGAGGTCCCACGCGTTGGCGTGGTCCAGCTCCTCCTGGAGCTTGCCCATCTCGTCGAGCAGCGCGTCGGAGTAGTCGGTCGCCATCAGCTCGGCGATCTCGTTGAACCGGTCGAGCTTGCCCTTGACCTCGGCGACACCCTCCTGGACGTTCTCCAGGACGGTCTTGTCCTCGTTGAGCGGGGGCTCCTGGAGCAGGATCCCGACGGTGTATCCCGGCGACAGGAACGCGTCGCCGTTGGACGGCTGGTCCAGCCCCGCCATGATCTTCAGAATGGTCGACTTACCGGCACCGTTCGGGCCGACCACACCGATCTTCGCGCCGGGCAGGAAGTTCAGCGAAACGTCATCAAGGATCACCTTGTCGCCGATTGCCTTGCGCGTCTTGCGCATGGTGTAGATGTACTCAGCCAAGAGAAACCGTCCGGCAGCTTGAAATCTGGCAGTGGGCAGATACATCCCATCTTGCCTGACGTCCAGCCTCGGGTGTTAACCCGTTTGGTCCGGGGGCTGTGAGCTGGGGTTTCGCGGTGCGGGGCCCGGGGTTGTCAGGGCGTTCTGCCGGCGTGGCCCTGGTGGGGGCGGGTGTGGGTCAGGGCGAGGGTGGTTGCGGTTGCCGCTGCTGCGAGTGCGGCGGCCCGGAAGGCGTGGGAGGAGCGCCAGGACAGGATCGACCAGCGGGACTGGGCGGAGAGGACGGATCCCGTGCTCAGCCAGGAGCCCGCCGAGAGCAGGGACAGGGCCGAGCCGACGGAGGCTGCCGACAGGGCGCTGCCGATCGAGCCGATCGAGAGGGCCGAGCCGACCGAGCCGATGGAGAGCACGGAGCCGACCGAGCCGATCGACAGCACCGAGTCCTGCGACCACAGGGACAGGACGGAGCCCGAGGACGACGCGCGAGAGGGGTTCGTCATGACGTCATCGTGCCCGGTGCCGTGACCCCGGTCAGTCGATTTGCTCGTTCTCCCGCCGGCGGAGCACCACCAGGACCGCGCCGCCGACGACCACCAGGCCGATGGCCACGCCCGTGATCACGCCGGTGGCGGAGTCGCCGCCGGTGGCGGCCAGGTTGACGTCGGCCGCGGTGCCGCCCACCGAGGCGGGGCTCGGTTCGCTCAGGGTCTGGGTGGTGAGGCCGGCGTCGGTGCTCTGGGTCTTGCAGTCGAAGACTCCGGTGAAGCGGCGTTCCAGGTCGTGGGGGCCCGTGATCGTGAAGTCGTAGGGCTGGTCCTCCTGGAGCGGCACGGTCACCGTCCGCCGGGCGCCCGCGGGGATCGTGTACTCGGTGTTCATCACCTCGAAGGTGAACGGCTTGTCCCCGGTGTTGGCCGCGGTGATGTCCAGGCCGCCCTTGGCGCAGTCCTTCTCGGCCGACAGTGCCGGTACGGCGCCCTGGTCCGCCCAGGCGGCGTTCGCGGTCGCGGCCACCGTGGACTCGCTGGAGCCCGCCAGGATCTGGGTCTGGCTGCGGCTCTCGGAGGTGAGGGCGCGGCCGACCGGGACGGTGGTGGACGCCTGGAGGGTCAGTTCGGCGGTGCCGTCCTGCGCGTCGTCGGGCACCTTGAAGTACAGCTCGGTGCCGTCCTCGGCGGTACTGACGGGCTTGCCCGCCTTGTCGGTGATCCGTACGCCGCTGAGGGCCGCGTCGGCCGGCGGGACCACGGTGACGGAGCGCGCGTTGGTGTGGACCGTCACCGGGCCGAGCAGGTCGCCGGGCCGGCCGGAGACCGCGGGCGGGGAGAGGGTGAGGGAGGCCTGCGGTTCGTTCTGGCCGCCGGCGCTCTTCTCCAGGTAGTCGGCGAGCTTCTCGGCCTGCGGGTCGACGGCGTCGACGTCCGCGCCGTCGGCCGCGTCCGAGTACCGCCAGATCGCCACCTGGGTGCCGGCCGCCGCGTCCTGCTCGGTGAGGCCGGCGACCCCTGCCTTGCGGGCGAGCGCGGCGAGGTCGTTGACCTGCGGGTAGGAGTTCTGAAGGATCCAGCGGATGTTGCCGGCGTGCTTGTTGGCGCCCAGCGAGGTGCCGCTCCAGGACGTCTCGTGGTACTTGGCGTCCCGCTGGGTGGGGTTGTGCAGGTCGACGCAGTACGTCTGGAGCATGCCGCCGCCGTCCACGGACATCTCGAACAGGCCCGCGGCCACCTGCTCGTCGCCGCTGTCGCCGTGCACCACGGCCGCGCCGTAGGTCTTCAGGCCGTTCATGGTGGCGGACACGCCGCTCTGGCTCTGCGTGGTCCCGTCGTCGGCCGCCGCCCGGCCGGCACCGGTCAGCACGGCGGCGGCGACCAGGCCGGACGCCAGTGTCACGGCGGCGAGGCGGGCCACGACTCTCGCGGACCCGGCCGTACCGGAGTGCCTGGTGGACGCGCGGGGCGCCGAGGGACCAGAAAACGCAGCGAGCACAGAATTCCCCTTCGAGCAGGACCCGTTGGACGCGGGGGGTGGTCCCACCAGCAGAATCAGCGGCCCCAGGGGCCATGCCCGGCATCCTATGGATCAGCCGGACCGGCCTTTCGCGGTGAGATGGTCCGATGAGCGATCCGATCCGCAATCGTTATCGCGGGAGCGCGGACGATCGGGACTTGTCGACAAATCCGCTCGGTCGGCATGGCGGGTGCTTTCGGGCGCATTCGCCGACAAGCCGTCAACGAGTGCTCACACGCGCCCGGTTCGGGAGGACGCGCGTGAACTCGGCTTGCCAGGTGCTTGTTTCACGCCGCCGGCACCGGTTCCGGTCGCTGCGTCGCCGGGGTGCCGGCGGGTTCCGCCGGTGTCTCCCAGTCGGGTTCCGGCCGCGGCGGTGCCGCCGTCTCCGGCCTGTTGGGGCGTCGGAAGGCCGTCGTACCGCGGGCCAGGTCGTGGCCGATCGCCACCGCGTCGATGTCGGCGGAGGTCCACTGCTGGCCCTCCCGCGTCTCGGTGCGCACCTTCAGCCGCCCCTGCACGACGACCGGGTCGCCGACGGACAGCGAGGTGACCGCGTTGGTGGCGAGCTGCCGGTTGGCCCACACCGTGAAGAAGTTGGTGTGGCCGTCCGTCCAGGTGTTCTTCTCGCGGTCCCAGTAGCGCGCGGTCACCGCCAGCCGGAAACGCGCCGACGGCCCCGCCGCCGGCTCCCGGTACACCGGCTGCGTCGCCACGTTGCCCACCACGCAGATCGTCGTCTCGTTCATCAGGCACCCCTCCCTCGTCCGGCCGCCGGGGCCGGGCGGGTCCGCGTACGGGTCCGTCCCGTACGGCTGTCCGTCGCGGCGGTCGCCGCGGGACTCACGGCGGACCCCGCGACACTCACGGTGATCGCCGCGGGACCAGGGTGCCGCCGCCGCGCCGGATCCGCCGAGGGCTGTGGACGGCCGTCCGGGCGGTGGAGAACTCCACCACCCGGACGAGTGACCCACGCCCCCGAACGGCATCACCTCGACCCCGTTCCGGCCCGTGTCACCTGCCCGACGGTCTCACCCCACGCCCGCCCCCGTCCGCGTCACCCTCCCGTACTGCTCGCGCACCTCCTGGTACCGCAGCAGTTCCGCCGCCACCGGATCCAGCACCCGGGCCCGTCCGCACCCGGCCGCCGCCTCCCGCAGCCGGCGTTCCGCGTCCAGGCCGTACCGCCGGGCCGGTCCCCGTGCCGCCATCCGGCAGCCCCACTCGACCAGCGGCCCGCCGACGATCCCGGCGACCATCAGCAGCACCGGGACACCCAGGTTGGGTGCCGTCACCCCGGCGATCTGCGCCACCAGCCACAGCCCGCCGACCACCTGAAGGAGCGTCATCGACGCCTGGGCGAGCACCGCCACCGGCCACCAGCCCGGACGCGGGGGCCGGCCCGGCGGCAGCCCCGCCCGCTCGGCCAGTTCGTCGAGCGCCTCCGGCAGGCCCTGCGAGCCGCGTACGGCCGCCTCGCGCACGGCCTGCGCCCAGGGCGCCGGCAGTCCGGCCGAGGCGCTGTCGCAGACCGAGCGCACCGCCTGTTCGACGCGCTGGCGCGCGGTCGCCTCCTCCTCCGGCGGGGCCGGCTGGAGCCGCCCGGTGGGCGGTTCGCCGCGGCCCTGGCGCCAGCGCCACAGTCGCAGCCAGGGGGTGCCGCAGGCCCGGTTGGCGTTGCGCCGCCAGGCCCGTTCGGCGGCGTCCCCGGCGGCGGTGGCGCCGACCGCGTCCGCGAGCCGAGCGGCGAACTCCTCGCGTGCCTCCTCGGTGAGCCCGGCGCGGCGCCCGGTGGCGTAGACGGGCCGCAGCCGGGCCGCCGCGGCGTCCACGTCGGCCGCGACCCGCCGGGCCGCCGCGCCCCGCTCGGACACGAACTGGCCGAGCGCCTCCCGCAGTTCGCCGACGCCGTCGCCGGTGAGCGCGGACAGCGCGAGCACGGTCGCGCCCGGGTCGCCGTACTCGCCGAGCGCGACGCCGTCGTCGTCGAGGAGTCTGCGCAGGTCGTCCAGGACCTGGTCGGTGGCCTCGCCGGGGAGCCGGTCGGTCTGGTTGAGGATGATGAACATGACCTCCGCGTGGCCGGCCATGGGCCGCAGATAGCGCTCGTGGAGGACGGCGTCGGCGTACTTCTCGGGGTCGACGACCCAGATCACCGCGTCGACCAGCTTCAGGATCCGGTCGACGTGTTCGCGGTGCTGGACGGCGGCCGAGTCGTGGTCGGGCAGGTCGATCAGGATCAGGCCGCGCAGAGCCGCGTCGGCCTCCGGGTTGTGCACGGGGCGGCGCCGCAGCCGGCCGGGGATGCCGAGCCGGTCGATGAGGGCGGCGCTGCCGTCGCTCCAACTGCACGCGATGGGGGCGGCGGTGGTGGGCCGTCGTACGCCGGTCTCCGAGATGGCCACACCGGCGAGGGCGTTGAAGAGCTGCGACTTGCCGCTGCCGGTGGCGCCGGCGATGGCGACCACGGTGTGCTGGCCGGAGAGCCGGCGGCGGGCGGCCGCCTCGTCCAGGACCCGGCCGGCCTCGGCGAGGGTGTGGCTGTCGAGGCGGGTGCGGGAGAGGCCGACGAGTTCGCGCAGGGCGTCGAGACGGGAGCGCAACGGGCCTTCGTACGCCAGCGGGACGGGGGTCGGGGCGCCCGGGCCCCGGGTCTCCGACACGGGGACGGCCGGTTTCGCGGTGACCTCGGTGCTCCGGCGGGCGATGAGACCGTCGTCCCAGGCGTCGTCCGCCGTGCCGCCGGCGGTCTCGGCCGGTGTGGCGCCGGAGTCGGCGTTCGGGGTGCCGTCGGTGCGCTCGCGTTGTTCCTTCACGCGCGCGTGCGGCACCTTGTCGGCCTCGATGGCGATCTCCGCGAGGTCCGTGAGGTCCGCGTCCGGATCCACGTCCGCGTTCGCGTCCACACCGGCGCCCGTGCCCGTGCCCGCGCCCGTGCCCGTGCCCGCGGCAGCGCCCGGTTCGCCGCTGCCGCCGCCGTCCCGGGCCCGTGGAGCGACCGGCACGGCGTCCCGCGCGGGGCCACCGGCCCGGCCGTGGGCGGAATCCCGGCCGGAATCCCGGCCGAAGTCCCGGCCGAAGTCCCGGGCTGAGTCCCCGCCGAGCTCGCGGCCGGAGTCCCCGCCGGAGTCCGGTGCCGGCTCCGGCACGGGGCCGTCCGTCACGGCACGCTCCCTCGCAGCACGTTCCCTCACGACACGCTCCGTTGCCGCACGCTCCGCCGCGGCGCGCTCCGCCGGCCCGCGCTCCGCGGAGACGCGGTCCCCCGCGGGGTTCCCCGTGGAGCGCTCCGCCGTAGGACGACCCCCTGTAGGGCGGCTCCCCGTGGAGCGTTCCCCGGCCGGACGGTCCACCGCGGAGCCCTCCGCTGCGGGGCCTTCCGTCGCGGAGCCGTCTGTCGCGGAGCCCTCCGTCGCTGAGCCCTCAGCCAGGGGGCGGGCCCGTGCGGAGTCCGGTGCGGGCAGGCCGCTTTCGAAGTCGCTGGTGTAGTCACTGGTGTGATCCATGCGTTTCAGGTGATCCGTGTGGTCGTGGTCAGTGACGGCGGTCACCGGTCACCTCTCCTTCTGGAGGACGGACAGGGCGGCGATGAGTTCGGCCTGGGGTTCGGGATGGATGTCTAGGGCGTCGAGCGGGCCGAGGCGGCGCTCGCGTTCGATGTGCATGACGCGGTCCATGTGCTCGGTGAGCAGCCGTCCCGCGCGATCGCGCAGCCGCAGCGCCCCGTGCGCGCCGAGCCGCTCGCCGAGCCGCTCCCCCGCCGCGCGGGTGCGGCGGCCACCCAGCAGCGCGGTGGCCACCAGGGCGGCGACGGCCTCGGAGTCGGGCGCGACGCTGCGGTCGAGTTCGCGCACCTCGTCCTCGGCGTACTCCTCCAACTCGCGCCGCCAGCGCCGGACGGCGAGACCGATGCGGTGCTCGGCGCTCTCCAGGGAGGGATCGCGGTCGGTGAGCCCGGCGGCCCCGGAGGCGGGTTCGCGGCGCCACGCGTCGTCGATGCGTTCGTCGGCCGCGGTGACGGAACACAGCAGCAGCGCGGCGAGGCTCTCCACCAGCGCGTCGAGGAGTTCGCCGGGGGTGCAGTCGAGCGGGAAGGCGCGCCAGCGTTTGAGGGCGTCGCCGGCGAGGACGGCACCGCTGTGCAGCCGGCCGCGCAGCCGCGCGTGCTCGCTGTCGTACGCCGCGTCGACGGCGCCGGTCAGGCGTAGCGCGGCGGCGTACTGGGCGGCGGCGGCACCGGCCAGTTCGGGCATCCGGGCCCGCAGCGAGTCGAGGACGCCGTGGGCGGTGCGGGCCAGGGTCTGCCGGCGGGCGCCGGGATCCTGCGCCTGGTGCACGAGCCACGCCCGCAACGGGGCGACGGCGGTGGCCGGGAGCAGTCCGCCGCCCCAGGCCGACTCGGGCAGTTCGGGCACCGTGAACCGGGGTACGTCGCCGAGCCCGGCCTTGGTGAGCAGCGCGCCGTACTGCCGGGAGACCTCGGAGACGACCGTGTGCGGGACCCGGTCGAGGACGGTCACCAGGGTCGCGTCGTACTCCTTGGCGGTGCGCAGCAGGTGCCAGGGGACGGCGTCGGCGTAGCGCGCGGCGCTGGTCACCATCACCCAGACGTCGGCGGCGCACATGAGTTCCGCGGCGAGCACGCGGTTGCCGACGACCAGGGAGTCGATGTCGGGGGCGTCGAGGAGGGCGAGGCCGCGCGGAAGGCTGTCGGCGGTCTCGATGCGCAGCACGTGCCCGGGGTCCTCGGCGGGCAGGATGGGTTCGTCACCGGGTTCCCGGTGCGGTTCCCACACCCGGGTCAGGTCGGGCAGCACACGCATCCCGCTGAACCAGTGGTGGTCTTCCGGATGGCAGACCAGAACCGGTGTCCGGGTGGTCGGGCGCAGTACGCCCGCCTCGCTGACCCGGCGCCCCACAAGGGAGTTGACGAGAGTCGACTTGCCGGCGCCGGTGGATCCGCCCACGACGGCCAGAAGCGGCGCTTCGGGCTCTTTGAGGCGGGGCACCAGATAGTCGTCGAGTTGCGCGAGGAGTTCGTCGCGGTTGGCGCGCGCGCGTGCGGCCCCCGCCAGGGGCAGCGGGAAGCGTGCGGCCGCGACACGGTCGCGCAGGGCGGAAAGTGTGTCGAGCAGCTGAGGCCGTACGTCCAAGGTCACCACATGCGAAGAATGCCCAATTTTAGGGGAATTCTGAAGCATATAGACATGTCTGCGCGCCGATAGAACACAACGGACGGAAGGGACGACTGGGACGGAGGCACAGTCCAGGCATAACGAGTGCACAACACCCGGTGCGTCGGGCGCGAAAAGCGATGCACGATTCGTACCTGCCTGCGATTATCAGGACCGCTTCACCGAACCTCCACATTGAGCCACGGAGGCGAAGCAACAGGGACGAGGAGCGGGGAGTTCTATCCTTGTCCCCGGCAACGTGACGGACCGGCCCGCACCAGGGCGGTACGTACGAGGCCAGCACAGCCGGCCCCCGTAGCTCAGTGGATAGAGCAGGCGCCTTCTAAGCGCTTGGCCGCAGGTTCGAGTCCTGCCGGGGGCGCCCATCCCAGAGTCCTCCGTTTTCCGCTCTTCCCGCTCTTCCCGCGAAACCGCAGGTCACGTCCGCGTGTCCCGGATCGCGCCGGCCATGGGCGCACGCGTCGCCGGCCTCCCCGTAGAGTCGCGGGCCGTCCCGCCAAAAGGGCTGGTTGTCGACGGCGGGCGACCGGCCGGTTCAGGCGGGCGGTCGGTCGGTTCAGGGGCCGGCCGGTCGGTTCAGGCGGGCTGCCGACCGGTTCAGAGGGCGGCGGCCAGGTCCGGGAGGGGTGCCGCGGGTTCGCTCTCGTCGAGTTCGGCCCAGACGGTCTTGCCCTGGCGGGCGTGCCGTGTCCCCCAGCGTGCGGCGAGCCGCGCGACCAGCAGCAGACCGCGTCCGCCCTCGTCATAGGTGCGGGCCCGGCGCAGATGCGGGGTGGCACCGCCGGCGTCCGACACCTCGCACAGGAGCCCGCGCCCCGGAGCGGGGACACCGGCCGCCTCCTCCGGACGCCCCGGCTCCTCCGGACGCCCCGGCCCGTCCGCGCGTCCCCGACCGTCCGCGCGCCCCCGACCGTCCGCGCGCCCCGGCCCGTCCAGTGGCCCGGTGCGGATCAGGCGGAGCCGGATGGGGGGCCGGCCGTAGCGGACGGCGTTGGTGACCAGTTCGCTGACCACCAGCCCGGCGGCGAAGCCGAGCTCCTCCAGCCCCCAGGCGGTGAGCTGCCGCGCGACGTCCACGCGGGCCGGGCCGACCGCCGCCGGTTCGGGGTCCAGGTCCCAGACGGCGACCTGGCCGTCCCCGAGGGTGTGGGTGCGGGCCAGCAGCAACGCCACGTCGTCCCGGGGCCGGTCGGTGGGCAGCAGGGCGTCCAGCACCGTGTCGCAGGTGTCCTCCAGGGAGTCGGCGGGCCGCGCGAGGGCCTCCCGCAGGGTGGCGAGGCCCTCGTCGACGTCGGGGCCGTGGGCTGCGATCAGGCCGTCGGTGTACAGGGCGAGCAGGCTGCCCTCGGGCAGTTCGGCCTCCACCGCCTCGAACGGCAGCCCGCCCAGACCCAGCGGCGGCCCGGCCGGCAGGTCCAGCAGCGCGGCGGTGCCGTCGCGGTTCAGCACGGTGGGCAGCACGTGCCCGGCGCGGGCCAGGCAGCAGCGACCCGCCACCGGGTCGTAGACGGCGTACAGGCAGCTGGCGCCGAGGTCCCCGCCGGCCGGCCGGTCCGGGTCGGCCGAGCCCTCCGCGGCCAGCCGGATCACCACGTCGTCCAGGTGCGTCAGCAGTTCGTCGGGCGGCAGGTCGAGGTCGGCGAGGGTGCGTACGGCCGTGCGCAGGCGGCCCATCGTGGCGGCGGCGTGGATGCCGTGGCCCACGACGTCGCCGACGACCAGGGCGACCCGGGCGCCGGACAGCGGGATCACGTCGTACCAGTCACCGCCCACCCCGGCCCGGGCGCCGGCCGGCAGGTAGCGGCAGGCGACCTCGACCGCCGACTGCTCCGCCGTACGGTGCGGGAGCAGGCTGCGCTGGAGGGTGAGGGCGGTGGTCCGGGCGTGCGTGTAGCGGCAGGCGTTGTCGACGGCCACCGCCGCCTTGGCCGCGATCTCCTGGGCGAGCAGCAGGTCCTCGTCGTCGTAGGGGTCGGGGTCGCGGTACCGGGAGAAGCGGGCCACGCCGAGCGTGGTGCCGCGTGCGCTCAGCGGCACGACCAGCCAGGAGCGGGTCCCCCGGGTGTGCCGGGAGGACTGTCCGGTGGCCAGGGCGCGGGCCTCCGGCGACCCGTCCGGGCAGCTGTGGACCCGGGCCCGGACCTCGGCGGGGACCGGTCGCGCTGCCGCGGCCGCCCGTTCCGGGGCGCCGGCCGCCCGGGTCCCGCGGGCCAGCCTGCACAGCAGGAAGGGCTCGGTTGTCGGGGTGTCGTGGCCGCGCACCATGGCGTCGAGCAGGTCGACGGTGACCAGGTCGGCGAAGTGCTCGGCGGCGAGGTCCGCCAGTTCCTGGGTGGTACGGGTGATGTCCAGGGTGGTCCCGATGCGCAGCCCGGCGTCGTTGACCAGGGACAGCCGCCACTGCAACCGGCGGTCCCGTTCCTCCTGGAAGGCGAGGACGCCCTGCTCGGAGGCGCGGTCGACGTATCCGGTGGCCATCGCGAGCAGCCGGCGGGAGACGGCGTCGATCAGTTCGGGGTCGTCCGTCAGCCGGGGCAGCTCGGCGAGGAAACCGTCGAGGATGACGCCCTCGCCGAGCCGGTGCGCCCGCAGCATCGCGGTGACGGAGGTACCGCGCCGGGCCAGCCGGCGGGCCCGGTCCACGTCGGACGGCGGCGGCTCCAGCGCGCCCGGGTCGACGCCGCGGCCCAGGCCGGTGAGCACCCCGACGACGTGCTCGGTGATGTTCTCGGACGTCATCCGGGCGAGCTCCGCGTCCTGCCACAGCTCGGGGAGCTCGGCGCGCAGGCACCGGGTGACGTCCGCGATCAGCTCGTCCGCCCGGGGAACGAGTTCCCGGGCGACCCGGGAGAGGAACCCGTCGGCGGTGCCGTCCACACAGTCGACGGTACGCCCTGAGGGTGGCCCTCACCCTGCGGTGCCGGCCCGGACGCCCCGGGGAAGGCCCCGAGCCCGGGGCGGGGCCCCACCGTCGTCGCCCGAGGCCCACCGTCGTCGCCCGAGGCCCACCGTCGTCGCCCGGGGCCCGTCGTCGCCCGAGGCCCGTCGTCGCCCGAGGCCCGTCGTCGCCCGAGGCCCGTCGTCGTCCGGGGTTCAGCCGAGGCTGCCCTGTTCGCAGACCCGGCGGGCGACCTCGTAGAGCTTGATGTTGTTCTCCTGCGAGTAGCGGCGCAGCACGTCGAAGGCCTGTTCCTCGGTGAGCCGGTGGCTGCCCATGAGGATGCCCATGGCCTCACCGATCAGATGGCGGGTGGCGACGGCCCGCTCCATCTGGGCGTGGGTACGGGCGCTGGAGAAGGCGACCGCCGCGTGCGAGGCCAGCAGCCAGCCGGCCAGCTCGCTGGCCTCGGTGAAGGCGCCGGGCGACCGGGAGTAGATGTTCAGCGCGCCGAGTTCCTCGTCCTCGGTGTACAGCAGGAATCCCATCATGCTGCCGACTCCGAGGTGGTGGGCCGCGGGCGCGTACGCGGGCCAGCGCGGCTGCTCCTGGCCGAAGTCGCGGATGCGGAAGACCCGCTCGCCCTCCTTGGTACGGGCGGCGTCGAAGCACGGCCCCTCGCGCAGCCGCTCCTGGAGCCGGTCGCTGTCGACGACCAGCCGGCCGGTGGGGGCGAGCGTCTGCACCTTCCCCCCGTGCAGCACCAGGATGCCGGCCGCCTCGCAGCCCTCCACGAGTTCCACGGCCGAAGCCGTGATCCGGGTCAGGGTGCTCTCGACGGACTCCTGCGCCAGCAGGTCCCGCGCCATCGCCGCCAGCTGCTGCGCGAACCGAGCCCAGTCCATCGTCTGCTCCACCTCCCGATGCGTTCCGCCCAGCATGGCACGCCGACGCCTCGGGGGGCCGTCGCGCCCTCGCCCCGAATGCCCGCGCCCGCTCCGGCCCTTGGAGTGATCGTCCGCTGATCTGCGTGACCAGCCGCAGGGGGCGGCGTTGAACGGGGAGTGCGGCGGCTGGTCCTGCCGCCGCACTCCCCGAGCAACAAGGCAACAAGAAGGAGAACGTGATGTCTCGCATCGCGAAGGCCGCCGTCGTAGCCCTCGGCACCGGCGCTGTGGTGATCGGCGGAGCCGGCCTGGCGCTGGCCGACGCGGGTGCCAACGGCGAGGCCGTCAGCTCGCCCGGCGTGCTGTCCGGCAACGTCATCGAGGTCCCGGTCAACATCCCGGTGAACGTGTGCGGCGACACCGTCGACGTGATCGGCCTGCTGAACCCGGCGTTCGGCGACCACTGCACCAACGAAGGCCACCTCAAGAGCGGTGACGGCAAGAACGGCGGCTACGGTTCCTGAACCCCGGCTCGCTGAGGAGCCCCGGCGCCCTGGGCGCCGGGGCTCTCCCGTGTGAGGGCGCCCCTCGTGGGGACACGTCACGCGTACCGGTAGATCCGGCTCACGTCCTCCAGCGACTCCGGGGTCACGTTCCACGGCGGCAGTTTCCCGCCCCGGGCGACGATCCGGCCGTGCTGCGCGTCACCGGGGCCCGGCGGCCTCGCCGGCAGGTAGCGCCGACCGTGGTGCCGGGACCGCCAGCGCTCCCACTGGAGGTCGATGAAGGCGTGGTGGAACCAGAAGACGGGGTCGTTGACCGAGGCGCCGCTCAGCATCGCCCCGCCGACCCAGCGGTGCACCCGGTTGTGGTTGTGCCAGGACGCCTTGCCGCTGCCCCTCCCCCAGCCCTCCAGCCGGTTGCGGAACCCCCGGGTGACCGTCGAGTCCCACGGCGGGACGTCGTAGACGGGGTCGTCCAGCGCCCGGTCGAGTTCGGCCCTGGTGGGCAGGTCGATCGGGTCCCGGGCACGGCCCAGGTCCCGGGCCAGGAACTCGCCGTCGGTGATGCCCTCCCGGATGGTCCAGTGGCCCGCCGCGTAGGCGAAGGGCCCGGTCATCACCTGCTGGTCGCGGGCCCGGCCGTCGCCGCCGAGCAGGTCCTTCGTCCACGGCACACCGGACGCCGACCGTTCCCGCGTCCAGTCCCAGTACGGCACCGTCACCGATTCGTCCACCCGGCGCAGGGCCCGCTCCAGGTCGAGCAGGAAGCGGCGGTGCCAGGGCAGGAAGGAGGGCGCCATGTGGGCGGCGCGCAGTCCGTCCTCGCCGTCGGGGGTGTAGTAGTCGATGTGCACGCGCACGAATTCGTCGTACTCGCCACGCCGTTTGACCTCGAGGAACGCCTTCACCAGCCGGGCCCGCTCGGCGGCCGTGAGCCTGCTGACGTCCTTACGCACGTACGCCATGGTCTCCCCCCATGTGCAGGTGTCCCCCGTGTCCCCCGCCCGCCGGGCCGGGCGCCGGCTCGCGCAGCCGCTGTCCGGGGCCCATCTCGTCGACGGCCGCCCGGGTCGCCGCCAGCGGGGTCGGGTAGGAGCTGTAGTGGTCGACCATGCTCAGCCAGCTGCCGTCGGCCCGCCGCATCAGATGCAGCGGACGGCCGTCCACGGTGACCTGCCACTCGCCGTCGTCGACGGCCCGCACCGCCGGTACCAGGGCCCCGCGGATGCGGCGGCCCCGGTAGGTCTCGTCGAAGGAGGTGCCGGCCGGTCCGTCGGCCGGGAGCACCGGGCGGGAGGCGGCGACCACCGGGGCGAGCGCGAGGGCGGCCAGGGAGGCGAACAGCCCCCGCGTCAGCTCGCGCCGCGTCGGTCTGCCCGCCCCGGCTCTGCCGGGCTGTCGGGCGCCCGGCTCCGCGCCCACCGCCACCCCACCGACTCCGACGACCATGCTCACTCCTCGTCCGGTTGACCGACCACTGTCGGTACCGGTAACCGTCCGAGAGGCCGTCCGGTCACCGCCGGGCCGCCATCCGGCCCAGGAACGGGCCGGAAGGGCGGTGTGCGGCGGGCGTCACCGGCCGGGGCCGGCACCCAGGTCGCCGCCCACGACCGTCTGGAGGACCGGGCCGAGCACGCCGGCCTCGGGCATCTTCAGGTTCGGCATGCCGTAGTGCTGCGGGTCGGGCGCGCTGAGGGGGGCGTCCAGTTCCAGGCCGGGGGTGAGCGCCCGCAGGTCGGAGGCGGGGAGGTCGGCGCCGACGTGGTCGAAGCCGGGGCCGAGGGCGTGCGGGAGCGGCAGCCTGAGGTCGGCGCCGGGCAGTACGCCGTTCATCGGCACCCGCGGCAGCGCGTGCTCCGGGATGAGCCGCCCCTGGACGTAGCGTGGCGTCTCGGGGACACCGGGGACCAGCAGCGGCAGTTCCAGGCCGATCCCGGGGACCTCGGTGTGGAGGGACTTCGCGACGCCGTCCAGTGGCACGGGGACGGGGACCGTGCCGGTCGCGGCGGCGGGCGTGGCGGTGGCGCCCACGGCCACGGCGACGCCCGTGACGACGGCGGCAAGGGTTCCTCGGGTGGTCGGCTTCATGTCAGGTACGGGCCTTTCCGGATGCGAGAGGAGCGAGGTCCGTACCGGGTAACGAGCCGGGAATCGGCATCAGCTCACAATTCGCCCGGGTGCAGCATTAGTCGGCCGGTAGGCAGTCCGGCATTGTGGAATTCCGCTGTTCAGCTCGTCCAGAAATCCCACCAGCGGGTCAGGATCAGCATGCCGACGATCCCGATGTGCAGCAGCGGGAGGACCCAGGTGAACTCGCCGAGGAATTCCCGCAGCCACCGGGGCGCGGGCAGGAACCGGTGGCGTACGACGAAGGAGGCGGCGTACCAGAACAGGAGGATGGTGGCGACCCAGGCCAGGCAGCACCACAGGCACAGCGCGTCGATCCGGTACAGCGACTCGAACTGAAGCCAGGACACGAAGCCGATGCCGAAGGCGCAGCCGGCGGTGAAGGTCAGCCAGTACCAGGCGGGGAAGCGGGCGCCGGCCAGCAGGCTCATGCCGACGCAGATCACGACGGCGTAGGCCACCAGCCCCAGCATCGGGTTGGGGAACCCGAACACCGAGGCCTGGTCGCTCTTCATGACGCTGCCGCAGGACACCACCGGGTTCAGGCTGCACCCGGGCACGAAGCGCGGGTTCCTGAGCAGTTCGAACTCGTCGAGGGTGATGACCCATGAGGCGAGCAGCCCGGCCGCGCCCGCGACCAGCGTCAGCAGCGCGAAGCCCCGGCCGGCGCCCGCGGTTCGGGCCATCAGCCGCGCAGGCTGCGGGCGGGCAGCACCACGTGCGCGGCGGCCGTCAGGGTCTCCTCGGCCCCGGCGAACTCCGTCAGCGCCTCGGGGGTGACGGGCCTGCCGGGCTCGGCGGCGGGCCAGGCGCGGGTGGTGAACACCAGGTAGGCGTAGCCGCGTTCGCCGACCGCGGCGAGCCACTCGTCGGGCGCGGGGCACTGGGCGTTGAGCGGGGCCAGGCTGAGGACCGCCTGGCCGGCCTCGACGAGCAGGGTGACGGGCAGGCCGGGCCGGGCGGTGCCGTCGACGAGATCGCCGCCGACCGGCAGGCCGTTGTTCGCCAGCAGCGCCCCGATCGCGGTCGCGGTGGCCTCGGGACCGCCTTCGGCGTCACCGAGGGAGTAGGCCAGCAGGTAGGGCATGTCGCCGCCGTCGGGGGCCTCGCCGCTCCAGGCCAGTACGACCAGGGTGCCGAGGTCGGCAGGGCGGAACGGGCGGGTCTCGCTTGGGGTTGAGGTCACCGCGCGACCCTATCGACGGGCCGTGGGGCTGCCGGGCGCCCGCTCACCCGACCGGCGGACACCGGCCGGCCGGGCCACACGAACGAGGGACACCCCTCGGCGTCCGTCGAACGGTGTCCCTCGAACGGCCCCGCGGCACTCCGCCCGTGCCGTCCTCAGCTCTGGAGCGGCAGGCCGCCCAGCAGCGGGTTGTGCTGGTTGAGGGCGCCGGTCGCGGTCTTGACCGTGTTGAGCGGGGAGCGCTTGTTCTCGGTGTCGAGGACGTTCGACTGGTGCCGCAGCGGCATCGCCTGGTTCAGGTCCAGGCCGTCCTTGGTGATCGTGTTCACGGCGCCGTTGAGGCTGGTGGGCGTGAGGTCGGAGGTGGTGTACGCGAACGCGGGCGCGGCGGCGCCGACGAGAGCCACGGAACCGGCGACGACGACGGCTGCCTTCAGCGACTTCATCATGTTCCTTTCTTCGGCGGCTTTCGGCAACGCAAGCCGCCCGGGGGAATTCTGACGCCGTGTCTAACGATGTCCCGGCGGGCCGGAAACCCCGTTCCCGGAAGACATATGAGATCCCGGGAACGTGGCCGGGGTCCCGGAAAGGGTGGCGGCGGGCGGGCCGGGGAGGGCCGGAAACGCGGACCGGCCGTCCGCCCGCGGGATGCGCGGGCGGACGGCCGGCCGAAGGAACAGCGGCTGCGTCAGTCGTTGAGGCAGGTCTCGCCGAAGGCGGGGTTCAGCAGGCCGATCACGTCGACGGTGTCGCCGCAGACGTTCACCGGAACGTGGACCGGAACCTCGATGACGTTGCCCGAGATCACGCCCGGGGAGTGGGCGGCGGCGCCGTTCGCGCCGCTGTCGGCGGCGGCCACACCGGCGGCGCCGGCAACGGCCGCGACGGCGGCGGTGGAAAGGACCAGGCCCTTCGCGATACGCGACATGGAGAGGTCTCCTTGGGGTCGAAACAAACATTCGGGCGGATGCCCAGCGCTGTGTCAACGCGTGGCTCCGCCTCGGGTTGTGCCGCCAAAGGAGTGATCTCCGGGAAGCCGCCTTCACGACTCCGACACATATGTCCGGTTTTGACGGATAAATGCCGATGATGACTAGAGTTGCGAACCTCCTGACCTACTCTCCGAAAGAGCGAAGCCGGTCATGCGCAATCCCCTGGGCCCGCTCCGTACCCCCGCCGGCGAGCAGAAGCCGGGCGGGGTACGGCCGAACGGGCTACCCGCTCCGCGTGGCGCCGCCGGTCAGACGGGTCCGATGACCTACAACGGCGCCCGGGCCGGCACCGGCGACTCGCTCGCCCGCACCACGGCCGGCCGCTCACCCACCCCGCTGCGCCGCCCCACCGGTCCGGCCGACGGCGTACTCCGCCGCACGATCAACGAACCCGGTCCGGTACGCGCCCGGCGTGAGCCCGCGTACGCCAGCACGCTCGGCCACGACTCGGATGTGTTCGATCTCGGCACCGGTCTCACGCAGGGCGGTGACCAGCCGACGTTCCGGCTCGTTTCCCAGCCCGACGCGGCGTGGGCGGGCGCGCTCTTCGCCGCCGTGGACGTGCAGTAGTGCGGCGCGTTCCCGCCCGCAGTCCCGAGCGCCCCCCGTGAGCGAGGAAATCGCGTATGCACCGATCAGCCACCGACCCCCGGCCACGGGTCCTCCACCTGGCACAACCCGTCGAGGGCGGAGTGGCCCAGGTCGTCCTGGACCTGACGAAGGCCCAACTCGCGGCCGGTCTGCGCGTCACCGTGGCGTGCCCCGGCGGTGAACTGGCGGCAGGTGCGCGCGAGCTGGGCGCCGAGGTGCGCGAGTGGCACGCCGGGCGCTCCCCGGGCGCCGCTCTCCCGGACGAGGTACGACGGCTCGCCCGCCTCCTCCACGAGGTACGGCCCGAACTGGTGCACGCGCACAGCGCGAAGGCGGGCCTCGCCGGACGCCTGGCCGTGCGCGGGCGCGTCCCGACCCTGTTCCAGCCGCACGCCTGGTCCTTCGAGGCGGTCGGGGGCGCCACCGGCGCACTGGCGCTGAGGTGGGAGCGGTGGGGCGCACGCTGGGCGGACCGGGTGGTGTGCGTCAGCCAGGCGGAGCGTGCGACTGGCGTGCGCGCCGGCATCCGCGCCCGGTACACGGTCGTCCCGAACGGCATCGACACCGCCCGCTTCACCCCGGCCCCCGCGACCGAACGGCCCGCGGCGGCTCCCCTGGTCGTCTGTGTCGGACGGCTGTGCCGGCAGAAGGGGCAGGACGTGCTGGTGCGGGCCTGGCCCGAGGTGCTGCGGCGGGTGCCGCGGGCCCGGCTGGTGCTGGTCGGCGACGGCCCCGACCGGGACGCGCTGCGCCGGCTCGCCCCCGCGTCCGTCGAGTTCGCGGGCGCCGTCACGGATGTCCGCCCCTGGTACCGGGCCGCCGACCTGGTGGTGCTGCCCTCGCGCTGGGAGGGCATGGCGCTGGCCCCGCTGGAGGCGATGGCCTGCGGACGGCCGGTGCTGGTCACCGACGTCGACGGCGCCCGGGAGAGCCTGCCGCCCGGGCACCGCGCACCCTGCCTGGTCCCGCCGGGACGGCCGGGCCCGCTCGCCGGGGCGGTGACCGGGCTGCTGCTCGACCCGGAGCTGCGCGCGTCGCTCGGCGACCGGGGTCGCCGGCACGTCCAGTCCACACACGACGTGCGGCGCACGGCGGAGGCGGTCGCGGAGCTGTACCGCGAACTCCTCGGCGGGCGGCCGCTCGTGTCCTCCGAGCGCAGGGAGTCCATTCACTCGTGACCGCGGAAAGCACCGTCCCCACCCCCGGCCCGCAGCCACGGGATCACGGACTCGCACCCGTCTCGGTGCTGCCGGCCCGTACCGCCGGCGGCTTCCGGTTCCCGCTGCGGCGCCCGCCCGTGCGGCCCCTCTCCCCGGTGCCGCTGCTGGCAGCCGACCTGTGTGCCGCGCTGCTCGGCGCGGCCGCGCTGGACGCGGCCGTACGCCGGCCCGTGCTGGTCGGGCTGCTGGTGACCGGGGCGATACTGCTGCGCCCGCCCACGCCCCGGCGGACGGCAGGCGTCCTGGACGAACTCCCCGCCGTCTGCGGCCGGATCGCGGTCGTGTGGCTGGGCCTGGCCGCCGTCGTCGCCGCCTGGGACCCGGGCCGTGCGCTGTCCGCGCGGGCCCTGCTGCTGGGCTTCGCCCTGCACGCGGCGGCAGCCGGCACGGGCCGTGGCCTGGTGCACTGGCGCCGTCGGGTCGCCCTGCTGCGCCGGCCGCGCGCCGCGCTGGTCATCGGCCCGGCCACGACCGCCCAGCGGGTCGCCGCCGCGGTACTGCGCCACCCGGACTGCGGGGTGCGTCCGGTCGGGGTCGTCGCCGGACACCCGGAGGGCGCCGGCGGCCTGCCCGTGCTCACCACGGGGCAGGAGGTCGAGCGGGCCCTCATCCAGAACGGGGTCCGGGCCGTTCTCACCGTCGACCCCGCCGTCCGCACCGAACAGGGCCCGCTGCTGCGGGCGCTGGCCGAGTCGGGCTGCGTGGTCTGGGAGGTCGACGCCGACTCGCCGGCGTACGAGATGCGCGACCAGCTCGCCGGGTTCTCCTGCCGCCGTCTGGAGATGGGCGCGCGCCGGCGCGGCAGCGTCGGCAAGCGGATCCTGGACGTCGCGGTGTCCGGGACCGCGCTCGTCCTGGTCAGCCCGTTGCTCCTGGTGTGCGCGGCGGTGCTGCGCCTCACCGACGGACCGGGTGTCGTCTTCCGGCAGGAGCGCATCGGCAAGGGCGGCCGGCCCTTCACCCTGCTGAAGCTGCGCACCCACCGCCCGGTCGACGAGCACGAGGCCGCGACCCGCTGGAGCGTCGCGGGCGAGGTCCGGATGAGCCGCTTCTGCCGCTTCCTGCGCCAGACCTCGCTCGACGAACTGCTCCAGCTGTGGAACGTGCTGTGGGGCGACATGAGCCTGGTCGGCCCGCGCCCCGAACGACCGTACTTCGTGGGTCAGTTCAGCCAGACCTACCCGGGCTACGCGGCCCGCCACCGGATGCAGACGGGGATCACCGGGCTCGCCCAGATCCACGGGCTGCGCGGTGACACCTCCATCGAGGACCGCGCCCGCTTCGACAACGCCTACATCGACGACTGGTCGCTGTGGCAGGACGTCTGCATCCTGCTGCGTACCGCGGCCTCGCTCGTGCGCTCGACGGGGAGCTGACGATGAGCTTCGCACTGTCGCCCGCCAGGCCGCTCCGGCTGCCGCCGGTGCTGGCCGCGGTCGCCGTCCTCGCGGTCCTCGCGCTGCCGCTCGCCCCGGGCGGCGCGGAGGGCGGCGCCGGACCGGCCGACGCGGTGTCCGCGCTGGTCGTGCTGTACGCCGCGCTGCGGGTGGTCCGGGAGCGGCGCCGCCCGCTGTCCGCCACCGCCGTGGTCGTCCTGGGCATGCCGGTCGTGGGGCTGGCCGTGGCCGCGATGGGCGCGGCCTCGCCGGGCGCGGGGCTGACCGGACTCGGCCGCTATCTCCAGGTGTTCGTCCTGGTGCCGGCCGCCGTGCTGCTGCTGGTCCGGGACCGGGCCGACTTCCGGCTGCTGGCCTGGTCGTTCGTGGGGCTCGCCGGCTGGCAGGGCGCGGTCGGGGTGCACCAGTACGTCACCGGGACCGGGGCGTCGTACCAGGGCGAGGAGATCCGCGCGGTCGGCACGTTCGGACCGCAGGACGTGATGGGCATGGCCACGGTGGTGGCCTTCGGCCTGGTGTGCGCGCTGGGCCTGACACTGGGGCGGGCGACGCCGGTACGGCACCGGGTGGTGGCGGGCGCCTGCGCGCTCGGGCTGCTCCTGCCGCTGGCCCTGTCCTTCAGCCGCGGGGCCTGGATCGCGACCGTGCTCACCTGCGGGGTGCAGTTGGCGCTGGCCGGGCTGCGCCGGGCGCTGAAGGTGGTCGCGGCCGCGGTCGCCGCGGGTGTGGTGCTGGTGGGCGGCCTCGGGGTCGGCACGGCGATGCTCCAGGAGCGGATCAACAGCATCGGGCAGGTCACGGACGCGCCCGACCAGTCGGTGACCGACCGGTACACGCTGTGGGCGGCGGCGACCGGGATGTGGCGTGAACACCCCGTCACCGGCGTCGGGTTGAAGAACTTCCCGGCGTACCGGGACGGGCACGCCTCGCTGGCGCTGTCCTCCGGGAGCGACACGGAGGGGGCGGGGGCCGCGTACCGGAAACAGCCGTTGCTGTCGCCGCACAACATGTACCTGCTGGTGCTGAGCGAGCAGGGGCTCCTCGGGCTGCTGGCACTGGCCGGCAGCTGGCTGGCGCTGCTGGTGTGCGGGCTGCGGGGCTGGTGGCGGGTCCGCCGGGACGGCCGCGGGCTCGACTGCGCGCTGGTCGGCTGCGGGCTGCTGGTCTGGCAGCTCGTGGACTTCGCGTACGCCGACATCGGGGGGCCGTCGACGGTGCTCACGGCCGTGGTGTTCGGGGCGGTGGCGTGGTGGGCGTTGGTGGGGGCGGCGTGATTCCGGGGGTGCGGGAGCCGGAGGGGCCGGGAGAGTTGGAGGAGGTGGAGGTCGACCGCAGGCCGGTGGAGTTGGAGGAGTTGGAGGTCGACCGCGGGCCGGGGGAGTTGGAGGAGTTGGAGGTCGACCGCGGGCCGGTGGGGGCTGATCGCGCCCGCGCGGCGGAGCCGCGGGTGTCGCCGCCCCGCGTCCCTGAGGGGGCGCCTCCCTCCCGGGGTTTCCTGGCGAAGGCCGCGTTCGGTACCGCCGTGCTCTCCATTCTCGGGTCGGTGCTCGGGCTCGTACGGGACCAGTCGCTCGCCCGGCTCTTCGGGGCCGGGCGGGACACGGACGCGTTTCTCGTCGCCTGGACCGTGCCCGAGTTCGCCGCCACCCTGCTCATCGAGGACGGGCTGGCCTTCGCGCTCATCCCCGCCTTCAGTCTGGCCCTGGCCCGCCGGGCGCAGGGGGCGTCCGGCGACCCCGTGCGGGCCCTGGTCGCCGGGACGCTGCCCAAGCTCTCCCTCGCCTTCGCGGGCGTCGGCGCCCTGCTCATCGGGGGCGCCCCGCAACTCGTCGAGGTACTCGCGCCCGGACTGGGCGACCCCGGGCTCGCCGTGGGCTGCACCCGGCTCACCGCGACCTGCGTGCTGACCTTCGGGCTGGCCGGGTACTGTAGCGCCGCGCTCCGCGCCCACCGGCGCTTCCTCGCCCCGGCCGCGATCTACGTCGCCTACAACACCGGCATCATCACCGCGATGTTCGCGCTCGGCGGCCACTGGGGCGTGCGGTCGGCCGCGTTCGGGGTCGCGGCCGGCGGCGTCCTGATGGTCGCCGTACAACTGCCCTCGCTGTTACGCCAGTTGCGGGTGAGGAGCACGCCGTCCGACGGAGCGGCCGGCGCCGGGGCGCAGCCGCTGGACGTCGTGCTGATGGCCACCGTGCTGCTGTTCGCGCTGTGCCGGCAGTCGCAGGTGCTGATCGAGCGGTTCCTCGCCTCGCACCTGGACTCCGGGTCCATCTCGTACCTCAACTACGCGCAGAAGGTCGCGCAGATCCCGATGACGATGTCGCTGATACTGTGCACGGTCACCTTCCCGGTGGTGGCCCGGGCACTGGCCGAGGGCGACACCGAGCGGGCCCGGCTCCGGGTGGAGCGGGACCTCGCGGTGGCCGCGGGCGTCGTGCTGCTCGGCACCGCCGTGGTCGTGGCCTGTGCGCCGCAGCTCATCCGGCTGCTGTTCCAGCGCGGGGCGTTCACGGCCGAGGACACCGCCGCGACCGCCGCGGTGATGCGGGTCTACGCGCTCGGGCTGCTCGGACAGACCATGGTCGGCGCGCTGGTCCGCTCCTACTTCTCGGCCGGCCGTGCCACCTGGTACCCGGTGGGCGCGATGATCGCCGGGATCGTCGTGACCACCTGGATCGGCGTGCTGGGCGTCGGCCGGTACGGCGTCACCGGCATCGCCGCCGGGAACGCCACCGGGATCACCGTCACCGCCTTGCTCCTGCTGGCCGGCACCGGCCCGCGCAGCGTCCCGATCCGCGCCCGGCGGGTGCTGGCGGAACTCAGCCGGCCGGTGCGGGCCGCCGTCGTCGCGACGGTGGTCGGGACCTTCGCCGCCGGGCGGCCGGCGGACCCGCTGACCGGCCTGGCCGCCGGGATCACGACCGTGACCCTCGTCTTCGTCCTGCTCGGCTGGGCCCTGGACGCCCAGGGCTTCGCCCCCGCACTCCGCTCCGTAGGCAACGTCACCCGAAGGCTCGCGCATGCCGTGTTCCACTGAGTCCGCAGAGCGGGCCGCAGGCCACACCGGCCCGGTCCCCTGGGTCGCCATGTACCACTCCGTGGGCGACCGTTCCGACGACCCGTACCGGATCACCGTCACCCCCGAACGGCTGGAGAAACAGCTGAGCTGGGTGCGCAGGCGTGGCCTGCGCGGGGTGTCGGTGGGCGAACTGCTGGCCGCCCGGGCGCGCGGCGCGGGGCGCCGGCTGGTGGGGCTGACCTTCGACGACGGGTACGCCGACTTCCTCGACCACGCGCTGCCGCTGCTCGACCGCTGGGGCTGCGGCGCGACCCTTTTCGTGCTGCCCGGCCGGCTCGGCGGCAACAACGCCTGGGATCCGCTCGGCCGGCGCAGACCGCTGCTCACCGCGGACGGGATCCGGCGGGCCGCGGCGGGCGGTGTGGAGATCGGTTCGCACGGGCTGACCCACGTCGACCTGACGCGGGCCGACGCGGACACGGTCCGGGCCGAGGTGGCCGGCAGCCGGGCGTTGCTGGAGGACCTGACCCAGTCCCCCGTGACCGGCTTCTGCTACCCCTACGGCGCCGTCGACCGGCGTGCCGTGGACGCGGTG
The DNA here is from genome assembly GCF_001005085.2 of Streptomyces humi. Taxonomy (GTDB): domain Bacteria; phylum Actinomycetota; class Actinomycetes; order Streptomycetales; family Streptomycetaceae; genus Streptomyces; species Streptomyces humi. The sequence goes on from NZ_LBMU02000070.1 coordinate 61,805, forward strand.
CGGGACGCGGGATACGGCTACGCCTGCGCCATCGACCCCGGCGACCTGAACGGCGTGCACGCCCTGCCCCGCCTGCACATCGGCCAGAACGACAACGCCCTGCGCCTGTTCCTGAAGTACCGGCTGCACCGGCTGCGGCGCCGCCCGGTGGAGGGGGTGTGAATGAAGGCGCTGCACGTCATCACGGGGCTCGGGGTCGGCGGCGCGGAGCAGCAACTGCGGCTGCTCCTCCGCCACCTGCCGGTCCACTGTGATGTGGTCACGCTCACCAACCCCGGTCCGGTCGCGCACGGGCTGACCGCCGACGGGGTGCGGGTGGTCCATCTCGGGATGGCCGGGAACCGGGACCTGGCCGCGCTGCCCCGGCTGGTCCGGCTGATCCGCCGGGGCCGCTACGACCTCGTCCACACCCACCTGTACCGGGCCTGTCTGTACGGGCGGCTCGCCGCCCGTCTCGCGGGGGTCCGGGCCGTCGTCGCCACCGAGCACTCGCTCGGCGACTCACAGCTGGAAGGGCGTGAACTGACTCCCGGAGTAAGGGCGTTGTACCTCGCGGGCGAGCGGCTCGGCCGGTCCACCGTGGCCGTCACCCCCACCGTCGCCGAGCGGCTGCGCCGGTGGGGGGTGCCGGGGCCGCGGATCGAGGTCGTCCCGAACGGCATCGACCTGGAGCGCTTCCGCTTCGACCCGGCCGCCCGGCGGCGCACCCGGGCCCGCCTCGGGATCCCCGAGGACGCCTATGTCATCGGCGGGGTCGGACGGCTCGCGCCCGGCAAGCGGTTCGGGGTCGCGATCCGGGCGCTGGCCCAGCTCCCCGAGGACTGCCGGCTGCTGCTGGTGGGCGGGGGCCCGGAGGAGCACATCCTGCGCCGGGTCGCCGAGGCCGCCGGGGTCGCCGGCCGGGTGCTGTTCACCGGCGAACGCCCGTACGTCTCCGGCAGTCCTGAGGACCCCGACCTGCCCGCGCTCGCCGCCGCCATGGACGTCCTGGTCTCGCCGTCGGCCGAGGAGGCCTTCGGACTCGCGGTCGTCGAGGCGCTGGCCGCCGGACTGCCGGTGCTCTACACCTCCTGCCCCGCCGTCGAGGACCTGCCGCCCGCCGCCGCCCCGGGCGCCCGCCGGGTCCGGGGCGGGGCCGGTGCCTACGCCGAGGCGCTCGCCGCCGTCCGCGCCGCCGGACGTGGTCCGCGCACCGCGCCGGAGGCCGCCCGTCACTACTGCATCACCCGCAGCGCCGCCCAGCTCATGGACGTCTACGCGGCCGCACTCGCCACCTCATCCCAGGGAGTCAGTACGCCATGACCGAGAACCCCGTCCGAGCCCCCCGTCCCTTCGCCCGCAAGCTGCCGCCCTGGTCGGTGCTGGCGGCCGGGATCGTCGCCGGCGGCCTGCTGGGCGGCGCCTACGGCGTGGTCGAGCCGGCCACCTACACGGCGACCAGCTATGTCATCGCCGTCCCCACCGACCGGTCGGACACCGCCACCGCGCAGGGCTTCGCGCAGGCCTACGGCCGGGTCGCCACCCAGCTCGCGGTGCTCGGGGACGCGCAGCTGTGGGCCGGGGTGCCGGTGAACACCCTGCGGCAGAGCGTGCAGACGGAGACCTCGCCGGACGCGCCGATGGTCGCCGTCTCCGCGACCTCGCCGCACGCCCTTCAGGCCGCCGACATGGCGAACGCGGTCGCCCGCTCGCTCACCCAGCACGCCAACGACACCAAGGCCGACACCCACGTCGAACTCCTCCAGTTCTCCCGCGCCTCGAAGCCGACCTCGCCCACCTCGGCGTCCCCGAAGGTGACCGGTCTGGTGGGTGCGAGCGCGGGCGGGCTGCTGGCCGGCCTGGTGCTGCTGATGCGGCCCCGGCGCCGCCCGGAGGAGACCGCGCCGCAGGCCTCGGTGCCCGGTCCGGCCGTCGCCGCCGACGTACACGGCCAGCTGTGACGACGACGGCCCACCCGACGCTCGCCGCGCACACCACCGAACTCGTCACCGACGAGCGCGCCTTCGCCGCCCTGGCCCCCGCCTGGGGACGCCTCTACCAGCGGTGCGGCACGGCCACCCCGTTCCAGAGCCACGCCTGGCTGCACTCCTGGTGGCGCTCCTACGGCGTCCCGGGCCGGCTGCGGCTGATCCTGGTGCGGCACGGCGGTGAACTCGTCGGCGCGGCCCCGCTGATGCTGGTGCGCCGACCGCTGCCCGCGCTGGTGCCGCTGGGCGGGGCGATCTCGGACTACGCCGACGTGCTGCTCGCCGACGCCGACGACGGCCGGGCCGCGGCCGCCCTCACCGGGGAGCTGGCACGGGCGGCCCGGACGGCACTGATCGACTTCCGTGAGGTGCGGCCGGGCGGTGCGATGGAACGGGTCTACGACCGCTGGCGCGGGCCGTGCCGGAAGGTGCCCGACTCGCTGTGTCTGGAGCTGCCCGCCGTGTCGATGGACGAGCTGGTCACCCGGCTGCCGTCGAGCAAGGCCCAGCGGGTGCGCGCCAAGCTGCGCAAGCTGGGCTCGCTCGGGGTGCGCCGGGACGCCGTACCGCCGGAGGGCGTCGACGCGGCGCTCGGCCGGCTGCTCGACCTGCACCGGCTCCAGTGGCAGGGACGGAAGGTGACCACCGAGCACCTCCAGTCCCGGTTCCGGGAGCATCTGGTGCGCTCGGTCGGACCGATGGTGCGTTCCGGGGACGCGGTGGTCACCGAGTTCCGGCTCGACGACGAGGTGGTCGCCGTCGACCTCACCCTGCTGTCGCCGAGCCTGGCCGGCGGGTACCTCTACGGGGCGCATCCGGGACTGCGGGAGCGCAAGGCCGACGTGGCCGTGATGCTGCTGGACGCCTGTACCCAGCACACCGGCACCAGCGAGCGGGGCGCGCTGAGCCTGCTGCGCGGCGACGAGCCGTACAAGCATCACTGGCGCCCCCGGCCGGTCGTCAACCAGCGGCTGCTGCTGGCCCGGCGGCGCACCGCCCCGCTGCTGACGGCGGCACTGTGCGACGTCGCCGCCCGGCAGCGGGTCAAGGAGGTGCTGCGTCGTTGGAAGGAACACAGGGAACAGACGGAACACCGGCAGGACTAGTCCTCGTCGGACGACCACCAGTCGACGTCGAGGCAGAGCTCCCCGCCGAGCCAGTACTCGACCCAGTCGCCCAGGTCCATCGGCGCGCAGTCGGGCGCGGACACGGGGGTGGGCGTGGCGGTGGGCACGGGCGTCGGCGTCACCGCCGGCTTCGGGGTCGGGCTCAGGGCAGGGGCCGGGGTCGGGTTCGGCCTCGGGGTGCCGGTGCCCGGTGCGGGTGTGGGTGTGGGTGTCGGGGCCGGCGTGGTGGGTTCGGTTCTGCCGAACAGCTCGGAGCGGTAGACCCGCGACGAGCGCGGGTTGGCCGAGCACTGCCAGACCCCGTGCGGGCAGTAGTCGGTCACGGTGTTGTACAGCGGCTTGTGCTCGTCCATCCAGGCGAGCATCCGCCGCATGTACTCGGCGTTGTCACCGTTCCGGAAGAGGCCCCATTCCGGATAGGAAATGGGTTTTCCGTGGGCCTTCGCGAAATCCACGTGCTGCTGGAGTCCGTAGGGCTCCCGCACCTGTTCGTCGAAGGAGAGCCCGGACGGCTGGTCGTAGGAATCCATACCGATGACGTCGACCGTACGGTCCCCGGGATAACACTCCGTCCACGGGACGGCGTCCCGGCCCCGGCTCGGCGTGAAGTCGAACCGGAACCTCTGGCCCGGCACCGCGCGCATCGTGGTGACGATCCTGTTCCAGTACTTCTTCCACGCCTCCGGGTCGGGCCCGCAACGATGGGAGTAGGTGATGCCGTTCATCTCCCAGCCGAGCACGAGGACCGTGTCCGGCACCCGCAGCTCCACCAGCCGTTCGGCGAGGGCCCGGAAGTGCTGGTCGAACTCCCCGGCCGCGCCCTGCCGCAGCAGCGAGCGGACCTCGTCGTCCCCGAGACCGTCCTCGTTGTGTTCCTGCATGGGCACGTTCAGGACGAGCGTCCGGTCGGCCTTCTCCCGCCGCCAGTGTGCCCAGACGTCCAGGAAACCGGGGGCGCCCTCGATGTCGGACCAGCGGTCGCCGGGCAGGTAGGTGTGCGCGACCTTGAGCTCGGTGCCGCCCAGCCAGCCGCTCAGCTGCACCATGCGGGCCACCCCGAGCGGCCCGGAGTCGAGGAAGGCCCCGAAGGCCGGCGGAGCCGCCCCGGCGGGCTCGGCCGCGGACGGCGTGGGACGCGCCGGTACCGGCAGGGGAGCCGCCGACGGCGGGACGGACGTCGTGGGCGTGACGGCCGGGGTGGGCGTGGCGGCCGGTGTCGGGGGGACGACCCGCACCACGCCCGTGCCCGCGGCGAACCCGAGGCCGGCCGTCAGGGTCGCCGAGGCGACGACCGCCACCGCGACCACGGCCAGACGGGACGACCTGAACCCTGGCCGCTTTCTGTGCTGTGGAGCCATTCCTGCTCCTTTCTCCACCGGTACTGACACTCAGTCATATCAATATGAATTCCGCCAGTGCGGCTGCGGCTTTCGGGTGCCCCGAGCGTCCGCACGGGTGAACCGAATTGAAGGAAAAGGTCCGTGTCGCTGCTAGACATCCGAGTGCCCGCGGTTCTGCTGCGGATCGACCGGAATCCCTTTCACCACGGCACCCTGGGAGCCGTGCGCTCGCTCGGCAGGGCCGGGGTGGAGGTCCACGTGGTCGCCGACGCCACCGGAAGTCCGGTCCGCAGGTCGCGTTTCGTACGGCAGTTGCATCCGCCGCCGGCGCCGGACGCGTCCCCCGCCGAGATCGTGGCGGTGCTGCGCCGGGTGGCGGAGCGGATCGCCCGTCCGGCGGTGCTGATCCCGATGGACGACGCGAGCGCGATCGCGGTCGGCCGGTACCGCGAGGACCTCGCATCCGCGTACCTGCTGCCGCGGCAGCCCGGTGCGCTGCCCGAACGCGTCGCCGACAAGGCGGAGTTGGCCGCGGTGTGCGCGGCGGCCGGGATCCCGCACCCCGAGACGCTGGTCCCGGACGGCGCCGAGCAGGCGGCGGCCGCCGCGTGGCGGCTCGGGCTGCCGGTGGTCGCCAAGTGGAGCCGCCCCTGGCTGGTGCCGGCCGGGTCCGGGCTGCGCAGCACGGCCGTGGTGCGCTCGGCACGGGAGGCCCGGGAGCTGTTCGCGCGGACGGAGGAGGCGGGCAGCAGGCTGCTGCTCCAGGAGTTCCTGCCGCCGGGCCCGGACCGCGACTGGTTCTTCCACGGCTACGCCGACCGCACCGGCGCGGTGCGGGCGGGCGGGCCCGGCCGCAAGCAGCGGTCCTGGCCGCGCGACGCCGGACTGACCGCGGTGGGCCGGTGGACGCCCAACGACCAGGTCCAGGCGTCGGCCGAGCGGCTCGTCGGCGAACTGGGCTTCCGGGGCATCTTCGACCTGGACTTCCGGCGCTGCGGCAGCACCGGCCGCTACCACCTCCTCGACTTCAACCCCAGGCCGGGCGCCCAGTTCCGGCTCTTCGCCGACGGCACCGGCCTGGACGTCGTACGCGCCCAGCACCTGGACCTGACCCGCCGTCCGCTGCCGGCGGGGGTGCCACTGTCCGGGCGGGCGTTCGTGGTGGAGAACTACGCGCCGCTCAGCGCGCTGCGTCCGGCGCCGCGCGGCCGAGAACTGGCCTGGAGCGCGCCGGACGACCGGGGGCCGGGGCTGGCGATGTGGGCGCTGTGGGGCCGGCATGTGACGGACCGGCTGCTCGACCGGCTCCTGGACAGGCTGCGCCGCGCCACGGCGGCCCCGGTGCCGGATCCGCGCCCCGCAGTGGTCCGCCAGGCCGGGGAGCCCGCCGTGGCCGCCGCCCCGGCCGGGGAGCTCTCCGGGGTGTCCGGCCTGACCGACAGGTCCGACGACGGCACGGCGGGCAGCCGTTGATGTACGACCCCCGTACGACGCCGGTGACGGCGGCCGGCGGGGCGCCCGAGGCGAACCGGGGCTTCGGGTCGACCTGCCCTGTGCTGTTCACGGCCCGACCGGTCCCGGCGGCGGGCCGGGGCGTCCCGGCGGGGCGACGGGGGCGCACGCCGGGCGCGGTGGGAAGCTGACGGACGGGTGCCGGACGTTTGGGGCGTCCGGCACCCGTTCTCCGCTACGGGCGACGGGATGCGGCCCGGCCCCGGCGGAACAGGATCGCCCCACCCGCGATCAGCGCGGCGCTGACGGCCGAGGTCGCGATCATGGCCTCGCTGCCGGTGTGCGGCAGGGTGGGCCGGTGATGGTGGTGCCCATGGTGGTGGCCGTGGTGCGGCGGCTTCGGCGGCTGCGTGTAGGGAGGGGGCGACGTCGGCGGCTGCGTGGTGGGCGGCGGGGACGTCGGGGGTTTGGTGTGCGGGGGTTTGGTGTGCGGCGGTTTGGTGTGCGGAGGCGGGGACTCCTCGCCGTAGCCGGACGGGGTGTGGTCGCCGTACGCGGGCGGGGACTGCTGGCCGTGAGCGGGCGGGGTGTGCTCGCCGTAAGCGGGTGGGCTGTGGTCGCCGTAAGGAGGCGGGGTGTGGTCGCCGTACGCGGACGGGGACTCCTCGCCGTACGCGGACGGGGACTGGTCGCCGTAAGGGGGCGGGGCGTGGTCACCGTACGCGGACGGGGACTCCTCGCCGTACGCGGACGGGGACTCCTCGCCGTAGCCGGTGGGCGCCTTGTCGCCGTGGGCCGGGGGCGTCTCACGGTCGCCGGACGGCGGAGTGGTGCCGGACTCGCTGCCGGCGGACGCCTCGGCTCCGTGAACCGTGGCGCCGTCGCCCGGGCCGCCGTGGCCCGAGTCGTCCTGGCCGGCCTCCGCGCGGGCGGCCTCCTGGTGCACGGCCTGGACATGGTCGGCCACCTCGTGGGCGGCTTCGGCGGGGGCGGCCTCGGTCCGGTCGGCCGCCTCGGGGGCTGCCGCCTCGGGGGCTGCTGCCTCGGGGGCCGCCACCTCGTGAGCGGCCTCCGCCGGGGCGGCCACTTCGGGAGCCGCCGCCTCGGGAGCTGCTTCCGCCGGGGCGGCCGCCTCGGGAGCCGCGACTTCAGGAGCCGGGGCTTCAGGAGCCGGGGCTTCGGGCGCCGGGGCTTCGGGCGCCGGGGCTTCGGGGGCTGCCGCCTCGGGGGCGCGGTCGGTGGTGTGGTCGTCCGAACCCGAGCCGTTCGCACAGGAGTTGCCGCAGGCGTCGGCCGGAACACTCGCCGGGTCACGGGCGTCGCTACCGGACACGACACCCGGCTGGCCGGCTGCGGCCCCGGTCGCGTCCGTGCCGGCGAGCGCGGGACTGCCGTACAGGGACAGAATGCTCGTCGCGGCGGCGGCCGCGAGCATTCCCCTGCTGAGGGTCTGTCGCAATCTCGTTGTCTTCCTGCTTGAAGAAGTGGGAAAGCCGGCCTCGGAACGCGGATGCAAAGGATCGACGGTCCGAGGCCGGCCATGACACAGCCGGGGGGCTGGTGCGGTGTGTGTGACGCCGTCAGTCGTTGGCGCAGGCGTTGGCGAGCGCCGGGTCCAGCAGCGCGATGACGTCGACGGTGTCGCCGCAGACCTCGACCGGGACGTGGACCGGGACCTCGATCACGTTGCCGGAGACGGCGCCCGGGGAGTTGGTGGCGGCACCCTGCGCACCCGCGTCGGCGAAGGCCGGGACGGCACCGCCCAGCGCCAGGATCACGCCGGCGACCACAGCAGCGGTCTTCTTCATGAACTTTCCCTTCTCTGCGGTCATGCCCGTGTGTCGGCCGAAGCCGAGCGAGCACAGCATGAACGGCTCGCACCATGACCGGCAGGCTGTAGAACGAGGAATAGACAGCCGGAGAAACTATGGAACGCGCGCCGTCGGTTAATTCACTCGAACGCCTTCACAGAATTGACACAAAGAGCGGAAACGCTTCTTCTGACAGCGGGAATTATCCGGACACGACGAAAGCCCGCCCGGGCGGCGCATGAACGCGCACCGCCCGGACGGGCTTTTCGGGACCGGGGTCACTGGTTGGCGACGCCGTTGGCCGCGAGGACCGCGATGTCGTCCAGCACGTGCGACGCCGGCTCGTCACCCTTGGCCTGGGTGGAGTTCTCGGCGCACTGCTGGTTCTGCGGCGCGGACAGGACCGGGATGTCCTGGGCCACCCCGACGGCCGCGATGAGACCGAGGATCCCCTGGGCGTTCGCCTTCACCGGGAGGCCGACACAGAGCTTGTTGAGCGAGCTCTGGACCAGGGTGGCCTGCGGGCTCATCTTGCCCTTGGTCACCTGGTTGCCGAACGTCTCGCGGGCGCCGTTGCCACTGGCGGAGGTGGTGCCGTGGTCGTTCCCGGTGGCAAGCGCCTGGGGGGCTGCCGCCGCCGACACACCTACGACGGACACGGCGACCGCCGCCGCGGCCATTGCCTTCTTCAGCATTTCGCTTTTCCTTTCCTGGCTCCAGGCCAAGACGGACGTTCCTGCCCGGCATCAACCGCTCGCAACCCGAATGGTTGCGGCGCGATCCGGCACGTCACCCGTTCGGACCGCCCCCCTCCCGCAATTCCCCGGGAATCCGGGCCCGGCGCCGCATCGGGGGATTACCGTCCGGTGGGCCATTGGAGTGAAGCGGAGCAACCAAACGGAACACGCGCAGTTGACCAGTGCGCTCCGGTGGACGGGGTGTCCTCAGAAGGGAACTGACAAGTGATCAAGAAGGTTCTGGCCGCCGCCGCTGTCGCCGCCTCCGTCGTCGGCGTCTCCGCTGCCGCCGCCGCGCCGGCCCTGGCCACCGGCAACGACCACGGCACCACCTCCTTCAGTGGCAACGACGCCCAGCAGGCGTTCGGCAACTCCGCCACGTTCGGCAACATGAGCCCCCAGATGGCGCTCATCCAGGGCTCCTTCAACAAGCCCTGCATCGGCCTCCCGGCGAAGCTGAACCTCCAGGGGCTGGCCGGCCTGGGCGCCGTCGGCGTCCTCCAGGACGTGCCGATCCTGTCCGCGCCGCAGAACCAGCAGTGCGTGGAGAACTCCACCCAGGCCAAGGGCGACGAGCCGCTGTCGCACATCCTGGACGACATCTCGGCGCTGTCCGCGAACGGCACCGGCAACAAGTAAGTCCGGAAGCTCTCCGGGCCCCTGCGCGAGGGCGCCAGTCGAATGATCGCACTGCGCTACGCCAATCGGGGCAAACCACGCAACCCAGGCGGGTCCGCGGCCGTTGACGATCACGCAGCTCCTCCCCGGAGTCCGCCTTTCGAAAGGGAACCAACATGAAGAAGCTGTGGGCAACCGCGGCTGTCGCCGTCACCGTCGCCGGATTCGCCGCCACGGCCGCCCCCCAGGCCCTGGCCACCGGCAACGACAACGGCACCACCTCCCTCAGCGGCAACGACGCCAAGTCGGAGTTCGGCAACTCGGCCACGTTCGGCGACATGAGCCCGCAGCTCTCGCTGGTCCAGGGCTCGCTGAACAAGCCGTGCATCGGTCTCCCGGCGAAGGCGAACCTCCAGGGTCTGGTCGGTGCGGTCGCCGTCGGCGTCGCCCAGGACGTGCCGATCCTGTCCGCGCCGCAGAACCAGCAGTGCGTGGAGAACTCCACCCAGGCCAAGGGCGACGAGCCGCTGTCGCACATCCTGGACGACATCGCTGCCCTCTCGGCGAACGGCACCGGCAACAAGTAGGTCCGGAAGCCCAGCGGGCGGCGGGTCACCGGTTCTCCGGTGGCCCGCCGCCTTCGTCGTGCCGGTCACTCCCCCGGTCACTCCCCCGGTCATCCCCCCGGTCACTTCCGGTACAGCGCCTCGATCTCGGCCCTGTAGCGGGCGGTCACCGCGTGCCGTCTGACCTTCAGGGACGGCGTGAGCAGGCCGTTGTCCTCGCTGAACTCGCCCTCGACGAGCGCGAAGGAGCGGATCGACTCGGCCCGGGAGACGGCCTGGTTGGCGTGGTCGACGGCCTTCTGCACCTCGGCCCGCATCCGGTCGTCGCGCACCAGCTCGGCGAGCGGGGTGTCCGGCGGCAGCTTCCGTACGGACAGCCAGTGGGCGACCGCCTCCGGATCGAGGGTGATCAGCGCGGCGACGAAGGGCCGGTTGTCGCCGACCACCAGGCACTGCCCGACGGGCGCCCGGCTGCGCAGCCGGTCCTCCAGGACGGCCGGCGAGACGTTCTTGCCGCCGGAGGTGACCAGGATGTCCTTCTTCCGGCCGGTGATGGTGAGATAGCCGTCGGCGTCGAGCGATCCGAGGTCGCCGGTCGCGAACCAGCCGTCCGCCGCCAGCACTTCTGCGGTGGCGGCCGGATCGTTCCAGTACGCCCCGAAGACCACCGGCCCCTTGATCAGCACCTCGCCGTCGTCGGCGATCCGGACGGCCGTGCCGGGCACGGGCTGTCCGACGGTGCCGGGACGGGGCGCCAGCGGCGGCACGACGGTGGCGGCGGCACTGGTCTCGGTCAGGCCGTAACCCTCGTAGACGACGATCCCGGCGGCCTGGAAGAAGAGGTTGAGGTCTCGGTCGAGCGGGGAACCGCCGCTGATCGCGTACCGCATCCGGCCGCCGAGTTCCTTGCGGATACGGCGGTAGACCAGCAGGTCGTAGAGCGCCCAGGCGGCGTACAGTCCGGGTCCGGGGCCCTTGGCCCCGCGGCCGTCCTTCCCGCTGCGGCCGCCCGTGCCGAGGAACTTCTCCAGGTAGGCCTCGGCGAAGCGCACGCCGATCCGCTCGGCGCGGTCGAAGGAGGCGGCCCGGCCGATCCTCTCGGCGGTGGCCCGGCCCGTGTCGTGGATCTTCTCGAAGAGATACGGCACCCCGACCAGGAACGTCGGCCTGAACTCCCTGAGCGCGGGCCGCAGTTCGTCCGGCTTCACGCTCGGGAAGTGGCCCATCTCGATGCGGCCCATCAGACAGGCGATCTGGAGGGTGCGGCCCAGGATGTGGGCGAGCGGGAGGAACAGCAGAGTGGACGCGGTGCGGCCGGTGACCGCCTGGAAGACGGGGTGCAGCAGTTCGACCGTGTTGGCGGCCTCGGCGTGCAGGTTGGCGTGGGTGAGGACACAGCCCTTGGGACGGCCGGTGGTGCCGGAGGTGTAGCAGACGGTGGCGACCGTGTCGGGGGTGAGGGCGGCACGACGCTTGGCGACCTCCTCGGCGGGGACGTCCCGGCCGAGGGCGCTGAGCTCGGTGACGGCGCCCGCGTCGAGTTCCCAGATCCGGGGGGTCCCCGGGTGGGCGGCGGTGCCGGCGACGACGGTGGCCGTGTGCTGCGGGGTCTCGGTGACGACGTGCCGGGCACCGGAGTCCCGGACGATCCAGTCGACCTGGGCCGCGGCCGAGGTGGGGTACACGGGGACGGTCACGCCGCCCGCCGCCCAGACGGCGAAGTCGAGGACCGTCCACTCGTAGCGGGTGCGGGACATGACGGCCACGCGGTCGCCTGCGGCGACGCCTGCGGCGATCAGCCCCTTGGCGACGGAGGTCACCTGAGCGGCGAAGTCCTGCGCGGTGACCGGGCCGCCGGGGCGCCGTAGAGCCGTGGCGTCGGGATTCTCGGTGGCGTTGGTGTAGGGGAGGTCCGCGAGGGAGCCGGTGGTGAGGGGTGGGGCCAGGGGTTCCCGGTGCACCTCCCGTACGACTCCCTCCGCGTCCCTGGTGACCCGGACCCTGCCGCGGTCGGCCAAGTCGGTGCGTTGTCTTGCCCGTCTGAGGTCCTTGCGTACGCCCATGGGGCGTCAACTTACTCGTAAGTAAGGTCGGGTCAACGGGCTGGGCGGCTTCAGTTCCGGGCGCGGCCCTGACAGGGCGTTTCAGCCGGCCTCCTGGATGGCCCTCGCGAGGTCCGCCACGTCCTTGTCCTCCGTCACCTTGGCCAAAGTCGCGGCCCTGGCCTGAAGCCTGCCCAGACTCTGGCTGCCCGGGATGTCGTAGTCCCCGCCCGCCAGTGCGTCCGCGAAGTAGGCCGCCACCGCTGTCACCTGGAAGCGGGGGGACGCCGACCAGACGCTGTCGTGCAGGGCCGCCGTCTCCATCGAGCCCGTGTTCTCGTGCGGGGTGCGGGTGTCGGGGTCCAGCCAGCGCACCGTGGCGGTGGCCAGGTGGCCGTCCGTGCCGGGGTTGGTGCGGACGGCGTAGAGCGCGGTGACCGTGTGGCCGGGACCTGTCTCGCCGCCGTCGACCTGGTCGTTGCGGAAGTCCTCGTCGGCGACCTTGCGGTCCTGGTAGCCGATCAGGCGGAACTCGGCGACCGTGTGCGGGTCGAAGGCGACCTGGGCCTTGGCGTCCCGGGCCACCAGGTCGATGTTCTCCGGCAGTTGCCGGCAGAAGACGTCGGTCGCGGTGGCGGTGTCCGAGACGTACGCCGTGTGCCCGTCGCCCTTGTCGGCCAGGCGTTCCATCAGCGCGTCGCCGTAGTCGCTGCCGACTCCCACGCCGAACAGGGTGATGCCGTACTCGCGGCGGTCGCCGTCGATGCGCCGGAGGATGGCGTCCGGGTCCGTCTCGCCGTCGTTGGCGAGGGCGTCGGAGATCAGCACGACGCGGTTGGTGGCGTCCTTGCGCAGGCCCTCGACGGCGGTGGCGTAGCCGGTCTCCACGCCCTCGCCGAGGTTGGTCGAGTAGCGGGCCCGCAGCCGGTCCACGGCGCGGTGGATCTCGGTGCGGTGGCCGCCGAGGCGGGTCATCGGCAGGACCGTCTCCGCGTGTTCGCTGAAGGTGACGATCGCCACCGAGTCGTCGTCGCGCAGCCGGTCGGTCATCGTGTCCAGGGACTTCTTGGCGAGGTCGAGGCGGCCGGGCTCGTCCATGGAGCCGGAGACGTCGATGACGAACGTCAGGGCGGCCGGGGGGCGTTCGGTGCCGTCGGCAGGGCGGGTGGTGAGGCCGACGCGGACCAGGGACCAGTCCGGCCGGCTGGTGCGGGCGCCGTCGACGGTGACCGAGAAGCCGTTGTGCTCGGGGGCGCGGTAGTCCTGGCGGAAGCTGTTGACGAACTCCTCGGGCCGGATGGTGGAGGGGTCGGGACGGCCGCCGTCGGCGAGGATCCGGCGGGCGTAGCCGTAGGAGGCGGTGTCGACGTCGAGGGCGAAGGTGGAGAGGTGGCCGGAGGACGGGGCGGTGCCGGACGAGGTGGGTCCGTCGCCCCGCGCCTGGGAGGGGGCCGGGAGACCCTTGCTGTGGCTCGGGCCGTTGGCGTGGTCCTCGCCGGCGCCGCACGCCGTCAGCAGCAGCGCGCCCGCGGCGGCGACGGCGAGCAGTGACCCGCAGGTCTGTCGGCGGGTCCGGTGTCGGTCCGTCATGAGTACCCCCTGTGCCGGTCGGAGTCGACTTCCTGGCTTGTCGTCGACTCTGACGGCGCAGGCGCCCGGAACGTGCGCTCCGATGCGTTGCGGATGGATCTCGAACGGGCCACGGACCAGGGCTTTCGAGTCCGGAGGGAGATCGTCCGGTGATCTGGGGGAAACCCCCTAGGACACCACGTCCTTGCGGGCGAACCCCCGGAAGGCCAGGGCGAACAGGACCAGGGCGTACGTCACGGAGACCGCGGTGCCCTGGATCATGCCGGACCACTCGGGGTGCGGCTGTACGGCGTCCGCCCAGGCGAACTGCCAGTGCGCGGGCAGGAAGTCGCGCCAGTGGCCGAGGGCGGTGACCGCGTCCAGGACGTTGCCGACGATGGTCAGGCCGACGGCGCCGCCGACCGCGCCGAGCGGTGCGTCGGTCTTCGTGGACAGCCAGAACGCCAGCCCGGCGGTGACCAGTTGGGACAGGAAGATGTACGCGACCACGACCGCGAGGCGCTGGCCCGCGGTGGCGGTGTCCAGCGCGCCGCCGGTGGGGATCTGGAGCGGCCCCCAGCCGTAGGCGGCGGTGCCGACGGCCAGGGCGACCAGCGGCAGCAGGATCATCGCGGCGAGGCTGAGGCCGAGCGCGACGACCAGCTTGGACCAGAGCAGCCGGGCCCTCGGCACGGGCGCGGCGAGCAGGTAACGCAGGGAGGACCAGCCGGCCTCGGAGGCGACCGTGTCCCCGCAGAACAGGGCGACCGGGATGACCAGCAGGAAGCCCGCCGAGACGAACAGGTTGACCGCGGCGAAGTTGGCGCCCGACGCGGTGGCTGTGTCCAGGAGGGTGACCTGGCCGTTCTCCCGGCCCGGTTGCCCGCCGATCGCGAACGCTATGAGCAGCACGAACGGCAGTACGGCCAGGATGCCACCCATGACCAGCGTCCGGCGCCGCTTGAACTGGCGGACCAGTTCGACGCGCAGGGGCAGGGTGCGGCCCGCCCGGTAGCCGGAGGCGACCGCGGCGTTCTCGGTGACGGTGCTCATGCGGAACCTCCGATCAGGGTCAGGAAGGCGTCTTCGAGCCGGCGGTGCGGGCCAACCGAGGCCACCTGGACGTCGAGCCGTACGAGTTCGGCGACCAGGTGCGGGGCGCTGCCGCCGGGCTCCATGCGGACGAGCAGACCGTCGTCGGTGCGGGTCACCGTGGCGACGCCGGGCAGCGCGGCGACCTTCTCCACGACGGGTTCCTCCACGGGGGTGCCGGTGCCGACCAGGAGGGTGTCCCCGGAGCCGACGATCTCGGCGACCGGGCCGGCCTGTATCAGCCGGCCGCGGTCCATCACCACTAGGTGGGTGCAGGACTGCTCGACCTCGGCGAGGAGGTGGCTGGAGACGATCACCGTCCGGCCGGCGGCCGCGTAGCGGATCATCACCTCGCGCATCTCACGGATCTGCGGCGGGTCGAGGCCGTTGGTCGGTTCGTCGAGGATGAGCAGGTCCGGCAGGCCGAGCATGGCCTGGGCGATGGCGAGGCGTTGGCGCATGCCCTGGGAGTACGTGCGGACCGCGCGGGCCAGTGCGTCGCCGAGGCCCGCGATCTCCAGGGCCTCCTCCAGGTGGGCGTCCTCGGGCGGGCGGCCGGTGGCCTGCCAGTACAGCTCCAGGTTCTCCCGGCCGGACAGGTGCGGCAGGAAGCCCGCGCCCTCCACGAAGGCGCCGACCCGGGAGAGCACGGGCGCGCCGGGGCGGACGGCGTGTCCGAAGACCCGGATCTCGCCGCCGTCCGGCTTGATCAGGCCCATCAGCATGCGCAGTGTGGTGGTCTTGCCCGCGCCGTTGGGGCCGAGGAGGCCGAGGACCTGGCCCTGTTCGACGCGGAAGGACAGCTCCCGTACCGCGTACCGGTCGGTGGAGCGTGCGTAGCGCTTGCTCAGGTCCGTTATCTGGAGCGGGACTTCGGCGAGTGCCGGGGCGGGGGGCTGGGTGGCGGTCCGGCGGCGGCCGGTGAGCAGCAGGGCCAGGGCGGCCAGCGCGCCGGCCAGCGGCAGCCACCACACCCAGGCGGGCAGCGGTGCGGCGGCCGTGTCCACCTGGGGTGCCGTCGGCACGCTCAGGGGGCTCTTGAGGGAGACGGTGTAGGTGGCCGGGGCGGTCGGGGAGGCGTAGCCGAGGTCGGTGGAGGCGAGGACGAGGCGCAGCCGGTGGCCCTTCTGGACCTCGTGGTCGATGGCCGGGAGGGTGATGGTGACGTCCTTGCCGGCCTTGGCGCCCGTGACCCGGACCGGGGCGACCAGCTGGGCGGGCAGCACCTGCTGGGTGCCGTCGGGGCCGACGTCGTACACCTTGCCGAAGAGGACGGCGTCGTCGCTGGTCGAGGTGAGGTGGACGGTGGCCGTGGGGGTGCCGGTGATCTGCACGTTGTCGGCGACCGGTGCCGAGTCGAAACGGGCGTACTGGCCGGGGAAGTCCAGGGATACGCCGACGCCGAGGGAGGAGAGCTGGGCGAGTCCGCCGCCGCCGAGGCCGGGCAGCGCGGAGACGCCGGGCGGGCTGGCGCCGGCCGGGTTCTGGACGCGCTGGGTGCCGCCCTTGAGGGCGATGTCGCGCCGGTCGCCCGTCAGGCCCGGGTAGCTGTCGGCGGTCGCGCCGCGCAGCTGGGCCGTGCCGTTGGTGGAGTCGACGCCGCCCGTGCGGGTGATCCGGAAGGCCGGGCCGGTGTCGGTGGCCTTGTCGCCCTTCAGGTACCGGTCGAACCAGGAGGTCACGCGGGCCTCGACGCGGCCGGTCTCCAGGTCGCCGCCGTCGTGGCCGCCGGCGATCCAGTCGACGTCGACGGGGGCGCCGTTGGCCTTGACGGCCTTCGCCGCCGCGTCCGACTGGGAGAGGGTGAACAGGGAGTCGGTCTGGCCCTGGAAGAGCAGGGTCGGCACCTTGATGCGGCTCGCGACGGCCGACGGGGAGCGTTCTTCGAGGAGCCTGACCGCGGCGGCGTCCGGCTTGCCCGCCTCGGCGACCCGGTCGTACATCGCGCACAGCTCGGGCTGGAACCGCGCGCAGCC
This sequence comes from Streptomyces humi, assembly GCF_001005085.2. Taxonomy (GTDB): domain Bacteria; phylum Actinomycetota; class Actinomycetes; order Streptomycetales; family Streptomycetaceae; genus Streptomyces; species Streptomyces humi. The sequence goes on from NZ_LBMU02000070.1 coordinate 78,102, forward strand.
GCCGCCGGTGTTGAAGAAGATGCCGGCCCAGAGCTTCTTGAAGACGCCGTCCGGGAACAGGGCGTCCGCGAGGTTCCAGTACGTGATCGACGGGGCGATGGCGTCGACGCGGTCGTCGTGTCCGGCGGTGAGGAGGGAGATCGCGCCGCCGTAGGAGCCGCCGGCCATGCCGACGCGGGGGTCGCCGGGTTTGTCCAGCTGTACCTGGGGCTGCTTCGCCAGCCAGTCGATGAGCCGGGAGACGTCGGCGACCTCGCCCTTCGGGTCGTTGAGGCCGATCTTTCCGGTGGACCTGCCGAAGCCGCGGGCGGACCAGGTGAGGACCGCGTAGCCGTCGCGGGCGAGGTCCTCGGCCTCGGCGCGCATGTCGTCCTTGCTGCCGCCGAAGCCGTGGGCGAGGAGGACCGCGGGGCGCCGGCCGGTGCCGGCGGTGGTGAAGAACGAGGTGTCCAGACGCACCCCGTCCACCGCCATGACCTTGTCGGCCCGGTGCACCGCCGGTGTGTCGTCGGTGGCGGCGACGGCCGTCCATGTGCCGGTGCCGACCAGCACCACGACGGCGGCCGCGGCGGGCAGTAGCCGTCGCGGCCGCCGGAGCAGGGCTCGCCAGGCGGGCAGTCGAAGATCCATGCCTCAACGGTACGGCGCGGGACCGACAACGGATGCCGACGATGGGCTGAACAGCGGGCCATCCCCGAGGAGTACGGGCCCGCACCGCGTACTTCAGGCGCGGTACGCCGGGTCGGTCACGGGGCCGGACGCGCGGCGGCGGGAGCCTGCGGGCCGGTGGGGGTTGCTCGCGCGGTTCCCCGCGCCCCTGGGGCGGGCGGTGCACCCGGCGTTCACGACGCGCCGCAGTCCTCGCGCCCCTGGGGCGGGCGGTGTGCACGGCGTTCAGGACGTGCCGCAGGCTCTTTTCAGGGCTGGGCGTCTTCCGGGATCGAGACGACCCAGTGGGTGTTCTTGCGGGGGCGGAGGTAGAAGGCCCAGTAGAGGGTGGCCGCCGCGGTGATGCCGCCGGTCCACAGGAGGTAGGTGGTCTCCTGCTGGGTGAGGATGTACGCCAGGACCACGATGAGGAGGACCGGCATCGCGGGCCAGAGCGGCATCCGCCAGGCGGGGGTGTGCTTGTGGTGGCCCCGGCGGGACAGCAGCGCGGCGATCGCGACCAGCAGGTACATGCCGGTCACCGACACGCCCGTCACGCCGTACAGGGTGTCCAGGTTGACGAAGCAGAGCAGGGCGCCGGGGACGCCGACGGCGAGGGTGGCCACCCAGGGGGAGCCGAAGCGGCCGAGGCGGGAGAGGGCGTTGTTGACCGGGGCCGGCCAGGCCTTGTCGCGGGCCGAGGCGAACAGGACCCGGGAGTTCTGGATGACCATGACGATGCCCGCGTTGATGATCGCGAGGGCCACGCAGAGGCTGACGAACGTGCCGACCGCGGAGTTGGACCAGGCGGTGACCATGGCGCTGATGTCGCCGCCGGTGAGCGCCTTGAGGTCGGTCGCGCCCATGGTGATCGCGGCGACCGGGACGAGGATGATCACCGTGGAGATGGCGAGCGTGGCCAGGACGGTACGGGCGACGTTGCGGCGCGGGTTCTCCAGTTCCTCGGAGAGGTAGACCGCGGTCGAGAAGCCCTGGGTGACGAAGAGGGCGATGGCGAGGCCGGAGACGACGAGCATCGCGGTGACGGTGGTGGCGTGCCCGCCCGTGTCCGCCACCTGCATCGAGGTGAGGCTGCCCACGCCCCGGTGGCTGTGGGAGAAGCCGAGGACCGCCACCACGCCCGCCGCGATGACCTCCAGGACCAGGAAGATGCCGGTGATCCAGGCGTTGGCGCGCAGGTCCAGGAGGCCGGCGAGGGTCGCGAGGAGCATCACGCCGGCGCCGGTCATGGCCGGGTCGAGGTGGACGATCGGCGCCAGGTAGTCGGCCGTGCCCATCGAGATCACCGGGGGCACGATCATCACGACGAGCAGGGACAGCACGAAGACCAGCCAGCCGGCCAGGCGGCCCGCCATCGTGGAGACCATCGCGTACTCGCCGCCGGCGCTCGGGATGAGGGTGCCGAGCTCGGAGTAACAGAAGGCCACGGCGATACAGAGGAGGGAGCCGATGGCGATGGTGAGGGCGGTGGCGGTGCCGAGGGATCCGAACAGGTCGGGGACGACCACGAAGAGCGTGGAGGCCGGGGTGACGCAGGAGAGGGTCAGTAGGGTGCCGCCTACCACTCCGATGGAGCGCTTGAGCGTCTTGGGACTGTCGGGCGCCTCTGCTACGGCGTTCTCGACAGGGCGGAGCGTGTCGGTCATGCGGCGGTTCCGATCGGCTTGTGCGGATGCCTCCGGCGGTTGGGCTGCGCTGCATGGAACCCCGACGAAAACCGTGGCGTCAATGGCTGTTTACCTTCGGATTCCGCACTCGTAAAGTGAGCGAGGTCGCATCACTTTCGTAGGGTCGAACACCTCTATGGAGCAATCACAAAGACCGTTCGCCACATGACCTTGCTTTCCAAGGTCGAGAACACAAAGAACTTAAGTCACCCGTTTCATCCCGTCGGAACGGGAACCGAAGGTGAACCGCCAAAAAAAGTCGGGGCCGTCCGGAATCCAGACGGCCCCGACGAGGTCGGTCGGTGACACTCAGTGGTTGCGCGGGAAGCCCAGGTCGACGCCCGCGGGGGCGTCCGCCGGGTCGGGCCAGCGGGTGGTGACGACCTTGCCGCGGGTGTAGAAATGCGTGCCGTCGTTGCCGTAGATGTGGTGGTCGCCGAAGAGCGAGTCCTTCCAGCCACCGAAGGAGTGGTAGCCCACCGGCACCGGGATCGGCACGTTCACGCCGACCATGCCGGCCTCGATCTCCAGCTGGAAGCGGCGGGCCGCGCCGCCGTCCCGGGTGAAGATCGCGGTGCCGTTGCCGAACGGCGAGCCGTTGATGAGGGCGACGCCCTCCTCGTAGGTGTCCACGCGCAGCACGCACAGGACCGGGCCGAAGATCTCGTCGGTGTACGCCTTCGCGGTCGTCGGCACCCGGTCCAGCAGCGAGATGCCGATCCAGTGACCGTCCTCGAAGCCCTCGACCGTGTAGCCGGTGCCGTCGAGGACGACCTCCGAGCCCTCGGCCGCCGCGCCGGTCACGTAGGAGGCCACCTTGTCCCGGTGCACGGCCGTGATGAGCGGGCCCATCTCGGACGTCGGGTCGTTGCCGGGGCCGATCTTGATCTTCTCGGCGCGCTCGCGGATCTTCGCCACCAGCTCGTCGCCGATCGCGCCGACCGCCACGACCGCCGAGATCGCCATGCAGCGCTCTCCGGCCGAGCCGTAGGCCGCGGAGACGGCCGCGTCGGCCGCCGCGTCCAGGTCGGCGTCCGGGAGGACCAGCATGTGGTTCTTGGCGCCGCCGAGCGCCTGCACCCGCTTGCCGTTGGCGGAGGCGGTGGTGTGGATGTAGCGGGCGATCGGGGTGGAGCCGACGAAGGAGACCGCCTTGACGTCGGGGTGCTCCAGGAGGCGGTCGACGGCCACCTTGTCACCGTGCACGACGTTGAAGACGCCGTCCGGCAGACCGGCCTCGGCCAGCAGCTCGGCGATCTTGACCGAGGCCGACGGGTCCTTCTCGGACGGCTTCAGCACGAACGTGTTGCCGCACGCGATGGCGATCGGGAACATCCACATCGGGACCATCGCCGGGAAGTTGAACGGCGTGATGCCCGCGACGACGCCCAGCGGCTGGCGGATCGAGGAGACGTCCACCCGGCTGGCGACCTGCGTCGACAGCTCGCCCTTCAGCTGCACGTTGATACCGCAGGCCAGGTCGACGATCTCCAGGCCGCGGGCGACCTCGCCGAGCGCGTCGGAGTGCACCTTGCCGTGCTCGGCGGTGATCAGCTCCGCGATGGCGTCCCGGTTGGCGTCGAGCAGCGCGCGGAACCGGAAGAGGATCTCGGTGCGCTTGGCCAGCGAGGACTGCCCCCAGCTCAGGTAGGCGTCCTTGGCGGTGGCGACCGCCGCGTCGACCTCGTCGACCGAGGCGAACGCGACCTTCGTGGTGACCGCGCCGGTGGCCGGGTCGGTGACCGGCCCGAAGTTGCCCGACGTGCCCTCGACGGACTTGCCGCCGATCCAGTGGTTGACGATCTTCGTCATGACCGGTTACTCCTTCACAGATGGCGGCGTCGGGTCGAGACGTGCCGTTCGTAGAGCTCACGTGCCTTGACCGCGGCGGATCGGGTCGCGGTCGCGGCCACAGGTACATCCCACCAGGCCTGCGCCGGAGGCGGGCCCGACACAGTGTCTGCCGTTTCCGTCTCCACGTAGACACATGTGGGAGCGTCGGCGGCCCGCGCCTCGGCGAGCGCCGCGCGCAGGTCCTCCACGGTCTTCGCGCGCAGCACCCGCATCCCGAGGCTGGCGGCGTTGGCGGCCAGGTCCACGGGCAGCGGGGCGCCGGTGAGCGTGCCGCACTCGGAGGGGAAGCGGTAGGCGGTGCCGAACCGCTCGCCGCCCACCGACTCGGAGAGCCCGCCGATGGAGGCGTAGCCGTGGTTCTGCACCAGCAGCACCTTGATGGCTATCCCCTCCTGTACGGCGGTGACGATCTCGGTCGGCATCATCAGATACGTGCCGTCGCCGACCAGCGCCCACACGTGGCGCTCCGGCGCGGCCAGCTTCACCCCGATGGCGGCCGGGATCTCGTAGCCCATGCACGAGTAGCCGTACTCCAGGTGGTACTGGTCGTGCGACCGTGCCCGCCACATCCGGTGCAGATCGCCGGGGAGGGAGCCGGCCGCGTTGACGACGACGTCGCTCTCGTCGACGAGGGCGTCGAGGACACCGAGGACCTGGGGCTGGGTCGGCCGGACGTCGGGTTCGTCGGCCTCGTAGCAGGCGTCGACGCGCTGCTCCCAGCGCTCCTTGTCCTCGGTGTACTCGGTGACGTACGAGTCGGCCACCCGGTGGCCGTGCAGGGCCTCGCGCAGCTCCGTGAGGGCACTGCGGGCGTCGGCCACCACGGGCAGTCCGGCCAGCTTGTGGCCGTCGTGGGCGGCGATGTTGAGGTTGAGGAAGCGGACGTCCGGGTTCTCGAAGAGGGTGCCGGAGGCGGTGGTGAAGTCGGTGTAGCGGGTGCCGACGCCGATCACCAGGTCGGCGGTGCGGGCGAGTTCGTCGGCGGTGGCGGTGCCGGTGTGTCCGACGCCGCCGACGTCCTGCGGGTGGTCCCAGCGGAGCGAGCCCTTGCCGGCCTGGGTGGCGGCGACGGGGATGCGGGTGGCCTCGGCGAACTCGGCGAGGGCGGCCTCGGCGCGGCTGTGGTGGACCCCGCCGCCGGCGATGACCAGGGGCCTGCGCGCGTCCCTGACCGCCGTCACGGCCGCCGCGAGTTCGACGGGGTCGGCGCCCGGCCGTCGTACGGTCCACACCCGCTCGGCGAAGAACTCCTCCGGCCAGTCGTACGCCTCGGCCTGCACGTCCTGCGGGAGGGCGAGGGTGACGGCGCCGGTCTCGACGGGGTCGGTGAGGACCCGCATCGCGGCGAGGGCGGAGGGGATCAGCTGCTCGGGGCGGGTGATCCGGTCGAAGAACCTCGACACCGGGCGGAGGGTGTCGTTGACCGAGACGTCGGCGGCGTGCGGGACCTCGAGCTGCTGGAGGACCGGGTCGGCGGGGCGGGCGGCGAAGACGTCGCCGGGCAGGAGCAGGACCGGGAGGTGGTTGATCGTGGCGAGGGCGGCGCCGGTGACCAGGTTGGTGGCGCCGGGGCCGATGGAGGTGGTGACGGCGTGCGTGGCGAGCCGGTTCGACTGACGCGCGTAGCCCACTGCCGCGTGCACCATGGCCTGTTCGTTACGGCCCTGGTGGTACGGCATCTCGTCCGCGTGCTCCAGCAGCGCCTGACCGAGCCCGGCCACGTTGCCGTGGCCGAAGATGCCCCAGGTGGCGCCGATCAGGCGGCGGCGCTCGCCGTCCCGTTCGGTGAACTGGACGGCGAGGAAGCGGACAAGCGCTTGCGCGACGGTCAACCGAATCGTCATCGGTAACCCTCCGTGTGGTCCGGATGGAAGCAGATCCGCCACTCCCGCGTCGCACCCGGCCCCGCCATGACGTTCAGGTAGTACATGTCGTGCCCGGGCTGCGCGATCGACGGGCCGTGCCATCCGTCGGGAACGAGCACGGCGTCGCCGGAGCGGACCTCGGCGAGGACGTCCGTACCGCCCTCACGGGAGGGGAATACGCGCTGATACCCGATACCGTTCGGTCCGTCGATCTCGAAGTAGTAGATCTCCTCCAGCTCCGACTCCTCACCGGGCCGGTGCTCGTCGTGCTTGTGCGGCGGGTACGAGGACCAGTTGCCGCCGGGCGTGATCACCTCCACGGCGATCAGCTTGTCGCAGTCGAAGGCGGTCGCGGAGGCGAAGTTGCGCACCTGCCGGGCGCTGCCGCCGCTGCCGCGGTCTTCGACGGGGACCTCCGGCGCGGGGCCGTAGCGGGCGGGGAGTTGTCGCTCGCACTTCGCTCCTGCCAGGGCGAAGCGGCCTCCCGCGCCGGAGGCGATCTGGACCTGGGCGTCCCGGGGCACGTACGCGAAGTCCGAGACTCCGCTGAACACGCTCTCCCGGCCCAGGATCTGGAACTCGTTTCCCTCTGTTCGCACCGTACAACCGCCGTGCAGCGGAAGCACGATCCACTCACTGTCCCCGGTGGTGAACAAATGCGTTCCACCAGGGGCCAGTTCGACGATCCGCAGGCTGCTGTGCGCCCACCCGGCCCGCTTGGGGTCGATGTCGAGCGTGTACTGGGCGTTCGCGGTCGAACCCTTGCTCAGGTGCAGCTCGCTGGTCGTCATCAGGCCCTCACAGCAGTCCTACGGCGGTGTCGACGGCGGCGGCCACGTCGCCGTCCGCCGGGTACAGCAGTGAACGGCCGACCACCAGGCCGCGCACGGTGGGGAGTCGCAGGGCACTGCGCCACTTCTCGTAGGCGCCGTCCTGGTCGTCGCCCACTTCCCCGCCGAGGAGCACGGCCGGGAGCGTGGACGTCTCCATCACCTCGGCCATGTCGTCGGGGTCGTCGGTGACCGGCACCTTCAGCCAGGTGTAGGCCGAACTCCCGCCGAGACCCGAGGCGATGGCGATGGACCTGGTGACCGCCTCCGGGGACAGGTCGTTCTTGACCTTGCCCTCGGGGGTGCGACGGCTGATGAACGGTTCGACGAACACCGGGAGTCGGCGCGCGGCCATGTCGTCGATGGCCCGGGCCGTGGACTCCAGGGTGGTCAGGGACCCCGGGTCGTCGTAGTCGATGCGCAGCAGCAGCTTGCCGGCGTCGAACCCGAGGCGCTGGATGTCCTCGGCGCGGTGGCCGGTGAACCGGTCGTCGAGCTCGAAGGCGGCGCCCTGGAGCCCGCCGCGGTTCATCGAACCCATGACGACCTTGCCGTCGAGGGCGCCGAGCAGGAGCAGGTCGTCCAGGATGTCGGCGGTGGCGAGGACGCCGTCGACGCCGGGCCGGGACAGCGCCAGGCAGAGGCGTTCCAGCAGCTCGGCCCGGTTGGCCATGGCCAGCCGGTCGCCGCCGACACCGAGGGCGCCGCGGGCCGGATGGTCGGCGGCCACGATCATCAGCTTGCCGTCCTCGTTGAGGAGCGGGCGGCGGGAACGCCGGGCGGCCGCCTCGGCGATGGCCTCGGGGTGGTGGGTGCGGGTGTGCACGAGGGCGGAGATGTCCACCTTCACCTGCGGGGCGGGGGCACCGGCACCGGCACCGTCGGCGGAATGCGCGCCCGCGACGCGGCCGGCCCTCACAGCACCGCTCCGGCGGCGAGCGCGGCGTCGATCTCTTCCGGCGTCGGCATCGCGGAGGAGCACTCCAGGCGGGAGGCGACGATGGCGCCGGCCGCGTTGGCGTGCCGCATGATCTTCTCCAGGTCCCAGCCCGCGAGGAGGCCGTGGCAGAGGGCGCCGCCGAAGGCGTCACCGGCGCCGAGGCCGTTGAGGACGTCGACCGGCAGTGGCGGGACCTCGGCGGAGTCGCCGTCGCGGCTGACGGCGAGGACGCCCTTGGGTCCCTGCTTGACGACGGCGATCTCGACACCGGCGTCGAGGAGGGCCTGGGCGGCGGCCCTGGGCTCGCGCACGCCGGTCGCCACCTCCACCTCGTCGAGGTTGCCGACGGCGACCGTGGTGTGCTTGAGCGCCTCGGCGTAGAACGGCCGGGCGGCGTCCGGGTCCTGCCAGAACATGGGGCGCCAGTCGAGGTCGAAGACGGTCGTACCGGCCTTGGCGCGGTGGGCGAGGGCCGCGAGGGTCGCCGTACGGCTGGGCTCCTCGCTCAGACCGGTGCCGGTGATCCAGAAGATCCGGGCGTCCCGGACGGCGTCCAGGTCCAGTTCGTGGGCGTCGATCTCCAGGTCCGGGGCCTTGGGCTGCCGGTAGAAGTACAGCGGGAAGTCGTCCGGCGGGAAGATCTCGCAGAAGGTGACCGGGGTGTTCAGGCCGGGGACCGAGGTGACCCAGCGGTCGTCCACGCCGAAGCCGCGCAGCGCCTCGTGCAGGTAGGCGCCGAAGGCGTCCTCGCCGGTGCGGGTGATGACGGCGGTGCTGCGGCCGAGACGGGCGGCGGCCACGGCCACGTTCGTCGCCGACCCGCCGAGGAACTTGCCGAAGGACGACACCTGGGCGAGCGGGACACCGGTCTGGAGCGGATAGAGGTCCACCCCGATCCGCCCCATGGTGATCAGGTCGTACGCCATCGGCATCCCTTCGTCACGGCTCTCCCGTGGTTTGTAGCCCTGGTCGGGAGGTCGTGTCAATGGTTTGTCCGGACATTCGGACGACAGTATGGGAGAGGTACCCCCGGACGGGGCCCGGGTACCCCCGTGTCAACCCGCCCCGCTGACGAGCCGGCGCGCACCTTTGCCCCAGCTCTGTCACAACCACCGCTCTTGTGTCACACATGTCACGCATACGCGGGTTGTCGGTCACACCAGGTCGACAGCCGCTTGCTCACCGTCACGCTCCGTCGTTCACCGGGCACAGGCTTTGTGATCGCCAGCGCAGCGCCCGGCTCCCCCGACGACCGACTCCGGTCGCCCCCGCGGTGCGCGCAGGGAGGTGCGTCCCATGACCGACCGAAGGCTCTGGTCGTACAAGGAGATCGCTGCGCACATCCGCGTGCAGCCCGACACCGTCCGCTCGTACCGAAAACACGGACTGCTCCCGCCGCCCGACCATGTCGAGGGCGGCAAGCCCTACTGGTACGCCGACACGGTCCGCGCCTGGGTGGCCTCCCGCCCGGGCAACCGGGGCCGCAGGGACTGAGAGCACGTCAGGCCCGTCAGGCCCACGGCTCGATGACCGTCACCCCCGCGGGCCCGGCCGTGTCCATCTCCGCGAGGGCCTGTGGGGTCTGGTCCAGGGTGATGGTCCTGGTGACCAGGGAGTCGGGGTGGAGGGTGCGGGTGCGGACGAGTTCGAGCATGGCGGGATAGGCGTGGGCCGGCATGCCGTGGCTGCCCCGCAGTTCGAGCTCCAGGGCGATCGCCCGGGCCAGGGGCACCGGCGTGGTGCCGTCCGGGGACGGCAGGAGGCCCACCTGGACGTGACGGCCGCGGCGGCGCAGGGAGTTGACGGAGGCGGCGGCGGTGGCCGGGGAGCCGAGGGCGTCCAGGGAGAGGTGGGCGCCGCCGGAGGTGAGGTCGCGGACCGTCGCCGCCGGGTCGGCGGTGTCCGACGCGTCCACCCGGTGGGCCGCGCCGAACCTCCCCGCCAGGTCCAGCGCCCGGGGTGAGACGTCGACCGCCACGACCCGTGCTCCGCAGGCGGCCGCGATCATCACGGCCGACAGGCCGACGCCGCCGCAGCCGTACACCGCCACCCACTCCCCCGCCGCGACCCTGCCCTGCTGCACCACCGCCCGGAAGGCGGTGGCGAAGCGGCAGCCCAGGGACGCGGCCGTCGCGTACGACATGTCCTGCGGGATCGCCACCAGGTTCACGTCGGCGTGGTCCAGCGCGACGTACTGGGCGAAGGAGCCCCAGTGGGTGAAGCCGGGCTGGGTCTGGCGTTCGCAGACCTGCTGGTCGCCGGCCGCGCAGGACGGGCAGCTGCCGCAGGCGCAGACGAAGGGGACGGTGACCCGGTCGCCGGGGTGCCAGCCGGTCACCCCGGCGCCGACCGCCTCGACGACGCCGGCCAGTTCGTGGCCGGGTACGTGCGGGAGCGTGATGTCCGGGTCGTGGCCCATCCAGCCGTGCCAGTCGGACCGGCACAGGCCGGTGGCCTCCACGCGGACGATCACGCCGTGGGGGGCCGGGCGGGGGTCGGGGACGTCCCGGACTTCGGCGGGGGTGCCGTGGTGGTCGAAGACGACGGCTCGCATACGCGCGCGCTCCTTTCGGGGGCTGCGCGAAGGCTAGACGCCGCGGGGGCCTTTCTGTAGCGCCGGTTCCGGTTCGTCGTGGCTGGTCGCGCGGTTCCCCACGCCTCCTCCGGGCGCGTCCGACCGGGGCGCTTGCGGGTCGCCCTCGCTCAGGCCGAAGCGTTCGTGGAAGCGGCGCAGAGGGGTCGGGGCCCACCAGGTGGCCCTGCCCGTCAGGCGCATGATGGCCGGGACCAGGAGGCTGCGGACCACCATCGCGTCCATCAGGACCGCCAGGGCGATGCCGAGGCCCAGCATCTTGGTGTTGGTGACCCTGGAGGTGCCGATGGCCACCATCACCACCGCCAGGATGACCGCCGCCGCGGTGATCAGGCCGCCCGTGCGCTGGAGTCCGAGGCGCACCGAGCGCTCGTGGTCGCCAGTTCGGTCGTACTCCTCCTTGATGCGGGAGAGCAGGAACACGCCGTAGTCCATGGAGAGGCCGAACGCCACGCAGAACATCAGGACCGGGAGCGTGGTCTCTATGGAGCCGGGGCTGGTGAAGCCCAGCAGGCCCGAGAGGTGGCCGTCCTGGAAGACCCAGACGACCGCGCCGAACATCGCCGTCAGGCTGAGCGCGTTCAGCAGGACCGCCTGGAGCGGGATCAGGACGCTGCCCGTGAGGAGGAAGACCAGGAACAGGGTGACGACCGCTATGAACACCGCCGCCCACGGCAGGCGTTGCGCTATCGCGTGCTTGGAGTCGACCAGTACGGCCGCGGTGCCGGTCACCTTCGTGTCGAAGGGGGTGCGCAGTGCGCGCAGGTCGCCGACCAGGCGCTGCGCCCCGTCGCCGACGGCCTCTCCCCCGGGCTGCACCGTGAAGTACGCGGAGTCGCCCTTGACCAGGGGGCCGGTGACCCGGGCCACCTCCGGGAGGGCCGCCACCCGCCGCTCGTAGGCCGCGTACTGGGCCCGCGTGGCCCGGCCCTCGGCCAGGACCTCCAGGTCGCCGCCGGGGTTGCCCGGGAAGCCCTGCCTGATGTGCTGCTGGACGACGTGGGACTCGGCGGTGGCGGGGAGCTGGCGATCGTCGGCGGTGCCGAACTTCACGCCCGTGAAGGGCAGTCCCAGGACGATGAGCAGGGCCGTGGTGGCCACCGCGAAGAGGGGGGCGCGGCGCATGACGAGCGTCGCGGTGCGGGCCCAGGCCGTGCCCTCCGCGCCGGACGGCCGGGGCGGTCGCGCGCCCCCGCGGAACATCCGGCGCAGGTCGAGGGAGTTGACCCGGTGCCCCAGCAGGACCAGTGCCGCAGGCAACAGGATCAGGGCGGCCGCCGCGGCGAGGAGCACCACCGCCATGCCCGCGTAGGCGAAGGAGCGCAGGAAGTACTGGGGGAAGACCAGCATGGCCGCCAGCGAGACCGCGACGGTGAGGGCCGAGAAGAGCACCGTGCGGCCCGCCGTGCGCAGGGTGGTGCCCACCGCGGTCAACGGGTCGGCGCCCGTGGCCAGTTCCTCGCGGAAGCGGCGGACGATGAAGAGGGCGTAGTCGATGGCCAGGCCCAGGCCCAGGGCCGTGGTCAGGTTCATCGCGAAGACGGAGACGTCCGTGAAGGAGGTCAGGGCGCGCAGCACCGCGTTGGTGCCGAGGATGGCCACGATGCCGATGCCCAGGGGGAGCAGGGCCGCGATCGCGCTGCCGAAGACCATCACCAGCAGGACGAGCGTGATGGGCAGGGCGATCAGCTCGGCACGGGCCAGGTCCTCCTTGATGATCGTCTGCATGTCGTGGCGCACCGCCACCATGCCGCCGACCCTGACCGTCACCGGTCCGTGCGCGCCCCGGTAGTGCGGGGCGATGCGGTCCAGGGTGTCGGCGGCCGCCTTCTCGTCGCCGGTGATGCGGGCCGCTATCAGTGCCTCGTGGCCGTTGCCCGCCCGCAGGGCGGGTGACCCGGTCCCCCAGTACGAACCGACGCCCGTGACGCCCTTCTCCTCGGCCAGGCGGGCGGCCAGGGACTTCGCCTCCGCCGCCACCGCCGGGCTGTCCACCGGGGCGCCGTGGGTGTCCACCAGAAGCAGCAGGTTCGGCTGGGAGTCGGGGAACTCCCGCTCCAGCGCCTTCGTCGCGTACGTGGACTCCGCGGCCGGGTCCTCCCAGCCGCCGCTGCCCAGCCGGTCCGCGACCCCGCTGCCGGCCAGCACGGCCAGTGCGGTGACCACCAGGGCGAGCAGCAGGGAGAGCCGGGGCCGGGCGGTCACGAACCGCGTCCAGCCACCGGGCCGCGCCCCGCCCTCGGGCGTGGTGGGCTTGTCGACTTCGGTCATCCTGCGGTGTCCCCTTCACCGGGACCACTGCCCGCCGAGTACGCATCCGGTCCGCGCGCACGGCAGCATGGGTCGGTCATTGCCACTTAGACTGGCAAACACGAGTAGTCGCTCGCGTTTCACCAGAATGCGAGCGGTCGCTCGTGTTTGTCAATCGCGTTCGGAGAGCTGGGGACAACTCGTGCCCGACAAGCCCGACCAGTCACAGAAGCCCGGCGCCGGGACCACCGCGCCCGACGCCACGGGCAAGGAGCAGCCGCGCCGGCGGCAGGCGCGCGGCGAGCGGCGCATCCAGCAGCTGCTCGAAGCCGCCGCCTCGGTCTTCTGCGCCACGGGCTACTCGGCCGCCAGCACCAACGCCATCGCCCGCGAGGCCGGCGTCTCCCCCGGCACGCTCTACCAGTTCTTCCCGAACAAGGAGGCGATCGCGATCGAGCTGGGCGACCGGCTCGTCCACGAACTGCGGGACACCTACGGCGAGGCGCTGGCACCGGTCGCCCCCGGCACCCCGCTCGCGGAGGCGGTCGGCGCCGCCGTGGACCGTTTCGTCGCCTTCAACACCGAGCGCCCGGTGTTCTTCACGCTGATGCACGGCCCGGACATGCCCGGCGGCATCGCCGAGGCCCACGACGCCCTGCACGCGACCCTGGTCGGCCGGGTGGCGGACCTGCTCGTCTCGCTGCTGCCATCCGACACGGACCAGGCGCGCGTCACGCGCACGGCCCACGTCTGCCTCAGCATCTACAAGGCCGGGCTGGAGCTGGTGCTGGGCCACCAGGGCGCCGAACGCCAGGCGTACGTACAGGAGATCAAGGACGTGCTCACCCGCTACCTGGAACCCCTCGTGGGCGACCGCCTCGGAGACCCCGCCCCCTGACCGGCCCCTCCCGGCACCCCCTCCTGGCGGCCACTCCCGGCACCCCCTCCCGGCGGCCACTCCCGGCACCCCCTCCCGGCGACCACTCCCGCGCCCCCTCCCGGCGGCCACTCCCGGCGGCCACTCCCCCGAAGCTCCCGGACTGCGACAAATCCCGCATCTGCCTAAAGTGCGGGTAAACCAGCCCGATCCGGCGAGCGCCACCGCGTCCGCAGGAGCACCGCGCAGGAGCACAAGGGGACCCGCCGTGACGCACTCTCCGTCTCCCGGCCGGCCGCAGGCCCGCATCCCGGGCCCGCAGCAGCCGCCACCGCCGTACCCGCGCATCCGCACCGGCCTGTGGAGGCGCTCCCTCGGCGGCGGGCTCGCCCTGTGGGCGCTGACCGCGGTGGTCACGTACGCGACCCGGAACACCGCGCCGCTGCCGACGCTGATCCTGCTCGGCGGCTTCCTGGTACCGGTCGTGTTCGTCCTGTGGGCGTACGAGCGGCACGGCCGCGACCTCGGGGTCAGCGCGGTCCTCGGCTGCTTCCTGGCCGGCGGCGCGCTCGGGGTGCTGGGCGCCTCGGTGACGGAGTCCGGTCTCGTCCGCCCGTCCTGGGGGATGTTCGTCTCGGTCGGCCTGATCGAGGAGGCGGCGAAGCTCGGCGCGCTGGTGTTCGCGCTGCGCCGGCTCCCCGGGATCCGCGGCATGCGCGCCGGACTGGTGCTCGGGGCGGCCGTCGGCTTCGGCTTCGCGGCACTGGAGAGCACCGGGTACGCCCTCACCGCGGCCCTCTCCACGCAGGGCGCCGGCCTGCGGGCGCTGATCGAGACGGAACTACTGCGCGGGGCACTCGCCCCCTTCGGGCACGGCCTGTCGACGGCGATCGCGGGCGGTGTCCTGCTCACGTCCCGCCGCCCGAACGGCCGCTTCCGGCTGACCGCCCCGGTCGCCGGCACCTTCCTCGGCGCCTCCCTGCTGCACGCCCTGTGGGACTCCACCCACGGGGTGGCGATCTGGCTGGTGGCCCGGCTCACGGGTACCGGAGGGGGGAGGGAGCTGTTCGCCGAGGGGTACATCCCGCGGCCGACCGCCGCCCAGGAGCACCTTTTCGCGCTTTTCTCGATCGGCCTGCTGGTGCTCGTCTCGCTGCTCGGCATCGCCTGGGTGGGCTCGCTGGCGCGCCGGGACCCCTCTTGGAGAAATACCCCCTAGGGGTATAGTGTGGGGAGAGTGGGGTTCTCTCCTGGGCCCCACCGGCCCCACCCGCCTCGACGAGGAGAACGACATGACCGCCCAGACCGACACTTCGGGCTCCGTGACCGCCGTCTACAAGGTGACGGGCATGAGCTGCGGGCACTGTGAAGGTTCCGTCTCCGCCGAGATCTCCGGACTCGCCGGGGTCAGCTCGGTGACGGCCGTCGCGGCCAGCGGTGAGGTCACGGTCGTCTCCGCGGCCCCGCTCGACGAGGAGGCGGTCCGCGCCGCCGTCGACGAGGCGGGCTTCGAGCTCGTCGGCCGCGTCTGAGCGACCCGAGCAGCAGTACGCACGACGGAAGCGCATCTCGCCGCCGGGCCGCGCCGACCAGCTCATACTGGATCCGTACGGTCCGGTCCGATGTCTGGAGTCCGGACATGACCACCAGCACCACCCCCGCGTCCACCGCGGACACACCCATAGCCCCAGCGCCGTCGGCCGACGCGTCCGAGGTCGAGCTGCTCATCGGCGGCATGACGTGCGCCTCCTGCGCCGCCCGGGTCGAGAAGAAGCTCAACCGCATGGACGGCGTCACCGCCACCGTGAACTACGCGACCGAGAAGGCGAAGGTCACATACCCCCAGGGGGTTCAGGTCTCGGACCTGATCGCCACCGTCGTGAAGACCGGGTACACGGCCGAGGAGCCGGCCCCCCCGAGGCCGGAACAGCCGTCCCGGCCGGGACCGGCCCAACCGGAGCCGGACCCCACGGCCGGCCGGGACCCCGAACTCGCCGCGCTCCGCCAACGCCTGCTCGTCTCCGCGCTGCTCGCCGCCCCGGTCGTGCTGCTCGCCATGGTCCCGGCGCTCCAGTTCGACAACTGGCAGTGGCTCTCGCTGGTACTGGCCGCGCCCGTGGTCGTCTGGGGCGGCCTGCCGTTCCACCGGGCCGCCTGGACGAACGCCCGGCACGGCGCGGCCACCATGGACACGCTGGTCTCGCTCGGCACACTGGCCGCCTTCGGCTGGTCCCTGTGGGCGCTGTTCCTCGGCGACGCGGGTATGGCCGGCATGCACGACGAGTTCCGGTTCACGGTCTCCCGGACGGACGGCTCCTCCACCGTCTACCTGGAGGTCGCCGCCGGGGTGGTCGCGCTGATCCTGCTCGGCCGCTACCTGGAGGCGCGCTCCAAGCGGCGGGCGGGAGCGGCGCTGAGGGCCCTGATGGAGCTGGGCGCCAAGGACGTGGCGGTGCTCCGGGACGGCCGTGAGGTACGGGTCCCGGTGACGTCCCTGGCGGTCGGCGACCGGTTCGTCGTACGGCCCGGGGAGAAGATCGCCACCGACGGGACCGTGGTCAAGGGGGTCTCGGCGGTCGACGCCTCGATGCTGACCGGCGAGTCGGTGCCGGTGGACGTGAGCGCCGGCGACACCGTCACGGGCGCGACCGTCAACGCGGGCGGACGGCTGGTGGTGACGGCCACCCGGGTCGGCGCGGACACCCAGCTGGCGCGGATGGCCCGGCTGGTGGAGGACGCCCAGAACGGCAAGGCCGAGGTGCAGCGGCTCGCCGACCGGATCTCCGCGGTGTTCGTGCCCGTCGTCATCCTGATCGCGCTCGCCACCTTCGGCGGGTGGCTCGGCGTCACCGGCGACCCGGCCGCCGCGTTCACGGCCGCGGTCGCCGTACTGATCATCGCCTGCCCGTGCGCGCTGGGCCTGGCCACGCCGACCGCGCTGATGGTCGGCACCGGCCGGGGCGCTCAGCTCGGCATCCTCATCAGGGGGCCCGAGGTGCTGGAGTCCACGCGCCGGGTCGACACCGTCGTGCTCGACAAGACCGGGACGGTGACCACCGGGCGGATGACCCTCCAGGAGGTGTACACGGCCGACGGCGTCGACGAGGACGAGGTGCTGCGGCTCGCGGGCGCCCTCGAACACGCCTCCGAGCACCCGGTCGCCAGGGCGATCACCGCCGGAGCCGAGGAGCGGCTGGGGGAACTGCCCGGGGTCGAGCACTTCGAGAACGTTCCCGGCCGGGGCGTACGCGGCCGGGTGGCGGGCCACGAGGTGGCCGTGGGGCGCCTCTTCGAGACCGTTCCCGAGGAGCTGGACCGGGCCCGCTCCCGGGCCGAGCGGGAGGGGCGTACGGCCGTCCTGGCCGGCTGGGACGGGGTGGCACGCGGTGTCGTCGCGGTCGCCGACGCGGTCAAGGAGTCCAGCCCCGAGGCGGTGCGCGCGCTGCGCGCGCTCGGGCTGACGCCGGTGCTGCTGACCGGGGACAACCGGGCGGTGGCCGGGACGGTGGCACGGGCGGTCGGGATCGACCCGGAGCACGTGTTCGCCGAGGTGCTGCCCGAGGACAAGGTGGCGGTCGTACGACGGCTGCGGGACGAGGGGCGGACGGTCGCCATGGTCGGCGACGGGGTCAACGACGCGGCGGCGCTCGCCACCGCCGACCTGGGGCTGGCGATGGGCACCGGGACCGACGCGGCGATCGAGGCCGCCGACCTGACCCTGGTCCGCGGGGACCTGCGGGTGGCCGCGGACGCGATCCGGCTGTCCCGGCGGACCCTCGCCACCATCAAGGGCAACCTCGTGTGGGCCTTCGGCTACAACGTGGCCGCGCTCCCGCTCGCCGCCGCCGGACTGCTGAACCCGATGATCGCGGGGGCCGCGATGGCCTTCTCCTCCGTGTTCGTGGTGACCAACAGCCTGCGCCTGCGCACCTTCCGGTGAAAGTTACCGAGGGTTCGCCGCCCTGGATGTAGAAGTCCCCCTAGAGTCCGACGCGCACCTCACATAAGCTCTTCACAAGGCTCGTGCATCATCCTTACGCTTGAGCTCCGATCGCTGTATCGGGGCTCTTGCGCATCTAACGGACATATGCAAGAGACGCAGATCACAGTGATGTGAACGTAACCATCGAAGGGGTTCGAAGGTCTAAGTTGGCGATGTCGGAGAAGCGTCTTGGGGGGCGCTGACCTGGCATCTGGGGATGTCTTGGGGGACTTCCTCAGAGATGCGTTGCCGGGGCACGTACGACGGGAAGCTTTGAGCGGCCCTCCCGTGCCGTACGGGTCCCGGCAGATCGCACCGCATCACTGGTAGCACGACAAGGAGTACGGCGGGCGGTGCCCGTCGTGCTCAACGCAGCGATTCAGGCGCTGCCGCACCGAGCGCCCGGCCGGATCCCGTGGGGGGAATCCGCACCGGGACACGGGAAGGCGCCCTGGTCGCCGGCCCGTGGGGGGACCGGTGCTCCAGGGCGCCTTCTGCTATGCACGTACAGCGGGGGCGCCGTACCGGACGGCACCCCCGGGCGGAACGTGTCAGCGCTCCTCGACCGGGACGAAGTCGCGCTCGACGACGCCCGTGTAGATCTGGCGCGGGCGGCCGATACGGGAACCCGGCTCCTTGATCATTTCCTGCCACTGGGCGATCCAGCCGGGCAGCCGGCCGAGGGCGAACAGGACCGTGAACATCTCGGTCGGGAAGCCCATCGCGCGGTAGATCAGGCCGGTGTAGAAGTCGACGTTCGGGTAGAGGCTGCGCGAGACGAAGTAGTCGTCCGAGAGCGCGTGCTCCTCCAGCTTCAGGGCGATGTCCAGCAGTTCGTCGGACTTGCCGAGGGCGGAGAGCACGTCGTGCGCGGCGGCCTTGATGATCTTGGCGCGCGGGTCGAAGTTCTTGTAGACCCGGTGGCCGAAGCCCATCAGGCGGACGCCGTCCTCCTTGTTCTTCACCTTGCGGATGAAGGTGTCGACGTCGCCGCCGGTCGCCTGGATGCCCTCCAGCATCTCCAGGACGGACTGGTTGGCACCGCCGTGCAGGGGGCCCCAGAGTGCGGAGATGCCGGCGGAGATCGACGCGAACATGTTCGCCTGGGACGAGCCGACCAGACGGACCGTCGACGTCGAACAGTTCTGCTCGTGGTCCGCGTGCAGGATCAGCAGCTTGTCCAGGGCCGAGACGACGACCGGGTCGAGCTCGTAGTCCTGGGCCGGCACCGAGAACGTCATGCGCAGGAAGTTCTCCACGTAGGAGAGGTCGTTGCGCGGGTAGACGAAGGGGTGGCCGACCGACTTCTTGTACGCGTACGCGGCGATCGTCGGAAGCTTGGCGAGCAGACGGATGGTGGAGAGGTCGCGCTGCTTCGCGTCGAACGGGTTGTGGCTGTCCTGGTAGAAGGTGGACAGCGCCGAGACGACCGACGACAGCATGGCCATCGGGTGCGCGTCGCGCGGGAAGCCCCGGTAGAAGTTCTTGACGTCCTCGTGCAGCAGGGTGTGCCGCGTGATCTCGTTCTTGAACGTGGTGAGCTCGTCCACGGTCGGCAGCTCACCGTTGATCAGCAGGTAGGCCACCTCGAGGAAGGTGGAGCGCTCCGCCAGCTGCTCGATCGGGTAGCCGCGGTACCGGAGGATGCCGGCCTCGCCGTCGAGGTAGGTGACGGCGGATTTATAGGCAGCGGTGTTGCCGTAGCCGCTGTCCAGGGTCACGAGACCGGTCTGGGCGCGGAGCTTCCCGATGTCGAAGCCCTTGTCGCCGACGGTGCTGTCGACCACCGGGTAGGTGTACTCGCCGTCGCCGTACCGCAGTACTACAGAGTTGTCGCTCACGTCTTCCCTCACCGACGTAGTGCCTCATCTTCGAGGTGCCCTGACTGTCTCTACCATCCCCCATTTGGCTCAGGAGAGTGCACTCGGGGTCGACCATTGGGCCTATCGACGGCACTCAGTGCCGCCAACCTGCTCATCCTGCCCCCTCGTCCTCCCATCTGGAAGTGCCTTGTGACCTTCACGACTCATTTGATCGATCATTTTTTGTGATGCGTGGCGTCGAGAGCCTGAAGTCGAGTGCCGTACACCGCCGACCTGCCGACACGGTGCGCACCGCCTGCCCGATCGCCTTGCGCGAACCGACCAGGACGACCAGCCGCTTGGCCCGGGTGACCGCCGTGTAGAGCAGGTTCCGCTGGAGCATCATCCACGCTCCCGTGGTGACCGGAATCACCACCGCGGGATATTCACTCCCCTGTGAACGGTGGATCGTCACCGCGTAGGCATGGGCCAGTTCGTCCAGTTCGTCGAATTCGTACGGCACCTCCTCGTCCTCGTCGGTCAGCACCGTCAGGCGCTGGTCGACCGGGTCCAGCGAGGTGACCACACCCACGGTGCCGTTGAAGACGCCGTTGCTGCCCTTCTCGTAGTTGTTGCGGATCTGGGTGACCTTGTCCCCGACCCGGAAGACCCGCCCGCCGAACCGCTTCTCGGCGAGGTCGGGGCGGGCCGGTGTGATGGCCTGCTGGAGGAGGCCGTTGAGCACACCGGCCCCGGCGGGCCCGCGGTGCATCGGCGCGAGCACCTGCACGTCGCGCCGCGGATCGAGCCCGAACCTGGCCGGCACGCGGCGGGCGGCGACGTCGACGGCGAGCTTCCCGGCCTCCTCCGTCTCGTCCTCCACGAAGAGGAAGAAGTCCTTCATGCCCTCGGTGACGGGCTGCTGCCCGGCGTTGATCCGGTGCGCGTTGGTCACCACCCCCGACTGCTGGGCCTGCCGGAAGACCCGGGTGAGCCGGACGGCCGGGATCGGGCCGCCGTCGGCGAGCAGGTCCCGCAGCACCTCCCCCGCCCCGACGCTGGGCAGCTGGTCGACGTCCCCGACGAAGAGGAGATGAGCACCGGGGGGTACGGCCTTCACCAGCTTGTTGGCGAGCAACAGGTCCAGCATGGACGCCTCGTCGACCACCACCAGGTCGGCGTCGAGCGGGCGGTCCCGGTCGTAGGCCGCGTCCCCGCCGGGCTTCAGCTCGAGCAGCCGGTGCACGGTCGACGCGTCGGCGCCGGTCAGTTCGGCGAGCCGCTTGGCGGCACGGCCGGTGGGGGCGGCCAGCACCACCTTGGCCTTCTTCGCCCGCGCCAGCTCCACGATCGACCGGACGGTGAACGACTTGCCGCAGCCGGGGCCGCCGGTGAGGACAGCCACCTTCTCGGTCAACGCCAGCCGGACGGCGGCCTCCTGCTCGGGGGCGAGCTCGGTCCCCGTACGGTCCTTCAGCCAGCCCAGCGCCTTGTCCCAGGCGACGTCCCGGAACGCCGGCATCCGGTCCTCGCCGGTGCGCAGCAGCCGCAACAGCTGGGAGGCGAGGGCGACTTCGGCACGGTGGAAGGGGACGAGGTAGACGGCGGTGACGGGATCGGCGTCCGGGCCGGGGACCCTCTCCCGTACGACACCCGGGTCCTCCCCGTCGTCCGGCTGCGCCGCCAGTTCGGCGAGGCAGTCGATGACGAGCCCGGTGTCGACCTGGAGCAGCTTGACCGCGTCCGCGATGAGCCGCTCCTCCGGGAGGTAGCAGTGCCCCTGGTCGGCGGACTGGGACAGCGCGTACTGGAGCCCCGCCTTCACCCGCTCCGGACTGTCATGGGGAATCCCGACGGACTGGGCGATCTTGTCGGCGGTGAGGAACCCGATGCCCCAGACGTCGGCGGCGAGCCGGTAGGGCTGGTTCTTCACGACGGAGATCGAGGCGTCCCCGTACTTCTTGTAGATCCGCACCGCGATCGACGTGGACACCTCGACGGTCTGGAGGAAGAGCATCACCTCCTTGATCGCCTTCTGCTCCTCCCAGGCGTCGGCGATCTTCTTCGTCCGCTTCGGTCCGAGTCCGGGCACCTCGACCAGCCGCTTCGGTTCCTCCTCGATGATCCGGAGGGTGTCGACGCCGAAGTGCTGGGTGATGCGGTCGGCGAACACCGGTCCGATGCCCTTGACCAGTCCGGAACCCAGATAACGCCGGATGCCCTGGACGGTGGCCGGCAGCACGGTCGTGTAGTTCTCGACGGTGAACTGCTTGCCGTACTGCGGGTGCGAGCCCCAGCGGCCCTCCATCCGCAGCGACTCCCCCACCTGGGCGCCGAGCAGCGCGCCGACGACCGTGAGGAGGTCGCCGACGCCTCTGCCGGTGTCGACGCGGGCGACGGTGTAGCCGTTGTCCTCGTTGGCGTACGTGATGCGTTCGAGCACGCCTTCGACGGTGGCGAGCCGCCGTTCGCCTGTGGGGGTCCCCGCCTGCTGAGCCATGGACCGACGGTACCGGTGGGGACTGACACCGGAGAGGCGGCCGGGGACGGACGGGGGCGGGCTGGGGCGGACAGGGGCGGGGCTGGGACGGAGAGGGGCGGGGCCGGGGTGTCACCTACGTGTCGGATTCCTGCCAGCCGGGGCCGGGCAGCGGGTGGTTGAGTGATCCGCATGACGCTGCATCACCTGCTCCGTGACCAGGCCCTCGCCTTCCGCGCCCGGCACGTCCCCGGACGTCCGCTCGTCCTGCCGAACGCCTGGGACGTCACCAGCGCCCGCCTCGTCGAGGACGCGGGAGCCGCCGCGGTGGCGACCACGAGCGCGGGGCTGGCCTGGGCCCTCGGCGCGGCGGACGGCGACCGGCTGGACCGGGACCGGGCCCTCGGTGCCGTCGCGCGCATCGCCGGGGCGGTCCGGGTGCCGGTGACCGCCGACATCGAGAGCGGCTACGCGCCGGACGCCGCGGGTGTCGGGGACACGGTCCGCGCGGTGCTCGCGGCGGGCGCGGTCGGCGTCAACATCGAGGACGCGCGGTACGACGGTGCCGAGGGCCCGCTGCGGCCGGTCGCCGAACAGGCCGAGCGCATCGCCGCGGCCCGCGCGGCCGCGGACACGGCGGGCGTGCCACTGTTCGTGAACGCCCGCATCGACACGTTCCTCTCGGGCACCGGCGGGGTGGCGGAGACCCTCGAACGAGCCGCCGCGTTCCTCGACGCGGGCGCCGACGGGATCTTCGTCCCCGGCGCAGTCGCCCCGGACACCGTGAAGGCGCTGGTCGCGGGGGTCGACGGCCCGCTCAACGTCATGGCGGGCCCCGG
Organism: Streptomyces humi; assembly: GCF_001005085.2. GTDB lineage: Bacteria > Actinomycetota > Actinomycetes > Streptomycetales > Streptomycetaceae > Streptomyces > Streptomyces humi. Next base: position 100,749 of record NZ_LBMU02000070.1, read on the forward strand.
GGCACCCCCGGTCGCCGAGCTCGCCGCGCTCGGCGTCGCCCGCGTCAGCGTCGGTTCGGCCATCGCCCAGGCCGCCCACGCCGTGATCCGCCGAGCCACCCGGGAACTCCTGGACACGGGCACCTACACGGCACTGACCGAAAGCCTCGACTACGGCGAACTGAACGCACTGCTGGGCGGGGCCTAGACACAGGGCCGGCTCTCCAGCACCCCGGGGCCGGCTCTTCAGCACCCCGGGGCCGGCTCTCCAGCACCCCGGGGCCGGCCGCGAAGACGAGGACGGGAAAGGCGAGGGCGGCCCGGGCGGGGGCTTCGGAGTCCCGGACGGTTGTGCGGGCGGCGGTGGGGACGGGGGCGGTGGCTGTCCTCGCGTGCACTGGTCACCGCCCGGGACTCGGATCCGTAAGGTGGCAGCCGCTGTCGAGATCCGGCGACCGAGGGAAGCACGCGTGGTGCGAGCCGGCCTCGGCCGGAGGTGTCCGCAGGTGAGACCGTCCCGCCGGTCGGACCCCTGCGCGAGGGCACGCGGAATGCACGCCCCCGAAGGTCCCGTCCGTCAAACGCCTGCCGGACCGGAGCGCAGGGCCTCCCTCAGCCGCTGACAGACCCGTTCCACCTCGGCCGCCCTCGGGAAGCACCCCGCCTCCCCCATGGCCACCTGCAACGTGGGACCGAAGGCGTCGAACCGCGCCATGTCCTCGCTGCCGACGGGCTGCACGACGAAGTGGATGTGGCCGGGGACTCCGCCGGCATGCGACCACAGGCACACGTACACCTGCTCGGGGGTCGTCACCTCGGTGACCGCGGCGCTCACCTTCCGCAACAGCGGACCCAGTTCCGCGGACTCCTGTGGCGTCAGGTCGGCCACGTGCAGCAGATGCCGGGCCGGCTTGACCACGAGGGTGCCCAGGCCCAGGGGGCCGACGCAGTGCTCGACGACCCAGAACTCCGTGCGCAGGACGGTCCCGCCCGGCAGCGGAGCCCGGCCCGCCATGAGAGCGCACGCAAGACACTCACCGCTCATGGGCAACCTCCCCTGAATGAGCGCTCATTGGACCACGGCACACTGGCCCACGGACGCAGGTCTCGCCGCTCTGCTGGGTGGCGCCGTCGGCTCTCTCGCCACCCTCGCCGCCGCGCGCGAGCGCGTGCTCTACCGGACGGTGCGGGACTTCCGGCTCGCCGACCGCGGAGCCCTCGGCCACACGGACTGACGATGTGCACGGCGATGTCCGTGGGTTCACCGCGCGGGCGGGTCGGGTCCGTGGTGGGTTGTCGGGATCTCGGTCGTTCCGGTGGCGGGAAATCGTCGATACGGTGATGGTGGGCGGCGGGGGACTTCTTCGCGCGCAGGGAGAGCTTCAGATGCCCGAGATCACCACTCCGTACGCGACCGGCACCCCGTGCTGGGTCGATCTGATGGCGAAGGACCAGCAGGCGGCGCTGGACTTCTACCGGGACCTGTTCGGCTGGCAGGGCGAGGTCGGCGCGGCCGAGTTCGGCGGGTACGCGGTCTGCACGCTGCACGGCAAGCCGGTGGCCGGTATCGGCCCGGCGATGGCGCCCGACGGCGAGCCCGAGCCGCCGACCGTGTGGACCACCTACCTGGCCAGCACCGACGCGGAGGCCACCCAGGACACCATCGTCTCGGCGGGCGGCACCCTGCTGGCCCCGGTGATGGACGTCGGCACGCTCGGCCGGATGCTGATCGCCGCCGACCCGCAGGGCGCGGTGTTCGGGGTGTGGCAGCCGGGCGAGTTCCACGGCGCGGGCCTGGCCAACGAGCCGGGCACGCTGATCTGGAACGAGCTGAACACCAGCGACCTGCCCGCCGCCACCGGCTTCTACGGACAGTCCTTCGGCATCGAGATCCAGCCGATGGCGGGCGCGGAGGGCGACTACTGGTCGCTGAACGTGGGCGGCCGGGGTGTGGGCGGCGCCGCCCGGCTCGGCGACGACCGGCCCGGCACCCCGCCGCACTGGCTGACGTACTTCGCGGTGGACGACGTGGACTCCACCGTGGACGCGCTGGTCAAGCGGAACGGCACGGTGCTCGCGCCGCCGTTCGACATGATGGCCGGCCGGATGTCGGTGGTCGCCGACCCGCAGGGCGCGGTCTTCGCGATCCTCGCGCCGAAGTCGATGGCCTGACGCGCAGAGCAGGCCGGCGCCGAAAGCGACAGGTCCGGCGCCCCTTCCGGTTTCCGTGCCACCGGCGATACCCCTGGAGACGACCGGCGGTACGGGGACGGAAGGGGACGGGGTCATGGGTGGAGACGAACGGGTGGCGCCCGGCTGGCGGGTGGACGGGCGCTGCACGAACTGCGACGTCGCCCGGCAACTCGCGCCGGGGCTGATCGGCGAGGTGGACGGTCGTTCCGTCGTACTGCGCCAGCCGCGCGACGCCGTGGAGGCCGAGCGCCTGCATGCCGCCGCGCACGCCTGTCCCACCCGGTCCGTGCGTCCCCCGGGCGGGCGGCTCGATGCGGGGCGGGACCCGTTCCCGCTGGCCCTGGACGACACGGTGGCGGTGTGCGGGCACAACTCCCCGCTCACCGCCGGCGCCAACTCCTTTCTCCTGCGGCGTCCTGACGGCACGTCGATGATGATCGACACTCCGCGCTGGAGTCCGGCCCTCGCCGCGCGCCACGAGGCACCGGGCCCGGTCACGGACGTCCTGCTCACCCACCGCGACCACGCGGCGCACGGCCGCCGGTACGCCGACCGGTTCGGCGCCCGGCTCTGGATCCACGAGGGCGACCTCGACGCCGCCCCGGACGCCGACCGGGTGCTGCGCGGCACCGCCCCGGCCGAGATCGCGGACGGCGTCCTCGCCCTCCCGTTCGCCGGCCACACCCGCGGCAGCGTGCTCTACCTCGCCGACGACCGGTACTGCTTCAGCGGCGACAGCTTCTACTGGTCCCGCACGACGGCCGACATCGAGGTCGCCGACAGCGTCACCTGGTACTCGATCCGGGAGCTGGCCGCCTCCCTGAGCCGGGCCGCCGCCGACCGGCCGCGCTTCGAGTGGCTGCTGCCGGGTCACGGCGACCGCCGCCGGCTCCCCGCCGACGACATGGCCGCCCGCCTGCGGCGACTGGCGGCGCGCACCCAGGCACTGCGTCCCCGCCCGGTGGACTTCACCGCGGTGCGCTGGTGACGCCCAGCACCCGCCGCCCGACTCCCACCCACCCCGGCCCCCGGCCTCCCTGACCCCGGCACCCGGCTACCGCCGACCCCCGCCACCCGGCTCCCGACCCCCGCCACCCGGCTCCCGGCTCCCGGCTCCCGGCTCCCGGCTAGCCTCGTCGCCCGGCCTGGGCCGACCCCGGCTTCCCTGACCCCGCCACCCGGCTCCCGCCGACCCTGGCGGCCGGCATCCCTGAGCCCCGCGGTGTGATCAGTCACGATTCGGTTTCGGCCGTCTCCGCCCCCTTGCCCCATCCCCGTGTAATCGATTCCAATCCTCGGTACACGCATCCGTGTAATCGATTCCACGCGGTGCACGAGTTCCACGAGGAGGTGGAGCGGCGATGGCGAGCATCAAGGACGTCGCTGCCGCGGCCGGGGTTTCCGTCGCCACGGTGTCGCGCGTCCTGAACGACCATCCGTCGGTCAGCGACGACGCCCGTACCCGGGTACTGGCCGCCGTCGCGGCGCTGGGCTACCGCCCGAACGCCGTCGCCCGTTCCCTGCGCACCGACCAGACCCGCACCCTCGGCCTGGTCATCAGCGACGTGCTCAACCCGTACTTCACCGAGCTGGCCCGCTCCGTGGAGGAGGCGGCCCGCGCCCTCGGCTACAGCGTCATCATCGGCAACGCCGACGAACGGCCCGAGCTCCAGGACCACCACGTGCGGACCCTGCTCGACCGGCGGATCGACGGGCTGCTGGTCTCCCCCACCGACGGCGGTTCGCCGCTGATGCTGGAGGCGGCCAGGGGCGGCACGCCGATGGTCTTCGTCGACCGGTGGATCCCGGGCGTCGACGTGCCGGTGGTCCGCTCGGACGGCCGGGCCGCCGTCCGGGACCTGGTGGCGCACCTGCACGGGCTGGGGCACCGGCGGCTGGCGATCATCGCGGGACCGGCGGCCACCACCACCGGCAGCGAGCGGGTACGGGCCTTCCGGGAGGCCCTCGCCGAGTACGGCGTCCCACTCCCCGAGGCCTACATAGGCCAGGGCGACTTCCAGGCCGAGAGCGGCCGGCGGGTCACCGAGGGTTTCCTCGACCTGCCCGAGCCGCCCGAGGTGATCTTCGCCGCCGACAACCTGATGGCGCTGGGCGCGCTGGACGCGGTCCGGGCGCGCGGGCTGCGGGTGCCGGACGACGTGGCACTGGCCGCGTTCGACGACATCCCGTGGTTCGTGCACACCGACCCGCCCGTCACGGCCGTCGCGCAGCCGACCGGCGAGCTGGGGCGCGCCGCGGTGCGCGCGCTGGTCGACCGTATCGAGGGGCGGCCTCCGCAGTCCGTGACCCTCCCCGCCCGGCTCGTCGTACGCCGTTCGTGCGGCGAGAACCCGGACCAGAACGTTCAGAACAGGAGCCAGTCGTGAGCAACCAGGACGAGTTGCTGCGCATCGAGGGCATAAGGAAGACCTTCCCCGGCGTGGTCGCGCTCGACAGCGTCGACTTCGACCTGCGCCGCGGCGAGGTGCACGTACTCCTCGGTGAGAACGGCGCGGGCAAGAGCACCCTCATCAAGATGCTCTCCGGTGCCTACACGCCCGACGCGGGGCGGATCCTGGCCGACGGCGAGGAGGTGCGCATCCACGGTGCGCAGGACTCCGAGCGGCTCGGGATCGCGACGATCTACCAGGAGTTCAACCTCGTACCGGATCTCACGGTCGCCGAGAACATCTTCCTGGGCCGGCAGCCGCGCCGCTTCGGGGTGATCGACCGCAAGCGGATGGAGGCCGACGCCGAGGTCCTGCTGGGGCGGGTCGGGGTCGACGTGTCGCCCCGGGCGCGGGTGCGCGAACTCGGTATCGCCCGTCTCCAGATGGTCGAGATCGCCAAGGCGCTCAGCCTGGACGCGCGGGTGCTCATCATGGACGAGCCGACCGCGGTGCTCACCTCCGACGAGGTGGAGAAGCTCTTCACGATCGTGCGCCGGCTGCGCGCGGACGGCGTCGGGATCGTCTTCATCACGCACCACCTGGAGGAGATCGCCGCCCTGGGAGACCGGGTGACGGTGATCCGCGACGGCAAGAGCGTGGGCCAGGTGCCCGCCGCCACCCCCGAGGACGAGCTGGTCCGGCTGATGGTCGGGCGGTCCATCGAGCAGCAGTACCCGCGCGAGCGGGCCGAGACCGGCGCCGCGCTGCTCTCCGTGGAGGGGCTGACCCGGGACGGTGTCTTCCACGACGTGAGCTTCGAGGTGCACGCCGGCGAGGTCGTCGGCGTCGCGGGCCTGGTGGGCGCCGGACGTACGGAGGTGGTGCGCGCCGTGTTCGGCGCCGACCCCTACGACAAGGGGGCCGTCCGGGTCTCCGGTACGACGCTGAAGCGGCACGACGTGAACGCGGCCATGTCCGCCGGGATCGGGCTCGTCCCCGAGGACCGCAAGGGGCAGGGCCTGGTCCTGGACGCCTCCGTCGAGGAGAACCTCGGCCTGGTGACCTTGCGGAAGGCCACCCGGGCCGGGATCGTCGATCTCAGGGCGCAGCATGCCGCCGCCGAGCGGATCGCCGGGCAGCTGGGCGTCCGGATGGCGGGCCTCGGCCAGCACGTGCGCACGTTGTCCGGTGGCAACCAGCAGAAGGTCGTCATCGGCAAGTGGCTGCTCGCCGACACCAAGGTGCTGATCCTCGACGAGCCCACCCGCGGCATCGACGTCGGCGCCAAGGTCGAGATCTACCAACTGATCAATGAGCTGACGGCCGCCGGGGCCGCCGTACTGATGATCTCCAGCGATCTGCCCGAGGTGCTCGGTATGAGCGACCGGGTGCTGGTGATGGCCCAGGGCCGGCTCGCGGGCGAGCTGACCGCGGAAGAGGCCACCCAGGACGCCGTGATGGCGCTCGCCGTCAGCAACCCCACCATGACCGACAAGGAGGCCGCTCGTGGCCACTGACACGCTCAAGAGCACCACTACGGGCGCCGGTGGCGTACGCCGGCTGCTCCTCGACAACGGCGCGCTCACCGCGCTGATCGTCCTCGTCATCGCCATGTCGGCGCTGTCCGGTGACTTCCTGACCACCGACAACCTGCTGAACGTCGGCGTCCAGGCGGCCGTGACGGCCATCCTCGCCTTCGGCGTGACCTTCGTGATCGTGTCGGCCGGCATCGACCTGTCGGTCGGCTCGGTGGCGGCCCTGTCGGCGACCGTGCTGGCCTGGAGCGCGACCCAGAACGGGGTACCGGTCGTCATCGCGGTGGTGCTCGCGGTCCTCACCGGTGTCGCGGCCGGGCTCGTGAACGGCTTCCTCATCGCGTACGGCAGGCTGCCGTCGTTCATCGCGACGCTCGCGATGCTGTCGGTGGCGCGCGGTCTGTCGCTGGTGATCTCCGGGGGCTCCCCGATCGCGTTCCCCGACTCGGTCTCGCACCTCGGTGACACGCTCGGCGGCTGGCTGCCGGTGCCGGTGCTCGTCATGGTCGTGATGGGGCTGATCGCGGCCTTCGTGCTGGGCCGGACCTACATCGGCCGTTCCATGTACGCCATCGGCGGCAACGAGGAGGCCGCCCGGCTGTCCGGACTGCGGGTCTCGCGGCAGAAGCTCGCCATCTACGCGCTGTCCGGGCTGTTCGCGGCCGTCGCGGGCATCGTGCTGGCGGCCCGGCTGTCGTCCGCGCAGCCGCAGGCCGCCAACGGCTACGAGCTGGACGCGATCGCCGCGGTCGTCATCGGCGGCGCCTCGCTGGCCGGCGGCACGGGCAAGGCGTCCGGGACGCTGATCGGCGCGCTGATCCTCGCGGTGCTGCGCAACGGCCTCAACCTGCTCAACGTCTCCGCGTTCTGGCAGCAGGTCGTCATCGGTGTCGTCATCGCGCTGGCGGTGCTCCTCGACACCATGCGCCGCAAGGCCGGGGCCACCCCGGCGGCGCCCCGGATCGGCGGGAGCAAGGGGAAGCAGGCCGGGACGTACGCGCTCGCGGTGGTCATCACCGTGGCGCTGGCGGCCGCGACCTCCCTGCTGCACACGGGCTCCGCCTCCGGCACGCCGAAGGTCGGGCTGTCGCTGTCCACCCTGAACAACCCGTTCTTCGTGCAGATCCGGTCCGGCGCCGAGGCCGAGGCGAAGAAGCTGGGCGTGGACCTGACCGTCACGGACGCCCAGAACGACGCCTCGCAGCAGGCCAACCAGCTTCAGAACTTCACCAGTTCCGGGCTCGGCGCGATCATCGTCAACCCGGTGGACTCGGACGCGGCGAGCAACTCCGTGAAGGCCGCCGACAAGGCGGACATCCCCGTCATCGCGGTCGACCGGGGCGTCAACGACGCCAAGACCGACACGCTGGTCGCCTCCGACAACGTCAGGGGCGGTGAGCTGGCCGCCCAGACGATCGCGGACAAGCTCAACGGCCACGGCAAGATCGTGATCCTCCAGGGCCAGGCCGGCACCTCGGCCGCCCGGGAGCGGGCGCAGGGCTTCGCCAACGGGCTCAAGGCCTACCCCGGTATCCAGGTGGTGGCGCAGCAGCCGGCCGACTTCGACCGCACCAAGGGCCTCGACGTGATGTCGAACCTGCTCCAGGCCCACCCGGACATCCAGGGTGTCGTCGCCGCCAACGACGAGATGGCGCTCGGCGCGATCAAGGCGCTGGGTTCCAAGGCCGGTACGTCGGTCTCGGTGGTCGGCTTCGACGGCACCCCGGACGGCCTGACCGCGGTCAAGAACGGCACGCTGTACGCCTCGGTCGCGCAGCAGCCCTCGCAGCTCGGGAAGATCGCCGTGGACAGCGCGCTCAAGGCGATTCAGGACAAGAGGATCGACCCGACGATCAAGGTGCCGGTGAAGGTGATCACGAAGGCCAACGTGGCGGGCTTCACGGGCTGAGGCACCGACGAGTCACCGCTGAGGCACTGCCGAGACGGCCGGGGCGTTCACTTCGGTGTGCGGCCCGGCCGCCTCGTCGCTCATTCGCATAGGGAGTCATGTGATGTACGACTACGACCTCCTGGTCGTGGGATCGGCCAACGCCGACCTGGTCATCGAGGTCGAACGGCGGCCGGCCGCCGGTGAGACGGTGCTCGGCGGCGACCTCGCCACGCACCCCGGCGGCAAGGGCGCCAACCAGGCGGTCGCCGCCGCCCGGCTCGGCGCCCGTACCGCCCTGCTGGCCCGGGTCGGCGACGACGCGCACGGCAGGCTGCTGCTCGACTCGCAGCGGGCGGCCGGGGCGGACACGGCCGGCGTGCTGGTCGGCGGGGCGCCGACGGGCGTCGCGCTGATCACCGTGGACCCCTCCGGTGACAACAGCATCGTGGTGTCCCCCGGCGCCAACGGGCGTCTCACGCCTGCCGACGTACAGGCCGCGGCCGGCCTCCTGGGCGCCTCCCGGGTGGTCTCCGCACAGCTGGAGATCCCGCTGGAGACGGTGGTGGAGGTGGTACGGAGCATGGCGCCCGGCAGCCGTTTCGTGCTCAACCCGTCCCCGCCGCTGCCGCTGCCCGCCGAGGTGCTGGCGGCCTGCGACCCGCTGATCGTCAACGAGCACGAGGCGAAGGTGATCCTCGGTGAGACGGGCGCGGACGGGGAGCCGGCCGACTGGGCCCGGCTGCTGCTCGCGAAGGGTCCGAGGTCGGTGGTGGTGACGCTGGGCGCGGACGGCGCGCTGGTGGCCGACGGCGACGGCGTGACGGCGGTGCCGTCCGTGCAGGTGGCCGCGGTGGACACCACGGGCGCCGGGGACGCGTTCACGGCTGCCCTCGCGGTACGGCTGGGCGCCGGCGCGGCGCTGCCGGAGGCGGCGGCGTACGCGGCCCGGGTCGGGGCGGCGGCGGTGACCCGGCGGGGTGCGCAGGAGTCGTACCCGACGGCGGCGGAGGTCGAGGCGCTGTGAGGAAGGCGGGCATTCTCAACCGTCATCTCGCCGGTGCGCTGGCCGAGTTGGGACACGGGCACGGGGTGCTGGTCTGCGACGCCGGGATGCCGATCCCGCACGGGCCACGGGTCGTGGACCTCGCCTTCCGGGCCGGGGTGCCGTCCTTCGCCGAGGTGCTGGAGGGGCTGCTGGAGGAGCTGGTCGTGGAGGGCGCGACGGCGGCGACGGAGATCCGCGAGGCCAATCCGGCCGCGGCCGCCCTCCTGGACGGCCACTTCCCCGGCCTGGCCCTGGTCCCGCACGAACACCTGAAGGAACTGTCGGCGGACGCCCGGCTGGTCGTCCGCACGGGCGAGGCCCGGCCGTACGCGAACGTACTGCTGCGCTGCGGGGTGTTCTTCTAGGAGGGGTGCCCTTCCTGGCGTGGGGTGCGGTGCCCCGGCGGCCGTCGAATATCGGTGGATCCTCCGTTGCGGTCAGGGCAGAATCCACCGCATCCGGGATCCGGGATCCGGGATCCGGGGCGAGGGGGAGCCTGTTTGGACGTGTTCGCGTGTGCCGGGTGCGGTACGGAGCTGACGGCGCCGGTGTCCCGGGTCGCCCTCCCCGTCCACACGCACCACGGGGGGTGGGAGCAACTCCACCCGCCGCTGATGGAGCCCGCGACCTACGCCGTCGACCCCGAGCCCACCGGACCGCCCTGGCGCCCGTGGAACGAGGTCGGAGCGGACGCGGCTGCCCGGCAGGGCGTGTTCGCGCCGGTGTACTCCGTCTCCTTCGGGGCGCGGAACCGGATCGTCATCGCCCCTGGGGACTCCCGGTCCATGGTCCTGATCCCCGACAGGTGCGAAGGCTACTGCCGGGGTGTGGACGGCCGGGCCGGTCCCAACCTGGCGTGCGTGGGATGCGGGCGGGCCGTGGCGACCCGTATGGACGACTGCGGCATGTGGCAGACGGTGTGGCTCGAGCCCGCCGCGGTCGTACGCCGCCCCTCGGGGCTCCCGGCCGGCCCGCCTCCCGACTGGGACGATCTGGAACGCGCCGAGCACCGCGTCCCGCCCGTCGAACCCGACGGGTCGTGGAGCCGTCGCTGGGAGGCGGCGGTCGGAGTCGCACTGGCCCATCTCGTGGCGGTCACCGAGGACCGCCCGGTGAACCTCCCTGACGGCCCCGTCGCCGAGTTGCTCGGCCACGCCGTCGGCCGGTACCTCCCCGCCGGGCCCGGAGCCCGGTCCGTGGGGCTGGCCGGCCCGGGGATCCACCTGCCCCGGCCCCGTCCCGACATCCTCCTCGTCCCCCGCCATCCCCTCACGGGGGCGCCCTGGCGTCCGCCGGGCGACGAGGAGGCTGTGGTGCCGCTGGACAGCGGGGTCTGGGCCTACCTCGCCCATCCGGGCGAAACCTCACCGATCCCCGCGACCGGAGGCCTGCCGGAGGGCGTCCTACGGGACGACTACCCCCTGCCGCCACGTCCCTGGTGCCCCCTGACGCCTCACCACGGCGCCTTCGGGTACACCCTGGTCCGGCTCCCCGCCGTACGCGCGCCCCGGCTGCACCGGTATCACGACGCGTCCCACAGAGCCCTGCACCCGAGGTAGACGAAAACGAGGCGGCGTGGGCGGCGACGTCCGCCGCGGGCGCCGCCTACCTGCCCACCTCGGCCGAGGCCACGCAGGTCAAGCACGTCCTCGGAGCCGGCGCCCAGGCGGCCGGAGCGGCCGGACTCGTCGTGGTGGACGCGCTCCCGCGCTTCCCTGCGGCGCCGAGTGGCGGCGGACGGGTGGGTGAGCTGGTCCGCGGGCCGGACGCCGGCCTTCGCTCGCTCAGGGAGCAGCGGGGCGTGACCCGGGCGCGGCCATGCGAACGATGACCCGGCCGCTGTTGCCCGTGGGGGTTTCCACCGCGTGGTACAGCTTCTTGATGTGCTTCTGCGCGAGGAACGCCAGCACCCGCTGCTTCAGCTGACCCGATCCTTTGCCCGGAATGAACTCGACGACGTCCTCGCCGGTGTGCGCCGCCCTGAAGAGGGTCTGTCGCAGCGTCAGCTCGATGTCACGGTTGTTCTTGAAGATCGGATGCAGATCCACGGTGATCACTCTTGTCCGCCCCCAGAAGTCGGGATGATCACGGCCACGATCCGGACCACCGCACGCCAACCTACCGTGGCGGCCACGACTCCGCCGCGTCTCCCGGGGCTCCGCGCCGGCCTACGCGCCGGGCGGGCGGAAGTCGACCTGTCTGCGGGTGGCCTCGTCGATCTCCTCGAGGGTGAGGAGGGGGGTGGCCCGGGTGTGGAGGGCGCCGCTGGCCTTGACGCCGAGGCTGACGGCGGCCATGGAGACCGGGTCGGGGAAGTCGAGGACGCACACGAAGTCGTCCTCCCCGAAGGAGAAGTACATGGCCTCGACCGTGCCGCCGAGGCCGGCGACCACCTGCTCCACGGCGGCGCGGCGGCCGGCTCCGCCTTCCCTGAGCAAACCCTTCGCGCCCTCGGACGTGTAGGTGGCCTGGATGAGGAACTTCGGCATAGGGGCGCTCCCTGCACGTGACGTGTCGGCTCCGGGTGTCCTTCCCGCCGTCGCGTTCGCCGCCTTGCGGCGGACGGCCGGATTCACCCGTACGGCACATCGTCGGGAACCCGAAAGCCGGTCCCGGACTGTAGAGATCATGACAATAACGGGTAGTGATGCCGACATGCCTTTACGTCGGTCACTCCGGTTACGTCGATCACGTTCGGGAACGACACGCACCGCCGTGCTCCTCGCCGCCGCGGCGCTGGTCCTGGCGGGCTGTGACAGCGGCGGCGGCGCGCACGACGGCGACGGGCGGCAGCAGCTGACCGTGGCGGCGCTGCCGCTCACCGACTCCGCCGCCCTCTATCTGGCCCGGGACCGCGGGCTGTTCGCCAAGGAGGGTCTGGACGTCCGCATCCAGCCCGTGCAGCAGAGCATCCAGGCGTTGCCCGCGTTGCTCAAGGGACAGGTCGACGTCATCGCGAGCGCGAACTACGTCACCTACCTCCAGGCGTACGAGAAGGGCACCCTGGACCTGCGGATCCTCGCCGAGGGCGTGCGGATCGCGCCGCACATGATGGATGTCCTCGTGCCCAAGGACTCCGCCCTGAAGTCGCCCGCGGACCTCGCCGGCAAGAAGGTCGCCGTCGCCGTCCTGAACAACATCCAGTCCCTCACCCTGAACGCGATCCTCGACGCCCGGCACGCCGGCCGGCCCGTCTACCGGCAGATCCTGTTCCCGCAGATGGGCCCGGCCCTGCAACGGGACCAGGTGGACGCCGTGCACGCGGTCGAGCCCTTCGACACGGCCATCCGGGGCGACCTGGGCGCCCGGGTGCTGCTCGACGGCGGTTCGGGACCGGCGAAGGGCCTGCCCGCCAGCGGGTACGTCACCACGGCCGCCTTCGTGAAGAAGAACCCGAAGGCGGCGGCGGGCTTCCGGCGTGCCGTCGAGGCCGCGTCCGCACTCGCCGCCGAGGACCCGTCGGCGGTGCGCACCGAACTGCCCGAGTACACCAAGGTGACGGCGGACCAGGCCGGGTCGATCCACCTGCCGGCCTATCCGCCGACCGCCGATCCGGCCGCCCTGCGCCGGCTCGTCCGGCTCATGCGGACGCAGGGGCTGCTGACGAAGGACATCGACCCGGCACCCCTGCTGGTGAAATGACCCGGCGCGACCCCACCCGGCGCCGGGAACTGCTGCTGGGCCTGCTCGGCGCGGCGGCGGCCTTCGGGATCTGCGAGGCGGTGTCCCGGGCCGGGCTCGTCCGGCGCAGCTACCTGCCGCCCGCCTCCGAAGTCGTCGTACGCGCCGTCCGGCTGGCGGGCGACCGGGCCTTCCTCGACGGCATCGGGGTCACCCTGCGGGCCTGGGCGCTCGGCCTCGGGCTCGCCTGCGCGCTCGCCGTGCCGCTGGGACTGCTGCTGGGCACGGTGCCGGTGGTCGAGGCCGCCACCCGGGCCGTGCTGGAGTTCCTGCGGCCGCTGCCGTCCGTCGCGCTGATCCCGCTGGTGTCGCTGCTGCTCGGGTCGGGCACCGAGACCGAGGTGACCCTGATCGCGTACGCCTCGCTGTGGCCGGTGCTGTTCAACACCGTGTACGGCCTCGGCGAGACCGACCCGCTGGCCAGGGACACCCTGCGCGCCTTCGGGTTCGGCCGGCTGGCGGTGCTGCTGCGGGCGGACCTGCCGGCCACCGCCCCGTTCATCGCCGCCGGCGTGCGGATCTCGGCCTCGGTCGCCCTGATCCTCGCCGTCGCGACGGAGCTCCTCTCCGGCTTCGGCCAGGGCCTCGGCATCTTCATCGCACAGGCTCAGACCAGCACCGACGGCACCCGCGACGTGCTGGCCGGGGTGGTGTGGGCGGGCGCCCTGGGGCTCGCGGTCAACGGCATCCTGGCCGGCGCCGAACACCGGTTGTTCGCCTGGGCGCGGGAACCCCGGCCGGAGGCACGGAGGCCACGACGGACCACGCCACAGCCGTGGACACGGACCCACCCGGGGCGAGACCACCCATGACACGGCCGGACCGGGAAACGGGGCCGGAAGCAGGGGCGGAGGCGGGGGTTCGGCCGTGGTCATGCTCGCGCCCGTACCGTGACGGGCCGTCAGGCGTCGTGCGCGGCCCGGTGCGGAGCCGTACCGCCGCCCTCGTCCCCGGCCAGGTCCGCGCCCGCTCCCCGTTCCCCTTCCTGCTCCGCTGGTCCGTGTTCCTCGGTGCCGGCCTCTGCTGGGAGGTGGCCGCCCGGGCGCGGCGCAGCGTGTACTTCCCGCCGCCGCTGCGGATCGTCCGGCACGCCCTCGACCTGTGGTTCTCCGGCCCCGCCCGGCATCTGTTCCTCAGCTCGGACGCCGTCGGCACCATCCTGCCGAGCCTCGGCCGGATGGCCGCCGGGTTCGCGCTCGCCGCCGTGGCCGGGATCGCCCTGGGGATCGCGGTGGGCCGCTCGCGCCGGGCGTACGCGCTGTGCAACCCGGTGCTCCAGTTCGCGCGGGCCGTGCCACCGCCCGCGCTGGTGCCGGTGTTCGTCGTCGTCTTCGACGTCGGTACGCCCATGCAGGTGGCGTCGATCGTGTTCGGCGCCGTGTGGCCGGTGCTGGTCAACTCGGCGGAGGGCGCCCGTGCCACCGACCCGCTGCGGCTCCAGGTGGCGGCCGTGCTGCGGCTGACGGCACCCGAGCGGCTGTGGTTCCTGATCCTGCCCTCGGCGCTGCCCCGGATCCTCGCGGGGCTCCGGCTCGGCCTGTCGCTGTCCCTGATCCTGATGGTGTTCTCGGAGCTGCTGCCGGGCAGCGACGACGGCATCGGGTTCACGCTCACCGACGCCATGACCCGATCCGACCTGCTCACGGTGTGGGCGGCGCTGTTACTGCTCGGCGCGCTCGGGTATCTCCTCAACACCGCACTGCTGGCGGTCGAGAAACGGCTCGTCGGTCCGGGATCCCCGGCAGGGAGGACGGTATGACGACGACCACGGTGCGCGAGGCGGTCGTACGGCTGCTGCGTGACACCGGCATGACCACGGTCTTCGGCAATCCGGGCTCCACGGAGCTGCGGATGTTCCGGGACTGGCCGGACGACTTCACCTACGTACTGGGCCTCCAGGAGTCCGTCGTCGTCGGCATGGCGGCCGGGCACGCGCTCGGCACCCGGCGGGCCGCGTTCGTCGGACTGCACTCGGCCGGCGGCCTCGGGCACGCGCTCGGCGCGGTCTTCAACGCGTTCCGCGACCGGGTGCCGCTGGTGATCGTGGCCGGTCAGCAGGCGCGCTCGCTGATCCAGTTGCGGCCGTTCCTCGGTGCCGACGAACCGGCCCTGTTCCCGCGCCCGTACGTGAAGTCCGCGCGTCAGCCGGAGCGGGCCGAGGACGTGCCGGCGGTGCTCGCCGAGGCGTACCGGCTCGCGATGGCGCCGCCGCGCGGCCCGGTGTTCGTGTCGGTGCCGGAGGACGACTGGGACCGGCCCGCGGAGCCCGTCGCACCGCGCACGGTGCACTCGGCGTTCACGGCCGCCCCGGACGTCCTGGCCGCGCTCGCCGCCCGGCTGGAGAGCTGTGCGCGCCCGGCGCTCGTGGTCGGACCGGGGGTGGCCGACGAGGACGCCACCGACGAGGTCCGGGCGCTGGCCGAGCTGCTGCGGGCCGCGGTGTGGATCAGCCCGCTCTCCGGCCGCTCCGGCTTCCCGGAGTCGCATCCGCTGTTCCAGGGCTTCCTGCCGCCGGTCGCGGGCCCCCTGGCCGCGTGTCTCGCGCCGTACGACGTGGTGCTCGCACTCGGCGCGCCGGTGTTCACGTACCACGTGGCGGACGGCGGTCCGCCGCTGGCGCCCGGCACCGAGCTGTTCCACATGGACTGCGACCCCGGCCAGGCGGCCTGGCTGCCCACCGGCACCAGCGTCGTCACCACCCTGCGGCCCGCCCTGACGCACCTCACCGGGCTGCTGAAGCAGGCCCACCGCGCCGCGCCGCCGCCCCGCCCGGCACCGCCCCCGACCCGCACCGCCGGAGTACGGGAACCGGCCGGAGCCGGGGAGCGCATCACCGCGGAGCTGTTCTTCGACCTCCTGCGCGAGCGGCTGCCGCGCGACCGGGTCCTCGTCGAGGAGGCGCCGAGCCACCGCGACGCGCTGCACGCGCGGGTGCCCGTCGAAGCGGGCGGCGGGTTCCTGACCACGGGCAGCGGGGCGCTCGGCTGGGGGCTGCCGCTCGCGGTGGGCCGGGCCCTCGCCGACCGGCGCCGGGTGGTGTGCGTGGTCGGGGACGGCTCGGCGCTGTACTCGGTGCAGGCCCTGTGGACCGCGGCCCGGCACACGGCCCCGGTCACCTACGTCCTCCTCGACAACGGCGGATACGAGGCCGTGGGCGCGCTGGGCCGCCGGATCGGCGTCGCGCCCGTCCCCGGCACGACCGTCACCGGCATCGACTACGCGGCCCTCGCGGAGTCCTTCGGCTGCCCCGCGGCCCGCGCCGAGCACCCCGGGGAACTCCCGGCCGCCCTGGACCACGCCCTGGGCGCCGGCGACGACTCCGGCCCCTTCCTGCTGCACGTCACGGTGGCCGGCGGCGCGGGCACCCTCTACGAACCCCGGGTCGGGTGAGAGGGTGCTGCGCCTCGACTCCGTCAGCCGGCGCTTCGGCGAGCAGCACGTCCTGGACGGCATCAGCCTGACCGTGCCCGACGGGCAGCTGCTCAGCGTGGTCGGCCCCTCCGGCTGCGGCAAGTCCACGCTGCTGCGCACCATCGCCGGGCTGCTGCCCGCGCAGGAGGGCACGGTCACGGTCGACGGGACCCCGGTGACCGGCGTGCCGGAGCGGCTCGCGGTGGTCTTCCAGGAGTACGGCCGCTCGCTGCTGCCCTGGCTCACCGTCCGCGACAACGTGGCCCTGCCGCTGCGCCGCCGGGGCCTTGGCCGCGCCGCCCGCCGGGCCGAGGCCGAGACCATCCTCGAACGCGTGGGTCTGCACGGGGTCGCCCGGCGCCGTCCGCGCGAACTGTCCGGCGGTATGCAGCAGCGCGTCGCCATCGCCCGCGCCCTGGTCTGCCGTCCCTCGCTGCTGCTCATGGACGAGCCGTTCGGCTCGCTGGACGCGGGCACCCGGGAGGATCTGGAGGACCTGCTGCTGGAGGTCCACCGGGCCGACGAGACGACCATCGTGTTCGTCACCCACGACATCGACGAGAGCGTGTACGTGGGAGACCGCGTCGTCGTCCTCTCCGCCGGCCCCGGCTCCCGTGTCGTCCGGGACCTGCCGGTCACCCTGCCCGGCGAACGGGACCAGATCACCACCCGCGGCTCCACCGCCTTCGTGACGCTGCGCACGGAGGTGGGCCGGGCGGTGCGGGCGGTGCGGGGCGCTCCGCCGGAAGGACCGCGGTGAGCGGCGGCCCTCGGGAAGGCACCCGGACGTGATTCGAGGGGGCCCGGTCCGTCGACCGAACCCCCTCGGCTTTCCCCCTCCGGATCAGAACCCCCGTGATCCCCCCGGATCCCCCTCCGAAAGTCCTGACGCCACGTAAGACAGACGAGGTGGGACGAGGGTTGTACGGGAGTTCAAGATTCTTTCCGGCGGCCGGTCCGTTCAGCGGACCTCGACGGAGACCGGCTCGGAGACGGACCTGCCGTCCTTCGCGCGGACCACCTGGGCGCCCTTGTCGTCGAACTTCTCGCCGAGCTTGTAGGCGCCCTTCTTGACCTTCGCCGTCCCGGGCAGGGCCAGCCACTTCCTGCCGTCCTTGACCTGGAGGGTCACCTTGCTGCCGTCCTTGATGCCGGTGGCCCTGCCGGTGAAGGTGACCACGTCGCCCAGCCGGACGTGGGCGGCGCTCGCCTTGACGGTGAGCGCCGGGGCGGGGGCCGCGACGGCGGCCGTGGCACCGGTGGCGAGGAGCACGGCGGAAACCGCGGAAACGGTGGCGATACGCACGTTCACAGAAATCTCCTTGACTCTGAATAGACTTCCCGACCGCAATTACACGAGCTTTGCTCTGAGTTGCGGCCGACTCGAACTCTAGGGACACGACCAGCATCTACACGGTTCCGATCGGGTCGAGAAAATTCGAATCTACAGGTGAACCACAGCAAATCTAGGAGCCCTTGAAAGGCAGGAATCCGGCGAGCAGGGAATATAAAAAGAACCTGTGCGAAGGAGGCTTCGCACAGGTTCTGACCGGACCTCGCCGGACGGCCCGGTTACCGGTTCACGTGTGCCACGAAACGGCTCGCGGTCTCCGCCAGGACCTCGCGGCCGTCCCGTGCCCACAGGCCGTCGTTGAAGAGCTCGACCTCGATGGCGCCGGTGTAGCCGGCCGCCTCCACGTATCCCAGCCACTCCCGCATGTCGATCGCGCCGTCGCCGATCTGGCCGCGGCCGTTGAGGACGCCCGCCGGCAACGGGGTCGTCCAGTCGGCGAGCTGGAAGGTGTGGATACGGCCGCCGGCGCCGGCGCGGGCGATCTGGGCGGGTGCCTGATCGTCCCACCAGATGTGGTACGTGTCGACCGTGACGCCGACCTGGTGCGCCGGGAAGCGTTCCGCGAGGTCCAGGGCCTGGGTGAGGGTGGAGACCACGCAGCGGTCGGCGGCGTACATGGGGTGCAGGGGTTCGATGGCCAGCCGGACGCCGTGCTGTTCGGCGTACGGGCCCAGCTCGGCGAGGGCGTCGGCGATCCGCTCCCGGGCACCGTGCAGGTCCCGGGAGCCGGCCGGGAGGCCGCCGGAGACCAGGACCAGCACCTCGGTGCCGAGGGTCGCCGCCTCCTCGACGGCGCGCCGGTTGTCGGCCAGGGCCGCCGCGCGTGCGTCCGGGTCGATCGCCGTCAGGAAGCCGCCCCGGCACAGGGTGGTGACCGTCAGGCCGGCCTCGCGGACCAGTTTGGCGGTCGCCTCCACGCCGTGGGACTGCACCGGCTCGCGCCACAGACCCACGCCCGGCACACCCAGTTCCAGGCAGGCGTCGGCCAGTTCGGGGATCGACAGCTGCTTGACGGTCATCTGGTTGATCGAGAAACGCGACAGGTCGCCGCTCACCGCGGTCACTGGTCCACTCCGTACAGGGCGAGCAGGGTCTTCATCCGCTCCTCGGCCAACTTCGGGTCCGGGAACAGGCCCAGCCCGTCCGCGAGTTCGTAGGCACGGGCGAAGTGCGGCAGGGAGCGGGCCGACTGGAGGCCGCCGACCATGGTGAAGTGGGACTGGTGGCCCGCCAGCCAGGCCAGGAGGACCACGCCCGTCTTGTAGAAGCGGGTGGGGGCCTGGAAGAGGTGCCGGGAGAGTTCCACGGTGGGGTCCAGGAGGCCGCGGAAGCCCGCCGTGTCCCCGGTGTCCAGGACCCGGACCGCCTCGGCCGCGAGCGGGCCCAGCGGGTCGAAGATGCCGAGCAGCGCGTGGCTGAAGCCCTGCTCGTCACCCGCGATCAGCTCGGGGTAGTTGAAGTCGTCGCCGGTGTAGCAGCGGACCCCGCCGGGCAGGCGGCGGCGGATGTCGATCTCCCGCCGGGCCTCCAGGAGCGACACCTTGATGCCGTCGACCTTGTCGGGGTGGGCGGCGATGACCTCCAGGAAGGTCGCGGTGGCCGCGTCCAGGTCGGACGAGCCCCAGTAGCCCTCCAGGGCCGGGTCGAACATGGGGCCGAGCCAGTGCAGGACGACCGGTTCGGAGGCCTGGCGGAGCAGGTGGCCGTAGACGTCGAGGTAGTCCTCGGGTCCGTCGGCGGCCGCGGCCAGCGCCCGGGAGGCCATCAGGATGGCCTGGGCGCCGGTCTCCTCGACGAGCGCGAGCTGCTCCTCGTAGGCGGCCCGGACCTCGGCGAGGGTGGCCGGGCCGGTGAGCTGGTCGGTGCCGACGCCGCAGGCGATCCGGCCGCCGACCGTCTTCGCCTCGGCGGCGCTGCGGCGGATCAGCTCGGCCGCGCCCGCCCAGTCGAGGCCCATGCCGCGCTGGGCGGTGTCCATCGCCTCCGCGACGCCCAGGCCGTGCGACCAGAGGTGGCGGCGGAAGGCGAGGGTCGCGTCCCAGTCGACGGCGGCGGGCGAGTCGGGGTTGCTGTCGGCGAACGGGTCGGCGACGACGTGCGCCGCCGAGAAGACCGTGCGCGAGGTGAAGGGGGTGCCGGGAGTGAGGGCGAGCGGTTCGCCGCGGGTCTCGTAGGTCCGCAGCGAGCCGTCGGCCGAGGGCAGTCGGAGGGTCACAGCGAGATCTCCGGTACGTCGATGCGGCGGCCCTCGGCCGAGGACTTCAGGCCCAGCTCGGCGAGCTGGACTCCTCGGGCGCCGGCCAGCAGGTCCCACTGGTAGGGCGCGTCGGCGTAGACGTGCTTGAGGAACAGCTCCCACTGGGCCTTGAAGCCGTTGTCGAACTCGGTGTTGTCGGGGATCTCCTGCCACTGCTCGCGGAAGGCGTAGGTGGCGGGGATGTCCGGGTTCCAGACCGGCATGGGGGTCGCGCTGCGGTGCTGGACACGGCAGTTGCGCAGGCCGGCGACCGCTGAGCCTTCGGTGCCGTCCACCTGGAACTCGACCAGTTCGTCGCGGTTGACGCGGACCGCCCAGGAGGAGTTGATCTGGGCGACGGCGCCGCCGTCGAGCTCGAAGATGCCGTAGGCGGCGTCGTCGGCGGTGGCGTCGTAGGGCTTGCCGCCCTCGTCCCAGCGCTGCGGGATGTGGGTGGCGGTGAGGGCCTGGACGGACTTCACCCGGCCGAACAGCTCGTGCAGCACGTACTCCCAGTGCGGGAACATGTCGACGACGATGCCGCCGCCGTCCTCCGCGCGGTAGTTCCAGGACGGGCGCTGGGCGGTCTGCCAGTCGCCCTCGAAGACCCAGTAGCCGAACTCGCCGCGGACGGACAGGATCCGGCCGAAGAAGCCGCCGTCGATGAGCCGCTTCAGCTTCAGCAGGCCGGGCAGGAAGATCTTGTCCTGGACGACGCCGTGCTTGATGCCCTTCGCGTGCGCGAGCCGGGCCAGCTCCAGGGCGCCGTCCAGGCCGGTCGCGGTCGGCTTCTCGGTGTAGATGTGCTTCCCGGCGGCGATGGCCTGCTTCAGGGCCTCCTCGCGGGCGGAGGTGACCTGGGCGTCGAAGTAGATGTCGATGGTGGGGTCGGCGAGGACCGCCGAGAGGTCCGTGGCGATGTGCTCGCCGGACAGACCGTGCCGGTCGGCGATCTCGCGGAGCGCGTGTTCCCGGCGGCCGACGAGGACCGGTTCCGGCCACAGCACGGTGCCGTCGCCGAGGTCGAGACCGCCCTGTTCGCGCAGCGCGAGGATCGAGCGGACGAGGTGCTGTCGGTAGCCCATGCGCCCGGTCACGCCGTTCATGGCGATACGCACCGTCTTGCGTGTCACGTGTTTCCCTTCGTCCGCGTGCGTCTCAGCAACGCAGCAAGCGCTTTCTATACAGTCTGAAGCTAGCCTTTCACCACTGGTCTGTACAAGACCGTGACGGGGTCGACTTGTTCGAGGGGGCGAACAACCAGGGTGATTGGCCTTATGGTCTGCACGGCAAGGGGGCTTCCTTTGATCAGGCTGTGTACGACGGCGTACGACAAGATGCGCGACCGGAGGACGACGAGATGACGGTGACCCTGGCGGACGTGGCGGCCCGCGCCCAGGTCTCGCCCGCGACGGTGTCGCGCGTACTGAACGGCAACTACCCGGTGGCGGCGACCACTCGGGAGCGGGTGCTGCGGGCGGTGGACGAGCTGGACTACGTCCTCAACGGGCCCGCGAGCGCGCTCGCGGCGGCCACCTCCGACCTGGTCGGGATCCTCGTCAACGACATCGCCGACCCGTTCTTCGGGATCATGGCGGGGGCGATCCAGTCCGAGATCGGCGGGCCCGGCGGGCGCGCGGGCGGCGAGCGGCTGGCTGTGGTGTGCAACACAGGGGGCTCGCCGGAGCGGGAGCTGACGTACCTGACCCTGCTCCAGCGGCAGCGGGCGGCGGCGGTGGTCCTGACCGGCGGGGCCGTGGAGGACGCGCCGCACGCGGCGGCGGTGGCGGCGAAGCTGCGCAAGCTCGCCGACGCGGGCACCCGCGTGGTGCTGTGCGGGCGGCCGCCGGCGCCGGAGACCGACGCGGTGGCGCTGACCTTCGACAACCGCGGGGGCGGCAAGGAACTCACCGAGCACCTCATCGGGCTCGGGCACCGGCGGCTCGGCTACATCGCGGGCCCGGAGGAGCGGACGACCACCCGGCACCGGCTCGAGGGGCACCGGGCGGCGCTGGCCGCGGCCGGGATCGAGGAGGACCCGCGCTGGACCGTGCACGGCCGGTACGACCGGCGGGCGGGGTACGAGGCGACGCTGGAGCTGCTGCGCCGGGACCCCACGCTCACCGCCGTGGTGGCCGCGAACGACTCCGTCGCGCTGGGCGCGTGCGCGGCGCTGCGCGAGTCGGGACTGCGGATCCCGGAGGACGTGTCGGTGGCCGGCTTCGACGACCTGCCGTTCAGCATCGACGCGGTGCCTTCGCTGACGACGGTACGGCTGCCGTTGGCGGAGGCGGGCGCACGGGCCGGGCGGATCGCCATGGGGCGCGAGGAGCCGCCACCGGGAGGCATCGCGACGGTCCGGGGGGAGCTGATGGTCCGGGGCTCCTCAGGGGTACCGCGAGGCTGAGGCGGCGCCGACCGCCCGGGGTCTCACAGATCGCGGGCGACCGGCGGGGGGCCTCACAGCCCTCAGACCACAGGCGACCGGCCGGGCGTCTCACAGCCCCGAACCGCGGGCGGCCGACCGGCATCCCGTGGGCCGCGCGCAGGCGGCGGTCGACCGGCGTCCCGTGGGCCGCGCGCGGGCGGCGGTCGGTCGGGGAGCCGTCTCGCACACCACGGACCGGGGGTGGTCGGCGGGGCGGTGGGGGTCAGGGTCTGGGAGGGCGGGAGCGGGTCAGCAGCGGGAGCGGTGCCTCGCCTCGTCTGCGGTCCCGGTACCAGCGGCGGCCGGTGTCGTAGGCCCGGCGGGCCCGGCGCACCGGGGTCAGCTGGGTGGCCAGGTGGGTCTGATAGCGCCAGGGGGGCTGGTTGCCCTGGCGGACCGCCATCGCGTAGGCGAAGTCGACGGGGTCGCGGTCGAGGTAGCCGTCGAGGTGCTCGAACCAGGCCATGCTGGTGCGTGCCGCCGCCTGGACGGAGTGCAGTTCGGCGCGGCGGTGCCGGTCGTACTCGTGCAGGGCGACCCGCGGATCGTCGTACCGCTTCAGCGCGTGGGCGAGCACGATCGCGTCGATCATCGCGAGCCGGGTGCCGGAGCCCAGGGTGAAGTGGGTGGTGTGCGCGGCGTCGCCGGCGAGGACCACCCGGCCGTCGACCCAGGTCCTGTTGGTGACGTGCGTGAAGCGCTGCCACCTCGCCGGGGCGCCGCGCGACCTGCTGATCAGGGAGTGGCCGTCGAGGGCCCGGTGGAACACCTTCTCCAGCAGGGGTACGGCGTCCTCCTCGCCCATCGTGTCGAGGCCGAGGCCCTGCCAGGTCTCCGGGGAGCACTCGACGATGCAGGTGCTGACACCTTTGAACGACGGGTAGGCGTGGAACCAGATCCAGCCCGCCTCGGTCTCCTCGAAGGCGAAGACGAAACTGTCGAACTGCCGGTCCGTGCCGAGCCAGATGAACGGGTTGCGGCCGGTCTCCAGCCGGGTGCCGAAGTGCTCGGCGCGGCTCTGCCGGATCCGGCTGTTCGCGCCGTCGGCGGCCAGCACCAGGTCGGCTTCGGGCAGGTCGGCGGGGTCGGCGAGGCGCTCTCCGTGCCGTACGTCCACGCCCAGGGACCGGGCGCGCCGGGTCAGGATGTCGAGC
This sequence comes from Streptomyces humi, assembly GCF_001005085.2. Classification (GTDB taxonomy): domain Bacteria; phylum Actinomycetota; class Actinomycetes; order Streptomycetales; family Streptomycetaceae; genus Streptomyces; species Streptomyces humi. The sequence continues at coordinate 124,046 of NZ_LBMU02000070.1, forward strand.
AGGGCGGCGCGGCCCATGCTGTAGCCGTAGCCGCCGAAGTAGGCGGTCCCGTCGTGCCGGTCGCCGTGCACGCGGATGTCCTGCTGCTGCCAGAGCACGGAGCCGGCGCTGATCGCGCGGGCGCTCTCGGGGTCGTTGCCGTGCAGGATGTCCAGCAGGTCGTTCCAGTACACGACGCCCCAGCCGTAGGTGGCCTCGGGCGGGTCCGCCTCCAGGACGGTGATCTCGTGTCCGGCGTCCCGCAGCTTCGCCGAGATCGAGAAGTAGAGTCCGGCCGGGCCTCCGCCCACGCAGACGATCCTCATCCGGTCACCGCCTCCTGGCGTCGGGGCCCGTGCCCCGCAAGGGATTCGATGCACGGGTCCGGGTGCCCGAGGGGTCGGGCACCCGGATCCGTCCTTCACTGTCAGAGAGCGTCAGCGACCGTGGGTTCAGTCTCCCCAGCCACCGCCGCCGTAGCCGCCGCCCCCGCCCCAGCCGTCGTCGTCGCCGCCCCAGCCGCCGCCACCGTGGTGGCCGCCGCCCCAGCCGTAGTCGTCGTCGCCGCCCCAGCCCCAGCCGCCGTGGTCGTGGCCGCCGCCGTAGCCGCCACCGCCGTAGCCACCGCCGCCGTAGCCGCCACCGCCGTAGCCGCCGCCACCGTGGCCGCCGCCGCCGTAGCCGCCACCGCCGCCGTGGCCGCCACCGCCGCCACCGCCGCCGTGGTCGCCGTACGCGGCGACGTGGGCGGGTGCGGCACCGGTGGCCGCGCCGGCGACTCCGGCACCGGCCGCGAGCGCCAGGATGGGCGCCGAGATCGCAGCGATCGCGACCCTCTTCATACGTGTGGTGTGCGCGCGCATTTCTCGCCCCTCTCCGAGGGTGTGGATGTGTACCGGCGGCCGCTCAGGGGGACCGCCCTGCGTGCGCTCCAGAGCCTGCGCGCAGCTCTGAGCGCGTCCGCCGCCCTCGATGCCGGTTCTCCGCACCGCACGGGTTCTCCGGCGGACCACGTCACGCCCGAAGTTGAAAACGGACATAAGTGACGTTCGTGTATAAACCTACGGCGCTGACGCGACGAAGTCAAAAGCAGGACCGAGACCAGGCAAAAAGAACAAGTAAAGCCCGGACGGCCCGCGTTCGGGCCGACGCCTTCCGGCCTGACGGGGCGACGGGTTAGCCTCGGAGGGCGATATCTCTGACTCAGTCAATCATCGAGGTCCCGCCATGACCGTCCAGGACGTCCGCGCCTTCAACCGCTTCTACACCAACCTCATCGGCGCCCTCGACTACGGCCGCCACCTCTACGCCCCGTACACCCTCACCGAGGCCCGGGTGCTCTACGAACTCGCGCACTCCACGGACACCGACGCGGCCGACCTGCGCGCCGATCTCGCACTGGACGCGGGGTACTTGAGCCGCATCCTCAACAAGTTCGAGACCGCCGGGCTGATCGAGCGCGCCCCCTCGGACAAGGATCCGCGGCGGCGCCGGGTGTCCCTCACCACGGCCGGCCGGGCCGCCGCCGGCCTGCTGGACGAACGGGCCCGGGAGTCGGTCGGCTCGCTGCTGGGCGCCCTGGACCCCGGCGACCGGCCGCGCCTGGCCGAGGCCATGCGCACCATCCGCACCCTCCTCGGCGACGGGCACGCCCCGGACGGCGCGGCCGAGCCCGTGCTGCGCGAGCCGCACCCCGGCGACCTGGGCTGGATCGTGCAGCGCAACGCCGCCCTGTACGCCGCCGAGTACGGCTTCAACGCCGACTACGAAGGGCTGGTCGCCCGGATCGTCGCCGACTACGCCGAGGACCACGACCCGCACCTGGAGCGGACCTGGATCGCCGAGTGGGCCGGGCGGCCGGTGGGCTGCGTGATGTGCGTGCGGGACGACGCCCCGGGCACCGCGCGGCTGCGGCTGCTGCTGGTCGAGCCGGACGCCCGCGGGCTCGGCATCGGGGACCGGCTGGTCGGCGCCGTGGTGGACTTCGCGCGCGGGGTCGGCTACCGGGACCTGGTGCTGTGGACCAACGACATCCTGTCCTCGGCCCGCCGCGTCTACCAGCGGCACGGCTTCGTCCTCAGCGCCGAGAAGCCGCACCGCTCCTTCGGTCAGGACCTGGTCGGCCAGGACTGGCGACTGGATCTGCACGGGACGGGCCGCTGAGACTAGGTTGGTGAGCATGAAGTTCGCCTTCTCCACCCTCGGGGTCCCCGGTCTGCCCGTCTCGGACGTGCTGGCGCTCGCCACCACCCACGGCTACCACGGTGTGGAGCTGCGCGCCCACCCGGAGGAGCCGGTGCACCCAGGTCTCGGGCCGGCCCAACGGGCGGATGTCGCCGCCGAGTTCAAGTCGTGCGGGGTGGAGGTGCTGGGCGTCGCGGGCTACGCGCGGGTCGCCGCGCCCGGTGAGGACGCGCCGGTCCTCGACGAGATGCGGCAACTCCTCCAGCTGGCGCACGACCTGGGCGCCTCCTTCGTGCGCGTCTTCCCCGGCGCCGACCCCGACGTGCCGGCCGCCGAGTCCGACGCGATCGCCGCCCGGCGGCTCGGCACGGTCGCCGAGGACGCCTCCGCGCTCGGCGTACGGATCCTGCTCGAGACCCATGACTCGCACCGCACCGGCGCCGACGCCATCCGCGTGCTCGGCCCGGTCGGCCACCGCATGGCCGGCGCCCTCTGGGACGTCATGCACACCTGGCTGGGCGGCGAACAGCCCGCCGAGACCTACGCGGCCCTCGCGCCGCACCTCGGATACGTCCAGGTCAAGGACATCGCCTCGGCCGAGGACACCACCCCGCTGGCGCTGGGCGCCGGGATCCTGCCCCTCTCCGACTGCGTGGAGGTCCTCTCCCGGCACGGCTGGGACGGCTGGCTGTGCTGGGAGTACGAGAAGCGCTGGTACGAGGCGGCGGCCCCGCTGCCCGGCCTCCTGGCCGCGGGCCGCGACCACCTCTCCCGGCTCCTCAACGAATCGGCCTGAGCACGGCGCGGCTGCGGGCGGCCGGCCGCGGGCGCTGAGCACGGCGCGGCTGCGGGCGGCCGGCCGCGGGCGCTGAGCACGGCGCGGCGGCGGGCGGGCCCGGCCGCCGGCGCGGGAACGGGGCCTCAGGCGGCGTCGAGCGGGATCCCCCAGCCCGCGGCCAGTTCCCCGAACGCCTCGTGGAACCCCGGGAACGTCTTCTTCACGCAGCCCGGGTCGTCGAAGGTGATGCCGGGGGTGCGCAGGCCCGTCACCGCGAAGGACATGACGATGCGGTGGTCGCCGTGGGTCCTGATCTCGGCGGGGGCGGGGCTGCCGGGGCGGATCTCGATCCAGTCCTCGCCCGTGGCGACCTCGACGCCGAGCCGGCGCAGGTTCTCCGCGCAGGCGTCCAGCCGGTCGCACTCCTTCACCCGCGTGTTGGCCACGTCCTCGATCCGGACGGGGCCGTCCGCGAAGGGGGCGACGGCCGCGAGGGTGGGCATGGTGTCGGAGATGTCCCGCATGTTGACGGTGACGCCGCGGAGTGCGCCGGTGCCCCGGACGGTGGTGCGGTCCGCGCCGGTCTCCACCTCGGCGCCCATCCTGCGCAGGACGTCGACGAAGCCGAGGTCCCCCTGGAGCGCGCCCTGCCCGAGGCCCGGCACGGTGACCTCGCGGCCCGTGACGGCCGCCGCGGCGAAGAAGTAGCTCGCGGTGGAGGCGTCGGGTTCGATCGCGTAGGTGGTGGCCCGGTAGCCGCCCGGCGGTACGACGAAGGTGTCCCCCTCCCGTGCCACCTGCACCCCGAACGACCGCATCATCGCGAGGGTGATCCCCACGTACGGCGCGGATACCAGGTCCGTCACCCGGATCCGCAGGCCCCTGCGGGTCAGCGGTCCGAGCATCAGCAGCGCGGTGAGGTACTGCGAGGACTGCCCGGCGTCCAGGGTCACCTCGCCGCCCTCCACCCCGGCCGCCTCGACGCGCAGCGGGTGGTGGCCCTCCGCCGCCTCGTGCCGCAGGTCGACACCGAGGTCGCGCAGGGCGCGGGTGAGCGGGGCGAGGGGGCGGCGGCGCATCTGCTCGGACGCGTCGAAGCGGTAGCTGCCGTGGCCGGCGGCGGCGAGCGTGGGCAGGAAGCGGGCGGTGGTGGCGCCGTCCCGGCAGTGGACGTCGGCCTCGGGCACGGCGGGGCCCTGCGGGCGGCCGTCCACCTGCCAGGTGTCCGGGGTGCGGCCGACGCGGTAGCCGAGCCGGGTCAGTCCCTCGGCGAAGCCCTCGGTGTCGTCGGAGCGGAGGGGGCGGACGAGGGTGGTGACTCCGTCGGCGGCGGCCGCGAGGAAGAGGGCGCGGGCGGTGACGGACTTGGAACCGGGGATGGGGGCGACGGGCATGCGCCGATGATCTCCGGTTCCTCGTCGGTGCGGGGATGTCTGTCCATGGGGTGGAACGGTGGATCGTCGTGCGCGGGCCGGTGGGGGCCGTTCGCGCGGTTCCTCCCCCAGCCTTCGGCCGGGGGGACCCCCAGCGAGCCTGGCGGGGCGCTCCGCCGAGGTGTCTCGGATCCTTCCGCCGGCGGATTTCCGGGATCCGGTGGCCGGCGGGAACCTGGCCCCGGCTCCGGCCGTCCAACGCGCAGGCTGTCGGAAGAGTCCTCGTGGTGCGGCCCACCCTCTCCGCCGTACCGCGGCCGCCGGCCCGCCGCCATCGACGTGCCCCCCTCCAATGCGCCGATGGCGGCCCCTTTCCGGCTACCTTGCCCTCAGGGTTCCCCACCGGAAGGAGCGCACGTGCCCTCCAGACGCACCCTTCTCGCCGCGACCGCGGGTGTGACCGCGGGACTGACCGTCGGCACCAGCGCGCACTCCCTCGACTCCGACGAGCGGACACTGCGCGCCCTGGTCTCCCGGATGACGCTCCAGGAGAAGGTCGGCCAGCTGTTCGTGGCGCGGGTCCACGGCCACTCCGCCACCGCTCCCGACCAGGCCGACATCGACGCCAACCTGAAGGAGCTCGGCGTCCGCACCGCCGCCGAGCTCGTCGCGAAGTACCGGGTCGGCGGGATCATCTACTTCACCTGGACCCACAACACCCGTGATCCGCGGCAGATCGCCGAGCTGTCGAACGGGATCCAGCGGGCGTCCCTGGCACAGCCGCGCGGGCTGCCCGTGCTCATCAGCACCGACCAGGAGCACGGCGCCGTCTGCCGGATCGGCCGGCCCGCCACCCTCTTCCCGGGCGCGATGGCGATCGGGGCGGGCGGTTCGACGGCCGACGCCCGTACCGTCGGCCGGGTCTCCGGTGCCGAACTGCGGGCGATGGGGGTCCGGCAGGACTACTCCCCCGACGCCGACGTCAACGTGAACCCGGCCAACCCCGTCATCGGAGTGCGGTCCTTCGGCGCCGATCCGGACGCGGCGGGCGCGCTGGCCGCCGCCGAGGCACGGGGGTACCAGGAGGCCGGGGTGGCCGCCACCGCCAAGCACTTCCCGGGGCACGGCGACACCACGGTGGACAGCCACACCGGTTTCCCCGTCATCACGCACAGCCGGGAGCTGTGGGAGAAGCTGGACGCGGTGCCCTTCCGGGCGGCCGTCGCGGCGGGCGTCGACTCGGTCATGACCGCGCACATCCAGTTCCCGGCCCTGGACGACTCCGGTGACCCGGCGACCCTCTCCCACCCCGTGGTCACCGGCATCCTGCGCGGTGAACTCGGCTACGACGGTGTGGTGGTGACCGACTCGCTGAGCATGGCGGGGGTGCGCACGAAGTACGGCGACGACCGGGTGCCCGTGCTCGCCCTCAAGGCCGGTGTCGACCAGCTCCTCGACCCGCCCGCCCTGGACGTCGCCTGGAACGCCGTCCTGGAGGCCGTGCGGAACGGCGAGCTGACCGAGTCCCGGCTGGACGAGTCGATCCTGCGCGTCCTGCGCCTGAAGTCGCGGCTGGGGCTGCTGGACCGGCCGTACGTCGACGCGAAGGACGTCCGCCGGGTGGTCGGCACGGCCCACCACCTCGCCGTCGCCGACCGGGTCGCCGAACGCACCACCACCCTGCTGGTCAACGAGGGCGGTCTGCTCCCGCTGTCGCCGCGCACCCACCACAAGGTGCTGGTGGTGGGCGCCGATCCGGCGGCCCCGTCCGGCACGACGGGCCCGCCCACCGGCGTGCTCGCCGCCGCGCTCACCGAACTCGGTTTCGCCGCGAGCGCGTTGTCCACCGGCACGGACCCCTCCGCGGCCACGGTCGAGGAGGCGGTCGCGGCGGCCGAGGGGACGGACGCGGTGGTCGTCGGGACGTACAACGTCACGGCGGGTAGCGGGCAGCAGAAGCTGGTGGGCCAACTGGTGGGCACCGGACGGCCGGTGGTCGCGGTCGCGCTGCGCAATCCGTACGACGTGGCCCAACTGCCCACCGTCAAGGCCTGCTTGGCGTCCTACTGCTGGACCGACGTCGAACTGCGGGCGGCCGCCCGGGTGATCGCGGGCCGGGTGGCGCCACGCGGCAGACTGCCGGTGCCGGTCGGGCGGGCGGACGACCCGGCCCAGGTGCTGTACCCGATCGGCCACGGGCTGACGTACCGGACGCACACAGCAGACCGGGCATGACGCGCCCGCCGGGGCCGGCCGGTCCTCAGCAGAGGATCCACCCCGAGCTCACCGAGCCGCCCGCCACCGCGCCCTTCACCCACACGCAGCGATGGCCCGCGTGCACGGTCACCGGGCCCGCGCGGCGGGTGTACCTGCCCTTGTCCACGACCGGGCGGTTGCCGCGCGCCTGGACGCTGACGGACATGGTGCGCTTGGTCCCGGGGTTCTTGGAGAGGGTGACGGCGCAGACGTAGCCGCCCTGCCGGTAGACGTGCACCGTGCCGGTGGTGAACGGCAGGGTCCGGACCTCGCGGCCGGCGCAGTTCTCGGCCGTCACCGCCCGCGCCTGGGCCGGCGCCGCGAGGGCGAAGGCCCCGGAGGCGGCCAGCACGGCCGCGCCGAACGCCAGCCGCCGACGTATCGCACCACTGTCCACCGTCGTCCCCTCCCATGCCGCAGCCGTGCACCCTCCGTGTACGCCAGGTGCGTACTGATGTACGGACGCAGGACGTATGTCGGATGGTTGCACGACCGTCAGGGACGCGGGACCGCCGCCCCCTCGACGGCCCCCTCGGCGGTGCTCCGGCGGCGGGCGGCGGACGGCGAGCCGCGGTTCAGCGGGCCGCGGTTCAGCGGGCCGCGCCCACCGGCTCCTCCGGTTCCCCGGCCTGGCCGGTGAAGGTGCGCCACAGTTCGGCGTACCGGCCGCCGCGGGCGAGGAGTTCCTCGTGGGTGCCGTCCTCGGCGACCCGGCCGTGGTCCATGACCACCACCCGGTCGGCGCGCGCCGCGGTGGTCAGCCGGTGAGCGACCACGAGCGTCGTACGACGGCCCGCGAGACGGTCGGTGGCCAGGTTGACCTGCGCCTCGGTCGCCAGGTCGAGCGCCGCCGTCGCCTCGTCGAGGAGCAGCACGTCGGGGTCGACGAGCTCCGCTCGCGCGAGCGCGATCAGCTGGCGCTGGCCGGCCGAGAGGTTCCGGCCGCGCTCGGCCACCTCGTGGAGGTAGCCGCCGTCGAGGGTGGCGATCATCTCGTGGGCGCCGACCGCGCGGGCCGCCGCCTCCACCTCGGCGTCGCCGGCCCCGGGCCGCCCGTACGCGATGGCGTCCCGGACGGTGCCGGGGAACAGGTACGCCTCCTGCGGGACCACCCCGAGACGGTGCCGGTACGAGGTGAGGTCCAGGTCCCGCAGGTCGGTGCCGTCGGCGGTGACCCGGCCGCTCGTCGGGTCGTAGAACCGCGCCACCAGCTTCACCAGGGTCGACTTGCCCGCGCCGGTCTCGCCGACGAAGGCGACCGTCTGCCCGGCGGGGATGACCAGGTCGACTCCGGTGAGGGCCGCGTCCCCCTGGTCGGCGGCGCCGTAGGCGAAGCGCACGTCCTCGAAGGCGATGTCGCCGCGCAGGGCGTCCACCTCGCGGGGCTGCTCGGCGGACTTCGTGGAGGTCGGCTCACGCAGCAGTTCCTGGATGCGGCCGAGGGAGACGGTCGCCTGCTGGTAGCCGTCGAAGACCTGGGAGAGCTGCTGGACGGGCGCGAAGAACAGGTCGATGTAGAGCAGGTAGGCGACCAGCGCGCCGGTGGTGAGGGTGGCCGCCTCGACCCGGTGCGCGCCGGCGATCAGCACGCTCGCCGCCGCCACCGAGGACAGCAGCTGCACGAACGGGAAGTAGACCGATATCAGGAACTGGCCCCGGATACGGGCCCTGCGGTAGCTCTCGCTGCGCTCGGTGAAGCGCCGGGAGCCGTCGCCCTCGCGCCGGAAGGCCTGGACGATCCTGAGGCCCGCCACCGACTCCTGGAGGTCGGCGTTGACCACCGACACCCGCTCGCGGGCGAGTTCGTACGCCTTCACGCTCGCCCGGCGGAAGAAGAAGGTCGCGACGACCAGCGGCGGCAGGGTGGTGAAGACGACGAGGGCCAGCTGCACGTCGATCACCAGCAGGGCGACCATGATGCCGAAGAACGTGACGACGGAGACGAAGGCCGTGACCAGACCGGTCTGGAGGAAGGTGGACAGGGCGTCCACGTCCGTGGTCATCCTCGTCATGATCCGGCCGGTCAGCTCCCGCTCGTAGTAGTCGAGTCCGAGCCGCTGGAGCTGGGCGAAGATCTTCAGCCGGAGCGAGTAGAGGACCCGTTCGCCGGTACGGCCGGTCATCCGGGTCTCGCCGGTCTGGGCGGCCCACTGCGCGAGCACCGCGAACAGCCCCAGCAGCGCGGCCGCCCACACCGCGCCCAGCGCCATCCGGGAGACGCCCTGGTCGATGCCGTGCCGGATCAGCACCGGCAGGAGGAGGCCCATGCCGGCGTCCACGGCCACCAGACCGAGGCTCACGAGGAGGGGGGCGCCGAAGCCGCGCAGCAGGCGGCGCAGGCCGTAGGAGTCCTCGGGGCGGACGGCGCGGTCCTCGTCGATGTCGGGGGTGTCGGTCGCCGGGGGCAGGGCGTCCACCTGGGCGAGCAGTTCGGGGGTGGCCGGGGTGCCGGAGAGGGCGAGGTCCCGCGGCGTACGGTCGCCGGTCCACAGGCGCGGGGTCACACCGCGCTCGGCGTCGAACTCGGCGTCCAGTTCCTCCCGTACGGAGATGTCCTCGCGCGGCCCGGCGGGCAGGGCGTGCCCCGGCGAGACCCCGCCCAGTTCGTCGGGGTCGGTCAGCAGCCTGCGGTACAGCGCCGACCGCTCCTGGAGCTCCTCGTCGGTGCCGATGTCGGCGAGCCGGCCGTTGTCGAGGACGGCGATGCGGTCGGCGAGGTTGAGGGTGGAGCGGCGGTGCGCGACGAGCAGGGTCGTGCGGCCCCGCATCACGTGTCTGAGCGCCTCGTGGATCTCGTGCTCCACGCGGGCGTCGACGGCCGAGGTGGCGTCGTCGAGGACGAGCAGCCGCGGGTCGGTGAGGATGGCGCGGGCCAGGGCGACGCGCTGGCGCTGGCCGCCGGAGAGGGTGAGGCCCTGCTCGCCGACCTTGGTGTCGTAGCCGTCGGGCAGCTCGGCGATGAAGCGGTCGGCCTGGGCGGCTTGGGCGGCGGCGCGGATCTCCTCCTCGGTGGCGTCGGGACGGCCGTACGCGATGTTGGCGCGGACCGTGTCCGAGAAGAGGAACGAGTCCTCCGGGACCAGGCCGATCGCGGCCCGCAGCGAGTCGAGCGTCAGCTCACGGACGTCGTGGCCGCCGATCAGGACGGCGCCGTGGGTGACGTCGTAGAAGCGGGGGAGCAGGAGGGAGACCGTGGACTTGCCCGAGCCGGAGGAGCCGACGACGGCGAGGGTCTCGCCGGCGCGGATCTCGAGGCTCAGCCCCTGGAGGACCGGGCGCCCCTGGTCGTAGCCGAACGCCACGTCGTCGAACTCGACGGTGGCGGGCGCGTCGGCGGGGAGGGTCTTCGTGCCGTCCCTCATGGTCGGCCGGGTGTCGATCAGCTCCAGGACGCGTTCGGTGCCGGCGCGGGCCTGCTGGCCGACGGTGAGGACCACGGCGAGCATCCGGACCGGGCCGACCAGCTGGGCGAGGTACGAGGAGAACGCGACGAAGGTGCCGAGGGTGATGTGGCCGCGTACCGCCAGCCAGCCGCCGAGCGCCAGCATGGCGACCTGGCCGAGGGCCGGGACGGCCTGGAGCGCCGGGGTGAACCTGCTGTTCAGCCGGATCGTGCGCAGCCGCCCGGCGAAGAGCCTGCGCCCGACCTCGCGGAGCTTGCCGGTCTCCTGCTCCTCCTGCCCGAACCCCTTGACCACGCGTACGCCGCTCACCGCGCCGTCGACCACCCCGGCGACGGCGGCGGCCTGGGCCTGGGCGTACCAGGTGGCGGGGTGCAGCTTGGCGCGGCTGCGCCTGGCGATCCAGTACAGGGCCGGAGCGACGGCGAGGGCGACCAGCGTGAGCGGCGGCGACAGCCAGGCCATGATCGCGAGGGAGATCACGAAGAGGAGGACGTTGCCGATGGTCATCGGCAGCATGAAGAGCAGGCCCTGGATCAGCTGGAGGTCGCTGGTGGCCCGGCCGACGACCTGGCCCGTGGACAGTTCGTCCTGGCGCCGCCCGTCGAGCCGGGTGAGGGTGTCGTACATCTCCGTCCGCAGGTCGTGCTGGACGTCGAGGGCGAGCCGGCCGCCGTAGTAGCGCCGTACGTAGGTGGAGACGTAGACGAGGACGGCGGCCCCGATCAGCCCGCCGGCCCAGGGCGCCATCGACCGGCTGTGATCACCGATCACGTCGTCGATGATCACCTTGGTCATGAGCGGTACGACGGCCAGCACGGCCATTCCGGCCAGCGAGGACCCGAGCGCGAGCACGACGTCCCTGGGGTGCCGCCAGGCGTACCCCGCGAGTCTGCGCGCCCAGCCACCCTGTCCCCGCTCCCCCTGTTGCCCCGCCACGCGGTGCCCTCCGTTCGCCCTGGTCTTCCGCATCGCCACAACGTCGCAACGCGGCCGGAAGCGGATTTCATCCCTCCGCAACAATTCTCGGGCACGAGACGGAGGAGCGTCGGTCCGAGGGCCTGGGCCCTGCCGGCCCGGGGCTCCTCCCGGCCGGGGCCGCTGTCGGCTTCGCGGGTGCCCGGGGTGAAGAAGGTGACGAGGTTGCCGTCCGGTCACGGAACAGCAGGGAGCGGTTGCCCCAGGGCACCGTGGTGGGCCGGTGACGAAGCCGGTGACGAAGCCGGTGACGAAGCCGGTCAGGTTCCGGTACACCCGGTCCACGCCGTCGACGCGGAACTCGATGATCACGCTGTGGTTGTCCGGCGGGCGGGCCGCGCACGGGGCGAACGGCGGGACGGTGCGGGTGCCGGCGATCACGAGGGCCGCGCCCGCGGTCCCGAGTTCGGCGAAGTCCTCGGCGGCCCAGGTCGCGGACACTCCACGTCACCGCGTTCGCCGACCGTCTCGCGGCGCACGTCCGCCAGGTCTGGCCACGCGGGAAAACCGGTGGCCCGGTGGTGCCGCGCGCCCCTACCGTGCCTGTGGACCACAACTCCCAGGCAAGGACGTGCCGTTGCACACCGTGTGAGACCTCCCGAGAGCTGAACTGTCGCGCGTCGCGCCTGCGTGCCGCGCTCTTTCCCGCTGCGGATTTCTCACTGAGACCGGTGTGTTCCTGTGCTCGACAACTGGGTCGTCATGCCCACCTGCCTGCCCCTCGTCCTGCGCCGCTGCCACGCGTGCGCGTCCCCGCGCTTCCGGGCGAACGGAAAGTTCCGTGTCAACGCCCACCACAAACTCATCGACGCCTGGCTCCTCGTGCTCTGCGCCGGCTGCGGCCGGACCGCGAAGCTCACGGTCCTGGAGCGGACGGACGTGCGCTCCGTACCACCCCTGCTGCTGGACCGGCTGCATGCCAACGACCCCTCCCTGGCAGCCGAGTTGCTGCTGGATCCGGTGGTGCGGCGACGCAACCGGATCGCTCTCGACTGGGACGGGGCCTGGCGCCTCGACACCGGCGGCACGGGCCGTCCCGACCGGGAGGTGCTCGACGTCGCGGTGCGTTTCGCGGCGCCGATCCCCGTCCGGCCGGCGCGGCTCGTCGCCGAGGGCTGCGGTCTCGCGCGGGCCGACGTCGGGCGACTGATCGCGGAGGGGCGGCTCGTCTCGGCGGTCCGGCTGGACGGCCGGCTCTCCTGCGACTTCACGTTCACGCTCAAGCGCTGACGTCCGGCCCGGCGCCGGACCGGATAACGGATCGTCAAAGCCATCGACTCTCGTACAACCATTCGTGCGAACTCGTGCGTCACATCGGGCATGACTCACCGGATATCCAGACGTGCCCGCGCGCTGGCGGCGGTTGTCGGCGGGGCCGCGCTCACCGTGGGCGTGGCCTCGGCGCCCGCCTCGGCCGCCGCGCCCACGGTCAGCTGTACGTCCGCGAAGGCGGGCCTGGCCGCGAAGCTGAAGACGGACATCACGGCGGCCATCGCGAACCGCAGGGGGACGATCGCCGTCGGGCTGTACGACCGGTCCACGAAGACGACCTGCACACTTCGCTCCACCACCCACTACGACTCGGCCAGCACGGTCAAGGTCACCGTCCTCGCCACGCTGCTGTGGGACGCGAAGAAACACAACCGGTATCTGACCACCACCGAGCAGACGCTCGCCAAGGCCATGATCACCAAGTCGGACAACGACGCGACCAGCAAGCTGTGGAGGCAGCTGGGTCTGACGAAGATCAAGGGCTTCCTGAGCGCCGCCGGCATGACGCAGACCACGCCGGGCGCGAACGGCTACTGGGGCCTGACCCAGATCGACGTGCGCGACGAGCAGAAGCTGCTCGCCCTGGTCACCGCCAAGAACACCGTGCTCAGCGACAACGCTCGGGCCTACATCCTGAAGCTGATGGGGCAGGTCATCTCGTCCCAGCGGTGGGGCACCCCCTACGGCGCCCCGTCCGGTGTCGCCGTGCACGTCAAGAACGGCTGGCTACAGCGCGCCACGCACGGCTGGCGGGTGCACAGCCTCGGCACGTTCACGGGCGGCGGGCACGACTACCAGATGACCGTGCTGACCCAGGACAACAGCACGACGTCCTACGGCATCAACACGATCCAGGCCGTCGCGAAGGTCGTCCACAAGGATCTCAGGGCGTCCTGAGGCTCCTTGGCCGGAAATCGGCCCGTCCCTTCATGAGGCGGCCTCCGGCCCGTCACCGTCGCGTCCTACGGTGACCGCCATGCGCCTGCGAACCGTACTCGCCACCGTCACCGCCGGCCTGGCGGCGGCCACCTGTCTGTCCGCCGCCGGGCCCGCCACGGCCACGACCACCAACACCACGACGAACAGCGCCTGTTCGCCCTCGGTGTCCATCGACGGCTTCTCCGACGCCCTCGACAAGACGACCTTCGGCGGCTACTTCGTCGGGAACCTGTCCGCGCTCGCCGTGGACAAGGACGGCTCCCTGGCCGCCCTGGCCGACCGGTCCTACCTCTTCGACCTGGACGCGAAGACGCTCGCGCCGGAGAAGGCCGTCGGGCTCGCCGACGAGAACGGCGCGGCGCTCGACTCCGAGGGCCTGGCCGTGGACCGGGACGGCACCCGGCTGATCACCTCCGAGACCGAGCCGTCCGTCCGGCGCTACTCGGCGGACGGCAGGATCCTGGACCGGCTCCCGGTGCCGTCGTCCCTGCTGGTGTCCCCCGCCGGGCGGGCCACCTCCAACCAGACCTTCGAGGGCCTGACCCTGCTGAACGGCGGCCGCACCCTGCTGGCCTCCATGGAGGACGCGATCTCCGGGGACACCCCCGGGACCGTCCGCTTCCAGACCTGGCGGCGCACCAGGGGCGACCACTTCGAACTGTCGGCCCAGTACGCCTACCGCACCGACGACCCGGCCCTCGGCGTCCCCGAGGTGCAGGCGCTGCCCGACGGCCGGCTGCTGGTCCTGGAGCGCGGCTTCACCTCCGGCGTCGGCAACACCGTCCGCCTCTTCCTCGCCGACCCGCGGCACGCCACGGACACCCGCGGGATCGGGAACCTGACCGGGCAGACGGGCGTCCACCTGATCAGGAAGACGCTGCTGACGGACATCGCGACCTGCCCGTCGCTGGGCGCCACGGCCAGGCAGCCGCAGCCCAACCCGCTCCTCGACAACATCGAGGGCATGGTGGTCACGGGCCACGCGAAGGGCCGCTACCAGGTCCTCCTGGTCAGCGACGACAACCAGAACGCGGCCCAGACGACCAGGTTCTACCGCCTGTCGGTCCGGGTGCGCTGACCGCCGGTCGCCCGCGCGGAGGGCGGCCCGCACCGGCCGCCGCCCGTGTGCGAGCGGCCCGCACCGGCCGCCCTCTTACCCACATCTCACCCACCCACAGGCCGTTCCCAGGATCAGCACAGCGCTCACCCATCGCGCCGCTGCATGTTGGGCTCGTGACATCTGCCACCGATCCCACCCCCCACACGCACCCGACCGTGTCCCCCGACTGGGCCCCGCCCACGGCGGCTTCCGCGGCTCCCCTGCCGGACAGGGCACCACGCTGGTCCCTTCCCGCGTTGGTCGCGATCCTGGTCCTGGCGGCGGTGCTCTACGCCTGGAACCTCTCCGGTTCCGACATGAACACCTTCTACAGCGGAGCCGTCTGGGCCGGCACGAAGAGCTGGAAGGCCTGGTTCTTCGGCTCGCTGGACCCGGGCAACTTCCTGACCGTCGACAAACCGCCGCTCGCGACCATGGTCATGGGCCTGTCGAGCCGGATCCTCGGCTTCGGCACGTGGCAGATGATGGCGCCGATGATCGTGCTGGCGCTCGCCACGATCTACATCCTGCACACCACCGTGAAGCGGGTGTGGGGCCACGGCGCGGCGGCCGTCGCCGCGCTGGTGCTGGCGCTGACCCCGATCACCGTCGCCATCAACCGCGACAACAACCCCGACACCCTTCTGGTGTTCCTCATGGTGTCGGGCGCGGCGCTCGCCTTCCGCGCCACCCGTGACGAGAGGCTGCTGCCGCTGCTCGGCTCGGCCGCCTGCTTCGGTCTCGCCTTCAACACCAAGCTGCTCGCGGGCTGGATCGCGCTGCCCGCCGTCTTCGCGCTCTACCTGTACGCGTCGAAGGCGCCCTGGGTGAAGCGCGTCGTCAACCTGCTGCTCGCCGCGGTCGTCCTGGCCGTCTCCAGCTTCTGGTGGGCGATCGCCGTCTCCCTGGTCCCGGCCTCCGACCGGCCCTACATCGGCGGCTCCACGGACGGCTCCGCCTGGGACCTGATCATGGGGTACGACGGCCTCGGCCGGGTCTTCGGCGGCGAGGGCAACGGCGGTGGCGGCGGGGGCGGAGGCGGCGGCTTCTCCGGTTCCGCGGGCCTCGGCCGGATGTTCAACGACGTCCTCGGCGGCCAGATCTCCTGGCTGCTGCCCTTCTCGGCCATCGCGCTCGTCGGCGGTCTGGTGCTGTGCGGGCGCGCCCCGCGCACCGACCTCAGGCGGATGGCGCTGGTCCTGTGGGGCGGCTGGACCCTCCTGCACTACGTGATCTTCGCGACCGCGCAGGGCACCATGCACCCCTACTACACGACCGCGCTCGCCCCGGGCATCGCGGTGCTGTGCGCCGGCGGCGGCGTGATGCTGCTGGACGCGTTCCGCACCGACAAGCGGTGGGTGTGGGTCCTTCCCCTCGCCTTCGGTGTCACCGGCGTGTGGGCGATCGTGCTGCTGCGCCGGGCCTCCGGCTGGAACACCTGGCTGTGGCCGACGGTCGGCGTGCTGACCGCGGCCGGCATCGTGGGCATGATCCTCTTCCGGTCGGGCGGCAGGGTCCGGCTGCTGGCGGTCTCGCTGGCGGCGGCCGTGGTCGCGGCGCTGGCCGGCCCGACGGCGTACGCGGCGACCCTGCCGTTCGGCAGCGGCACCGGCGGCGGGATGCGTGGCGGTACGAACCCGACCGCGGGCCCCTCGACGGGCAGCGGCTTCGGCGGCGGACCCGGCGGAGGCGGCGGCAACCGCGGAGGCTTCCCGGGGGGCGGCGAGATGCCCGGCGGTACGCAGCAGGGCGGCCAGAACAGCCAGGCCGGCGGGTTCCCGGGCGGGATGAACGGTGAGGCGCCGGGCGGCGGGACGAACGGCCAGGCTCCCGGCGGCACGGGCACCGGAAACGGTGGGACCGCCCCCGGCGGCGGCACCGGCGAACTGCCGAACGGCGGCACCGGAAACGGTGAACTGCCCGGCGGCACCGGCGGGATGCCCGGCGGAACCGGTGGCACCGGCGAGCTGCCCGGCGGCGGTACCGGTACCGGCGGCACGCGCGGCGGCTTCGGCGGCGGCATGGGCGGCGGCGGTATGGGCGGCGGCGTCGACAGCGACCTGATCGCCTACCTCAAGAAGCACATGGACGGCGCCACCTGGCTGCTGGCCGTCTCCAACTCCCAGTCCGCGGCGCAGATCGAGCTCAGCGCGCGGGAACCGGTGATCTCCATGTGGGGCTTCACCGGGTCCGACAAGGCGATGACCGTCGCCAAGCTGAAGGAGCTGGTGAAGGCGGGCAAGCTGCACTACATCCAGGTCGGCTCCGGCGGCATGGGCATGGGCGGTGACAACACCCTCAGCTCCGAGGTGACCTCCTGGGTGCAGAAGCACGGCACCGCGGTGAAGGAGAGCGCGTACAGCAAGAGCACGAGCGGAAGTTCCAGCTCGCAGGGCAAGAGCACGAGCCCCTCGAAGAGCACGAGCGGAAGTTCCTCCTCGCAGAGCAGCACCTCGACGCTCTACCGGCTGGACCCTTCGGACGTCAGCTGACACACCGGCACCAAGAGGCCCCCGACCACGCGGTCGGGGGCCTCTTTTTACGTCCCGTTTACCTGCGCGTCCTCATGTTCATGTCACCCTCCTTCTTGCCGCCTCGTCAACCCGCGTAGATGGGACTCTCTTTATGCTGGCGACACACATCCGGCGCTGGAAGCCGGTGGCGCTGACGACCGCCGCCGTCCTGGTGGGCCTGACGGTCCCGGCGCTGACGGCGACCCCGGCCGCCGCCACGACGACCGCGTACGACTCGACGTACTACAAGAACGCGATCGGCAAGACGGGAACGAGCCTGAAGTCGTCCCTGCACACGATCATCAGCGCGAACGTCACCAAGCTGTCGTACTCGGCCCTGTGGGACGCCCTGAAGAAGACCGACCAGGACCCGAACAACAGCAGCAACGTGATCCTGCTGTACTCGGGCATCTCGCGCAGCAAGTCCCTCAACGGCGGTGACAGCGGCGACTGGAACCGTGAGCACGTGTGGGCGATCTCGCACGGCGACCTGACCACGTCCACCGGGCCCGGCACGGACCTGCACCACATCCGTCCCGAGGACGTGGCGGTCAACGGCAAGCGCGGCAACCTCGACTTCGACGAGGGCGGCTCCACCTTCACCAACAGCGGCGGCAGCAAGGTCGACTCGGACTCGTTCGAGCCGCGCGACGCCGTCAAGGGCGACGTGGCCCGGATGATCCTCTACATGGCCGTGCGCTACGAGGGCGACGACGGGTTCGCGAACCTGGAGCCCGACGACAAGGTCGGCAACGGCTCCAATCCGTACATCGGCAAACTGTCGGTGCTGAAGCAGTGGAACGACGAGGACCCGCCGGACTCCTTCGAGGAGAACCGCAACGACGTCATCTACAACACCTACCAGCACAACCGGAACCCGTTCATCGACCACCCGGAGTGGGTCGACGCGATCTGGTAGGCGCCGTCCGGACCGGTCCTACTACTTCCCTCACACAGGTGAAGTCGATCTTGGACTCGGGCGTGTCCGCATGGCCGGCCCGCAGCATGGGGGCGCCCCGGCAGTTCCGCCGGGGCGTCCCCAACTCCCTTTTCCGGAGAGTCCCGTGAAGCTGCGCACCTGGTCCCTCGCCGCCGCCCTCGCGCTGACCGCACTCGTCGTCCCCGCCCAGAGCGCCTCCGCACACGCGGCCGCCGCCCCGTCCTGTCCCGACGGCTCGGTCTGCTTCTGGAGCGGTGAGGGCTTCGGCGGCGACCACTGGGAGTGGACGTCCCGCAGCGGCTACCGCGACATGCCGCCGAACCTCCACGACAACGTCGGCTCCTTCGTCGCCTCCACCCGCGCCTGCTTCGTCAACTGGGACCCGCAGGAGAAGCGCGACGTCTTCAACGGCGACTGGCGCTCCCAGTACCGCGGCGACTTCGGGGGACGGATCGACGGAGTGGGCCCGGGCGCCTGCTGACCGCGGAGGCCTCCTCCGCAACACGCCCTAGTCCAGATGCGTCGGTGCGAACATCCGCAGCAGGGCCGGGAGTACGACCACCGAGGGGCCCGGTGCGGCCAGGGCCTTCGCCAGGTCCGCCGCCAGGTTCTCCGGGGTGGTCCGGGTGCCGGGGACGCCGAAGGACTCCGCGAGGGCCACGTAGTCGGGGCGGGTCAGCTCCGTCGCCGTGGCCTCGCCGAAGGCGTCGGTCATGTACTCGCGGAGGATGCCGTAGCCGCCGTCGTCGACGATGAGCCAGGTGACCGGGAGGTCGTACTGCCTGGCCGTCGCCAGTTCGGCGATGGAGTAGAGGGCGCCGCCGTCGCCGGAGACCGCCAGCACCGGGCGGGTCGGGTCGGCGGCGGCCGCGCCCAGGGCGGCCGGGAAGCCGTAGCCGAGACCGCCTGCGCCCTGCGCCGAGTGCATCAGGTTCGGGGCCTCGGCGTCGAACGCCGACCAGGCCCAGTACGCCAGGATCGTCATGTCCCAGAAGGACGGGGAGCCGGCCGGCAGGGCCTGCCGGACCGACGTCAGCACGTCCTGTTCCAGGGTGAGTTCCTGGCCGGCGATGCGGTCGGAGACGCGCGAGAGCAGGTCTCGTACCCGGTCCGCCGCCTGGTCGTCCGCACGCGGGGTCACCGTCTCCAGCAGCGCCTGGAGCGCGAGGCGGGCGTCCGCGTGGATGCCGAGGGCGGGGTGGTTGGACTCCAGTTTGCCGAGGTCGGCCTCGATCTGGATCACCCGGCCGCGCGGCTTGAACGTGTGGTAGTTCGAGGAGAGTTCACCGAGGCCCGAGCCGACCACCAGCAGGACGTCCGCGTCCTCCAGGAAGTCCGTGGTGTGCCGGTCCTCCAGCCAGGACTGGAGGGAGAGCGGGTGCTGCCAGGGGAACGCGCCCTTGCCGCCGTAGGTGGTGACGACCGGGGCGTTCAGCGTCTCCGCCAGCTGCCGCAGCTTCCCCGCGGCGTCCGACCGTACGACCCCGCCGCCCGCGATGATCGCCGGGCGGGCGGCCCGGGACAGCAGGTCGGCCGCGACGGCGGTCAGTTCGGGGCGCGGCGGGAGTTCGTCGGGGGTCGCGTCGACCGCGGTCACCACCGGGACGGACGTCTCGGCGAGGAGGACGTCCTGCGGGATCTCCACCCAGACCGGGCCGTGCGGGACGGTCAGCGCGGACTGCCAGGCGGCCGCGATCGCCGACGGGATCTGCGACTGGGTGCGGACCGTGTGGACCGACTTCACCACGCCCCGGAACGAGGCCGACTGGTCGGGGAGTTCGTGCAGGTAGCCGTGGCGGCCGCCGCCGAGGCCGGCCGTCGGGATCTGGCTGCTGATCGCCAGCACGGGCGCGGACGCGGAGGCCGCCTCGTGCAGCGCGGCCAGCGAGGTCAGCGCGCCGGGGCCGGTGGAGAGGAGCAGCGGGGCCGCCTCGCCGGTGATCCTGCCG
Organism: Streptomyces humi; assembly: GCF_001005085.2. Lineage (GTDB taxonomy): Bacteria > Actinomycetota > Actinomycetes > Streptomycetales > Streptomycetaceae > Streptomyces > Streptomyces humi. Next base: position 143,707 of record NZ_LBMU02000070.1, read on the forward strand.
TACGCGTCCGCCGCGAAGCCCGCGTTGTTCTCCACCCGGAGGCCGACATAGCGCAGGGCGGAGCGGCGCAGGGCGTCGAACATGCCGAGGGCGTGCTGGCCGGGCAGCCCGAAGACGGTGGTCGCGCCGAGCCCGGCCAGGGTCTCCACGACCAGGTCCCCGCCGTTGCGGCCGGCGGGCGGGTTCAGGGCTGCGGCCGTCTGCGCCTCGGTCGGGCGGAGCACCAGGTCGTGGTCGTGGGTCACTTGGAGCGTGCCTCGGCAATCTGTCGGGTCATGATCGTGGTCAGTTCGTAAGCGGTGTGCGAGGCCGCCACCGACGTGATCTCCGCGTGGTCGTACGCGGGGGCCACCTCGACGACGTCCGCCGACACCAGGTTGCAGGAGGAGAGTCCGCGCAGGATCTCCAGCAGCTCCCTGGACGTCATACCACCGGCCTCGGGCGTGCCCGTGCCCGGGGCGTGCGCGGGGTCCAGGCAGTCGATGTCGATCGAGATGTAGAGGGGGCGGTCGCCGATGCGCTGCCGCAGCTGGTCGGCGACCTCGTCGGCACCGCGGCGGTAGATGTCCGCCGAGGTGACGATGCCGAAGCCCATCTTCTCGTCGTCGGTGAGGTCCTGCTTGCCGTAGAGCGGGCCGCGGGTGCCGACGTGCGAGAGGGCGGAGGTGTCGAGGACGCCCTCCTCCACCGCCCGCCGGAACGGGGTGCCGTGGGTGTACTCGGCGCCGAAGTAGGTGTCCCAGGTGTCGAGGTGGGCGTCGAAGTGGAGCAGCGCGACCGGGCCGTGCTTCCTGGCGACGCTCCGCAGCAGCGGCAGCGCGATGGTGTGGTCGCCGCCCAGTGTCATCAGCCGGGCGCCGGTGCCGAGCAGTTCGTCGGCCGCCGCCTCGATGGTCTCGACGGCCTCGTTGATGTTGAACGGGTTCACCGCGACGTCCCCGCCGTCCGCCACCTGCGCCAGCGCGAAGGGGGAGGCGTCCTGCGCGGGGTTGTACGGACGCAGCAGCCGGGACGCCTCGCGGATGGCGTTGCCGCCGAAGCGGGCGCCCGGCCGGTAGGAGACACCGGAGTCGAAGGGCACGCCCACGACCGCCACGTCCGCGCGGCCCACCTCGTCGAGGCGGGGCAGCCGGGCGAAGGTCGCGGGACCGGCGTACCGCGGGACGCGGGAGGAGTCGACGGGGCCGCGGGGCGTCTCGTTGCTGGTCATGGGGGTGCTGCCTACTTTCCTACGCTTCATCGCGTGCGTACCGCTATGTACTGCCTCTGACGACGACTCTACTGGTGGGCCGGCACCGGTTCGGACGCGAGTTCGGGGGCGGCACGGCCGGCCAGCCGCTCGCGCCAGTTCGCCAGCACCGCCGCGTCGGTCGGCTTCGTCGCCAGGGAGACGGCGACGTACGCGGCGAGGGAGGAGAGGAGGCCGTAGTAGACGGGCTCGTTGGCGAGGATGCCGTACCCGGCCATCAGGCCGATCACCGCGAGACCGCCGACGACCACGGCGGCGAGGGCGCCCTGCACGGTGCCGCGCTTCCACAGCAGCCCGCCGAGGATCGGCACCAGCAGTCCGCCGACGAGCAGGTTGTACGCCACGGTCAGCGCCTCCACCACGTCGTTGAGCGCGATGGCCGTGCCGATCACTCCGATCCCCATGACCAGGATGAAGACGCGGTTGCCCCGCACCTCGTCGTGATCGCCGGAGCGCGCCTTCCCGCGCAGCCGCGACCAGATGTCGTTGTTGGCGACGGTGGCGCAGGCGATCAGCGCGCCGGAGGAGGTCGACATCACCGCGGCGAGCGCGGCGGCCAGCACCAGCCCCCGCACGCCGACGGGGAGTTCGTCCTTGACGATGGTGGCGAAGGCGTCGTCCGGGCTGCCCAGCTTCGGGTACATCACCTTGGCGGCCGTCCCGATGACCGCTCCGGCGAGGGCGTAGAGCAGGCAGTAGGTGCCCGCGACCGTGCCGCCCCACCTGGCCGTCGTGTCGCTGCGCGCCGTGAACACCCGCTGCCAGATGTCCTGCCCGATGAGCATCCCGAACGTGTAGATCAGCACGTACGTGAAGATCGTCTCGCCGCCGATGCCCAGCGGGTCGAAGTACGAGGTCGGCAGCTTCGCCTTCATCGCGCCGAAGCCGCCCGCCTTGACCACCGCGATGGGCAGCAGCAGGAGCAGCACGCCGATGGTCTTCACCACGAACTGGACCATGTCCGTCAGGGTGATCGACCACATGCCGCCGAGCGTCGAGTAGGCGACGACGATCGAGCCGCCGAGGACGATCGCGACGGTCCGGTTCATGTCGAAGAGGACGTCGAAGATCGTGGCGTAGGCGATGGTCGAGGTGACGGCGAGCATCAGGGTGTACGCCCACATGACCACGCCGGAGATCACGCCCGCCCGGCCGCCGTACCGCAGGTCCAGCATCTCGGAGACGGTGTAGACCTTGAGGCGGGCGATCCGGGCCGAGAAGAAGACGGAGAGGGCGAGCAGGCCCAGGCCGATGGTGAAGACCATCCAGGCCCCGGACAGCCCGTACTGGTAGCCCAGGCCGACCCCGCCGATGGTGGACGCGCCGCCGAGGACGATCGCGGCCATGGTGCCGGAGTACATGGCGGGCCCGAGCCGGCGCCCGGCCACCAGGAACTCGCTCTTGGACCGGGCGCGGCGCATGCCCCACCAGCCCATGGCCAGCATCCCGGCGAGATAGAGCACGATCACTGTGTAGTCGACGGCCATGGGACCTCCCTCGAATCGCGTGCACGGAGTCGGACGACGTGCAACGACACTAGGTGGCCGGAAAGCGACTGCGAAGTGTACGTTTCATCCATTCGAACCGCAGCGCATGGAGGGAACGCACACCGTGCCGGACCCCGCCGTTCCCCCCACGCCCGCGGTGCCCCTCACGGCGCTGCTGGCCCGCGAGGACCTCGCCCTGCGCCGGATCGCGGGCCCGTCCGACCCCTCCCTGGTGGTCCACGCGGCCCACACCTCGGAGATGGCCGACCCGTACCCGTACCTGCTGGGCGGCGAGCTGCTGCTGACGGCCGGGGTGCACATCCCGGACGCGGCGGGTTCGGGCACCTACTTCGACGACTACGTGTCCCGGATCGTCGCGGCGGGCGGCGCCGCCCTCGGCTTCGGCCTCGCCCCCGTCCACGACACCGTCCCGCGCGCCCTGGTCGCCGCCTGCGACCGCCACGGCCTCCCGCTGATCGAGGTCCCGCCGGGGACCCCGTTCACCGCCGTCGCCCGCGCCGTCTGGCAGCTGCTCGCCCAGGCCCGCCTGACCGAGCTGCGCCGGGTCAGCGACGCCCAGCAGAGCCTCGCGGCCGCCGCCGCCCGCCCCGACCCGGTCCCCTCGGTGCTGCGCCAGCTGGCGGTCCGGCTCGGCGGCTGGGCGGCCCTGTACGGCCCCGAGGGCACGGAGATCGCGTCGGCGGGCCGCGCGCCGGAGCCGCCGGTGCGCGCGTCCCTGACCGAGCTGGCGGAGGTCGTACGCCCCTCGGGCCCGGGCACCCCCACCTCCGCGACCCACGCCACCGCCGCCGCCCACCTCGCCGCCTACGCCCTCGGCACCGGCCACGGCTTCGCCCTCGGCGTGGCCACCCCCGGCCGCGAGCCGGGCGACCACACGATCGCCTCCGTCGCGGCGGTCCTCCTCACCCTCCTGACCGGCGACCAGCAGACCGGCTCGGGCGCGGCCCGTACGTCGGCACTCGTACGGCTCCTGCTGGGCGGTACCGCGGAAGAGGTGGCTCTGCTGCTGGGCAGCAGCGCCATCTGGTTCGTCGTGCACGCCGCACCGGACGACCGACGTGACCGTGCCCACCCAGGGGCGCGGGACCCTGCCGACACGCGGCTCCGCCGCGGGGCGCGACCAGCCCCCGCGCACCCGCAGCCGCCCGACCTCCTGGCCGCCACCGCCCTGGGCGCCGCACTCGGCTCGCCCCTCATCGACCCCGTAGGGGACATCGTCCGACTCCTGGTCCCCGCCGACCGGACACCTGAGCCGCAGCCAGGCTGGACCCTCGGCGTCAGCGCCCCCGCACCCGCACAGCATCTGCCGGCCGCGGCCACGCAAGCGGCACGCGCCCTGGCCCGCGCCCGGGCGACCCGCACCCCGCTCGTCCGCCACAGCACCCGCCCCGCCCTCGACGACCTGGTCCCCCGCGAGGACGCACAGGCCCACGCCCGCGCCCTCCTCGCCCCGCTCGCGGAGCACCCCGCCCTCGTCGAGACCCTGCGCACCTGGCTCTCGCTGCACGGCAGTTGGGACCGGACCGCGGTCGCCCTGGCCGTCCACCGCAACACCGTGCGGCAGCGGATCGCCCGCTCCGCGGAACTCCTCGGCACCGAACTCGACGACCCCGACGTCCGGATGGAGCTGTGGTTCGCCCTCCGGAGGCAGTGACCCACGTCCCAGCGGGCGATACGCAGGGAATCCGCACAGCACGCTGCCTCACAATGGAGCCATGCCGATACCCGGGACACCCAGCCGCGCCGAGCTCGTCGAGCACCTTGTGAAGACCCGTATCGCGGGCGATGTCGCCACGCCCCGCGAGAACAACCTGCTCCACTACCGCAAGCTGGCCAACGGCGAGCGCAACTGGTGGCTCGGACTGGAACTCGGCGACCGCTGGACCGACGAGCAGGACGTCCTGGCCGTGATGGCCGAGCGGGTCGGGGTGAACGACGACGCGGAGTACCGGTACGGCCAGGACACCATCGATCCCGAGCTGACCGTGGACGGCCTGGAGCGGCTGGCCGCGCGGCTGCGCAAGGCGGCCGAGGGGCGGCAGCGGGTGCTGTTCGCGACCGGTCACCCGGGCGGCCTGCTGGACGTGCACCGGGCGACGGCGGCGGCGCTGCGTACGGCCGGCTGCGAGATCGTGGTCATCCCGGACGGCCTCCAGACGGACGAGGGGTACGTGATGCAGTTCGCCGACGTGGCGGTGCTGGAGCACGGGGCGACCCTGTGGCACACCCACTCCGGGGAGCCGATGAAGGCGATCCTGGGCGGCCTGGAGCGCGCGGGCCGGCCGCTGCCCGACCTGGTCGTCGCCGACCACGGCTGGGCGGGGTACGCGGCGCAGGCCGGTCTGGACTCCGTCGGCTACGCCGACTGCAACGACCCGGCGCTGTTCCTCGCCGAGGCGGAGGGCACCCTCCAGGTGGCCGTACCCCTCGACGACCACGTGCTCAGCCCGCGGTACTACGACCCGCTGACCGCGTACCTGCTGGCGGAGGCCGGGCTGGCCTGACATGCCGGTGTGCGGCCCCCGTGAGACGGGAGCCGCACACCGTGTCCTGGCCCTAGACCCTCAGTTCCTGCCGTTCGTGGTCCTGTCGTGCCCGGCCGGGTTCAGCCGAACCCGAGTCCGCCGAAACCGCCGAAGCCTCCGAGGCCGCCGAAACCGCCGAAGCCGACGGCGGGGACGACCACGACCGGGACGACCGGAACGACGGGGACGACGGCGAAGCTGCGGAACCCGCAGTTGTTGAACCCGCCGCCCCGGAAGCCGTTGCAGCCGAACCCGCCGGTGACGACGGTCTGGTGGGTGGAGGCGGGAGCCGCCGAGGCGGTACCCGCGGCGCCGATCGCGGCACCACCGGCCAGCAGCAGGCCGGCGGCGGACATCGCGGCGAGACGCCTCGCGCGCTGTACTCGCATGGGAAATACCTTTCTGCCGGACATACGTCCGCTACGCGGCACGTCCGCTATGCGGCACATGCACTGTGCGGCATTTCACTCATAGAGCTTAATCTCGGACAAACAGGACGGCACGTCGGATGGTCACCGACCGTCATTCCCCGAGCTCAGGGGCCCCGGCGTGGGATCCAGATACACCCGGCCGATCGCGGGGAACGCGGCCCGCAGCCGCTGCTCGGCGCGCTCGCAGGCCCACTCGATCTCGGCCGCCGTCGACACGTCCCGGAGGTCCACCTTGGCGGCCACCAGCGCCTCGTCCGGGCCCTGCACCAGCGTGGTCAGCTCCAGCACGGCCACGATGTGCCGGGACGCCAGCAGCTCCGCGCGGATCCGCTCCCGTACGGGCCTCGGCAGCGGCCGCCCGACGAGGAGTTCGGCGTTGGACCGGCCCAGCACCCAGGCGACGTACAGCAGGAGCACGCCGATGAGGAGGGAGGCGAGGCCGTCCCAGACGCCGGAGCCGGTGAGCTGGCCGCCGAGCAGCCCGCCGGCCGCGAGCACCAGGCCGACGAGCGCGGCCGAGTCCTCCATCACCACGGCCTTCACGGCGGTGTCGGGGGTGTACCGGAGGTAGCGCTTGAACGGCGCCTTGAGACGGGCCGCCTCGCCGCGCGCCTGCTTCAGGCCGGTGCGCAGGGAGTACCCCTCCAGCACGAGGGCCACGGCCAGCACGAGGTACGACGCCAGCGGATCGCCGGGCTTCTCCCCGACGGCCAGCGTGTGGACGCCGTCGTAGAGGGAGAAGACCGCCCCGCCGACGAAGGTGGCGACGGCGGCGAGCATGGCCCAGATGTACCGCTCGGGGCCGTAGCCGAGGGGGTGTTCCTCGTCGGCCGGCTTCCCGCTGCGCTTGAGGGCGGTGAGCAGCAGCAGTTCGGTGACGGTGTCGGCGACCGAGTGCGCCGCCTCGGACAGCATCGCGCTGGACCCGCTGACCACTCCGGCGACCGCCTTGGCCACGGCGATGCCGAGATTGGCGACGGCGGCGACGATCACCGTGAAGGTGCTCTCGCCGCCGCCGTCGTGCGTCTGTGTCTCCGTCACGCCTCTCGGTTTTCCCGTGGGACGCGGACGACACCCTCCTGGATCACGGAAACGGCGAGTGAGCCGTCCTGGGTGTAGATCCGGGCCTGGCCGAGCCCACGGCCGCCGGAGGCGGACGGCGACTCCTGGTCGTACAGCAGCCATTCGTCGGCGCGGAACGGGCGGTGGAACCACATGGCGTGGTCGAGCGAGGCGCCCACCACGTCGCCGACGGCCCAGCCGCCGCGCCCGTGCGCGAGCAGCACGGAGTCGAGGAGGGTCATGTCGGAGACGTAGGTGGCGAGGACGACGTGCAGCAGGGGATCGTCGTCGAGTTTGCCGTTGGTGCGGAACCAGACCTGGCTGTGCGGCTCGCGCGGCTCGCCGTACTTCCCGTACGGCGGCTCGTCGACGTACCGCAGGTCGATCGCCTCGCGGGCCTCCAGGAACCTCTCCACCACGGCGGACGGCAGGTGGTCGTAGCCGCGCAGCCGCTCGGCGGAGGTGGGGAGGCCGGCCGGGTCGGGCGCGGGCGGCATCGGGGCCTGGTGGTCGAGGCCCTCCTCGTACGTCTGGAAGGACGCCGAGAGCGTGAAGATCGGCCGGCCGTGCTGGACGGCGACCGCGCGCCGGGTGGTGAAGGAGCGGCCGTCGCGGATCCGCTCGACGTTGTAGACGATGGGCGCGCCCGGGTCGCCGGCGCGCAGGAAGTACGCGTGCAGCGAGTGCGCGTGCCGGTCCGCCGGGACGGTGCGTCCGGCGGCGACCAGCGCCTGGGCCGCGACCTGGCCGCCGAAGACGCGCGGGACGACGGCGGACCGGGACTGGCCGCGGAAGATGTTCTCCTCGATCTGCTCGAGGTCGAGCAGATCGAGGAGATCACTCAGTGCCTGGTTCATGGCACCTTTTCTACTGGCGGGTTGTTGCGGTGGCCCTACAGGCCCATGTCCTTCGCGATGATCGTCTTCATGATCTCGCTGGTGCCGCCGTAGATGCGGTTGACGCGGTTGTCCGCGTACAGGCGGGCGATCGGGTACTCGTTCATGAAGCCGTAGCCGCCGTGCAGCTGGAGGCAGCGGTCGATCACGCGGTGCGCGACCTCGGTGGTGAACAGCTTGGCGCTGGCCGCCTCGGCGGGGGTCAGCTCACCGGCGTCCAGGGCCTCGGTGGCGCGGTCGACCACGGCCTCGGCGGCGTCCACCTCGGCCTGGCAGGCGGCCAGCTCGAACTTGGTGTTCTGGAAGGCGGCGACGGGCTGGCCGAAGACGACCCGCTCCTGCACGTACTGCTTGGCGAACCGGACCGCGGCCTTGGCCTGCGCGTAGGCGCCGAAGGCGATGCCCCAGCGCTCCGAGGCGAGGTTGTGGCCGAGGTAGTAGAAGCCCTTGTTCTCCTCGCCGAGCAGGTCCTCGACCGGGATCTTGACGTCGACGAACGCCAGCTCGGCGGTGTCGGAGGTCTTCAGGCCCAGCTTGTCGAGCTTGCGCCCGATCGAGTAGCCCTCCGCCTTCGTGTCCACCACGAAGAGGGAGATGCCGTGCCGGCGGTCCTCCTTGGTGGGCGCGGCGGTACGGGCGCAGACGATCATGCGGTCGGCGTGCACACCGCCGGTGATGAAGGTCTTGGCGCCGTTGAGGACGTAGTGGGTGCCGTCCTCGCTGAGCCTGGCGGTGGTCTTCATGCCGGCGAGGTCGGAGCCGGTGCCCGGCTCGGTCATCGCGATGGCCCACATCTCCTCGCCGGAGACGAACTTGGGCAGGTACCGCTTCTTCTGCTCGTCGGTGGCGAGCAGCTTGATGTACGGCAGGCCGAGCAGCACGTGCACGCCGGAGCCGCCGAAGGAGATGCCCGCGCGGGCGGTCTCCTCGTACAGGACGGCCTCGAACTTGTAGGAGTCGATGCCGGCGCCGCCGTACTCCTCGTCCACGCGGATGCCGAAGACGCCCAGCTCGGCGAGCTTGTAGTAGAAGTCGCGGGGGGCCTGGCCGGCGGCGAGCCACTCGTCGTAGACCGGGACGACCTCGGCCTCGATGAAGGCGCGGAGGGTGTCCCGGAACGCCTCGTGATCCTCGTTGTACAACGTACGGCGCACGGCCGCCACCTCCAGGCACGTCAGCTGTCTAAGCGCTTGCTCAGATCTCCAAGGTACCGGTGGGTAGGGCGACGGGTCCAGGGTGCGCGGGACGGGACGGGGGTAACGCTCGTCACTCCCCCGCCGCCGCGCCGAACGCCCCCTTCGCCATCCGGTGCAGCAGTCCGGCCGTGGTCCCGCGCCCCGGCAGGGAACCCGGTCGGCCCAAGTGCGGGGTGGAGTTCAGGAGGCCGAAGACCGAGTGGACCGCCGAGCGGGCGGCGGGCTCCGCGAGCCCCGGGTGGACCTCCCGGACGACCTGCACCCACAGCTCGACGTACTGCCGCTGGAGCTGGCGGACCAGTTTCCGGTCGCTGTCGCGCAGGCGGTCCAGTTCCCGGTCGTGCAGGGTGATCAGTGGACGGTCGTCGAGGGCGAAGTCGATGTGCCCCTCGATGAGGGAGTCGAGCACCTCCTCGGCGGGGACCCCGTCGGCCTCCGCGAGGCGCCGCTTCGCCCCCGTCAGCAGCTGCCCGCTGATCCCCACCAGGAGCTCCGCGAGCATCGCGTCCTTGCCCGCGAAGTGCCGGTAGAGACCGGGCCCGCTGATGCCGACCGCGGCGCCTATCTCGTCCACGCCGACACCGTGGAAGCCGCGCTCGGCGAACAGCCGGGCGGCCTCCTTGAGGATCTGCTCACGACGGGTCGGGGCGTCGGTTCTCGTGACCATGAAGGCAATTCTAGACAGGGAGGTTAGCGGTCGTTAACCTGAGGGAAATGCGTTAACGCTCATTAACAAGGTGAGGGGATCGCGGGATGGACCAGGCACCGGAGCTCCACAGCGCGGCGGACCCCGCGTCGGAGGCCTTTCGGGCCAACGAGGAGGCGCACCGCGTCCTCGTGGAGGAGCTGCGCGGCAAGCTGGCCGCGGCCGCGCTGGGCGGCGGCGAGAAGGCGCGGGCCCGGCACACCGCGCGCGGGAAGCTGCTGCCCAGGGACCGGGTGGACACCCTGCTGGATCCGGGGTCCCCGTTCCTGGAGCTGGCCCCGCTGGCCGCCGACGGGATGTACGACGGGGCGGCCCCGGCCGCGGGCGTGATCGCCGGGATCGGGCGGGTCAGCGGCCGGGAGTGCGTGATCGTCGCCAACGACGCGACGGTCAAGGGCGGCACGTACTACCCGATGACCGTGAAGAAGCACCTGCGGGCGCAGGAGGTGGCCCTCGACAACCGGCTGCCCTGCCTCTACCTGGTGGACTCGGGGGGCGCCTTCCTGCCCATGCAGGACGAGGTCTTCCCGGACCGTGACCACTTCGGGCGGATCTTCTACAACCAGGCCCGGATGTCGGCCGCGGGGATCCCGCAGATCGCGGCGGTGCTCGGATCGTGCACGGCCGGTGGCGCGTACGTCCCGGCGATGAGCGACGAGGCGGTCATCGTCCGCGGCCAGGGCACGATCTTCCTGGGCGGGCCCCCGCTGGTGAAGGCAGCCACGGGTGAGGTGGTGACGGCCGAGGAGCTGGGCGGCGGCGAGGTCCACTCCCGGGTCTCCGGGGTCACCGACCACCTCGCCGAGGACGACGCGCACGCCCTGCGGATCGTCCGGAACATCGCCGCCACCCTCCCGGCCCGGAGCGCCCTGCCCTGGGAGGTCGCCCCGGCCGCCGAGCCCAAGGCCGACCCCTACGGCCTCTACGGCGCCGTCCCCGTCGACTCCCGGACCCCCTACGACGTCCGCGAGATCATCGCCCGGGTCGTCGACGGCTCCCGGTTCGCCGAGTTCAAGAGCGAGTTCGGGCAGACCCTGGTCACCGGCTTCGCCCGGATCCACGGCCACCCCGTCGGCATCGTCGCCAACAACGGCATCCTGTTCTCCGAGTCCGCCCAGAAGGGCGCCCACTTCATCGAGCTGTGCGACCAGCGCGGGATCCCGCTGGTGTTCCTCCAGAACATCTCCGGCTTCATGGTGGGCAGGGACTACGAGGCGGGCGGCATCGCCAAGCACGGCGCGAAGATGGTGACGGCGGTGGCCTGCACCCGGGTGCCGAAGCTGACGGTGGTGGTCGGCGGCTCCTACGGCGCCGGGAACTACTCCATGTGCGGCCGGGCCTACTCCCCCCGCTTCCTGTGGATGTGGCCCAACGCCAAGATCTCCGTGATGGGCGGCGAGCAGGCCGCCGGCGTGCTGGCCACGGTCAAGCGGGACCAGCTGGAGGCACGCAGCGAGGACTGGCCCCGCGAGGCGGAGGAGGCCTTCAAGGCACCGATCCGGGAGCAGTACGAGCGCCAGGGCAACGCCTACTACGCGACGGCCCGCCTCTGGGACGACGGGGTCATCGACCCCCTCGACACCCGGCAGGTGCTCGGACTCGCGCTGACGGCCTGTGGCAACGCGCCGCTGGGTGAACCCCGGTTCGGCGTCTTCCGGATGTGAGGAGGGGACTCGTGTTCGACACCGTACTCGTGGCCAACCGGGGCGAGATCGCCGTCCGGGTCGTCCGGACGCTGCGCTCGCTGGGCGTGCGCTCGGTGGCCGTGTACTCCGACGCCGACGCGGACGCCCGGCACGTCCGGGAGGCCGACACGGCGGTCCGGCTCGGCCCGGCGCCCGCGGGCGAGAGCTATCTGTCGGTGGCGCGGCTGCTGGACGCGGCCGCGCGGACCGACGCGCAGGCCGTCCACCCCGGCTACGGCTTCCTCGCCGAGAACGCGGCCTTCGCGCGCGCCTGCGAGGCGGCGGGGCTGGTCTTCATCGGCCCGCCGGCCGACGCGATCGCGCTGATGGGCGACAAGATCCGGGCCAAGGAGACCGTCGAGGCCGCCGGGGTGCCGGTGGTGCCCGGCGGCCGTGACCCCGAACTGGCGGACGCGGCACGGGCGCTGGGCGCGCCGGTGCTGCTCAAGCCGTCGGCGGGCGGCGGCGGCAAGGGCATGCGGCTGGTGCGCGACCTCGCCCTGCTGGACGACGAGATCGCCGCGGCCCGGCGCGAGGCCCGTGCCTCCTTCGGCGACGACACGCTGCTCGTCGAGCGGTGGGTCGACCGGCCCCGGCACATCGAGATCCAGGTACTGGCCGACGGCCACGGCAACGTGGTGCACCTCGGCGAGCGCGAGTGCTCGCTCCAGCGGCGGCACCAGAAGGTCGTGGAGGAGGCGCCCAGCGTGCTGCTCGACGAGGCGACCCGGGCCGCGATGGGCGAGGCAGCGGTGCAGGCCGCGCGCTCGTGCGGGTACGTCGGTGCGGGCACGGTCGAGTTCATCGTGCCGGGCGGCGACCCTTCGTCGTACTACTTCATGGAGATGAACACCCGGCTCCAGGTGGAGCACCCGGTCACGGAGCTGGTCACCGGTCTCGACCTGGTGGAATGGCAGCTGCGGGTGGCCGCGGGTGAGCGGCTGCCGTACGGGCAGGGGGACATCGCGCTCACCGGGCACGCGGTCGAGGCGCGGATCTGCGCGGAGGACCCGGCCCGCGGCTTCCTGCCGACCGGCGGCACGGTGCTCCTGCTGGACGAGCCGTCCGGCGCCGGGGTCCGCACCGACTCCGGGCTCAGCGAGGGCACGGAGGTGGGCAGCCGGTACGACCCGATGCTGTCCAAGGTGATCGCGTACGGCCCGGACCGGGAGACCGCGCTCCGCAAGCTGCGCGCGGCCCTCGCCGGGACGGTCACGCTGGGCGTGGGGACCAACGCCGGTTTCCTGCGCCGGCTCCTCGCCCATCCGGCGGTGGTGGCCGGGGAGCTGGACACCGGGCTGGTGGAGCGGGAGGCGGACGGGCTGGTGCCGGACGCGGTGCCGGCGCAGGTGTACGCGGCGGCCGCGCTGCTGCGCCACGGCGCCCTCGCGCCCGCCGGCGGCCCCGGCTGGGCCGACCCGTTCGCCGCCACCGACGGCTGGCGCCTCGGCGGCCGCCGGGCCTGGACCCCGTACCACCTCCAGGTGCCCGGCCGCGATCCGGTGACCGTCCGCGTGCGCAGCACGCCGGACGGGACGGCGGAACTCCTCCTGCCCGGCTCGGCGGAACCCGTGCGGGGGTCCGTGCCCCGGGGGCGTACGGAGGGGCACCGGTTCACTTTCGGGCTGGACGGCGTCACCCACTCCTTCGCCGCGCTGCCGGACGGCACCTGGCTCGGCCTGGACGGCGACGCCTGGCAGGTGCGCGACCACGACCCGGTGGCCGCGACCCTCGACCGCGGCGCGCACTCCGGCGCCGACTCCCTCACCGCGCCCATGCCCGGCACGGTGACCGTGGTGAAGGTCGCCGTGGGCGACGAGGTGACCGCGGGTCAGAGCCTGCTGGTGGTGGAGGCGATGAAGATGGAACACGTCATCTCCGCCCCGCACGCCGGCACGGTCGCCGAACTCGACGTGCGGCCCGGCACCACGGTTGCCATGGACCAGGTGCTCGCCGTGGTCGCGCCGGCCGCCCCGGCGGAGGAGGACCAGTGACACTCCCCATGGCCGTACCGGCCGCCGATCTGCCCGCCCGGGTACGGATCCACGAGGTGGGCGCGCGCGACGGACTTCAGAACGAGAAGTCGGCCGTGCCCACGGAGGTCAAGGCCGAGTTCATCCGCCGGCTGGCCGACGCGGGCCTGACGACGATCGAGGCGACCAGCTTCGTGCACCCCAAGTGGGTGCCCCAGCTGGCCGACGCGGAGGACCTGTTCCCCCGGGTCCGCGACCTCTCCGGGGTCGCCCTGCCCGTCCTGGTCCCCAACCGGCGCGGTCTGGACCGCGCGCTGGCCCTCGGTGCCCGCCGGGTCGCCGTCTTCGCCAGCGCCACCGAGTCCTTCGCCAAGGCCAACCTCAACCGCACGGTGGACGAGTCGCTGGCCGTCTTCGACCCCGTCGTCCGGCAGGCGAAGGAGGCCGGCGCGCACGTCCGCGGCTATGTCTCGATGTGCTTCGGCGACCCCTGGGAGGGAGCCGTGCCGCTCCACCAGGTCGTGCGGGTCTGCCGGGCGCTGCGCGACATGGGCTGCGACGAGCTGAGCCTCGGCGACACCATCGGAGTGGCCACCCCCGGCCATGTCCTCGGACTGCTCTCGCTCCTCAACGAGGAGGGCGTGCCGACGAACGTCGTCGGCGTGCACTTCCACGACACCTACGGCCAGGCGCTCGCCAACACCTACGCGGCCCTGGAACACGGCGTGACGACGGTCGACGCGTCCGCCGGCGGGCTCGGCGGCTGCCCGTTCGCCAAGTCCGCCACCGGCAACCTCGCCACCGAGGACCTGGTCTGGATGCTCCAGGGCCTCGGCATCGACACCGGAGTCGATCTCGGCCGTCTCACCGCCACCAGCGTGTGGATGGCCGGCCAACTGGGCCGACCCAGCCCGTCCCGTACCGTACGCGCCCTCTCCCACCAGGAGTGACGACCATGGACCACCGCCTCTCCCCCGAACTGGAAGAACTCCGCCGCACGGTGGAGGAGTTCGCGCACGACGTCGTGGCGCCCAAGATCGGCGACTTCTACGAGCGGCACGAGTTCCCGTACGAGATCGTCCGCGAGATGGGCCGCATGGGCCTGTTCGGGCTGCCGTTCCCCGAGGAACACGGCGGCATGGGCGGCGACTACCTGGCGCTCGGCATCGCCCTGGAGGAACTCGCCCGGGTGGACTCGTCGGTGGCGATCACCCTGGAGGCCGGGGTGTCGCTCGGCGCCATGCCGATCCACCTCTTCGGCACCGAGGAACAGAAGCGCGAGTGGCTGCCGAGGCTCTGCGCCGGGGAGCTCCTGGGCGCGTTCGGGCTCACGGAACCGGACGGCGGCAGCGACGCGGGCGCCACCCGCACCACGGCCCGGCTCGACCCCGCCACCGACGAGTGGGTGATCAACGGCAGCAAGTGCTTCATCACCAACTCGGGCACGGACATCACGGGGTTGGTGACGGTCACCGCGGTCACCGGCCGCAAGCCGGACGGCAGGCCCCTGATCTCCTCGATCATCGTCCCCTCCGGCACCCCCGGCTTCACGGTCGCCGCCCCCTACTCCAAGGTCGGCTGGAACGCCTCCGACACCCGCGAGCTGTCCTTCGCCGACGTCCGGGTGCCGGCCGCCAACCTGCTGGGCGAGGAGGGCCGCGGCTACGCGCAGTTCCTGCGCATCCTGGACGAGGGCCGGATCGCGATCGCGGCGCTGGCGACCGGGCTGGCCCAGGGCTGCGTGGACGAGTCGGTGAAGTACGCGAAGGAGCGGCACGCCTTCGGGCGGCCGATCGGCAGCAACCAGGCCATCCAGTTCAAGATCGCCGACATGGAGATGAAGGCCCACACCGCCCGCCTGGCCTGGCGGGACGCGGCCTCCCGGCTGGTCGCCGGCGAACCCTTCAAGAAGGAGGCGGCCCTCGCCAAGCTCTACTCCTCGACGGTCGCCGTCGACAACGCCCGGGACGCCACCCAGGTGCACGGCGGCTACGGGTTCATGAACGAGTACCCGGTGGCCCGGATGTGGCGGGACGCCAAGATCCTGGAGATCGGCGAGGGCACCAGCGAGGTCCAACGGATGCTGATCGCCCGCGAGCTGGGCCTGGTGAGCTGAGCGGGCGGGCCCGGCTGAGCGGGCGGGCCCGGCTGAGCGGGCGGGCCTGACTGAGCGGGCGGGCCTCGGGTCAGACCCCGCTCGCGTCCTCGGGGACGACCCGCAGGCCGGGGCGCGCGGGGTCGTCGCCGGGGATACCGGGCGGCAGCACGGGTGCCAGCGCCCGGAAGACCTCGCGCATCGCCCGGTCGTCGTACCCGGCGAGCGTCTCGGTGGCCTGGAGCAGCAGCCCGCCGCCGCGCAGTTCCCGTACCGCGTGGAACGCGCCGTCGGCCGAGAGGTGCGAGGCGCCGCCGAGCCGGGCGGCGAGCTCGGCGGGGACGCCGGTGACCCAGGAGTAGCCGCGGAGGTGGGTACGGGACTCCCCGAGGTACTTGCGGTGCGTCCGTCGCAGCGCCGCCTCCAGGTCGGGGGTGTCGTGGAAGTTCCGGAGGTCCACCCGCGCGAAGGCCGGGCCGGCGCCGTCGAGGGCGGCGGCCAGGAAGTCCGGCAGGGCCGCGCAGAAGACCGGGTCGGCGATCCGGTCACCGCCGAGCCCGAACACGGAGAGCTCGGTGTGCGTACCGCCGCGGCCCTTGTGCCGGCTGCCCACGCGCCCGTGGTCGTCGACCCACTCGCCCTCACCCGCCGACGGCTCGTGAAAGCCGGCACACGCGTAGAAGGGGTGCGCGCAACGCGTCGGCGGGTCCCGGACGTTGGACATCATCTGAGGTTAGGCTAACCTAAGCGACGACTTGTCCGGCGGGTTTCCGCACGTCCGAAAGCAGCCACAGCCATGTCCAACGCCAGAGCCGCCCACCTCACCCGCCGTGGCATCCTCGCCGCCGGCGGCGCCCTCGGCCTCGGTGCCGTGCTCGCCGCCTGCGGTGACGACGACAAGAGCGGTGGCTCCTCCGGCAAGGGGACGACAGCCGCCGGTTCCGGCCCCTGGAGCTTCAAGGACGACCGCGGGACCACCGTGAAGCTGGACAGGGCCCCGGCGAACATCGTCGCGTTCGTCGGTGTCGCCGCCGCGCTCCACGACTACGGCGTCGAGGTCAAGGGCGTCTTCGGCCCGACCACGACCAAGGACGGCAAGGCCGACGTCCAGGCGGGAGACATGGACGTCAGCAAGCTGACCGTCCTCGGCAACACCTGGGGCCAGTTCAACGTCGAGAAGTACGCGGCCCTCGCCCCGGACGTCCTCATCACCACGATGTTCGACGCGGCCGGCACCCTCTGGTACGTCCCGGACGAGTCCAAGGACAAGATCGCCAAGCTCGCGCCGAGCGTCGGGATCTCCGCCTACGACCGTCAGCTGACCGTTCCGCTCCAGCGGGTCTGGGCCCTCGCCGAGTCGCTCGGCGCGGACCTGACGGCGAGCAAGGTGGTGGACGCCAAGAAGCGCTTCGAGGCCGCGTCCACCCGGCTGCGGGCCGCCGCCAAGGCGCACCCGGACATCAAGGTGCTGGCCGGGTCCGCCGCCCAGAGCCTGTTCTACGTCTCCGGCACCGACCTCTCGGTGGACCTGGAGTACTTCAAGGCGCTCGGTGTGAACTTCGTGGAGCCGTCGGCGTCCGTGCTGAAGAAGAGCGGCGGCTGGTACGAGGACCTGAGCTGGGAGAACGTCGACAAGTACCGGGCCGACGTCATCATGATGGACGACCGCTCGGCGACCATCCAGCCGGCCGACATCACCGAGGCCACCTGGAAGAAGCTGCCCGCGGTCCAGGCCGGCCAGGTCATCGCCCGCTCCCCCGAGCCGATCTTCTCCTACGACAAGTGCGTCGCGATGGTGGAGAACCTCGCCAAGGCCCTGGAGACCGCGAAGAAGGTCAGCTGACCTTCCGTCCCGCGCCCCCTACGACTTCCTGACTCTCAGGAGCTCATATGACGACGGCCGTAGCCGCCCCGTTCCGTTTCTTCTCCCTCCGGGTCGTACGGACGAGGCGGCTCGGTCCGTCTCTGGTCCGGGTCACCTTCGCCGGTGCCGACCTGGCGCACTTCCACTCCCACGGACACGACCAGTCCCTGTCCCTGTTCCTCCCGGCACAGGGGCGCACCGAGCCCGTCGTCCCGATCGAGCTGGGCGACGGCTGGTGGCAGGGCTGGCGTGAACTCCCCGACGACGTACGGGCCGTGATGCGCTCCTACACACTGCGGGCGCTGCGCCGGAATCCCGACGAGATCGACATCGACTTCGCGCTGCACGGCATCGGGCCGGGCGCGGCCACTCCCCCGGGGCCCGCCTCCCGCTGGGCGGCACGGGCCCGCGCCGGGGATCCGGTGGTGCTGCTCGGCCCGGCGGTCGCGGACAACCGGGCGATCCGCTTCCGGCCGCCCGAGGACACCGACCTGGTGCTGGTCTGGGGCGACGAGACGGCCGTGCCCGCCGCGACCGCGATCCTGGAGGCGCTGCCCGCCGGGACCCGGGCCCGCGCCTGGCTCGAGGTCCCGCACGCAGGGGACGTCCAGGACGTGGCCGCCGGGCCGGACGTGGAGATCACCTGGCTGACCGGCGGGCGCGGCGCCCTGGCGGAGATCCGCGCCGCCCGGCTACCGCGCTGCGAACGGCCGTACGTCTGGATCGCCGGCGAGTCGGGGCGGGTGCGGGAACTGCGCCGGCACTTCGTCCAGGAGCGCGGCACGGACCGCCGCCGGGTCACCTTCGTCGGCTACTGGCGGCGGGGCCTGACGGAGGAACAGCTCCGGGCGGCCGGGGAGTAGTTGGGAAGGCGGAGTGACCGTCGTCACGGGAGAGGCAGCGCTTCGTTCGCGGTACTTAGGTTAGGCTAACCTAAGTGGAGCCGATCGCTCCGCACCCTCGCACGGATCGTCCCGGAGGCCCCCCTCATGCGCTCGCACCTGCTCAACGACCTCACCGCGGAGCACTACCGCCGCCGCGTGACCGAAGGAGTAGAGCGGGTGGCGGCCAAACTCGCCGCCACCGACCGTCCGTTCACCGGTGTCGCCGTCGACGCCCTCGCCCCGCGCGTCGACGGCATCGACCTCGACCGTCCCCTGCACGACACCAGCGCGGTCCTGGACGAACTGGAGGACGTCTACCTCCGGGACGCGGTCTACTTCCACCACCCCCGCTACCTCGCCCACCTCAACTGCCCCGTGGTCATCCCGGCGGTGCTCGGGGAGGCGGTGCTCTCCGCCGTCAACTCCTCCCTGGACACCTGGGACCAGTCGGCCGGCGGCACCCTGATCGAGCGGAAACTGATCGACTGGACGACCGCCCGCATCGGCCTGGGCGAGGCCGCCGACGGCGTCTTCACCTCCGGCGGCACCCAGTCCAACCTCCAGGCGCTGCTGCTGGCACGGGAGGAGGCCAAGCCGGGGCCGGGTGGCCGGGAGGGGTCCGCCGGCCTTGCCGACCTGCGCGTCTTCGCCTCCGAGGTCGGCCACTTCAGCGTGCAGAAGGCGGCGAAACTGCTCGGCCTCGGCCCGGACGCGGTGGTCTCCGTCCCCGTCGGCCAGGACAAGCGGATGCAGACCGTCGCCCTCGCCCGCGAGCTGGAGCGCTGCAAGCGGGACGGTCTGGTGCCGATGGCGGTCGTCGCCACCGCCGGCACCACCGACTTCGGCTCCATCGACCCGCTGCCGGAGATCGCCGAGCTGTGCGAGCAGTACGGCGTGTGGATGCACGTCGACGCGGCCTACGGCTGCGGGCTGCTCGCCTCCCTGAAGCACCGGGACCGGATCGCCGGCATCGAACGCGCCGACTCGGTCACCGTCGACTACCACAAGTCCTTCTTCCAGCCCGTGAGTTCGTCCGCCGTGCTGGTCCGGGACGCGGCCACCCTGCGGCACGCCACCTACCACGCGGAGTACCTGAACCCGCGCCGGATGGTGCAGGAGCGCATCCCCAACCAGGTCGACAAGTCCCTCCAGACCACCCGCCGCTTCGACGCCCTCAAGCTGTGGATGACCCTGCGCACCATGGGTGCCGACGGCATCGGCGAACTCTTCGACGAGGTCTGCGACCTGGCGGCCGAGGGCTGGCGACTGCTCGCGGCCGACCCGCGCTACGACGTCGTCGTCGAACCGTCGCTGTCCACCCTCGTCTTCCGTTACATCCCCTCCGCCGTGACCGACCCGGCCGAGATCGACCGCGCCAACCTGTACGCCCGCAAGGCCCTGTTCGCCTCCGGCGACGCCGTGGTCGCGGGCACCAAGGTCGGCGGCCGCCACTACCTCAAGTTCACCCTGCTCAACCCCGAGACCACGACGGCCGACATCACCGCCGTCCTCGATCTGATCGCCGGCCACGCCGAGCAGTACCTGGGAGAGTCCCTTGACCGCGCGTCCTGAGAGCCCGACCACCGTCCATGACTTCGTGGGGATCGGACTCGGCCCCTTCAACCTCGGACTCGCCTGCCTGACCGAGCCGATCGCCGAACTGGACGGCGTCTTCCTGGACGCCAAGCCCGCCTTCGAGTGGCACGCGGGCATGTTCCTGGACGGCGCCCACCTCCAGACCCCGTTCATGTCGGACCTGGTCACCCTCGCCGACCCCACCTCGCCGTACTCCTTCCTCAACTACCTGAAGGAGAAGGGCCGGCTGTACTCGTTCTACATCCGCGAGAACTTCTATCCGCTGCGGGTGGAGTACAACGACTACTGCCGCTGGGCCGCCGACAAACTGACCAACGTCCGCTTCGACACCACGGTGACGGAGGTCCGTCACGAGGACGAGGACGGGGTGTACGTCGTCGCCACGGCCGGCGGGGAGACCTACCGCGCCCGCCGACTGGTCCTCGGCACCGGCACCCCGCCGCACATCCCGGCGGCCTGCGAGGGCCTGGGCGGCGACCTCGTCCACAACTCGCGGTACCTCGGGCACCGCGAGGCGCTCCAGGCCAAGGAGTCGATCACACTGGTCGGCAGCGGCCAGTCCGCCGCCGAGATCTACCTCGACCTGCTGAGCGAGATCGACGTCCACGGCTACCGGCTGAACTGGGTGACCCGCTCCCCGCGCTTCTTCCCGCTCGAATACACCAAGCTCACGCTGGAGATGACGAGCCCCGAGTACGTCGACTACTTCCACGCCCTGCCCGAGGACACCCGCTACCGGCTCACCGCCGAACAGAAGGGCCTCTTCAAGGGCATCGACGGCGACCTGATCAACGAGATCTTCGACCTGCTCTACCAGAAGAACCTCGGCGGCCCGGTCCCCACCCGGCTGCTCACCAACTCCTCGCTGGACGGCGCCACGTACGACAACGGCACGTACACGCTGAAGCTGCGCCAGGAGGAGCAGGGCAAGGACTACGAGATCGAGACCCAGGGCCTGGTCCTGGCCACCGGCTACCGGTACGCCGAGCCCGAGTTCCTCAGGCCCGTCCGCGACCGGCTGCGCTACGACACGCACGGCAACTTCGACGTGGCCCGCAACTACGCGATCGACGTCACCGGCCGGGACGTGTTCCTCCAGAACGCCGGCGTCCACACCCACAGCATCACCAGCCCCGACCTGGGCATGGGCCCCTACCGCAACGCGTACATCATCCGCGAGCTGCTGGGCTCGGAGTACTACCCCGTGGAGAAGACGATCGCCTTCCAGGAGTTCGCCGTATGAGCACGATGACCATGACGTTCGCCTTCCGGCCCCTCGACCCCCTCCAGGACGCCGAGCTGCTGCACTCCTGGGTGACGCACCCCAAGGCGGCCTACTGGATGATGCAGGACGCGCGGCTGGAGGACGTCGAGCGGGCCTACATGGAGATCGCGGCCGACGAGCACCACCACGCGCTGCTGGGGCTCGGCCCGGACGGCGCGCCCGCGTTCCTGATGGAGCACTACGACCCCGTCCACCGGGAGCTGGTGGGGCTGTACGAGCCCGAGCCGGGCGACGTCGGGATGCACTTCCTGACCCCCGCCACCGGCACACCCGTGCACGGCTTCACGAAGGCCGTCATCACCGCCGTCGTCGGCCGTCTCTTCGAGGACCCGGCGACCCGCCGGATCGTCGTCGAGCCGGACGTCCGCAACACGGCCGTGCACGCACTGAACGAGGCCGTCGGGTTCGTGCCCGTACGGGAGATCGAGAAGCCGGAGAAAAGGGCGTTGCTGAGTTTCTGCACCCGGGAGCGGTTCGAGCGGGCGGTGGCCGCCGTATGACCCTCGCAGACGCGGTCGCCCACCTCTCCCCCGAGCGCTGGGAGAGGGCCAACCGGCTCCTGATACGCAAGGCGCTCGCCGAGTTCGCCCACGAGCGCCTGATCACCCCGGAGGCGGACGGGCCGTCGTACGTGGTCCGCAGCGACGACGGGCTCACCCGCTACCGCTTCACCGCCGTCCGCCGCGCCCTGGACCACTGGGAGGTGGACCCGGACTCCATCGGCCGTACCCGGGACGGCGCCGAACTGCCGCTCGCCGCCCTGGACTTCCTCATCGAGCTGAGGGGCTCCCTGGGGCTCAGCGACGAGATCCTGCCGGTCTACCTGGAGGAGATCTCCTCCACCCTCTCCGGCACCTGCTACAAGCTCGCCAAGCCCCGGGTCCCGGTCGCCGAGCTGGTGCGCGCCGGCTTCCAGGAGATCGAGACCGGGATGACCGAGGGCCACCCCTGCTTCGTCGCCAACAACGGGCGGCTCGGCTTCGGCGTCCACGAGTACCTGTCGTACGCCCCGGAGACCGCGAGCCCGGTCCGGCTGGTGTGGCTGGCGGCCCACCGGTCGCGTGCCGCCTTCACGGCGGGCGTCGGCATCGAGTACGAGTCCTTCGTACGGGAGGAGCTGGGTGAGGCGACCGTCGACCGCTTCCACGGCGTCCTGCGCGACCGGGGCCTCGACCCCGCGGACTACCTCCTCGTCCCGGTCCACCCCTGGCAGTGGTGGAACAAGCTCACCGTCACCTTCGCCGCCGAGGTCGCCCGTGACCACCTGGTCTGCCTGGGCGAGGGGGACGACGAGTACCTGGCCCAGCAGTCCATCAGGACCTTCTTCAACCGGTCCCACCCGGAGAAGCACTACGTGAAGACCGCCCTGTCGGTCCTCAACATGGGCTTCATGCGCGGGCTCTCGGCCGCCTACATGGAGGCCACCCCGGCGATCAACGACTGGCTGGCCCAGCTCATCGACAACGACCCGGTGCTGAAGTCCACCGGTCTGTCGATCATCCGGGAGCGGGCGGCCGTGGGCTACCGGCACCTGGAGTACGAGAAGGCCACCGACCGCTACTCGCCGTACCGCAAGATGCTGGCCGCGCTGTGGCGGGAGAGCCCGGTGCCGGCTCTCCAGGAGGGCGAGTCGCTCGCGACGATGGCCTCCCTCCTCCATGTGGACCACGAGGGCGCGTCCTTCGCCGCCGCGCTCGTCGAGCAGAGCGGGCTGACGCCGAAGGAGTGGCTGCGGGCCTACCTGCGGGCCTACCTCACCCCGCTGCTGCACTGCTTCTACGCCTACGACCTGGTGTTCATGCCGCACGGTGAGAACGTCATCCTGGTCCTGGCGGACGGCGTGGTCCGGCGGGCGGTCTACAAGGACATCGCCGAGGAGATCGCGGTGCTGGACCCGGACGCGGTACTGCCGCCGGCGGTCGAGCGGCTGCGCGTCGAGGTCCCCGACGACCAGAAGCTGCTGTCGGTCTTCACGGACGTCTTCGACTGCTTCTTCCGCTTCCTCGCCGCGAACCTCGCGACCGCGGGGGTCCTCACGGAGGACGACTTCTGGCGGACGGTCGCCGAGGTCGTCCGCGAGTACCAGGAGTCGGCACCCGAACTCGCCGACAAGTTCGAGCGGTACGACATGTTCGCGCCCGAGTTCGCGCTGTCCTGCCTGAACCGGCTCCAGCTGCGCGACAACCGGCAGATGGTGGACCTGGCGGACCCGTCGGGCGCCCTCCAGCTGGTCGGAACCCTGAGGAATCCCGTCGCGGGGTTCTGACCCGGGCCGGTGGGCTCCCCCGAGTACGGTCCTCGGGGGAGCCCACCGCCTTGCACGGACGCCGCCTTGCACGGACGCCGCCTTGCACGGAACCGTCGCCTTGCACGGAACCGTCGCCCTGTACGGAACCGTCGCCCTGTACGGACGCGGAGCCCGCGGTGGAACAATCCCCCCATGGCGGAAATCATCCAGAAGGACGGTATCTGGGTCTTCGACGGAGACGCCCTGCGGCTGACCCCCGGGCGGGACCGGAACGTCGGGACGCTGCGCCGGGCGCTGGGTGAACTGGTCGTGCCACTGGACGCGTTGGCCGGGGTCTCGTTCGAACAGGGCCGCAGGGCGGGGCGGCTGAGGCTGCGGCTGCGGGACGGCTCCGATCCGCTGCTGCACGCCGCCGGGGGCCGGCTCGCCGAGATCCACGACCCCTACCGGCTGACGGTCGAGCCGGACCGGTACGGGGTCGCCGAGTACTTCACCGACGAGGTGCGCGACGCGCTGCACCTGGCGCGGGTGCCGGGGACGCCGGTGAGCGAGTACCTCCTGCCGGGCCCGCCGCTGCCGCTGTCGGTGTCCGCCGGGGACGGCACCGCCTCGTTCGACGGGGAGCGGGTCCGGCTGGAGTGGAACTGGAAGACGGAGGACGCCAAGGCCGCCGCCGGACCGCGGACGCTGGACCTGGCGGACATCCTGGGCGTGGAGTGGCAGCCCTCCGCCGGGCTGGAGAACGGCCATCTGCGGTTCCGGGTGCGGGGCGCGCCGGCCCGGACCCGGGCCAAGTACGACCCGAACGCGGTGGAGCTGTGGGGGTTCAAGCGGGACCCCCTGATGGCGCTGGTCGCGGCCGCGGTGCAGGCCCGGCTGCCGCACCCGTCGGCGGCCGCCGTGGCGGACGTGCCGCGGCAGGCGCAGGCGCCGGGGGCCGATCACGACGCGCTGCTGCGCCGGCTGCGGGAGCTGGGCGAGCTGCACCGCGCGGGCGTCCTCACCGACGAGGAGTTCACGACGGCCAAACAGGCGGTCCTCAGAGAGCTGTGAGGACCGCCTGCTTCTGCCTCTACCGGCCTGTGACCGCTGGGCCCGTGACCGCCGGGCCCGTGACTACTTGGCCTTGCGGGCCACCGTGAAGTGGTCGATGCGGTCGCCGGTCTCCGCTATGCCCGACACCTTCAGCTTGGCGTACTGGCCGCGCGGGGCGGGCTCGACGTCCACGCGCAGGAACGAGTAGTTGAGGTAGCGCACCCGGGACCAGGTGACGGTCTCGTTGACCTTGCCGTCCTTGGTGTTGATGAAGGAGGCGACGGAGTCGACCTCGTTCAGGTGGCCCTCGTAGGAGTCCGGGGCGGTGAAGGCGTAGAGGCTGCGGCCGGCCGCGCCCGCGGTGACGTAGACGACACCCTCGGACTCGGGGTAGGCGGTCTCGCCGATCGGGAGCTTCTTGACGACCTTGTTGCCCTTGATCACGTCGGTGCGCTCGTACTGGTGGTTGTGGCCGTTGATGACCAGGTCCACCGTGTACTTCTCGAACAGCGGCACCCACTCCTGTCGCACGCCCCCCTCCGAGGCGTGCGCCGTGGAGGTGCAGTAGGCGCAGTGGTGGAAGAACACGACGATGAAGTCGATGTCCTTGTCGGCGCGGAACTTCTTCAGCTGCGCCTCGAACCACTTGGTCTGGGTGCCGCCCGAGATGCCGAGGTTGGCCGGGATCTCGAAGGAGACGTCGTTCGGGTCGAGCGAGATGACCGCGGTGTTGCCGTGGACGAAGGAGTAGACGCCCGGCAGGTTCTTCTTGTCCGGCCCGTTGTCGGGGAGGCTGAAGCGGGCCTCCTCGCCACCGTAGCCGTTGGGCGAGTACCAGGCCTCCATGTCGTGGTTGCCGTACGACACCATCCACGGCACGGACTTGGCGACCGACTCGGTCTGGGCCAGGAACTGGTCCCACACGCGGGAGTCGAAGCCGGTGTCCGCGGTCTTGCCCTGGCCGGCCGGGTCGGCGTAGGCGATGTCGCCGGCGTGCAGGTGGAAGCTGGGGTTCTGGCCGAGGATCAGGGCGTCGTTGGCCAGGCCGTGGTAGCTGACGCCCTGGTCGCCGAAGGCCGTGAAGGTGAACGGCTCCTTGTGGCGGGGGGCGGTGGTGAAGGTGCCGATGGTGCCGGCGAACTTCGGGGAGGCGGGGTCGAAGCCGTCGTGGCCGACGCCGTAGTAGTACGTCTTGCCGGGCTTGAGGTTGGCCAGCTTGGCGTGCACGTAGTACTGCGTGTGGTCGCCGCTGGCGCCGATGCCGGCCGGGGTGTAGAGGGAGCGGACCTCGGCGTCGATCTTGACGGAGAGGTGCGAGGCGTGGGTGCCGATGCGGACGAAGGGCCGCTTGACCGCGACCGGGACCTGCCAGGAGATCGTCATCTCGGTGCCGGCGTCGTTGCCGTAGGCGAGGTGCCGGCCGAACGGGGCCACGTAGGCGCCGTCGACGTACTGGGTGGCGGGGGCGGAGGACTGCGTGGGGACGGCGGCCTGGGCGGTGCCGCCCAGCACGAAGGAGCCGCCCGTGACGGCGCCGAGCGTGACGGCGCCGCCTCTGATCATGGAGCGCCGGGAGAACTTGGCGCGGAGGTACTCGTGCTGCTCGGCCATGGTCATGCGGTCGGCGAGCTCATCGGGTACGCCCATACGAGGAATGTCCATGGCGTCTGAAAATCGTCTCCACAAGCGACGTGGCGCAAGACACAGGATGGACAGGCTGCGAACAGCACCCCATAAGAGATTCAACAGAGCGTTGCCCGGAATCGGGCAGGATTCTTGCGAAACCGACTCCGGTACTTCAGGATCTACCGGGTGCACGACGAACTTGTTGATCATCTGACGCGGTCCACGCCCCTGAGCCGGGGCGAGGCACTGCGGGTGGTCCAGGACGTGCTCGCGTACTTCGACGAGACGGCCGGGGACTACGTCCGGCGCCGCCACCGCGAACTCCAGGCGGAAGGCCTGGTGAACACGGAGATCTTCGAACGGATCGAGGCGGATCTGAAGTACAGGGCGGTCGCCCCGCCGGAGTTCACCCTCCGGCAGCTGCGCCGCATCGTCTACGGCTGACCCATCAGGTCGAGGATCGGAACACCTATATATGTGCGGGATTGTCGGATACATCGGTAAGCGCGACGTTGCTCCCCTTCTTCTCGAAGGTCTACAGCGGCTGGAATACCGCGGTTACGACTCGGCGGGCATCGTCGTCACCACCCCGAAGACCGGCGGCCTGAAGATGGTCAAGGCCAAGGGCCGGGTCCGCGACCTGGAGGCGAAGGTCCCGGCGCGCTTCAAGGGCACCACCGGTATCGCCCACACCCGCTGGGCCACCCACGGCGCGCCCTCCGACGTGAACGCCCACCCGCACATGTCCGCCGACCTGAAGGTCGCCGTCGTCCACAACGGCATCATCGACAACGCCGCCGAGCTGCGCCGCAAGCTGGAGGCGGACGGCGTCGAGTTCCTCTCCGAGACCGACACCGAGGTCCTCACCCACCTGATCGCCCGCTCGCAGGCGGAGACCCTGGAGGAGAAGGTCCGCCAGGCGCTGCACGTGATCGAGGGCACGTACGGCATCGCGGTCATGCACGCCGACTTCCCCGAGCGCATCGTGGTGGCCCGCAACGGCTCCCCGGTGGTCCTCGGCATCGGCGACAAGGAGATGTTCGTCGCCTCGGACATCGCGGCCCTGGTCACCCACACCCGGCAGATAGTGACCCTCGACGACGGCGAGATGGCCACCCTCAAGGCCGACGACTTCCGGACGTACACCACCGAGGGCACCCGGACGACGGCCGAGCCGACCACCGTGGAGTGGGAGGCCGAGTCGTACGACATGGGCGGCCACGACACGTACATGCACAAGGAGATCTTCGAGCAGCCCGACGCGGTCGACCGCGTGCTGCGAGGCCGCATCGACGACCGCTTCTCCACCGTGCACCTCGGCGGCCTCAACCTGGACGCCCGGGACGCGCGTGCCGTGCGCCGGGTGAAGATCCTCGGCTGCGGCACCTCGTACCACGCGGGCATGATCGGCGCCCAGATGATCGAGGAGCTGGCTCGTATCCCCGCGGACGCCGAGCCGGCCTCCGAGTTCCGCTACCGCAACCCGGTGGTCGACCCCGACACCCTGTACATCGCCGTCTCGCAGTCCGGTGAGACGTACGACGTCCTCGCCGCCGTCCAGGAGCTGAAGCGCAAGGGCGCGCGGGTGCTGGGCGTGGTGAACGTGGTGGGCTCCGCGATCGCCCGCGAGGCGGACGGCGGCACGTACGTGCACGCGGGCCCGGAGGTCTGCGTGGTGTCCACGAAGTGCTTCACGAACACGACGGTCGCGTTCGCGCTCCTCGCCCTGCACCTCGGCCGCATCCGTGACCTCTCGGTCCGCGACGGCAAGCGGATCATCGAGGGCCTGCGCAAGCTGCCGGCCCAGATCTCGGAGATCCTCGCCCAGGAGGCGGAGATCGAGAAGATGGCCGCGGAGTACGCCGAGGCCCGCTCGATGCTCTTCATCGGCCGCGTCCGGGGCTACCCGGTGGCCCGTGAGGCCTCCCTGAAGCTGAAGGAGGTCTCCTACATCCACGCGGAGGCCTACCCGGCGTCCGAGCTGAAGCACGGTCCGCTGGCGCTGATCGAGCCGGCCCTCCCCACGGTGGCGATCGTCCCGGACGACGACCTGCTGGAGAAGAACCGCGCGGCGCTGGAGGAGATCAAGGCCCGCAGCGGCAGGATCCTCGCGGTGGCCCACCAGCACCAGGAGAAGGCGGACCGTACGATCGTCGTCCCGAAGAACGAGGACGAACTCGACCCCATCCTGATGGGCATCCCCCTCCAACTCCTCGCCTACCACACGGCGAAGGCCCTGGGCCGCGACATCGACAAGCCCCGAAACCTCGCGAAGTCGGTGACGGTGGAGTAGGGCCGTCCGCATGTGCGGGCCGGTGGGGGTTGCTCGCGCAGTTCCCCGCGCCCCGTCAGGGGCGCGGGGAACTGCGCGAGCAACCCCCACGCGCCCGCACGGGCCGACGAAACCGAACGGACCCCCACGTGTGCCATCAAGGCCCCGCAGGGGTCCGCTCATTGGATCGCCGGGTCCGCCCAACTCCCCGGCGTCGGCTGCCATTTCAGCCGTGGGCCGTCACCCCACGCCCGGCAGCCCGCCTCGGCAGCACCGTCGGCCAGTGCGCGAGCGCGGCCGTCGCGGCGTACCAGGCCACCGCTCCCGCGGCCACCGCGACCCAGCCACCGGCCTTGGCCAGTGACGAGCTGTCGGCGAAGTTCGCGACGGCGAGTACCAGCATCGCCAGGAACAGCAGCCCGTACACGCCCTGTCCGAGCTGGTCGCCGCCCGCGAGGGTCAACGACAGGGCCACGAGGGCGAAGAGGAGCAGGAAGAGGCCGGCGCCGTTGGCCGAGGTGTGGTCGCCGGACGAGACGGCCCAGGTGAACCAGAGGGCGCCGAGCGCCACCCAGCCCGTGCCGTTCACGGTGTCACGGTCACGGAAGGCCAGCAGGCCGACGAGGAACAGGGCGACTCCGCCCACGTAGTGGGCGATTGACACGGCGTCGGACGTGGTCACGTCGTCGATGACGCCGGTGGTGCCGAGGCCGAACGCCAACAGGGTGATCCCCAGGGCGAGTCGGCCGGCCACGGTGGTGGTTCCGCTTCCCGCGGAGACGTCATTGTCCACGGCGGGCTCCCTTCATGCTCTGTGCAGTTGTACGCGGTGACCGATATATGCCCTTCACAAGGGCACAAACACCTCTGCACGGCAGAACGGAGAGTTACGGAATGACAACGACGGGTCGCTTGGCCCGCTTGGCGAGCCGTCCGGCGACGGAGCCGAAGATCCGGCCGACGATCCCGTGGGTCGACCCCACGACGATCGCGTCCGCCTCGTACTCCCGCCCCACCTCTTCGAGTTCGTGGCAGATGTCACCGCCGCGCTCGACGAGGATCCAGGGCACCTCGGAGAGGTAGTCGGCACAGGCGAGTTCCAGACCGAGCACCTCGGTGCGGTGGTCCGGCACGTCGACGAAGACGGGCGGCTCGCAGCCGGCCCACACGGTGGTCGGCAGTCGGTTGGCGACGTGAACGATGATCAGCCCGGTGCGGGAGCGGTGGGCCATGCCGATCGCGTAGGCGAGGGCGCGCTCACTGGAGGTGGAACCGTCGAAGCCGACGACCACCCCGTGCTTGAAGGCGGGATCGCAGGAAGGGCGTGCCTCTTCCGCCGCCAGGGCATCGGCCGCCGTGGGGTCGGCGACCGGCCGCTTGCGGTCCGCTGGATCGAAGAATTCGTGACCGGCCATGGCTGTCTCGGCGTTGTGATCCTTATGTATGGGAGGGACGACAGAGTGCGGCGGAGCTGTGTCCGGGAAACATCTTCCCAAGCCCATACCCCCAAGGGTACGGCGGCACGCCTCCTCAGCCCAGATCCCGCGCACGCTCCGTAGGGGGCTTTTCCCCGGAGTCGGTTAGGGGTTCCCCGGAGCATGCACGAGCCGCGCCCGTAACGCAATGGTTGCTGCCCCGTACAGGCGGTTTGCACAGGATTCGGACAGGCCCGAGGCGTACGCACGGTGACCGTCGGCGCCGACGGGCGTTGATCACGGTACGAGTGCACCACGACAGGGAGTACGACGATGTCCGGACCGCGTCCCACCGCCCGCGATCCGCGCTCCGCCGGACGCCGTCCGCACCCCGCCCCGGACACCACGGGCGACGTGGTCCGCTGGGCCGCGTTCTCCTGCGTCCTCGTCCCGGTGGTGCTCCTCTGGTACGGCACCTCGCTGGCCGGTGCGGCCGGCACCGCGCTGGGCCTCGCCGCCGTCACGGCGGTGTGCCGGTTCCTGCTGCGGCGGTCGGAGCGCGCGACGGCGCCCCGGGGAGGCGGACGTCACACCAGGGGCACCACACCGGGCACCCGGAGCCCGACGGACACGACACCGGTCGACTGACCGGTTTCGACACCCTGGAACGCTGCTTTTCAGCCAACTTCCCGACCCTGTGCAAGAGGACCCCCCGCTCCCCCCGAACCCCCGTTCCACCTGCACGGACAGGGTCCGGGAGACCCCGTGCACCCTATGCGGTTTGGCCACTGACACGAGGCGCACTTCCCTGCACGGCCCGCGAGTGCAACCCTTCGTGATCGAATGCTTCACGCCAAGTTGTCATGTCGACAATCCATGGCGTGTCGAACTGGTCAACGCGACACCGCGGGAACCAGTAGATTCGATCTTGACGTCTTACGGCGGGGGACTCGTGCAGGACCGAGGGGAAACGTGCAGGAGCGACACAACCGAGGAGCCGCGACCACCGAGGGGGGCTTAGCAGTATGAGCCACGACTCCACTGCCGCGCCGGAAGCCGCGGCCCGGAAACTGTCCGGGCGACGCCGCAAGGAGATCGTCGCGGTGCTGCTGTTCAGCGGCGGCCCCATCTTCGAGAGTTCCATACCGCTGTCGGTGTTCGGGATAGACCGCCAGGACGCCGGCGTGCCGCGCTACCGACTGCTGGTGTGCGGCGGCGAGGAAGGCCCGCTGCGGACCACAGGGGGCCTGGAACTCACCGCGCCGCATGGCCTGGAGGCCATCTCACGCGCCGGGACGGTCGTCGTGCCGGCCTGGCGCTCGATAACGGCGCCACCACCGGAGGAGGCGCTGGACGCACTGCGCCGCGCCCACGAAGAGGGGGCGCGCATAGTAGGACTGTGCACCGGGGCGTTCGTACTGGCCGCCGCCGGACTGCTGGACGGCCGCCCGGCCACCACGCACTGGATGTACGCGCCGACGCTGGCCAAGCGCTACCCGTCGGTGCACGTCGATCCACGCGAACTCTTCGTGGACGACGGGGACGTGCTGACCTCGGCCGGTACGGCGGCCGGGATCGACCTGTGCCTCCACATCGTGCGCACGGACCACGGCAACGAGGCGGCCGGGGCCCTGGCCCGCCGCCTGGTGGTCCCGCCGCGCCGCTCGGGCGGTCAGGAGCGCTACCTCGATCGGTCTTTACCAGAGGAGATCGGCGCCGACCCGCTGGCCGAGGTCGTCGCCTGGGCACTGGAGCACCTCCACGAGCAGTTCGACGTGGAGACGCTGGCGGCACGCGCGTACATGAGCCGCCGGACGTTCGACCGCCGTTTCCGGTCCCTGACCGGCAGCGCCCCGCTCCAGTGGCTGATCACACAGCGGGTGCTCCAGGCGCAGCGCCTCCTGGAGACGTCGGACTACTCGGTGGACGAGGTGGCGGGCCGCTGCGGCTTCCGCTCCCCCGTCGCGCTGCGCGGCCACTTCCGCCGCCAGCTCGGCTCGTCCCCGGCCGCGTACCGGGCGGCGTACCGGGCCCGTCGCCCCCAGACCGACCGTCCCGACACCCCGGAACCGGCGCCGCTGCCGCCGTCGGGTCCGCTGCCGGTCCAGTACCCCGAGGGGGTGCTGCCGATGCAGACCCGCAGGACGGCCGCGGTGGGCCTGTCGGCCAGCCTGCCGGGCCCGCGCACGGGCAGCTGAACCGCGCCGCCGCCCACCCGGCCGAGCCGGGTGGGCGGTCGCCGTTCCCGGGCTCCGGCCCGCCGCCTCGCCCACGAGGTCACCGCACGGCAGGTCCGGCTCGCGGCGGCGCGCCGTAAGGTTAGACACATGAACGATCGCATGGTGTGGATCGACTGCGAGATGACCGGCCTCTCGCTGTCCGACGACGCGCTCATCGAGGTGGCCGCGCTGGTCACCGATTCCGAGCTGAACGTGCTCGGCGAGGGCGTGGACATCGTCATCCGTCCGCCGGCCAAGGCACTGGAGACGATGCCGGAGGTGGTGCGGCAGATGCACACCGCGTCCGGGCTCCTCGACGAACTGGCCGGCGGCACGACGCTGGCGGAGGCCGAGGAGCAGGTCCTGGCCTATGTACGGGAGCACGTGAAGGAACCCGGCAAGGCCCCGCTGTGCGGAAACTCCGTCGGCACCGACCGCGGCTTCCTGTCCCGGGACATGCCGGCCCTGGAGGGCTACCTGCACTACCGGATCGTCGACGTCTCCAGCGTCAAGGAGCTGGCCCGGCGCTGGTACCCGCGGGCGTACTTCAACAGCCCGGAGAAGAACGGCAACCACCGCGCCCTCGCCGACATCCGCGAGTCGATCGCCGAACTGCGCTACTACCGCGAGGCCGTCTTCGTACCGCAGCCCGGCCCGGACTCGGACACCGCGAAGAAGATCGCCGCGAAACACGTCCTGCCTGCCCAGTAGCCGTACCCGGGTCCCCGGAGGGCCCCCGGAAAAGCCGTGCACGAGCACCCCTCCGGACCCTGTACACTTTTTCTCGGCCGGTCGGAGAAACCACAAAGTCACCGCCGGTCGTGGTGGGTGTAGCTCAGCTGGTAGAGCACCTGGTTGTGGTCCAGGATGTCGCGGGTTCGAGTCCCGTCACTCACCCTTGTAGGAGAGGCCCCCGGCCTGCGGAGACGCGGACCGGGGGCCTCTTCGTCGTCCGGCGCCGTGTGAGCACGGCGACGCCCCGCCGGCCGGAAGGGCCGGCGGGGCGTCGCCGTCGTGTCGTCGGTCGTCGTCGGTGGGCGTCAGCCGACGTAGCCGGCCACGTCCGCGATCACGTTCGTGGTGCTGCTCGTGTAGAGGTCCACCTTGCCGTCGGAGCCGACGGGCACGATGACCTGGTTGGCGATCGTCCTGCCCTGCGCCCAGTTCAGGTTGGAGGCCGTCGGACGGCTGCCGCCGTCGGCCCAGGCGGTGAGGTAGCCGCTGCCGGTGGTGCCGGTGACTGTGACGGTCAGCACGACCGCCTTGACGCCGGTGGACGGGATGGCGTCGCGCCCCGAGATCTGAAGGGCCAGCGTCTTGCCGGAGCCCAGCGCCGTCGTCTGACGGGTGTCCAGCAGGCGCAGCGGGGTGACCGTGTGGAAGGCCGAGCCGCTGGTGGAGAAGTAGCCGGAGACGTCGGCGATCACGTGGCTGGTGCCGTGGACGTAGATGCTGACGTTGCCGTCACTGCCGACCGGCACGGTCACCAGGTTGGGGATGGTGGTCCCGGTCGCCGACCAGTTGACGTTGGACGCGGTCGGGCGGCTGGCGCCTTCGGGGTAGGCCTCCAGGTAGCCCCCGCCGACGGTCTGGGTGGCCGTCAGGTTGAGCACCACGGAGGTGGCGGCGGTGGGCACACCCCCGTGGCCGCGGACCTTGAGGCTGACCACCGCGTCGGAGATCTTGCTGGTGGTGGAGATGCCGACCTTGGAGCGGGTGTCCAGCAGGCGGGCCGGGGTGAGTGCCGTGTACTTCGAGCCGGTGGTGCCGCTGGTGTAGTAGCCCTGGACATCGGCGATCACGTGGGTGGTGCTGCTCGTGTAGAGGTCGACCACGCCGTCGCCCGCCACCTTCACGGTCGCCGAGGCGGCGATGGTCTGGCTCGCAGCGGTCCAGTCGAGGTTGCTGGTCGCCGGCTTACTGGTGCCGTCGGCCCAGGCGATCAGCGAACCCGCGCCGGTGGTGCCGGTGACCGTGAGGTTGAGCACGACAGCGGTCACGCCGCTGCTGGGGATCCCCCCGGCTCCCTCGATCTTGACCGGGGCGGTGCCGCCCGCGACCAGGGGCTTCGTGGCCGGGACGGAACTGAGGCCCCAGCCCGTGCCGTTGCGGGTGTCCAGCAGGCGCTTGGGGCTGCTGAGCGGGTGGAAGGTGGCGGCGCCCGTGGCGGCCGTGCCCTTGGCCGCGCACAGCGCGCTGGTCAGGCCGGCCTCTTTGGGCGAGCCCAGGCCGGTCACCTCGTCGTAGCCGGCCGCCGCCGTGTAGCCCGTGGCGTAGACGGAGTTGTCGCCGCTGGTGACGTCCCAGAAGTTCGTCGGGTAGCTGCTCCGTGCGGCCTTGTAGAGGGCGTTGTTGAGGAAGCCGACCGGGCCGTTGGCCTGGCAGGCCGTGCCCGCGTTGGCCTGGACGACCGCGGCGGCCCAGGTCGGGGCCGCACCGCTGGTGCCGCCGACGAGGCCGGGGACGGGACTGGAGGACTGGCTGTCGTCCTGGAAGTAGATCGGATACCCGTCGGCCGGGTCCGCCAGGGCGGAGACATCCGGAACGGCACGCTTGGTGGTGGTGGCGACACCGCCCTGGTAGACGACGGGAGCCCAGCGCGAGGACACGCCGCCTCCGGTGCCGCCGGAGGCGTTGCCCCACGTCGTCTGGGTCGTGGTGCTGCCCGAGGTGGTCATCGTGGTGCCGCCGACACCGGTGACGTACGGCTGGCTCGCGGGGTCGTCGACGGCCTTGGCCGTGGAGCCGGTCGCGCGGTAGCAGTCGCTGGAGCCGTCGTCGCCCGAGGCGGCGACGACGCTCTGGCCCTGGGCGGCGGCCTCCGCGAAGACGGTGTTCTCGGCGCTCGCGGTCGCGCTGCTCTCGACCGCCTCGCATTCACCCCAGCTGGTGGAGATGACCTGTGCCTGGTCGTCGGTGACCATCCGCTGGTAGACGTCGAGCACGTTCTGGTCGGTCGCGGACGCGGCGTCCGGTCCCTGGTAGTCGATGACGGCGGCGCCGGGCACCAGACCTATCAGGTCCTCGATGTCGAGCGCCGATTCCACGCCGACCGAACCGTCGGTGGCCGGCGCGCCGGCCCCGGCGGTCGTGTCGACGTACACGTGGGACACCGAGGTGCTGGTGCCGACGCAGGACTGGTACGCGGCGATGCTGCCGGCATCGACGTTCTCCAGCTCGAAGACGGCCACGGTCTGTCCCGCGCCGGCGGTGGCGGAGCTGCTCATCCCGTAGGCGCCGGCCAGCTTGCCGGGGCTGTAGTAGTCGGTGCCGTCGGTCAGGCCCGAGCCGGTGAAGTCGGCGCAGAGTGCCGGGGTGTACGTGTGGGGGGTCACCGTGCGCGAACCGCGCCCGGTGGCGGTGGCGGTGGCGGTGGCGGCAGAACCGTTCCTGCTCGTGCGACGTACCGCGGAGTGGTGACTGCTGACGGTGTTGACACTGCTCAGACCGACGATCCCGGTCACCGAGGACGCCACGTTCGCGGGCAGCGAGGGGGCCGAGGTGTTGAGGTAGTCGGTGGTGCCGTCCTTGAGCCGGACGTCGTGGAAGCCGGTGGCGAAGGCGTGGGACGCCTGCGCGGCGGTGGCGGTGACCGGAATGGACAGGCCGTCAGGGCTGACCTTGCCGGGAGAGAGACCGGCCGCCTTCAACGCCCCCGAGACCGCGGCGATGGTGGCCCGCGTGGGGCCGAAGACCGAGGCGAACTGCCCCTTGGCCAGGTAGTGGTGGTACTGGGCGTTGCCCGGTGTGGACACCGCGGTGACGAAGTCCGCCAGCGACTGCGGATCCCGCGGGGCCAGGTTCACGCTGAGGTGCAGCGTGGTTCCCGACGCGGTCGCGCCCGTCACCGTCGCACCCGCCGGGACCCGCGGGGCCGCGCCTATTCGCCTGGGCGCGTGCGATCCGGCCGTGCCCCCCTGCGCGACCGCGCCACCGGCGGTCGCGGTGACAACGGCGAGGGCGGCAGCGGCGGTGGAAGCCGCCACGATCACCCTGGTCCGTCTGCCGGTCTTGACTGCCGCGCGCCCGGGACGTCCCGGCGCGGCGTGGACCTTCTTGGCCATGCGCGAATCTCCTAGAAACTGACGCACCACCACATCGATGTGCTGTGACGGCGGTCGAAGCGTCACTCGGCCGACAGGCGCGTCCACGTCACGAGGCGTGCAGGAGCTGTCCCTCTTAACCGAAGTGTGCGCATTTTTTATCAGGTCATGACAGTTGCTGTCTCTGCCCGCCCCTGAACCATGAGCTGATCTTTACCGACCGTCGCAGGTGGGTCCTGCTGGGGTGCGGCCCCAGTGCGAACCCCGGTCCGGCGGTGCTGTCCTGACGTGGTCGGCGACGACGGCGTGCGCGGCCGGGAACAGGGCACCGCCTGCCGTGACCGGTACGGCTCCGAGGCCGCGGCGCCGCTCGGCGTCTTCGGCCCCCGCTTCTACCGAACTCCCCGCCCCGCATGAACTCCCTGCCCCGATCGGACTTCTTCGTCCCCCGACCGAAAGGCGACCGCCTTCCCATGCCTTCCGAACTCCGGCCCCCGGCCGGCCGCCGTGGATTCCTCAAGGGCGCCGCCGGCGCACTGGCCGTCCCGGCCGCCGCCGCCCTCGTCGGCGCGTCGGCCGAGCCCGCCCACGCCGACGACGGCGGCCTGCCCGACTACGCGCCGATCCCGGCCGCCGCGGCCGGGCCCCGGGTGAACGAGGCCGGCTACCACGTGGGCCAGATCGCCGGAAACCTCCACTGGGTCACCGACTCCTTCTACCAGGCCATGTTCCTGACGACCCGGCGGGGCGTCGTCCTCGTCGACGCCCCGCCGACCATCGGGCACAACCTGCTCCGCGCGATCGACGACGTCACCCGGGCCAACGGCCGGCCGAACAAGGTCACGCACCTGGTCTACTCGCACTCGCACGCCGACCACATCGGCGCCGCCGGCCTGTTCGGAACCGACGTCGTGCGGATCTCGCACGCGGCGACGGCCGGCCTGCTGGCCCGCGCGGCGGACCCGAACAGACCGCTGCCGACGGTCACCTTCCAGGACAAGTACCAGCTCAAGGTCGGCGGGGAGACCCTGCGCCTGGCGTACCACGGCCCCAACCACTCCCCCGACAACATCTTCGTCCACGCGCCCGAGTACGCCACCCTGATGCTGGTCGACGTCCTGTACCCGGGGTGGGTGCCGTTCAAGAACCTCGCGGTCTCCCAGGACATCCCCGCCTGGATCAAGGCCCAGAGCATCGCCATGGACTACCCGTGGCAGACGTTCGTCGGCGGCCATCTCGGGCGGCTCGGAGTCCGCGCGGACGGCGACCTACAGATCCGCTACATGGACGATCTGGAGACCAGCACCCGGTCCGCGATCGCCAGCGTCGACCCGGCCCCGTTCTTCGCCAAGTACGGCGCGCAGGGGAACTCGTGGGCGATCTTCAAGACCTTCCTCGACGCGGTCGCGGACGCCGCCGCCGCTCCCGTGGCCGCGAAGTACACCGGGGTCCTCGCCGCCGCCGACGTCTTCACGCGGGACAACGCGTGGACATTGCTGGAGTCCCTGCGGATCGACGCGGGTGTCCTCGGGCCGTTCGGCGTCCACCCCTGAGACACCGGCCCTGAACACGGCCCTGAAACACCGGCTTTGAACCGCCGGCTTTGAAACGCCGGCCCTGAACCGCCGGCTTTGAACCACCGGCCCTGAACCGCCGGCTTTGAACCAGGACACCGACAAGAGAGGCCCAGCCATGACCGCTCCCGTTCCCGTGGTCTTCATCCACGGACTGTGGCTGCACAGCACCTCCTGGCAGCCGTGGATCGATCTGTTCCGTGCCGAGGGCTACGACCCGTCCGCGCCCGGCTGGCCCGGCGATCCCGACACCGTCGAGGACGCGCGCCAGAACCCCGAGAGCATCGCCGGCCACGGCATCGACGACGTCGTCGAGCACTACGCGGCCCTGATCGCGGCCCTGCCCGTGCGGCCCGTCGTGATCGGTCACTCGTTCGGCGGGATGATCGCGCAGAAGCTGCTCGGCCAGGACCGCGCCGCCGCGGCCGTCGCGATCGACGCCGCGCAGATCAAGGGCGTCCTGCCCCTGCCGCTGTCCGCGCTGAAGGCGACGCTCCCGGTCTTCAAGAACCCGGCCAACAAGCGCCGGTCGGTCTCCCTGACCGCGGAGCAGTTCCGGTTCGCGTTCGGCAACGCCATCGCCGAGGAGGAATCGGCCGCCCTGTACGAGCGCTGGACCATCCCCGCGCCGGGCAAGCCGCTGTACGAGGCCGCCGCCGCCAACTTCAACCCGCACTCGCCGGCGAAGGTCGACACCGGTAACAGCGGACGCGGCCCGCTGCTGCTCGTCTCCGGCGGCAAGGACCACACGGTGCCCGAGGTCGTCACCCGGGCCACCCTCAAGCAGTACCGGCACTCCGACGCGGTCACCGACATCATCAACTTCCCCGACCGCGGGCACTCCCTGACGATCGACGGCGGCTGGCGCGAGGTCGCGGACACCGTCCTGACCTGGCTGCGGCAGCAGAGTCCGGAGCCGGGGCGATGAGTTCCGGCCCCGCGCCGGGGGCCGGCAGCGGCGGCTTCGCCGAACAGCTCGCGGGCCGGCTCCGCCTGGAACCGGAGGCGGCGGTCGACCATGTCGTCAGCGACGTGCGACGTCTGCCCACCGCCCGGCTCGGCAGTCCCGACGGCGGCGTACCGCGCCCGGTCTGACCCTCCCCTGTCCCGGCACGGCGGGCGCCGAGCCCGCCGTGCCTCGCTCACCCTCGCGCCTCTGGAGACACCTGTGAGATTCCGCCTGTCCAGATCCCGCGCCCTGGTGGCCGCGGTCTTCGCCCTGGCCCTCGGCCTCGGCTCGACCACCCTCACGGCCTCGGCCTCGGCCGCGGCCGCGGCCGCGGCCAAACCGGCGTCGCCGTCCGGCGAACGAATACCCGCCGGCTTCAGCGAACACAAGACCCGGGTCGCCGGGATCGGCATCAACTATGTGATCGGCGGCCACGGCCCGACCCTGGTCCTGATCCACGGCTACCCCCAGACCTGGTACGAGTGGCACGGCATCATGCCCGCGCTCGCCGAGCACTACACCGTCATCGCGCCGGACCTGCCCGGCGCGGGCCGGAGCGACGCCCCGGCGTCCGGCTACGACAAGAAGACCATGGCCGCCGAGCTGCACGCGCTCCTGGTGTCGCTCGGCAAGGACCGGGACGTGAACGTCGTCGGCCACGACATCGGCACTATGGTCGCCTACTCCTACGCCGCGCAGTACCCGCGCAGCGTCAGGAAGCTCGTGCTCAGCGAGGCCCCCATCCCCGACCCGGGCCTCTACGAGTTCCCCTCCCTGACGGCCCAGGGCCCCGGAGCGTGGCACTTCGGCTTCTTCTCCCTGGGGACCGGTCTCCCGGAGAGCCTGATCCGGGGCCGCGAGCTGACCTGGACGACCGGCTTCATGCGGGGCATCGCCGTGCACAAGGACGCCCTGACCCCGGACGACCTGCGGGTCTTCGCCTCCTACCTGCGCGACCGCGCGCACCTGGAGGCGAGCTTCGCGTGGTTCCGGACGTTCCCCCAGGACATCGCGGACAACGCGCGGTTCCGGAAGAAGCCCCTGCCCATGCCTGTCCTCGCGATAGGCGCCGACGGCAGCCTCGGTTCGTCGGTCGCCCGGCAGGTGCGCCACTACGCCACCCACGTGACCCCGGCCGTCGTCCCCGACTCCGGCCACTGGATCTACGAGGAACACCCGAAAGAGACGACCGACATGCTGCTGCGCTTCCTGGGCGGCAGCCGATGACGTCAGGAGCGGAAATGACCAGGTTCTTCCCCACCTTCGGCCCGGCGGCCGAGCGCGAACCCTTCTGGTTCCTCGGC
Source organism: Streptomyces humi (assembly GCF_001005085.2). Classification (GTDB taxonomy): domain Bacteria; phylum Actinomycetota; class Actinomycetes; order Streptomycetales; family Streptomycetaceae; genus Streptomyces; species Streptomyces humi. Next base: position 183,347 of record NZ_LBMU02000070.1, read on the forward strand.
GGCCAGGCCAGGATCCTGCTGCCCGGTACCGCGACCGACAACCGGCTCAGTCTGATGGAGTTCGCCGACCCGGCCGGCCACGCGCCCCCGCACCACGTCCACGAGGACGAGGAGGAGATCTGGTTCGTCCTCGACGGCGAGGTGACGTTCTTCGTCGGCGACCAGCGCCACGACCTGGTGCCCGGACAGGTCGGCTACGGGCCGCGCGGGGTGCCGCACAGCTATCTGGTGCGCTCGCCCGAGGGGGCGCGGATGGCGGTGCTGTTCAGCCCGGCGTGCATCGAGGAGTACTTCAGGGCCAACGGCACGCCGGTGGCCGAGGCCGGGGACCTGCCACCGGAGTTCGATCTCGGGGCGGTCGTGGCCTCCGCCGAGGCCTTCCACCTGCGCGTCACCGGGCCCCCGCCGTCTCTGTGAGCCGGACCGCGCCATCGCCCACGACACCGATCCGCCGGGCTCACGAAAGGAAGACGGACATGCCGTACATCACCGTCGGCCAGGAGAACTCCGCCGACATCGAGCTGTACTACGAGGACCACGGGAGCGGGCAGCCCGTCGTGCTGATCCACGGCTACCCGCTGGACGGCCACTCCTGGGAGAAGCAGCTCCCGGCCCTGCTCGACGCGGGCCACCGGGTCATCACCTACGACCGGCGCGGCTTCGGCCGGTCGTCGCAGCCGACCACGGGCTACGACTACGACACCTTCGCCGCCGACCTCGACGCGGTGCTGACCGAGCTGGACCTCACCGACGCGGTACTCGTCGGGTTCTCCATGGGCACCGGGGAGGTCGGCCGTTACCTGGGCGCGTACGGCTCGCGGCGCGTCGCCAAGGCCGCCTTCCTGGCTTCCCTCGAACCCTTCCTGGTCAAGGCCGACGACAACCCGGGCGGCGTCGACCGGTCCGTCTTCGACGGCATCCTGGAGGCGGTGACGAAGGACCGCTACGCCTACTTCACCGGCTTCTACGAGGCGTTCTACAACCTCGACGAGACGCTCGGCAGCCGGATCGGCGAAGAGGCCGTGCGGGCGAGCTGGAATGTGGCGGCGGGCGCCTCGGCGTACGCGTCGGTGGCCTGCGTGCCCACCTGGATCACCGACTTCCGCGCCGACGTCGCCAAGATCGACGTACCGACGCTGATCCTGCACGGCACGGCCGACCGGATCCTGCCGATCGACGCCACCGGGCGGCCCTTCCACGCGCTGCTGCCCTCGGCCGAGTACGTCGAGATCGAGGGCGCCCCGCACGGTCTGCTCTGGACGCACGCCGAAGAGGTCAACGCCGCGCTGCTGGCCTTCCTGGCCAAGTAGCCGCCCGGCTCCGCCACCACCGAGGGCCCGGACCGCGGTGCGGTGCGGGCCCTCGCGCGCGTCCCGTGGGCGGCCGGTACCGGACCGGACGCCTTCGTCAGTCCTGCGCGCCCGCCCGCCACGCACTCGGTGAGGTGCCGTACGCCGCCCGGAACGCCCGGCTGAAATGGGCGGCGTTCGTGAAGCCCCAGCGGCGTGCCACCGCGGCGACGGTGGGGGTGGCCGGGGAACGGCGGGACAGCTCGCTGCGGCACTCGTCCAGGCGGCGGCGCTGGATCCAGCGGGCGACGGTGGTGGACTCGCCCTCGAAGAGCTTGTGCAGGTAGCGGACCGAGATGCGGTGTTCCCTGGCGATGTGGACGAGGGTCAGGTCGGGGTCCGCGAGATGGCGGTCGATGAAGGCCTTGACCCGGAGCAGGAGGGCGAGGCCGCCGCCGGCGGTGTCCTGGGGATCGCGGCCGAGCCGCTCGGCGAGGAGCGTTCCGACGAGGTCCACGGCACTGGCCGCCAGCCGTTCGGCCACCGTGGGGGTGATGTCGCAGGCGCGGTCGGCCACGCTCTGTAGGAAGGGCAGGACCACGTGGCCCAGCCCGTCGTCGCGGAGCAGCGACGTCGCCGTGATCCGCTGGAGTTCCCCCTCGGTCTGCGGCAGCAGGGAGCAGGGCACCAGCAGCACCTGCATCCGGAACCGCCGCGGGAAGCGCAGGGTGTAGGGCCGGGTCGTGTCGTACAACGCCACGTCCCCCGGGTGCAGTTCGGCGCTGCGGGAGTCCTGGTCCACGTGGGCGTGGCCACTGCGCTGCAAGCCGACGTACACGTAGCCGGAACTGTCCCGGGCGATCAGGCCGGGCGTGCGGTCGACGCGCCCGCGGTCGCAGTCGACGGTGGTCGCCTGTAGCGGACCGAGCCGGTCGGTGCTGATCGTCCCGCTGAAGGGCTCGTCCTTGGGGAGCGTGATCCGCAGTGGGACGAAGGTGCGGAAGACGTCTTCCTGCCAGTGCTCCAGACGCTCGTCGCCGGGCATCGACCGCACCGAGAACACAACGCTCATGCCCACTTCCCCAGGCTTCGCGACGCGAGCGCCGACAGGTGACGCCCGGCACCGGGACATCCGGAGCCCCTCAGGCCCTGGCATGGAGTATCGCCTCTCCCGAAGCCCGGACGCGCGGGTTCCGGTGCGCTCGCACCAGGGTGGGTGCGCGATGCGCACAGCACCGGTGCGCGCTGGGCAAAGCCGGACGCCGCCCGGCCTCCTACAGTGCAACGCGTGGCAGCCCGAGGCGTGGCACCGGAGACCGGCGAGGAGCGGTGACGGTCGCAGGCGGCCCCACCGGAGGCCGGCCCGCTCGCCTCGCCGACGGACACGGCCGCTTCCCCGCGCCTCGATCCGCCGCCCCCGGCCGCCTCGCGCACCGGGCTGCCGGCTCCCGCCCCCCCCGGATCTCCTCCGGCCCGACGTCGTCTCCTGCGTGTGGTGAAGGGAACTCTCATGATGGGGTCGGGCGTTCACCGTGCGGCCGGGCCGCCGATGGTCGGCCGGCACGCGGAGCGTGCGGCGATCGGAAGGCTGCTCGCAGCGGTCCGTGACGGCTTCGGCGGGGCGCTGGTGCTCAACGGCGACGCGGGAGTGGGCAAATCCCGGCTTCTGGAGTACGCCGCCGAGTCCGCCCAGGACCTGACCGTCGTCAGGCTGGTCGGCGTGGAGGCCGAGACGCGGCTGGGCTACGGAGCCCTGCACCGTCTGCTGCGGCCCCGTCTCGGCCGGCTGTCGGCTCTGCCCGAGCGGCAGCGTGCGGCTCTGAGCGCCGCGTTCGGGCTGGCCGAGGCTTCGCCGTCCGACCGCAACCTGGTCGGCCTGGCCGCGTTGACGCTGCTCTCGGACGCGGCCGCGGCGGCACCCACCCTCTGCCTGATCGACGACGTGCAGTGGCTGGACCGCGAGTCCGCGGAGACCCTGGCGTTCGTGGGCAGCCGCCTGTACGCGGACTGCCTCGGTCTGCTGTTCGCCGGCCGTGACGGGACCGGCGACCACGGCGTCCTCGGCGCCCTGCCGGCGCTCCGGCTGGAGGGACTCGCGGACGCGGAGGCCAGGGCCCTGCTGACCGCCGGCGTGACCGCGCACCTCGACCGCGCGGTCGCCGAGCAGCTCGTCGCCGGTACCGGCGGCAACCCCCTCGCGCTCCTGGAACTCGCGGTGAACCTGGCCCCGGAACAGCTGGCCGGGGTCGCCCCGCTGCCCGAGCCGCTGCCGGTGAACCAGCAGCTCGAGGACCACTTCCGGCGGGCGGCGGCGCTGCTGCCCGCCGACACCCGGAGGCTGCTGCTGCTCATGGCCTCGACGCCGACGGACGACCCGGCGGCGCTGTGGCGCGCCGCCGGTTCCCTGGGCCTGTCCGTCCGGTCGGCCGCGCCCGCCGTCACCGCGGGGATCCTGCGCACCGGGACCACCGTCGAGTTCCGCCACCCGCTGATCCGGTCGGCGGTCCACTCCGCCGCGTCCGCCGCGGAGCGACGCGCGGTCCAGGCGGCGCTCGCCGCCACGAGCGCCCCCGAGCGCCGGGCCTGGCACCTGGCCGAGGCGGCCGACGGCCCGGACGACGGCGTGGCCGCGGAGCTCGAAGCCGCCTCCGCGCTGGCCCGGGCCCGCGGCGGGTACTCCGAACAGGCCCTGGTCCTCAACCGGGCCGCGGAGCTGACGTCCCGTCCGGACGAGCGGGCCGAGCGGTATCTGGACGCGGCGGCGGCTCATCTCGCCGCCGGCAATCTGGCGGCGGTGCACCCGCTGCTCGAACTCGCCACTCCCGACCTGACCGGGCCGGTGGCCCGGGCCCGCGCGACACGGCTGCGGGCGTCCGTCGAGATGGTCTGCGCCCGGCCTCGCGAGGTGCCGGCGATGCTGCTGGCCGCGGTGGCCGAACTGGGCACCACCGACCCGGTGGTGAGCTGGGAGCTGCTGCGCGAGGCGACGCACGCCGCGATCATCAGCGGCCGGATGATCACCGGGACGACACCCCGAGAGGTCGCCAGGGCCACCGCCGACGCCTGGCGCGACACGGGGGTACCGGCCGGGAGCCCTGATCCGCTGACGGCGGCACTGGCGCGCCTGATGGCCCACGGCTACGCCGCGGGAGCCCCGGCGCTGGCGGCGGCCCTGGCCCGGTTGCGCACCGCCGGCGAACTCCAGGAGCTGAGTACGTTCAGCACCGTGGTCAGCCTCGCGGGCGACGAGTTGTGGGACATCGAGGCCAAGCGGGAGATCCTCGGGAAGCTGGTGACCGCGGACCGGGGCCGGGGAGCCCTCTACGGGCTCAGCATGGCGCTGTTCGCCCTCGCCACCGTGGAGATCTGGAACGGCCGGTTCGCCGCCGCCGAGGGCTGCTACAGCGAGGCGTACGACTACCTGGCCGCGACCGGGTACGGCGTTCCGGGAGATTTCCACAAGGCCCTGCTGTACGCCTGGACCGGCCGGGAGGCGGAGCTGCGGGCCGCGGTCGCGACGATGCGCGCCGCGTCCGAGAGCCTGGGCATCGTCATGCACCGGTGGATCGGCCAGGCCCTGAGCATCTTCGAGATCGGTCGCGGGCAGTACCGGGAGGCGCTGGACGCCCTGCTCGCGGTGTTCGACGACGACCCGTTGGTCCTCGGCGACGTCAACCTCGCCGGAATGGTCGAGGCCGGGCTGCGGTCCGGTGACCGGAAGGCCGCCGCCCTGGCCATGGCACGCATGGAGGAGCGCGCTCCGCTGGCCGGCACCCCGTGGGCGTCGGGGCTGCTCGCGCGCTGCCGGGCCCTGATGGCCGACGGGGACGGGGCCGAGCGGCTGTACCAGGAGTCGATCGCGCAGCTCGGGAAGGTCCCGGTGGCCGTGGAGCTGGCGTGGTCGCGTCTGTTGTTCGGCGAATGGCTGCGCCGGCGCCGGCGCCGTGCCGACGCCAGGGTCCAGCTCCGGGCCGCGTACGAGGCCTTCGAGTCCTGGGGGGCGGCGCCGTTCGCCGAGCGGGCGAGGGTGGAGCTGCTGGCCACCGGGGAGACGGCACGCAGACGAACGGCCGACACCCAGTTCGACCTCACCCCGCAGGAGCGTCATGTGGCGGTGCTGGCCGCGTCGGGTCTGACCAACGCGGAGATCGCCACCCAGCTGTTCGTCACCACCTCGACCATCGAGTTCCATCTGAGCAGGGTGTTCCGCAAGCTCGGGATCACGTCGCGCAGACAGATCGGGAGCAGGCTGGGCGCCACCGGTCCCGGCGGGTGACCCCGGGGCGGCGTCCGGTGCGCTCCGCCCGGCTTCGCACCGGGGTGGCTCCCCGGTGCGAGCGAACGTCGAGCGGGGTGGAATACGACCGGCCGGCGCCCTTGGCACCGGCGGGAACCGGTGACGAGGAGGCGGCCATGACGGGATCGGGAGCACGGACGATGACGGATCACGCCGGCGTCCCGCTCAGCCACGGCCGGCCACGGGTCAACGGGGTCGACCTGCACTGTGCGACGGGCGGCAGCGGCGACCCGGTCGTGCTGATCCACGGCGTGCCGAAGACCATGTTCTTCTGGCGCCACGTCATCCCGCTGCTCACCCCGCACCACACGGTCGTCGCGGTGGACCTGCGGGGATTCGGCGGCTCCGCACGCCCTGCGACCGGGTACGACACGCGGACCCTGGCCGCCGACGTCGCCGCGCTGATGGCGGCGCTGGGACACGACCGGTACCGCGTGGTGGGCGAGGACTGGGGTGCGGCCGTCGCCTACGCCGTCGCGGCCTTCCACCGCCCGAACGTCGTCCAGCTCGTCTTCCAGGAGACGAGACTGCCCGGTCTGCCGGTGCCCGGCCTCGGGCCGCTCGACGCCGAGGACCCCCGCACGGGCTGGCACCGCTCGTTCTTCGGCCTGCCGCACTACCCGGAACTGCTGATGGCCGGCCGGGAGCGGGCCTTCTGGACGTACTTCATGCGGCGGATCATGTGGGACCCGAGCGCGTACACGGACGCCGACGAGGACGAGTACACCCGAGGGCTCGAGGAACCGGGCGGCAACCACGCGGTGTTCGAGCTGTACCGGGCGACCGGGACGGACGCGGAGCAGAACCGGCCGCAGTTCGCCGTCCCGCTGGAATGCCCGGTGCTGGCCGTCGGGGGGCGCGCCTACCTCGCCGCGGAGCCCGGCGAGCAGATGGCCCGGGTCGCGGTGGACGTCACACCTGTGGTGATCGAGCGGGCCGGGCACAACATCCCGTTGGAGGCACCCGCCGAACTCGCGCGCCACTACCTCGACTTCTTCGCGACCGCGGAGGAAAGACCGTCGACGGGGACGGGCACGGTGCCGGTGCCGGAAGCGCCGGGACGGCGGCCGTCCGAACCGGATGCCCGCGAGGTCAGTCCGCGGCCGCCGGGCCCGGTTCGCCGATCGCGCGGGGGATCTGCTTCCGGGAGGTGATGCCGAGCTTGCGGAACACCTTGTTCAGATGGAACTCGACGGTCGAGGCGGTGACGAACAACCGCGTCGCGATCTCCCCGTTGGTCAGCCCCGAGGCGGCCATGGAGGCCACCTGCCGTTCCCGCGGTGTGAGATCGAACCTGGTCTCCTCGGTCCGCCTGCGGGCCTTCTCGCCGGTGGCCAGCAGTTCGGTCCGGGCCCGCTCGGCGTACGGCACCGCGCCGAAGGCGTCGAAGCTCTCGTACGCGGCTCGCAACTGCCTCCTGGCATCGGAGCGCCGCTTGCGGCGGCGCAGCCATTCGCCGAACAGCAGCCGCGAGCGGGCCTGTTCCAGGGCGAGCGGCCCCTGCCCCAGCAGGTCGACCGACTCCTCGTAGGACTTCTCGGCGTCGTCGCCGTCCGCCGCCAGCGCCCGGCCGAGGGCCAGGGTGCCCAGCGCCCAGGGTGTACCGGCGAGCGGGGCGCGTTCCTCCAGCCGGGCCAGGGCGCGGTCCACGGCGTCCCGGTCGCCGGTGCGGACACCGGCCTCGACGAGCAGCGGCAGCACCAGGTTGCCGCAGGTCGGAGGGTCCTCCTCGAAGACCGCCCGGGTGTGCCGCAGCGCCTGCCGGTAGTCGCCCCGGCCCAGCTCCAGCGAGGCCAGGGCGTGCTGGGCCATCAGCTGGTGCAGGCCGAGACCGATGCTCCTCATCTCCGCGGTCCGCCGTGCCGCCGCCCGCAGCTCGGTCTCCCGTCCGGTCAGGGCGAACAGGTGGAGCCGGTTGATGTCTCCGCCGCCGGGGAAGCCGGTGGCGGCCACGATGTCGTCGAACTCGGCGTAGCGGACCTCCGCCTGTGTGAACCGTCCGTCCAGGAGGTCGTAGCGCGCCTCGACGAGCAGCGTGATGCCCAGCGCGTACAGCGCGCCGCCGGCACGCTCCGACGCCGCCATGCGGTCGGAGAGTTCCCGCCCGGCCCGGGCGTCCCACAGGTCGTCGCAGGCCATCAGCAGCATCACCGCGAACGGGCTGGTCGCCTCGCCGGTCGCGCCGCCGCCGCGCAGTTCGTCCAGGGCGCTGCGCAGCACGGGCACGCCGTGCTCGTACCCCTCGGCCACGCGCCGGGCCAGCCCCTCCATCAGCAGGTCGCGGCCGCGCCCGGCGGAGTCCGCGGGGGGCCGCGCGGCGACGACGGCCGCCGCGACCTCGGTCAGCGACGTGCCCCGCGTGCAGTCGTGGGCGACCAGCGCGGCGTGCAGCGCCTCGCAGAGCAGTTCCCAGGTCAGTCGTGGGTCCCGGGTGCCGAGCCTGGCCACGGCGTCCGACAGCATCGCGGGGACGTCGGCGACGGCGATCCGGAACATCTGCGCGGTCGCCCGCATCCGCAGCTCGCGCGTGCGCATCACCGGGCCGTGGATGCCGGCACCGGCCAGGTCCAGCAGGGTCCCCGCCGCCGACGCGTCGCCGGACATCAGGTGGGCCTGCGCCGCGTCGAGCAGCCGCTCGGCCCGCTTGTCCGGGTCGCCGGTGAAGTCCGCGGCGCGGGCCAGGAACAGGGCCTGCTGGGAGTAGCCGCCGCGGGCACGGGCTCGTTCGGAGGCGGCCGCCAGGGCGTCGGCGGCGCCCTCGTCCACACCTTCGGCGGCCTCGGACCGGTGCCAGGCACGGCGGTCTGCGTCCCGTACCGGGTCGCAGACGGCGGCCAGTGCCGCGTGGATCCGGCGGCGCTCGCCGGGTTCGGCTCCGGCGTAGACCGTCGAGCGGATCAGGGGATGCCGGAAGGCCGTCGGCGTGCCCCGGCCGAGGATGCCCGCGGCGACGGCCGGCTGGGCGGCGCGGGCGGACAGGCCCAGCCGCCCGGCGGCCCGCCACATCATCCCCGTGTCGTCCGAGGGGGCCGCCGCCAGCAGCAGCAACAGGGTGGCGGTCTCCGGCGGCAGGGCCTGGACGAGGCGCCGGAAGTGGCTCTCGAGGAGCCGGCTCACCGGCAGCGGATCGGGCAGCGGGGCGATGCCGGTCAGCTGCTCGGCGGCCAGGGCGTCGGCCAGCTCCAGCAGCGCGAGCGGATTGCCGCCGGTACCGGCGACGATCCGGTCGGCCACCGCGGTGTCCACCCTCCCGGCGCGGAAGGAGAGCAGGGATCTGGCCTCCGGCTCCGGCAGGCCGGTCACCGCGAGCACGTCGAGCGCGTCGAACCGGCCGTTCTCGCCGAGCCCGTCGCGGACGGCGATGATCAGGCCCAGGGAGTCGGCGTGCAGCCGGCGGGCGGTGAACGCGAGTGCCTCGGCCGACTCCCGGTCCAGCCACTGCGCGTCGTCCAGCAGGAACAGCAGCGGCTGGTCGGCGGCGGCCTCGGACAGCAGCGTCAGCGTGGCGAGGCCGACCAGATAGCGGTCCGCGGGCGGCCCCGGAACCAGTCCGAGGGCCGCGTCCAGGGCGGCCCGCTGCGGTCCGGGCAGCCGGCCCGTCCGGTTCAGGAACGGTCGCAGCAGCCGGTGCAGCGCGCCGAACCCGATACCGGTCTCGGTCTCGGCCGCGGTCAGCCGGACCACGCGGAGTTCGCGGGCCCGGTCGGCGGCGTACTCCAGGAGCCGGGTCTTGCCGATCCCCGGCTCGCCGGTCAGGACCAGGACTCCGCTGAGGCCGTCGCGCACCGCGTCGAGCAGCCGTCCGATGGCGTCGCGTTCGGCGTGGCGGCCGAGCATGGGCGGTCCGGATGTCTGCTGGACGCCGTTCCACACCATGGGACCGCTCCCCCCTTGTCGATGTCCTGACATGGGGAACGCTAGGAACGCCGCGCGGGCGGCGGCGAGCGTCATGTGACGGTGGTGTGCCGGTCAACGCAGGGCGCTGACCACCGTCCGCAGCTCGGCGCGCGAGGCGACGCCCAGCTTGGGGAAGATCCGGTGCAGGTGCGAGCTGACGGTACGGTGCGAGAGGTAGAGCCGCTGGCCTATCTCGCGGTTCGTCAGGCCCTCGGCGGCGAGCCGGACGATCTGAAGTTCGTGGGCGGTCAGTTGGTCCCGGGCGTCCGGGGCCCGGCGGCGGCTGGTCTCGCCCGCGGCGCGCAGTTCCCGGCGGGCCCGCTCCCCCCAGGGGATCGCGCCGAGTGCGTCGAACATGTCGCGGGCGGCACGGAGGTGGTCGCGGGACTCGACACTGCGCCGCCGGCGCCGCAGCCACTCGCCGTAGGCCAGGTGGGTACGGGCCCGGATCAGCGGCCAGGCGCCGAGGTCGGCGCCCAGCGCGTCCGCGAAGAGCGGGTCGGCGTCCTCGTCCGCGGCCAGCAGCGCCCTGGCCAGCCGCAGTTCGGCGTGCAGCACCGGCGCGGAGGTCACCGTGGCGACCTCCTCCAGCTCGGCCACGATCGGGAGCACCGCGTCCTGGCGCCCGCAGTGCGTCGCCGCGTCGACGAGGTCACCCACGGCCGTCAGCCGCAGGGCGACCTGGAACGCGGGATCCGCCGGATCGTGCAGCCGGCGCAGCCGGCCGAAGGCCTCCTCGAACCGGCCCGCGCCCAGCGCGGCCAGCCCGCGTGCCATCGACGCGGTGGCCAGCACCGGACGAGCCCCGGCCGGCAGCCCGATCTCCTCCGCCTCCTCGGCCAGCGCCAGCGCGGAGTCGACCTCGCCGCGCAACGCGGCCAGCTTGGCGGCGGTGGCGGTCATCAGCGCGTACATCATGGCCTGGCTGGTCTCGCGCGCCAGCCTCCGGGACTCCTCGGTCGCCGCGATCGCCGCGCCGAGGTCGCCCACCACGAGAGCGCTCCACGCGTCCGCGCCGACCGTCCGGGCCAGCAGCCCCAGGCGCCCCTGGGCCCGCAGCGGCGCGCTGCCGGCCGCCGAGAACGCCCGCGCCAGCTCGAAGCCGCCGACGAGGAGTGCGGCGGTGCTGAGCATGCGGTAGGCGCGGCCGTCGTCGCCTTCCTTCAGGGCGACGTGCCGGGCCCGCTCCAGGACGAAGGTGCCGCGGTCGACCGGCGCGGCGTAGGCACAGATGGCCAGCCGCCACGGGTCGAGTTCGTCGAGTTCGAGCCGTTCCACGGTCCGCAGAACCGTGCGGCGGGCCTCCGGGCCCGGGTCGGACCAGAAGCACAGCTGCGCCGCGCTCCACAGGATCCGCAGCGCCAGCGCGCGGTCCTCCGCGGCCATCTCCGCCGCGAGGGCCGTCAGGGAGTTGGCGCCCGACGCATGGCTGTGCAGTCCCTCGTCGAAGCTGCCGCGCAGCCAGACGACTGTGGCGTGCTGCCGTCGCGTGAGCGGCCCGGTGAGCGCCTGGTCCAGCAGCCGGGTCACGGACTCGGGCCGGCCGAGTTCGACGGCGAAGTCGGCGGCGCGCAGCAGCCGTTCGGCCCGGCGGACGGCGTCCTCGCTGAGCGCGGCGGCCTGTTCGAGGGCCGTGACGGCCGCCGCGATGCCGCCACGGCGTGCGGCCCGGTGAGCGGCGTCCTCCAACGCGGCGGCGACCGCTTCCTGGGGCTCGTCGGCCGCGGCGGCCCGGTGCCGCAGCTGCCGGTCCGGATGTTCCCAGAGCACGGCGGCGAGCGCGGCGTGTGCGGCGTGGCGGACGCCGGCCGGCATGGTCTGGTGGATCGCCGACCGCATCAGCGGATGCCCGAACCTGACGTCGTTGCCGACGACTTGGACGAGCCGGGCGCGCACGGCCGGGTCGAGTTCCGCGGGTCCGGCCGTGGCGCCGGTGAACAGCCGGGTCGCGCGGTAGGTCTCGGGGAGCGAGGAGCTGTCGTTGAGGGCCGCGATCCGCAGCAGGCTGCGGGTGATGTCGGGCAGGGTCTCCAGGCGGTCGGTGAAGGCCCGTTCGAGCCGCTCGGTGAGCGGCAGCTGGGACATGTGCGGATCGGCCGACGCGCCCAGGGTGCGGGAGAGTTCGGTCAGGGCCAGGGGGTTCCCGGCGGCCTCGGTCAGCAGCCGGCGGTGCGCGGTCGGCCGCAGGTCCGGGGCGTGGTCCGCCAGGAGTTGTGCGGCCTGGCCGTCCGTGAGCGGCCCCAGGGTCACGGAGGTGAGTTCGTCGGAGTTCAGCCGGGACCGGTAGCCCTCGCGGGCGGCCCCCACGACGACCACCGGCTCCGTACCGACCCGGCGTGCCACGAAGGCCAGGACACTGGCGGTGGCGTCGTCGAGCCACTGGACGTCGTCGACCAGGAGCAGTACCGGTGCGAGGGCGGCCGCGTCGGCCAGGAGGTTGAGCACCGCCAGGCCGACGAGGAAGACGTCGGGGACGCCGGCTCCGGCGTGGCCGAGGGCGGTGTCCAGCGCCTGCCGGTGCGGGTCGGCGAGCTGAGCGGCCTCCGCGGCCAGCGGGCTCAGGACGAGTTGCAGACCGGCGTAGGGGATGTCGCTCTCGGCCTCGACACCGCTGGTGCGCAGGACCCGGTGACCCAGCCCTTCGGCGAGGACGGCGGTCTCCGCGAGCAACGCCGTCTTCCCGATGCCCGGTGCCCCGCGGACCAGTACCGCGCTCCCGTGGCTCCGCGGCTCGGCCAGCAGCCGGCGCAGCAGGTCCAGCTGACCGTCCCGGCCGACGAGCTCCACGTTCCCCCCATCAGCCGGGTCCCCGGACTCGGTCTGTCTGGAAGGTCAGCCTACTGCGCCACGGCCGGTGTCAGGACACCGCTTTCTCCCCTGTCGGGCCGACCGCGAACCGCTTGCCGTCCACGCCCCGCACGTTCAGGCCCGCGTCCTGCGCCGTGCCGTCCACCACCTGCGGCGCCGGCGTCCTCGCCGAGCTCTCCGCCACGGACCGCGAACCCCGGACCCCGGTCACGCGCCGAGCGGCCGGTGCCGGCATGACCTCTCATTGTGGATTGACTATTCCACAAAGTGGGCTACCCTTGCGGTATGGCACGCATCAGGGAGTTCGACATCGACCGGGCGCTGGACCGCGCCATGGACCTGTTCTGGCGCAAGGGCTATGCCGAGACCTCCCTACAGGACCTGCTGAAGGAACTGTCGATAGGCAGCGGCAGCTTCTACGCGGCCTTCGGCTCGAAGGAACAGCTCTACGACCGCTGCCTGGAGCGCTACACCTCCCTCCAGGGCGGCGACCTGCGGGAGACCCTCGACGGGACGGCCGACATCAGGACCGCGGTGCGCAAGGTGCTCGTCCCGATGATCGAGGCGGACCTGACCGACCCCACGCGCGGCTGCCTCGTGGTCAGCACCTCCACCCAGTGCGGCGAGCAGCCGTCGGCCGCGGAGCGCGTCACCACCGCCGTCCGGCAGGTCGAGTCCCTGCTCGCCGGGGCCCTGGAGCAGGCGCAGGTGCGGGGCGAGATCTCCCCGGACAAGAACCCGCGGGAGCTCGCCCGGTTCCTCACCACGTTCATCCAGGGGATCCGCGTCGTCGGACAGGCGCGCACGGGAAGGGAGTTCGCGGAGGACGCCCTGTCCGTCGCGATGCGCGCCCTGGACTGACCGCCCCGGACGCGCCTCCCCGCCAGGCGCGCACCCGTGGCCGGCCGTACCGTAATTATGTATTGACCAATCCAGAAAGGCGTTGTCATGGAACTGCACCTCGAGAACAAGGTCGCCGTCGTCACCGGAGCCAGCAAGGGCATCGGCCTGGCGGTGGTCGAGAAGCTGGCCCGCGAGGGCGTCAAGGTCGTGACCGGCAGCCGCTCCTCCACTCCCGAGCTGGACGCCCTGGCGGCCGGCCACGACGTCACGATCGTGCCGGTCGACCTGTCCACCACGGCGGGCGCCGAGACCCTGATCCAGCAGGCCGTGGAGCGTCACGGGCGGCTGGACATCCTGGTCAACAACGTCGGCGCCGCCGAGCCCCGCGAGTCGTTCCTCAAGGTCGACGACGCCGACTGGCAGCGGATCTTCGACCTGACCTTCTTCAGTGCCGTCCGCGTCAGCCGGGCCGCCCTGCCGCATCTGATCGCGGCGGGTGACGCGGCCATCGTCAACATCAGCTCGATCAACGCCCGGCTGCCGTTCCCCATGGTGGTCGACTACTCGGCCGCCAAGGCCGCGCTGACCAACCTCAACAAGTCGCTGTCCGAGGAGTTCGCACCGCAGGGCGTGCGCGTCAACGCCATCGCCCCGGGCCCGGTCCGCACACCGTTCTGGACCGCGCCGGGCGGCTTCGCCGACGCCACCGCCGCGGCCGCCGGCACCACCGCGCAGGAAGCGCTGGACGTCGTCGTGCCGCAGAGCATGGGCATCACGTCCGGACGGGTCAGCGAGGCGGGCGAGATCGCCGACCTCACCCTGTTCCTGGCCTCCCCGCTGGCAGCCAACATCACCGGCACGGAGACCCTCGTCGACGGCGGCCAGACCAAGACGCTCTGACGCCAGGACAGGCCGGACGCGACCCGGCGGCCGCGGGCGGCCGGGCCCCCGCGGCCGGACCGGTCACTTCGCCACGCGGTGGCGGAGGTGGACGACGCCGGAGTCGAAGGTGCGGGTCTCGACGAGTTCGAGGTCCACCCGCCGCTCGTCCCGGGGGAAGAAGGGGGTGCCGCCGCCGACCAGCACCGGGTAGACCACGGTCCGGTACTCGTCGATCAGGCCGGCCGCGGCCGCCTCGACGGCGAGGGTCGCGCCGCCGATCGCGATCTCGCCCTCACCCGGTTCGGCCCGCAACCGCTCGATCTCCGCCGCCAGGCCGCCGGAGAGCAGGCGGGCGTTGCCCTGCACCGCCGTGAGCGTGGTCGAAAACACCACCTTCGGGAGAGGCTTCCAGAGCGCGGTCCACTCGAGCATCGCGTCATCGAGCGACGGGTCCTCGTCGGCGGTCTCCCAGTACAGCATCGTCTCGTACAGCCGCCGCCCCAGCAGGTGGACGCCGACCCCCCGGATCTCGTCGATCCAGAAGCGGAAGACCGCCGGATCGGGCGCCGACCAGTTGAAACCGCCGTCCGGCCCGACGATGTAGCCGTCGAGCGAGACGCTCATCGAATAGGTCACGCTGCGCATCAGGGCCCTCCTCGGTGACGGGTTCGACAGTACGACCGCCCGGCGCCGCGGAACTCATCGCCGCACCCGGAATCTCAGCCGCCACCGCCCCGCCCGGCCGCGGCGACGCCGTAGCCGTCCAGGTAGTCGCGCACCCGCACCAGCCGCCCGTCCCGGACGCGCAGCACCAGCAGCCCGGGGATCGTGACCTGCCCGGCGACCACGACCTGCTCGGCCACGATCACCTCGGGGTCGGCCGTGTCATGGACGGCGACCTCCCTGATCTCCGTCACCCGCACGGGACTGGCACCCCAGACCGCCCGGTGTCCGGCGCGGACCTCCTCCCGGCCCTCGTACCGACGCGCCGCCCGAGCGGATCGCCGGACTCCTGCGCCCGGCGCTCAGATCGCTGACGGAACCCGTCGGCCCGTCGCCCACCGAGAGCCCGGAGCCGGGGGCCGGGGCCGCGGGCCAGAGCCGGGGGCCGGGGCCGGGGGCCAGAGCCGGGGGCTAGGAGGACGCCCTGATCACCAGTTCCGTGGGCAGGACCGCGTGTTTGCGTTCCGGGCCGCGGGACTCCACCGGGCGGCGGTCGGCGATCTCGGTCAGCAGCAGGTCGATCATCGCGCGCCCCATCTCCACGATGGGCTGGCGGACGCTGGTGAGCGGCGGCTCC
>NZ_LBMU02000071.1 GCF_001005085.2 Streptomyces humi
TCCCGCACCCGGAACCCGATCCGTGCGGTCCCGGTCGGTGTGCCTGGAGCGTGCCCCGTCAGGGGCGCGGGGAACTGCGCGACCAGCCCCCGCGCAGCCGCACCCGAAGGCCGACCGTGCGGTCCTGTCGTGACTGGCTAGCCCGTGAACGCCGGTTGGGCCACGCCCTGGCCCGCTCCCGGGATCACCAGGAGTGAACCGGCCGTCGGGTGGGGCGCGGTCAGCCCCACGCGTGCCGTGGTGACGTACAAGTCGCTCAGCCCGGCGCCGCCGAACGCGCACGCCGTCGTACGCGGCGTCGGCAGGGTGACGACCCGGTCCAGCTCACCCGTCGGCGTGTAGCGGCGCACCGCACCCCCGTCCCACAACGCCACCCACACACAGCCGTCCGCGTCGACCGTCAGCCCGTCGGGGAACCCGGCGCCCTCCTCGATCGTCACCAACGGGCGCCGGTTGTGCGGGAGTTCGCCGTCGTAGTCGAAGACGTCCACCCGGCGGGTCGGCGTGTCGACGTAGTAGACGCGGCTGCCGTCCGGGCTCCAGCCCGCCCCGTTGCTGACGGTGACGTCACCCAGCAGCGTCGTCACCGTGCCGTCGCCCGCCACGCGGGCCCACGTGCCCCCGCCCGTCGCCTCGTCGTACCGCATCGTGCCGGCCCACAGGGAGCCGTCGGGGGCCACGGCCGCGTCGTTGGCGCGGCGGCCGGCGACCGGCTCGTGGTGCAGCCAGCGGAACGTGTCGTCGGGGTCGAGAAGCGCGACGCCGTCGCGGAGGTTGAGCACCAGCCCGCCGTTCGCGCGCGGTTTGACCGCGCCGACGTGCTGGTCCGTCGTGCGGACGGTGCGGCGGCCCGTCGCCGGGTCGTACGTGTGCACGCGCGAGCCGAGCACGTCGATCCATATCAGGCGGCCGGCCGCCGGGTCCCACGTCGGGCCCTCGCCGAGGGTCGCCTCCGCCGCCACCGCGACCTCGTACCTCGTGTGTGCCGTCGTCGTCATGCCACGCTCCGGTGGCCGAGCCGCTCGGAGAGTTCCGCGGCGCCCTTGGCGGCGAGCTGCTCCAGCTCGCCGCGGCGCTCGTCGCTCCAGCGGATCATCGGGACGGAGATGGAGAGCGCCGCGACGACCTGGCCGGTGCGGTCGCGGACCGGCGCCGCGACACAGGAGACGTCGGGGTTGGACTCCCGGCTCTCCACGGCGATGCCGCGGGCCCGGATCTCGATGAGGGCCTCGCGCAGCGCGTCCGGCTCGGTGATGCTGTTCGGCGTCATCCGGACCAGGTCGGCGTCGTCCGGGATGCGCGCGGACAGCTCCGGCTCCGGCAGCGACGCCAGCAGCATCTTGCCGACCGAGGTGCAGTGCGCGGGCAGCCGGCGGCCCGCGGCGGAGACCATGCGGACCGCGTGCGTGGAGTCGACCTTGGCGATGTAGATGACGTCGGTGCCCTCGAGGATCGCCACGTGGACGGTCTCGTCGCAGGTCTCCGCGACGGACCGGGCGACCTGCTGGCCCTCGGCGGCGAGGTCGAGCTGCTCGGCGTATCGGCTGCCGAGCTGGTACGGACGGACGCCGAGCCGGTAACGTCCGGGCTGTCCGGGTACGGGCACGATGTACGAGCGGGCGGCGAGCGTGGTCACCAACTCGTGCACGGTGGTCCGCGGCAGCTGGAGTTTGCGCACTATGTCGGGGGCGGAGAGAGTCCCGTCCCCGTCCAGGAAGAGCTCAAGAATGTCGAGAGCCCGGGTCACGGCAGGCACAAGGCGTCCCACGTCCGGCCCCCTCCCTTGGGTATAAGCGCCAGATCTCGTCGGAGCGGCGGAGCCGTTCGAGATATCAACAGGCGATCGGCATGACGAACACAGGCTAGCCACCGAGGATTCCCCGGGCAATGGCCGGGAACGAGCCGGGCACACGCGTGTGCACCATGGGTCCTATGCGACTGGACTTCCAGCTGGTGCTGCTGCGTCGGATGGCCGACCACAATCCGGACCTGGTGGACGACGCCCGCCGTGAACTCGGCGCGTCGCTCGCGGACATGAGGGAGACCAACAAGCGCTGGCAGGCGATGGTCCGCTCGCCCCGGTCCCGCTCCGCCGCGGCCCGCTACCGCTCGGTGCTGGGCCCGCCCGAGTGGGAGACCAAGCGTGCGGTCGGCGACCTGGAGTGCGCGGTCTGGCAGTGGCCGCTCGCCCTCTGGCCGACCCTGCGTTTCGAGGTGCTGGTAGGGTCCGGCGGCGCGGTCTGGAACGAATGGCTGGTCCGCGCCCCCGGCGCGCCCGCTCCCACCCTGGAGACCTACGCCGACCTGACCCCCTGGTCCTGCACGATCGACGAGGCCGCCCGCGCCTTCGCCCCCGCCCGCCCCCTGGAGGGCACCGCCCCGACGCGGTGGGGCCTGGCCCTCACCCTGCCCGGCGGAGGTCAGGCGGTCGCCGAGTTCACCTGGGGCCTGCTCCAGCGCACCGCCCTCATCGGCGGGCCGCGGTGAGGAGCGCCCGGACCACCCCGGCCACCGACCCGGGGTGCAGGAAGAGGAACAGGTTGGGCTCGACCAGCTCCAGCTCCATCACCCGTGGCCGCCCGTCCGCTCCGTCGACCAGGTCCACCCGCGCGTACAGCAGCTCGGGCGCCTCCGGTACGGCGGCCAGCGCGGCCTCGGCGACGGCGACTTCGGCCGGGGTCGGGGTCCACGCCGCAAGGTCCGGGTGGGCGACCTTGTCGGCGTCGTAGGCCGTGCCCGGGGTGAGGACGGCCCGCTTGCGGCTGGCGTGCAGCAGCCGCCCGCCGAAGAACTGGAGCGCCCGTTCCCCGCTGACGTCGATGCCGGAGACGTACGGCTGGACCATCGCGGTCAGCCCCTCCTCGTGCATGCGCGCGAGGTGCCGTACGGCCGTCCCGTGTTCGGCGGGTGTGTAGCGGGCGGCGAACCGGGCGCCGGCGCCGAAGGTCGGCTTGACCACGAAGTCGCGGTCGGTGGGGAGGGCGGGGCCCGCCGGGTCGCCGGGAGCCAGGTACCTCGTCGGCACCACCGGCACACCGGCCGCGGCGAGGTCACCGAGGTACCGCTTGTCGGTGTTCCACCGCACCACGTCCGCCGGGTTGGCGATCCGGGTCGCCTTGCCCACCCGCTCCACCCACGTCACGAACTCCTCGGCGCGCCAGCTGTAGTCCCAGGTGGAGCGGATGACGACCAGGTCGTAGCCGCCCCACTCGGTCTCCGGGTCGTCCCACGGGCGGGCGACGGCATCGGCGCCCGCCTCGGTCAGGGCCCGCAGCAGCACCGGCAGGTCCTGGTCCTTGCTGGGCTGCGCGCCGGGGTCGTAGGTGGCGAGGGCTATGCGGGGCACGGCGGGGCTCCCTTGACGGACGGCGGCTGCGTTCGCCGCAGGTTAACCGGAGCCGCCCCCGGAATCCCAGCGTGCCCGCGTCATGCCTGCCGACGTGGGCGGTTCACCGGTGAACAGGTGCCGGATACAGGAAAGTCGCGCCGTACCCATTGACGCGGAAGCGCTTCGAATTTACGGTCCCGTTCGAAGTTACGGGCGCAAGTCGATATTTCGAACAGCTGTCTCGAGTAACCCCCCACGGAGCACGACACGCACGACCGCACGCACGACAGATCCCCGAAGGTAAGGGCGGGCAATGGGACGACCTGGCCTCACTCGCAGGCAACTACTGAGCACGGCGGGAGGGCTGGCGGTGGCAGGGAGCTTCGGCTTCGCGGCCCTCGGCAGCGGCGCCGACGCGCTCGCCTCCACCGCGCGCACCCGGGTGCGCTACTGGAACCTCTTCAGCGGCGGCGACGGCTCCAACATGATCGCCATGCTGGACGCCTTCCGTAAGGCGCACCCGGACATCGCGGTGAAGGACTCCACGCTCCAGTGGGGCAACCCCTTCTACACCAAGCTCGCCATGGCGGCCGCCGGCAACCGGGCACCGGACCTCGGTGTCATGCACATCGGCCGGGTCGCCGGCTTCGCGCCCGGCCGCCTGCTGGACGCCTGGGACACCGGGCTGCTCGCCAAGTACGGCCTGCGGGAGTCGGACTACAACCCGAAGCTCTGGCAGCGCGGCGTCGTCGACGGCAAGCTCTACGCCCTCCCGCTCGACGTCCACGTGCAGCTCTGCTTCTACCGCAAGGACGTGCTGAGGAAGGCCGGCCTGCTCGGCGCCGACGACCGGATCGTGCCGGTCACCTCGGTCGACGACTGGTTCGGCGTCCTCAAGGAGGCCAGGAAGGCCACCAAGAAGGGCCTCCAGACCATCGGCCTGTGGATCAACGACCAGAACTTCCAGTGGTGGTTCTTCGTCGCCTTCTACACCCAGCTCGGCGGCACCTGGTTCGACGACGCGAAGACCGAGGTCACCTTCGACACCGACAAGGCCACGCAGGTCCTGGAGTTCCTGCGCCGGCATGTCACCGACGGCTACGCGAACCCGGCCATGGGCTCCGTCAACGCCGAACAGTTCATCAACGGCGCCCCGTTCGCCTGGGAGGGCAACTGGTCGGTGCCGGTCTACTCCGGCGCGAAGCTGGAGTACGGCGCGATCCCGCTGCCGCCCGTCTTCGGCACCCGGGCCACCCACGCCGAGTCGCACTCCTTCGTCCTGCCGCACCAGTCCGACCGCGGCGGCGCCACCGACGAGGCCGCCCACCAGCTGGCCGCGTACGTCGTCACGCACGCCCAGCAGTGGGCGGCCGGCGGCCACATCCCCGCCTACCTGCCGACGCTGTCCACCCCGGCGTACCAGAAGCTCTCCCCGCAGAACGAGTACGTGTCGGCCATGAACCACCAGGCCAACGAGCCCAAGGTGTGGTTCGCGGGCTCCACCGGCATCCTCGCCCAGCGGGTCGGCCCGATCGTCGTCTCCTCGACCGTGGGCTCGGCGAAACCCGACGCCGCGGCCGGCCGGATGAAGAAGGAACTCGCCACGCTGCTCGCGATGAAGAACCCCATGGACGGCAAGACCGCCGCGCAGGGAGGTACGGCCGCATGACGACCGCCGAGACAGTCCTCGCCCCGGCCCGCGCCAGGACCGCGGCCGCGAGCGCCACCCTCCGCCGCAGGCAGGGCTTCCAGCACGGCGGCTGGTTCGTGGCGCCCTTCCTGGCCCTGTTCGCCCTCTTCGTGGTCTGGCCGCTGCTGCGCGGCGTCTACCTCAGCCTCACGGACGCCAACATCACCGGCGCGGGCGCGAACTTCATCGGCCTCGACAACTACCGCGAGGCCCTGAAGGACCCCCTGATGTGGGACGCCCTCGGCCACAGCGCGTACTTCACGCTGCTGGTCGTGCCCTGCATCACGGTCCTCGCTTTCCTCCTCGCGATGCTCGCCCACCACATCGAGCGCGGGAAGTGGCTGTGGCGCCTGTGCTTCTTCGCGCCCTTCCTGCTGCCCTCCACCGTCGCCGGCAACCTCTGGCAGTGGCTGTTCAACCCCGGCACCGGAATGATCAACTACGTGTTCGGCGGCGACACGCCCTGGCTCACCGACAAGTCGTACGCGATGCTCGCCATCGTCATCGAGACCCTGTGGTGGACCGTCGGCTTCAGCTTCCTGCTGTACCTCGCCGCCCTCCAGTCCATCCCCGCGCACCTCTACGAGGCCGCGAAACTGGACGGCGCGAACGCCTGGCACCGCATGGTCCACATCACCCTGCCGATGCTGCGCAACATCACCGGCCTGGTGATCGCCCTCCAGATCCTCGCCTCACTCCAGGTCTTCGACCAGGCGGTGGTCATGATGGACTTCGGGCCCGGCCCCGAGAGCTCCACCCGCACCTTCGTCCAGTACACCCTGGAGGAGGGCTTCACCAGCTACCGCGTGGGCTACGCCTCCGCGATCTCCATCATCTTCTTCGTGATCATCGCCGCCGTCGCCCTCGCGAGGATGTGGCTGCTGCGCAACCGCACCGAGGAGGCCACCCGATGACGACCGCAGTGCCCGTGAAGCCCCGTAGGACATGGACCCCCAGCCAGATCGTCCTCACCCTCCTCGGCACGGCCGTCTCGGCGGTCTTCCTCGCCCCGCTCCTCTGGGGTCTGTTCACCTCCCTCAAGTCGGAGACGGAGGCCGTCGACGTACCGACGCACTGGCTGCCGAGGCACTGGACGGGCCAGGCCTGGAAGGCCCTCTTCGACACCGGCAACATCACGAACTGGTTCGTGAACTCGCTCGTCGTCTCCGTCTGCGTGACATCGATCGTGCTGCTGGTCAGCGCCCTCGCCGGATACGGCTTCGCCCGCACCGAGTTCCGCGGCAAGGGCGCGCTGATGGGCCTGGTCATGTCCGGCCTGATGGTCTCCCCGGCCGTCCTCGGCGTACCCCTGTTCACCACCGTGCAGCAGATGGGCATGGTCGACACCTACTGGGGGATGATCCTCCCGCAGTGCGCCCCGGCCGCGATGGTCTACATCCTCTACAAGTTCTTCCAGGGCATCCCGCGCGAACTGGAGGAGGCCGCCTTCATCGACGGCGCGGGCCGCTGGCGGGTCTTCTTCACCATCGTCCTCCCGCTCTCACGCCCCTCCCTCGCGGCGGTCGGCATCTTCACCTTCATCGCCTCGTGGAACAACTTCCTGTGGCCCTACATGGTGACCAACAACCCCGACCTGATGACCATGCCGAACGGCATCGCGACGGTCATGAACTCCTACGGCATCCAGTGGGCGCAGCTCATGGCCGGCGGCCTGATGGCGGGCCTCCCGCTGATCATCGTGTTCGTCTTCTTCCAGCGCCAGATCGTGGCGGGCGTGGCCCACACGGGCCTGGCCGGCCAGTAGGGAGCCCCGAGGTGAAGCGCTTCCCGAGACTCGCCGCACTCCTCGCGGCCGCGACGATCGCCCTCCTGCCCACCACCGCCTCCGCCGACGTCGCCTACCCCGACCCCCTCCCCCTCACCGGCCAGCAGATCATCCACGACCCCACGGTCCACCGGCTGAGGAACGGCCAGTACGTCGCCTACTCCACCGGCGGCGTCATCGGCGCCCGCCTCTCCACGGACCTCCGCGACTGGACCGACGCGGGCAACGCCTTCACCACCCCGCCGAGCTGGTGGTACGACTACAACTCCACCGCCGACCCCTGGGCGCCCGACCTCTCCTACCGCGACGGCCGCTACTGGCTCTACTACGCCGTCTCCTCCTGGGGCACCAACCACTCCGCGATCGGCGTGGCGACCTCCCCGTCCGGTCTCCCCGGCACCTGGACCGACCACGGCCCCGCCTTCACCTCCGCGACCACGGACTCCTGGAACGCCATCGATCCGGCGATCGTCCGCGCCGACGGCCGACTGTGGATGGCGTTCGGCTCCTACTGGACCGGCATCCGCATGGTCGAACTCGACCGCAGGACCGGCAGGGCGATCCAGGGTGCCCCCGTCGCCCACCTGGCCACCCGCCCGGACGCCCCCTACGCGGTCGAGGGCGCGTCGATCCTCCGCCACGGCCGCTACTACTACCTCTTCGCCTCGTACGACGCCTGTTGCGCCGGCGTGAACTCCACCTACAAGATCAGAGTGGGCCGCTCGACAAAGGTGACGGGCCCGTACACCGACAGCACCGGGACGCCGATGCTGAACGGAGGCGGCGACCTGCTGCTGTCCTCCCACGGCCGCTATGTGGGCCCAGGCGGCGAATCAACGTTCCGTGCCCACGGCAGGACCTGGCTGGCGTACCACTACTACGACGCAGCCGACAACGGCACCCCGAAGCTCGGGCTGAACCCCTTGGGCTGGACAGAGAACGGCTGGCCGAAACTTACTTAGGGGCGGCCGACCCAGGGGCGCTGGGGGCACCCCCGGCCGAAGGCTCGGGGATGAACTGCGTGACCAGCCCCGACGCACCCGCACCCGCCCACGAGACACAAGAACCCACCCCCGAAAGGCGAAAATTGCGCACCGCCCGCTTCACCCTCGACCCCGCCTTCACCGTCGGCGAAGTCAACCCCCGCCTCTTCGGCTCCTTCGTCGAGCACCTGGGCCGCTGTGTCTACACCGGCATCTTCGAGCCGGCCCACCCCACGGCCGACGCCGAGGGCCTCCGCCAGGACGTCCTCGACCTCGTCCGCGAACTCGGCGTCACCACCATCCGCTACCCCGGCGGCAACTTCGTCTCCGGCTACCGCTGGGAGGACTCCGTCGGCCCGGTCGAGGACCGCCCCCGCCGCCTCGACCTCGCCTGGCGCTCGACGGAGACCAACCGCTTCGGACTCGCCGAGTACATCGCGTTCCTGAAGAAGGTCGGCCCGCAGGCCGAGCCCATGATGGCGATCAACCTCGGCACGCGGGGCGTGGCGGAGGCCCTGGAACTCCAGGAGTACGCCAACCACCCCGCCGGCACCGCCCTCTCCGACCTCCGGGCCGCGCACGGCGACAAGGACCCCTTCGGCATCAAGGTCTGGTGCCTGGGCAACGAGATGGACGGCCCCTGGCAGACCGGTCACAAGACGGCCGAGGAGTACGGCCGTCTCGCCGCCGAGACCGCCCGCGCCATGCGCCAGCTGGACCCGTCCGTGGAACTGGTCGCCTGCGGTTCCTCCAGCCAGTCCATGCCGACCTTCGCCGAGTGGGAGGCGACGGTCCTCGCCGAGACGTACGACCTGGTCGACTACATCTCCCTGCACGCCTACTACGAGCCCCAGGACGGCGATCTCGACTCCTTCCTGGCCTCCGCGGTCGACATGGAGTCCTTCATCGAGAACGTGGTCGCCACCTGTGACCACGTCGGCGCCAGGCTGAAGTCCCAGAAGAAGATCAACCTCTCCTTCGACGAGTGGAACGTCTGGTACACCTCGAAGTGGCACGAGATCGAGAACTCCGACGCGCGGGACTGGCCCGAGGCCCCCCGTCTCCTGGAGGACAACTACAGCGTCCTGGACGCGGTGGTCTTCGGCTCGCTCCTCATCGCCCTGCTCCGCCATGCGGACCGCGTCACGGTCGCCTGCCTGGCCCAGCTGGTCAACGTGATCGCCCCGATCATGACGGAACCGGGCGGCCCGGCCTGGCGCCAGACCACCTTCTTCCCGTTCGCCCAGGCGTCGCGCCACGGCCGGGGCCAGGTCCTGGACGTAAGGGTCGACTCTCCGACGCACGAGACGAAGAAGTACGGCGAGACGGCCCTCCTGCACGCGACGGCGGTCCGCGCGGACGACGGCACGGTGACGGTCTTCGCAGTCAACCGCAGCCGGACGCAGGCGCTGCCCCTCGAAATCGCCCTGAGCGGCCTCGCCCTGACCCAGGTCACCGAACACAGCGTCCTGTCGGACGAGAACCCCGACGCCCGCAACACCTTGGAGGAACCCGAGCGGGTCACCCCCCACCCGGCCGAGGGCACGACCCTGACCGAGGGCACTCTGAAGGCCACCCTTGAGCCGATGTCCTGGAACATGATCCGACTGGCGTAGGGAAAAGCGCCCCGTAAGGGGCGCTGGGGGTACCCCCGGCCGAAGGCTGGGGGAGGAACTGCGCGAGCAACCCCCCACAACCCGCACTCAACGGCCGGGGGAGTCCACCGAATCCACCCGCACTCCTCCGGCCGCACTCCCCAGCAACGCAAGCCGCACAACCCCCGGCCCGACCGCACTCGTCCCGTCCGCGAGCACAGCCAACGCCAGCGTATTGGCACCCCGGGTCCGCAAGATCCCGTTCGGCAGCACGAAGGTGTGCTGCGGCCCCACGTCGTTGACGTACTGCCCGAGGTTCCACCCGTTCAGGAAGATCTGCACCCGGTACGCCCGCGCCGGATCGTCCTCGAGGACCAGCCCCACCGACGCGTCGACCCCGTCCGGTACGGCCAGCCGGAACCCCGTCCGGTACCAGGTGACGCCCATCCCCTTGTCGGCACGCGGGAGTTCGGCCGCCTCCCACGCGCCGTCCGCGAACCCGGGCAGGTGCCACCCCTCCCGCTCCCCGTACAGTCCGCCGTTGTTCTGCGGCCCCCGCACCGGATCCGGCGCCGCCGCGCCCTGGATCCGCCAGCTCACCTGCGGGGCGGCACCCTTGAAGGTGACGGCGGTCAGCCCGCGGGCCGCCTTGTGGGTGTCCACGGACTTCCCGTCCATGTCGTGCTGCATCCGCCGCACCAGCACGGACAGCACGTGCCGCCGTTTCTTCAGGGTCTTCTCGGGGACCCCGGCCACCCCGAAGGTCGCCGTGGCCGTCCAGCTGCCCTGCCGGACCGTCTTCGCGTCCGGCACCGGCATCCGGTGCGAGCCCAGCGGCTCCCCGTCCAGCCAGGCCATCAGCATGCCCTGGGTACCGGTGCTGTAGGCGAGGGAGACGGACTCCAGGTCCGCGAGCGAGTCGCCCTCGATCCGCCCCCGGTACCAGACGTCCCCGTAGTGGAAGCCGTAGTCGTCGGCGAAGAGCACCGGCTGCCCGTCCGGCACCGGTGTCGTGCTGACCGACGTGCGCCGGTCGGCGACCGTCCACCCCGTGTCGTCGAAGCCGACCGCCGACTCGGGGTTCTCGGCCTTCCGGCGCCAGCCGCCGAGCTCGGGCAGCGCCGGCTTCGGCGCCCCCGCGAGGAGCGACGTGGCGACCAGGCTCCCCGACAGGCCCACCCGGTTCGGCACCGGCCGCCCGTTCCAGGTGACCGCGGTGATCCCGCGGGGACCCCAGACCTCGAGCCCGGTCTCCTCGACCGTGTCGCCGGTGAGCCGCGCGGTCTCCCCGTCCAGTTCGACGTGGCGCAGCAGCGCCGGGCCGTAGACCAGCACGGTCCCGGACGGGGTGTCGTACGGGAACAGCCGTACCGAGGTGGCGTCGTCGGCGAAGAGCAGCAGCAGCGGGGTGTCGGTGTCGCCGCGCTGGACCAGCACCCGGGTGAGTCCGCCCTTGCCGAGCGGGACGGTGACGTGCAGGACTCCCTGGTTGTAGACCCAGGCCGCCTCCGGGTCGAGGCGCTGCACGAACGGCTCGGCCGGGCACTCCAGGACCAGGTGCGCCATCTCGCCGTAGCGGCCGGTGAACAGGGCGATGTCCTGGCGGCCCGCGGTGAGGACGAACATCGGCTGGGCGGTGGCGTACCGCAGCTTCCGCTCGCCGAGGGCCAGTCCGGTGGTGAGGAGCCGGGCGTCGTGGGCCGGGACGGTGACCTCGACGTCGTCGCCGGCGGCCGTCCGCAGGGTGGACGTCACCTCGTCGGTACCGTCGTTGCGCAGGACGTAGACGTGCGCCTGGGTGTCCGGGTTGGTGAGGTGGTACGTCCGCAGCCCCTTCACGCGGACGTCCGCCGCGGGTTCCAGTTTCGCGAAGTCCGGTACCCGGCGCAGGAGATGGCCGAGCTGGTGCATCGGCGCGATCTTCGGCGTGACGTTGCGGGCCTCGTCGATGGCCGCGCCGTAGTCGTACGACGTGTAGACGACCGGTGCGGGCAGCCAGCCCCAGGTGGTGCCGCCGTAGGTCATGTAGACGTTGTGGAGCGTGATGCCGTTGGCGAGGTTGGTGAGGTAGAAGCGGCGTTCGTAGGCCGCGTCCCGGGTCTCCCGGGACCCCGCGTAGCCCTTACCGCCGAACTCGGCCCCGCCCCACGGGTCGAACCAGCCGCCGCCGTACTCCGGTACGAACCCGGGGGTACGGGGGCTGGCGGTCGCGCCGCCCTTGAGGCCGCCGATCCCGTAGTCCCCCCAGTCGGGCGGGGTCTGAGTAGGGGCGGGGTAGCCGTCGAAGCCGTACAGCCACTTCCCGCTCTCGCCGCCGGTGTCGAAGGAGCCGGGGATCCAGTAGCCGTTGCGCCCCTTGTCGTTGTGGAAGAGGGGGACGTCGATGCCGTCGGCCCGCACCTTCCGGTACAGGTGGGACATGTAGGCGGGGCCGACCGGGTCGGTGACGTGTCCGTCGTACTCGTTCTCGATCTGGTAGAGCAGGACGCTCCCGCCGCCGTTCGTGAACTGGTGGCGGCGCACGATGCGGTTGACGGCCGTCAGCCACTCGTCGACATGGCCCAGGTAGGTCGGGTCGGTGGTGCGGGCGGTGCCCCCGGTGGCGGTCAGCCAGCCGGGGAAGCCGCCGGCGTCCACCTCGGCGTTGATGTAGGGGCCGGGGCGCAGGATGACGTACAGCCCGGTCTCGGCGGCGGTGCGCAGGAACAGGTCGAGGTCGCGTACGCCGGTGAAGTCGTACCGGCCGGGCGCGGGGGAGTGGTAGTTCCACGCCACGTAGATGCTGACCGTGTTGTAGCCGTGCGCCCGCATCTTCTCCAGCACGTCCCGCCACAGGGACGGGCTCGGCAGCCGGAAGGGGTGCATCTCGCCGGACCACACCACCAGCCGCCGGCCGTCGACGATCAGGGAGTGGTGGTCGTAGCCGATGCTGTGCCGTCGTCCGTCGGCGCTCGGCGGGGCCGGCGGCGGGCCGGTGGGCACACTGCGTGCCGCGTACGCCGAGGGCGCCCCGGGGCCGCCGCTGCCGCCCAGGGCGAAGCCGAGCGCGGCCGAACCGGCCAGTGCACTGAAGGTACGTCTGCTGAGCGCCAAGGGATCCTCCCGGGCGATCTTACGGGGCGCGGGTCCGGCCATTCTGCACGGGAGCACGCCCCACAATGGACGCATGAGGATCTCGGCACGGGCGGATTACGCGGTACGGGCGGTACTGGAGCTCGCCGTACGGCAGGGCGACGGCCCGGTGAAGGCGGAGGAGATCGCCGGGGCGCAGGACATCCCGCACAAGTTCCTGGAGGGCATTCTCGGTGACCTCCGGCGTGCCGGTGTGGTCGACAGCCGGCGTGGCGGGGGCGGTGGCTACCGGCTGGCCAGGGAGGCGTCCGCGATCACCGTGGCGGACCTGATCCGCGCGGTGGACGGCCCGATCGTCTCGGTGCGCGGGGAGCGCCCGACGGGCCTCGCGTACACGGGCACCGCCGAGCCCCTGCTGCCGCTGTGGATCGCGCTGCGCGCCAACGTCCGCAAGATCCTGGAGGGCGTGACGGTGGCGGACATCGCGGCGGACGCCCTGCCGGAGCCGGTACGGGCGCTGGCGGCGGAACCGGCGGCCTGGGAGAACCCGTGACCGCCGCTCACCGGAAGGCGACCAGTCCCAGCAGGCCGAGGACCAGGCAGATGCCCAGGTTGGTCTTCGCGTAGTGCAGGAAGACCGCGACGAACTCGCGGATCGTCGCGCCGGG
This sequence comes from Streptomyces humi, assembly GCF_001005085.2. Classification (GTDB taxonomy): domain Bacteria; phylum Actinomycetota; class Actinomycetes; order Streptomycetales; family Streptomycetaceae; genus Streptomyces; species Streptomyces humi. Next base: position 13,123 of record NZ_LBMU02000071.1, read on the forward strand.
CCAGAAGTACCGGGCGGTGGGCGCGCCGACGACCTGGCCCCGGACGCCGGTGCGGCGGGCGGTGAGCGCGGCCCGGAGGACGTGGAAGTTGTTGGTGACCACGAGGCACCGGTAGTCCGGCTTCAGCTCCTGCATGATCGCCTTGCTGAAGCGCAGGTTCTCCTCGGTGCTGCGGGAGCGGTCCTCGCGCAGGATCCGGTCCTCGGGGACCCCGGCCGCGACCAGGTGCGCGGCCATCGCGTCGGCCTCGGGCAGTTCCTCGTCGCCGCCCTGCCCGCCGGAGGTGACCAGGAGCGGCGGGTTGCCGCGGGCGGCCTGTGCCTCGTACAGCCTGCGGGCCCGGTCCAGCCGGTTCGCCAGCAGGCGCCCCACCCGGGAGCCGCCGACCAGTCCGCAGCCGAGGACGACGACGAAGTCCACGTTGCGCCGCGTCGGCAGCCGGTCGTAGAGGAGCGCGTAGCCCAGGAAGCAGAGGAAGAGGAAGGAGACGTAGCCGACCGGGGGTGCCGAGAAGGCCGCGACGCGGACCAGGGTGGCCGAGCGGCCGGCGACGGCGGTGCCGAGCAGGGCGAGGAAGCCGAGGATCGCGAGTCCGGTGAGCAGGGTGAGCAGGTTGCCGGGGCTTCGGCCCTCCCTGCGGACCATTTTCACGCCGTTCGCCAGCAGGGCGAACGCGAGGGCGACGGCGCCCAGGACGAGCAGCGCGCAGGCGGCCAGGGCCGTCGTCCGCGGTGACACCGGGGGCCGTTCGGGCCGTACGAACGCGGAGACCGACACGAGGGCGACGGTGATCCCGAGGAGGACGGCGTTGCTGAAACGGCGCGGGTCCAGCATCACGCGGACACAGAAGACCAGGAAGACCACTGCTGCGGCGTACGTGAACATCGGGCTCCCGTCGGATGCTTCGCCGCGGAGGCTGCTCCTCCCCGGCTCCTCCTCGTCTGTCCCGGGCGGGGCATGTGAAATCCGGCGTTGTGAATGGCCGGAGTTCGACCTGACCGGTTCATGCCATGGTTCCTACGATTCGAGCGCCCCGGCCTTCACAGGAAACGCACAGTTTCTTCAAGGTTGAACCGCTCAGGCCGCGGGTGCGACCCCCCACTCGAATCATCCGGACTGGAGAAACCATGGGAACCAGGAGACACCGCCTCCTGCTCGGCGGAGCGCTCGCCGCGCTGCTCACCGCCGGGTTGCCCGCGCAGGCCAAGGCCTCGTCGTCGCCCGTGTTCGACGACCCGCCGCCGGACAAGATCGTCATCAACGTGGCCACCGTCAACGGCTCCGGCTGTCCGGCGGGCACCACCGCCGTCGCGGTCTCCGAGGACAACGAGGCCTTCACCGTCACCTACAGCGCCTACCTCGCCCAGGCGGGCGGCAACTCCGACCCCACCGCCTTCCGGCGCAACTGCCAGCTCAACCTGGTCGTCCACGTGCCGGGCGGCTTCACCTACGCCATCGCCAGCGCCGACTACCGCGGTTTCGCCTCCCTCCAGCAGGGCGCCACCGGCACCCAGCGGGCCTCGTACTACTTCCAGGGCTCGTCGAACACGGCCGCCGCCAGCCACCCCTTCAGCGGCCCCTACAACGACAACTGGCAGGCCACCGACACCACCGACTGGGCGCAGCTGGTCTGGGCGCCCTGCGGGGTGCAGCGCAACTTCAACATCAACACGGAGCTGCGGGTGAACGCCGGCACCGCGAACCCCGGCAAGGTCAGCTTCATGACCATGGACTCCACCGACGGCGACATCAGCACCGTCTACCACCTGGCGTGGAAGCAGTGCCCCGCCAAGTAGCCCGTACGTAGGGCGCGTTCCGTGGATGGCGGCTCGGGCGGCCGTCATCCACGGTGGGACCCCGGCCCTCTTCTTCCGGGGGGAGACTCCGGCGCGCCGGGGGAGACTCCGGCGTACTCGGCCACGGCCGGAGAACGTCGGCGCCATCCGGCGGGGTGGTTTGGCCGCGACTCCCCGGGATCGGCCCCGTGACCTCACTTACCTTCGAAGAGTAGTCGCACGGCTACGGTGAGTGAGAGGAGATCAGGGATGCGTCCGACGCCCATGGGTCGCGTGGCGGCCGTCGTCTCGACGGGCCTGCTGCTGGCCGGCGTGGTGAGTGCCGGATCGGCCCAGGCGCAGTCCGCTGCCCGCGCCGGGTACCCCGGCGGGCTCGTCACCTACTCGATCGAGTTCTCCAACCCGCAGGAGAAGGACGACAACGACCTGCCCGAACCCTACGGACGGGTCTTCGTGAGGGACGACGGCCTCCGGCACACCACGCTGTGGGAACACCCGGACCTGGACATCAACACCCCGACCCTGCCGCGCTATCCGGAGGCGGGCGCCACGCACAGGTTCGTCGACCACCTGATCACCGAGGTGTGTGCGTTCGTCGGTGAGGACGACACCGGCATCAACGCCGACGACGTCCTCGCGCAGGGCTGCGAGCCCTTCCACGGCCCCGGCGTGTACACCATCCCCGGTCCGGACGGGGAGGTGACCGTCACCGTCTACCACGTCGCCGTCGTCTGATCCCCGCCCTCCCCCACGGTCACCGCCCGGCGTGGGCGAGGAAGCCGGACCAGACCGTGGGGGAGAGGGTGAGTTGAGGGCCGGTGGTGTCCTTCGAGTCGCGGATGTGGATGGTGGTGGGGCAGAGGGCGACTTCTACGCAGTCGCCGTCGCCGCCGCTGCTGTAGCTGGACTTGCGCCACTGGAGAGCGACCTCGACGCAGTCGCCGGAACCGCTGCTGCTGTAACTGCTCTTGAACCAGGCCAGGTCGGTGGTGCTCATAAATCCCCTCGCATCCGCTTCAACAGGCCTACCGAGTCCCTCATAGTGTGAGCCTGTGAGCGCATCCTGGCATAGCGCTGCTGAAGAATGCTGATCTCCTTCGGGTCGGATACGAGCAGGCCGCCGCGTTGTCCTTCGCAATAGGCGAACCACTTGTTCTCCGGGGTTTCCAGCAGTTGCACGGGACCGTCCAGGCCTGCATGCGTCTCCTGAGTCTGCGGCATGACCTGCACCTCCACGTTCCGTAGTTCGGCGACCCGGAGCGCGTGGTCGATGAGCTCCCGGGTGACCTCCGTCCCGCCGGTCCGGCGCAGGAAGACCCCCTCCTCCAGGATGAAGCTGAACGCCGTGTTGGGGCGCTCCCGCAGCAACCGTTGCCGGTCCGCGCGAGCTGTCCACTGGGCCTCGATCTGCGTGTCGTCCAGCGGCGGCAGCTGCTGGGTGAACAGCGTCCGCGCGTACGCCTCCGTCTGCAACAGCCCCGGGACCAGGCGGCATTCGTAGGTGTACAGCGTCAGCGCCGTCGCCTCCATCCGGGCCCACCGCCGGAACCAGGCCGCGAGCCCCGGCTGGCGGGCCAGATGGGCCGCCGCCCGTCGTAACGCGCCCGTGTTGCCCAGGGTCGTCTCCGCCGCCTCCACGAAGGACTCGTCCGGCATCCTGCGGCCCAGCTCGATCGAAGCGACCGTGTGCTTCGAGAACCGGACCTGTTCCGCGAACCCCTCCCGGCTCAGCCCGGCATGCTCCCGCAACGCCTGGACCACCGCCCCGAACGTCCGCAGACTGTCCGACGACTCCGGCTCCGCTCCATCGCCCACGCAGGCCACCTCCCGGCCCCCATGGTCACATTCAGTCACCGGTACGGTCCAGTCGGTCACCGCGTACGCCCGCACGGCGTACGCGGCCGTGACCTGGAGAACCCGCTGCCCCGGGCGGCAGATTGGGCGCATGGAAGCTCCCCCCACCACGGTCACCGTGAGTCGAACACTCGCCCAGCGGCTCAGCGCCACGCCACGTGGCGCACGTCTGGCCCGTCAGCTCGCCGTCGCTCAACTCCACGTGTGGGGAGGGGGGTTCGCGTCGGAAGAGGTGGTCGACAAGGTGTCCGTGATCGTCGCGGAACTGGCCGCGAACGCCGTGACGCACGGCCGGGTGCCCGGCCGGGACTTCGAGTTGCGGCTGTCACGGGTGACGGGAAGCGTGCGGGTCGAGGTGACCGACACCCGTCAGGACCGGCGGCCGCCCGCACCCGGGGCCGTGCGGGCGGCCCGGCCGCTGGACGACGGCGGGCGCGGGCTCGTGCTCGTGGACGCGCTGGCGGACCGTTGGGAGGTGCTGGACCGCGACGGCGTCGGCGCGCCGGGCAAGACCGTACGGGCCGAGGTCGACCTGCCGTTCCGGCGGCACCGCCGCGCGGTACCGTGACCGGGGGTGGTGCTCGACATGGAAGAGGCCGGGGGGACGGCACGGCTGCGGAAGTGGACCGTTCGGGGGCTGTGGACCGTACTGGCCGTGCCCGCCGGCGCCCTGCTGACCGCCGGTTCGTTCGGTATCGCGTACGGCGTGGACAGCACCCCCGACCGGTGGCCGACCGTCCTGCTCTTCGTCGGCGCCCTCGTCGCGACCGGCTGCCTGCTCGGAGTGGCCGGTCTTCTCCTCGACGCGCACCGGGAGTTCGGGAAACTCGACGTCGTGGCCGCGGTGTGCGTCGTGCTGACGACGGCCACGTTCACCTACACGCTGGAGCAGCAGGAACTGCACGACCGCGGCCGGGTCGAGCGGGCGGTCGTGACCTCGGTGTTCCAGGCGGGCGGCGCGGGCGGCCTGAGCGACGGCGGGCGGGTGGCCCGGCTGGCCGATCCGGCCGGCCGTCCGCTGACCGGGACCGTGGGCGCGGGAAGCCTCGCCGTGGGCGACCGGCTCACCGTGACCGTGGACCCCGAGGGCAGGTTCGCGGTGCGGCGGGGTGCCCGGCCGGCGACCCCCCGTTTCTGGTGGGCGGTCTCCGTCGCGCTGGCCGCCGTCCAGGCCCTGGTCTGCTCGGTGATCGGGTACTCCACGGCCGTGCGGAACGAGTGGTTCTGGCAGGCGCGGCGGCGCCGGGCCGCGGCCGGGAAGTCCGTGTGACGGGCCCCGGGGGACGGGCGCACCCGGCGTCCCCCAGGGCCCGGACGTCAGCTGGAGACGCCGAGGGTGAGCGTGCCGGTGTAGCCGGCGGAGGTGGAACCGGTGACGGTCATGAGGCCCGAGGAGGCGCCTCCGTCGTCGTAGATGCCGTCCTGGGCGAGCGTGGTGCGGGTGACCGTGTTGGTGGAGTACGGCGAGACCTTGGCGACCGCCGTGGTGATGGTCTCGGCGACGAAGAGCTGGCCGGTGTGCACGGTGGAACCGCCGGTGAAGGAGCCGTCCGAGGTCAGGGTGACGCCGGTGTGCACCTTCACGTGGATGTGGACGCAGCGGCCCCGGTACCAGCCCGGGTAGATGGTCGTGATGTTGGCGACCCCGCTGGAGTCGGTGAGCACACCGCCGCGCAGGAAGGTGCCGTCGTCGGTCTCGTTGTGCCCGTTGGCGCCGACGTAGCCCGAGTACTCGCCGAGCGCGTCGGCGTGCCAGACCTCGACCAGCGCGTTCGGGATCACGGTGCAGGCGGAGTTGACGACGGTGAGGGCGAGGGCGAGCGTGATGCCCGGCTTGCCTTCGGTGATGTTGCTGCGGACCAGCGCCCCGTCGAGGTAGTAGGGGCCTTCGGTCATCTCCTCCGTGAGCGAGCAGACCGCCGCCGCGGCGGCCGGCTGGAGATCGGGGGCGGCGACTGCCGCGGGGGCCTCGGTCGAGACCGCTGCGCCCACGGCCAGGGCAGCGGCGGTCGTCCCGGTGGCGACGAGTACGGTACGGCGCCCGACGGAGCGGGCGGCATCTGAGGTGTCTGTCATGGACACGGCACCGTAGGAAGGGTTTCTGTTCGCGGGCTGTCAGTTCTGCAAAGTGGGCCACAGTCAAGTCGTCGGTTGAGACAGCCGGGTTGACACGTGAACCCTGTGCGAACCGTTGACCGCAAAACGATTCGATTCTACGGTCCGTCCGAATTGGCGATCGCCGTTCGATATTCCGGACGAATGAAGAAGGAGGCTTCGCGTGAGCCGCACCCGAACCGCACTTCTCGCCCTCCCCGCCGCACTCCTGCTCGCCCTGGTCCCCACGACCGCTTCGGCCTACCCCAACCCGGGCACCGTCACGGGCGACGTGGTCGTCCACGACCCGACGATGATCCGCACCTCCGCGGGCCGCTACCTGCTGTACTCCACCGGCGGCGGCCTCGCGTACAAGACGTCCACCGACCGGACCGCCTTCACGGCGGGCGCCGACGCGTTCACCACCAAGCCGGGCTGGTGGTCGTCGTACGCCACCGAGGCGTGGGCGCCGGACATCTCCTACCACGGTGGCAAGTACCTGATGTACTACGCCGTCTCCACCTTCGGCTCCAACACCTCGGCCATCGGATTGGCCGGTTCCACGACGGGGCTGCCGGGCTCCTGGTCGGACTACGGCATCGTCTACACCTCGACGTCGTCCAGCGACTACAACGCCATCGACCCCAACCTCTTCGTCGACGACGACGGCAAGTGGTGGCTGTCGTTCGGGAGTTGGTGGACCGGGATCAAGATGATCCGCATCGACCCGTCGACCGGCAAGCAGTACGCGGGCGACACCGCCCGCCGCTCCCTGGCCGCGCGGCCCACCGGCAGCAAGGCGGTGGAGGCGCCGTACATCGTCAAACGCAACGGCTACTACTACCTCTTCGCCTCGTACGACCTGTGCTGCCAGGGCACCAGCTCGACGTACAAGGTGAAGGTGGGACGGGCCACGTCGGTCGCCGGTCCCTACTACGACAAGAGCGGGGTGGCGATGACCGACAACGGCGGCACGGCCGTCCTGGAGTCCCACGGCGCGGTCATCGGCCCCGGCGGCGAGTCCGTCATGAACGACACGGACGGCGACCTGATCGTCTACCACTACTACGACGGCAACGACAGCGGCACGCCCAAGCTCGGCATCAACCTGCTGAACTGGAGCACCGGCTGGCCGGTCGCCTACTGAGCGGGTCGGGGCGGCACCCGCGGTTCCCGTGGAGCCGGGGGCCGTGGGCGTGGCGGTGGGCGTGGCGGACTCCGCCCGTGGTGTCGGTGCCGCGGGCCGGGCCGCCGCGAACAGCGCGGTCAGGGCGCAGTATCCAGGGTGGTCAGGACGCGGTGCGTGGTCATCGTCTCCCCGTCCGGTCCGGGCGTGCGGTCGTGCCCGTGTTCCTTCGTCAGCCGCCGCCGCCCATGCCGCCCCGGGCGGCGACCATCGTCGTCGGCAGTCCGCGCACGGCCTTCTCCAGACCGGGTGCGAGGGCGGCGAGCCGCCCCGTGCAGGCGTCGATCCGGGCCCGGTGCGTCTTCCGGTCCCGCCGGGACACGACCGAGCGGACGCCGCCCGCCGTGGCCAGCGCCAGCAGCGCCGCGTCGACGGCCGGGAGGTCGGGCACCGGACCGTCCCCGTGCAGCACCGCGGAGACCCGGGCGCGCACGGCTGCGGGCACGGCGGGGTCCGTCACGGTCACCCGCCGGCTGCCGAGGAAGGTGCGGGGCGCGTGCACGGTGAGCAGGCCCGCGGCGGCGAGCCGGTCCTCCAGCCCGGTCAGGGTCCGTTTGCGGTGCCGGCGCACCAGGTGCTTCCAGTCGTGCCCGGCGGCGTCGCGCAGCACCCCGTCCAGGACCGGGTCACCGGTCGGCGTGGTGCCGGACACGGCCACCGAGCCGTCGCCGTCCTCCCGCAGCCGCCCGCGCAGCGCGAGGTCGACCAGGGCGGCGGCACGGACCAGCAGCTCGGTCCGGGAACGGTCGTAGGGGCCCTCGGCGGTCTCGTCGTGGGCGAGCAGGTACACGAGGCGGGTCAGGTCGTCGGTCACACCTCGACGCTAGGGCCGGCCGCCCCGGCACCGGATCGGCCACGGGAACGGACCGGCACTGGGAGCACAGGAGGATCGCGGCCCTGTCTCCTACCTGAGGAGGAGCCGGCCCGCGGCGGGGACGGGGCGTCCTCAGGGGCGTCCTCGGGGGCGGCGCGGTTCCACGAGCCCGTGGTCGTAGGCGGCGACGACGGCCTGGACGCGGTCGCGCAGACCCAGTTTGCGCAGCACCGCGGTGACGTGGTTCTTGACGGTGGCCTCCGACAGACCGAGCCGGCCGGCGATCTCCGCGTTCGACAGGGCCTGTCCGATCAGGGTCAGCACCTCCCGCTCCCGGCCGGACAGCTCCCGCAGGGACGGCGGCGGCGCCGGGTCGGGCGTGGTGCGCAGGAAGCGGTCCAGGACCCGGCTCAGCACGGCGGGTGCCAGCAGCGCGTCGCCGCGCGCGGTGACCCGGATCGCCTCGACGAGCTCGGCGGGGCGGATGTCCTTGAGCAGGAAGCCGCTCGCCCCGGCCCGCAGGGCGGCGACGACGTGCGCGTCCACGTCCCAGGTGGTCAGCACGAGCACCCGGGCCCGGCCGCCGTCCGCCACGATCCGCCGGGTCGCCTCGATCCCGTCCAGCACGGGCATGCGTACGTCCATCAGCACGACGTCCGGCGCCCGTTCCCGGGCCAGCCGCACCGCCTCCCGCCCGTCGGACGCCTCGCCGACCACCTCCAGGTCGTCCCGGGCGTCGATGATCATGCGGAATCCGGTACGGACCAGGGCCTGGTCGTCGGCCACCAGCACGCGCAACGTCATGAGGCATCCTCCACCGGCAGCCGCGCCGCCACCTCGAACCCGCCGCCGGGCAGCGGCCCGGCACGCAGACTGCCACCCACCAGCCGGGCCCGCTCCCGCATCCCCACCACTCCACGCCCGGCCCCCACCACTCCACGCCGGGCCCCCGCCACACCATGCCCCGCACCCTTCGGGGCGGCCCCCGCCGAGACCGTCTCGTCCGGGCGGCCCCGGCCGACCGAAACCCCCGGCCGGGTACGGCCGTTGTCCACCACCGTCACCCGCACACCCGCCCCGTCGGCCACCACCCGTACCCGCACCTCGTCGGCGCCGGCCGCGTGGCGCAGCGCGTTGGTGAGGGCCTCCTGGACGATCCGGTACGCCGCCAGGTCCACCGCCGCCGGCAGTCCGTCGAGGGGACCCTCCCGGCTCATGCGCACGGCCAGTCCGGCCGCCCGTACCGCGTCGGCCAGTTCGTCCAGCCGCGCGAGCGACGGCGTCCGCTGCCCGGCCCCGTCCTGCGGCGCCTCGGCGTCCGGCCCGAACGCCCGCAGCAGCAACCGCAGTTCGCCCAGTGCCGAGCGGGCGCCCGTCTCGATGGCGCGCAGTGCCTGCCGGGCCTGGTCGGGCCGCTCGGTGAACACGTCGTCGGCGGCGCCCGCCTGGACGACCACCACCGACAGCGTGTGCGCCACGACGTCGTGCACCTCACGCGCGATCCGCGCCCGCTCCTCCAGCACCGCCCGGCGCGTCTCCGCCCGTGTCCGGGCCCGCTGCGCCCTGCGCCACTGCCCCGCGGTCCACGCCAGCACCACCGTCAGCACGAAGACCGCGAGCCCCGCGGGGCCGCCCGCGCCGAACGCCAGCGGCGCCGGCAGGCACATCGCCACGAGCGCCGCCAGCGACACCCGCCGGGGCATCACCGCCGACAGCACGCACAGCGCGAGCTGCGCCCCGAGGAGCGCCCCGGTCAGGCTCACCGCGGGCAGCAGCGCCCACACCGCGAGCCCCGTCAGCGCGGTCGCGGCCAGCACGGCGACCGGGGCCCGCACCAGCCACCGCAGCGCGCAGACCTGCGCGAGGACCAGCGCCACGGCCACCGGCAGCCGCCCGCCGTGCTCCGTACCGGCGACGGCCACGGAGGTCCCGAGGACCCCGAGCACCAGCCCGGCCGACCCCCACCACAGCGCCCGCACCGTCCGCGGCGACAACTCGCTCCGCGCCCCGTCGGCGAACTCGTCGTCCGGCTCCCCGCTGCTGTGTTCCACACCCCGAGGCTAGGGGCTGTCCGGCGGCTCGTGCCGCAGCCGCGGGGTGTGGCACGCCCACCTGCCGCGGGCCGGTCGCCGCCCTCGCCCTCTGTAATCGAACGGCTGCCCTTTAGGGGTAATCCACGTAGTTCACCCGACTGTATCCAGGATCCAGGTGATATGAAGCACCTTGATCAATAAGCGACTTCAGAAGGCGGGCATGGCAGAAGTACAGGCCGGAGTGGTGATCGTCGGTGCCGGCCCCGCAGGGCTCGTGCTGGGGAACCTGCTCCTGGACCGCGGCGTCGACTGCGTCGTCCTGGAGCGGCGGAGCCGGGCCGCGGTGGAGGGCCGGGCCCGCGCCGGATTCCTCGCGGCCCACTCCGTGCGCGTCCTCACCGAGAACGGCCTGGCGGCCGGTCTGCTCGCCCGCGGCAGGACCCACACCACCTGCCGGTTCCGCAGCGAGCGCGGCGAGTTCACCCTCGACTACGCCGGTCTGGGCCGCGGCGAGGTGCACACCGTCTACCCCCAGCAGGAACTGGTCCGCGACCTGGTCGCCGAGTTCCTGCGGCGCGGCGGCGACCTCAGGTTCGGCGTCGAGGCGGCGGACGTCACCGACGGCCGGGTCCGCCTCCGCGACGGCACGGACGTCACCGGCCGGTACGTCGCCGGCTGCGACGGACACCGGGGCGCCGGCCGCGCAGCCCTCACCGCCCGCGGTGTCCCTGCCGCCCGCTGGGACCACGGCGTCTCCTGGCTCGCCGTGCTGGCCGCCGCCCCGCCCAGCATGCCAGCCACCGGATACGCCCTGCACGAGCGCGGCTTCGCCGGCCACATGGCGCGCACGGCCGCGGTCACCCGGTACTACCTCCAGTGCCCGCGCGGCACCGCCCCCGCCGACTGGAGCGAGGACCGGATCTGGGCCGAACTGGCGACCCGGATGCGCGCCGCCGAGTTCGGGCCGCTGCGCGAGGGCGCCGTCCTGGAGAAGACCGTCGTCGACCTCCGTTCCGACGTGCTGGAGTCCCCGGGCACCGGGCGGCTGTGGCTGGCCGGGGACGCGGCCGGGCTGATCAGCCCCTCGGCGGCCAAGGGCGCCAACCTCGCCGTGCTCCAGGCCGAGTCGCTGGCCCGCGCCTTCGAGGCGGTGCTGCTGCGCGGTGACGAGAGCGGCCTCGCCCGGTACGCCGCCGACTGCCTGCCCCGGGTGTGGCGGGCCCATGAGTTCTCGCACTGGATGAGCGGCCTGCTGCACGGCCCCGCCGACGCCGGCGACGGCGACCGGGACGAGGCCAGGTACGGACGGGCGCTCCAGTACGCCCGGCTGGAGAGCCTGCGCACCTCCCGCCGCCACCAGGACTTCTTCGCCGAGAACTACACCGGCATCTGATCCTCCGGGGCCCATGAGCCCCGGTTCTCCCCACCTCACGATCAACACCTCACGATCAACACCTCACGATCAACGGGAATTCTTCATGAACCTCTCCGTCGTACAGCCATGTCTGACGGAAACCGACCTGGACCGGATCCGGCACGCGGCCGACCACGTCCGCGGCCACGACACCGACCAGGTCCTCGCCGAGCTGCTGCCCCGCCTGACCGCCGAGGACCGCGCCGACGTCGCCCGGCACCTCGGCTACGACCACACCGCCGTACTGGTCTTCCCCGCCTCCCTCGACGGGCTCGGCGACGAACTCCGGCGCGCCGGACTGGACCCGGGGCCGGTCGCCCCCAGCGTGGTGGTGCGCGGGCGGCTGGCCCGGCGCTACGGCGCGGCCCTCGCGGACAGCCGGGTCGGCATCGTGCACGTGCCCGTCGCCGGACGCACCGTGGAGATCTTCGCGCTGCCCGTACCGCCCGGCTCCCCGCTGGAGGCGGTCGCCGCCGACGAGCGCGCTGCCGGTCACGAGTCCCACCACGCCTTCGCCGTCACCGCACCGGGACGGGTGATCCCGGCCGGGCTGCGCACCCTGCTGACCGAACGCGCGGGCGCGGTCCCGGACGGCGGCGGCTACAACGACCACGAGAACGTCACCGTCCTCTACTTCCGCACCGCCCGGCACCGCCGCTTCGAACTGCGGCTGCCCGGCCGCCACGAGCCCGTCCCCGACCCCACCCTCGCCCTGCTCGGCGTGATGACCGGTGCCTGGGCCACCCAGGCCGTCCGCACCATGGCCGAACTCGGCCTCGCCGACCACCTCGCCGCCCGCCCCGGTCTCGACGCCGGCACCCTCGCCGGGCTGACCGGCACCGACCCGGACGCGCTGCGCCGCCTGCTGCGCTACCTGGCCGGCCTCGGCCTGCTCACCGCCTCCGGCGCCACGTACCACCTCACCGCCCTCGGCGAACCCCTGCGCACCGGCGCCGAGTTCTCCCTGCACCCGCTCGCGCTGCTGTACGGCGGCCCGTTCTACGACTCCTTCGCCGGGCTGCCGTACGCCGTACGCACCGGGCAGGAAGCTTTCGCCCACCGGCACGGGCAGCACCACTTCCGCCACTTCGCCGAGCACCCCGAGCTCGGTGACCTCTTCCACCGGGGGATGGCGGCGAGCGCGGAGATGTTCACCCCGGTACCGCACCTGGCCGACTTCTCCGCCGCCCGGCGGGTGATCGACGTGGGCGGCGGGAACGGGGCGCTGCTCGGCCGGATCCTGCGGGCCCACGGCCACCTGGAGGGTGTCCTGCTGGAACGCCCGGACGCGCTGGCGGCGGCCCGCCCCCGGCTGGCCGACCTCGCCGGCCGCTGTGCCTTCGTCCCCGGCGACTTCACGGAGTCGGTGCCCGACGGCGGTGACGTCTATCTCCTGTCCCGGGTCCTGCACGACTGGGACGACGACCGCTGCCGCACGATCCTGCGCCGCTGCGCGCGGGCGATGCGCCCCGGCACGGAACTCCTCCTGGTGGAACGCCTGCTGCCGGCCCACGAGGGCACCCCGTCCCCGACCCCGGCCTGGGACATCCACATGCTGTGCAACGTCGGCGGCCGGGAACGCGACGAGGCCCACTACCGACAACTACTGGAGGAGACGGGCTTCAAGCTGGAGAGCTGCCACGTTTTGCCCTTGGGAGCATCACTACTGCACGCCGTCCGCGTGGACGAGCCTCTTTAGGGCCGCTGGGGGAGGAACTGCGCGACCGGCGACGCACCACCCGTACCGTTGAACGCCGTCCAGCTCGACGTGCCCCTAAAGGGGCGCGGGGAACTGCGCGACCGGCCACGGACAACCCGCACCCGGCCGCGCACGGCACGCCCCCGCCGGTCAGCCGGTCTGTGCACGGCACGCCCCGTCGGTCAGCCGGTCTGTACACGGGATGCTCCCGTCGGTCAGCCGGTCTGTCCCATCCCCGCCGCATTGGGCCAGCTCTGCGCATTCGGCCACCCCGTCGCAGGCGCCGGCGACAACCCCGGCGCGGGCGGCGGCGCGGTGGCCCCCCGCACCTGCGCCGCGGTCAGCCCACCGCGGGCCGGCACCCCGGGGGGCGTCGGCCCGGTCGGCATGGGCGCGGGGGCAGGCGCGGGCGCGGGCATCTGCGGCATCTGCATCGGCGGCGCGGGCGTCGGCGTCGGCGCCATCATCGGCTGCGGTGCCATCGGCGCCTGCATGGGCATCTGCATCTGAGCCGCCGCCGGCACCGGCACCGGAACCGGCGCCATCATCGGCTGCGGCACCCCCACCCCGCCGGACTGCCCGGCCATCGGCATGCCGAGACCGGCCGCGGCGGCCAGACCGGGCCCCGGCGCCGGTGCGAGGCTCGGGACCGGCCCCGCCCCCACGGCCTGCGCCAACTGCATCCCCGCCCCGTTCGTCTCGCTCACCAGCCGGTCGACGGCCGCCGTACCCGAGCTGTAGCTGGTCCCGTTGCCCAGCTCGGGTACGGCGGTTCCCCTCCTGGTCCCGTAGAGCACCTGCTCCATGGCGGACACCAGGCGACGCACGTCCACCTCGGGGCGTACCACGAGCCTCAGGAAGCGGCTGGAAGAACCGATCTTGTTGCCGCACTCGCGGACCAGGATCCGGTGCTCGGTGAGCATCCGGTCCCGGACCACGGTGCCCTCGGCGCCGACGGGAAGGCGCACGAAGAGGAAGTTGCCCTGCGAGGGGTAGACGGTCAGGCCGGGCAGCGCGGAGAGCTGGCTCGCCATCTCCAGCCGGTCCTTGCGGACCTGGAGCAGGCTCTGCGCGTACTCGGCGCCGTGCTCCTTGAGCATGAAGACGACGTACTCGGCGAACGCGTTGAGGTTCCACTTCGGCAGCATCGAGCGGACCTTGCCGGCCAGCGAGGGGTTGGCGACCATGTAGCCGAAACGGATGCCGTGCAGGCCGAAGTTCTTGCCGAGGCTGCGCAGCACGATGACGTTCGGCCGGATCATCGCCTCCTGCACGACGCTCGGCTCCTGTTCGGCGTCGGCGAACTCCAGGAACGACTCGTCGATGACGATGAGGTCCAGGTCGGCCATGGCGTCCATGAACTGGACGAGCGCGTGCTTGTGGAGGAACCCGCCGTCGGGGTTGTTCGGATTGCAGATCACCGCGACCTTGGTCCCCCGGGTGCGGATGAAGTCGGCGTACTGCGCGAGGTCGAGGGCGAAGCCGCTGGACTCCTGGAGCGGGAACATGTCGACCCGCTTGCCGGTCTCCATGGGCTGGTCGGTCCAGCGGCCGAAGGTGGGGACGGGGATGGCGAGGGACTCGCGGACCAGCAGGTGGTCGATCCAGGTGATCAGCTCGGTGGAGCCGTTGCCCATGGCGACGGCCTGCGGCGGGAGCTGGAGGAGGTTGCACAGCTCGGCGGTGATGGTGTCGGCGCTGCTCGGGTAGAAGGTGATGATGTCCTTGAGCCGCGCGGCCATTGTTTCCATCATGGCCGGAGTGGGGAAATAGGGGTTACAGGGGATGCAGAAGTCAACCGGCCCGGTCCCGTCGCCTCCTTCGCGTGCCAGCGCCGCCATCGACGGGCTGTGAGCTCCGCTGCGGAACAACGAGGTGACGTTGCCGGCCATTGAACCTCCGTATGAGGCGGGCCCGATGGGGACGTCCGGGCCCGTCGTCTTGGGTGGCCCGCGCGGGGGAGCACGGGCCACCCTTGAATACGGAGACGCCTGATCCTCTGTTCACCCGGTGTGAAAAAAGTGTGAGTGACCGATTCTTCACAGCGCCGGGTTGTGCAACGCGCCCCGAAGGGGCGCGGGGAACTGCGCGACCAGCCCCTTACTGCCCGCACAGTCCCCCACTACCTCAGGCGTCGAACGTATGAACCGTCCGCGTCCTGTACACGTGCCCCGGCCGCAACACGGTCGACGGGAAGTTCGCGTGGTTCGGCGAATCAGGGAAGTGCTGCGTCTCCAGGCACAGCGCGTCCCCCTGCCGGTAGGTGTGCCCACCCGTCCCCGTCAGCGTCCCGTCCAGGAAGTTCCCGGAGTAGAACTGGAGCCCCGGCTGGTCGGTCGCGATCTTCAGCGTCCGGCCCGACCGCGGGTCCCGCAGCGTCGCGATGTGCTCCGGCTTAGCGGTGACGCCCTTGTCGAGCACCCAGTTGTGGTCGTACCCCTTGGCCTGCACCTGCTGGACGTGCCCGGCGCGGATGTCCCGGCCGATCGTCTTGGTCTCCCGGAAGTCGAACGGCGTGCCGCGTACGGTGGCCAGCTCACCCGTGGGGATCAGCCCCGAGTCGGTCGGCGTGTAGCGGCCCGCCGCGATCGTCAGCTCGTGGTCCTCGATGGTGCCGCTGCCCTCGCCGGCCAGGTTCCAGTAGACGTGGCTGGTGAGGTTGACGACCGTGGCCTTGTCGGTGGTGGCCTCGTAGTCGATGACCCACTCGCCGCGCCGGGTCAGCGTGTACGTCACCTTCGCCTTGAGCGTGCCCGGGTAGCCCATCTCGCCGTCGATGCTGGTGTAGTGCAGGACGAGGCCGACGTCCGAGCCCTTCACGAACGGCTCGACGTCCCAGACGTGCTTGTCGAAGCCCTGGGTGCCGCCGTGCAGGCTGTTCACACCGTCGTTGACGGACAGCTGGTAGCTCTTGCCGTCGAGGGTGAACTGCCCCTTGCCGATGCGGTTGCCGTACCGGCCGATCAGGGCGCCGAAGTACGGGGACTTGGCCACGTAGTCGTCGATGTCGTCGAAGCCGTTGACCACGTTGGCGTAGTGGCCGCGCCGGTCCGGCAGCTCCAGGGTCTGGACGACTCCGCCCCAGTTGAGGACCTTCAGCCGGGTGCCGCCGTTCTCCAGCGACCAGCGGTAGATCTTCGTGCCGTCGGCGAGCTTCCCGAAGGACTCCTTCACCGGCTTCCTGCCTCCCGAACCGGTGGCGGCCTCGGCACTGCCCGTCCCGAGGGTGGTGGCGGCGATGCCCGCCGCCGCGGCTCCTGCGATGACCGTGCGTCTGTTCAGTTCCACGTGCGGCTCCTGGATAAAGGAGGGGCCCCGCCTTCCGGCGGGGCCCGCGCTGACTACGAACCGGACTTGCGCTTGTTCCACACGTCGAACCCGACCGCCGCGAGCAGGGCGAGGCCCTTGATGACCTGCTGCCAGTCGGTGCCGACGCTGAGGAGGTTCATGCCGTTGTTCAGCACGCCGAGGACGAGACCGCCGATGATGGCACCGAGGATGGTGCCGACACCGCCGCTCATGGAGGCGCCGCCGATGAACGAGGAGGCGATCGCCTCCAGTTCGAAACCGTCGCCCGCCTTCGGCGAGGCCGCGTTCAGCCGGGCCGCTACCACCAGACCGGCCAGGGCCGCGAGCACGCCCATGTTCAGGAAGACGTAGAAGGTGACCTTCTTGTCCTTGACGCCGGACAGCTTGGCCGCCGGCAGGTTGCCGCCGATCGCGTAGATATGCCGGCCGAAGACCGCGTTGCGCATCACGTAGCCGTAGCCGACGACCAGCACGCCCAGCACGATCAGGACGATCGGGGCGCCCTTGTAGCTGGCGAGCAGCATCGTCATGACGAGGATCGCGGCGACGAGCGCGGTCAGCTTCAGCAGGAACAGCCGGGTGGGCGGCACATCAAGGGCGAACTCCTGCTGGCGGCGCCGGTCCCGGAACTCCTGCCAGACCACGGCGGCGATCAGCACGAGGCCCAGCAGCAGCGTGATGTTGTGGTAGTTGGTGTGCGGGCCGACCTCGGGGAGGAAGCCGTTGCCGAGGTTCTGAAGGCCGTTCGGGAACGGGCCGATGGTCTGACCCTGGAGCAGGATCTCGGTGAGACCGCGGAAGAGCAGCATCCCCGCGAGGGTGACGATGAACGACGGTATGCCGAAGTAGGCGATCAGCACGCCTTGGGCGGCGCCCGCGAAGGCCCCCATCACCAGGCACAGGACCAGGGCGACCGGCCAGGGCACCCCGTGGTTGACCGTCAGCACGGCCGCGAAGGCGCCCACGAACGCGGTCAGTGAGCCGACCGACAGGTCGATGTGCCCGGCGATGATCACCATCATCATGCCGATGGCCAGGATCAGGATGTAGCTGTTCTGGAGGACCAGGTTGGAGACGTTGCGCGGCAGCAGCAGGTCCCCGTCGGTCCACACGGCGAACAGGGCGACGATCAGACCGAGCGCGATCAGCATCCCGTACTGGCGCATGTTGCGGCGCAGTCCGTCGAGGACCATCCGGAGCAGGTTCCCGTCGGCGGCCGATCCGCTCCCGCCCGGCGGCGCGGGCGCCGGGCTCTTGGCGGTGACATCCGTGCTCATCGCGTTACCTCTTTGTCCTTCGTCATATGGCGCATCAGCACTTCCTGCGTGGCCTCGGCCCTGGGCACCTCACCGGTCAGGCGGCCCGCGGCCATGGTGTAGATGCGGTCGCACATGCCGAGCAGTTCGGGCAGCTCGGAGGAGATGAAGACGACCGCCTTGCCCTGGGCGGCCAGTTGGTCGATGACCGTGTAGATCTCGTACTTGGCGCCCACGTCGATACCGCGGGTCGGCTCGTCCAGGATCAGCACCTCGGGACCGGCGAAGATCCACTTGCTGAGGACGACCTTCTGCTGGTTGCCGCCCGACAGCTTGCCCACCGGCTCGAAGACCGTCGGCGCCTTGATGTTCATGGACTTGCGGTAGCCCTCGGAGACCTGCCGCTCCTCGTGCTCGTCCACGATCCCTCGCCTGGCCACCTTCTTCAGCGCGGTCAGCGAGATGTTCCGGTTGATGGTGTCGATGAGGTTGAGGCCGTAGTGCTTGCGGTCCTCGGTGACGTACGCGATGCCGTGCCCGACCGCCTCGGCGACCGACTTGGTACGGATCTCGGTGCCGTCCTTGAGGACCGTCCCGCCGTCGTAGCGGCCGTAGGTCCGCCCGAAGACGTTCATCGCCAGTTCGGTGCGGCCAGCGCCCATCAGGCCCGCGATACCGACGATCTCACCGCGCCGGACGTGGATCGACACGTCGTCGACGACCTTGCGCTCGTGGTCGATCGGGTGCCGCACGGTCCAGTCGCGGATCTCCAGGGCCGGCGCCGCGTCCTCCTCGCCCTCGTAGGGGGTGCGCTCGGGGAAGCGGTGGTCCAGGTCGCGGCCCACCATGCCGGAGATGATCCGCTCCTCGGTCGTCTCCTTCGACTTCACGTCGAGGGTCTCGATGGAGTGACCGTCCCGGATGATCGTGACCGAGTCGGCGACCCGGCGGATCTCGTTGAGCTTGTGGGAGATGATGATCGAGGTGATGCCCTGGTTCTTCAACTCCAGGATCAGATCGAGGAGTTTGCCGCTGTCCTCGTCGTTCAGCGCCGCGGTGGGCTCGTCGAGGATGAGCAGCTTCACCTTCTTCGACAGCGCCTTCGCGATCTCCACCAGCTGCTGCTTGCCCACGCCGATGTCGGCGACGCGGGTCTCCGGGTGGTCGTCCAGACCCACCCGGCGCAGCAGTTCGGTTGCGTGCCGCAGGGTCTCCCGCCAGTCGATGAACCCGCCCTTGGCGTGTTCGTTGCCGAGGAAGATGTTCTCCGCCAGCGAGAGGTACGGCGACAGCGCCAGCTCCTGGTGGATGATCACGATGCCGCGCTGTTCGCTCGCCCGGATGTCACCGAACTCGCAGAGCTGTCCCTCGAAGAGGATCTCGCCCTCGTAACTGCCGTGCGGGTGGACGCCGGAGAGGACCTTCATGAGGGTCGACTTGCCGGCGCCGTTCTCCCCGCAGATGGCGTGGACCTCGCCCTGGCGGACGGTCAGCGTGACGTCCGACAACGCCTTGACGCCGGGAAAGGTCTTGACGATCGAGCGCATTTCCAGGACGGGTCCCGCCATGGTCTGCCTTCCAATCAGTGCTTGTCGGTCAGGGCCGGCGGATTACTTGAGCTCGGCGTCGGTGTAGTAGCCGCCCTTGACCAGGACTTCCTCGTAGTTGGTCTTGTCGACGCTCACCGGCTGGAGCAGGTAGGCGGGGACGACCTTGGACCCGTTGTTGTAGGTCTTGGTGTCGTTGACCTGCGGGGTCTTCTTGTTCAGGACGTCGTCGACCATGGTCGCGGCGACCTTGGCGAGCTGCCGGGTGTCCTTGTAGACGGTCTGCGTCTGCTGACCCGCGATGATCGACTTCACCGAGGCCAGCTCGGCGTCCTGACCCGTGATGACGGGCAGCGGCTGGCTGCCGGACCCGTAGCCGTCCGACTTCAGCGCGGCGATGATGCCGATCGAGATGCCGTCGTAGGGCGAGAGCACCGCGTCGACCTTGGCGGACTTGTAGGAGGAGGTGAGGATGTCCTCCATGCGCGACTGCGCGGTCGCGCCGTCCCAGCGCAGCGTGGTGACCTTGTTCAGCGCGGTCTGGCCGGACTTGACCACCAGCTGCTTCTTGTCGATGTACGGCTGGAGCACGCTCATCGCGCCGTTGAAGAAGTACTTGGTGTTGTTGTCGTCGTTCGAGCCGGCGAACAGCTCGATGTTGAACGGGCCCTTCTTGCCGCTGTCCAGACCGAGCTTGTGCACGATGTACGTGCCCTGTTCGACGCCGACCTTCTCGTTGTCGAAGGACGCGTAGTAGTCGACGTTCTTGGTGCCGAGGATCAGCCGGTCGTAGGCGATGACCGGGATGTTGGCGTCCGCGGCCTCCTGGAGCACGTTGTTCAGGGACTTGTTGTCGATGGCCGCGATGATCAGGCCCTTGACGCCCTGCGTGATCAGGTTCTCGATCTGGGAGACCTGGGTGTCCGGGTCGTCCTCGCCGTAGACCAGCTTGGTCTTGTAGCCCTTGGACTCCAGGTTCTTGACGACGTTGTTGCCGTCGTTGATCCAGCGCTCGGAGGACTTGGTCGGCATCGCGATGCCGATGGTGCCGCCCTTGGCGCTGCCGCTGTCCTCCTTGCTGCCGCCTTCGCCGCTCTGGCCGCAGGCGGACAGCGTCAGGGCGAGGGAGGCGGCCCCGGCTATGAGGGTGAGGGCGCTTCTACGAGTGCGCATGGTGATCGTCCCTGTTCTTCTCGTCGTTGAGAGGTTGAAGCGCCCCGAAGGGGCGCGGGGAACTGCGCGACCAGCCACGACGGACCCGCAGTCCCCAACGTTCGTCAGGCGGAACCCTCGACGGGGAACCGGCGGAGAGCCCCCGGCAGCCGCGACCCCAGCGGCGCCATGTCGCCGTCCGCGCCGTGCCGGGCCAGCAGGTCCAGCGCGAGCCGGCCCCGCCGCACCCGCTCCTTCGCGGTGCTCAGCGTCACGTCCCGCAGGTGGGTGCCCCACGGGTAGATGCCGGGCGCCTTGGACAGGCCGAACTTCAGGTAGACCGGCGCGCCGCGCCGGATCAGCTCGGCGACCTCGTACATCCGGATGTAGCCGCCGAGGTCGTCCGGGGCCTCGATGTACATGTCCAGGGGAGCGCCGGACACCCGGCGGATCTCGGTGAGGTGGTCGAGCGTCAGGTCGCTCGGCACGTTGACCGAGTCGGCGCCCAGGTGCTCGAAGACGGAGTACGACGCCGGGTTGACCGGACCGATCAGCGCGGACACCTTCAGCGTGGTGTCGGCCGGGATGATTCCGGCCTCCCGCGCCCGGTGCAGCGTCCACAGCACGCCCTCGTCGGCGACGAGCAGGCACTTGACGCCCAGCTCCGTGGCCCGGACCGCGTCCTCGACGCAGCCGGCGACGGCGTCGTGACCGCGGGCGCGCAGTCCGGCCCCCCGCGAGTCGGAGCGCACCGAGCCGCCGATGTCCCAGGTGCCGCGCGGGCCGGTGAACAGGCAGAGCTCGATGTCCCGTTCGGCGGTGGCGTCGACCATCTCGGTGATCTCGGCGTCGGTGAGCATCCACACGCCGCTGCCCTGGCTGATCCGGTGGATCGGCACGTCCAGGCGCGAGGACTCCTTGAGTACGACGGCAAGCGCCTCGGGACCCTCGCAGGAGGGAATCTCGGTGCGCCACTTGCCGCCGCCCGGGAAGCTGTGGGCGGAGGCGTCGGCGGGGTCGAGGGCGGGCGCGCCCAGACCGAGGGCGGTGAGCGCCTGCTCACCGGGTCGGCGGGCCGCCGTAACGGAAGCGTCGGTCGTCACAAGCTGTCCTTCATGTTCGGTATATCGGACAAGGTTCGCGGCTCGGGGTAGAGAAAACGGCTTGGTGGTACGCCGGTCACGGCGAGGTCAGGGCACGCCGCGACCGGCGTACGACTCAGGGGCGGAGCAGCACCTTGCCCACCTTCGGATCACCGGCCCCCACCAGCTCGATGGCCTGGGGGAACTCGGTCAGCGGCAGCTCGTGCGTGATCAGTGGCGAGGGGTCGAGGAGACCGGCCCCGAAGACCCGTACCGTGTGCGCCCAGGCGTCCGGCGGCGCACCGAAGACGGTGTGCACCTCCAGCTGCCGTACGACGAGCTCGGTCGGGTCGAGACCGTCGGCACCCGCGGCCGGGATCCCGGTCAGGACCAGGCGTCCGCCGCGCCTGAGCAGGGAGGCGGCGGTGCGCGCGGCGGACGCGGACCCGGCGGTCTCGATGACCACGTCGAAGTCGTCGGGCAGTTTCTGGTCCCTGGTCCGGAAGTCGGTCGCCCCGAACTGCCGGGAGAGCGCCTCCCGGTCGTTCCGGGTACCGACCACCAGCAGTTCGCCCGGCGAGATCGCCTTCAGGAACTGCACGGCGAACATGCCCAGCGTCCCGGTGCCGACCACCGCGACCCGCTCGCCCGGCTGGGCGTTGCCCTTCAGGGCGGCGGCCGCGATACAGGCGGCGGGCTCCAGGAGAGCCGCGGCCGTCAGGTCGGCGTCGTCCGGGAGGACGTGCAGCAGGCGGGCCGGGAGGGTGAGCGTCGTGGCCATGGCGCCCGGCTGGGTGAAGCCGGTCTCCTCGTAGCCGTCGGTGCACAGGGTGGTCTCGCCGGCGTGGCAGCGGTCGCACACCTGGCAGTTCCGGAAGCCCTCGCCGACGACCTTGCGGCCGACCAGGCCTCCGGGCACGCCGGCGCCCACCGCCCGTACCGTCCCGGACCACTCGTGACCCGGCGTCAGCGGGTACCGGACGTACCCCTCGGGCCGGTTCCCCTGGTACACCTCGCGGTCGCTTCCGCAAATCCCGACCGCGTGCACGGCGACCAGCGCCTCTCCGGGGCCGGGGTCGCGGGGCGTGTGCTCCTCGACCCGGTGGCTGCCCGGCGCCTCGACGACGACCTGGGTCGCGCTCACTTCGTGCCCTTGGGCTTGCGCTGCTCCCAGCCGTCCGCCCACAGGTCGAAGCGGGCCTGCTGCTGCGGGAACTCCGCGGCCGCGTCGGCGTCGAACTCGACCCCGAGCCCCGGCGCGTCGGACAGGTGGAAGTACCCGTCGACCACCTCGGGCGCGCCCTTGACCACCTTCTTGATCTCGGCGTCGGCGAAGTCGTTGAAGTGCTCCAGGATCTTGAAGTTCGGGGAGGTGAACCCGACCTGGAGGGAGGCGGCGGTCAGTACGGAGCCGCCGACGTTGTGCGGCGCGACCAGCACGTAGTGCGTCTCGGCGGTGGCGGCGAGCTTGCGCGTCTCCCAGATTCCACCGATATGGCCGACGTCCGGCTGGATGATGTCCACGGCCTGGCTCTCGAAGAGCTCGCGGAACTCGATGCGGTCGTGGATGCGCTCACCGGTGGCGACCGGGATGTCCACCTTGGCGGCGACCTTCTCCAGCGCCTTCAGGTTCTCCGGCGGGCAGGGCTCCTCCAGCCAGGCCGGCTTGAAGGGGGCCAGCTCCTTGGCCAGCCGTACGGCGGTGGCGGGGGAGAAGCGGCCGTGCATCTCCAGCATCAGCTCGGCGTCCGGCCCGATGGCGTCCCGCACGGCCTCGATGAGCGAGACGGAGTACAGCGTCTGCTCGTGGTCCAGCTCGAAGTGCCCGGTGCCGAACGGGTCGATCTTCAGCGCCCGGTACCCGCGCTCGATCACTCCCTGGGCCGCCTTGTGGTACGCCTCCGGCGTCCGCTCGGTGGTGTACCAGCCGTTGGCGTACGCCTTGACCTTGTCGGTCACCTTGCCGCCGAGCAGCTGCCACACCGGCACGCCCAGGGCCTTGCCCTTGATGTCCCAGCAGGCCATCTCGATCACGGCGATGCCGGACATGACGATCTCGCCCGCCCGGCCGTAGTCGCCGTACTTCATCCGGCGTACGAGGTCTTCCACTGCGAACGGGTCGGAACCGAGAATGTGGTTCGCCTCGGCCTCCCGCAGGTAGCCGATCAGCGCGTCGGTGTGACCGAGCATCCGGGTCTCGCCGACTCCCGTGATCCCCTCGTCGGTGTGCACCTGGACGTAGGTCAGGTTGCGCCAGGGCGTCCCGACCACGTGTGTGCTGATTCCGGTGATGCGCACGGCAGTTGCCCCTCAGCTGTTCGAGATTTCGTCACACGTTCGAAATGCTGGCGTGACAGTAAGGACGGGGCGGTCTGGGTGTCAATGGGTCGAACAGGTAACGGTTTCGACAAGGCTTTCGACAGTTTTTTCGGTCCCCCACAGAACCTTCACAGAGGTGCCTGGTTATGTGACCCGCGGGGAACTTAGTCTTCCCGCGTCATGGACTACTGCCACCCGTGCCGACGGCACCTCAACGGCGCCCTCGCCTGCCCCGGGTGCGGCGCACCGGTCGAAACGCTACGCGCGTCCGCGCCCGAGGCGGCCCCTCCCGGCCCGGCCGCCGATGCCGGAACGCCGTACACGGGAGCGGAGTTCACCGAAGCCGGACGCGGCGGCGGGGGCAGCGAGGCCGAAGGGGCCGAAGGGGCCGAAGGGGCCGACGAACCCCGGGCGGGCGGCCGGGCCGACCGGCGCCGCGCCGCCCGCGGGAGAGGGCGCGGGCGGGCCGCCGAGGGTCCCTCCGGAAGCCCCTCCGACGGCGCTCCCGTGGGCCCGTCCGAGGCCGACGGCAGCCGTCGCGACCGCAAGGCGGCGGCACATCGAAGACGGCGCCGCAGGATCCTGCTCGTGAGCGCGGCCTGCGTCCTGGCGGCCGGCGCCCTGAGCCTCGCCGAACTCGGCACCGACGCCATACCCTTCACCAGCCCCGGCGCCACCTCGGCCGGCGGCGACACGACCGACGGCGGCACCGCCACGTCGTCCCCCGGTACGACGGCCCAGCCCCTGGGTGACACCTCGGGCGCCACGGGCGCGCCGGGCTCCGCCTCGCCCGACCCCTCGGCCTCCCCGTCCCCTTCCGCGTCGAAGGACAAGGCGTCCGGCTCCCCGTCGGCGTCCCCGAAGGACACGGACGCCCAGTCGGCGACGGTGGCCCCGGGCAGCGGTGCGCCGACGGCGGCACCGGCCACCACGGCGGGCTCGACCCCGACGGCGGCCCCGACGACCTCGGACCCGACCCCGGCCCCGTCCCCGACCCAGACGTGCAACCGCTTCCTCTGGTGGTGTACGTGAGCGGGAGCGTCCCGTCAGGTGCGCTGGGGGAGGGACTGTGCGAGCAACCACGGATCATCCGCAGTTGACGCAGTGCTGAAGCAAATTCAGCAAACGTGTCACATCCTGCTCCCCCGGCCCGTCATAGGTGCGTAACCCACTGGGACGACACCGCAGGGAGCACCCCATGGAAGCCCGTCTGAACCTCTTCGCCAGCCCCGTCGCCACCAAGCTCGTCAAGCACTTCGTCGGCGCCGGCAAGGTCGCTCACGAGACGACGGTCCCCGACGCCACCCTGGAGCTCGTGAAGATCCGCGCCAGCCAGATCAACGGCTGCGGCTACTGCCTCGACATGCACACCAAGGACGCGGCCGAGGCCGGCGAGACCCAGCAGCGCCTCCACCTGGTCGGTGCCTGGCGCGAGGCGACCGTCTTCACCGAGGCCGAGCGTGCCGCCCTGGAGCTGGCCGAGCAGGGCACCCGGATCGCCGACGCGGCCGGCGGTGTCCCGGACGAGGTCTGGGAGAACGCGGCCAAGCACTACGACTCGGAGGAACTCGTCGCGCTGGTGGCGACGATCGCCGCGATCAACGCCTTCAACCGGCTGAACGTCATCTTCCAGCAGCCGGCCGGCGACTACCGCCCGGGTCAGTTCGCGTAACGCCACCGAGGGGCCGGTGTCGCCGGGGAGCACCGGCCCCTACGCGTCGGTGCCCAGCATCCGCCGCAGCAGGTCCCGTAGCGACAGCCGCTCCGCGTCCGTGAGGCCCGCCAGCGGCTCGCGCGCGAAGCGCAGCCCCTCCCGCAGGTCGCGGGCGACCCGCCGGCCCTCGTCGGTCGCCGCGGCCAGCTTCACCCGGCGGTCCGCCGGGTCCGGCCGCCGCTCCACGAGCCCGCGCGCCTCCAGCCGGTCCACGATCCCCGTCACGTTGGACGGCTCGCACTTCAGTTTCTGCGCCAGCTTCCGCATCGGCAGCGGCTCCAGCGACAGCAGGCTGAGCAGGCGAGCCTGCGCCCCGGTCAGCGCGTGTTCGCCCGCCGCCTCCTCGTAGTCGGCGTAGAAACGGGACACGACGTCCCCGATGAGCTCGACGACCTCGAGGGTCAGGGCGTCGGGTCTGCGGGTCTGCGCCGGGGTGGACCGTGAGGTGGACATGAACTCCAGGATACCCGGTTACTTGACATTCTGAAATATTCAGGAGCATGGTTGTTTCAGGTACTGAAGTATTTTCGGAAAGGCGCACCGTCATGATCAACCGCGAGTGGCACCTGGTCAGCCGTCCCGTCGGCTGGCCGAAGCCCGAGGACTTCGCCCTGGTCGAGGCCGAGGTCCCGACGCCGGGTGAAGGACAGGTGCTGGTACGGAACAAGTACGTCTCCGTGGACCCGTACATGCGCGGCAGGATGAGCTCGGCCAAGTCCTACGTGGCCCCCTTCGAACTGGGCAAGGTCATGCAGGGCGGCGCGGTCGGCGAGGTCGTCGAGTCGAACGCCGAGGGCATCGCGGCCGGCGACCACGTCCTGCACTTCTTCGGCTGGCGCGAGTACGCCGTCGTGGACGCGAAGAACGCCGTCAAGGTGGACGCGCAGGCCGCGCCCCTGTCGACGTACCTCGGTGTCCTCGGCATGACCGGCCTCACCGCTTACGCGGGTCTGCTGCGCACCGCCTCCTTCAAGGAGGGCGACTCCGTCTTCGTGTCCGGCGCGGCCGGCGCGGTCGGCAGCCAGGTCGGCCAGATCGCCAGGCTCAAGGGCGCCTCCCGGGTGATCGGCTCGGCCGGCTCCGACGAGAAGGTCAAGCTCCTGGTCGAGGAGTACGGTTTCGACGCGGCCTTCAACTACAAGAACGGCCCGGTCGCCGAGCAGCTGCGGGCCGCCGCCCCGGACGGCGTCGACGTGTACTTCGACAACGTCGGCGGTGACCACCTGGAGGCTGCGATCGGGCAGCTCAACCGGGACGGCCGGATCGCGGTCTGCGGCATGATCTCGGTCTACAACAGCACCGAGCCCGTCCCCGGCCCGAAGAACCTCGCGCGCCTCATCCAGACCCGCGGGCGCATCGAGGGCTTCCTGGTCGGCGACCACTACGACCTTCAGCCGCAGTTCGTCGCCGAGGTCGGCCCGTGGGTCGCGTCCGGGCAGCTGAAGTACCGCGAGACGGTCGTCGAGGGCATCGAGAACAACCTGGAGGCGTTCCTCGGGGTGCTGCGCGGCGACAACACCGGGAAGATGATCGTCAAGCTGTGAACGCCCGTCCGGCGCCCCCGCCGCGGGGGCGCCGGACGTCGCGCCACCGAAGCCCCCTTCGGAATACCTCTGTTGGATCCTGTCCGAAGTCTTCCCCGGAGCTGTGCGTTCCTGTAGCCATGTGCGCGTAGGTGTTCGCCTCCGCTGGTCTCAGGGTCGGGAGAGCCGCATGCTCCAGTCCGTCCGGTACCGCGTGCTGTCATGGCTCGCGGTCGTCAGCTGCCTAGCGTTCCTCTCCGGCGCCCTGACATCGTTGTCAGCCCGCGCCGCCACCACGACGTCCGCGCCGCCCGCCACCACGATCACCGTGGACGGGTCCGGTACCGGCCGCACCTTCGACGGCATCGGCGCCATCAGCGGCGGCGGAGGCAACTCCCGGCTGCTCGTCGACTACCCCGAGCCGCAACGCGGCCGCATCCTCGACTACCTCTTCAAGCCCGGCTACGGCGCCGCCCTGCAACTCCTCAAGGTGGAGATCGGCGGCGACACCAACTCCACGGACGGCTCCGAACCCAGCATCGAGCACACCCGGGGGACCGTGCACTGCGACAGCGGCTACGAGTGGTGGCTGATGGAGCAGGCCAAGAAGCGCAACCCCGGCATCAAGCTCTACGGCCTGGCCTGGGGCGCCCCCGGCTGGATAGGCAACACCGCCGACACCCCGGGCGGCGGCGACTTCTGGTCCCAGGACATGATCGACTACCTGGTCGACTGGCTCGGCTGCGCCCGGCAGCACGGCCTGGACATCGACTACCTGGGCGGCTGGAACGAACGCGGCTACGACATCGGCTGGTACGAGAAACTGCACGCCGCACTGGCCGCCCGGCACCTCCCGGTGCGGATCGTCGCCGCCGACTCCGGCCTGGACGTCGCCGACGACATCGCCAAGGACCCGCGGTTCGCCGACTCCGTCGACGCGGTGGGCGTGCACTACCCGTGCGAGGGCGGCGACGGCGGCAGCGCGAACACCTGCTACAGCTCCGACACCGCCCAGGCCACCGGCAAACCCCTGTGGGCCAGCGAGAACGGCTCCCTCGACGCGGACACCGGCGCCGGCGCCCTGATCCGCTCCATCACCCGCGGCTACCTCGACGGCAGGTACACCGCCTACCTCAACTGGCCCCTGCTGGCGGCGGTCTACCCCAACCTGCCGTACGACACGGTCGGCCTCGCGGTCGCGAACCAGCCGTGGTCCGGGGCGTACCGGCTGGGCACCAGCCTCTGGACCACCGCCCAGGTCACCCAGGTGACCCGTCCCGGCTGGCGGTTCGACGACCAGGCCAGTGGCTACCTGGGCGGCGACCGGGCCGACGGCAGCTACGTCACCCTCAAGCCCGCCGACAACTCCGCCTACAGCACGATCATCGAGACCTCCACCGCGAGCAGCGCACGGACGGCGGACTTCACAGTGGGCGGCGGGCTGCCGGCCGGCACCGTGCACATCTGGGCCACCGACCTCACGTCGAACGGCCGCGGCTTCGTCCACACCGGTGACGTGGTACCCGAGGGCGGCCACTTCTCCGTCACGCTCCAGCCCGGTCACGTGTACTCCCTGACGACCACCACCGGCCAGGGCCGGGGCACGGCCGTCAGCCCGCCGAGGCACCGGCTCGCGCTGCCGTACCGCGACTCCTTCGACCGGCCGGCCCCCGGCCGCGAGGCCAGGTACCTCTCGGACATGCAGGGTTCCTTCGAGACCGTGCGGTGCGGCGGCGGCCGGCCGGGGCGGTGCGTACGGCAGATGGCCGCCGAGCGGCCCATCGAGTGGCAGGACGACAGCGACGCGTTCGCGTTGCTCGGCGACACCGACTGGCGTGACTACACGGTCAGTTCCGACGTGTACCTGGAGCAGCCCGGCACCGTCGAACTCGTCGGCAGGGCCGGCGAACAGCAGCGTCCCCAGTCCCACCAGGCGGGTTACTTCCTGCGGGTCGCCGACACCGGTGCCTGGTCCGTCGTCAGGAGCGACACGGCCGGCCGGCTGACCACCCTCGCCGACGGCACCGCCCGCGCCCTGGGCACCCACCGCTGGCACAGCCTCGCCCTCGGCTTCAGCGGCACCACCATCACCGCGAGCGTCGACGGCCGGCGGGTCGGCGCGGTGGACGACTCCGCGTATCCGGCCGGACAGGCCGGCATCGGCGTGGCCGGCTACCAGACCGACGAGTTCGACAACCTGAGCATCACCCCCGTACGCCGGCCCGCCGCGGCCCCCGCGACGCTCACGGCCGGCCTGCCCGCGACGGTCCGGCGGGGCGCGTCCGCGACCCTGACGACGACGTTCACCGTCCCACGGACCGGTACCGGGGCGACCACCGGTGCGGCGACCGGCCTCACGCTGACCCCTGGTGCCCCGGCGAACTGGCGGACCGTCCCGACCACGCCCGTGACCTTCGCCAGGGTCGCCCAAGGGCAGTCGGTCACGGCCAGCTGGACCGTCACCGCGCCGACGGCCACGGACACCCCGGTGACCAACACCTTCACGCCGCTCGCCACGTACCACCGGGAAGGCGTGCGGCACTGGACGTACGGCGGCGCGAGCACCCGGGTACCGATCCCGGCGCCCACCGGCAACCCGTATGCGAGCGAGCTGTCCTTCGTATCCGCCGACAACGGGTGGGGGCCGGTCGAGCGGGACATGTCCAACGGCGAGCAGGCGGCGGGGGACGGACGGCCGATGAGCATCCGGGGCGTCGCCTTCGCCAAGGGGGTCGGCGCGCACGCCGCCGGCGACGTGGGCCTGTACCTCGGCGGCGACTGCAACCGGTTCACCGCCACGGTCGGCGTCGACGACGAGGTCGCGCCGTACGGCTCGGTCGTCTTCTCCCTGGTCGGGGACGGCCGCACGCTGGCGACGACCGACGTACTGACCGGGGAGTCGGCGGGGCTGCCGCTGGACGTCGACGTCACCGGCGTCCAGGAGCTGCATCTCGTCGTCGGGGACGGCGGGGACGGGAACGCGCATGATCACGCGGACTGGGGTGGGGCGAGGCTCGCCTGCGCCGGATAGACCCACGAGCGGCCCGCGCCCCCGCGGGGGCCCGGGCGGGCCTCTTCCGGGTCCAGGGCCTCTTCCGGGTCCGGGGCCTCTTCCGGGTCCGGGGCCTCTTCCGGGTCCGGGTCCTCTACCGGGTCCGGAGCCTCTACCGGGCCCGGGGTCCGTAGCGGGTCCGGAGCCTCTTCCGGGTCCGGAGCCTCTACCGGGCCCGGGGTCCGTAGCGGGCCCGGGGTCCGTAGCGGGCCCGGGGTCCCTAGCGGGCCCGGGCCCCTACCGAGTCCGGGGCCCCTACCGAGTGCGGGGTCCCTACCGGGCCCGCGCCGCCCTGTGCACGGCCAGGGCCAGCCGGTCGTTCTCCGGGGCCGCCCCGCCCGGGAACGCGAAGCGGCGCCTCGTGTAGCCGTAGGCGAGGCCGCTCCGTGGGTCCGCGAACGCCTGGGAGCCCGCAGCGCCGCTGTGCCCGATCGTGCCGGCGCCCAGGAACGGGTGCCAGACGTCCGCCGTCGCCTGGAAGCCCAGGCCGTACGCCTTGTGGGTGCGAGCCACGAGGTCGTACCCCACCGAGTGGAACTGCCCGAACTCCGCCACCGTGTCCTCCTTCAGCAGCGGCGCCTTGCCGTCGACCTCGCTGAGCAGCGCCGCGTACATCCCGGCCAGACCGCGCGCCGACGCCACCCCGCCGAACGACGCCGGGCCCTTCGCCCGCACCAGCCGGTCGTTCGGAAGGGCGTCCAGGGCGGTCGGCTCGGCCGCGTGCTCGTTGAAGGCGATCGCGGCGAGCGTGTGCGGCCCGGACGGGACGGAGTCCAGGAGCGCCTGCTCCGCGGGCGTCGGGCGCAACGGCTGGACGGTGCGGAACCGCGGTTCCTGCGCGGCCGGCAGGCCCAGGAAGAACCCGAGGCCGTACGGCGCCCGGACCCGCTCCTCGTACACGTCCTGGAGGGTGCGGCCGGTGGCCCGCCGCACCACCTCGCCGGTGAGCGCCCCGATGACGAGGGCGTGGTAGCCGAAGGCGGAGCCGGGCCGCCAGAACGGCCGCTGGTCGGCGAGGCGTTCGGCCATCGCCCGGTCGTCGGCCAGCTCCCGCGGGCCGAACCCGGTGTCGGTGCCGATCAGGCCGGCCCGGTGCGCGACCAGCTCCCGCAACGTCAGCGCGCCCTTGCCCTCCGCTGCGAACTCCGGCCAGTAGTAGGTGACTTTGCGGTCGAGCTCCAGCGTGCCGTCCTGCACCAGCATCGCCACCACCAGGTGCGCGGCCCCCTTGGTGGACGAGAACACCCCGTACAGGGAGTCCCCGTCGGCTCCCTCACCGGCCCACAGGTCGACGACCCGCCGGCCGTGGACGTACGCGCACAGCTGCCCCTCGTAGTCGGCCGGTCCCTCGGCGACGAACGCGGCGAACTCCTCGCGCACCGCCTCGAAGCCCTCCGCGACCGTGCCCTGGACGGTGATCTCCTGAGTCATCCGCTCTCCTCAACCGAGCCGCCACCTGTGTGGTTCCGTAGGTCGGTACGGCAAGACGTACCCGTTCGACTCAACAGCGGCAACGCGGCCCGCCGTCACCGCCGCCACGGCCGGCCCCCGGTGCGCGTCCACAGCCCCCGCCGGACCCTTTCCGATCCCCGGTAAAGTTTTCGCCATGCGTGATCTCGGGGCGGGTTTCGGATATCTCCTCAAGGGCCAGCGGTGGGTGGGCAGGCACGGCAGGCAGTTCGGTTTCGGACTGCTGCCCGGCCTGATCACCCTGGTCCTCTACGCTGCGGCGCTGGTCGCGCTGGCCCTGTGGGGTGCGGATCTCGTCGCCTGGGCCACCCCGTTCGCCGACGACTGGTCCAGCCCCTGGCAGGGCCTCTTCCGGGGCCTCCTCACCGCCGTCCTGTTCGCCCTCGGCCTCCTCGGCGCCGTCCTCACCTTCACCGCGGTGACCCTGCTGGTCGGCCAGCCGTTCTACGAGAACCTCTCCGAGAAGGTCGACGCGGACGTCTCGCCCGACGGCACCGCGCCCGAGTCCGGGCTGCCGTTCTGGCGCGAGCTGTGGATATCGGCCCGCGACAGCCTGCGCGTCCTGGTCCGCGCCGCGCTCTGGGGCCTGCTCCTCTTCGCCCTCGGCTTCCTGCCCTTCGTCGGCCAGACGGTCGTACCCGTCGTCGGGTTCTTCGTGACCGGCTTCTTCCTCACCGAGGAACTCGCCGCCGTCGCCCTCCAGCGCCGGGGTGTCGACCTGCGCGCCCGGCTCGCCCTGCTGCGCTCCCGCAAGACCCTGGTGTGGGGCTTCGGCACCCCGCTGGGCCTCGCCTTCCTGGTCCCGTTCGTCGCGGTGTTCCTGATGCCGGGCGCGGTCGCGGGTGCCACACTCCTCGCCCGCGACCTGCTGGGCGAGGAGACGGCGGACGAGGACCAACGGGCCGGCGAACCCGTCAGCTCCTGAGGCCCGCGTCGGCCGCCACGGTCACGATCGCCCGTACCTGGTCGATGATGTCCACCCGGTTCCGCACGAACTCCGGGTCGGTCACCTCGGTGGCGTTCCCGGCGCCGAATTGCAGTACCGGCGTGTGCACGTGCCCGCCCGGCAGCCGGTCGCGCAACCCGAGCCGGTCCCGCAGCAGGGTGGCGCGGTAGGCGATCTCGTTGGAGAGGTAGTCCCCGCCGCCCCCGGCCCGCGCGGTGGACCCGGCGGTCGGTCCGTCCGCCCGTACGACGGCCTCCGTACCGCCTGCCGGGATCTCGGTCACCTCGGTGTGGTCGTACACCGGGAAACGCCCCGTCGACGCCGCCACGATCGCCGCGTAGGGCAGGGTCGTGGTCGTCCACTGGGGCTGCGAGGCCGGGTCGGCGACCGGGACGGTCCCGGTCCGGCTCACGTTCTCGTTGTCCGGGAAGCCGCCCCGCCAGGCCCCGTTGGTCCGCTCCACGTCGAACCGGCCGACCCGCCCCTGGCTCACCGTGGTGAACAGGTCCACCTCCGGCAGGTACGGCCGCAGGGTCCGCTCCACGGTCCCCGCCGCGAAGTCGTCCCACCGCACCGGGAACACGGCCGTCTCGACCCGCGCGGGACCGTGCGCGGTCCGCACGACCGTCCCGTCCAGGGCCAGCGCGCTCGCCCCGGACGGATTGGAGATCCGGATGTCCCGGTCGAGCGTGAACGGGTCGAACCCGGTGACCAGGATCCGCCGCAGGTGACCGGGGTACCGGAGGTCCGTCTCCCCGCGCGAGGTCCGCTCCAGCACGTCGAGCAGGGCGGCCCGTCGGGCGTCGCTCACCCCGAACGCCGGCTCCCAGGTCCGCACGTACCGGGTCATCCCGAGCCGCGCCCAGTACAGCGGCCGGTCGTCGTCCCGGCTGAGATCACCTCCGAGCGGCCCCCGGCCCTGCGCCCGGTCCACGGCCCGCCGCCACAGCGCCGACCCCTCCCGTAGGACGGTCCGCCTGGCCTCGGCGTAGGAGCGCGTGCCGTCCAGGGCCCGGGCGAACCCCGGTGCCACGTCGTCGAACCCGGACCGCCGGAGTATCTCCTGCGGCACGGCCCGGTCGAGCCGCAGTTCCTCGACGGTGGGGGAGGGGGCGGCCGGCGCCGCCTGCGCCGCGGTGGGGGCCAGCGCCCCGGCCAGCAGGGCGATTCCGAGCACACCGATCCGAACACGCAGCGAGTTCACGGGAGTTGGCCTTCCGTCGCAGTGGGGTGCGTGGTGCCGTTCGGGGCGCAGTATCGCGTGCGGGAGACGGTGTGGTCCATGCCGTGCCGGGTCGGCCGGTTTGTGAAGGGTTCGTACGAGATTCCCGGCGGCCGCTCGATCACCGGCCGCCGTCTCACAGCCGCGGCTAAGGTGAGATCCGGGACAAGTCCCCCTTGAGCAGCCCCGGTCCGGGACCTGACCCCTGGACCGGGGCTTGCGTCCGGGCTGCGTCAGTCCCGCACCCCGAAGCCGTACACCGTCTCCGAGCGGTACACCGCGCCCGGGTCGAGGCGGGTGCTCGGGAACTCCGGGCGGTTCGGGGAGTCCGGGAAGTGCTGGGTCTCCAGGGCGATGCCGTCACCGGGCGCGAACGGGGCGGTCAGGTGCTCGGCCGTGTACAGCTGGACGCCCGGTTCGGTGGTGGCCACGGTGAGGGTGCGGCCGGACCCCGTGTCGTGCAGTTCGGCGATCTCCACCGGGGTGTCCGTGACGCCCTTGTCGAGGACGAGGTTGTGGTCGTAGCCGGAGCCGGTCTTCCGGGCCGTACGGAAGTCGAAACGGGTGCCGGAGACGTCCTCCAGGACCCCCGTCGGGATCAGGTCGCCGTCGACGGGCGTGTAGCGCGAGGCGGCGATCCGCAGTTCCTGGCCGGTCG
The DNA here is from genome assembly GCF_001005085.2 of Streptomyces humi. Taxonomy (GTDB): domain Bacteria; phylum Actinomycetota; class Actinomycetes; order Streptomycetales; family Streptomycetaceae; genus Streptomyces; species Streptomyces humi. Next base: position 47,263 of record NZ_LBMU02000071.1, read on the forward strand.
CGTTCCCGGCGCCCGCCAGGTTGAAGTAGCTGTGGTTGGTGAGGTTCACGACGGTCGGCGCGTCGGTGACCGCCTCGTAGGCGATCCGCAGCGCGCCGCCGGCGTCCAGCGTGTACGTCACGGACACCTCCAGCCGCCCCGGGAAGCCCTCCTCGCCGTGCGGGCTCACCCGGGCCAGCCGCACCCCGTGCTCGACGCCCGTCACGTCCCACACCCGCTTGTCGAAGCCGCCGGGGCCGCCGTGCAGCGAGTTGGGCGCGTTGTTCGGCTCCAGCGCGTAGGTCACGCCGTCCAGCGGGAAACGGGCCCGCGCGATCCGGTTGGCGTACCGGCCGACCAGGGCGCCCAGATACGGGCCCGGGTTCTCCAGATAGCCGTCCAGGCCGGCGAACCCCAGCACCACGTCCGCCGTCCGCCCGTCCCGGTCCGGGACCTCGACCGACTGCACGATCCCCCCGTACGACAGGATCCGCACCCGCGTCCCGGCGCGCTCCAGGGTCCAGCGGTGGACCTGGGTGCCGTCGGAAAGTGTGCCGAAAAGTTCGCTCATGGGGAGACTCTAAGCCAAGGGTCTAGTCCACCGGGTTCTTCGCGGTGACGGTCCGGTAGGCGATCGCGGCCAGCTTCGACTGGCCGTCGGTGCTCGGATGGAACCAGTCCCAGTGGCTCAACTGGTCCGTGCCGAAGCGGTACCGGTACACCGCCCCGCCGTCGAAACGGCACCGTCGGTCCTTGGCGCAGACCTGCGCCAGCACCGTGTTGTAGTCCTCCACCCGCTGCTGCACCCGGTCGCGGCGCAGGACCGCCGTGGCGGTCAGGTCGTCCGCGTCGCCCAGCATCGAGGGGCAGATGCCCAGCTTCCAGATCTGCTTGCCCAGCGGATTGGTGCGCCCCTCCGACCACAGCCGCTTCAGGTTCGGCACGCTCGCCACGTACACCTGCGTCTTCGGCAGGGCCTTGCGCAGGGTGCCCAGCGCCTCCTCGAACTGGGTGCGGAAGTCCGCCACCGAGGTCATCGCCCGCACCGACGAACGGCAGGCGTCGTTGGACCCCACCATCACCGTGACCAGCGCCGGCCTGCGCACCACCGCGTCCGCCACCTGGTCGGACAGGTCGGCCATCCGGGCGCCGGTCTCCGCGTAGTTCCAGCTGTGGTCGGCCGCCCTCGTCCGGCCGAGCAGACGTACCGCCAGACTGTCCACCTGCTCGCTGGTGCCGGTCGCCCAGGACACCTCCGGGCAGTCCGAGAGCACCGTGCACGCGTCGAAGCCACGCGTGATGGAGTCCCCCACGGCCGCGATCGACGCCGGGCTGCGGTCCCACACCTGTACGGCCCGTGAGGCGTGCGTCCGCCCGCCGTCCGGTGCCCCGGAGGCACCGCCGACGGCATCGCACCCGGTCACCCCCAGCGCGGCGGTGGCGGCCACGGCGCCGACCAGGGCACGCGAACGCCGGCGTCGCTGCTTGCGCATACCCCGCTGGTCCTCTCCGTAGGCTGTTCGTCCCCCTTCATAACAACGCACGGGAGTTCCCACCCCGCCCGCTGCAACGGACCACCCCCGTACAAGCGTCCCCATGGGTGAATGGCAGGGGTTTCCTGGCTGTGGGACCGACGGTACGTCACACTCCTTGCGCCGCCGCACGGTAGCCTCGCCATCAAGCGGCCGTCGTGCCACTGCCGCCAGCCAGCCAGCAAGATGTCCCGCTTCCCGGAGGTTCCGGTGACGACACGTGGAGTTCTGTACGTGCACTCCGCGCCGCGCGCGCTGTGCCCGCACGTCGAGTGGGCCGTCGCCGGGGTGCTCGGCACGCGCGTCAACCTCGACTGGATCCGGCAGCCCGCGGCCCCCGGGACCTGGCGCTCCGAGTTCTCCTGGCAGGGCGAGGTCGGCACGGCCTCCAAACTGGCGTCCGCGCTGCGCGGCTGGCACCTGCTGCGTTTCGAGGTCACCGCGGAACCCTGCGCGAAGGCCGAGGGGGAGCGCTACAGCTGCACCCCCGACCTGGGCATCTTCCACGCGGTCACCGGCATCCACGGTGACATCCTGATCCCGGAGGACCGTCTGAGAGCGGCCATGACCCGCTCACAGCGCGGCGAGACGGCCCTGGAGGCCGAGATCGCCAAGCTCCTCGGCAAGCCCTGGGACGACGAACTGGAGCCGTTCCGCTACGCGGGCGAGGGCGCGCCGGTCCGCTGGCTCCACCAGGTGGTCTAGCGCTCCCGCCTGCCGTCCGCCGACTGCGGCGCCGTCGTGGCCGTTCGCGCAGTTCCCCGCGCCCCTATAGGAGCGCTCGTGCAGCTGGCCTGTCTTTCAGGGGCGCGGGGAACTGCGCGACCAGCCCCCACCGGCCCGCGGCCGACGGCGAAACGCACTGTGGCCCGGACTCCATCCGACGGAGTCCGGGCCACGAGCAGTTCTGGAACGTGCCTCACACGGTCCTGAACGCCAGCACCACGTTGTGTCCGCCGAAGCCGAACGAGTCGTTCAGCACGGCGATCTGCCCCTCGGGCAGCTGCCGGGCCTCGCCCCGCACCACGTCCGCGTTGACCTCGGGGTCGAGCTCGTCCAGGTTGATGGTCGGCGGAGCCGTCCGGTTCACCAGCGCCAGGATCGACGCGACGGTCTCGATGCCGCCCGCGCCACCCAGCAGGTGACCGGTCATCGACTTGGTCGCGGAGATGGCCATGTGGTCGACGTCGTCGCCGAACACCTTCCGCAGCGCCTTGATCTCGGCGACGTCACCCTGAGGCGTCGACGTCGCGTGCGCGTTGACGTGCACGATCTCGGCCGGCTTCAGGTCCGTGTTGTCCAGCAGGTTCTGGAGCGCGTGCGCGATCCCGTTGCCCGACGGCTCCGGCTGCGTGATGTGGTGCGCGTCCGCCGAGATGCCCTGCCCGACCGCCTCGACGTAGATCCGGGCCCCGCGCGCCTTCGCGTGCTCCTCGGACTCCAGGACGATCACACCCGCGCCCTCGCCGAGCACGAAGCCGTCCCGGCCGGAGTCGTAGGGACGCGACGCGCCCTGCGGGTCGTCGTTGTTCTTGGACATCGCCATCATGTTGCCGAACGCGACGATGGGCAGCGGGTGGATGGCGGCCTCGGTGCCACCGGCCACCACCACGTCCGCACGCCCGGTGCGGATCATCTCGATGGCGTACCCGATGGCCTCGGCGCCGGAGGCGCAGGCCGACACGGGGGTGTGCACGCCGGCGCGCGCACCCAGCTCGATACCGACGTTGGCGGCCGGCGAGTTGGGCATCAGCATCGGCACGGTGTGCGGGGAGACCCGGCGAACGCCCTTCTCCTTGAGCACGTCGTACTGGTCCAGCAGGGTCGTCACACCGCCGATGCCGGAGGCGATGACCGCGCCGACCCGGTCGGGGTTGGCGGACTGGTCCTCACCGGCCTTGGCGGTGAAACCGGCGTCCTTCCAGGCCTGCTGAGCGGCGATCAGCGCGAACTGCGCGGACCGGTCCAGCTTGCGGGCCTGCGGACGCGGGAGGATCTCGCTCGGTTCGACGGCGATCTGTGCCGCGATACGGACGGGCAGCTCGGCGGCCCAGTCCTGCTCCAGAAGGCTGACGCCGGACTTGCCGGCGACCAGGGCCTCCCAGAACGAAGCTACGTCGCCACCCAGCGGTGTGGTTGCGCCGATACCGGTGACGACCACGGTGCGATTGGTCGGGCTCACGGGAATTCTTTCTCCAACGGATACGGGATTCGACGGCGCCACCGCCGGGTGGCGGGGCCTAGCGGCCGGGGACCCCGGCGGGACTCAGGGCTGGTGCCTGAGTCCCTGACGGGGTGCTCAGGCCTGGTGCTTGAGGATGTAGTCGGTCGCGTCGCCGACGGTCTTGAGGTTCTTGACGTCCTCGTCCGGGATCTTGACGTCGAAGCGCTCTTCGGCGGCGACGACGACCTCGACCATGGACAGCGAGTCGACGTCCAGGTCGTCGGTGAAGGACTTGTCCAGCTGGACGTCCTCAACCGGGATGCCGGCGATCTCGTTCACGATCTCGGCGAGACCTTCGACGATCTCTTCCTGAGTGGCGGCCATGTCAGGCGCTCCTTCTTAGATGTTCCAGACGGTTGCTGCGGTGTTGCAGTCGGCGTACCCGTACCGGATGCATGATCCGGCACGGAGTGCCTAGGGGAGGGTAACGACAGTGGCGGCGTAGACGAGACCCGCCCCGAACCCGATGACGAGCGCGGTGTCACCGCTCTTCGCCTCGCCGGTCGCCAGGAGCCGCTCCATCGCGAGCGGGATCGAGGCGGCCGAGGTGTTGCCGGTGGTGCGGATGTCACGGGCGACCGTGACGTGCTCCGGCAGCTTGAGAGTCTTCACCATCGAGTCGATGATCCGCACATTGGCCTGGTGCGGGATGAAGACGTCCAGGTCGTCCGCGCTGATTCCGGCCGCGTCCAGTGCCTGCTGCGCGACCTTCGCCATCTCGAACACGGCCCAGCGGAACACCGCCTGGCCCTCCTGCGTGATCGCAGGAAACTTGATGTTGCCCTGGCTGTCGACCGGCAGCCCGGAGCGGTCACCGAAGTGGAAACGGTCCCAGGGGATCGTCTGCTTGATGGTCTCGGACTTGTCGCCCTCCGACCCCCACACGGTCGGGCCGATCGCCGGCTCCTTCGAGGGGCCGACCACGACCGCGCCCGCGCCGTCGCCGAACAGGAAGGCGGTGGCCCGGTCCTCCAGGTCGGTGAGGTCGCTGAGCCGCTCCACGCCGATCACCAGGACGTACTCGGCGGAACCCTCGACCACCATGCCCTTGGCGAGCGTCAGGCCGTAGCCGAAGCCCGCGCAGCCGGCCGAGATGTCGAAGGCGGCGGCCTTGTCGGTGCCCAGCTTGTCGGCGATCTCGGTGGCGACGGCCGGGGTCTGGCTGAAGTGCGAGACGGTGGAGACGACCACGGCGCCGACCTGCTCGGCGGAGATGCCCGCGTCCGCGATCGCCTTGCCGGCGGCCTCGACCGACATCGCGGCGACGGTCTCCTCGGGGCCCGCCCAGTGCCGGGTCTCGATGCCGGAGCGCGAGCGGATCCACTCGTCGGACGAGTCGATCGTCTCGAGGATCACCTCGTTCGGCACCACACGGGTCGGGCGGTAGCCGCCCACGCCGAGGATGCGCGCGTACGGGGCACCCTTGCTGGGCTTGATCTTCGACATCGCAGTGGGCTCCTAATTCAGCTGTGCTCGGCGATGAGCTCGCGGGCCGCGTCGAGGTCGTCGGGGGTCTTCAGGGCCAGCGTCTTCACGCCGGGCAGGGCGCGCTTCGCGAGGCCGGTCAGCGTGCCGCCGGGGCACACCTCGAGGAGGGCGGTGACGCCGAGCTCCTTGAAGGTCTCCATGCACAGGTCCCAGCGGACCGGGTTGGCGACCTGGCCGACCAGCCGGTCCACGATCTCGGCACCGGACGCGACGGTCTGCCCGTCCTTGTTGGAGACGTAGGTGAACTTCGGGTCGAGGGGCGCGAACTCCTTCGCCGCCTCGGCGAGCCGGTCGACCGCGGGGCCCATGTGGTGCGTGTGGAAGGCACCGGCGACCTTGAGGGCGACGACCTTGCGGACGCCCTCGGGCTTGTCCTCGTCGAGCGCGGCGAGCTGCTCCAGCGTGCCCGCGGCGACGATCTGACCGGCGCCGTTGATGTTCGCCGGGGTCAGACCGAGCTTCTCCAGGTGCGCGACGGAGACCTCCGGGTCGCCGCCGAGCAGCGCCGACATGCCGGTCCGGGTGATCGCGGCGGCCTCGGCCATCGCGAGTCCGCGCTTGCGCACGAGGGTCAGCGCGGCGGTGTCGTCCAGGACGCCCGCGAAGGCGGCGGCGGTGATCTCACCGACGCTGTGACCGGCGACGGCGCCGGGGGCGACGGTCGCGATGTCACCGAGTGCCGCGCCGGACAGGATCCCGGCGGCGACGAGCAGGGGCTGGGCGATCGCGGTGTCCCGGATCTCGTCCGCGTCGGCGTTCGTGCCGTAGTGCACGAGATCGAGACCGATGGCGTCCGACCAGGCACGCAGACGGTCCTCGACACCGGGGAGGTCGAGCCATGGGGTCAGGAAGCCGGGCGTCTGAGCGCCCTGGCCGGGAGCGACGAGTACGAGCACTCTCACACTCTCTCTTGTGGACGGCCACGGCCGCCCGTGGGGACAGGGACGAAGAACACGAGGGGGTTTTGTGGGCCCCCGACAAAACGCTATGCCTGGAGATCTCCATCGACCAGACGTCCCAGGATCAGCGCGATCCGCAGCGTGAAGGCGGATCGTACATCGGACGGTGACCACCCGGTGACGTCAGTCACACGTCGGAGCCGGTAGCGCACGGTGTTCGGGTGGACGAAGAGCATCCGGGCGGCGCCCTCCAGGCTGCTCGCCTGTTCCAGATAGACGCTCAGCGTTTCCAGCAGCGCCGAGCCCGCTTCTTCCAGCGGTCTGTAGATCTCCTCCACCAACTGCTCACGCGCACTGGGATCGCCCGCGATGGCGCGCTCCGGCAGCAGATCGTCCGCCAGCACCGGCCGCGGCGCGTCCTGCCAGGCAGAACACGCCTTGAGCCCGGCGGCGGCGGCCTGCGCGGACCGCGTGGCGGCCAGCAGATCGGGTACGACGGGCCCCGCGACGACCGGCCCGGCGGCGAACGGGCCGATCAGTGACTTCGCCACGGCCAGCGGGTTGTCGCTGCCGCCGGCGATGACGACGAGCCGGTCTCCGAGCACCCCGGTCAGCACCTGGAGCTTGGCGTGCCGGGAGGCCCGCCGGATGGCCTCGACGGTCAGCTCGCTGTCCCCGTCGGGCGCTGTGCCGAGGACGACGCACACGTGGTCCGGCGAGTTCCAGCCGAGCGCGGCCGCCCGGCTCACCGCGCCCTCGTCCGCCTCGCCGCTCAGCACGGCGTTCACGACCAGCGACTCGAGGCGCGCGTCCCAGGCACCCCGTGCCTCCGCGGCCTGGGCGTACACCTGGGCGGTCGCGAAGGCGATCTCCCGCGCGTACACGAGCAGCGCCTCGCGCAGCACTCTCTCGTCGCCCGGGGCCGCCACCTCGTCGATGGCGCTCTCCATGACCTCGATGGTGGTCCGCACCATCTCCACGGTCTGCCGCAGCGTGATCGCCCGGGTCAGCTCGCGCGGCGCGGTCCCGAACACGTCCGTCGAGATGGCCTGCGGCGCGTCGGGGCGCCGGAACCACTCGGTGAAGGCCGCGATGCCGGCCTGGGCGACAAGCCCGATCCAGGAGCGGTTCTCCGGGGGCATGGCCCGGTACCACGGCAGGGAATCGTCCATGCGCGCGATGGCCTGGGCGGCGAGGCTGCCGGACGACTTCTCCAGCCGCTTCAGGGTCGCGGAGTGCGGGTGGACGTCATGAGCCGAGGGGTCGGACTTGCGCGTTACGGGTTCGGGCACGGGGACAAGACTGCCTTATCGGGACGGGCGAGTGCGCCGCCGGGTGCCGACTGCGGTCTACGGTGGTGCCGTGATGGACGTCAGGCGCGCGGCGCAGCGCTACCGGGGCGGCGACCCGGCGACCGGGATCGAGTCCCGCCACGCCTTCTCCTTCGGCCCCCACTACGACCCCGACAACCTGCGCTTCGGGGCGGTCATCGCCTGCAACGAGGAGCACCTGGCGCCCGGCGCCGGCTTCGACGAGCATCCGCACAGCCACACCGAGATCGTGACGTGGGTGGTCGAGGGCGAGCTGACCCACCGGGACTCCGCGGGCAACGAGACGGTGGTCCGCCACGGCGACGTGCAGCGCCTCGGCTCCGCCGGGGGCGTGCGGCACGTGGAGCGCAACGACGGGGGCGGGCCGCTGACGTTCGTCCAGATGTGGCTGGCGCCGGTGCGGCCGGGCGGCGAGCCGTCGTACGAGATCGTCCGGGGCATCGCGGACTCGACGCCGTACGCCGTCCCGGCGGCCGGGGCGATGCTGCACGTCCGCCGGCTCGGGGCGGGGGAGCGGACGGCGGTGCCGGACGGGGCGTTCGTGTACGTGCACGTGGTGCGGGGCGAAGTGCGGCTGGGGGAGGAGCCGTTGGGGCCCGGTGACTCGGCGCGGATCGCTGACGCGGAGGGCCTGGAGGCGGAGGGGCTGACGCCGGTGGAGCTGCTGATGTGGGAGATGGCGGGGTAGTCGGGGTCGTTGTTCGGCTGCGGGTGGGTGGGGGCGGGTCGCGCAGTTCCTCCCCCAGCCTTCGGCCGGGGGTGCCCCCAGCGCCCCCTGGCGGGGCGCTGTTCAGCCGCGTGATTCCGCCAGTACGGCGTCCGTGAACGTCGGCCATGCCTCGACCGCCCAGGGGCCGAAGGCTCGGTCCGTGAGGGCGACGCATGCCAGGCCGGCGTCCGGGTCGGCCCACAGGAACGTGCCCGACTGGCCGAAGTGGCCGAAGGTGCGGGGGGAGGACGAACCGCCCGTCCAGTGCGGTGACTTGGAGTCGCGGATCTCGAAACCCAGGCCCCAGTCGTTCGGGTTCTGGTGGCCGTACCCCGGGAGCACGCCCTTCGTGCCCGGGTACTGGACGGTCAGCGTCGCCTCCGCGACCGTCCGCGGGTCCAGCAGCCTCGGTGCCTGGAGTTCCGCGGCGAAGCGGAGCAGGTCGGAGACCGAGGAGACGCCGTCCTTCGCCGGGGAGCCCTCCAGTGACGTCGACGTCATGCCCAGCGGCTCCAGCACCGCCTGCCGCAGGTACTCCGCGAACGGGATCTCCGTCGCCTTGGCCACATGGTCCCCGAGGACCTCGAACCCGGCGTTGGAGTACAGCCGCCGCTCCCCGGGCGGCGCCGTCACCCGGTGTTCGTCGAAGGCCAGCCCCGAGGTGTGCGCGAGCAGGTGCCGTACCGTCGCGCCCTCGGGCCCCGCCGGCTCGTCCAGCTCGACCGCCCCCTCCTCGTACGCGACGAGCACCGCGTAGGCGGCCAGCGGCTTGGTGACGGAGGCCAGCGGGAAGCGGTGACCGGCCGGCCCGTGGACGCCCAGGACCGTCCCGTCGGCGCGTACGGCACCCGCCGCGGCGGTGGGAACCGGCCAGTTCTCGATCAGCGCGAGGCTCTGCAACGACATGCCTACGACCCTAAGCGGCTCAGAGCGGCAGGATCATCGTGGGGTCCGGCTTGTGGACGAAACCCAGCGCGGCGTAGAGCGGCTCGGCCTCGGCGGACGCGGTCAGCATGACCTGCCCCGCGCCCCGCTCCCGGAACCAGGCCAGCAGTTCCTCCATGCACGCGCGCGCGTACCCGCGGCGACGCGCGTCCGGGTCGGTGGCCACGCTGAAGACGTACCCGGCCCGCCCGTGCGGGCTGCTCGCCTTGCCGATCCGGTAGTCGACCGTCCCGGCGACCAGCGCGGCCAGCGCCCCCGGCCGGTCGGGGTGGTCCACGACGAACGCGGCGAAGTCGCCGTCCGCCTCGGCCAGCCTCGCCGCGAGCCCCGGCAGCGCCTCGGCGTGCCACCCCGTCGAGGCGTCCCCGCCGGGCAGCGCGTCGATCATGATCTGGCGCAGGCGCAGCACTTCCGGCGCGTCCGGCGGGATGGCACGGCGTACGAGACTCATGTGCGGGAACGCTAGCCACTGGGTTCCGGCCGTGTCGCGGGTATTTCTTACCGGGTCCCGCTTGCTTCGAGTGCACTCCAAGGTCATAGCGTTGGGTCATGACGGTGATGCAGACCACGACCGCGACCCCCACCGAGCAGTCCGACCGCGAGCCCGCCGACATCTGTTCCGCCCCGCCCCGTCGGCACCCGCGTCCCGAGGGCCAGGACCGCTACACGATCAGCGAGGTCGTCGCCTTCACCGGCCTGACCGCCCACACCCTGCGCTGGTACGAGCGGATCGGCCTGATGTCCCACATCGACCGCTCCCACACGGGACAGCGCCGCTACACCAACCGCGACCTGGACTGGCTGGACTTCGTCACCAAGCTCCGCCTGACCGGGATGCCGGTGGCGGACATGGTGCGCTACGCGGAACTGGTGAGAGAGGGCGAGACGACCTACCCGGAGCGCCGCGAACTCCTGGAGCAGACGAGAAGGGACGTCCTGTCCCGCATCGCCGAACTCCACGACACCCTCTCGGTCCTGGACAAGAAGATCAGCTTCTATGAGAAGGGCAGCAACTGAAACGCCCCTGAAAGGGGCGCGGGGAACTGCGCGAGCAACCCACCACGACCCGCACCCGACGGAACTGCTAAAGCTCGGCCAGCAACTCCGCCTTCTTCGCGGCGAACTCCTCGTCGGTGACCAGCCCCGCCTGATGCAGTTCCCCGAGGTGGCGGATCCGCTCGGCGATGTCGGCGGGGTCACGGCGCCCCGCCGCCGCCGGCATCGCGGCCGCGCCTCTCGCCCGTACCGCCTCCAGCACCGCCGCGGCGAACGGCAACGACTCGTGCACCGGCCCGTACCCCAGCCCGAACACCACGGTCGCGGGATCCTGGTCCGCCGGCACCGCCGCCCCCGTGAGGTCGCGCCGCAGCAGTCGTAGATGCCCCTCGAAGATCTCCGGGGAGCGCCACTCCACACCGCCCAGGTCGGCCACCGCGAAGCGCTGGTCGCCGGCCTTCCACTTGGCCGTCGACGCCCCCGTCCACGACCACCGGAAGTGCACGGCCTTGCCGTCGAAGCTCGCCTTCCCGTCGTACGCCTTGAACTGCCGGGGCGCCTTTGGGGCGGGCACCAGAAACCTCTCGGCCGGCCCGGACGCGGTGAGCAGCGAGCGCAGTTCCTCGGCGTAGTACTCGGCAAGGGTCTCCCGCTCGGCCGGGAGGACCAGCCGGTACGGGTCGCTGCCGTCCTTGAGCTGGCCGGCCGCCGCCTCCATCAACGGATCCGCGCCGGGACGCGGTTCGGCCCGCAGTACGACCGTGCCCCGCTTGCCCGGTGTGAGGGTCACGCCCGCCAGCGCGGCCAGCGGCACCCGGCGTTCGCCCAGGGTCTGGAACAGCTTGGGTGTCCGGATCCCGCGTTCGTAACGGATGCGCACGGAGTCGGACTCGAACTCCCAGGCGGCATGAAATCCGGCCAGTACGTCACCCATGCGGCTCATCGTATGCGGCACGTGCTTCTCAGTCCCATCCCCGCGCGCACCGCACTTCCTGCTGTTTCTACGCGCGTTCCGCCGTCGACGTGCCGGGCAGACCCGCCCGGCACCCGTCATCGTGCTGGGCGCAGCTGACCGCGCCGTACGCGCCGACCCCGATGTCCGCGAGGTTGCGCAGACTGTCCGTGCCGGGCTCGAAGTAGCCGGCGTGACCCTGGGCGTCGCGGGCCGACAGCACCCGCGCCCCGAAGGAGCCGGAGACCGGATCGGCGCCGTGGCCGAGTCCGCCGAGCTCCAGATAGGGGACGTCCTGGATCCAGTCGGTGGCGTCCCGCATCGCCCACACCCGGGCCGACGTGCCCAGGTGCGAGGCCTTCTCGACCCGCATCCCGGGGCTGGCGGCCACCGCTATGTCCGCCACCCGCCCCGGCATGCCGTGCGCGGCCACCCCGCAGACCACCGAGCCGTAGCTGTGGCAGAACATCGACACCGGCGCCTCGCCGGGCAGCGCGCGCAGCAGTGCGTTCAGGCGTACGGCACCCTGCTCCGCGGCCATACCGGTCGCCGCGCCCACGCCGAGCCCGTCGGGCGCGGTGTAGTCGGCCCAGGCGATCACCGCCGTACGGGTCGTCGGGCTCGCCGTGTACTCCTCCCGGTACAGCGCCTTGGCCATGCCGACCGGCGCGGTGTACTGACGGTTCGTCTTCTGGAAGGTGAGCAGGTCGGTGTCGACGCCGGGGACGACGACGGAGATCCGCTGGGCCCGGGCGAGGTCGCCGAACACCTCGGCGACCCGGCCGTCGCCGTCCGGGTCGAAGGCCAGGATCTGCCGGCCCTTGGTGAGCAGCGCCTCGTAGCGGTGCATCCGGCGGCCCGCGTCCTGCTGCCCCGCCGCGCTGAGCCGTGGGTCGTGCATGCGTTTCTTCTCGACCTTGCGTTGCTGGTCGAGCGCGATGTCGTTGGCGCGGTACCGCAGTTCGGCCGGGGCGCCGTTCATGTTGCCGACGGCCAGCGGGTAGCGGTGGACGAGCCGGTCGCGTTCCTGTGCCGTGAGCGACGTGAAGAAGCGGGTGAGCCGCGCGGGTGACGCCTCCGGGTCCGGCAACCGCAGGCCGCGGACGCTGCCGTGCTCCCACTTGTCGAGGGAGGCCTGCATCGCGGTGGTCTCGCGGTGGGCGCGCAGAGCTGTCCAGCCGGTGGTCGCGAGCATCACGAACACCACGGCGAGGGCGAGCAGCGCGCGCCAGACGTTGAGTGGCGGGGAGGTGTCGAAGGAAGTCACTGGGAGGACACACTAGGAGAACGAAGGGGTCTCGCGGTAACTGAGTGACGGTTATCACGTTTTGGCAAACGTGAGGCCGATCTCAGCTCTCCCGCCAGTTCCCGAGGAGGGCCGGACCCACCTGGTCGAGGTATGCCACGGTGAGGTCGCGGATCGCCGCCACGCCGAAGTCGTCACCCACCGACCAGTGCCGCTCGGTCACCCGGATCACGGCGCCGAACAGCGCCACCAGGAGCCGCGGCCGGGGGTCGGTGTCCGGGTCGACTCCCTCCCGTTCGGCGACGATCCGGGTGATCTCCTCCTCCGTCTCCGACTGCCGGCCCAGATGGGCGGCGTGCAGGACCGGGGTCGCCTCGATCACCTTGTAGGCGCGCATGTGCAGTTCGAGCGGGACGTACCGCTCGATGGCCTGCTCGATCGAGTCGAAGCTGTCCAGGACCGCCGCGCGCAGCGCCTCCAGCGGCGCCTCCTCGGGCGGCCGCCGGCGCAGTGCCTCCACGTAGTACGCCTCGGTGAGCCGCGGCAGGAAGAAGGCGGCCTCCTCCTTGCCGGCGAAGTAGCGGAAGAAGGTGCGCTGCGACACGTCGACGGACTCGGCGATCTCGTCGACGGTGGTGTGCTCGTAGCCCTGGGCCACGAACAGCTCGAGCGCGGACCGCAACAGCGCGTCCCGGGTGCGCTGCTTCTTGCGTTCGCGCAACGTTTCCATGCCTGACAGTTACTGACTAGTGAATTTGTTTGTCAAATGTCAGAGGCTGACACTAGCCTCGCCCGCATGACTAGTCAGACCACGCTCGACACGGCGGGGTCGGGGGACAAGGCAGCGGCGGCGCCGTCGTGGCGGCCGCCGGCCTCCGGCCTGCGCGGCCACCCCTGGTTCACCCTGATAACCGTCGCCGTCGGGGTCATGATGGTGGCCCTCGACGGCACCATCGTGGCCATCGCCAACCCGGCGATCCAGAAGGACCTCGGCGCCACCTTCGCCCAGGTGCAGTGGATCACCAACGGCTACTTCCTCGCCCTCGCGGTCTCGCTGATCACCGCGGGCAAGCTCGGCGACCGCTTCGGCCACCGGCAGACCTTCCTGATCGGCGTCGTCGGCTTCGCCGCCGCCTCCGGCGCCATCGGCCTGTCCGACAGCATCGGCCTCGTCGTCACCTTCCGGGTCTTCCAGGGCCTGTTCGGCGCGCTGCTGATGCCGGCCGCCCTCGGCCTGCTGCGGGCCACCTTCCCGGCCGAGAAGCTCAACATGGCGATCGGCATCTGGGGCATGGTCATCGGCGCCTCCACCGCGGGCGGCCCGATCCTCGGCGGTGTGCTGGTGCAGCACGTCAGCTGGCAGTCGGTGTTCTTCATCAACGTGCCGGTCGGCCTGATCGCCCTCGTGCTCGGCGTGGTCATGCTGCTCGACCACCGTGCGGAGAACGCCCCGCGCTCCTTCGACCTGCTCGGCATCGGCCTGCTCTCCGGCGCGATGTTCTGCCTGGTCTGGGCCCTCATCAAGGCGCCGACCTGGGGCTGGGGCGACGGCAAGACGTGGACGTTCATCGCCGTGTCCGTGCTCGGCTTCGCCCTCTTCTCCTTCTGGGAGACGAAGGTCAGGGAACCGCTGATCCCGCTCGGCCTGTTCCGCTCCGTGGCGTTGTCGGCCGGTGTGGTCCTGATGGTCCTCATGGCCATCGCCTTCATGGGCGGCCTGTTCTTCGTGACCTTCTACTTGCAGAACGTGCACGGGATGGACCCGGTCGACGCCGGCCTCCACCTGCTGCCCCTCACCGGCATGATGATCGTCGGTTCGCCGCTGGCCGGCGCCGCGATCACCAAGCTCGGCCCGCGGATCCCGCTGGCCGGCGGCATGGCGGCCACCGCGATCGCCATGTACGGCATGTCCACGCTGAAGGCGGACACCGGCAGCGGGATCATGGCCGTCTGGTTCGCCCTGCTCGGTCTCGGCCTCGCTCCGGTCATGGTCGGCGCCACCGAGGTCATCGTGGGCAACGCCCCGATGGAGCTCTCCGGTGTGGCCGGCGGTCTCCAGCAGGCCGCGATGCAGATCGGCGGCAGCCTCGGTACGGCCGTCCTCGGTGCCGTGATGGCCTCCAAGGTCGACAGCGACCTGCCGGGCAACTGGGCCGGCGCGGGCCTGCCCGAGCTGACCCCGGCGCAGCTGGCCCAGGCCTCCGAGGCGGTCCAGGTCGGGGTCGCGCCGGTGGCCAAGGGCACGCCCGAGGCGATCGCCGCGAAGATCACCGGTGTCGCCCACGACACGTTCATCTCCGGCATGAGCCTCGCCTCGCTCGTCGCCGCGGGCGTGGCCGCCGTCGCGATCCTGGTCGCGCTGCTCACGAAGCGGGGCGCGAACGCGGACAGCGGCGCGGGCGTGGGCCACATCTGACCCCGGTTCAGGGGTGTTTCACCTATCAGGGTGACTCCGCTAAAGATCCCTCGCGTTCGGCACGCGCCGCAGGTCACAGTAGGTCAAGTCCTCCGCAGGGCATGGGAGGAGGCCCGGGCCGCGGCGCGCTGCCGGAGGGGGGCGGCGCGCGGGCAGGTCTGCGGACGCGGAACAGGGGTACCCGGTCATCACGCCCGAACAGTCCATGGGGACAGAGGAGTTGATGATGGCGAGCTTCGGCCAACGAACACGCGGGTACCCCCGTTCACGTGGCCGCACAGGTACACGGGACGGGCTGGACCGCGGCACGCTGGGCATCATCGGCACGATCTGCGCCGTCGCCGGCTTCTTCACGCTGGGCATCATCCTGGGCCCGGCCGCGCTGGTGTGCGGCTGGCTCTCCATGGGCCGGGCGTGGAACCCGAAGAGCTCGATACCGGCGCTGGTCGCGGTGGTGCTGGGCGCGATCGACACCGTGCTGGCACTGCTGTGGCTGGGCGGCGTGTCGCCGATGTAGCGTGCGGGCCGGCGGGGGCCGCCCCCGCCGGCCCTCCCCCGGCCTTCGGCCGGGGGTGACCCCGCGCCCCTTACCGGGGCACGTCCTGGCCGCGGGCAGTCGTGCCGCTGGGGCGATGGGGATCCCCCCGCTCGAACGGAGCCGAGAGCGGGGGAGGGTGGGCGCTGGGGGTCCCCCCGGCCGAAGGCTGGGGGAGGCACCCGGCCGACGCCGGTGAGCGCACCCCACCCCCCGGCCCCGAGCATTTGCGCATCGTGGCCACCTCGGTCCGCAGCGCCCGTACTTCCTCGGTCAGCAGAGCGATCGCCTCCGTCTGCCGCCGTTCCTCCACGTCGTCCTTCTCGAAGCGCGCGATGAACCACGTGGCGATGTTCGCGGTCACCACACCGAGCAGGGCGATCCCGGACAGCATCAGCCCGACCGCGATCATCCGGCCCAGCCCGGTCGTCGGCGCGTGGTCGCCGTATCCCACGGTCGTCATCGTGGTGAACGACCACCACAGGGCGTCACCCAGCGTCCGGATGTTCCCGTCGGGAGACTCGCGTTCGACCGACAGGACGGCCAGCGACCCGAACATGAGCAGGCCGATGACCGCGCCGACGACGTACGTCGTCAGCCGGATCTGCGAGGCCATCCGGGCCCGCCGCCCCACCAGCGTGAGCGTCGCCACGAGCCGCAGCAGCCGCAGCGGCTGAAGCAACGGCAGCACCACCGCGCACAGGTCTATCCAGTGCGTCCGCACGAACTCCCGGCGCCGGGGCGTCAGTGTCAGCCGTACGAGATAGTCCGTGGCGAAGGACCCCCACACCACCCATTCCGCCACCGTGCACGCGGACGTCAGCACATGACCGGCGGAACTGTCCACGATCGGCAGCGCGTAGGAGACGGCGAACACCACCGCGAGCGCCAGCAACGGCCGTTGGGTGAACTGCTCCCAACGCGACTGCGCGGACTGTGGCTCCATGTGAGCATCGTAGGCATCATCCGCGCCCCGCAGGGTCGTGGGGAACCGCGCGACCGGCCCCCACCGGCCCGCGGTCCCCCACTGCCTTCCCTGCCGAAGCCGGGCGCGGCGTTACGCGTCGCCGCCCGCCACGCCCGGGTGCGCCGCCGACACGTCCAGCAGCTGGTAGCGGTCGATGGCCTGCTTGAGCACGGACCGGTCGACCTTGCCCGCCCGGGCCAGTTCGGTCAGCACCGCGACCACGATCGACTGGGCGTCGATGTGGAAGAAGCGGCGCGCCGCGCCCCGCGTGTCGGCGAACCCGAACCCGTCGGCGCCCAGCGACTGGAACGTGCCCGGCACCCACCGGGCGATCTGGTCCGGAACCGATCGCATCCAGTCGGACACGGCCACGAACGGACCTTCGACGCCGCTCAGCTTCTGCGTCACCCAAGGCGTCCGCTGCTCCTCCTCCGGGTGCAGCAGGTTGTGCTGCTCGCAGGCCACGGCCTCGCGCCGCAGCTCGTTCCAGGAGGTGGCGGACCAGACGTCGGCCCTGACGTTCCACTCCTCGGCGAGGATCTTCTGCGCCTCGACCGCCCACGGGACCGCCACGCCGGACGCCATGATCTGCGCGGGGATCGAGCCCGCCGTGCCGGTGGCGATCCGGTGGACGCCCTTGAGGATGCCCTCGACGTCCACGTCGGCCGGCTCGGCCGGGTGCTGGATCGGCTCGTTGTAGACGGTCAGGTAGTAGAAGACGTCCTCGCCGTGCGGGTGCTCGGCGTCGCCGCCGTACATCCGGCGCAGGCCGTCCTGGACGATGTGCGCGATCTCGTACCCGTAGGCCGGGTCGTAGGCGACACAGGCCGGGTTCGTGGAGGCCAGCAGCTGGGAGTGGCCGTCCGCGTGCTGGAGCCCCTCACCGGTCAGGGTCGTACGGCCCGCGGTCGCGCCCAGGACGAAACCGCGTGACAGCTGGTCGGCCATCTGCCAGAACTGGTCGCCGGTGCGCTGGAAACCGAACATCGAGTAGAAGACGTACACCGGGATGAGCGGCTGGCCATGGGTGGCGTACGCCGAGCCCGCCGCGATCAGGGAGGCCGTGCAGCCCGCCTCCGAGATGCCGTCGTGCAGCATCTGGCCGGTCGGGGACTCCTTGTAGGCGAGCAGCAGATCACGGTCCACGGCCTCGTACTGCTGGCCCAGCGGGTTGTAGATCTTCGCGCTCGGGAAGAAGGAGTCCATGCCGAACGTGCGGTACTCGTCCGGCGCGATCAGCACGAAGCGGCGGCCGAGTTCCTTGTCCCGCATGAGGTCCTTGAGGAGCCGGACGAAGGCCATGGTGGTCGCGATGGACTGCTGGCCGGTGCCCTTCTTCACAGTCGCGTACGTCTTGTCGTCCGGCAGGGCGAGCGGCTGGGAGCGCACGACGCGGGTCGGCACGTACCCGCCGAGCCCCTTGCGCCGGTCGTGCATGTACTGGATCTCCTCCGAGTTCCGGCCCGGGTGGTAGTACGGCGGCAGGCCGGACTCCAGCTCCCGGTCGGAGATCGGCAGGTGCAGGCGGTCCCGGAAGCCCTTGAGGTCGGCGACCGTCAGCTTCTTCATCTGGTGCGTGGCGTTGCGGCCCTCGAAGTTCGGGCCGAGCGTCCAGCCCTTGATCGTCTTGGCCAGGATGACCGTCGGCTGGCCCCGGTGCTCGGTGGCCGCCTTGAACGCCGCGTAGATCTTGCGGTGGTCGTGGCCGCCGCGGCCCAGGTGCAGGATCTGGTCGTCGGTCATGTTGGCGACCATCGCGCGCAGCCGCTGGTCGTCGCCGAAGAAGTGGTCGCGGATGTACGAACCCGACTCGGTGGCGTAGGTCTGGAACTGGCCGTCCGGGGTCGTGTTCATCTTGTTGACCAGCACGCCGTCGCGGTCCTGGGCGAGCAGCGGGTCCCAGGTGCGGTCCCAGACCAGCTTGATCACGTTCCAGCCGGCGCCCCGGAAGACCGACTCCAGCTCCTGGATGATCTTTCCGTTGCCGCGCACCGGGCCGTCGAGCCGCTGGAGGTTGCAGTTGACGACGAAGGTCAGGTTGTCCAGGCCCTCGCGGGCGGCGATGGACAGCTGGCCGAGCGACTCCGGCTCGTCCATCTCGCCGTCACCGAGGAACGCCCACACGTGCGACTTCGAGGTGTCGGCGATCCCGCGCGCGTGCATGTAGCGGTTCATCCGCGCCTGGTAGATCGCGCCGATCGGGCCGAGGCCCATCGAGACGGTCGGGAACTCCCAGAAGTCCGGCATCGAGCGCGGATGGGGGTAGCTGGAGAGGCCGTCCGGGTACTTCGACTTCTCCTGGCGGAAGCCGTCCAGCTGGGCCTCGCTGAGCCGGTCGAGCAGGAACGCGCGCGCGTAGATGCCGGGGGAGGCGTGGCCCTGGAAGAAGACCTGGTCGCCGCCGAGGCCGTCGTCCTTGCCGCGGAAGAAGTGGTTGAAGCCGACGTCGTAGAGGGACGCGGAGGAGGCGAAGGTGGCGATGTGACCGCCCACGCCGATCCCCGGCCGCTGGGCGCGCGACACCATTACGGCGGCGTTCCAGCGGGTCGCGTTGAGGACCTTGCGCTCGATCTCCTCGTTGCCCGGGAAGAACGGCTCGGCCCGGGTCGGGATCGTGTTGACGTAGTCCGTGCTGCGCATCTCGGGCACGGCCACCCGCCGCTCGCGCGCCCGCTCGATCAGGCGGAGCATCAGATAGCGGGCCCGCTCCCGGCCGCGCTCGTCCACGGCGGCGTCGAGCGAGTCGAGCCACTCCTGGGTTTCCTCGGGATCGAAGTCAGGAACCTGACTCGGAAGGCCGCCAATGATGATCGGGTTGCGATCGGATCCGGAAGCCACGCTGTTCCTTACCTGTCAGAGGGGCACTGATTCCCTGTTTGACTGCTCTGGCTGTTCTGCCTGTCCTGCCTGTCCTACCTGTGTTTTTACGGCGTCCTGCCCGCGCCGCTGTCCATCGTCCACCCCGGGGCGGCACACGTCATCTCTACCGCGAGGTAACTCGGGACCGGCCAAAACGCAACGATACGCCCGGGGTGTGACGCGCTTGGCAAACTCGTTCGACCGCCGTATGTGAGGATGATTCCGAAAGGTATATTGCGGGCAAAAGGCAGTGGTGTGTGAGACCGTCGTCCGCGATACGGTGCTGGGAGTTGCGGCGACACGGCCGGGATCGTCACCGTTTCGGCGGTCTGAACGGCCGGGTACTTGCGCGATCCGTCCCGCCCGTGTGGACTACGGCCAATGCTTCGCGCACGCGCGTGGCTGAGTTCATCACCAAGACATGATCAGGAGGCAACCCGTGAGCGCGACCGCGGACCACGCGGAGGAGCGGACGAACCCTGCCGTCAGGCTGGGTTTCCAGCCAGACCAGGTGGTCCAGGAGATCGGCTTCGACGACGACGTCGACCAGGAGCTCCGCGAGTCCATCGAAGAGACCATCGGCAACGAGCTGATGGACGAGGACTACGACGACGTGGCCGACGCCGTGGTGCTCTGGTTCCGTGAGGATGACGGCGACCTGACGGACGCGCTGGTCGATGCCCTCGGCTTCCTCGAGGAAGGTGGCTCGATCCTGCTGCTGACGCCGAAGACCGGCCGCGACGGCTACGTCGAGCCGAGCGACATCGGCGAGGCGGTCACGACCGCCGGCCTGTCGCAGACCAAGAGCGTCAGCGTGGGCAAGGACTGGAACGGAAGCCGGCTGAACACGCCGAAGGCCGCCGCCAAGAAGCGCTGAGCCCCGCCGCCGGAGGGACCGGACTCCCGGTCCCTCCGCCGGCCTGCCGTGGCCGGCCGCCCGTCCTGCCGTGATCGCCTCGTGAGGGCCGCCGCATAGGGTGTTCGCACCCGAACAGACCCTGACGAAGGGACGCAGAGCGATGGCGATCCAGGTCGGCGACAAGGCGCCCGACTTCGAGCTCAAGGACAACCACGGCCGGACCGTGAAGCTGTCCGACCTCCGCGGCGAGAAGAACGTGGTGCTGCTCTTCTACCCGTTCGCCTTCACGGGGGTGTGCACCGGCGAGCTGTGCGAGCTGCGTGACAACCTGCCGAGGTTCGAGGACCGCGACACCCAGCTGCTGGCCGTCTCCAACGACTCCATCCACACCCTGCGCGTCTTCGCCGAGCAGGAGGGGCTGGAGTACCCGCTGCTCAGCGACTTCTGGCCGCACGGCGAGACCTCGCGCGCCTACGGCGTCTTCGACGAGGGCAAGGGCTGCGCCGTCCGCGGCACCTTCGTCATCGACAAGGAGGGCGTCGTGCGCTGGACCGTGGTCAACGGACTGCCGGACGCCCGCGACCTGAACGAGTACGTGACGGCGCTCGACGCCCTGTAGGCCCGTACGGCCGCCGTCCCTCGCCCCCTAGGGGGCGACCTGGCCGACACCCGGGAATTCTTCGGGGTCCAGGGCCTGCGGGCGGCGGGAACCCGTCACTAGGATCGAATCGTTGATCCGGTATCCGACGCACGACGGGGGCACCCGCCCCTGGACACCACATGGGAGGACTCGTGGGAGTCAGCCTCAGCAAGGGCGGCAACGTATCGCTGACGAAGGAGGCCCCCGGCCTGACCGCGGTCCTCGTCGGTCTCGGCTGGGACGTGAGGACCACCACCGGCACCGACTTCGACCTGGACGCCAGCGCCCTGCTGCTGAACACGGCCGGCAAGGTCGCCAGTGACCAGAACTTCGTCTTCTTCAACAACCTCAAGAGCCCCGACGGCTCGGTCGAGCACACCGGCGACAACCTCACCGGTGAGGGCGAGGGTGACGACGAGGTGATCAAGGTCGACCTGGCCACGGTCCCGGCCGACGTCGACAAGATCGTGTTCCCGGTGTCGATCTACGACGCCGACAACCGCCAGCAGTCCTTCGGGCAGGTCCGCAACGCGTTCATCCGCGTCGTCAACCAGGCCGGCGGAGCCGAGATCGCTCGCTACGACCTCTCCGAGGACGCCTCCACGGAGACCGCGATGGTCTTCGGCGAGCTGTACCGCAACGGCGCGGAGTGGAAGTTCCGCGCCATCGGCCAGGGCTACGCGTCGGGCCTGCGCGGCATCGCCCAGGACTTCGGCGTCAACGTCTGAGGCAGGAGAACGCCCCCGGGGCGTTCGAAAGTCCGCTCTGTCCGGCGCCGAACCGTTTACGGTCGGCGCCGGACGCGCAGGACAACCGGAGAAGCACCATCCAGGGGAGGACCAGCAATCATGGGCGTCACGCTCGCCAAGGGGGGCAATGTCTCCCTCTCCAAGGCCGCACCCAACCTCAGCAACGTCCTGATCGGACTCGGCTGGGACGCCCGCTCCACCACCGGCGCCCCCTTCGACCTGGACGCCAGCGCCCTGCTGTGCCAGGGCGGACGGGTGCTCGGCGACGAGTGGTTCGTCTTCTACAACCAGCTCAAGAGCCCAGACGGCTCGGTGGAACACACCGGCGACAACCTCACCGGAGAGGGCGAGGGCGACGACGAATCGATTCTGGTCGACCTGACGAAGGTGCCGGCCAACTGCGACAAGATCGTCTTCCCGGTCTCGATCCACATGGCCGACGAGCGGGGCCAGACCTTCGGGCAGGTCTCCAACGCGTTCATCAGGGTGGTCAACCAGGCCGACGGCCAGGAACTCGCCCGCTACGACCTCAGCGAGGACGCCTCCACCGAGACCGCCATGATCTTCGGCGAGCTCTACCGCTACCAGAGCGAGTGGAAGTTCCGGGCCGTGGGCCAGGGGTACGCGTCGGGCCTGCGGGGCATCGCGCTCGACTTCGGAGTGAATGTCTCGTAGTGGCCGCAGGGTCCGGATGTGGGGCCCGCTCGACCCGTACGACACCGATGCCCTCTAGACTCCGTGGTCAACAGTGAGTAAAGCCGAGTACACGATGATTGGGTAGCCAGTGCTTCTGAAAACCTTC
>NZ_LBMU02000072.1 GCF_001005085.2 Streptomyces humi
GCGGGGAACTGCGCGACCAGCCCCCACCCGCCCGCCCGCACTCGACGACAGCGCCCGACCACCCCGCTCGGCCTCCTCCAACCGGCACGATTCGCCCATGACTCCTACGCTCGTGTCATGTCCGAGGTGTACGCCGCACGCCGAACCCGCCTGAGGGACCGCTGCCAGGCCAGCGGCAGCGCCTCCGCGCTGATCTCGCGCCCCGCCAACGTGAGGTACCTCGCCGGCGCCGCCCCGCACGGCTCCGTACTGCTGCTCGGGAAACGCGAGGACCTCCTCGTGGCACCCGGCCCGCTGGACGACCGTCCCACCGGGGCCCGCGTCGACGACTCCCTCCGGCCGCACCTTCTGGAAGGCCCCGCCGGCGACCCCGTGGTGGCCGCCGCCGGCCTCGCCGCCGCCCAGGGCACCGACGCCCTCGCCGTCGAGGAACACCACCTCACCGTGGCCCGGCACCGCGCCCTCGCCTCGGTCGCCCCGCGACTGCGCCTCGCCGATCTGGGCAGCGCGGTCGAGCAGCTCAGGGTCGTCAAGGACGAGGAGGAGATCTCCTGCCTGCGCATCGGCGCCGAGATCGCCGACCAGGCCCTCGGGGAACTGCTGGAGTCGATCCTCGTCGGCCGTACCGAACGGCACCTCGCCCTGGAGCTGGAGCGCCGGCTGGTCGACCACGGCGCCGACGGTCCGGCCTTCCGCACCTCCGTCGCCACCGGCCCGAACTCCGGGCGCCGCGGCCACCGCCCCACCGACCGGCGGGTCGAGGAGGGCGACTTCCTCTCCGTCTGCCTCGGCGCCACCTATCGCGGCTACCGCTGCGAGATCGGCCGTACCTTCGTCATCGGCACCTCGCCGGCGGACTGGCAGATCGAGCTGTACGACCTGGTCTTCGCCGCCCAGCGGGCCGGCCGGGAGAGCCTCGTACCCGGCGCCGCCTGCCGTGACGTGGACCGTGCCGCGCGCCAGGTACTGGACTCCGCGGGCCACTCCGAGGGACTGCAACCCCTCACCGGACACGGCGTGGGACTCGAAATCGACGAGGACCCGCAGCTCGCCCCCTCGGCCATGGGTAAACTGGACGCTTGCGTGCCGGTCACCGTCGAACCGGGGGTCCACCTCCCGGGCCGGGGCGGTGTCCGGATCGATGACACGCTCGTCGTGCGCCCCGAGGCGGACGGCGGACCCGAGCTACTCACCATCACGACCAAGGAGCTGCTCGCACTATAGGGAAGGTGCGTGCCCCGGGGTCGTCCACGTCAGTCCAGGAGATTCCGCAACCGTGGCTTCCACGAACGACCTCAAGAACGGCCTGGTGCTCAAGCTCGAAGGCGGCCAGCTCTGGTCCGTCGTCGAGTTCCAGCACGTCAAGCCCGGCAAGGGCCCCGCATTCGTGCGCACCAAGCTCAAGAACGTGCTGTCCGGCAAGGTCGTCGACAAGACCTTCAACGCCGGCGTCAAGGTCGAGACGGCCACTGTCGACAAGCGCGACATGCAGTTCTCGTACATGGACGGCGAGTACTTCGTCTTCATGGACATGGACACGTACGACCAGCTGCACATCGACCGGAAGACCGTCGGTGACGCCGCGAACTTCCTGATCGAGGGCTTCACGGCCGTCGTCGCCCAGCACGAGGGCGAGGTGCTCTTCGTCGAGCTGCCCGCCGCCGTCGAGCTGACCATCCAGGAGACCGAGCCCGGCGTCCAGGGCGACCGCTCCACCGGCGGCACCAAGCCCGCCACGCTGGAGACCGGCCACCAGATCCAGGTCCCGCTCTTCATCACCACCGGTGAGAAGATCAAGGTCGACACCCGCACCAGCGACTACCTCGGCCGGGTGAACAGCTAACCGTGGCTGCCCGCAACACGGCCCGCAAGCGCGCCTTCCAGATCCTCTTCGAGGGCGACCAGCGCGGGGCCGACGTCCTGACCGTGCTCGCGGACTGGGTCCGGCTGTCCCGGACCGACACCCGGCAGCCGCCGGTCAGCGAGTACACGATGCAGCTGGTCGAGGGCTACGCGGAACACGCCACGCGTATCGACGAGCTGATCGCCCAGTACTCGGTGGGCTGGACGCTGGACCGGATGCCGGTCGTCGACCGCAACATCCTGCGTCTCGGTGCCTACGAGCTGATCTGGGCCGACGAGACGCCGGACGCCGTCGTCCTCGACGAGATGGTGCAGCTGGCCAAGGAGTTCTCGACGGACGAGTCGCCGGCGTTCGTGAACGGGCTCCTCGGTCGCCTGAAGGAGCTGAAGCCGTCGCTGCGCCGGGAGGCGTAGCCGACGAGACGCCGGAGGGCTTGCAGCGAGGCTCGCTGCAAGCCCTCCGGCGTTTGTGTGCCCAATGGGGTGGGTGGTGCGGTCTTCGGGCGGCAGACGGCCGTCTGGGGCTTCTCGCGCAGTTCCTCGCGCCCCTGGGCACGTGCACTTCCCTGAGCTGAGGAGCCCGCGTCAGCCGCCGCGGAGGAGAACCGCGGGGCGTCGCGGAGGAGAACCGCCGGGCGTCGCAGAAGAAAACCGCCGGGGCGGGCCGGAACCATCCAGTTCCGGCCACCCCGGCGGCACGTTTCTGCTCAGTTGCTGTAAGGGTCAGGCGTCCTCGTGAGTGGCCACCGCGCGGCGGGCGTCCGCGTCCAGGACGCCCCAGCTGATCAGCTGCTCGGTGAGGACCGAGGGGGACTGGTCGTAGATGACGGCCAGTGTGCGCAGGTCGTCCTGGCGGATCGACAGCACCTTGCCGTTGTAGTCACCGCGCTGGGACTGGATGGTCGCCGCGTAGCGCTGGAGCGGGCCCGCCTTCTCGGCCGGCACCGTGGCCAGCCGCTCCAGGTCGAGGACCAGCTTCGGCGGGGGCTCGGCGGCACCGCCGGGGGTGGTGCCGGGCAGCAGCTCCTGCACCGGGACCCCGTAGAAATCCGCCAACTCGGCAAGACGCTGTACGGTCACGGCACGGTCGCCGCGTTCGTACGAACCGACCACCACGGCCTTCCAGCGCCCCTGGGACTTCTCCTCGACACCGTGGAGGGATAGGCCCTGCTGGGTGCGGATGGCCCGGAGCTTGGCCCCGAGCTGTTTGGCGTATTCGCTGGACATATAGCTCCCCGGACACTGTGTCGACGCGGCCGGCCTTGGTTCCCGCCGCGCGGCTGGTAACTCACTGTGAGGTTACGCAGCGTTACTCTCCTGCGTCAAGCCGAATGGTCCGCACCGACTCTTCCGTGGTGACGGTGGCCGGTTACGCCGAGGGGGTGATCGGGGGCCCGGACGCCACCTGCTACGGTGGATGGCGCAAATCCGACGTCCTTTAAGGTCCGTCCCGTGAGGCGGAGAAGGGGGTCCGTTTCGTATGGACAAGCAGGAACAGCAGGACAAGCGGGTCAGGCCTGAACTTCAGGCGTCCGATGCCCGGCCCGTTCTCGAAGGGCCCGACATCGCACGGGTGCTGACCCGCATCGCCCACGAGATCGTCGAACGCGCCAAGGGCGCCGACGACGTGGTGCTCCTCGGCATTCCGACCCGCGGCGTCTTCCTCGCCCGGCGGCTCGCCGCCAAGCTGGAGCAGATCACCGACCGCAAGATCCCGGTCGGCTCGCTCGACATCACCATGTACCGGGACGACCTGCGCATGCACCCGCCGCGCGCGCTGGCCCGCACCGAGATCCCCGGCGACGGCATCGACGGGAGACTGGTCGTCCTCGTCGACGACGTGCTCTTCTCGGGCCGCACCATCCGCGCCGCCCTCGACGCGCTGAACGACATCGGGCGCCCGCGCGCGGTTCAGCTCGCGGTCCTCGTCGACCGGGGCCACCGCGAACTGCCCATCCGCGCCGACTACGTCGGCAAGAACCTCCCCACGTCGTTGCGGGAGACGGTCAAGGTCCTGCTCGCCGAGGAGGACGGTCGCGACACCGTGCTGCTCGGCGCGAAGCCGGCCCAGTAGCAGTCCGAGGCCCGCGCCGGACCGGCGCGCCCTGGCCTGCCCGCAATCTCCCGATATGTGAACTGCCCTACGGAGCCTGACAGATGCAGCGTCATCTCATCTCGGCCGCCGACCTCACCCGCGACGACGCCGTCCTGATCCTCGACACCGCCGAGGAGATGGCCCGGGTCGCCGACCGGCCGATCAAGAAGCTGCCGACCCTGCGCGGCCGCACCGTCGTCAACCTCTTCTTCGAGGACTCGACCCGGACCCGGATCTCCTTCGAGGCCGCCGAGAAGCGCCTCTCCGCCGACGTCATCAACTTCACCGCCAAGGGATCGAGCGTCTCCAAGGGCGAGTCCCTCAAGGACACCGCCCAGACCCTGGAGGCGATGGGCGTCGACGCCGTCGTCATCCGGCACGGCGCCTCCGGCGCGCCCTACCGCCTGGCGAACTCCGGCTGGATCGACGCGGCCGTCATCAACGCGGGCGACGGCACCCACCAGCACCCCACCCAGGCCCTCCTGGACGCCTTCACCATGCGCCGCCGGCTCGTCGGCCGGGACGCCGGCATAGGGCAGGACCTGGCCGGCAAGCGCATCACCCTGGTCGGCGACGTCCTGCACAGCCGGGTCGCCCGCTCCAACGTCGACCTGCTGCACACCCTCGGCGCCGAGGTCACCCTGGTCGCCCCGCCCACCCTGGTGCCGGTCGGCGTCGAGCGCTGGCCCTGCGAGGTGTCGTACGACCTCGACGCCGTCCTCCCCAAGTCCGACGCGGTGATGATGCTGCGCGTGCAGCGGGAGCGCATGAACGCCGCGTTCTTCCCGACCGAGCGCGAGTACTCACGCCGCTACGGCCTCGACGGCGAGCGGATGGCGAAGATGCCCGAGCACGCCATCGTGATGCACCCCGGCCCGATGGTCCGCGGCATGGAGATCACCGCCGAGGTCGCCGACTCCGAGCGCTGCACCGTGGTCGAGCAGGTCGCGAACGGAGTCTCCATCCGGATGGCCGTCCTGTACCTCCTGCTCGGCGGCAACGAACCCGCCGTCAGTCACGCCCGTACCACCGAGGAGAAGTAAGACCCATGAGCAAGATCCTGATCCGTGGTGCGAAGGTGCTCGGCGGTGAGCCGCAGGACGTCCTCATCGACGGCGAGACGATCTCCCAGGTGGGCGCCGGGCTGCCCGCCGAGGGCGCCGAGGTCGTAGAAGCGGCCGGCAAGGTGCTGCTGCCGGGTCTCGTGGACCTCCACACGCATCTCCGCGAGCCCGGCCGCGAGGACTCCGAGACCGTCCTCACCGGCACCCGCGCGGCCGCGACCGGCGGCTACACGGCCGTGTTCGCCATGGCCAACACCTTCCCGGTCGCCGACACCGCCGGCGTGGTCGAGCAGGTCTACCGGCTCGGCCGGGAGCACGGCTACTGCGACGTCCAGCCCATCGGCGCCGTCACCGTCGGCCTGGAGGGCAGGAAGCTCGCCGAGCTGGGCGCCATGCACGAGTCGGCCGCCGGGGTCACCGTCTTCTCCGACGACGGCAAGTGCGTCGACGACGCCGTGATCATGCGCCGCGCCCTGGAGTACGTGAAGGCCTTCGGCGGGGTCGTCGCCCAGCACGCGCAGGAGCCGCGGCTGACCGAGGGCGCCCAGATGAACGAGGGGATCGTCTCGGCGGAACTGGGGCTGGGCGGCTGGCCCGCCGTCGCCGAGGAGTCGATCATCGCCCGGGACGTCCTGCTCGCCGAGCACGTCGGCTCCCGCGTCCACATCTGCCACCTTTCGACCGCCGGCTCCGTCGAGATCGTCCGCTGGGCCAAGTCCCGCGGCATCGACGTCACCGCCGAGGTCACCCCGCACCACCTCCTGCTCACCGACGAGCTGGTGCGGTCGTACAACCCGGTCTACAAGGTCAACCCGCCGCTGCGCACCGAGCGCGACGTGCTGGCGCTGCGCGAGGCCCTGGCCGACGGCACCATCGACATCGTCGCCACCGACCACGCCCCGCACCCGCACGAGGACAAGGACTGCGAGTGGGCCGCGGCCGCCATGGGGATGGTGGGCCTGGAGACCGCGCTGTCGGTGGTCCAGGAGACCATGGTGGACACCGGCCTGCTGACCTGGGCCGGCGTCGCCGACCGGATGTCCGTCAAGCCCGCGCGGATCGGACAGGCGACCGGCCACGGCCGTCCCGTCTCGGCTGGTGAGCCCGCCAACCTCACCCTGGTCGACACGGAATACCGTGGCCTGGTGGACCCCGCGGGCTTCGCCTCACGCAGCCGCAACACCCCTTACGAGGGACGCGAGCTGCCGGGCCGTGTCACCCACACGTGGCTGCGGGGCAAGGCGACGCTCGTGGACGGGAAGCTCACGTGACACCTCTCATCCTGCTGGCAGACGAGAAGAAGTCGGCCGCGGTCACCGACTGGGCCGCGCGCATCGGCTGGCTGGTCGGCCTGGCGCTCTTCGTCGCGCTCGTCTACTGGCTGATGCGCGAGGGCTGGAAATGGCGGGGCACGCTCCAGGGCGACCTGCCCGAGCTGCCCAGCGCGCCGGAGGAGCCCGGTGCCGTGAGACTGACCATGAGCGGCCGCTACCACGGCTCCACCACCGCCGGGCAGTGGCTGGACCGCATCGTGGCCCGTGGCCTCGGCTCCCGCAGCCGGGCCGAGCTCACCCTGACCGACGCGGGCCTGGACGTCGTACGTCCCGGCGCGACCGACTTCTTCATCCCCGCCGCCGCGCTCCGTGAGGCCCTGCTGGGCAAGGGCATCGCGGGCAAGGTCCTCACCGAGGGCGGACTGCTCGTGGTGACCTGGCAGCACGGCGACAAACTGATCGACTCCGGTTTCCGCTCCGACCACGCGGCCGAGCACACCGAATGGGTCGACGCCATCAACTCCATGACCAAGACCAACAGCACGGAAGGCGCCGAACGATGACGACCTCCACCAGGGGAACCGACCAGGTTCCCGCCGTACTCGTCCTGGAGGACGGCCGGATCTTCCGCGGCCGCGCCTACGGGGCCGTGGGGGAGACCTTCGGCGAGGCCGTGTTCTCCACCGGCATGACCGGTTACCAGGAGACCCTCACCGACCCCTCCTACGACCGCCAGATCGTGGTCGCCACCGCCCCGCAGATCGGCAACACGGGCTGGAACGACGAGGACGACGAGTCCAGCCGCATCTGGGTCTCCGGCTACGTCGTGCGCGACCCTGCGCGCGTGCCCTCCAACTGGCGCGCCAAGCGTTCGCTGGACGCGGAACTGGTGGCGCAGGGCGTGGTCGGCATCTCCGGGATCGACACCCGCGCCCTCACCCGCCACCTGCGCGAGCGCGGGTCCATGCGGTCCGGCATCTTCTCCGGTGCGGCGATCGCCACCGACGCCGAGCTTCTCGCGCGCGTGCAGGCCCAGCCGCACATGAAGGGCGCCAGCCTCTACGAGGAGGTCGCCACCAAGGAGACCTACGTCGTCCCGGCCGTCGGGCAGAAGCGATTCACCGTCGCCGCCGTCGACCTCGGCATCAAGGGCATGACCCCGCAGCGGATGGCCGAGCGCGGCATCGAGGTGCACGTGCTGCCCGCCACCGCCACCGAGGAGGACGTGTTCGCCGTCTCCCCGGACGGTGTGTTCTTCTCCAACGGCCCCGGCGACCCGGCCACGGCCGACGGCCCGGTGGCCCTGATGACCGCCGTGCTGGAGCGGAAGACCCCGCTGTTCGGCATCTGCTTCGGCAACCAGATCCTCGGCCGCGCGCTCGGCTTCGGCACCTACAAGCTGAAGTACGGCCACCGGGGCATCAACCAGCCGGTGCAGGACCGTACGACCGGCAAGGTCGAGGTCACCGCGCACAACCACGGATTCGCCGTGGACGCGCCGCTCGACCAGGTCAGCGAGACGAGGTTCGGCCGCGCCGAGGTCTCGCACGTGTGCCTGAACGACGACGTCGTGGAGGGGCTCCAGCTGCTCGACCAGCCGGCCTTCTCCGTCCAGTACCACCCCGAAGCGGCAGCGGGCCCGCACGACGCCGCCTACCTGTTCGACCGCTTCGTTTCCCTGATGGAGGGCCAGCGTGCCTAAGCGCACCGATATCCAGTCCGTCCTGGTCATCGGCTCCGGCCCGATCGTCATCGGCCAGGCCGCCGAGTTCGACTACTCCGGCACCCAGGCCTGCCGCGTGCTGCGCGCCGAGGGCCTGCGGGTCATCCTGGTCAACTCCAACCCGGCGACGATCATGACCGACCCGGAGATCGCCGACGCGACGTACGTCGAGCCGATCACGCCCGAGTTCGTCGAGAAGATCATCGCCAAGGAGCGTCCCGACGCCCTGCTGCCCACCCTGGGCGGTCAGACGGCCCTGAACACCGCTATCTCGCTCGACGAGAACGGCGTCCTCGCCAAGTACGGCGTCGAGCTGATCGGCGCCAACGTCGAGGCCATCAACAAGGGCGAGGACCGCGACCTCTTCAAGGAGGTCGTCGAGGAGGTCCGCCGCAAGATCGGGCACGGCGAGTCCGCCCGCTCCGTCATCTGCCACACCATGGACGAGGTCATCGCCGGCGTCGAGGAGCTCGGCGGCGGCTACCCGGTCGTGGTGCGTCCCTCCTTCACCATGGGCGGCGCCGGTTCCGGCTTCGCCCACGACGAGGAGGAGCTGCGCCGGATCGCCGGTCAGGGCCTCACGCTCTCGCCGACCACCGAGGTGCTCCTGGAGGAGTCCATCCTCGGCTGGAAGGAGTACGAGCTGGAGCTGATGCGCGACAAGCACGACAACGTCGTGGTCGTCTGCTCCATCGAGAACTTCGACCCGATGGGCGTGCACACCGGTGACTCGATCACCGTCGCCCCGGCCATGACGCTGACCGACCGCGAGTACCAGATCCTGCGGGACATCGGCATCGCCGTGATCCGCGAGGTCGGCGTGGACACGGGCGGCTGCAACATCCAGTTCGCGGTGAACCCCGAGGACGGCCGCGTCATCGTCATCGAGATGAACCCGCGCGTGTCGCGCTCCTCCGCGCTCGCGTCCAAGGCGACCGGCTTCCCGATCGCGAAGATCGCGGCGAAGCTGGCGGTCGGCTACACCCTGGACGAGATCCCCAACGACATCACGCAGGAGACCCCGGCCTCCTTCGAGCCCACGCTCGACTATGTGGTCGTCAAGGCTCCCCGGTTCGCGTTCGAGAAGTTCCCGCAGGCGGACTCCACGCTGACCACCACCATGAAGTCGGTCGGCGAGGCCATGGCCATCGGCCGCAACTTCACCGAGGCCTTCCAGAAGGCGCTGCGCTCGCTGGAGAAGAAGGGCAGCCAGTTCACCTTCGTCGGCGACCCCGGCGACAAGGAGGCCCTGCTGCACGAGGCGGTACGGCCCACCGACGGCCGGATCAACACCGTCATGCAGGCCATCCGCGCGGGTGCCACCCCCGAGGAGGTCTTCGAGTACACGAAGATCGACCCCTGGTTCGTGGACCAGCTGTTCCTGATCAAGGAGATCGCCGACGAACTGGCCGGCGCCGCCGAGCTGAGCGCCGGACTGCTTGCCGAGGCCAAGCGGCACGGCTTCTCCGACCAGCAGATCAGCGAGATCCGCGGACTGCGCGAGGACGTCGTGCGCGAGGTGCGGCACGCGCTCGGGGTGCGCCCGGTCTACAAGACGGTCGACACCTGCGCCGCCGAGTTCGCCGCGAAGACGCCGTACTTCTACTCCTCCTACGACGAGGAGACCGAGGTCGCGCGGCGCGAGAAGCCGGCCGTCATCATCCTGGGCTCCGGTCCGAACCGCATCGGCCAGGGCATCGAGTTCGACTACTCCTGCGTGCACGCGTCCTTCGCGCTCAGCGACGCGGGCTACGAGACCGTCATGGTCAACTGCAACCCGGAGACCGTCTCCACCGACTACGACACCTCCGACCGGCTGTACTTCGAGCCGCTCACCCTGGAGGACGTGCTGGAGATCGTCCACGCCGAGCAGCAGGCCGGTCCGGTCGCGGGCGTCGTCGTCCAGCTGGGCGGCCAGACCCCGCTGGGCCTGTCGCAGGCGCTGAAGGACAACGGCGTCCCGATCGTCGGGACGTCCCCCGAGGCGATCCACGCGGCCGAGGACCGGGGCGCCTTCGGGCGGGTGCTGGCCGAGGCGGGCCTGCCGGCCCCCAAGCACGGCACGGCCACCACCTTCGCCGAGGCCAAGGCCATCGCCGACGAGATCGGCTACCCGGTGCTGGTGCGGCCCTCCTACGTGCTCGGCGGGCGCGGCATGGAGATCGTCTACGACGAGACCCGGCTCGAGGCCTACATCGCCGAGTCGACCGAGATCAGCCCCACCCGGCCGGTCCTGGTCGACCGGTTCCTGGACGACGCGATCGAGATCGACGTCGACGCCCTCTACGACGGCGAGGAGCTCTACCTCGGCGGCGTGATGGAGCACATCGAGGAGGCCGGCATCCACTCCGGCGACTCGGCGTGCGCCCTGCCGCCGATCACCCTCGGCGGCTTCGACATCAAGCGGCTGCGGGCCTCCACCGAGGCCATCGCGCGCGGTGTCGGCGTACGAGGCCTGATCAACATCCAGTTCGCGATGGCCGGGGACATCCTGTACGTCCTCGAGGCCAACCCGCGTGCCTCCCGCACGGTCCCCTTCACCTCGAAGGCGACCGCGGTGCCGCTGGCGAAGGCCGCCGCCCGGATCTCGCTGGGCGCGACCGTCGCCGAACTGCGCGCCGAGGGGCTGCTGCCGGCCCACGGGGACGGTGGCGAACTGCCCTTCGACGCGCCGATCTCCGTCAAGGAGGCGGTCATGCCGTGGTCGCGGTTCCGGGACATCCAGGGGCGCGGTGTGGACACCGTGCTCGGCCCGGAGATGCGCTCCACCGGTGAGGTCATGGGCATCGACTCGGTCTTCGGCACGGCCTACGCCAAGTCGCAGGCCGGCGCGTACGGGCCGCTGCCGACCAAGGGCCGCGCGTTCATCTCGGTCGCCAACCGCGACAAGCGGTCGATGATCTTCCCGGCACGTGAGCTGGTCGCCCACGGCTTCGAACTGCTCGCCACGTCCGGCACGGCCGAGGTGCTGAAGCGCAACGGCATCAACGCGACGGTCGTCCGCAAGCAGTCGGAGGGCATCGGGCCGAACGGCGAGAAGACGATCGTCCAGCTCATCCACGACGGCGAGGTCGACCTCATCGTCAACACCCCGTACGGCACGGGGGGTCGCCTGGACGGGTACGAGATCCGGACGGCCGCGGTGGCCCGGTCGGTGCCGTGCCTGACGACCGTGCAGGCGCTGGCGGCGGCCGTGCAGGGGATCGACGCGCTGAACCACGGGGACGTGGGGGTGCGGTCGCTCCAGGAGCATGCGGAGCGTCTGACCGCGGCTCGGGACTAGAAGGTCGTAGTGAGGCTGCGGGCCGGCTGTGGCTGGTCGCGCAGTTCCCCGCGCCCCTTCAGGGCGCTCCACTGAGGGGGGACTCCGGAGACGGCGTCCCCCCTCCGTATGAGGACCACTGATGTACAAG
Source organism: Streptomyces humi (assembly GCF_001005085.2). Classification (GTDB taxonomy): domain Bacteria; phylum Actinomycetota; class Actinomycetes; order Streptomycetales; family Streptomycetaceae; genus Streptomyces; species Streptomyces humi. The sequence continues at coordinate 11,433 of NZ_LBMU02000072.1, forward strand.
ATCTTCTTTCGGCTCGTCTTCCGGCGGATGGACCCGGAACGGGCCCATCACCTCGCCTTCCGGTGGATCCGGCTCGCCGCCCGGGTCCCCGTGCTGCGGACCTTCCTCGCCGCCGCGCTCGCGCCCCGCCACAAGGAGCTGCGCACCGAGGCCTTCGGGCTGCGGATGCACGGGCCCTTCGGGCTGGCCGCCGGGTTCGACAAGAACGCCGTCGCCATCGACGGGATGTCGATGCTCGGGTTCGACCACGTCGAGATCGGCACGGTGACCGGGGAGGCGCAGCCCGGCAACCCCAGGAAGCGGCTGTTCCGGCTGGTCGCCGACCGCGCACTGATCAACCGCATGGGTTTCAACAACGACGGCTCGCTGACCGTCGCGGCCCGGCTCGCGACCCGGGAGCCCGTCTTCCGGACCGTCGTGGGCGTCAACATCGGCAAGACCAAGGTCGTGCCGGAGGCCGAGGCCGTCGGCGACTACGTGAAGTCCGCCGAGCGGCTCGCGCCGTACGCCGACTACCTGGTCGTGAACGTCTCGTCGCCGAACACGCCGGGCCTGCGCGACCTCCAGGCCACCGAGGCGCTGAGGCCGCTGCTGAGCGCCGTCCGCGAGGCCGCCGACCGGGTGGTGGCCCACCGCCGGGTCCCGCTGCTGGTCAAGATCGCGCCGGATCTCGCCGACGAGGACGTGGACGCCGTCGCCGATCTGGCCGTGGAACTGGGACTGGACGGGATCATCGCGACCAACACCACCATCGCGCGCGAGGGCCTCGGGCTGCGGTCCGACGCCGGTCTGGTCAAGGAGACCGGTGGGCTCTCCGGGGCACCGCTGAAGGAGCGCTCCCTGGAGGTGCTGCGGCGCCTCTACGCGCGCGTGGGCGACCGGATCACCCTGGTGGGCGTCGGCGGCGTGGAGAACGCCGAGGACGCCTGGCAGCGCATCCTGGCCGGTGCCACGCTCGTCCAGGGCTACAGCGCCTTCATCTACGAGGGACCCTTCTGGGGCCGCGCCGTCCACAAGGGCCTCGCGGCGCGTCTGCGCACCAGCCCGTACGCCACCCTCGCCGACGCGGTCGGCGCCGACGTGAGGAAACCCGTATGAGCCCCCTGGAGCCCTTCGGCGCCCGGCTGCGCCGCGTGATGGACGAGCGCGGTCCGCTGTGCGTCGGCATCGACCCGCACGCCTCGCTGCTCTCCGAGTGGGGACTGGACGACGACGTGGCGGGCCTGGAGCGGTTCAGCCGCACCGTCGTCGAGGCGGTGGCCGACCGGGTCGCCGTCATGAAGCCGCAGAGCGCCTTCTTCGAGCGGTTCGGCTCGCGCGGGGTGGCCGTTCTGGAGCGGGTGGTGCGGGAGGCGCGGGACGCCGGGACGCTCGTCGTCATGGACGCCAAGCGCGGTGACATCGGCTCGACCATGGCCGGGTACGCGCAGGCCTTCCTGAGCAAGGACGCCCCGCTGTTCTCGGACGCCCTGACCGTGTCGCCGTACCTCGGCTACGGCTCGCTCAGCCCGGCCGTCGCGCTGGCCCGGGAGAGCGGGGCCGGCCTGTTCGTGCTGGCCCTCACCTCGAACCCGGAGGGCCCGGAGGTGCAGCACGCGGTGCGCGCGGACGGCCGTACGGTCGGCGCGACCATGCTGGCGCACCTGGCCGCCGAGAACGCGGGGGAGGAGCCGCTGGGGTCCTTCGGCGCGGTCGTCGGCGCCACGGTCGGCGACCTGTCGTCGTACGACCTCGCCATCAACGGTCCGCTCCTCGCACCCGGTGTCGGCGCGCAGGGGGCGACGGCCGCCGATCTGCCGACGGTGTTCGGCGCGGCCGTGCGCAACGTGATTCCAAACGTGAGCCGAGGTGTTTTGCGTCACGGTCCCGACGTCGGGGCCCTGCGGGCGGCGGCCGACCGGTTCGCGGGCGAGATCCGGGACGTCGTCGCAGGTGGATGACGACTCCGAGAAGTGCTCCCGCGGGCGTTCCGGCCACGGCTTGAATGTGAATACATCCTCAAATCGCGGGCAGTATGTCTGAAATGTCCGGCCTGACGGAGGCTGACCAGGACTTTTCCGCTGTTCTCGCTGACTCCGGCGGACTTGCCCGCTAGTCTCCGAGCAGAGTCAACGGGCAAGCGTGTTGCTCGTAGCTCCCCTGGTGTGGGGCGACTAGGTTCCTCACCGGTCCGTATCCGACAGTTCGACATCCGAGGTGACGTAGGCGTGGCTCTTCCGCCCCTTACCCCTGAACAGCGCGCAGCCGCGCTCGAAAAGGCCGCCGCGGCTCGCCGGGAGCGGGCCGAGGTCAAGAATCGACTCAAGCACTCCGGCGCCTCTCTCCACGAGGTCATCAAGCAGGGTCAGGAAAACGACGTCATCGGCAAGATGAAGGTCTCCGCCCTGCTCGAGTCCCTGCCGGGCGTGGGCAAGGTCCGCGCCAAGCAGATCATGGAGCGACTCGGTATCTCCGAGAGCCGCCGCGTGCGTGGTCTCGGTTCCAACCAGATCGCCTCCCTGGAGCGCGAGTTCGGCAGCACCGGCTCCTGATCGCCGAGCCGTCCGGGAGGGCCGTCCCGGACGGCCTGCGATTGCTGGAATAATCGCTGCATGGCTGCAACATCCCGGGGGACGACCCCCGAGCCCCCGGACGTACGTCCGCGACTGACCGTGCTCTCCGGCCCCTCCGGGGTCGGCAAGAGCACGGTCGTCGCTCATATGCGCAAGGAACACCCGGAGGTCTGGCTCTCGGTGTCGGCCACCACCCGCAGGCCCCGTCCCGGTGAGAAGCACGGAGTCCACTACTTCTTCGTCTCCGACGACGAGATGGACAAGCTGATCGCCAACGGCGAGCTCCTGGAGTGGGCCGAGTTCGCGGGCAACCGCTACGGCACGCCGCGCGCGGCCGTCCTGGAGCACCTGGAGTCCGGGGTGCCGGTTCTCCTGGAGATCGACCTCCAGGGCGCCCGGCAGGTCCGCGAGACCATGCCGGAGGGCCGGCTGGTGTTCCTGGCCCCTCCCTCCTGGGAGGAGCTGGTGCGCAGGCTCACCGGGCGCGGCACCGAGGCGCCCGAGGTGATCGATCGCCGACTGGACGCGGCCAAGATCGAACTGGCCGCCGAGCCGGAGTTCGACGAGACGCTGGTCAACACCTCCGTCGAGGACGTGGCGCGCGAGCTGCTAGCCTTGATGGACGTTGTGTGATCGTCGCCGATCATTCAGACTGAATCTTTCCCATCCATCGGAAGGCAGAGCGTGTCCTCTTCCATCACCGCGCCCGAGGGCATCATCAACCCTCCGATCGACGAGCTCCTCGAGGCCACCGACTCGAAGTACAGCCTCGTGATCTACGCGGCCAAGCGCGCCCGTCAGATCAACGCGTACTACTCGCAGCTCGGCGAGGGCCTCCTCGAGTACGTCGGTCCGCTCGTCGACACCCACGTCCACGAGAAGCCGCTCTCCATCGCCCTGCGCGAGATCAACGCGGGTCTGCTGACCTCCGAGGCCATCGAGGGCCCGGTGCAGTAGTACTTTCGTATTGCAGTTGACTTATCCACAGGCCCGGCAGCCGACTGCCGGGCCTGTGGTGTGTGATGGCGTCATGGATTCGACGAGTGGAGGCCCGGTGGGCAAGCCGAAGGTCGTGCTGGGGGTCAGCGGCGGCATCGCCGCGTACAAGGCCTGTGAGCTGTTGAGGAGGTTCACCGAGTCGGGACACGACGTCCGGGTCGTGCCCACCGCCTCCGCTCTGCACTTCGTCGGGGCCGCCACCTGGTCCGCCCTCTCCGGCAACCCCGTCTCCACCGAGGTCTGGGACGGCGTCGAGGAGGTCCCGCACGTCCGCATCGGCCAGCACGCCGACCTGGTCGTGGTCGCCCCCGCCACCGCCGACATGCTCGCCAAGGCGGCCCACGGCCTCGCCGACGACCTGCTCACCAACACCCTCCTCACGGCCCGCTGCCCGGTCGTCTTCGCCCCCGCCATGCACACCGAGATGTGGGAACACCCGGCCACCCAGGAGAACGTGGCCACGCTGCGCCGCCGCGGCGCCGTCGTGGTCGAACCGGCGGTCGGCCGGCTCACCGGCGTCGACACCGGCAAGGGCCGGCTGCCGGACCCGGCGGAGATCTTCGAGGTGTGCCGCCGGGTCCTGGCCCGGGGCGTGGCCGAGCCCGACCTGAGGGGCCGCCACGTCGTCGTCTCCGCCGGCGGCACCCGCGAGCCCCTGGACCCGGTCCGCTTCCTGGGCAACCGCTCCTCCGGCAAGCAGGGCTACGCGCTCGCCCGTACGGCCGCCGCGCGGGGCGCCCGGGTGACCCTGGTCGCCGCCAACACCACCGGCCTGCCGGACCCGGCAGGCGTGGACGTGGTCCCGGTCGGTACGGCCGTGCAACTGCGCGAGGCGGTACTGAAGGCGGCCGCCGACGCGGACGCCGTGGTGATGGCCGCCGCCGTCGCCGACTTCCGCCCCGCGGTCTACGCGGCCGGGAAGATCAAGAAGAAGGACGGCCAGGAACCGGAGCCGATCGTTCTCGTGCGGAATCCGGACATCCTCGCGGAGATCTCGGCCGACCGGGCGCGGCCCGGACAGGTGATCGTGGGCTTCGCCGCGGAGACGGACGACGTGCTCGCCAACGGCCGGACCAAGCTGGCGCGCAAGGGCTGCGACCTGCTCGTGGTGAACGAGGTGGGGGAGCGCAAGACCTTCGGTTCCGAGGAGAACGAGGCCGTGGTGCTGGGCGCCGACGGCAGCGAGACCCCCGTGCCGCACGGACCGAAGGAGGCCCTCGCCGACACCGTCTGGGATCTCGTGGCGGCCCGTTTGGGTTAACTTATTTCAGCCATATGTCAACTTTCCCGGACACGACATTGCGGTGCGGTGCCTCTGGTCAAGGCCGCCGACCATTGGGCAGAATGCCCGTGCCGCAGGTCACAGCACTTCCGAGTGTCGAGACAGGTGGGCCGGCGGCCGAGTGCGACCGATAAACTGTTCTCGGACGACGCCCGGGTGCAGCCCCCGTGTCGTCCGCCAATGATCAGACAGCAGCCGCTGCAACCCCAGGGAGCGTTGTGTCCCGTCGCCTGTTCACCTCGGAGTCCGTGACCGAGGGCCACCCCGACAAGATCGCTGACCAGATCAGCGACACCATTCTCGACGCGCTGCTGCGCGAGGACCCGACCTCCCGGGTCGCCGTCGAGACGCTGATCACCACCGGCCTGGTGCACGTGGCCGGCGAGGTCACGACCAAGACGTACGCGGACATCGCGACGCTGGTCCGCAACAAGATCCTCGAGATCGGCTACGACTCCTCGAAGAAGGGCTTCGACGGAGCCTCCTGCGGCGTCTCGGTCTCGATCGGCGCGCAGTCCCCGGACATCGCCCAGGGCGTGGACACGGCGTACGAGAACCGGGTCGAGGGCGACGAGGACGAGCTCGACAAGCAGGGCGCCGGTGACCAGGGCCTGATGTTCGGCTACGCGACCGACGAGACGCCGACCCTGATGCCGCTGCCGATCTTCCTGGCGCACCGGCTGTCGAAGCGCCTCTCCGAGGTCCGCAAGAACGGCACCATCCCCTACCTGCGCCCCGACGGCAAGACGCAGGTCACCATCGAGTACGACGGTGACAAGGCCGTCCGTCTCGACACGGTCGTGGTCTCCAGCCAGCACGCCTCGGACATCGACCTGGAGTCGCTGCTCGCCCCCGACATCCGCGAGTTCGTGGTGGAGGCGGAGCTGAAGGCGCTGCTGGACGACGGCATCAAGCTCGACACCGAGAACTACCGTCTGCTGGTCAACCCGACCGGCCGTTTCGAGATCGGCGGCCCGATGGGCGACGCCGGTCTGACCGGCCGCAAGATCATCATTGACACCTACGGCGGCATGGCCCGGCACGGTGGCGGTGCCTTCTCGGGCAAGGACCCGTCCAAGGTCGACCGCTCGGCCGCCTACGCGATGCGCTGGGTCGCCAAGAACGTGGTCGCGGCCGGTCTGGCCGCCCGCTGCGAGGTCCAGGTCGCGTACGCGATCGGCAAGGCCGAGCCGGTGGGTCTGTTCGTCGAGACCTTCGGCACCGCGAAGATCGACCACGAGAAGATCGAGAAGGCGATCGACGAGGTCTTCGACCTGCGTCCGGCCGCGATCATCCGTGACCTCGACCTGCTCCGCCCGATCTACGCCCAGACCGCGGCGTACGGTCACTTCGGCCGTGAGCTCCCCGAGTTCACCTGGGAGAAGACCGACCGGGTGGACGCGCTGCGCAAGGCCGCCGGCCTCTAGGCGGACACCGGCAGAGCATTCGACGCCGGCTCCTGAGGCCACCGGAAGGTGGTCGCGGGAGCCGGCGTCGTCGTCCGGCGGGCCGGATGCCGGGACGTCCGGTCACGGCACGCGCGGCCGCGCGGCCTCCGGAGCCGGTTCCGTGTCCCCGGCAGGCCCCGAGAGCGGCCCCTCGGCCGCGCGGGTGCCCTTGATGTAGCGGGCCGCGACGATCGCGAGCAGCGAAGCGGCGGACAGGGTGTAGAGACCGCCGGTGGTGCTGCCGGTGGTGTCCTTGAGGTACCCGAACAGGAACGGGGAGACGAAGCCGCCGAGGTTGCCGATCGAGTTGACCAGCGCCAGGCCCGGCGCGGCGATCTTCAGGTCCAGCCCGGACTGGGCCATCGGCCAGAACAGGGTGGCCGCGCACTTGGAACCGACCCCGGCGAGGGTGATCGCGGCGAGCCCGAACCACGGCGAACCGAGGGTGGCCAGGTAGGTGCCGACCGCGGACAGCAGCAGGGTCACCGCGAGGAAGGGGCGCCGGTCGGGGGCGCGGTCGGTGAAGTGGCTCATCGAGTACATCGCGATCATGGACGCGACCGCGGGCACCGCCGAGAGCAGTCCGACCTCGAAGGACGACAGTCCGTTGATCTCCTCGATCAGGCTGGGCAGCCAGAAGGTGATCGCGTACCCGGTGAGGGTCATCGCGAAGAACGCGCCGGTCAGCAGGGCCACCTGCGGATGGAACATCAGCCGCAGCCGCGAGACCTTCGGCGCCCGCTCGCGCTCCGCCTCGTCCCGGGTCACGGCCGCGCGCAGGGCGCTCTTCTCGTCGGCGGCCAGCCAGCGCGCGTCCTCGATCCGCGAGACCAGGAAGAACCCGGCGATGATGCCGACGACGACCGACAGGGTGCCTTCGATTCCGAACATCCATCGCCAGCCGGCGACGCCGCCCGCGCCGTGCAGTTCGAGCAGGGCCCCGGTGACCGGCCCGGTGACGATGCCGGCGGCCGCCGAGCCACCGAGGAAGATCGCGGTGGCCCGGCCCCGGCTGGAGTCGGGCAGCCACTGGGTGATGTAGAGCAGCGCGCCGGGGAAGAAGCCGGCCTCGGCGACACCCAGCAGGAAACGCAGCACGTAGAACGTGGTGACGTTGTGGATGAAGCACATCGCCACGATCACCAGGCCCCAGGTGATCATGATCCTGGTCAGCCAGACCCGGGCGCCGAAGCGCTCCAGCAGCATGTTGCTGGGTACCTCGAAGAGCGCGTACCCGATGAAGAAGAGCCCCGCCCCGAGCCCGTACGCCGTCGCGCTGACACCGACGTCCGCGCGCAGCTCGTCCTGGATGAACCCCACGTTCGTCCGGTCCAGGTTGTTGACCAGCAGCATCAGCACCAGGATCGGCATCATCCGGCGAAGGAACTTCCCGACCGCCCGCTGCTCGGCCCCTACCAAAGCCACGTCTGACATCGTTGTCTCCCGCTTCCGTGCATGTACGTGAATTTCAGTCACGTAGATGGGCACATTAGGGAAGCTGATCTTCCGGGTCAATGGGTTGAACCTATGGACATGTATGTGAATGACGGTCGCGGCGCAGGCGGAGGGGCGTCCCGCGGCCCGGCCGTTGTCAGCGGCGTTTGGTAAGAATGCAAGCGTGAGCAGCGAGAACGGGCAGGGGGGCGAGGGCGCCGAAGGGGCGCCCCCGGAGCAGCTCGCGCTCATCCGGGAGAGCGTGCGGGGCGCCAAGGTGCCCCGGGCCAAGCCGCGGACCTGGCGGGGCGCCGCGCTCGCCGAACGGCTGCCGGTGGCGCGGGTGCTGGTGGACAAGGGGGTCCTGCATCTCGACCGGTACTTCGACTACGCCGTCCCCGCCGAGCTGGACGCCGAAGCGCAGCCCGGAGTGCGGGTGCGGGTCCGGTTCGGGGCGGGCCGGCACCGGGTGCGGGACGGCCGCCGGGAGGGCGGGGGCCTCATCGACGGCTTCCTGGTCGAGCGGCTCGCCGAGTCCGACTACTCCGGACCGCTGGCCGCGCTGGCCCAGGTCGTCTCGCCCGAGCCGGTGCTGGGCGAGGAACTGCTGCGGCTGACGCGGGCCGTCGCCGACCGCTACGCGGGCAGCCTCGCCGACGTGCTCCAGCTCGCCGTGCCACCGCGCAGCGCACGGGCGGAGAAGCGGCCCTCGCCGGAACCGCTGCCGCCGCCCCCGGCGCCGGGCCCCGGCTCCTGGGCGCGGTACGAGTACGGGCCCGCGTTCATCGAGTCGCTGGCCGCCGGGGGCGCACCGCGTGCCGTGTGGAGCACCCTGCCCGGCCCGGGCTGGAGCGAGGAGATCGCCCGGGCCGCCGCCGCCACGCTCGCCTCGGGGCGCGGCGCGCTGGTCGTCGTACCGGACGGGCGGGCCGCCGCCCGGGTCGACGCGGCGCTCATCGGCCTGCTCGGTGCGGGGCGGCACGCGCTGCTCACGGCCGACGCCGGGCCCGAGAAGCGGTACGCACAGTGGCTCGCGGTCAGCCGCGGGTCGGTGCGGGCCGTGGTGGGGACGCGGGCCGCCATGTTCGCACCGGTACGGAACCTGGGACTCGTCGCCATCTGGGACGACGGGGACGACAGTCACAGCGAGCCGCACGCCCCCCAGCCGCACGCAAGGGACGTGCTGCTGCTGCGCGCGGCGCTCGACGGGTGCGGCTTCCTGCTCGGGGGCTGGAGCTGCACGGTCGAAGCCGCGCAACTGGTCGAGAACGGCTGGGCGCGGCCCCTGGTGGCCGGCCGGGAGCAGGTCCGGCGGACCGCGCCCCTGGTCCGGACCGTCGGGGACGGCGACCTCGCCCGGGACGAGGCCGCGCGGGCCGCCCGGCTGCCGACCCTCGCCTGGCAGGCCGTCCGGGACGGACTGCGGCACGGGCCGGTGCTGGTCCAGGTGCCGCGGCGCGGCTACGTCCCGCGGATGGCCTGCGCCCGCTGCCGGGAACCGGCGCGCTGCCGGCACTGTGCCGGGCCGCTGGAGGCGCAGGACGCGGGCGCGCTGCGGTGCGGGTGGTGCGGGCGTGAGGAGAGCGACTGGCACTGCCCGGCGTGCGGTGGCTTCCGGCTGCGTGCCCAGGTGGTCGGGGCGCGGCGGACCGCGGAGGAACTGGGGCGCGCCTTTCCCGCCGTGCCGGTGCGGACCTCGGGGCGGGAACACGTGCTGGACACCGTGCCGGGGACCCCGGCGCTGGTCGTGAGCACCCCGGGCGCCGAACCGGTCGCCGAAGGCGGCTACGCGGCGGCCCTTCTGCTGGACGGCTGGGCCATGCTCGGGCGGCCGGACCTGCGGGCCGGCGAGGACGCGCTGCGCCGGTGGCTGGCGGCCGGGGCGCTGGTACGGCCGCAGGGGGAAGGGGGCACCGTGGTCGTCGTCGCGGAGCCGACGCTGCGGCCCGTGCAGGCGCTGGTGCGGTGGGATCCGGTCGGGCACGCGGTGCGCGAACTGGCCGAGCGGGCCGAGCTGGGCTTTCCGCCGGTGTCCCGGATGGCGGCGGTGTCGGGGACCGCGCAGGCGCTGGGTGAGTTCCTCGGTACGGCCGAACTGCCCCCGGAAGCCGAGCTGTTGGGACCGGTCCCTCTCCCCGTTGTGCGGGCCGGGGCGCCCCGGCGGGCGGGCGCGCCACCACCCGGGGAGCACTGGGAGCGGGCGCTGCTACGGGTACCCCCGGGAAGCGGCGCGGCGCTGGCGGCCGCCCTGAAGTCCGCCCAGGCGGCCCGGATGGCACGGGGGAGCGGGGAGACGGCGGTACGGGTACGGATCGACCCCCCGGACATCGGGTGACGAGACGGGGCGGTGGGACCGGGGTGCGAGGCCGGATGGCGAGATCGGGCGACGTGACCGGGTGATGAGGCCGGGGCGAGACGGGGCGGTGACACCGGGCGGCGAAACGGGGTGGCGGGACCGGGTGATGGGACCGGGTGATGGGGCCGGGTGATGGGGCCGGGTGGCGAGGTCGGGGACGCGACCGGGGCGAGATCGAGGAGCCGCGGCATCGGGGAGCCGACGTCAGGGAGCCAACAGCGCGGAGCGGACGTCGGGGAGTTGGCGTCGGGGAGTTGGCGTCGGGTGACGAAGCCGGGTGGCGAGATCGGGTTGCCAAGGAGGGGCGGCCTGGTGGACGGCTGCCCTCCCGGGTGCTTGCCGGGAGGGCGGAGGGCGGGCGGGTGAGCCCTTGCGGTCAGCCGTGGCGGGTGTCTCGCGCCGGGTGCGTCAGCCGTTGCGCGGGCCGGGGAAGGCGGTCGGCCTGGCCTCGTCACGCAGGGTGGGGCTGCCCGCGGTGGGCTGGGTCGGCATGGAGCGGGCGGCCGGAACCGTGGGCACGGTGGGCAGGCCGGGGCCCACGTTGAGCGTGCGGGTGCCCGAGGGCTCCGTCGGCCGCTCGGTCTCGGGGACCGCCGCGGTCTGGGCCGTGGCGCGGCGGGCGCCGTAACGGCGGTGCACCGCCTGCTTGGTGACTCCGAGCGCGGAGCCCACCGCGTCCCACGAGAAGCCCAGTGAGCGGTCGAAGTCCACGGCGGCCGTGACCAGGGTTTCGACGCTGTCCCGGAGCTCCTGGGCGAGCCGGACCGTCGGGGCGGGGGCACGTCCGTAGACGACGAAGCCCGTGGACGGGCCGGAGCGGCGTGGGCGGTACACGTTGCCCAACTGGGCGGTGAGCGTACGCAGTGCGTCCACCTGCCGGCGGACCCGCTCGATGTCCCGCACCAACAAGTGCAGGCTGGCCCGGGCCTGGGCGTCGTGGGTTGCGTGGTCGGCCATGAACAAGCCTCTCGAACCGGCGTTGAAAGGAATGGGCCGCGCGTGCGGCCCGGTGTGGTCAACTCTCTCTTGACCAACGCGTGGGCGCTCCGCTGGTCACGGTGTGGGGGCGTATGGGCATATGCGTACGCCGTGCGGGGCGTCCCGCACCACCGCGCTCTCCCGCCTCCCGACCGGGGCCATAGACTGGTGCGTCGCCCGTGTTGGTGTCGTCCGAGAGGCCCCCAGTCCCCCATGAAGCTCGTCTTCGCCGGTACCCCCGAAGTCGCCGTTCCCGCCCTGGACGCGCTCATCGCCTCCGGCCGGCACGAGGTGGCCGCCGTGGTCACGCGGCCCGACGCGCCGGCCGGACGGGGGCGCAGGCTGGTCGCCTCGCCCGTGGCCGAGCGGGCGCAGGAGGCCGGGATCGAGGTGCTGCGCCCGGCGAAGCCGCGCGACCCGGAGTTCCTGGAGCGGCTGCGGGCCATCGCGCCGGACTGCTGCCCGGTGGTGGCCTACGGGGCCCTGCTGCCGCGCGTCGCCCTCGACGTGCCGGTCCACGGCTGGGTCAACCTGCACTTCTCGCTGCTGCCCGCCTGGCGCGGGGCGGCACCCGTCCAGCACTCCATCATGGCGGGGGACGAGATCACGGGCGCGTCCACCTTCCTCATCGAGGAGGGCCTGGACTCGGGGCCCGTCTACGGCACCGTCACCGAGGAGATCCGTCCCACCGACACCAGCGGTGACCTGCTGACGCGGCTCGCCTTCGCCGGGTCCGGGCTGCTCGCCGCCACCATGGACGGCATCGAGGACGGCACGCTCAAGGCCGTACCGCAGCCCGCCGACGGCATCACCCTCGCCCCGAAGATCACCGTCGAGGACGCCAGGGTCGAGTGGTCGACGCCCGCGCTGCGCGTCGACCGGGTGGTGCGGGGCTGCACCCCGGCCCCCGGTGCCTGGACCACCTTCCGCGGTGAGCGGCTGAAGCTGATCCAGGTCGCGCCGGTGCCCGAGCGGACCGGTCTCGCGCCGGCCGAGATCGCCGTCGGCAAGAACAGCGTGCACGTGGGGACCGCGTCGTACGCCGTGGAACTGCTGTGGGTGCAGGCGCAGGGCAAGAAGCCGATGCGGGCGGCCGACTGGGCGCGCGGCGTGCGGATCGGCCCCGGGGAGACCCTCGGCGGCTGAGCGCCCGTCCTCCCGGCTGTTTCCCGGCGGCGGCTTTCCGACGTGCCCGGCGTACGCTGGAAGGCCGCACCATTCCCGTACCCGGAGCACCTTTTTCGTGAGCGAGCAGTCCCGGCGGCCGCGCAGACCCGCCAAGCCCTACCGCCGTCCCCAGAAGGACCCCGTCCGCATCCTCGCCTTCGAGGCGCTGCGTGCCGTGGACGAGCGGGACGCGTACGCCAACCTCGTGCTGCCGCCGCTGCTGCGCAAGGCCCGGGAGAAGGAGGGGCCCGAGAAGTTCGACGGGCGGGACGCCGCGCTCGCCACCGAGCTGGTGTACGGGACGCTGCGCCGGCAGGGGACCTACGACGCGATCATCGCCGCGTGCGTGGACCGGCCGTTGCGCGAGGTCGACCCGCCGGTCCTGGACGTGCTCAGCCTCGGAGCGCACCAGTTGCTGGGCACCCGGATCCCCAGCCACGCCGCCGTCTCCGCCTCCGTGGAACTCGCCCGTGTGGTGCTGGGCGACGGCCGGGCCAAATTCGTCAACGCGGTGCTCCGCAAGGTCGCCCAGGACGACCTGGAGGGGTGGATCGCCCGGGTCGCGCCCCCTTATGACGAGGATCCCGAGGACCACCTCGCTGTCGTGCACTCGCACCCGCGCTGGGTCGTCTCCGCGCTCTGGGACTCCCTGGGCGGCGGCCGCGCCGGGATCGAGGAACTCCTGGCCGCCGACAACGAACGGCCCGAGGTGACGCTGGTCGCCCGGCCGGGGCGGGCCACCACCGAGGAACTGCTCCGCGAGGAAGCGGCGGTGCCGGGGCGCTGGTCGCCGTACGCCGTGCGGCTCGCCGAGGGCGGCGAGCCCGGTGCCGTCCCGGCCGTCCAGGAGGGCCGGGCCGGGGTCCAGGACGAGGGCAGCCAGCTGGTGGCCCGCGCGCTCGCCGACGCGCCGGTCGAGGGGCGGGACGAGAAGTGGCTGGACGGCTGCGCCGGACCCGGTGGCAAGGCCGCACTGCTGGCCGCGCTCGCCGCCGAACGCGGGGCTTCGCTGCTCGCCTCGGAGAAGCAGCCGCACCGGGCCGGTCTGGTCGCCAGGGCGCTGCACGGCAACCCGGGCCCGTACCAGGTCATCGCCGCCGACGGCACCAGGCCGCCGTGGCAGCCCGGCACCTTCGACCGGGTCCTGATGGACGTCCCGTGCACGGGTCTGGGCGCGTTGCGCCGCCGCCCCGAGGCACGGTGGCGCCGCCGCCCCGAGGACCTCGACAACTTCGCCCCGCTCCAGCGTGCCCTGCTGCGCACCGCGATCGACTCGGTCCGGGTGGGCGGTGTGGTCGGCTACGCCACCTGTTCCCCGCACCTCGCGGAGACGCGCGCGGTCGTGCAGGACGTTCTCAAGCAGCGGCCGGAGACCGAACTGCTGGACGCGCGGCCGCTGCTGCCGGGGGTGCCGGAGCTGGGCGAGGGGCCGGACGTGCAGCTGTGGCCGCACCTGCACGGCACCGACGCGATGTACCTGGCGCTGATCCGCAGGACCGGCTGAGACGCCCCGTAAGGAGGGGCGCTGGGGGTCCCCCGGCCGAAGGCTGGGGGAGGAACTGCGCGAGCAACCCCCACCCGCCCCCACGGGACCCGCAACCGCAACCACCCGCAACCCCACTCGGCCCACCCCGTCAGGGCATGGCACGCTTGGGGCATGGCCGTGCAGATCAACCCCAGCATCCTGTCCGCCGACTTCGCCCGCCTCGCGGACGAGGCGAAGGCGGTCGAAGGCGCCGACTGGCTCCACGTCGACGTCATGGACAACCACTTCGTCCCGAACCTCACGCTCGGCGTGCCGGTCGTAGAGTCCCTGGCCCGTGCTACGGACACCCCGCTGGACTGCCATCTGATGATCGAGGCTCCCGATCGCTGGGCTCCCCAGTACGTCGAAGCGGGTGCTTCTTCCGTCACCTTCCACGTGGAGGCGGCCGCCGCACCCGTGCGGCTCGCGCGCGAGATCCGGGCGAAGGGCGCCCGCGCCTCCATGGCGCTCAGGCCCGCGACGCCCATCGAGCCGTACGAGGACCTGCTCCCCGAGCTGGACATGCTGCTCATCATGACCGTGGAGCCCGGTTTCGGCGGTCAGGCCTTCCTCGACATCATGCTGCCGAAGATCCGCCGCACCCGGGAGCTGATCGGCAAGCACGGACTGGAACTCTGGCTCCAGGTCGACGGCGGAGTCTCGGCATCGACGATCGAAAGGTGCGCGGACGCGGGAGCCGACGTTTTCGTGGCAGGTTCCGCGGTGTACGGGGCAAACGACCCGGCAGAGGCGGTACGTGCACTGCGCACCCAGGCGGAGACGGCCACCGCCCAGGCGTCGTGGGCGTGCGACCACTGAGGTACGGGAACGTGAACGGCTCCGATCAGGGCTGATCAAGTGCGCCGGATCTGCAAGGATGAACGGCGTATCCAGAGTGTGAACAGCAGTGAGGAGATGGCCGTGTCGGGTATGTCGGCGGGCCGGTCAGCCATGCGGATGGGACCCGCAGAGCTGGTGCAGGCGGCGGCCATGGCCCGCCGCTTCTATCTCGAGGGCAAGTCCAAGATCCAGATCGCTGAGGAGTTCGGCGTCAGCCGCTTCAAGGTGGCGCGTGTCCTGGAGACTGCCCTCGAAAGGGATCTCGTACGCATCGAGATCCGGGTGCCGGCCGAGCTGGACGCCGAGCGCTCCGACGCGCTCCGCGCCCGCTACGGCCTGCGGCACGCAGTCGTGGTCGAGTCCCCGGCCGAGGCGGAGGAGACCCCCGACCCCGAGAACCTCGGCGAGGTGGCCGCCGACCTGCTCGGCGAACTCGTCGACGAGGGGGACGTGCTCGGCCTCGCCTGGGGCCGGTCCACGATCCACATGGCGGCGGCGCTGGACCGGCTGCCGCCGTGCACGGTGGTGCAGCTGACGGGCGTGTACGACGCGGGGACCTCCGAGCGCGGCTCGGTGGAGGCCGTGCGGCGGGCCGCCCAGGTGTCGGGGGGTGACGCCCACCCCATCTACGCGCCGATGCTGCTGCCGGACGCGGCCACCGCGGCCGCGCTGCGCAACCAGACCGGGATCGCGCGGGCCTTCGAGTACTTCGACAAGGTCACGGTCGCCTGTGTCTCCATCGGCTCCTGGGAGCCCGGTATCTCGACCGTGCACGACATGCTCAGCGACGAGGAGCGCGCGCACTACGCCACGCTCGGTGTCGCCGCCGAGATGGCCGCGCACCTCTTCGACGCCGACGGCCGCCGGGTCGGACGCGACCTGGGGGAACGGTGCATCACGGTCAAGGCCGACCAGCTGCGCCGGATCCCCGAGGTCGTCGCGATCGCGGGCGGCCAGCGCAAGGCGGCCGCGATCGACGCGGTGCTCAGGTCGGGACTGGTCACCAGCCTGGTCACCGACACCTCGGCCGCGGACTACCTGATGACGGCGGGTACCACCCCGAAGCCGGCGCTGAACCGCGCGGACCCGGACGGCCTCTGAGGTCCCGTCGGCGTGCGCACGAGCGCCGCGGCAGCGAGGTGACAACGCTGCCGCGGCGCTCCTGTGTTGTCCGGTCCGGGTCCCGGCGGAGGCCGGTCCGCGGCCCGTGGGGGGTCTCAGGGCCGCTTGTGGGGGTTCTCAGGGCCGCTTCGACAGCGCCGCGTCGATCAGCACGCCGGCCGCCTCCCGGGCGACGGCGCCCGCCGACGGGTCCCGGTCCATCCGCGCGGAGACCCCGCCCCCGTCGTACAGCAGGTGGAGCTGGCGGGCCAGTGCCTCGGGATCCGGGACGCCGGCCTCCCGGGCGAGGTCGGTGAAGAGCGCGCGGATCCAGGCGCGGGAGGTGTCGGAGGCCTCCTCGATGGCGCTGCCGTGCTTGGCCTCCGCGCTCGCCGCCACGAAGGCGCAGCCGTGGTAGGTCTGCTGGGCGAACAGTTCGACCTGCGCGTCGAAGACGGCCAGCAGCCGGTCCCGTGGGTCCTCGGCGGCTTCGACGGCGCGCAGCAGCCGCTCGGTCAGCCGGACGTGCCGGGAGTCGAGGTAGGCGCGGATGAGCTGTTCCTTGCCGCCGAAGGTGTTGTACAGCGAGGCCTTGGCTACCCCGGCGTGCTCGATGATCCGGTCGATCCCGACCGTCTGCACGCCCTCCGCGTAGAACAGCTCGTTCGCCGCCGCGAGCAGCCGCTCCCGGGCCGTGGGAGCCTTGGCACTCGGTGTCATGGCGCTCGACGTCTTCGTCATGCCGCTCAACCCTTCTCTGCTCCGCCATCGTAGGACCGACCAGACCGGTCTGTTCGGTCACCGGGAGGCGCGGGCGGGCTCCGCCTCGACGGCCGGGGAACCGCCGGAGGCCACCAGCACGCCCGGCGTGCCCTGCGGCCTCCCGCGCAGCGGCAGGGCGGCCAGGGCCAGCAGGGCCAGGGCGATGACCACCGCGCCGTACTCCTCGGAGGTGGGGACCAGACCGCCACCGTGCACCACCAGCACACCGGCGAGCACGGAGGGGGCGCCCATGCCCAGGTAGGAGACGACGAACAACAGGGACAGCACGCCCGAGCTCTCGTGCGGCCTGGTCAGCGGCATCACGGTGCGGATGCCGCCCTGGAAGCCGCTGCCGAACCCGAGGCCGGCCACGGCGGTGCCGACGAAGAACAGCGCGGGCAGGCCCTGGGCGACGGCCACCAGGGTGAGCGTCACCCCGGTGACGAGCGCCGCGACGCCGGTGTACATGACGGTGGTCGCCGAGGCGTTGCGCAGGGCGAGGACCGAGCTCGCCGCCACGATCGCCAGCACGAAGAGGCCGAGGCCACCGTAGACGGCCGACGTGGAGCCGACCAGCGTGCGGACCAGGGCCGGGCCGAGGGAACCGTAGAACCCGGCCAGCGCCCAGACGGCGAACATGACGGGGGCGGTCGCCAGGACGGCACCGCGGACCGCGCGCGGGAGCCTGATCTCGGGCACCAGGCTGGCCAGCGCGCCGCGCTCGCGGGTGACGGTCTCGTCGATCAGGGCTATGGCGACGGCCTGGGCCGCGAACACGGCGAGCAGCCCGAGGTAGATCGTGTGGGTCGGGGCGGGCAGGTACTGCACGACGAATCCGCTGACCAGGGCGCCCGTCGCGGTGCCGAGACCGGGGGCGAGGGCGTTCGCGAGCGTGCCGCGGGAGCGGTTGATGTCCATCATCCCGGCGCCGATCGCGCCGAGCGCGGCACCGGTCGACAGGCCCTGCACGATCCGGCCGGCGAGCAGTTCGCCGACGCCCGAGGCGGTGGCGAACAGCACCATCGCGGCGGCCTGGGCGGCGATCGAGGCGATCAGTACCGGGCGGCGGCCGACGTGGTCGGACAGCTTGCCGAGGACCAGCAGGCCGGAGAGGACGGCGATCGCGTAGACGCCGAAGACGACGGTGGTGGTGATCGGGGAGAAGCCCCACTCGGCCTGGTAGGTCGCGTAGAGCGGGGTGGGCGCGCTGGACGCGGCGAGGAAGGAGACGACGACGGAGGCGAGCACGTAGAACGCCGCGCGGGGCGGGATCGGCTTGCGCGCCGCCCTGGCTCGCTCGGTTCGCTCGGTTCGCTCGGGGGAGGCGAGGTGGTTCATCGGGATCCTTCGCGATGAGTAGACCGGTCTGTCTATCTGCCCAGCTCAACCACATAGACAGGTCTGTCTATTCCCGTGAGGTGAAAGAATCCGGGAACGGGATCCGGCCGTCGTGACCCGCCGCGGGGGCGTCTCCCCGGGGCCGGCGGCCGTCAGCCCCGAGGATGTGCACGACAGGCCGAGCGCCGATCGCACCGGGAGGACGCGTTGACCACTGATCCCCAACCCGAGCCGGGAGCCGGACCGCAGCCGGTGCTCAGCCCGCTGACCACCGCCGCGATCTTCCTCGTGGTCACGGTGCGCCCCGGTGGCGAGGAGGCGGCCCGGGACGTGCTGGGCGACCTGCGCGGGCTGGAGCGCAGCTTCGGGTTCGGCGCCCCGGAAGCCGCCCTGAGCTGCGTGGCGGGCATCGGCTCCGACGTCTGGGACCGCCTGTTCGACCACCCGCGCCCGGCGGGCCTGCACCCCTTCCAGCGACTGGAGGGCCCTCGGCACACCGCGGTCGCCACCCCCGGCGATCTGCTGTTCCACATCCGGGCCACCCGGTTCGACCTGTGCTTCGGGCTCGCCGCCGAACTCATGCACCGGCTGCGGGGCGCGGTCACCGTCGAGGACGAGGTGCAGGGCTTCAAGTACCTCGACGCCCGCGACCTGCTGGGCTTCGTCGACGGCACCGAGAACCCGGTCGGGGCCGCCGCCCGGCGTGCCGTGCTGGTCGGCGCCGAGGATCCCGCGCACGCCGGCGGCAGCTATGTGATCGTGCAGAAGTACGTCCACGACCTGGACGCCTGGAACGCCCTGCCGGTCGAGACCCAGGAACGGATCATCGGCCGGACCAAGGCCACCAACATCGAACTGGACGCGCCCGCCTCCCACAAGGACCTGAACACGGTCACCGGACCGGACGGCGGGGAGCTGAAGATCCTGCGCGACAACATGCCCTTCGGCAGCCCGGGCCGCGGCGAGTTCGGCACCTACTTCATCGGGTACGCCCGTACCCCGGACGTCACCGAACGCATGCTGCGCAACATGTTCCTCGGCACCGAGGACGCCACCCACGACCGGATCCTCGACTTCTCCAGGGCGGTCACCGGCACGCTCTTCTTCGTGCCGTCCGACGACTTCCTGGACGACCTTCCCGCGGCGCCCCGGTGAACCCTCCGGGGGGCGCGTTGTCACCGGGCCGGACGGTGGGATCTACTACCCCGGTGTCTGCCCGCGGTGTCTGCCCCAACTCCTTCCGGACGGTGCTGAGATGACGACGAGTCCACTGCTGGTCACGCTCGACCTGGCCGGGGTCGGGGACAAGGCCGGTCTCATGGACCGCGCCGTGTCCGCGCTGGGCCTGCCCGACTGGTTCGGCCGGAACTGGGACGCCCTCGCGGACAGCCTCCGCGACCCCTCGGTGTGGCCGCCCGAGGCCGTGGACCGCGGGCTCCTCGTCGTCGTCACCGGCTGGCAGGAGTACGCGCGGACCCGGCCGGACGAATGGCGGGTCGCCCAGGACGTCTTCACCCAGGCGGCCGCGGGCGAACCCGCGCTCACCGTGGCCCTGGCGCTCGGCTGACACCCTTGGAGCTTCCTCCGAAGCGCCTCTGACCTGCCTGGATGTTCGTCCCGGGCATCACATACCGGTGCCCATGGGACAATGAAGTACGTGCTCTTCCCCCTGGCCGGCCGGTCCGGGGGTCACCTCTGATCGACTGGGATGTGCGGCACGTGCGTTTCCTCAATGACATCCAGCCCGCGTACGACCTGACCTACGACGACGTCTTCATGGTGCCGAGCCGCTCCGCGGTCGGCTCGCGTCAGGCCGTGGACCTCGACTCGCCGGACGGCACGGGCACCACGATCCCGCTGGTCGTCGCCAACATGACCGCGATCGCGGGCCGCCGGATGGCCGAGACGGTGGCCCGGCGCGGCGGACTCGTGGTGATACCGCAGGACATCCCCATCGACGTGGTCACCGATGTCATCACCTGGGTGAAGAGCCGTCACCTGGTCCTCGACACCCCGATCGTGCTCGCCCCGCACCAGACCGTCGCCGACGCGCTGGCCCTGCTGCCCAAGCGGGCGCACAACGCCGGTGTCGTCGTCGACGAGGACGGCCGCCCCGTCGGCGTCGTCACCGACCGGGACCTCAGCGGTGTCGACCGCTTCACCCAGCTCGCCGAGGTCATGTCCCGCGACCTGCTGCTGCTCGACGCGGACATCGACCCGCGCGAGGCGTTCAACAAGCTGGACGCCGCCAACCGCCGGTACGCCCCGGCCGTCGACGGCGACGGCAAGCTCGCCGGCATCCTCACGCGAAAGGGCGCCCTGCGCGCCACCCTGTACACCCCGGCCACCGACGCGAACGGCAGGCTGCGCGTCGCCGCCGCCGTCGGCATCAACGGCGACTTCGCGGGCAAGGCGAAGCAACTGCTCGACGCGGGCGTCGACACGCTGGTCATCGACACCGCGCACGGTCACCAGGAGTCGATGATCAGCGCGATCAAGCTGGTCCGCGACCTCGACCCGCAGGTCCCGATCGCGGCCGGCAACATCGTCTCCGCCGAGGGCGTCAAGGACCTGATCGACGCGGGCGCCGACATCGTCAAGGTCGGGGTGGGCCCCGGCGCGATGTGCACCACCCGCATGATGACCGGCGTGGGCCGGCCGCAGTTCTCGGCGGTCCTGGAATGCGCCGCGGAGGCGCGGAAGTACGGCAAGCACGTCTGGGCCGACGGCGGTGTCCGGCACCCGCGTGACGTCGCCATGGCGCTGGCCGCGGGCGCGTCCAACGTGATGGTCGGCTCCTGGTTCGCGGGGACCTACGAGTCGCCGGGCGACCTCCAGCAGGCGGCCGACGGACGGCTGTACAAGGAGTCGTTCGGCATGGCCTCGGCGCGGGCGGTGCGCAACCGCACGTCCGACGAGTCGGCCTACGACCGGGCCCGCAAGGGGCTCTTCGAGGAGGGCATCTCGACGTCCCGGATGTTCCTCGACCCGGCCCGGCCGGGCGTCGAGGACCTGATCGACTCGATCGTCGCGGGTGTCCGGTCGTCCTGCACGTACGCCGGTGCGGGGTCCCTGGAGGAGTTCGCCGAGAAGGCGATCGTGGGGATCCAGAGCGCGGCCGGCTACGCGGAGGGCAAGCCGCTGCACGCGAGCTGGAGCTAGCCGCCGCCCCTCTGCGGGGCGCGTCGGGTGGGCGAATCCTTCGGTGTTCGGTCGGCGGTCGGGACCGTGTTCTACTTCGTGTACGGCCGTCCGCCGCCCCGTCCTGCACCGCCCCGTCCTGCACCGCCTGAGAGCTGAACGACCCCTTGCTGAACGATCTCGACGAACGCATCGTGCACGCCCTCGCCGAGGACGCCCGCCGCTCCTACGCGGACATCGGGCAACTGGTCGGCCTGTCCGCGCCCGCCGTGAAACGGCGCGTGGACCGGCTGCGCGCGACGGGGGCGATCACGGGATTCACCGTACGCGTCGATCCGGCGGCCCTCGGCTGGGAGACCGAGGGTTTCGTCGAGATCTACTGCCGGCGCAACACGTCTCCGGAGACCATCCAGCGGGGTCTCGAGCGGTACCAGGAGGTGGTGGCCGCGTCGACGGTCACCGGTGAGGCCGACGCGGTCGTGCAGGTGTTCGCGTCGGACATGCGGCACTTCGAGCGGGTGCTGGAGCGGATCGCCGGTGAGCCGTTCGTGGAGCGGACCAAGTCGGTGCTGGTGCTGTCGCCGCTGCTGAGACGGTTCTCCTCGGGGGCGCCGGGCTGAGAGCGGAGGAGGGCGGCCGGGGGAG
>NZ_LBMU02000073.1 GCF_001005085.2 Streptomyces humi
GCGCACGGCGTGGACCTGCGGTGCGGGGTCAAGGTCACCCGGCTGGAGGGCGACGCGCAGGGCCGCCTGCGCCGGGCGCACTTCGACGACGGCAGCACCGTCGACGCCGATGTCGCGGTGGTGGCACTCGGCGGCATCCGCAACACCGAGTGGCTGCGGGAGTCGGGGCTGGCGGCGGGCAGTTGGGGGATCACCTGTGACACGGGCTGCCGCGCCCTCGACGTCCTAGGTCGCGCCCGCGACGACGTCTTCGCCGCGGGGGACGTGGCGCGCTGTCCGAACCCGGTCTACGAGTACCGGCTCATCTCGCTGGAGCACTGGGCCAACGCGGTCGAGCAGGCCGAGGTCGCCGCCCACAACATGGTCCACGGCCAGGCGGACCGCCGGCCGCACCTGGCCGTCCCGCTGTTCTGGTCGATCCAGTTCGGCGTCAACATCAAGTCCGTCGGCGTGCCGACCTTCGCCGACGAGGTGGTCGTCACCCAGGGCTCGGTCTCCGACCACCGGTTCGTCGCCGCGTACGGCTACCGGGGCCGCGTCACGGCCGCCGTGAGCTTCGACAACGGCAAATCGCTGAACCACTACCGACGGCTGATCGAGCGGGCCGCGCCCTTCCCGCCGCCCTGCCCGACGCCGGACCGGCCCGTCGACATGAAACCGGTGCCCGCCGGGTTTCCGGTACCCGCCACGTGCCCGGTGTCCGCCGGATTCCCGCCGCCCGCCGGCTTCCCCAGCCCCACCCCGGTCGCTCAGGGCGCCGCCGTGGTCGTCACCGGCCATGATCCGGATGAGCCCCGCAGCACGACCGCGCACCGGCATCGGCGGGTGCCGGGCCGGACGGTCACGTCCGGGAAGGTCACCTCCGGGAAGGTCACGTCCGGGAAGGTCACGTCCGGGAAGGTCACGTCCGGGACGCCGCCGGGCACGCTCCAGCGGATCTACGACCAGTCCTCCCGGGCCGACCCGTACCCGCTCTACGCCGAGCTGCGGCGGACGCCGGTGGCCCGTCAGGAGGACGGCAGTTACGTCGTCAGCACCTATCGCGAGATCACGGACGTACTGAACGATCCGCATCTGAGTTCCGACGCACGCCACCTGTCGAGGCCGTCGCCCCCGGCTGAGGGCGGAGTGACGTCGTCGTTCATCCACATGGACGCTCCCGAGCACGACCGGCTGCGGCGGATGGCGATGCGGCACTTCGGGCCCCCGCGCACGCCGGGCCTGGTGACCGGGTTCGAGGGGTTCCTCACCGCCGCCGTCGGCAACCTGATCGACGGTCTCGCGGAGAGGGAGCGGATCGACGTCGTCGACGATTTCGCCTTCCCCCTGCCCGTGACCGTGACCTGCCACTTGCTCGGCGTGTCACCCGAGGACGAGCCACGGTTCCACCTCTGGGTGAACGACATCATGAGCTCGGTCGACCACGACCCCGAGACCGACCCGAAGGAGAACCTGGACAAGGGCGTACAGGCCCGCGAGGACCTGCGTCGGCGCCTCGGTGAGCTGGTGGCACAGCGGCACGGCCGGCCGGCGGACGATCTGCTGTCACGGCTGGCCAACGACGACGGGCCCGACGGCCGGATGACCGACGAGGAAATCGTCGCCACCGCCAAAGTTCTCCTCGTCGCGGGTCACGAGACCACCGTCAACCTGATCACCAACGGGATGCTGACGCTGCTGCGCCACCCGCAGGTGCTGCGGCGGCTGCGCGACGAACCGGAGCTGGCCGTGCCGCTGGTCGAGGAACTGCTGCGCTACGAGCCCCCGGTGCAGATCATCCCCTGGCGGGCGGCGTACAGCGACATCACCGTCGCCGACACCGTCATCCCCAAGGGCTCGCGGATCATGCTGATGCTGGCCTCCGGCAGCCGAGACCCGGACCGCTTCCACGATCCCGACCGGTTCGACCCCGACCGGCGCGACAACCAGCACCTCGGTTTCGGCAGCGGCATCCACCACTGCTTCGGCAGTCCGCTGGCCCGCCGGGAGGCCCAGATCGCCCTCACCGAGCTGGTACGACGGCTCGACCACCCCAGCCTGGTCGTCGACCCGCCGCCGTACCGGCGCAGTCCCGTGCTCCGGGGTCCGATCCATCTGGACGTCGAGCAGGGGGGCGGGGTCGAGCAGGGGGACGGTTGACGCGGTCTCCGAGGGCGGTCGCGAGATCCGCTCAGCCTCGGTGTGCTGCCAGGGCGGCCGGCTCGCCGAGGAGTCCGGCCGCCGTGAGCCACGCGGCCGTCACCGCGCCGTGGGCCTCGGCGGTGCCCGCCGCCCGGTCTCCGGGCAGCGTGATCGGTGCCCCGACGTGGACGTGCAGGGACGGGCGGCGCAGCGGTGCGGTGACCAGTCCGGCGATCTGCTTCCCCGTCCTGCCCGAGGTGATGCGCCGGGCTCCCGCCTGGCCGACGGGGACGACGGGCGCGCCGGTGCGTGCGGCCAGCCGCGCCAGGCCGCCGCGGAAGGCGGCGGGCGCGGCTTCGGCGGCATCGGTACGGCGTGGCAGTCCGCCTTCGCCGTAGATGAGGACCATGCGCCCGTCGCCCAGGGCTGCCGCGGCGAGGTCGAGGCAGCGGGCGGCACGGCGGTCCCTGCGGTGCACCGGGATGTGGCCGTCCCGGCTGAGCACGCGGCCGAGGAGGGGGACGCGCCACAGGCCCGCGGCGGCCATGACGACCGGTTCGGCGCCAAGACGGCGGAGCGCCGCGAGAACGACGGCCGGGTCGGCGAGGGAGGTGTGGTTGGCGACGATGATGCTGCCCGGCGCCAGGGGGGCATCGGTGTCGGCGGTCACGGTGAGCCGGCCGACGGCCGGCACCAGGACGTCGGCGAGGCGGCTGAGCATGAGGTCTCCCGGTTTCCAGCGATGTGCTCTTCATCCTCGCGGACCGGAGAGGCCGGCACCTGAGCGCTTTCACTCAGCTTCACAGGTCCCCGTACTCAGCCTGGGCGGCACCTCCGCCCGAGCGGCGCGGAGGACCCGGTGCGTCTGCCCGGCCCGTGCCGGCAGCCGTGCTCAGCGGGCCGAGGCCCTGTGCATGAGTGCGTCGCGGTCGGAGACCAGCAGGAACGGCAGCAAGTCCCGCAGAGCGCTCGCGAACGCCCGTACCCTGACCTCCGTCAGGCGCGCGTTGGCGGCGGTCCCGGGCAGGTGGTTCGGCGGCCCGAGACCGCACTCGGCGTAGAGTCTCTCCACTTGCAGCCAGTGGCGTTCGGGGAGGGGCTCCGCCGTCGATTCCACGAACGCCGAGACCCCCACTTCGTGGATCCACAGGTGGTGGCAGACCGTGATCTTCAGGCCGTGACCGAGGTACGCGAGACCCCCGTCGACGTCGGAGGGCCCGCTGAACCCGGCCACCGTCAGGAAGTGCAGAGCCTCCCGCCCCACCCGGCGGACCACTTCCTCCCCCGTCTCCCGTTTCCCCATGCCGTCACCCTCCAGCGGAGCCGTCGCCACCGCCAGACCGTGCGCCGGGAAACTTGGCGGTCGCGGCAGCACCCCGTGTGGATCGTTCAGTTGACGGGCGGTTGCCTGGTGGGCCGGTGTTCGCGTCGGCCGTGGTCGGGGCGGCGCGGGTGAATGACCTCGTGCAGCCCTCTAGGCGTACCGACCAGTCGGTACTAGCCTCTGGCCACGTTCTCGGAGCCGGGCCGCCGCGCACCCTCGTCGCCCCGACGCAGGCACCGGTCTTCCGGGTTTCCCTGGGAGGAGCCGTATGTCCGCCACTACGACGCCGTTCGACGCCAACGGACCTGCGCCCGACGCAACCACCGCGCCCGCGCGCGGCCCGCTGGCCCGGCTGTACCGCCGGGAACTGGCGGACTACCCGCCCACCGGCCGCCGCATGGCGTACCTCGCGATCGTGGTCGTCACCACGGTCGTCCTGTACTACATGCTGTACATCCAGTACGCGGTGGCGACATCGATCATCACGCACTTCGGCATGACGTACCGCTACTTCATCTGGGTCTCGGTGATCGGCAACGCGATCGGGGCCTTCGCCTCGCTCGTGGCCGGTCTCGCGGACCGCTGGGGCCGGGCGAACCTGGTGGTCTACGGGCTGCTGACCGCGGCGTTGCTGGTCTTCTTCGGGCTGCCGCACGCCGCGGACAAGACCACCTATCTGGTGCTCTTCGCGCTCGTCAGCTTCGTCGAGGGCATCGTGCTGGTGGCGACCCCGGCGCTGATCAGGGACTTCTCCCCGCAACTCGGCCGGGCCACCGCGATGGGGTACTGGACGATGGGTCCGGTCATCGGCTCCCTGGTGGTCACCACCGTCACCAGCAACACCCTCGACAGCGCCACCTGGCAGGACGAGCTGCGCTACTCCGCGATCGCCGGGTTCGCCGTCTTCGTCGTCGCCGTCTTCGCGCTGCGGGAGCTGTCCCCGGCGCTGCGCGACCAGATCATGGTGACCCTCCGGGACCGGGCGCTGGTCGAGGCACGCGCCAAGGGGCTGGACACCGAGGCGCTGCGGCGCGGCGAGTGGCGGCAGATGATGCGCCTCGACGTGCTGGGCTCGGCCTTCGCCATCGCCGTGTTCCTGCTGCTGTACTACGCGGCGGTCGGCAACTTCGTCGTCTACTTCGCGACCGTCTTCGGCTACAGCGAGCAGCGCACCAACGCGCTGGCCAACTGGTACTGGGCGGCGAACGCCATCGCCCTGGTCCTGGTCGGCCTGGTCTCGGACCGGCTGAAGGTGCGCAAGCCCTTCATGATCGTCGGCGGTGCCGGCTCCGTGGTGGTGACCGCGGTCTTCGCCACCCGGGCCACCCATCTGACGACCGACTACTACACCTTCGCCTGGCTGTTCGTCGGCATCGGCGTCTTCAGCGGCATCGCCTACGCGCCCTGGATGGCGAGCTTCACCGAGACGGTCGAGAAGCACAACCCGGCGGCGACCGCGGCAGGTCTGGCGGTGTGGGGATGGACGGTGCGCATCGTGGTCGCCGTCTCCGCGGCCTTCATCCCGGTGCTGGTCACCTCCGTGACCCCGCTCGTGGAGCACGGCGCCGAGGTGACGGCCGCCTCGGCGCAGGCGGCGCCCGCGCTGGCCGTCGTCAAGGCGCACCCGGAGCTCTTCGCCGAGCTGAACAAGTACACCCCGGCCGCCGTGCCGCCCGCCCTGCGGGCCCGCGCCGTGAAGGAGGTCGGCGCCGCCGATCTCGCCGTCGTGCAGAAGGCGGCGCCACAGCTGAAGGTGCTCGACGAGTACGGCGCCAGAGTCCAGAAGGCCTCGAAGGACGGGCCGGGCGAGTGGCGCACCTGGTGGTGGATCTGCGTCGGCGGACAGGTGCTCTTCCTGCCCTTCGTCTTCGTGATGGCGGGCCGCTGGAGCCCGCGGAAGGCCCGCGTGGACGCCGAGGAGCACGAGGCCGCGGTCAGCCGCGAACTGGCCGCCCTCGCCGCCGAGAAGTGACCCGTCGCGTCCGGCCGTCCGTGGACAGGGCGGCCGGACGCGGCAACGGTCGCGAACGACGCGCGTGCCGTCGGCGCGTCGACGCCGGCCCAGGGCGCTCGGTGATCAGTTCGCGGCGGCTGGTGATCAGTTCGCGGCGGCTTTGGTATCGTCGGCGCGTCGGACCGCCCAGCGCCGCCGCGGTCCGCGGAACCACGGCATTCCCAGCCGGTGACACGGGACTTCGAACCGTCAGCCCGGCCCCAGTCGCCAGGACCAGGCGTGTCCGAGGCGGGGCATGCTCTCTCATCCAGAGGCAGACCGTCATGCGCAAGTCCCGGACCGGCTCCCGTCGTGCCGCCGTATCCCTCGCCGTCGTCCTCGCCGCGGCCTCCCTCTTGGCCGTCGGCTGCTCGGGCACCGGCACGGGCACCTCACCGAAGGCCCAGGGGGCGAGGGTGTCCGCGCCGCCCGTCCACGCCGGCGTCGACTACCAGCTCGGCGGCGCCTACACCCCGCCGAAGGGCGTCTCGGTGGTCTCCCGCGACCACACGGCGTCGCCCGCCCCGGGCCTGTACAACATCTGCTACGTCAACGCTTTCCAGGCCCAGCCCGGCGCGGAGCGGGAATGGGACGCCGACCTCCTGCTGCGGGACCGCTCCGGCAAGGTCGTCATGGACGAGGACTGGGGTGAGGCGATGCTCGACATCAGCACCCCGGGCAAGCGCGCGCGGATCGCCGAGAAGGTGGACGACTGGATCGACTCCTGCGCCGACAAGGGATTCGACGCCGTGGAGCCGGACAACTACGACAGCTACACCCGTGCCCCGCGCGGCCTGCTGACGGCCGCCGACGCCGAGGCGTTCCAGACCCTCCTGGCCCGCCACGCGCACGCCCGGCACCTCGCGATCGCCCAGAAGAACACCCTCGAACTCGCCGAGGACCGCAAGCGGGTGGGCCTGGACTTCGCGGTGGTGGAAGAGTGCGGTCAGTACGACGAATGCGGGTCCTACGTCGACGCGTTCGGTGACCACGTCATCGTCGTCGAGTACACCGAGAAGGGCATGGCGAAGGCCTGCGCGGGCTGGGGCGACCGGATCAGCGTCGTACGCCGGGACCTCGACGTCACACCGTCCGGCCACGACGGCTACGTACGCGAGACCTGCGACCGGCACTGACCACGGCCGGGGCCGAGAGACACGGAAGGGGCGGTGCCGAGCCGGCGCGCGATCCGGAACGTGCCCGGTGAGCCCGTGGAGCGGCCCGGCCGCCGCAGCGCGGGTTCGGACCCAGGGCCGTGCGGCGGATGGGCGGGGACTCAGTTGGTGAGCAACGTGCCGTTCGGCAGGCCGAGTTCGGTCTCGGCCACGGTGCGTGGCATGTCCGCCGTGGGTGTCCTGCGGTGATCGGCGCTGGTGTTGATGTACGCGCTGGCGCCGTCGATCGCGACGAGGATGCGGGTGGCCGCGCCCCAGGGGTCCGCGCAGGTGAAGGCGCCGGCCGCGGTCCCGGCGGCGATGAGCTCCTCCAGGCGCCGGCACCAGAGCAGTTCCTGCTTGATGACGTGCTCGCGCAGCACCGGGCGGTAGCGCGAGAGGTGCCGCGCGTTGAGCCAGAGCCTGCTGACGTCGTCGAACTCGACGCTCGACGTCTGGCCGAAGAAGCTCCGGAAGGCCGGTAGGGGGCCGGCCGGCTCCGGCGGCAGCAGGCCGTCGAGCTCCTTCATCGTGGCGTGGGTGAACGCCTCGGCCACCAGTTCGTCCGCCGCGGGGAAGTAGTGACCCACGAGTCCGGGCTGCACACCGAGCTCGTCGGCGATCCGGCGCAGGGTGATGCACTCCAGGCCCTCGGTGAGCCCGATCAGCGCCGCCGTGGCGACGATCTCGTTGCGGCGTTCGGCGGGCGCCTTGCGGACGCGCTTGCCGGGAGCTCTTGACGTCATGCGGCGAATGCTATTGAGTGGGCGACCAATAAAGCAATTGGTCACCCGCCCAATAAGCGGCATCGGCCGGAAACCACCCTTCGCGGAGGCCGCGGCGGCGCGGCGGCCGATCCGCGGCCGACCCCCGGCGGTCCGGGCTCGGCGGTCCGGGCTCGGCGGTCACCGCGGGCCGGCGGTCACCGCGGGCCGGGGGTCACCGCGGGCCGGTCGGCCCGTGCGGCAGCATCGTCAGGAGACCCATGTGAACGACTCCCCCACCGATGCCGGTGAGCTCGCCGAGTACGGCTACGAGCAGGAGCTGCGACGGACCCTGTCCGCCTGGGCCGTCTTCGCCATCGGCTTCGCGACCATCTCCCCGGTGGTCGGCATCTACGCCGTCGTCCAGCTGGGCTTCGTGTTCGCGGGCCCCGCGTGGATCTGGGCGGTGGTCGTCGCCTTCCTCGGCCAGCTGCTCGTCGCCGTGGTCTACGCGGAGCTGTCCTCCCAGTTCCCGATCACGGGCGGTGTCTACCAGTGGGTCCGCCGGCTGGCCGGGCCCCGGCTGGGCTGGCTGGTCGGCTGGATCTACCTCGCCTCGGCGGTCGCGTCGCTCACCACGGTCGCCTACCTCGGCGCGAGCTGGCTGTACCTGCTCCTCGCCGACGGCACACCCTCGGCGGCCGTCCACGTCCTGCTCGGCGTGGTCTTCGTCGCCGTGGCACTGGGGATCAACCTGCTCGGGGTCGATCCGGTCAAGCACTTCCTGAACGCCGGGATCATCGCGGAGGGTGTCGCTTCGATCGCGGTCAGCGTGTTCCTGCTGCTCTTCGCCCACCACAACGGCTTCGGCATGCTGTTCGACTCCCTCGGGGCGCAGGGCGCCTCCGGTGGCTCGGTGACGGCGGGTTTCCTGACCTGCGTCGCGGTGGCCGGCTGGGCCTTCCTCGGCTTCGACGCCACCACGCAGGTCGCCGAGGAGACCGAACAGCCCCGGCGCAGTGTCCCGCGCGCCCTGCTGCGCGCGTACCTCTTCGTCGCCTTCACCGTGCTGCTCACCGGGCTCGCCGTCACCCTCGCCCTGAAGCGTCCCGGCGACGCGGTGTCCGGCGCGGTCGTCGACCCCGTCTTCGAGGCGGTGACCACGGGGCTCGGCGGCTGGAGCGAGAAGCCGTTCATCGTCGTCGTACTGGTCGCGTTCTTCGCCTGCGCGATCTCCATCCAGACCTACATCGGCCGAGCCGTGTACGCCTTCGCCCGCGACCGCCAGCTGCCGTTCTCGCCGGTGCTGGCCACGGTCGGGGCCCGGCAGATCCCGTACGTCTCCCTCGCCGCCACCGCCGTCCTCGGCGCTCTCGGGCTGCTGCTGGGTCTCAACGGCAACGCCGCTGCCACCTTGATCTCGTTCGGCTCCGGCGGGTTCTACTTCGTGTTCCTCGCCGTCGCCGTGGTGGCGCTGGTCGCCCGGCTCAGCGGCCGCTGGAATCCGGCCGACGGCCAGGTACGGCTGGGGCGCACCGGGCTGGCGGTGAACGTGCTGGCGGTGGTCTGGCTGCTCTTCGAGGCCGTCAACATCGCCTGGCCGCGCACCGAGCTCGCCCCGGTCGGCGGCAGCTGGATCCAGGTCTGGGCCGTGGTCCTGGTCTTCTCGGTCCTCTTCCTCCTCGGCCTCGGCTACGTCCTGGTCGCCCGGCCCCACACCAGGCTCGCCGCTCCCGCCCCGAGCCACCGCACCGAAGAAGTGAAGGCCTCCTGATGTCGTCGCAACTCTCCCCGGCCGTCGTCCTCGACCCCGAGACGGGACTGGACACACGTGAGGTCGCGGTACGGCCCGCCGGACCCGGCGAGGTCGAGATCGAGGTCCGCGCGGCCGGTGTCTGCCACTCCGACCTGCACGTGGTGTCCGGCGACTGGCCGGCCGACCGGCCGCTGGTCCTCGGGCACGAGGCGGCGGGTGTGGTCACCCGCGTCGGCCCCGGCGTCACCTCCGTGCGGCCCGGCGACCACGCGGTGCTGTCCTGGTTCGCACCCTGCCGCCGGTGCCGTCGCTGCGTGGCGGGCCAGGCCTGGCTGTGCACCGGCACCAAGGCCGTCGCCAACACGCTGCCCGACGGGACCACGCCGTTCACCGGCACCGACGGCGCGCCGGTCTGGCCCTACCTCGGTCTCGGCGCCTTCACCGGCCGGCTGACGGTCCCGGAGAGCGCCGTGGTGCGCGTTCCCGACGAACTCCCCTTCGGTATCGGCGCGTTGCTCGGCTGCTCGGTGACCACGGGGGTCGGCGCGGTGGTCAACACGGCCGGGGTCCGGCCCGGCGAGTCGGCGGTCGTGATCGGCACCGGCGGGGTGGGGCTCTCCGTGGTGATGGGTCTGCGGCTGGTCGGTGCCGATCCGATCGTCGCGGTGGACCTCTCCCCCGAACGCCTCGCCGTGGCCCGCCGTTTCGGCGCCACCCACACCCTCGACGGCGCGCATGACGATGTCGTGGCCTGGTGCCAGGAGCAACTGGGCGGTGTGGACTACGCGTTCGAGGCCATCGGCAGTCCGAGGGTGATCGAGACGCTGCCCGGCATGCTCACCTCGGGCGGCGCCGCCGTGCTGGTCGGCATGGCCGCGACCGGCGCCACCGGCTCCTTCGACCTGTTCGACCTGGCCGACCAGGGCAAGCGC
Organism: Streptomyces humi; assembly: GCF_001005085.2. Lineage (GTDB taxonomy): Bacteria > Actinomycetota > Actinomycetes > Streptomycetales > Streptomycetaceae > Streptomyces > Streptomyces humi. Next base: position 9,985 of record NZ_LBMU02000073.1, read on the forward strand.
ATCCTGGGCTGCAACTACGGCTCCAGCGTCGGGGAGATCGACATCCCGAAGCTGGCCCGCCTTTACCTGTCCGGCCGGCTTCCCCTGGACGAACTGATCGGCAGGAGCCGCCCGTTGAGCGAGGCCGCGGAGGCCTTCGACGACCTCAGGTCCAACACCGGGGTACGCACGATCCTCGAACCCTGACCGACTCTCCCGACACACCCCCCACTTGGAGGCACCATGTACGCCGTCACCGACCCGACCACCGGCGAGGTCGTCGAGACCTACCCGACCGCCACCGACGCCGAGGTCGCCGCGGCCGTCGACGCCGCCCACGCCGCCACCGCCTGGGGCCGGTCCGGCTCCGTGGCCGAGCGCGCCGCGCTGCTGCGCAGGCTGGGCGACCTGCACGCCGAGCACAGCGCCGAACTCGCCGCGAGCATCGTCCGGGAGATGGGCAAGCCGCTCGCCGAGGCGGAGGGCGAGATCGGCTTCTGCGTCGACATCTACCACTACTACGCCGACCACGCCGAGGAGTTCCTCGCCGACGAGCCCCTCGACGTCACCTCCGGCACCGGCACCGCCGTCGTACGGCGCGGTCCGGTGGGTGTGCTGCTCGGCATCATGCCGTGGAACTTCCCGGCCTACCAGGTGGCCCGGTTCGCGGCCCCGAACCTCGCCGTCGGCAACACCATCGTCCTCAAGCACGCCCCGCAGTGTCCGGGTACGGCGGCGCTGCTGGAGCGGCTGTTCGCGGAGGCGGGCTTCCCGGCGGGCGCGTACGTCAACGTGTACGCCACCAACGAGCAGATCGCCGACGTGATCGCGGACCCGCGGGTGCACGGCGTCTCCCTCACCGGCTCCGAGCGGGCCGGGGCCGCGGTCGCCGAGATCGCCGGACGGCACCTGAAGAAGGTCGTCCTGGAACTCGGCGGCTCGGACCCGTTCGTGGTGCTCTCCACCGACGACCTGGACTCCGTCGTCGAGGCGGCGGTGGCCGCCCGTCTCGACAACACCGGCCAGGCGTGCAACGCCGCGAAGCGGTTCGTGGTCGTCGCGGACCTGTACGACGCGTTCGTGGAGCGGTTCACGGCCCGGCTGCTCGACTCGGCCACCGGGGCGCCCCTCTCCTCGGCGGCGGCCGCCGAGACCCTGGCCCGGCAGGTCGGCGAGGCCGTGGCGGAGGGTGCCGTCCTGCACGGGTCCGGTGAGCGGCGGGGCGCGTTCTTCCCGGCGGGTGTGCTCACCGGGCTGACCACCGAGCACGCGGCGGCCCGTCAGGAGCTGTTCGGACCGGTCGCGATGGTCTTCCCGGCCGCCGACGAGGACGACGCGGTACGGATCGCCAACGACACGCCGTACGGCCTCGGTTCCTACGTCTTCACCACCGACCCGGAGCAGGCCGCGCGCGTCGCGGACCGCATCGAGGCCGGCATGGTCTTCGTGAACGGCGTGGGCGCGGAGGGCGCCGAGCTGCCGTTCGGCGGAGTGAAGCGGTCCGGCTTCGGCCGGGAGCTCGGGCGTCTCGGCATCGAGGAGTTCACCAACAAGAAGCTGATCCGCACGGTGGCCTGACCGGCACGGTGGAGCCGCGGTCCGGCAGGCCTGACCGGCACGGTGAATCCGCGGTCCGGCAGGCGTGACCGGCTCGTGCCTCACCGGTGCGTCGATCCATGTCGACGGCGGCTTCACCGTCCGGCACCCGCACTCGGCGGTGCCGGGGTCCGCACGGCGGCCCTGCGGGGAGCCCACCGACGCCGAGCCCGTTCCGGGCGGGCGGTCATGCGGACGTGGTCCCGGCGGGGCGACGCGCCAGTAGGGTGGGGAGGCTGTCGTCGTCCCCCCAACACCTCGTCCTTCACGGGGAGATGACCGACAGCGGTCAATCGGCTCACCGCGTAAGGATGAAGCAACAGGTGCGAATAGCGGGACGGTACCGGCTGAACGGCGTCATCGGGCGGGGCGCGATGGGAGAGGTCTGGCAGGCGTACGACGAGGTGCTCGGCGGCCCGGTGGCGGTCAAGCTCCTGCTCGCCCAGAACTCCGATCCCACCGCCCCCGCCCGTTTCCGCCTGGAGGCCCAGACCGCGGGCCGGCTCCGCCACCCCCATGTGGTCGGCGTCGTCGACTTCGGCGAGCACGAGGGCGGCCTGTTCCTGGTGATGGAACTGGTCGAGGGCGACAGTCTGGCCCGTGTGCTCGCCCACTCCGGTTCCCTGCCGGCCGGGGAGGTGGCTCGTATCGCCGCCCAGTCGGCCGCGGGGCTCGCCGCCGCGCACGAACACGGCATCGTGCACCGGGACATCAAGCCCGGCAACCTGCTGCTCGACGCCGACCGGTCCGTCAAGATCGGCGACTTCGGCATCGCCCGTTTCGTGGACGACCCGGGCGCCCTCACCGCGGCCGGCCAGATCGTCGGAACGAGTCTGTACATCGCCCCCGAGCGCGCCCTCGGCAAGCCGGCCGGGCCCGCGTCCGACGTCTACTCGCTGGGCTGCGTGCTGTACCAACTCCTCACCGGGCGCCCGCCGTTCCATGCCGAGAGCGCCATCGCCGTCCTCCATCACCACCTCGACACGCCGCCCGTGCCACCGCGAGAACTGGGCGTCCGGATTCCCCCCGCCTTCGAGAACTACCTGCTCGCGCTCCTCGCCAAGCGCCCCGAGGACCGGCCCACGGCGCGTCAGGCGGCCCAGTGGTTCGCCTCGGACGCCTGGCGGGGGCGTCCCGAGCCGCTGCCGGCGGCCGCACCGCGCCCCGTACCGCACTCGCGTGAAGCCCCCTCGGGGGCGCTCGCGGCGATGCGGGCCGGCACGGGCGTGCCGCTGGGTTCCGCGACCACGTACGCCTTCCCGGCCGGCGGTTCCGCCGCCGTCCACCGGACGCGGCGACGACAGCGCACCGGGCACCGTACCCTCGGCGTCCCCCGTTCGAGGCTGGTGGGCGCCGTCGCCGCCGTGGCGGTCTTCCTCGCGGCGCTGCTGGTCGGCCTGGCATGGCTGTCCCCCGATCACAGCTCGGCGGACACGCCGTCGGGTGACCGGCCGGGCGGCACGAACTCGGCCCCGGCCACGCCGTAGCCGCGAAGGTCCCGCGGCCCCGGTGGTCGCGTCGTCAGCGCGCGCCGGGTGTGCCCAGTGCCGTGAGGCAGTCGGCGACGGCGTCTGTCATGGCGTCCCGGGCCGGGGCCAGGTAGCGGCGCGGGTCGACCAGGTCCGGGCTCTCGGCCAGGGTGGCCCGGACCGCGCGGGTGAAGGAGACGTTGAGCAGCGTGCCGATGTTGATCTTCGTCATGCCGTGGGCCAGGGCGGCCCGCAGGGTCTCGTGCGGCACCCCTGACGAACCGTGCAGGACCAGCGGCACGGGCACCTCGTCCCTGAGCCGGGCGATCAGTCCGAGGTCGAGCGCGGCGGTCCTGGAGACCATCGCGTGGCTGCTGCCCACCGCGACGGCCAGGGCGTCCACGCCGGTCTCGGCGACGAACCGGGCGGCGTCCCCCGGGTCGGTGCGCGCTCCCGGGGTGTGCGCCGACCCCTTGCCGCCGATCTCGCCCAGCTCCGCCTCCACGAACAGGCCCTGGCCGTGCGCCCAGCGGACGGCCTCGCGCGTCGCCGCGATGTTCTCCTCGTCCGGCAGCCGGGACGCGTCGAACATCACCGAACTGGCCCCGCACTCGGCGGTGCGGTGCAACAGGGCGACGTCCTCGACGTGGTCGAGGTGCAGGGCGAGCCGGGCGTCGCTGCCGCCGGCGGCGGCGGTCGTGGCGGTCGCCAGCGGCATGACGTCGCCGCCGTGGTGGCGTACGGCGTTCTGGCTGATCTGGACGATCGCCGGCCGGCCGGTGCGCCGCGCGGCCTCGGCGACGGCCTGGACGTGCTCCAGGGTGATGACGTTGAAGGCGGCTATGCCGGAACCCGACGCGTGGGCTTCGGCGATCAGGTCCGCGCTGCGGCAGAGCATGACGTCCTTTCGGAGGGCGGGGCCCCGGACGGCCGGGGCCGCCGGGTGCCGGGCGCGCGGTCAGGAGGCGGGGCGGTCCAGGATCACGGAGCGGGTCAGGGCGCGCGGCCGGTCCGGATCCAGCCCCTTGCGCACGGCACTCGCCTCGGCGAGCCGCTGTACGCGCACCAGGTCGGCCTGCGGGTCCTCGGGATGGTCCACGAACAGCGCGCCGGTGGCGTCGACGTCCGCCCGGAGTCCGGCCTCGTCCGGGCCGAAGTGCCACACCAGGCGGCCGGGCGCGGCGATGGCGATCGGACCGTGCCGGTACTCCAGGGACGGGTAGGACTCCGTCCAGCTCTGGGTGGCCTCCCGCATCTTCAGGGACGCCTCGCGGGCGATGCCGTGTGCCCAGCCCCGGCCGAGGAAGGTGATCTGGCCGGCGGTGACCCACTCCTCGGGCAGCGGTGTCTCCAGCGCCGTGCGCGCGGCCTCCGCCAGCGGCTCGGCCGCCTCACCCAGTCCGGCACGCAGGGCGGTGAGCGCGGTGGTCGCGAACACGGTCTGCACGACGGACTTCTCGTCCGCGAAGGACAGGTCGAGGACATGGTCGGCGACGTCGACGACCGGTGTGGAGGTGTCGGCGGTCAGGGCGACCGCGGGGTACCGGCCGCGCCGCCGGTCGAGCAGTTCCAGGATCTCGGTGGTGGTGCCGGACCGGGAGATCGCCACCAGCCGGTCGTAGGCGCGTTCGTGCGGGAACTCGGAGGCCGCGAAGTGGTCCGTCTCGCCGAGGCCGCGCCGCTCGCGGAGCGCGGCGTACGCCTCGGCCATGAACCAGGAGGTGCCGCAGCCGACGACGGCGACCCGCTCGCCCGGCCGGGGCAGCAGGTCCGCGGCGTCGGCCGCCACGGTCGCGGCCTTGAGCCAGGTCTGGGGCTGGCGGGCGATCTCCTCGCCTATGAACGACATGCCGGTGCTCCTCGGTGTCTCGGTGTGCGGAAGGGCGCGCGTCGGCGGCCTCGGGGGCTGGACTCGATCGGGACGGGAGGGTCAGGGGGGCCGGGTGGCCGGTCCACGGGAACCCGGCTGGTGGCGCGCGAAGTAGTCGGCGAGGTCCGGGGCCAGGGCGGGCACCTGTACGGAGGTGCCGCCCGACCGCAGCGAGGTGGTGGCCGCGATGCCCGTGGCGACCGCCTCACGGGCGGCGACGGGCGAGGTGTCGGTGGCTCCGCCGTGCGCGACGAAGCCCAGGAACTCGTCGACGAGGGCCTGGTCCGCGCCGCCGTGGCCGGCGCCGGCGGTCTCGAAGGTCTCGGCGTCGAGGGTGCGGTCGGCCTCGGGCCGGTAGCCGGAGCGGCGCCGGTTCCACACCTTGACCACCGGTGGGTCGCCCTCGATGCCGTCGCCGAGGTTCTCGATGCGGCCCTCGTCGCCGATGACGGTGTAGTTGCGCCAGTAGTCGGGGGTGAAGTGGCACTGCTGGTAGCTGGTGAGCACCCCGTTGTCGAGGCGGGTCAGCACCATGCTGATGTCCTCGACGTCGACGACGGGGTTGAGGTCGCGCAGTGCGGACGGCGGCCAGACGCCCTCGTCGAACCAGTCCTGCACCCGCCGCGGGCCCTGTGGTCCCGAGCGGCGGTGCGCGTTGGCGCCGTAGACGGCCAGGTCGCCCAGGGCGGTGACGGTACGGGCGGTGCCGCCCGCCAGCCAGTGGATCGCATCCAGGTCGTGGGCGCCCTTCTGGAGCAACAGGCCGGTGGTGCGGTCCCGTTCGGCGTGCCAGTCCTTGAAGTAGTAGTCGCCGCCGTGGCCGACGAAGTGCCGGCACCACACCGCTCGTACGGTCCCGATCGCGCCTTCGTCGACGAGCCGGCGCATGGTGCGCAGGACGGGCAGGTGCCGCAGGTTGTGCCCGACGTAGAGCCGGGTGCGGGTGCGGGCGGCGGTGGCCAGTACCCGGTCGCAGTCGGCCAGGGTGACGGTCAGCGGTTTCTCGACGAACACGGCGACGCCGGCTTCGAGGAAGTACCGGGCGGGTGCGGTGTGCTGGTCGTCGGGGGTGAGGACGAAGACGGCGTCGAGGCCGTCCGCGAGCATGTCCTCGTACCGCTCGTGGATCCGTACGCCGGGGCCGAAGAGTGAGCGGGCGTCGGCGCGGCCGCGGGCGGCCGGGTCGGCGCAGGAGACCACGCGGGCCGTTCCGGGCCGGTCGGCCAGGGTGGCCAGGCCGGCGCGCAGGCCGACGCCGACCACACCCAGGCGCAGTTCGGGCGCGGGCGGCTGATCGGTCATGGGGCATCCCTTCGTCTTCGTCCCGGACCGGGAGAGGTGCCGGCGAGCTGACGTCATGACAGGCCCCGCACGGGAATCGGACTCCGGGTCCCGCCGTGGCACCCCAGACAATAGATGCTCGAAACTGCTCAATCAATGCCCCTATCGAGCATCTTCAAGCATTCCGGGGGCGGACCCGTCCGGTACGTGGCGCACCGGCACGTCTCGCGCCGCGGGACGCGGCGCGTTCGTTGACATCCTCATCGGCGCTCGCTTTACTCCCGGACTACGCAGGAGCCCCGCTCCGCGTCAGAGGTACGCCCAGCCGGTATGCGGGCCCCGTGCCGCGAGCCCGGCCCGAGTCGCCAGGACGCCCCAGGCGTCCGAGGCGGGGACGTGCCCTCTTCCCATGGAGCTCGATTCATGAGCCACCTGATGAACACCACTCCCCGGAAGGCCGTCGGCACGGCCGTCGGCGTCCTCGCCCTGGCCGGCGCCCTGCTCGCGCAGGCGAACCCGTCACAGGCCGCGGCCGTGACACTGCCGCCCGCCCATGTCGGCTTCGACTACCAGATCGGAGGCGCCTACACCCCGCCGTCCGGCGTCAAGGTCGTCACCCGCGACCACAGCGCCGCGCCGGTGACCGGGCTGTACAACATCTGCTACGTGAACGCCTTCCAGGCCCAGCCCGGCGCCGAGGGCGACTGGGCCCCGGACCTGCTGCTGCGCGACTCCGCGGGCAAGGTCGTCTACGACGAGGACTGGGGCGAGGCCCTCCTCGACGTCGGCACCGACGCCAAGCGCAAGCGGATCGCCGACCGGATCGGCGCCCTGATCGACGGTTGCCGGGACAAGGGCTTTCAGGCCGTCGAGCCGGACAACTACGACAGTTACACCCGCTCGGGCAAGCGCCTGACCGCGAACAACGCGCAGGCGTTCATCAAGCTGTTGTCCGCCCGCGCCCACTCGGACAGCCTGGCCATCGCCCAGAAGAACACCGCCGAGCTGGCCGCGAACCGCACCGCCAACGGCCTCGACTTCGCCGTGGCGGAGGAGTGCGGCGCGTACGACGAGTGCGGCGACTACACCAGCGCCTTCGGGAACAACGTCATCGTCATCGAGTACACCGACTCCGGCCGCTCGAAGGCGTGCAGGTCGTGGGGCGGCACGCTGAGCATCGTCCAGCGCGACGTCGACGTCTCACCGGCCGGCAGCGGCGGGTACGTCCGCAAGACCTGCTAGCCGGGTAGCGCAGGATGCCGTGGCGGCCCGTGGCGACCCGCCCGAGCCGCCACGGGCCTGATGCTCGATCATGCACGTTTCCTCGGTGTTTCGCGCAGATCCAAGCAGGCCAACCCCTTGACAGGGCATCGGGACGGTCGGTTGACTCCTGGCCAACGCCGCACGCGGTACGCGGCGGCAGAGGTACGCCCAGCCGGTAGCTGACCATGTGCCAGGAGCCCGGACTGAGTCGCCAGGAGCCCGCGGGCGTCCGAGGCGGGGCCGTGCCCACCAGGCTCGGGAGTCCGGCCATGAACCGAACCCGCGTGACCCGCCGCGGCCGGCCGGGCACCGCCGGCGTTCCGGCGACCGCGAGACGGACGGCGACACGACGACGGTTCCGGCACCGGCGCTGAGAGCACCCGCCGCCGCGCCGGGCCGACCTCTCCGCCCGTCCCCCCTCCTGCCGCACCGGGCCCCTCGCTTCGCACCGCGTGGCCGCAACCGCGCACGCCGGCCGCAACCGCACGCCCGCCGCGTCCCCGCACTGACTTCGCCTGTCCCACAGCTCCAACCGGAGGTACCCATGCAAGCGGTCTCCCGCTGCGCGCGGCCCGCCCGCCGCGACGTGCTGCGCGCCGGCGCAGGACTGGCCACGGCACTGACCGCGGGTGCGGCGGCCGCCGGCTGCGCGGCGGGCCGCGACGACGGCGTCGCCGCCGACGGCACCGTGACCATCGAGATGTGGCACGGGCAGACCGACACCGGCAAGAAGGCCCTGGAGTCCCTGGTCGCCGCCTTCGGCCGCAGCCATCCCCGCATCCGGGTCGAACTCGGCGGCGGTGTGCTCGCCGACGCGATGCTCCAGAAGGTGACGGCCGCCCTCGCCGCCGGCTCCTACCCCGACATCGCCTACGTCTTCGGCTCCGACCTGGCCAGCGTCGCCCGCAGCCCCCAGGTCGTCGACCTCACCGACCTGGTCAGGGACGCCCCCACCCCGTGGAGCAGCTACTGGGTGCCCGCCCGCAAGGCCGTCACGGTCAACGGCCGGGTGCGCGCCGCACCCGCCGTGCTGGACTCCCTCGCCGTCGTCTGCAACAAGAAGCTCTTCCGGCAGGCCGGCCTGCCGCTGCCCGAGGCGGGCTGGCGGTGGGACGACTTCGTCGCCACCGCCAAGGCCCTCACCGACACCGGCGGCGGACACTTCGGCACCGGCTGGCCCGGCGTCGGCGACGAGGACACCGTCTGGCGGCTGTGGCCCATGATCTGGGACCTGGGCGGCGACGTGGTCGCCGACGACGGAAAGCACATCGGCTTCGGCGACACCGGCACCCGGGCCCTGGAGGTCGTCGCCGAACTGGCCCGCGACAGAAGCGTCTACGTCGACCCGAAGCCCGGCAGCGAGCAGATGTACCAGGTCTTCATGTCCGGCCGCATGGCGATGGCCGTCACGGGCCCCTGGCAGCTCCCCGACATCCGGCAGGCGAAGATCGACTACCACGTCGTGCCGCTGCCCACCTTCTCCGGCCGGCCGATGACCATCAGCGGACCCGACACCTGGACCGTCTTCGACAACGGCGACGCCCGCAGGAAGGCCGCCAGGACGTTCGTCAGCTGGCTCATGCAACCCGCCCAGGACGTGCGCTGGGACATCCGGGCGGGCAGCCTGCCGCTCAGCCGCGGCACCCGCGACCTGCCCGCCTGGCAGCACAAGGAGGGCACCACCGAGGGCCTGGGGGTGTTCACCAAGGCCCTGGACTCCGCCCGGGTGCGCCCCGTGCACGCCGCCTACCCGCAGATCTCCCAGGCCCTCGGCCAGGCCGTGGTCGCCGTGCTGCTCGGCCGGAGCAGCCCCGCCAAGGCGATGCGCGCCTGCGCCGCCGACGCCAACGCCGCACTGCTCATCCCGCGTTGAGGAGCCTCCTTCATGTCGCGACTGCCCACCCCGATCACCGTGTCCCGGCCTCCGGACCAGCACCGCGCCCTGCGCCGCAGACGGGCCGGCGAGGCCGCCATGGCCTGGTCGTTCGTCTCGCCCTCCGTGGTCATCATCCTCGGGCTGAGCGTCGTACCGATCATCTGGTCGCTGCTGCTGTCCTTCCGGGCCGACGACCTGGTCACCCCCAGCCGTTGGGTCGGGCTGGACAACTACCGGGCCCTGGCCCAGGACCCGCACTTCAGCCAGGCCCTGCGCAACACCCTGCTCTACACCGCGCTGTACGTGCCGGCCAGCATGGTGATCGGCCTCGCCCTCGCCCTCAACCGGCGCATCCGCTTCGTCGGTCTCTACCGCACCCTGTTCTTCGTCCCGTTCGTGGTCTCCGCGACCGCTCAGGGCGTGCTGTTCTCCTTCATCCTCGACCCCGAGTTCGGCGCCGCCAACGCCGTGCTCCACCACCTCGGCATCCCGTCCCAGGGCTTCCTCACCGACCCCTCCCAGGCGCTGCCCGTGCTCGTCGCCGTCAGCCTGTGGAGCGGCACCGGGTTCTGCCTGGTCATCTACCTCGCCGCGCTCCAGGACGTGCCCGTCTCACTGATCGAGGCGGCCCGGCTGGACGGCGCCGGCCGCGGACAGCTCCTGCGCCACGTCACCCTGCCCGCGCTGCGGCCGGTCACGGTGTTCCTGCTGCTGTGGCAGGCCATCCAGGCGCTCCAGGCCTTCGACCTCGTCTACGTCACCACCAAGGGCGGCCCGCTCGGTTCCACCACGGTGATCGTCTACTTCATCTGGGAGCAGGCCTTCAAGAACGCCACCGCCGGATACGGGGCCGCCTCCGCCTATGTCCTCGCCGTGGCCCTGGGACTGATCGGCCTGATCCTCCAGGTCGTCCGCCGCCGCCTCCAGGGAGCCTCCGCATGACCGCCGTCTCCGCCCGGCCCGACGCCGCGCCCGCGGCCTCGTCCGCCAGCCGCCCCGGCACCCGTCGCCACCGGTCCCCGCTGCCGTTCAGCCCCTGGCACCTGCTGCTCGCCCCCATGGCCCTGCTCTTCGCGGTGCCGCTGGTCTGGCTGGCCCTCAGTTCGGTGATGAGCAACGCGGAGATCAACCGCTTCCCGCCCGCGCTCTGGCCCTCGCGTCTCGACCTGGGCGGCTACCGCTACGTGCTGGGCAATGCGATGTTCCCGCGCTGGTTCGCCAACTCCCTCCTCGTCAGCCTGGTCACCGTCGTCGCCAACCTGGTGCTCGGAACCCTCGGCGGCTACGCCTTCGCCCGCATGCGGTTCGCCGGCTCCCGGCTGCTGCTGGGCCTGATGCTGGCGACGATGGCGATCCCGTTCCAGCTGACGATGATCCCCACCTTCCTGGTGATGAAGCAGCTCGGTCTCATCGACACCCTCGGCGCGCTGATCGTGCCGTCCCTGGTCACCCCGTTCTCGGTGTTCCTGCTCCGCCAGTTCTTCCTCTCCCTGCCCCGGGAGCTGGAGGAGGCGGCCTGGATCGACGGGTGTTCGCGGCTGCGCGTGCTGTGGCGGATCGTGCTCCCGCTGTCCCGGCCCGCCCTCAGCACAGTCGCCGTGCTCACCTTCCTGAGCACCTGGAACGACCTCACCTGGCCGCTGATCGCCATCAACCACGACACCCAGTACACGCTCCAGCTCGGTCTGACGACCTTCCAGGGACAGCACCACACCCAGTGGGCCGCGGTGATGGCCGGGAACGTCATCACCGTGCTGCCCGTCCTGCTCGCCTTCCTCGGCGCGCAGAAGGCGTTCATCCAGTCCATCACCTCCACCGGTCTCAAGGGCTGACCCCGCGGACCGGCCAGACACACCACCAGCGACACACCACCAGGCAGGAACTCCGCGATGCCGCACACCTTCGACCTGCTCGTCATCGGTGACGCCAACCCGGACGTCGTCATCGGTCCCCTCGACACCCCGCTCGCCTTCGGCCAGCGCGAACAACTGGTGCCCTCCGGCACCCTCACCGTCGGGGGCTCCGGCGCGATCGTCGCCTGCGGAGCCGCGCGCCTGGGCCTGCGGGTCGCCTTCGCCGGCCGGGTGGGCGACGACGACGCCGGCCGCTACATGCGTGGCCGCCTCGACGCCCACGGCGTCGACACCGGGGCGCTGACCGTCGACCCGGACCGGCCCACCCCGCTGACCGTGGCCCTCACCCGCGGCGACGACCGGGCCATCCTGACCGCCTCCGGCACCCTGGCCGCCACCACCGCGGACGACGTGCCGCCCGCCCTGCTGGCCGCCGCCCGGCACGTCCACTCCACCTCGTACTTCCTGCTGCCCCGGCTCGCCCCCGCGCTCCCGGACCTGCTGCGCACCGCACGCCGGCACGGCGCCACCACCTCCGTCGACACCAACGACGACCCGGCCGGCCGCTGGGAACCCACCGGTCTGGACGCCGTGCTGGCCCACACCGACTTCCTGCTGCCCAACGCGGCCGAGGCTCGCCGGCTGGCCCGGACCGACGCAGCGGACCCGGCCGAGGCAGCCGCCCGGCTCGCCGCCCGGGGACCGGTCGCCGTCGTCAAGAACGGCGCCGACGGCGCGCTCTGCCACGACGGCGAACGCCTCGTCAGCACCCGGGGCATCACGGTCGAGCCCGTCGACGCGGTCGGCGCCGGCGACAGCTTCGACGCCGGTTTCATCGCCGGTCTGCTGCACGGGATGTCCCTTCCGGACGCACTCCGCCTCGCCGCGGTCTGCGGCGCCCTGTCCACCCGGGCCAGCGGCGGCACCGGCGCCCAGCCCACCTGGGACGAAGCCCTCACCCGCCTTCCCGAGACCGAGGAAACCCCCGTATGACCACCCTCAAGATCGTCTTCGTCGGCGCCGGCAGCGTCGTCTTCACCCAGGGTCTGCTCGCGGACCTGCTCGCCTTCGAGGAACTGAAGTCCGCGCACGTCGCGCTGCACGACATCGACGCCGAACGCCTGGCCACCGCGCACGCCGCCGCCCTGCGCATCGCCGACACCCTGGGCGCCGGACCCACCGTCACCGCGCACACCGACCGCCGCGAGGCCCTGGCGGACGCCGACTTCGTCATCAACATCGTGCAGATCGGCATGGCCGAGGCCACCCGCACCGACTTCGAGGTGCCCGCCCGCTACGGACTGCGCCAGACCATCGGGGACACCCTTGGCATCGGCGGCGTCTTCCGCGCCCTGCGCACCTTCCCGTTCCTCAGGGAACTCGGCCGCGACATCGCCGAGCTCTGCCCGCAGGCCTGGCTGCTGAACTACACCAACCCGATGGCCATGAACGTCCAGTACCTCACCGAGGCCACCGGCCTGACCCGCGTGGTGGGACTGTGCCACTCGGTCTACTGGACCATGCGTGACCTCGCCGACCTGGTCAAGGTCCCCTATGAGGAGATCAGTTACCACGCGGCCGGGGTCAACCACCAGGCGTGGGTGCTGCGCTTCGAGCACCAGGGCCGCAGCCTCTATCCGAAGCTGGACGAACTGATCGCCGCCGACGACCAGTTGCGCCGCCGGGTCCGCGTCGACATGTACCGCAGGCTCGGCCACTACCCCACCGAGACCAGTGAGCACTCCTCCGAGTACGTGCCCTGGTACCTGCCCCACACCAGCGAGGTCGAGCGGCTGCGGCTGCCGGTCGGCGAGTACCTGAAGATCGTCGACGAGAACACGGCCGAGTACGGCAGGACCCGCGACGCGCTGGCCGCCGGCGCCCCGATCTCCGTCGAGGGCACGATGGAGTACGCGCCCCAGATCATCCACAGCATGGTCACCGGCACCCCGCGCACGGTGTACGGCAACGTCCCGAACCGCGGTCTGATCGACAACCTGCCCGCGCACGGCGTCGTCGAGGTGCCGTGCCTGGTGGACTCGCTGGGTGTGCAGCCCACCCGGGTGGGCTCCCTCCCGCCCCAGCTGGCGGCGCTCAACCGCACCTACCTCAGCGCGAACGACCTGGTGGTGCGGGCGGCGATAGAGGACGAGCCGCGGCACATCAGGCATGCGGCGATGACCGACCCGGCCACCGCCGCGGCCCTGACGGTGGAGGACATCTGGCGCCTGTGCGACGACATGGTCGCCGCGCACGGCGACCTGCTCCAGCCGGGGCTGCGGGTCCGCCTCGGCTCCTGACGACCGGTGCCCGGCGGTCCGGCGGCCGCCCCCGGCCGCACGGCGGGGTCTCCGCGTCAGCCGGGGACGCGGACCGTCTCCACCCAGTCCGGCGGCTGGGGCGCGTCGGCGCCGATCAGAGCCGCGACGAGGCGGCACGGCGGGCTCTCGTCCGGCCACGGGGTGTACCCGTCGGTGAGGACGACGACGACGCTCGGGCGGTCCGGGACCGCCAGTGCCGCCTCGATGCCGACCCGCATGTCGGTACCGCCACCGCCGGCCAGGGTGATCTGCTCGGTCGCCGTCACCCGGGACACCGCGTGCACGTCGGCGTCGCACGCGAGCACGCTCACCCGGTTGCCGCGGATGCCCACCTCGCGCAGCACACCCGTCACCTCGGCGAGGGCGGCGCCCAGTTCGGCCTCCCCCATCGAACCGGAGGTGTCGATGACGACGGCCACCCGGGGCAGCGGACGGCGCAGGCTGGGCAGGACCACACCGCGCAGCGCCGGAGTCCGGCGCGAGGGGCGGCGGTAGGTGTAGTCGACCGCTCCGGCGGCCCAGGCGGCGGCCTCCCGGACCGCGCCGGTCAGCGCCCGCCGCCAGTCCACGGTGGGTTCGAGGGTCTCCTCCGCCCAGCGCTGCCAGCCCGCGGGCAGGGTGCCGCGGCTGCGCCGGTGGGCGCGCATCGCCTCGGCGGTCCGCCGGCGCAGGGCCTGCGCCTCGACCTCGCCGATCCGCGCGGGACCGGCGGAGTCGGACAGTTCCCAGGGCACGGGCCGGCCGTGGGCGCCCGATCCGCAGTCCGGTGTCCGCACGTGCGCGGGCAGCGCGTCGACGTACGCCTCGAACAACTGGCCTTCGGGCAGGCCGAAGAGCCGGGGTTCCATGCGCCCCTCGGGCAGCAGAAGGCCGTCGGCGAGCAGGTCGTCGTTGATCTCGCAGTCCTGCGCGACGTTGACGCGGTGCGGGTCGCGCTGGGTGGCGGCGGGCAGCCGGTCGGCCCGGCCGTGGTGGTCGCGCAGCAGGTGGGCCGCCTCGTGCACCCACACACCCGCGAGTTCGGGCACCGGGGTCGCGTCGACGAAGGCGGGCGACACGTAGCAGCGCCAGTGCCGGTCCACGCCCATCGTCGGCACGTCACCGCTCGGGACGACGGTCAGGGCGTACAGCGCGGACGCCAGGTAGGGCCGGTCGGTGGCCGCCCGGTAGCGGGCGGCCAGCAGTCTGGTCAGGTCCAGGGCGGCGCGGGGGTGCTCCGTCATCCCCGCGTCCTCACCGGCCGGCGCCGGGCAGCGCTCCGGACATCTGCAACAGGTCCAGGAAGGCGTCGATGCCGGGCGGTACGGGCCAGTCCAAGTGCCGCATCAGGGCGAGGTCGGTGGCGGCGCGGGCGGCCACGTCCGGTACGCCGGCGTCCACGGCCTTCGCCAGTACCGCCCAGCCCGCCTCCCAGCGGGGCCGGGTGAGGTCGTCCTGGACGGCGGCGACCACGGCGATGAGGAAGGCGAGTTGCCGGTCGCCCCGGTCGGGCAGGGCGAAGGCGTCCGGGTCGGCGAGGACCCGGTCGGGGTCGGGCAGGTCGAGGTGTTCGAGGTAGGACAGCAGCTCGATGCCGGCGCCGTCCCCGACGGCACCGGTGAGCGCGGCGGCAAGGGCCTCGCGGCCGGCGCCCGCCGCGTACCCGGTGGCGAGCAGCCTGAGGGCCATCTCCCAGGTCCGGGGCGACGGCCAGGACCGGCCGCGGCTCTCGGCGTCGCCGGGGATGTGATGGACGAGGCCGGGCCGGGCGGTGAGGAAGCCGGAGACCGCGCCGCGTGCCCGGGCGACCGCGCCGGGCACCCGGCCCGCGTCGACGACGGGTACGGCCACCTCCGGCCAGGTGCCGGCCATGCCGCGGGCGACCGTGCGGGGGTCGTGGGTCCATTCGAGGTGGACGAACCGGTTGGCGAGCGGCGGGCTGAGATGCCAGCCGTCCGCCGCGCTGGAGGGCGGGTTGGCGGCGGCGACGATGCGTACCGCGTCGGGCAGGACCAGGCTGCCGACGCGCCGTTCGAGCACCACGCGCAGCAGGGCCGCCTGCACGGCCGGCGGCGCGGAGGAGAGTTCGTCGAAGAAGAGCAGGCCCTGTCCGGCGCGGGCGAGGCGGACGGCCCAGTCCGGGGGTGCCATCGGCACACCGGTGACGGCGGGGTCGTCGCCGACGACGGGCAGTCCGGCGAAGTCGGAGGGCTCGTGCACGCTGGCGATGACGGTCTCCAGCGCCAGGCCGAGTCCGGCGGCGAGCTGTTCCAGGGCTGCCGACTTGCCGATGCCCGGTTCGCCCCAGAGCAGCACCGGCTGATTGGCCGTCACGGCGAGGGCCAGGGCCTCCAGTTGCGGGTTCGCGGCGGGCTCGGTGCGCCGCGTGCGCAGCCTGCGGTTGAGGTCGTCGGCGGCCGCCAGCGGGCCGGCGGACGTGGCGGAGGAGGCGGGCATGGCGGCGGGGGTGGCGCGGTCGGTGCGGTTGGTTCGGTCGGTGCGGTCGGTTCGGTCGGCTCCGTCGGCTCCGTCGGCTCCGTCGGTTAGGTCGGTTCGATCGGCGCTCACAGGGCCGGCTCCTCCTCGTCGTCGGGTTCGTCCGAGTCGTACCGCTCCCGCTCGTCCATGTGCTCGTCCCACCAGTCGGCGCCGATCCCCGGGTGCTCCGCCTCCACGCGGTCGCGGAGGAAGGCGAGGTCGGACCGTTTGTAGCGGCGGACGAGCTGGGCGAGGGACAGTTCGGACTCGTCGATCGCGTCGAGCCGCGCCCCGGCGGCGACCAGGGCCTCCACGAGCGCCTTGGAACCGAGGTCGTTGACCGCCGCGAACAGGGGGGTGCGCTCGCGCCGGTCGCGGGCCTCCAGGTCCGCTCCCCCGGCCAGCAGCCGGGGCAGCAGGGTCTCGTGGTCCAGGAGGTTCAGCACGTGCAGCAGGGTGCGGCCGCCGGCGTCCCGCACCCGGGGGTCCATACCGGCGTCCAGGAGTGCCAGGACACCGGGGGTGTCGCCGTGCTGGGCGCGCTGGAACAGTTCGCCGCGCTGGGCCCGCAGTGCCTTGGGCAGGCGGCCCTTCCCGGACGTCCAGGTCTGTTCCACGGCGAAGCAGCCGGCGACGGCACCGCCGAAGGCGCGCAGGGCTCGTTCGCGCTGCTGTTCGTCGTCGCTGTGCGGCATGCTCAGCGGGCCGCCGGGCCGGAAGCCGACCTCGTGCCACGCGCCGCGGCACCTGACCCGCACGGGCGCGGGGGCCGTCGGCGCGGGCGGGCCGCCCTGGTCCGCCGGGACCCGGAGGGCGGGGAACAGCGCCTCGCGGACCAGCGGGTGGAGGTGCTCCGCGGCGATCTCGCCGTCCCGCAGGAGATCGAGGTCGGGGAGCCTGCGCCAGAGGGCCTCGGCGAGGAAGGGCAGGCCCTCGGCGTCCTCCCGGTCGACGGCGCGGACGGCCAGCCCGGCGTCGTCGGTGAGCTCCAGCAGGATGTACGTCCGCCAGTGCGCGGCGATGAGGAATCGGTTGCCGGCGCCCGCGGCCTGCTGCCTGCGGATCTCCGGCTCCAGGCGGCCGTGGTTCAGCGGGATGCCGCTCAGCAGCCGCTCCGGGTCCGCCTGGTACCAGCCGGACTTCTGCGGAGGCGTCAGGTCCAGCCTGATCCCGGCCTCGGCGAAGGCGGCCGGCGACCCGTCCTTCCGGTGCGTCAGCATGATCCGCTCGGTCCGGGCCGCGGGGTCGTCGGCGCCGGGTCCGGCCGTCGGGAACTCGTCCGGGCCCAGGGCGGTGCCGTCGGCGTGGCGGAACGGCGACCGGTCCGGGCCGCCTCCGCATCGCTCGCGCAGTTCCGCGGCGTGCCGTGCGTCCCAGAGGTGCCGGGCGAGGCGCCAGTCGTCGGTGGTGGATCCGAAGACGCCGGCGGTCTGCTCGTCCCTGAGGGTCCGGAAGCGCAGCGCGATCCGCTGTGGTCCGTCGGCCATGGGTCCGGTGGTGACGTGCAGGTACGGCGTGGCCCGCGGGCCCTCGCCCTGGGTTCTCGGCCGGTAGCGCGCGAGGACGACCGTGCGGTCCGTGGCGAGCGTGGTCCGGCCGCCCAGGGTGCGCGGCAGGTGCCAGCGCAGCAGGTCGGGGGCGAGGTGCCGGAGGTCGGCCACGAGGGCGGCGGCGGTGTCGTCGCCGCAGTGCTCGGCGACCTCGGACAGGTCGAAGGCGACGTCCACGTTGGCCGCCGCGCAGGCGCCGCGCCAGTCACCGGCCAGCCGGCGCTCGGTGGCTCGCTCGATCATCCACCGGGGCACGGCGTAACGGCGTGCCCGGCGCCAGCCGGATGCCTCGTCCGGTGGGAGGCAGCGGAGTTCGGCCGGGGAGCTCACCGGTAGACACTTCCTATCGCGCGCAGGTCGGGGTGTGCCGCGCCGAGGGGCCGCAGCCGCCGGGTGAAGGACCGCTTCACCTTGCGGGGCAGGCCGGGGCCGAGGCCGACGTACTCCAGCGGCGAGTCGTCGGGTACCGCGGCCAGCAGGGTCTTGGCGCCCCGGCCGGTCAGGCCGGTGTGGCACAGTTCCAGCCGGCGCAGTGGGCTGCCCGGCAGTGCGGCGGCCAGCGCGTGGGCGCCGTCGTCGCCGGTGGTGTTGGCGGGGGCGCCGAGACTGCGTTCGGACAGGGGGCGGCCCAGGTCGAGGACCTCGATGCCGGCCAGGGAGCCGGCGAGGGCGCGGGCGCCGGCGGGGCCGATGCCGTTGCCGCCGAGGCCGAGGCGGACGGGGTGTACCGGGTCGGCCGCGGCCGCGAGGATCGCGGCGCCCTCGTCGCCGAGGTGGTTGGCGGGGAGGTACAGCTCGCGTACGCCCGCGTCCCGGATCAGCGCCGCGAGCAGCGGGGCGGCGTCCGCGGTCAGGCCGTTGCCGCCGAGGAAGAGGCGTTCCACCGGGGCGGGGCGGTCGGTGAGGGCGTCGAGCAGGGCGCGCAGGCCGTCGGTGGTCACCCCGGTGTTGACCAGGTCGAGGGTGCGCAGCGCGGTGTTGCGCCGGAGCAGCGCGGCGAGTGCGTGGGCGCCCTCGTCGCCGACCGGGTTGCGCTTGAGCCAGAGGGCCCGGACGGTGTCGTCGGCCGAGAGGGCGTCGGCGAGCGCGGCGGTGCCCCGCGGGCCGATGCGGTTGCAGCCGAGGTAGAGGGTGCGCAGGCCGTGGCCGTCGGTCAGCGCGTCGGCGACCGTGCGGGCTCCCTCGTCGCCGATGGCGTTGGTGCCGAGCAGGACGTGCGCGGCGTGCGGGGAGGCCGCGGCGACGGGCATCAGCCGGGCGGCACCGGCCGTTCCCAGGCCCTGCTTGCACAGGTCGACCCGGCCGTCCGCGCGGACGGTGCCGAGCGGGAAGGTCTCGTCGGTGTCCAGGGACGGCGCGGACCGCAGGCGGTCGAGCAGTGGTTCCAGCGCGGCGGGGTCGCTGATCGGGATGTCCGGGTGCTCGATCGCGGGGCAGCGTACGGGTGTCGGCTGCGTCATCACCACTCCACCGGTCCGTGGCCGGCGCCCGGGTGCCGGGGGCGGCCTCGCCCTCCGCCCGCCCAGGACGAACCGACGCCAGTCGACTTTCCTCCACGAATAGGCGGCAAGACCGGTCGGATTCGAACCGACGTCCTCCAGCTCGATGCTTGGGCGCGACGACCTCTGCGCTACAGCCTTGCCGCAGTGATCATAGCGGAGTTTCGGCCATGTGTTCGGTGTCGGCCGCGGGTCAGGCCACCAGCCCCGCGATGTGGGCGGTGACCGTGTCGAGGATGTCGGTCCAGGCCGACTCGTCGCCCAGGACCAGGTAGTTGAGGGTCAGGCCGTCGGTCACGGCGGCCAGGTAGCGGGCCAGTACGGAGACGGGGACGCGGAGTTCGAGGTCGCGGCTGCTGCGCAGGCGCTCGATCAGCTCGGCGTAGGCGATGCCGTACAGCTCGTACTGCCGTCGGGCCAGGTGCTCGAACCCCGGCTCGCGCAGGGCGTACTGGGTGAGTTCGTAGGTGAGCATGTGCTCGTCGGGGTGTTCGCGGACGTGGTGCCAGTACGCCTCGAAGCCGGCCCGGACGGTCTCCGCCAGCGTGCCCCTGGGCCGCAGCGCCTCCCGCACGACGGTCACCGAGTGGTCGGTGAGGGCGGTGATGACGGACTCGATCAGGGCCTGCTTGGAGTCGAAGCAGTAGTGGAAGACGCTCAGTGAGACGCCCGCCTCGGCGGCGATGGCCCGGGTCGTCGCCTTGGCGACGCCGTCCCGGGCCATCGTCCTGATGGCCGCTTCCGTCAGCTGTTCGCGCCGCTGTGCCGACGGCATGCGTGCCATCCGTGAACTCCCGCCTCAGGCGCTGTGGACCCCGACCTCGTACAGCGAGTATCCCCAGTCGGTGCCGCGGTCGAGGCCGTGCACCCGGACGTAGCGGGCCGGGGTCCCGGTGAACCGGGCCGTGTCCAGGCCGCCGTCACCGCTGGTGGTGGACCAGACGGTCGCCCAGTTCGTGCCGTCGGTGGAGAGTTCGATGCGGTACGCCTTGCCGTACGCGCGCTCCCAGTCGAGCGTCACGCGGGAGACCAGGTGGGTGGAGCCGAGGTCGGCCTGCCACCACTGGTCGTCGCTCCAGTCGCTGGCCCAGCGGGTGGTGTCGTCGCCGTCGGCGGCACGCCCCGGCTGGTAGCTGGTGAACGGGTTCGACTCGGAGGAACTGGCCGTCGCCGGCTGCCCCTTGGCGAGGTTCACCGAGGCCTGGTGCCGTTCGGTGGCCCCCCAGGTGTCCAGGTAGGACTCGGCGCCGCGGAACAGGTCGTTCACCACGTCCTGGCCGCCGGCCTGCCGGATGTCCTCGATCCAGTCGGGGATCATCCCCGCGTGGGCCGCGCCGTCGGTGTTGATGTCGAAGGTGCGCTCACCGGAGGTCTGCCGGTCGATGACGGAACCGCCGTCGACGCTTCTGAAGGGGTACGTCACCTTGTTCGCGGTGTCCGCTCCGCGGGGGGCGGGGTGGTCGCCGATGCCGTTGAAGTCGGTGCCGTAGCCGTAGCCCACGCCGTACTTGTCACGCAGCGCCTTGGTCCGGGCGGCTTCCGCGACGAAGCCCTCGGAGCCGTGCATGTACTGGGCGACGAAGCCGCCGAGGGCGTAGACCCGCTCGGTCCAGTCCAGGTCCATCCAGCTGTGCGAGGAGATCACGCCGGGGTAGGAAGCGGACTCCAGGATGTCGAGTGCCTGGCCGACGGCCTTGACGCTCATGTGGTCGATCTCCAGCATCATCTTGCGCTTCATCATGCCGCGCACGGCGTACTCGCCGAGTTCGGTGAGACCGCGTCTGTTGCACTGGGCGTCCGCGTCGTACGCGGGGACGTCCACGCCGGCCGGCAGGTCCGACTCCGCCGCCGAGGAGGCGCTTCCGATGGGGTTGTCGTGCTGCGGGCCGGTGCACTTCTCGGTCCCCCAGAAGGTGCCGGTGGACAGGAACTGGCCGACGTTGATGGCCGTTCCGAGGCCTCCGGAGTCGAAGCGGACACCGCACAGGGCGTTGTCGAACTTGTGGCAGAGGAACATGGAGCGGACGCCGAGCGCGTAGAGCTCGTCGAGGCCCTTGTCGATGTCCTCCTTGCCGCACTGCGGGATGTCCAGGATCTGCTTGCAGCCGAAGGGTTCGGAGGTCTCGACGCCGAGGACGACGGCGAGCTTGCCCTCCTCGATCACCTGCCGCGCCTGCGCGCTGTCGGTCACGATCCGGAACCAGCCCCTGCCCGTGCCGCCGTACATCTTGTCGATGTACGCCTGGAGCGCGTAGGTCATCCTCGCCTGCAACCGGATCGAGGTCATCTCGTCACAACTGCGGTCCTTGAAGGGGTAGATCGAGCAGATCATGCCGTTGGTGACGAGGTCGTTGACGAGCACCCGCTGTCCCCCGCGCCAGGCCCGCTCCACCCAGGCGTAGTAGTCGGCCTGGTGGGTCATCGAGTCGTACGCGGGCCAGTCCCTGAAGGTCGGCCAGCCGACGGGGTCGTGCTTGCCGTCGCCGCCGTGGGTGATGTAGTCGAAGAGCGCGAGACTGCCGTCGGGGTAGTGCTCGGGACAGTCCTTCAGGGCGTCGGCGACACCGGCCTCGGAGAAGACCTTGCCGCAGATCAGGCGGCCGCCGAAGGCCTCGTTGCCGAACAGGTGGTTGTGCGCGTCGACGAACCCGCGCACTTCCCCTGCCGAGTTCGTACCGGTGAACGGCTCGCCGGTGACGTTGATCTGGACGTCCGGGGCCGGTCGGGCGGTCGGGTCCCACCAGTTGTCGCCGGCCGCCGAACTCGGCGTGGGCCCGAGGGCCATGGTCAGTACCAGGAGCAGCAGCGACAGCATGGTGACGTTCCTGCGTCTGCGGTACGAGCGTCGAAACGGCGTCACGGCCCACGTCCCTCGGTCGGCGGGAGCGCGCGGTTGACGGAACCATGACGTTGTCATGAACCGCGCAATACCTGGGACGAGGATCGGGCCGCGCACCTACCGAGTCAAGTGTCCGGGACGCTTGACCTGATGACTCAACGGCCTTGCTCCCGGGCCCAGTCGGCCAGCACCGGGACGCATCGCTCGGCGAAGTGCTCGTAGTCGGCCGGGGTGTTGTAGACGTGCGCGGACACGCGCAGGTAGCCGATGCCGTCGAAGCTGGTGAAGGCGGCCTCGACGGCGAGTTCGCGGGCCGCCCGGTCGCGCAGCGCGTCGGCCTCGATCCTGCTGCGCCCGAGGCCGTCGGGCAGCCGCACCAGGCGCATGCCGGGGACCGGCATCCCGACGTGGGCCCGGCTGTCCTCGCCGCTGAGGCGGGTGACGGCGGCACCGATGACATGGGCGGCGTGGTCCGCGAGGCGGTCCAGGTGCCGGCGGGCGGCGGACCAGCCCCAGGTGTCCTCGACGAACGCGAGGGACGTCGGCGCCGCCAGGTAGGAGGTGGCGTCGAGGGTGCCCTGGTGGTCGAAGCGGACGGGATACGGCTCCGCGGCTCCCCAGGAGTCGATCAGCGGGCACAGCCGGTCCCGCAGCGGGCCGCGGGCGACCAGGGCCGCGGTGCCGCGCGGGGCGCAGCCCCATTTGTGCAGGTTCCCGGTCCAGAAGTCGTACGTCGCGTCGGCGAGCGGGGCGGCGAGCAGGCCGGGCGCGTGAGCGCCGTCGACGAGCATCGGCACGCCCCGGCGGCGTGCCTCCGCGCCGATGCGCTCGACCGGGAGGCGGCGCGCGGTCGCGGAGGTGATCTGGTCGACCACGACGAGGTCGGTGGCCTCACCGAGTTCGGCCACGACGGCCTCGTACGCCTCGTCCTCGTCGGCGCCGAGCGGTACCCGCGCCGTGCGCACCCGGCCGCCCCAGCGGCGGGCCAGCCGCTCGGCACCCATGGTGACGGCCCCGTAGCCGTGGTCGGTGACGACGATCTCCCCGCCGGCACGGCGTTCGAGCGCGTTGAAGACCACGCTGGCGCCGGCGCTGGCGTTCGGCACCAGGGCGAGGTCGCCGGCGTCGACGCGCAGGAAACGGGCGAGGTCGGCCCGGGTGGCGGCGAGCCGCTGCGGCAGCTCCGGGAACCACACCACCGGCGCGCGCTCCATCTCGGCGCGCAGCTCCGCCTGCCGCTGCTGCGCCACCAGCGGGACGGCACCGAACGATCCGTGGTTCAGGTGCAGCAGGGCGGGGTCCAGCGACCACGCCGCGGCGGCGGGCCTGCCGTCGGGCAGCAGCAGGGGGTGCGGCGCGAGGGCCACCTCGGTCTCGGTCACGCGGCAGGCCTCCGGAAGCGGGGGGTGATCTCCCGGCATCCTGACACGGTGGTGACCTGCGGCCACGCGCCGGGGTCGCCGCACCGCGGCGCGCTCAGTCCACGGGCCAGGTGTGCGCGGCCGCGTTCAGATGCATGTAGTCCATGTACGCGGCGGTCATCCGGCGCAGGGCCTCCCGGCGGTCGTGGACGCCGGTCCGTTCCAGGTGGTGGACCGTCTCCGCCTGCCACAGGGCGCCGTTGCGGCCGTCGACACAGCGCCGCTCGATGATGCCGAGCATCGGCTCGCGCCAGGAGGCGTCCAGTCCCGCCAGCTCCAGGCCCCGGTGCGCCAGGGGCAGCAGTCGTCTCAACACCAGTTCGGTGACCGGCACTTCGCCCGTCCCGGGCCAGTAAAGGCGGGCGTCGATGCCGTCGCGGGCGGCCGCGTGCAGGTTCTCCTCGGCGACCGCGAAGGACATCCGGGACCAGACCGGACGGTCCTCGTCCACGAGGGCACGGGTCAGGCCGTAGTACAGGGCGGCGTTGGCGATGGTGTCGGCGACGGTCGGGCCGGCGGGCAGCACGCGGTTCTCGATGCGCAGGTGGGGACCGCTGTCGGTGACGGCGTAGACCGGGCGGTTCCAGCGGTAGATCGTGCCGTTGTGCAGGGTGAGTTCGCCCAGCTGCGGCACCCCGCCGGCGGCGAGGGTCCGCTGCGGGTCCTCGTCGTCGCACAGCGGCAGCAGCGCCGGGAAGTAGCGGACGTTCTCCTCGAACAGGTCGAAGACACTGGTGATCCACCGTTCGCCGAACCACACCCGCGGCCGTACCCCCTGGGCCTTGATCTCCTCGGGGCGGGTGTCCGTGGCCTGTTCGAACAGGGGGACGCGGGTCTCACGCCACAGTTCCCTGCCGAAGAGGAAGGGCGAGTTGGCGGCCAGGGCGATCTGCACGCCCGCGACGGCCTGGGCCGCGTTCCAGTAGTCCGCGAACTCCTTCGGGGCGACCTGGAGGTGGAACTGCGTGCTGGTGCAGGCGGCCTCGGGGGTGATCGCCTCGGCGTACATGGAGAGCCGGTCCACGCCCTCGAGCCGGATCCGCAGGTCCTCGCCGCGGGCCGCGAAGATCTGCTCGTTGAGCAGTCGGTAGCGGGGATCACCGGACAGGGACGCCTCACCCACGTCCGACTCCCCCAGCGTCGGCAGGATCCCGATCATGATGAGGTGGGCGCCCACGGTCGCGGCGCGGTCCTCGGCGTGGTTGAGCGCGTCCCGGATGGTCTGCTCCCAGGCACCGGGGCCGCCGGACGTCAGCTGCCGGGGCGGGATGTCGATCTCCAGGTTGAAGCGGCCCAGCTCGCTCGACCAGGCGGGGTCGGCGATCGCCTGGAGCACCTCGGTGTTGCGCATCGCCGGGAGCCCGTCGTCGTCCACCAGGTTGAGCTCGATCTCCATGCCGACCTGGGGGCGCTCGCTCTCGAACCCCGATCCGCGCAGCATCTGCGCCAGTACGTCGAGACAGCCGTGCATCTTCTCGCGGTACCGGCGCCGGTCCTCGCGGGTGAACACCCGGGCCGGAACATCACGTCCCATCGGCCCCTCCCGAGTTCCCTCGGCGGACGTTTCTCGTCCCAGCGTCGCACCTCACCGCGGTCCCGGACACTCGTCGGCTGCTCCGCTCACCCGGCGCGCCCGCGGGGCGGGCGCAGAGTGACCGGAGCGGTCGGTGACGAAGGCGGACCCGGCGGGTCCGCCGCTACGGCCCCTCGGCCGCCACGCCCAGTTCGGTCGCCGCGCGCACGGCGAACCAGACCTCGGTGAAGGCGGCGGTCGTGGCCAGGTCCCGGCCGGTCACCTCGCTGAAGCGGCGCAGCCGGTAGGAGAGGGTGTTGGGGTGGACGTGGAGGGCCGCGGCGGCGTCCTCGGTCCGGCGGTCGCGCTCCATCCAGGTGCGGACGGACACCAGCAGCTGTGATCCGTGGGCCTCGTCGTAGCGCAGGGCCTCGCCGAGGACCTGCTCGACCAGCGCGGCCAGCAGCCGCCGGTCCTCGGGCAGCCAGCGTCCGGTGGCGTCCTCGCCGTAGTGGACGAGCGGCTTGCCCGCCTCCGCGGCGCGTCCGGCCGCCCACTCCGCCTCCTGGCGGGCCACCCGCAGCGGCTCGCCGACGGTGAAGGGGCGGCTCACCCCGCACACCGCGCCGGGCAGGCCGGCCAGGGCCTCGGTGAAGCCGGGTTCGGCCAGGACCAGCCGGTCGTCGCCGCGGCGCAGGGTCAGGTGGGGGTGGTCGGAGAGCGCCACACCGAGCTGCTCGTCCGGGGCGCTGCGGACCACCGCGAGGACGACCGGCCGCCGCGCGTCCAGGCCGTGGTGGGCCAGCCGGCGCTGGGCGCCGGCCGGGTCGAGGGTGTCCTGGAGCATCTCGGCGAGGGTCTCCGCGCCCTCCCGGCGGAGCACCTCCCGCTCCTGGCGGACCATCGCGAGCCGCAGGGCCGCGACGGTGGCGAGGTGCTGGACGACGGCCAGACCGGCGGGGCGGGCACCGGCCTGTTCCAGGGCGACCAGGTAGCCGGCGGCGCCGCCCGGGCCGAGGACCGGGAGCACGAAGCCGCCGGGCACGGTCGGCGGGGCGTCCGGGTCCTCGGGCAGCACCGAGAGGTCCGCGGGCGCCGCGACACCGGGCAGCAGGGGCCGGCCCTGGGTGGTGCACAGGAAGATCCGGTAGCCGCTGAGCTGTTCCAGGCGGTCGAAGAGCGCGGGGATGTCCAGGTTCTCCTCGGCCATCCAGCGCAGCGCGCCGAACACCTGGAGCTGGGCGCCCAGCCGCTCGGCGGACTTCTCGCTGACGGCGGCGGCGACCTCCTGCGCGATGGTGACGAAGGGCACCGTGAGCGGGACCTCGAGGACCGGGAAGCCGCGCTCCTCGGCCGCGGCGAGGAAGACCTGCCGCAGTGGCGGGGTGCGCAGCTGGGTGCTGAGCACCAGCGCCGCGACGCCGGCGTCGTCCAGCCGTTCCAGGTAGCGCCGCTGCGCCTCGCCGGCGCGGGGCACGGCGAGGCCCACGGTCATGATGACCTCCGAGCCCTGGAGCCAGGGGGTGGGGTCCTCCAGTTCGCTGACGTGCGCCCAGGAGACCGTTCGGCCCAGGCCGCCGCCGCCCGCGAGCAGCCGCATCTGGAGCGCCGGGAAGGACAGCAGGTCGCCGACGGTCAGGACGGAACGCGATGTGGCTTTGTGGTCGGGCACAAGACAACTGTAGTTCTTGGTGCCGTCAACAATTGACCCTGGCCTTCGGCCGTCCGCACACTGAGGCATCCCCCGCTAGCGGAACCACTCACTCCGCCTCGGGGTCCGCCCACCCGGCGGGTACGCCCCCGTACGACCCCCACACGACAGGAAGGTGCCCGATGACGACCCAGCCCCGTGGACCCGTGGACTCCTCGCGCGTCCCCCGCTACGCGGGACCGGCGACCTTCGCCCGGCTGCCGCGGCTGGACGAGGTGCCCCGCGCGGACATCGCCGTCGTCGGCGTCCCCTTCGACACCGGCGTCTCCTACCGGCCCGGCGCCCGGTTCGCCCCGGCCGCGGTGCGCGAGGCGTCCCGGCTGCTGCGCCCGTACCACCCGGGCCTCGACGTGTCGCCGTTCGCGGCCGCGCAGGTCGCCGACGCCGGAGACATCCCGGTGAACCCCTTCGACATCAACGAGGCGATCGGCACCGTCGAGGAGGAGGCGTCCCGCCTCCAGTCCGACGGCACGAAGCTGGTCACCATCGGCGGCGACCACACCATCGCGCTGCCGCTGCTGCGCGCGGTCGCCAAGCGGCACGGCCCGGTCGCCGTGCTCCACTTCGACGCCCACCTCGACACCTGGGACACCTACTTCGGCGCCGAGTACACCCACGGCACCCCGTTCCGGCGCGCCGTCGAGGAGGGCATCGTCGACACCGAGGCGCTCAGCCACGTCGGCACCCGCGGCCCGCTGTACGGCAAGCGTGACCTGGAGGAGGACCGCCGCCTCGGGTTCGGCATCGTCACCTCCTCCGACGTGCTGCGCCGTGGCGTCGACGAGACGGTGGACGCGCTGCGGCAGCGCATCGGCGACCGGCCGCTGTACGTGTCCGTCGACATCGACGTCCTCGACCCCGCACACGCCCCCGGCACCGGAACCCCGGAAGCCGGCGGCATGACCTCGCGTGAGCTGCTGGAGATCCTGCGCGGCCTCGCCGGGCTCAACCTCGTCGGCGGCGATGTCGTCGAGGTCGCCCCCGCCTACGACCACGCCGACATCACCTCCGTCGCCGCGTCGCACGTCGCCTACGACCTGATCAGCCTGTTCACCCTGGACTCCGCCGGCCCTCGCGAGGAGCAGACATGACCACCAGCCCCCAAGCGGAGCAGCACGACGCCCCGTCGCTGACCGAGATCGAGACGTACGGGGTGGAGCGCATCCCGGACGCCGATCGCACCGCCCGGCCGCTCGACCTGTTCCGGGTCGCCTTCGGCGGCGCGAACACCTTCGCCACCTGCGTCCTCGGCGCCTTCCCGATCCTGTTCGGGCTGTCCTTCTGGCAGGGCCTGGCGGCCACCGGCCTCGGGCTCGCCGTCGGCGCGCTGATCCTCGCGCCGCTGGCCCTGTTCGGTCCGCTCAACGGCACCAGCAACTCGGTGTCCTCCTCCGCCCACCTGGGCGTGCACGGCCGGGTCGTCGGCTCCTTCCTCTCCCTGCTGACGGCGATCGCCTTCTTCTCCATCTCAGTGTGGTCCTCCGGCGACGCCCTGGTCGGCGGCGCCCACCGGATGTTCCACCTGCCCACGAACGACGGTGTGTACGCGCTCGCGTACGGGCTGTTCGCGGCGCTGGTGCTGACGGTGTGCATCTACGGCTTCCGGTTCATGCTCTTCGTGAACAAGATCGCGGTGGCCGCGGCCTCCCTGCTGTTCGTGCTCGGCGCGTTCGCGTTCGGCGGCGACTTCGACGCCGGCTACCAGGGCAGCTTCCATTCGCTGAGCACGCCCGGCTTCTGGCCGGCGTTCATCGGCTCCGCGCTGATCGTGCTCTCCAACCCGGTCTCCTTCGGAGCGTTCCTCGGTGACTGGGCCCGCTACATCCCCGCCGACACCCCGCGCCGCCGGGTGATGGGCGCGGCCTTCCTCTCCCAGATCGCGACGGTCCTGCCGTTCTTCTTCGGCCTGGCGACGGCCTCGATCATCGCCGCGAAGGCGGGCAAGTTCCTCGACCCGAGCGCCCCGGACTACGTCGGCGGGCTGCTGGCCATCTCGCCGTCCTGGTACTTCCTGCCCGTGTGCCTGCTCGCGCTGATCGGCGGCATGTCCACCGGCACCACCTCGCTGTACGGCACCGGTCTCGACTTCGCGAGCGTCTTCACCCGGTTCAGCCGGGTGCAGGCCACGGTGTTCATCGGCGTCCTGTCGATCTCCTTCATCTTCGTCGGCCGGTTCGCCGCGAACCTGACCCAGTCCATCTCCACCTTCGCGACGCTGATCATCGTCTGCACCGCGCCGTGGATGGTCATCATGACGCTGGGCTTCCTCACCCGCCGCGGCTGGTACGACCCCGACTCGCTCCAGGTCTTCAACCGCCGGCAGCGGGGCGGACGGTACTGGTTCACGCACGGCTGGAACTGGCGCGGCATGGCCGCCTGGCTGGCCTCCGCCCTGCTCGCGGTCCAGTTCGTGAACCTCCCCGGCCAGTTCGTGGGTGCCCTGGGCGACCTCGCGGGCGGCGTGGACATCTCCCTGCCGGTCGGACTGGGCCTGGCCGCGGTCAGCTACCTGGCGCTGCTGTGGCTGTTCCCCGAGCCCCGCGCCGTCTTCGGCCCCGAGGGCCCGCGGCTGGTGCGGGCCGTCGACACCCCGGTGCCGCCGATCACCGCCGCCGACGGCGCGCCCGTGGGCGCTCCCGAGCCGGCCGAGGTGTGACCGGGATGCGGCTGATCGACCTGTCGGTGCCACTGCGCACCGGCATGCCGGTCTACCCCGGCGACCCTCAGGTGGACATCCGGCCCGCGCTGACCGCGGCCCGGGACGGCGTCAACGTCCTCCAGGTGCACATGGGCTCGCAGTCCGGCACGCACGTGGACGCCCCCTCCCACATCGAGGACGGCCTGTCCGCGCTGGACCAGCTGCCGCTGGACCGTTTCGACGGCCCCGCCCACGTCGTCGACGCCCGGGGTCTGCCGCCCCGGGCGGCCATCGGGGCGGACCTGCTGGCCGCCGTGCCCGAGGGCCGGATCGTGCTGGTCGCCACCGGCTGGTCCGCCCACTGGGGCACCGACGCCTACCACGACCACCCGTACCTGACCCCGGAGGCGGCCGGGCTGCTCGTCGCCCGTGGTGTGCGCACCGTCGGGATCGACGCGCTCAGCGTCGACCCCACGCCCGGCGAGACCCTTCCCGCCCACCGGGTGCTGTGCGGCGCGGACGCCGTCATCGCCGAGAACCTCACCAACCTCGCCGAGGTCCTCGGCGCCCAGCTGGCCGGCCACGCCGTCCACGTCAGCCTCTTCCCCCTCCACCTGCCCGGCGCGGACGGCGCACCCGTCCGCGCCGTGGCCCGGATCCCGGAGCCCCAGCCATGAACAACGACCACGAGACCGCCCTCGCCGCGGCCGACGCGCTGATCGCCGCCTTCGCCGAAGGTCGTACCGACGACTACTTCGCCGCCTTCGCGGCCGAGGCGAGCTTCGTCTTCCACACCACCGACCGGCGTCTGGACTCCACCGAGGAGTACCGCGGCCTGTGGCACAGGTGGAGCGAGGAGGACGGCTTCCGCGTCCTCGCCTGCGAGTCGAAGGACCGGCGGCTCCAGTTGCTCGGCGACACGGCCGTGTTCACCCACTCGGTGACCACCCGGGTCGCCACCCGGGCCGGGGAGGAGACGCTGCACGAGCGCGAGACCATCGTCCTCCACCGCACGGGCGACGGCACCTGGCTCGCCGTCCACGAGCACCTGTCCCCCGACCCGGCGGCCACGGCCGCCTGACCGGGCACCCGCCTGCCCCCCTCAGCTCGCTTCGGCGCGGGGCGGTCAGCGGATGGTGGGAGCGGAGGGGTCCGGGGTCGGGTCCAGGCCGGTCATCTGTTCCGCGAAGGCCTGCGCGGCCGTGGGAGAGGTGAAGAGGCGGTGCAGGCGGGCGCGGGCGAGGTTGCGCAGGAACGGGCCGCGGTGGGTGTCGTCGCCGGCGTCGTGGACCGTCCGGGTCAGCCAGTGGGAGAACTCCTGGTCGTTCCAGACGCGCCGCAGGCAGCGCCGCGAGTAACTGCGCAGCGCGGTGTCGTCCTGGTCGCGGACGTGGTCGCGGACGGCGCGGGCGAAGAGATCGGCGTCGTACAGGGCGAGGTTCATGCCCTTGCCCCCCATGGGGGACACGATGTGGGCGGCGTCCCCGACGAGGAACAGCCGGCCGTACTGCATGGGGTCGTGGACCAGGCTGCGCAGCCGGAAGGTCTCGCGGTCGGTGATCGGGCCGGCGGTCAGGGCGGGATCGGCGAGCCTGGTGCGCAGTGCCTCCCAGACGCGGTGGTCCGGCCAGGCCTCGGGCCGGTCGTCGGGCGGGCACTGGAGGTAGTAGCGGCTGCGCTGCGGCCCGCGGGGGAAGTGCGCGGCGAAACCCTGCGGGCTGACGGCGAGCAGGGGGTGGGCAGGGGGCGGTGCGTCGGCGAGGACGGTGAGCCAGCCGACGCCGTGGTCGAAGCCGTGGGCGCTGAGGACACCCTCGGGGACGGCGGCGCGGGTGACACCGTGGTCACCGTCACAGCCGGCGACGAAGTCGCAGGTGATCGAGTGCGGGGTGCCGTCGGCGGAGCGGTAGCGGACGGTGGGGCGGTCTCCGGTCAGGCCGTGCAGGGAGACGTCGGCCACCTCGTAGCGGATGTCACCGCCGTCGGCGAGATGGGCGGCGGTGAGGTTGGCGACCAGGAGCTGCTGCGGGCAGAGCCGTGCCCCGGGCCCCTCGGAGCCGTCGTTGTCGTCCACGAGGTGGGTCTCGCCGTCCACCCGGAACTCCAGGATGCCGTCGTGCGGTGCGCCGCCCAGCACCAGGTCGGCCAGCCCCCAGGTCTCGAACATCCGCACGGCGCGGCTCTCCACGATGCCCGCCCGCTGCCGCTGCGCCACGTACTCGCGGCTGCCGCGCTCCAGCACGACGCAGTCCACCCCGCAGGTGCGCAGCAGGTTGGCGACGGTCAGCCCGGCCGGGCCCGCGCCGATCACCACCACCGTCGTGGACCGCGACGCCCCGCCCGGCTCGTTCTCCCCCAGGACCACTTGGCACCTCCCGGTTCAGCGTAGCCGAGTGCGCCCGAACTCCGGTGTCGTCACGCGGCGTTGACAGACCCGCGGATCGGCGCGACGGTGATGTCCCGTCCGTGGGCCGAGTCCGGAGGTCGTCCGTTGGCCGGTACGTCAGCACCTGGTTCGGGCACCGGTGGCACCGGTCTGGTCGAGCGCGTCCGCGCGCTCCAGCCGCTGATCCGCTCGCACGCCCTGCGCGCGGAACAGGAGCGGCGGGTGACGGGCGAGGTCGTCCAGGCACTCGCGGGTGCCGGGATCCACCGTATGAACGTCCCGCGTCGTCACGGGGGTTACCAGTCCTCGTTACGGACCCAGGTCGACGCGCTGAGCGCGGTCTCCGCCGCGTGCGGGTCGGCCGGGT
The DNA here is from genome assembly GCF_001005085.2 of Streptomyces humi. Lineage (GTDB taxonomy): Bacteria > Actinomycetota > Actinomycetes > Streptomycetales > Streptomycetaceae > Streptomyces > Streptomyces humi. The sequence continues at coordinate 41,874 of NZ_LBMU02000073.1, forward strand.
TCATGGCGCTGATCCAGGCCGGGTGCGCCTTCATCGCGGCCCTGTTCCCCGACGAGGCCCAGGACGAGATCTTCACCGGTCCCGATGTCCGGGTGGGCGGCACCCTCGTACCGGGTTCGAGGGCGGTGGCGGTGGACGGCGGTTACGTGGTGAGCGGGAACTCCCCGTTCGCGACCGGCTGCCAGGACGCCGACTGGCATCTGCTGACCGCGCTGGCCGACACAGCGGACGGTCCGCCGGAGATGCTGTGGCTGGCGATCCCGATGGCGGAGCTCAAGGTGCTGGACGACTGGAACGTCACGGGTCTCGCCGGCAGCGGGAGCAACACCGTCGTCGCCCAGGACGTGCACGTGCCCGCCCATCGCGTCCTGCCGTTGGGGCCGTTGCTGTCGGGCGCGTTCCCGTCGCTGCGCAACGGCGGCGACCCGTTCTACCGGATGCCGGTGCTGCTGCTGTTCTGTGCCTGGACGGCCGCGAACGCCCTCGGTCTGGCACGGGCGGCCCTGACGGAGTTCGGTGAGCGCATCCATCAGCGGGGCATCACGTACACCTGCTACGAACGCCAGCACGAGGCACCGGTGACGCATCTCCAGTTCGCCGAGGCCGAGATGAAGGTGTCGTCCGCGGAACTGCTCGCCGCGGACCTCATCGGGCTGATCGAGTCCAGGGCGGCCACGGGCGAGCCGTACACGACGCTGGAGCGGGCCCGGATCCGGGCGCAGTGCGGGTACCTGACCCGGTCGTGCAAGGAGGCCGCCGACCTGGTCGGGTCCGCCTCGGGCGCCTCCTCTTTGCACCGGGAGGCGCCCGTCCAGCGGATCGTGCGGGACCTGAACGCCCTGAGCCTGCACTCGTTCGTCAACCCCGCCGCCAATCTGGAGCTGTACGGCAGGGTGTTGTCAGGCCTCGACGCCGGGACGCCGTTCCTGTAGGACGGCGCCCCGGGCCGGGAGGCACCGGGCCGGGAGGCACCGGGCCGGGAGGCACCGGGCCGGAGGTCACCGGGCGGGCTCACGGCTTCGGGCGGGGGCCGACGAGTTCCTCGTACAGGGCCCGGCGTTCCTGCGAGCCCTCCTCCGTCCGGGCGAGCGCCTTCTCCCAGTCCTGCTGGACCTCGTCCAGGTAGGCACGCCAGTCCCCGTCCGCGCGGGACGCGCCCATCTCCCGCAGGTCGACGAAGCGTTCGTTCTTGCCGAGACCGCCGGAGCCCACCTTGTCGCCCTTGTGGCCGTGCAGGACGGACTCCGGGTTCGAGGTGGCCTCGGTGGACCGGAAGTCGTGCTCGTAGCCGACCGGGCTGTCGGCGTGCGGCTTGATGGTCTCGATGCCGATCTGGAGCGAACCGTCGCGTTCCATGGTGGGGCGGTGGTAGACCAGCAGGATGTGGCCGTAGGAGCCGTTCGGCAGCACCATGTCGCCGTTCCAGTCCTTGGAGCCCAGGCCGCCGCCGGAGAAGTCCTGTCCCCACAGTTTCGGGCTGGCCGCGCCGACCGCGAGCTTGTTGGTGACGGACGCCATGATGCCGCCCTTCTCCTTGAACGTGCCCGGCTGGTCGCCCTTGTTGGCGCCGATGGAGGTGCGGTGGGTGGCGAAGTCGCGCTCCGAGACGTCCTCGGCGGTCTCGCCCTTGGTCGCGTCCTTGGTGACGCCCAGGAAGTGCGGCAGCCAGTAGGCCGCTTCGTCCTTCGAACTGAGCGCCGGGATGCGGACGTTGACGCGGCCGCCGTGCGCCAGGGCGCGGATGACGTCCTGTTCGTGATCCACCTTGTGCGTGCCCAGCGCCGGGTCGTAGAGCTTCAGACCGCTGCGCAGGACCAGCAGGATCTTCGTGAGCATCTCGCGGGCCCTGGTGTCCTTGCGGACGTAGTCGGGCGCCTTCTCCTTGCCGCCCTTGCCGATCGGGCTGCCCGGTGCCGGCAGGGCACCGTCGTGCCGGCGCTCGGGGGCGATGCCCGCCGGATACAGGGAGTCGACGGCGGTGTCACGGATCTGCTGGTCCCGTTCGGCTTCCAGGAGCTTGCGGTCGTCGGCCGAGGTGCCGGGTGCCTGGGTGAGCATGAACCGGCCGAGCGTGTAGTCGGGGCTGATCGGCGGTGCGGCGGCCGCGCGGACGGCCGGGTGGTTCGCGCGGACGGCCAGCGTGGCGGTGAGGACCCGCTTGCCCGCGCTCAGTTGCAGCCAGTCCTTGAAGTCTCCCTTGAGGTAGGCCTCGGCGTCCGCGTAGGTGCCGATGCCCACGGCCTTGAGCCACTTCGGGTTGACGTCGGAGAGCTGCCGGATGTCGCTCAGGTCCTGGTCGTTGAACGCCTCTCCGCGCAGCACGCGCCGGTCCAGGGTCTTGCGGAGCCGGGTGGGGCCCTCGACCAGCCACTGTTCGGGCCACCAGGTGCCCGGGGCGAAGATGTTCCGCTTCGACTTCGTCTGGACGGTGTGCAGTTCGATCGAGCTGCTGAGCCTGGCGATGATCTCCTTGCCCGACCCGCCGCCGTCCTCGGCACGGCCGGATTCCTCGGTGTGTCCGGCGTCCTCGGCGGTGGACCGGCCGGCCGTGTCCGAGGCCGTCACGCGCTGGACGGTGGGGGTGCCGGGCCGGTCCTGGTCGTGGGCGTGCGCCTGACCGGTGTCCTCGCCCGCGGCGACGCGCCGGATGTGCCGCAACCACGCGCCGTTCAGGTCCGTCGGCGGTGCCACCGCACGTGGCGTGTCCGGGCCCCGCTCGCCAGGGTGGTGGTGATCCCGTGTGACGGGGCGCATGGACCGTCCTCCTCGCCGACTCTGCTGCCCGGCTCTCTGTTCTAGGCCGGCGGGCCGGCGGTGCGGAAGGACCTCAGGGGCAGACCCCGGTGCCTAACGGTCCCCCGTCCGCTCCTCCCGCGACGGGGGCCGGTGCCCCGTCAGGAGACGTACCACGGCCGCGTTCCCGGCGGTCCGCTGCAAGGAGTCGAGGCGTGCGGCGGCGGCGCTGTCGGGCGGTGCCGCCACCACCCGGCTCCGGCGGCACCGTGTCCCGGGTTCCGCGCGCCCGCCCGCCGTACCGGGCTCGTCCGGCGCGGTGGCACTCGTCCCGGTGGTCACGTCACGCCCCCGTCTCGGCCTCTCCCCCGGGCACCACCTGTGCACCTCTCAGGGTTCTCCCGTCGTTCAACTTACCGCCACCGGCACCCGCACGGACCGACACCCGCACGGACCGACGGCCGTACCGGAACCGCCGCCCGCGGCGGCGCCTGGAATCGGCCTGCGCGTCGACGCCGGGCCGGGCGAGAATGAGCGGATGATCGCCGAACCGCCCCGGGGCCCCGTCGAGTTGCCGCGCGTCGTCGTCGACCTCGCGGCGGGGCGCCCGACGCGCGCCGTGTGGCGGAACGAGGCCGGCGGACTGACGTTCCAGGTCGGCCTGGGCGAACAGCGGTGGTTCGTGAAGTGGACGCCGGCCGGCAGCGGTGTCGACCTCGCGGCCGAGGTGACGCGTCTGCGCTGGGCGGCGAGGTTCACCGCGGTGCCGCACGTACTCGACGCGGACGCCGACGACACCGGGTCCTGGATCGTCACGCGCGGCCTGCCGGGACGTTCGGCGGTGGACGACCGGTGGAAGCGCGACCCCGGCACGGCGGTACGCGCGGTCGGGGCCGGGCTGCGCGCGCTCCATGACACGCTGCCGGTCGCGGACTGCCCGTTCTCGTGGTCGGCCGGGAGCCGGCTGGAAGCGGTGCGGTCACGGGCGGCGGCCGGGCGGATCGATCCGGCGAACTGGCCTGAGGATCTACGGCACTTCGGCACCGTCGAACGCGCGCTCGGCGTCGTCTCGGACATTCCGCCGGTGGACACGCTCGTCGTCTGTCATGGCGACGCCTGCGCCCCCAACACCCTGGTCGGCGACGACGGCACGCACGCCGGGCACGTCGACCTCGGCGCGCTGGGTGTCGCCGACCGGTGGGCCGACCTCGCCGTCGCCACCTGGAGCACCCGCTGGAACTACGGGCCGGGTTGGGAGGATCCGCTGCTCGAGGCCTACGGGGTCGAGCCGGACCGGGAGCGGACCGCGTACTACCGGCTGCTGTGGGAGCTGTCCGACTGACCGGCGGCCCGCGCACACGGCCGAGGGTGTCACAGCTTCCAGTCGCGCAGCCGGTCGGCGACGTCCTGGACGCCGATACGGGTGTCGCGGACCTTGCGCACCAGATCGGACAGGGCGCCGTACGGCGGGTCGATGCCCTCGCCGGCCTGCGCCATGTACTGGGCGGCGATGAACGCGGCGTACAGGCTGTTGCGGTGCGGAAGCGGCTCCAGGCGCACGATCGTGTGCAGGAGCGCCGCCGCACGCCACGCCGCGTCCGGGTCGGCGGCCGCGAGCGTGGGCAGCCGGGTCCGGTGCCGGGCCACGGCGGCCACCAGCGCCGAGTAGTCCGAGACGGTCAGGTCCTCGTGGCCGAGGGCGTTCTCCTGGACGTCCAGCAGCCAGGAGACGTCTATGTAGAGAGGCGGCATCAGGCGGCGGCAGCCCCGTCGCCGCGCTCGGCGGGCGGCACTTCGTCGGGGAAGGCCTCGTCGAACTCGCCGCGCAGCCGGTCGGCCCACTCCGTCGCACCGGCGACGAACCGCTTGCGCTGCATCTCGCGGACTCCGAGGTCGTGCAGGTACTGCTTGAGGCTCTTGCCCTCGGCGGCCGCCGCGGCCCGGACGCCCTCGAGTTCCTCGTCGGTGAAAGACACGTTCAGGGAAGGCATGACAGTGATGGTACCTACTTGGTGCCAGGCGGGTAAAGCCGGGCGGAGGGGCGGGGTGCCGGGCCCGGTCAGTGCTCGCGGGAACGCAGGCGGCGCAGCATGCGGGGGTCCTCGAAGCCGACCGCGCGGGCGGCCGCGTCGACCGTGGCACCGTGGCCGATCAGGTGCTCGGCGCGTTCGACGCGGAGGGTCTGCTGGTAGCGCAGCGGGGTGAGACCGCCGGTGGCGCGGGTGAAGAGGCGGGTGAGGGTGCGTTCGCTGACGCCGACGGCCGCGGCCAGGGCGGACAGTGGCAGGGGCTGGTCGAAGCGGGCGTCGAGCAGGTCCTGGGCGCGGTGGACGGTGTCGTCGAGGTGGGAGCGGTGTCTGAGCATGGCGCTGGCCTGCGGCTCGTGGCCGTTGCGCCGGGCGTAGACCACCATGTCCCGGGCCACCTGGGCGGCGACCGCGGGGCCGTGCCGGGTGGCGACCAGGTGCAGGGCCAGGTCGATGCCGCTGGCGATGCCGGCCGAGGTGACCACCCGGTCGTCGGCGGTGTACAGCACGTCGGGGACGACCGTCGCCCGGGGGTACCGGCGGGCGAGTTCGTCCTGCACGTCGTGGTGGGTGGTGCAGCGGCGGCCGTCGAGCAGGCCGGCCCGGCCGAGCGCCTCGGCTCCGGCGCAGACACTGGCGACGGTGCCGCCCCTGGCGTGGTGGTCCCGGAGCGACCGCAGGGCGGCCGGGCCGGGGGCGGGGCCGCCGGCGAGGGTGCGGGCCCGCCAGCCGGGGACCACGATCAGGTCCTCGGGGCCGAGCTCGGGCCAGTCGCATCGGGCCACCAGCGGCAGGCCCTGGGCGGTGGTGACCAGCGGCTGCTCGGCGACGTAGCTGAGTGTGCAGGGGTACCCGAAGTCGGCGGCCGTGGCGAAGACCTGCGCGGGACCCGCCAGATCCAGCAGATGGACTCCGGGCACCAGAAGGAAGACGATGTGGTTCACGATCCGGTCATCATGCCCGGGGTCCGGCCGCGGCTTCCAGTTCCGCCACGGTGGCGATGGTCGCGAAGCGTCCGGCCAGGGCGTACTCGGTGCGCCTGATGATCTCCTCGGCGCTCAGGGTGCGGGGGTCCGACAGCAGTTCGGCGACGCTCCGGCCAGCGGGGGCGTCACGGTGCGGTACGGGGTTGGTGGCGGTGGCGTCGACGACGAAGGTGACCTGGTAGCCGAGGTCGCTCGCGACGCGGGTGGTGGTCTCCACGCACTGCTCGGTCCGGATGCCGCAGACGGTCAGTTCGCGGATGCCGTGCCCGGTGAGGAGTTGTTGCAGGTTGGTGGTGGTGAAAGCGTTGTGCGAGGTCTTGTGGACCAGCGGTTCCGTGTCCAGGCGCCGCAGCTCCTCCATCAGCCGGACGTGGCCGAGGGCGGGGTCGAAGACATCACCGCTGCCGGGCTCGGAGTGCAGCACCCAGACCACCAGGTCGCCCGCCTGGCGGGCGAGCCGCACCAGGCGGTCCACCCGCTCGGTGATCTTCGGGTCGGAGATGGTCTCCCACAGCGGGCGGGCGCGGAACGATTCCTGGACGTCGATGACGACGAGTGCTCGGGTCATGCCCCAAGCCTGACCGGCGGGACGGGCACGGCGACAGGCCGCATCGGGTCCGCGTGCGGACCGATCCGGTCACACTAGAGGGCCGCCGGCGAGGGGCGTCGGGAGGTCCGTTCCCGGTGTGCCGGGCCCTTCGGTGGCCCTCGCCAGTTCGGGCAGGGTGAGGTGCAGGGTGCGCAGCAGCGCCACCGTCTGCCGTCCGTCACCGGTCCAGGTGTTCCGCAGCTCGGCCCGTTCGTACTCGGCGGTGTCCATCCCGATGGCGTGGGCCAGCTTCGCCGTGCTGAACCGGCGGGCGAGACGGTGCTCCGCGAGGGTGCGTGGAGCCTCGATCTCCATCAGGTCCGTGGTCCGGCACCAGAGCACGTCCGCGAGGACGAACAACTCGTCCTCCGTCGGTCGGTACTCGCCGACCTCCCATGCGTGGATCATCGAGATGTCGACGGGGACCCCGCACGCGTTCATCTGTTCCGTCACCTGCTGGGGCGAGAGGCCCAGGCTCTGTCTGGCCGACATGGCGACGACGGGTGAGAACGGCGGTCTGTTCACGGGCCGGGCCTTTCCTGTTGCCGGTGTCGCGGACCGCGACCCCGGTCACGATCTTGAGCAGAGTCTCGCGGCTGGGCGCCCCGGCCCGCGACCCGTGCGCCGCACTCCTGCGCGCACGCACCCCACCCCTGCCTCACCGGCCGCCGTGCGGGCCGCCACGCTGCCCCGAAGGGCACGGCCGGCCCGCGCGCCGGGGCAGCGACGGGCTGCGCGGGTACCCCGTGCGACCGGCCGGCCGATCGGCTCAACGACCGCGCAGAGCCGTGCTGATGGCCCGTCCGGTCTGCTGGACCGCGCCCACGAGCCGGTCCAGGCTGTGCGCGGGATCGGTCACCACGGCGAGGGACGCCAGCGGTGTTCCGTTCGGGCCGTGCAGGGGTACGGCCACACAGCAGACGCCGGCCAGTACCGTCTGCCGGTCGAAGGCGACGCCGCGGGCCCGGATCGCCGCGGCCTCCCGTTGCCAGGTCGCGGGCAGCGGACCCGGCGGGAGCTGCGGAGGCGTCTCGGCCACCAGCACCTTGCCCGCCGCGGTGAACCACGGATGGGTCACGCCGTCGGGGGGCCGGGTGACCGCGCCGGCGCGGTCACCGGTCGTCGAGTCCACGACCAGGGTCCGCCCCTCCCGCAGCACGTTGACGGTCACGGTCGCGCCGGTGAGGGCCGCGAGGCGCCGGGCCGGCCCGCGGGCCGCGGCACGCAGGCCGGGATGCGGCTGCCAGCCCTGCCCGAGCCGGAAGATCCGCGGCCCCATGCGGTAGCCCCCGCCCCTGCGTTCGACGGCCCCCAGCTCGGCCATCTGTTCCAGGAGGCGGTACGCGGTCGTCTTGGGCAGCCCGCACTCCGCGGCGAGCCTGGTCAGGCCGGCCCCCTCGGCCCGCTCCACCGCTTCCAGCAGGGCGAAGGCGCCCGCCAGCACACTCCTTCCGCCGCCGTCCGCCACCGCCCGGGCCGGCGGCTCCCCCGTTCTGGCCGTCCGGGCCGGCGGCTCCCCCGTTCTGGTCGCCCGCGCCCGCGGCTCCCCCGTTCTGGCCGCCGTCGCCGCTTCCCGCAGTCCGTGCTGTCCGTTCACTTTCCGCCCCCCGGATACCGCCCGGCCGGCGCCGTGCGCCGCCGTTCCCCGTGTGCGGTGCGCCGCCGTGCCTGGCGGCTCCCCGTCCCAACAGACTGAAGTCCGTGTCATGAGACTGGGGTTCGAGTGTGGCTGGGAACGTTGTCGATAGGTTGTCGCCCCGCGCGAGAATGTGTGCGTGGGGTGAAGACGAACCGCGCGGGGAGTGTGGACATCGTGGTGGAACTGCGTCTTCTCGGTCCGGTGGAACTCTCCGTACAGGGCCGGACCATCGAGGTCGGACCACCGCAGCGGCGTACCGTGCTCGCCGCGCTGGCGGTGGATTCCGGCCGGCCCGTACCGGTCGACGTGCTGATCATGAGGGTCTGGGGCGCCGAGGCACCGGACGGGGCGCGGCGCGCGCTGCACGCCCACGTGGCCAGGCTGCGCCGGCTGTGCGAGCGGACCGCCGCGGCCGGGGAGCCCCCGCTGCACCTGGTGCGCCGCTCGGGCGGATACCTGCTGGAGGCCCTTCCGGAGCAGGTGGACGTCCACCGGTTCCGGCAGCTGGCCGACCGGGCCCGGGAGGCGGGGCGGCCCGACGGGGAACGGGCGGCGCTGCTGCGCGAGACGCTGGGGGTGTGGCGCGGTGAACCGCTGGCCGGCCTGAGCGGGCCGTGGGTGGCGCGGGTGCGCGAGGCGTGGCGTCGGCAGCACGTGGACGCCGCCGTGGCCTGGGCGCACGCCGAGTCGCGGGTCAGCGACCCCGTCTCCGTGATCGGTCCGCTCACCGAACTCCTGGACGAGTACCCGCTGGTGGAGCCGTTGGCCGAGGCACTGATGCGGGCGCTGCGGGCCGCCGGGCGCGGTGCCGAGGCCCTGGACGCCTACGCGGCCGTCCGCAGACGACTGGCCGAGGAGCTGGGTGTCGACCCCGGTACGGAACTACGGAAGATCCACGAGGCGATCCTGCGGGGAGGGTCCGCCGAACCCGTCGTACCGGCGCTGTCCAGGAGCCCGGAGCGGGCCGCTCCCCCGGCGCGGCCGCCATCCGGTGCGGTCGCCTGGCCGGGCGCCCTTCCCGGTCAGCTCCCCATGGGCGTACAGGGTTTCACCGGGCGGGACCATGAACTCGCCGAGCTGGAGGACATCTTCGCCGCCGCGGCGGACCAGCCGTCCGCGGTGGTGATCACGGCGGTGTCGGGCACGGCCGGGGTGGGCAAGACCGCGCTGGCCCTGCACTGGGCGCGCCGCGCCCAGCATGCCTTTCCCGACGGCCAGTTGTTCGTGAACCTGCGCGGGTTCGCGCCCGGCGGCTCGGTGATGGGCCCGGCGGAGGCGGTACGCGGGTTCCTCGACGCCCTGGGGGTGCCGCCCGCCCGGATCCCGGTCGGCCTGGAGGCCCAAGTGGGCCTTTACCGCAGTCTTCTGACGGGGCGCCGGGTACTCGTGGTGCTGGACAACGTGCGCGACGCCGAGCAGGTGCGTCCGCTGCTGCCGGGGGCCCCGGGCTGTCTGGCGCTGATCACCAGCCGGCGGTCGCTGACCGGGCTGGTCGCCACCGAGGGGGCACGGCTGGTGACCCTCGGTCTGCTCGATCCCCGCGAGGCACAGGAGTTGCTGGTCGCCCGGCTCGGCGCGCACCGGGTCACGGCCGATCCGGACGCCGTGCGGGAGATCATCGGCCGGTGCGCGGGGCTGCCCCTGGCGCTGGCGATCGTCGCCGCGCGGGCCGCCGCCCAGCCGGACCTGCCGCTGGCGGCTCTCGCCGCGGAACTGCGCCGCGCCGACGGACGGCTGGACGCGCTCGACGGCGGGGAGGCCAGCAGCGAGGTACGGGCGGTGTTCTCCTGGTCGTACCAGGCGCTCGACCCGGGGACCGCCCGGCTCTTCCGATTACTGGCGCTGCATCCCGGGCCGAGCGCCGCGCTCCCCGCGATCGCCGCCCTGGCCGGCCTGCCGGCCGCCCGCGCCGGGGCCCTGGTGCGGGATCTGGTCCGCGGCCATCTGCTCACCGAACAGCCCGCGGGCCGCTACGCCTTCCACGACCTGCTGCGCGCCTACGCCGCCGAACTCGTCGCCGCGCACGACGACGAGGAGGCCCGGCGGAGCGCCGCGCGCCGGGTGTACGACCATTACCTGCGCACCGCCCGCCGGGCGGACGCCCTGGTGACCCCACGTGCCGAACCGGCCCCGCGGCCGGACGCCCAGGACGGCGCCCCGGCCGAGGAGTTGTCCGGGCACCGGCAGGCGCAGGCGTGGTTCGCGGCCGAACGTCCGGTCCTGCTCGCCGCCGTGGAACAGGCACGCGAGACGGGTTTCCCCGGCCACAGCTGGCGGCTCGCCTCGGCGCTGACGACCTACCTCGACCGGCACGGCCACTGGCGCGCGTTGTCGGCCGCGCACACCACGGCGCTGGCCGCCGCCCGGCGCGGCGGTGACGCCGTCGGGCAGGCCGAGGCCCTGCGCGGACTCGGGCTCGCCGCCGACCGGCTGGACCGCCCCGACGAGGCCCGCGCCCACTACCTGGGCGCGCTGGACCTGTTCGGCGAGGCCGGCAGCCACGCCGGGCAGGCCCGTATCCACCAGCACCTGTCCCGGATGTCCGAGGCGCAGGGCCGGCACCGGCAGGCGCTCGGCCACGCCCATGACAGCCTCGCCCACCACCGGGCCGCCGGCGACCTGGCCGGGCAGTCCGCGGCGCTGAACCACATCGGCTGGATCCTCGCCCAGCTCGGTGACCACCAGGAGGCCCTGGCACACTGCCGGCAGGCCCTCGAACCGGCCCGGCGGACGGGCGACCTCAACGGACAGGCCCACATCCAGGACAGCCTCGGCTACATCCACCACCGGCTGGGCCGGCACGCCGAGGCCCTGGACCACTACGAGCAGGCCGTCGTGCTGTTCCACCAGACCGGCGACCGGCACGGCGAGGCCGCGGCCCTGCTCCCTCTCGGCGACCTCCACGACACCGCCGGACGTCCGCTGCCCGCGCGCACGGCATGGGTCCGGGCGCTGGCCCTCACCACCGAACTCGGGGTCCCCGAGCTGGATCCGCTGCGGGTACGCCTCCGGGAACGGCTCGATGCCGACGCCGCCCGGACTTCCGCCGCGCAGCGCCCGCGGCCCGCACCGGCCTGACCCGGTACCGGCCGCCCCACCACCCACGGACGACACGACGGGGGTCCGGAGCCGGACCTCAGCGGTAGCGGAGCAGCAGCATGGCGGCGTCGTCCTGGAGGGGGCCGTCGACGTGCTGGAGCAGGTCCTGGCGCAGGGTCTCCAGGGCGGTCTCGGGGTCGTGCTCCTTCAGCAGGTGGGCGCGTTCGGCGAGGGGGTAGAAACGGCCGCCGCGGTCGCGGGCCTCGATGATCCCGTCGGTGTACAGCAGCAGTTGGTCACCGGGGCGGAAGCTCTCCCGGTACGGCTGCGGCCGCTCGGTGCCGTGGGCGCCGAGGCCGAGCGGCAGCGCGTAGGTCCCCGGTTCGGGCAGGTCGACCGTGCCGTCGTCGCGGACCAGCATCGGCGCGGGATGGCCGAAGTTCAGGAAGGTCACCTGGTGGGCGCTCACCTCGGCGAGGACGGCGGTGACGAAGCGCTCGCCGTCCAGCTGCCGGTCGACGGAGCGGGCCAGTCTGCCGCCGACCTCCTCCAGGCCCGCCTCGTCGAGGGCCGCCTCGCGGAACGCCCCGAGGACCAGCGCCGCCGTCTCCACCGCCTCCAGCCCCTTGCCCTGGACGTCCCCGACGATCACCCGTACGCCCTGCGGCGCGGCGACCACCTCGTACAGGTCGCCGCCGATCCGGGCCTCGGCCACGGCGGACGTGTAGGAGACGGCCGCCCGCAGCCGGCCGGCGAGCTTCGGCACGGGCTTGAGCAGGACCCGCTGCGCGGCCTCGGCGATCGACCGGACGCTCTCCAGTTCGGCCTCCCGCCTGCGGCGCATGGACACGGCCACCAGGCCGGCGACGGTGACCCCCACGACCGAGCCGAGGGCCATGGCGCCGCGCCGCATGTTGGTCAGGTCGTCGACCCAGCCCAGTGCGAGGCACAGCAGCAGGGAGAGCGCGCCGACGCACGCGGTGCGCTTCCAGCCGCCCACGAGCGGGGCGAAGGCGGGGCCCACCGACACCAGCGGCAGGAAACCCAGCGACGGACCGGCCACCACGTCCGCGACGGCGACCGCGCCCATCACAGCGAAGGGCAGTACGGACAACACCCGCTGCTGCCGGGTGTGTTGACGGCTCTGTACGGACACGTCCCCGGACCCCCTCCCCGCGCGACCCGACCGGCACGGCGCATCATCGCAGACGTACCCGCTGTTGTCCGTGAATAGACGACAGGTCCGCCGGTACGGCGTCGCCCTGGTGCGAACCGGACGCGCGTGCGGCGCGCGGGTCAGCGCCCGTCGCCCCGCGAGCGGCCGCGGGACGGGCGGGGGGCGCGGCGGGGGCGCCGGGCGGGCGCGGCGTCGGCCGGCCCGGCGGCCAGGGACGAGAAGCCACCCGGGATGCCCGGCCGCGCGGGCGCCGGCGCCTCGGCCGCGGTCCGCTCGGCAGCCGGCCGCCCGGCAGCCGGTCGCTCGGAGGTACGGCTCGGGCGCTGGGCGCGGGCCAGGACACTGATGTGAGGAAGCACCCGGGCGCACGCCTCGCAGATCTCCTCGAGCGTCCAGACGCGGCCGACGGCCGGATCGTGCTGGAGGACGAGCACCACGGCGCCTGCGCACTGCGTCCTGGTGTCCGGGTGCGCCTCGCACTGCTGCGCGCCGCAGTGGCAGCGCGCGTTGGCACGGACGGTGGCCGCCCTGGCGTGCGCGGCCGCGTGCCCGGCGGCGAACGCGCGCAGCGCCGCCAGGTCCTTGGAGCGCGGCGGCATCCGGCAGGCCGTGGTGCTACAGGTGACGGTGGCCGTCCGGTCGGCGTGTCCGGTCAGCCGGACCGTCCAGACCCGCCCGGGGACGCGCTCCGTGGGTGATTCGCTGTACGCAGTCGTCACGTGCGTCCGTTCTGATTGATCGACAAAGGCCCTCTACTATGTGCTACCCGTCTCGGCGAAGGACAGCACGTTTCCACGGTGATCGGTTCCGGGAGCGGTGCGCCGACCGCCCACTCCTGCGGGTGATTGCCGGGACCTGGTCGCGTGGAGTCCGCCTGCGACGGGCCGCCGGCCGTTCCCCCTGAAGAGGTACGCCCTGAGCTTCGGCAGGTGTTCCGAGGACAGTATCGAGCACCGGCGGGGCGGTGTCAGGGTCGGGGGCCGTCCAGGAGCACCACCTGCACCAGGTACGGCAGCACCTCGTGGACGTGCGGGTCCTGGTCCGGGAGTACCGCGACGGGGGTCAGTCCCTGGGCGCGCAGGGCGTCGAGCGGCCGGGACCAGTGCACGGGGGCGGGCGGTACGGGCCCGGCGGGGCGGAGTTCCCGGTCCGGGCCGAGCGGGGGCAGGGTGCGCGGGCCGCCGCCCTCGGGGGCGGTCAGGGAGCGCAGGGCACGGGCGGTGGCCCGGCGGACGGCCTCGGTGCGGGTGGCGCCGGTGGCCAGGACCGTGCCGGGGCGGGGGGCCACCCGGATCGCGCAGGCGGGCAGGGAGAGCAGCGCGGACAGGTCGTGCGCGACGGGCTCGCCCGCCGTGTACAGCGACCGTGTGGCGCCCGTGGCGCCGGTCCCGCAGCCGTCGACGGAACATCGGCCGTCACACCTGCCCGTGAGGCACAAGCGCGGCACGCGGGTGCCCGGTTCGGTGAGGCGCCGGGCCAGCAGCGCCTCGCAGTGCGCGGTCATGCCCGCCTCCAGGGCGCCCACCCAGGTGAGGCCCGCCGCCACCCCCACCTGGGCGGGCCCGGAGGGGCCGGCGAGCCGGCCCGCGGGCACCCGGCGCAGGGTGCCCGTGTCCAGGTCCAGGCCCCACACGGCGGACCGCCCGGGGACGCCGCCGGGACGGGCCGGGCCGGTCAGGTGCGCGGCCAGCGCCGCCAGCAGCGCGGTCACGTCCTCCTCGTCCCGTCCGCCGGTGCGGTCCCCGGTCCCGCCGCCCCCGGCGACGGGGTACGGCAGCAGGGCCGCCGCCCGCGCCACCAGTTCCCCGGCGTCCGCCGCCGCGCCCGCCGCCCGGGACACGAAGGCGGCCCGGGCCTCCTCCTCGGTGGGAGGGTGGGTGAACTCCTCGGTCGTCATGCCTGGTCGTTTCCTCTCCGGGCTCCCCCGTCGGAGACCCTCGTCGGTCGATGAAACCCGGAGGCGATCTACAGCGGATGGACGCTCGATCCCGCCATCTGTCCGGTGGCCGGGCGGTGTTCGGCGCGGGTCAGTCGGGTGCGGGGCGGTCGCGGATCTCGAGGGTGCAGCACTTCACGCTGCCGCCGCCCTTGAGCAGTTCGGACAGGTCGAGGCCGACGGGTTCGAAGCCGCGCTCGCGCAGCCGCCTGGCCACGCCGTCGGCCGATTCGGGCAGGACGACGTGCCGGCCGTCGCTGACCGCGTTGAGGCCGAAGTGCTCCGCGTCCGCCTCGTCGACCAGGATCGCGTCGGGGAACAGGCGCCGCAGGACGGCCCGGCTGTGCGGGGCGAAGGCGCCCGGGTAGTACATGATCTCGTCGTCGTCGAGGACGGTCAGGGCGGTGTCGAGGTGGTAGAAGCGCGGGTCCACCAGTTCCAGTCCGACGACGGTCCGGCCGAGGACCCGCTGGGCCTCGGCGTGGCTCGCGGGGGTGCTGCGGAAGCCCGTTCCGGCCAGCAGCCGGTCGCCCGCCAGCAGGAAGTCGCCCTCGCCCTCGTTGACGTGCACGGGGTCGTGCACCCGGTAGCCGCGGTCGCGGAACCACTCCAGGTAGGCCGGTCCCTCGGCGGCCCGCTCGACGTCGCGGAACCGGGCCCCGAGGACCGTGCCGTCCACCACCGTGGCGCCGTTCGCCGCGTACACCATGTCGGGGTAGCCGGGCAGCGGGTCGATGAGCTCGACGTGGTGGCCGAGCCGGCGGTGCAGGGCGAGGAGCTGTTCCCACTGGGTGACGGCGAGTCCGGTGTCCACCGGTTTGCCGGGGTCCATCCAGGGGTTGATCGAGTACGTCACGTCGAAGTGGGTCGGTCGGCACATCAGGTAGTGCCGGGGGCGGGCGGAACGCTGCGGACGGTGTTCCATGACGGGCGTCACTCCTTACGACATCCGGGGCAGGTTACGGAGGGTGCGAAGAGGGCTCGCGAGCAGGACGAGGGCGGCGGTCAGCAGCACGGCCGACATGATCCAGATGGTGGGCCGGCTGCCGACGGCGCCGCCGAGCCAGCCGCCGAGCAGGGCGCCGACGGGGATCGCCCCGTAGTTGACGGTCGAGGCGCTCGCCCGGACCCGGCCGAGCAGGTGGGAGGGGCAGTACGTCTGGTAGAAGCCGGCGACGATGACGTTGCCCGCGACCACACCGCACACCGCCACGCCCCAGGCCAGGGCGCTCACCATGAGCGGCAACTGCCGCCCCGCGAAGGGCAGCAGGAAGATGAAGGGGGCCACGACCAGCATGCACAGCAGCAGTCCGCGGGCGGTGCCGAACCAGCGGGCGACCCGGCCGGCGACGGCCGCCCCGGCCAGTCCGCCGACGCTCACGACGGCGAACACGGTGCCGACGGCGCCCGGCTGGAGGCCGACGTCCCGGACGAGGAAGACGGTCTGTACGGCCTGGATGCCGTTGAGGGCCAGGTTGGCGAGGGCGCCGAAGCCCGCCAGCGTCCGCAGGTACGGGTCGCGGGCCACGAACCGGACGCCTTCGGCGATCTCCCGCCGCAGCGCCCTGCGCTCCCCCGGCTCCGGCGGTTGTTCCCGTACGTCGATACCGCCCAGGCAGAACGCGGAGACCAGGTAGGTCGCCGCGTCGAGGAACACACCGACGACCGTGCCGAAGGCCTGGGTGACCAGGCCCGCCACGCCGGGTCCCGCGACGTCCGCGGCCGATTCGGCGCCGTGCAGCTTGGCGTTGGCCTCCAGCATGTCGTCGTCGGCCACGAGAGCGGGCAGCAGCGCGGTGTAGGCGGTGCTGAAGAACACCTTCGCCGCGCCGGAGAGCAGGGCGACGAGCACGACCTGGGTGAGGGTGAGGACGCCCAGCCAGGCGGCCACCGGGACGCTGCCGAACAGGACCGTCAGTGCCAGGTCGCAGACCAGCATGACCCGGCGGCGCGGCCAGCGGTCCACCCAGGCGCCGGCCGGGAGCCCGACGAGCAGCCACGGTGTCCAGGCGGCGGCGGTCAGGACGCCCATCATGAACGGGGAGGCGTGCAGCACGACCACCGCGACCAGGGACAGCGACACGTGGCCGACCGCGGTGCCCAGGCCGCTCGTGGTCTCGCCGAGCCACAGCCTGCGGAAGTTCCGTTCGGCCCACAGGCCCCAGGGTCCGCGGGCGGGCCGTTCGTCCTCTCTCCCGGGCGCGGTGGGGCCCGCGTAGGCGCGGCTCACCGGTGCTCTCCCGGGCGTGTGGCGCGGAGCTTCTTGGCGACGGCTTCCGCGATCAGGGCGATCGGTCCGGGCCCGGTCATCGCGCCGTGCTCACAGTCCAGCCGGTCGTGTTCGATCAGACCGGTGACGTACGGCCGCCAGGCGCTCTCGTACGGCCAGTCGGCGGGCTTGTCGAGCGTGGCGCCGATGAACAGGACGTCTCCCCGGTGGACGCCCGGCACGTGTGCGGCCAGGAGTCGGTCGTGGTCGGCGAAGACCCGGGGCAGGGTGTCGGCGGCGTCGCCGAGCATGGCCCGCAGGGCTGCCGGAACGCGGTCCGTGCCGTCACCGTCGTCGTCGACGGCGTAGCCGAGCGAGGTCAGCAGGGCCGTGAGCGGGTCCGCCGGTTCCCCGGGCGCGCCGAGGGCGCCGGGGCCGGGGGCCGGAGGGTAGCCGTCCAGCAGCGTGAGGGAGCCGGTCTCCTCGCCGTCCGCGCGGAGCCGTACGGCCATCTCGTGGGCGACGACGGCTCCGAAGGACCATCCGAGCAGGTGGTAGGGCCCGCGGGGCTGGACGGACCGGATGTGCCGCAGATAGGTCTCGGCCAGCGCGCCGACGCTGTCGGGGGTGGCGCCTAGCAGGCCGGGGGCCTGGAGGCCGTAGACCGGATGCGCGGCGTCGAGGTGGCGCAGCAGACCGGAGTAGACCCAGCTGATGCCGGCTCCCGGGTGGACGCAGAACAGGGGTGCCGCGGTGCCGCCGGTGCGCAGCGGCAGCAGGGTCCCGAGGGAGTCCTGCGGTCCGCTCTCGGTGTCGAGGCGGCGGGCCAGGCCGGCGGGGGTGGGGTGTTCGAACAGGGCGCGGATGCCGATGTCCCCCCCGAGTACGGCGCGGATCCGGCTCAGCAGCCGGGTCGCCAGCAGCGAGTGGCCGCCCAGGGCGAAGAAGTCGTCGTCGACCGAGACCGACTCGACGTCCAGGACCTCGGCGAACAGACCGCACAGGGTCTCCTCGCGCGGGCTCGCGGGCGCGCGTCCGGCGGCCGATCCCGCGAACCGCGGGGCGGGCAGTGCCGCGCGGTCCAGCTTGCCGTTCGCGTTCAGGGGCAGCGCGTCCAGCACCGTGACCACCGCCGGGACCATGTACCCGGGCAGCACACCCGCCGCGAACTCCCGTACGGCGGGGCCCGGCGTCCGGCCGGTCACATAGCCGGCCAGGCGCCCCTCGTGGGCGGTCACCACGGCCTGCGCCACGCCGGGGCAGCGCGACAGCACCGCCTCCACCTCGCCCAGTTCGATGCGGAACCCGCGGATCTTGACCTGGTGGTCCGTCCGTCCCAGGTACTCCACCGCGCCGTCCGGGCGGCGGCGGACCAGGTCGCCGGTGCGGTACATCCGCTCCCCCGCCGCGAACGGATCGGCCACGAACCGTTCGGCGCTCAGGCCGGGGCGGTTCAGGTAGCCCCGGGCGATGCCCGCGCCCGCGAGGTAGAGTTCCCCCGCCACGCCCACCGGGACCGGGCTCAGCCCCTCGTCCAGCACGTGGGCCCGGGTGTCGGTCAACGCCGAGCCGATCAGCGGGGTCTCGTGTTCGGCCAGCCGGGCGTGCAGGGCGTCGACGCTGTACTCGGTGGGGCCGTAGAGGTTGTGGCCGGTCACTCCGGGGGTCTCGCGCAGGGCGGTCCACAGGGCCGGCCCTGCGGCCTCGCCGCCGAGCATCAGGACCGGCAGCCGGCGCCGCTCCAGCAGCCCTTCCTCCAGCAGTTGTTCGGCGTAGGTGGGGGTGACGTCCATGGCGTCGACGCCGGCTTCGGCCGCGTAGCGGACCACGGCGGCCGCGTCACGCCGGCAGTCGTCGTCGAGCAGGTGCAGTTCGTGCCCGGCGACCATCCACAGGAGCCCCTCCCAGGAGGTGTCGAAGGACAGCGAGGCGGTCAGCGCGAACCTGAACCGCCGTCCGGGGTGGGCGCGTTCGGCCTCCGCGATGGTGGTGGCCCGGTGGAACGCGTAGAGGTTGGCGACACCCCGGTGCTCGATCACCACGCCCTTGGGACGGCCGGTGGAGCCGGAGGTGTAGATGAGGTAGGCGGCGTTGCGCGCGCCGGCCCGGGGCGCGGCCGGGCCGGCGTGTCCGGCCGCGAAACCGTCCCCGTCGTACCTGACACCCCCGTCGCCCCTGACTCCCCTGGCACCTCCGTCGCCCCTGGCACCCCAGTCGCCTCCGTCGCCCCTGTCGTCGTTCTCGTCGTTCTCGTCGACCGGCAGTCGGCGCAGGCCGTCCAGGATCCCCGGGAGGGGCCATGCGGCGTGGGTCAGCGCGAGCAGCGGGGCGGTGTCGCGGAGCATGTGGGTCAGGCGGTCGGCCGGGTGGTCGGCGTCCAGCGGGAGGTAGGCACCGCCCGCCCTGAGCACGGCGAGGATCGCGACGACCGACGCGGCGGAGCGGTCCAGGGCGAGGGCGACGACCTGTTCGGGTCCGACGCCGGCGGCGACCAGCCGGTGGGCCAGGGCGTCGGCGCGGGCGTCCAGTTCACGGTAGGTCAGCCTGGTGCCACCGCTGACCAGGGCCACGGCGTCGGGGGTCCGGGCGGCCTGGGCCGCGAAGACCTCGGGCAGCAGGGCGGGCTGGGCGGGGCCGGCGGTGTCGTTCCAACGCTCGATCGCCGCACGGTCGTTCGCGGTCAGGACGTCCAGGCTGCCGATGGGCCGGCCGGGATCCTCGGCGATCTGACGGAGCAGACCGGTGAGGGCGGTGGTGAGCCGTTCGGCGGTGTCCCGGTCGAACAGGTCGGTGGCGTACTCGAGTGCGCCGCCGAGTGCGGTCGTGGTCCCGTCGGGGCCGTGGCGTTCGGTGACGTTGAGGCACAGGTCGAAGGGGGAGGTCGTGAAGTCGGTGGCCGCGTGCTCGGCGTGCACGCCGGGGAAGGCGAGGTCGGCCTCGGTGGTGTTGTCGTAGGCCAGCATCACCTGGAACAGCGGGTTGCGGGCCGCGGAGCGGACCGGGTTGAGCTCTTCGACCAGCCGTTCGAAGGGCACGTCCTGGTGGGCGTAGGCGGCGAGGTCGGCGGTGCGGATCCGGGTGAGCAGTTCGGTGAAGGTCGGGCGGCCCGACAGGTCGGTGCGGAGCACGAGGGTGTTGACGAAGAATCCGACCAGGTCGTCCAGGGCGCCGTCGGCCCGGCCCGCCACGGGGGTGCCGATCGGGATGTCGTTGCCGGCCCCGAAGCGGTGCAGCAGGGTGGCGAACGCGGCCTGGAGGACCATGAACAGGGTGCTGCCGTGGGCGCGGGCCAGTGCGGTGAGCCGGGTGTGGAGCGCGGGGTCGAGCGCGAAGGGGACGGTGTCGCCGCGGTGGCCTGGCACCGCGGGGCGGGGCCGGTCGGCGGGCAGGCTCAGTTCGTCGGGCAGTCCGGCGAGGGTGTCCTTCCAGAAGGCGAGTTGCCGGGTCAGGAGGCTGTCGGGGTCGCGTTCGGTGCCGAGCAGGTCCCGCTGCCACAGCGCGTAGTCCACGTACTGGAGGGGCAGCGGGCGCCAGTCGGGGGCGGTGTCCGCGCGGCGGGCCCGGTAGGCGGTGGCGAGGTCGTCGAAGAGCGGACGCAGGGAGGCGCCGTCGGCGGCGATGTGGTGGACGACCAGGACGAGGAGCTGCTCGTCGGGTCCGTCCGGGATGAGGTGGGCGTGCACGGGCACGTCCGTGGCCAGGTCGAAGACATGGCCCGCGGCGACGGCGACGGGCAGTTCGGCGACGGTCAGCAGGGGGGCGGGCGGCTCGTCGAGGACGTGCTGGTAGGGGATGCCGCCGAAGGTGCGGTAGACGGTGCGCAGGGCTTCGTGGCGGGCGACGACGTCGCGGAGGGCGGCCTCCAGGGCGGTGGTGTCCAGGGGGCCGCGCAGCCGCAGGGCGAGGGAGACGTTGTAGGTGGCGCTGGGGCCCTCGGCCTGGCCGATGAACCAGAGCCGCTGCTGGGCGAAGGAGAGCGGCAGCCGCTCCGGCCGGACGGCGGCCGTCCGTGGCTCCGGGCGGGCCGGGGCGTTCTGCGTTCCGTCGGCGCGGCGGTCCGTGAGGCGGTCGGCGAGGCCCGCGGGCGTGGGTGCCTGGAACAGCTCCGCCAGCGGGATCTCGGTGCCCAGGGCCGTGCGGATGCGGCTGACCAGCCGGGTGGCGGTCAGGGAGTGGCCGCCGAGGGCGAAGAAGTCGTCGTCGACGCCGACCGCGGGCAGGCCCAGCAGTTCGGCGAACAGGCCGCACAGGATCTCCTCGCGGGGTGTGCGGGGGGTGCGCCCGCCGGCCGGTCCGCCCAGGTCGGGGGCGGGCAGGGCGGCGCGGTCCAGTTTGTCGTTGGCGGTCTGCGGGAGCCGGTCGAGGACCATCACGTGCGGGACCATGTAGCCGGGCAGGGTGTCGGCGGCGTACCGGCGCAGCGCGGCGGCCAGGCCGGGCCGGTCGTCGGCGGGGGTGCAGTAGGCGACCAGCCGTTTCTCGCCGTCGTCCGCGCGGACCAGCACGGCCACCTGGCTCACGCCCTCGTGCCGGGCGAGCACGGCCTCGATCTCACCGGGTTCGATCCGGAAGCCGCGGATCTTGACCTGGTCGTCGGTACGGCCCAGGAACTCGATGGTGCCGTCGGGGCGGCGCCGTACCAGGTCGCCGGTGCGGTACATGCGCTCGCCCGGCTCGAACGGGCAGGCCACGAACCGTTCGGCGGTCAGGTCCGGCCGGTTGGCGTAGCCGCGGGCGAGGCCGGCGCCCGCCACGTACAGTTCGCCGTCCACGCCTGCCGGGACCGGGCGCAGGCCGCCGTCGAGGACGTAGGCGCGGGTGTTGTCGAGCGGGGTGCCGATCGGTACCCGCGTACCGGCGAGGTCGTCCTCGGTGATCCGGCGGAAGGTGGCGAAGGTGGTGGTCTCGGTGGGGCCGTACCCGTTGCCCAGGACCAGGCCGGGGCAGGCGTCGAGGACCCGGCGCAGCATGGCCGGCGCGGCCGCGTCGCCGCCGGTGGTGACCGCGCGCAGGCCGGCGAGGGCCCGCGGGTTCTCCTCGGCGACGACGTCGAACAGGCCCTTGGTGAGCCAGGCCGCCGTCACCGCGTGGCGTTCGGTGACCTCGCGCAGGGTGGCGGGGTCGAGGTGGCCGGGCGGTGCGACGACGACGGTGCCGCCGGACAGCAGGGGCGCCCACAGTTCGTAGGTGGCCGCGTCGAAGGCGTGCGGCGAGTGCAGCAGCACGCGGCGGTGGTCGTCGCCGTGCCAGCGGTGGTCGGTGGCGAGGGCGACGACGTCGCGGTGGCGGACCGCGACGCCCTTGGGCGCCCCGGTGGAACCGGAGGTGTACATCACGTACGCCAGCTGGCCGGGGTGGGCCGCGGGTGCCGTGAACCCGGGGACGGGATCGCCGTCGGGCCGCATCACCAGGGCGTCCGGGACGAAGCCGAGGTCGTCGCGGTCCGTCAGCAGCACCGGAGCGCCGGACCGGGCCAGCACCCACTCCAGCCGGTCCGCCGGCAGGGAACCGTGCAAGGGCACGTACGCCCCGCCCGCCAGGACGATCGCCAGCGTGGCGACCACGACCTCGGCCGACCGCTCCAGCAGCATCGCCACGGGCGTCTCCGGCCCCACGCCCAGCGCGCCGAGCCGGGCCGCGAGGCCTTCCGCGCGGGTCCGCAACTGCGCGTAGGTGTAGGTGACTTCGTCGGAGACCACCGCGGCGGCGAACGGCGTGCGCGCGACCTGCCGGGCGAACGCCTCGGGCAGCGTCCCGTCGCCGGGCACCGGACGCGCGGTGTCGTTCCACTCCCCCAGGACGCGGGCCCGTTCCGCCTCGCCCAGCAGGTCGTACCGGCCGATCGGTGCCTGCGGGTCGGCGACGGCCGCCCTGAGCAGCCGCTCCCAGCGGGCGGTGAACGCCGCGACCGTGGCGGTGTCGAACAGGTCGGCCGCGAACTCGACGGAGCCGGTGATGCCGGCCGGGGCGCCGTCCGGGGTGCGGCGCTCCGCCATGCCGATGTTGAGGTCGAACTTGGCGACCCTGATCCCCAGCGGTTCGGGCGTGAACTCCAGGCCGTCCGGGCCCGCCTGGCCCTGGGGCGCGTTCTCGTCGTCCTGGAGGACGGCCAGCACCTGGAACAGCGGGTGCCGGGCCGTCGAGCGGACCGGGTTGAGCTCCTCCACCAGCCGTTCGAAGGGGACGTCCTGGTGGGCGTGGGCCTCCAGGTGGGTCTCCCGGACACGGGCGAGGAGTTCGGCGAAGGACGGGTCGCCGGAGACGTCGGTGCGCAGCACCAGCGTGTTGACGAAGAATCCGACCAGGTCGTCCAGCGCCTCCTCCGAGCGGCCCGCCACGACCGAGCCGACCGGCACGTCGGTGCCGCCGCCCAGCCGGGAGACCAGCGCGGCCAGGGCCGCCTGGAGCACCATGAACAGGGTCACCCGGTGGCCGCGGGCCAGGTCCAGCAGCCGGGCGTGCAGCTCCGCGTCCAGGCGCAGGGGCAGCGCGTCGGCGCCGCCCCCCAGAGCGCGGGGCCGGGGTCGGTCGGTGGGCAGGGTCAGTTCCTCCGGAAGCCCAGCCAGTTTGGTCCGCCAGTAGTCGAGTTGACGGGACATCAGACTGTCCGGGTCGCGGTCGCTGCCCAGCAACTCCCGCTGCCACAGCGCGTAGTCGGCGTACTGGACGGGCAGCGGCTCCCAGTCGGGGGCCCGGCCCGCGCGCCTGGCCCGGTGGGCGGTGGCCAGGTCGCGCAGGAAGGGCCGCCGGGACCAGCCGTCGCCGGCGATGTGGTGGAGCACGGTCAGCAGCACGTACTCGTCCGGTGCGAGGACGAACACCCGGATGCGGATGGGGAGTTCGCCGCGCAGGTCGAACGGTTCGGCCGCCGCCGCGTCGCGCAGCGCCGGGTATCCGTCCGGGTCGGCCGTGCAGTCGACCACCGTGAAGGAGAGATCCGCCGCCGCCTGCCCGGCGGGCACCACCCGCTGCTCGGGGACGCCCGCCACGGCCGGGAAGACCGTGCGCAGCGCCTCGTGCCGGGTGACGACGTCCACGACCGCGGCGCGCAGGGCCGCCGGGTCCGGTTCGCCGCGCAGGCGGACCGCGAACGGCAGGTTGTAGAGCGGGCCAGGCCCTTCGATCTGGTCGGTCAGCCACAGACGCTGCTGCGCGAAGGAAACCGGGATCACGGATCTGTCCTTACGTCACGGGCCACGGGGGCTGGTCAGGCGGTGGGCAGGGGTGCGGCGCGGAACGCGGCGGGCGGCACGCCGGGCCGGCAGTCCAGGACGTCGACGGGCGATCCCATGGCGACGGCGATCTTCCGGTCGCCGCGGAACGGGTCGCGGCCGTGGGCGGCGAGGATGTTGTCGACGAGCATCACGTCGCCCCGCTGCCAGGGCTCGCGGACGGTCGCCGCCTCGTAGACGGCGTTGAGGGTCTCCACGTCGTCCCGGGTGAGGGGGGCTCCGTCGCCCGCGCCGGTGTTGAAGGGCAGGCCGTCGGGCCCGAACTCGTCGATCAGGGCCTCGCGGATCACCGGGTCCAGCGACCACTCGTTCCAGAACGCGAGATGGTTGAACCAGACCTCCTCACCGGTCTCCGGATGGGTGATCGTGGCGGGACGCAGCTGGCGGGTGCGCAGCCGGCCGTCCTCCCGCCACTCCCAGGAGACGAGGTTCTCCGCGCAGTACTCCTCCACCTGCTGCGGGTCGTCGGTCGCGAAGGCCGTGCGCCAGTCCAGGGACACGTACTCCGAGTAGTTGCGGGTGAGTGTCCAGCCGGCCGCGCGCAGCCGGTCCACGAGGGCGGCGGGCAGGTTCGCCAGGACCTTGCGGCAGTCCACGACGGGGGTGGCGCCGCCCTCGGCGGGGGCGGTCAGGCAGGCGAAGAGCAGCTTGCCGGGGAAGGTCAGCGTGTAGCTGTTCTCGTTGTGCATGCGGATCGACTGGTGGGGCGGCAGGTCGGTGGAGGAGAAGACCCCGTGGCCGAAGTCGCTGCGGGGGGTGGCCTTCTCCCGGTAGGGGGTGGGCTCGGGCAGCAGCACGTCACGGACCCGGGCGACGTCCTCGCTGCCGGTGACCGGCAGGCCCCTCAGGAAGATCGCGCCGTGCTCGGCGAGGGCCGCCCGCAGCTGCGGGCCGTTGTCCTGGAGCCAGTCGACGGCCGCGGCCATGTCGTGGACGCCGGTCACGCGCGTCAGGGCGGGGCGGCCCGGGGCGGTCTCCCAGTGCGGTGTGGTCGGTGCGGTGGGCACGGCGGGGCCTCCTAGCGGCCGAGGGCGGCGAGCAGGCTCGCCGGGCGGATGTCGGTCCAGTTCTCCTCGATGAAGGCCAGGCAGGACTGCCGGTCGGCGTCACCGAGGACGACGGTCCAGCCGGCCGGGACGTCGATCCACGCGGGCCACAGGGAGTGCTGGTTCTCGTCGTTGACGAGCACCTTGTAGGTGCCGTTCTCGTCCTCGAAGGGATTCGTCATGATGGTCTTTCCTCCGTCGTGCGCGGGGAATTGATGGGTTCCCGGAATGGTGAATTCGCGGAATTCCGTGCGGCGATCCGAAGTTATCGGCGCCCGTTGCCGCCGAGCGGCAGGAGTTCCGGCAGGAGAGGGGAAGTTCAGCGGGCGACGAGACGCACCGGGAAGTGGTCCAGGCCGAAGTTGATGATCGAGCGGTTGTACTGCACCGGCCCGGTCGGCTCGATCCGCTCGACGCCCTCCAGCAGAGCCGTGAACAGCGCGCTCAGTTCCGTCTTGGCCAGCGGGGCGCCGATGCAGTAGTGCGCGCCGAGGCCGAGCGCCACGTGCCGGTTGGGGCTGCGGTCGAGGACGATGTCGTGCGGGCGGTCGAAGGCGGCCGGGTCGTGGTTGGCCGCCCAGGTCCAGACGACGACCCGCTCCCCCCGCCGGACGGCGTGCCCGCCCAGCTCGGTGTCCCGGGTCGCGGTACGCAGGGTGTGCAGGCCGACCGAGGTCCAGCGCAGCAGTTCGTCCAGGGCCGGCCCCATGGCGGCCTCGCCGCTCTGTAGGAGCTGCCACAGCTCCGGGTGCCGTACCAGTGCGAGCAGCCCCATGACGGCGGTGTGACGGACCGTCTGCACACCGCCGACGACGATGTTGTCCAGGTTGAGGACCACGTCCTCGACGGGCAGCAGCCGGCCGGCGATCCGGTAGGTGGCCATCGTGCTGATGAGGTCGTCCCGGGGGTCGGCCCGCCGTTTCATGACCTGGTGCATGAGGTACGGGATGAGCCGCTGGTGCCCGGCCCGGCGCTCCTGCGCGGTACGGCCGAGGAACGCGTCGTCGCAGACCTGGACGACCATCGCGCGGTCCTGGTCCGGGACGTCGAGGAGGTCGCACATCACGGTCAGGGGCAGGGTGGAGACGACGTCGACGAGGTCGGCGTCGCCCTGTTCCAGGGCCGCGGCGACGATCCGGCGGGACAGTTCGGTGATGCTGGGTGTGGCGCCGCGCGCCCCGCCGGGTGACAGGAACGGGGTGGCGGGCGCCCGCAGTTCGCGGTGCCGGGGCGGGTCGGTCAGGGCCATCATGCGGCCCGCGCCGACCGGTGTGTTCCCGGCGCCGGCCCCGAGCAGCGAGCCGCCTTCCGAGCTGTAGGTCGCCGCGTCCTTGAGGACCTCGACGGCCAGGTCGTAGGAGAGCACCGACCAGACGGGCCCGTCGTCGGCGGTCTCGGTGCGCTGCACGGGGCCCGCGGCCCGTAGTCCGTCGACGACGGCGGGCAGGTCGGGGCGGGTCCACAGCCCGGGGTCGCTCAGGTCGACGGCGGTGGCCGGCGTCCGGCCGGTGGTCAGCGGACGAGGGACTGTGCTCGTGGCCATCGGGACTCCCTGGGGGTCGGATCGGGCTCGGGCCCGATGATCGAGGTCAGCAGGCCCACCGGTCCGGGCCGTTGTACGGTCGTCAGCAGATGGCCGCCGGGAACCACCGTCAGGCCGAAGGCGCCCGAGGTGTGTTCCGCCCAGCCCGCGAGCACGGTGGCGTCGAGCAGTTGGTCGGCGTCGCCGGCGACGGCGTGCAGGGCGGTGTCGAGCAGGGGGGCCGGCCGGTAGCGGTAGGTGTCGCGCACGGCCAGGTCGCTGCGGATGGCCCGTAGCGCCAGCTCCCGCAACTCCGGTTCCGCGTCGACGAGTTCGCCCATACCGCAGGTCCGCAGCAGTTCTTCCGCGCCGTATTGGGGCGGGGTCGGCGCGGCCCAGGAAGCGGGTGCGGACGCCGAGCCGGCGATCACCACCTCCGGGCGGTGTCCGGCGGGCAGGGCGCGCGCCACCTCGTAGGCCAGCAGCGAGCCGAAGCTCTGTCCGTAGAAGCCGAAGCGGCCCTCCAGGTGCGGGCGCAGGGCGTCGGCCACCGTCCGCACCAGCAGGTCGAAGGTGGCGGGCATCGGGTGGCGGCTGCGCCCGCCCCGGGCCGGCATGCGCAGCGCCCATACCTCGGCGGCCGGGGCGAGCGCCTGGGCCAGCGGGGCGAAGGCAGTGGCGTCACCGCCGGCGTGCGGGAAGCAGAACAGCCGGTAGGGCCGGTGTCCTTGGGGTGCGGGCACCAGCAGCCAGTCCCCCTCGATCCGTGGCCGTGGCGGGGTCACCGGGCACCCGCCGCACCGCCGACGAGGGCGGGCCGCCGGGCGGCCGGGGCCTGGCCGGCCGTGCGCACCGCCTCCGTGAAGTCGGCGAGGTCCCGGGCGTCCAGCAGGTGGCGCAGCTGGAGTTCGATGCCCAGGGTGCGGCGCAGGATGTGGATGACCCGCAGCGCGGCGAGCGAGTGGCCGCCGAGGGTGAGGAAGTCGTCGTCGGGTCGGATGTCGTCCCGGCCGAGAACGGTCCGCCAGACACCGGCGACCTGCTCCGCCAGACCGGTGCCCACCGGGTCCGTTCCGGCCGAGGCGGCTCCGGCCGAGGCGGTTCCGGCGGGGGCGGCTCCGGCCGACGCGGCTCCGGCCAGGGCGGCTCCGGTGGCGGTGTGTCCCGTCGTGCCGGGTGCCGGGGGCCGCAGGGCGGCGCGGTCGAGTTTGCCGTTGGGGGTGAGCGGCAGCGCGTCGAGGACGACGGCCGCGGCCGGGACCATGTGGGCGGGCAGCAGCGTGCGGGCGTGCGCCAGGATGCCGTCGGGGGCGAGGTCCGGGGTGCCGGACGTGGTGGCCGAGGTGGACACGGTGACGTACGCGGTGAGCCGCTGGTCTCCGGGGGCGGCCTCGTGCACCTTGACGGCGGCCTCGCGGATCCGCGGATGGCGGGTCAGCGCGGCCTCGATCTCGGCCGGTTCGATGCGGAAGCCGCGCAGCTTGATCTGGTCGTCGGCGCGGCCCGCGAACTCCAGGGTGCCGTCCGGGCCGCGGCGGGCCAGGTCCCCGGTACGGTACATGCGCGCGCCGGGTACGAAGGGGCAGGCGACGAAGCGTTCGGCGGTCAGGTCCGGCCGGCCGACGTACCCGTGGGCGACGGCGGGGCCGGCCAGGTACAGCTCCCCGGTGGCGCCGGGGGCCACCGGCCGCAGCGCCGGGTCCAGCAGGTGCAGGGCCACGGCGGGCAGCGCGTCGCCGAGGTGCGGGCGGGGCCCGGCGATCCGGGCGACGGTGGAGTCGACCGTGCACTCGGTGGGGCCGTACAGGTTGAGGGCGTCGGTCCCGCCGCCGCCGATCTCGTCCCAGGTCGCCTGCGGCACCGGT
The DNA here is from genome assembly GCF_001005085.2 of Streptomyces humi. GTDB lineage: Bacteria > Actinomycetota > Actinomycetes > Streptomycetales > Streptomycetaceae > Streptomyces > Streptomyces humi. Next base: position 69,874 of record NZ_LBMU02000073.1, read on the forward strand.
TCGCCGCCCATGAACAGCCGTACCGGGCGGCCGGCCAGCGGCTCGCGCAGCAGCTCCCAGTGGGAGGGCGTGAGGTCGAGGTCGGTGACGCCGTGCTCGTCGAGCAGGGCGGCCAGCCGCTGCGGATCGGTGCGGGTCGGGTCGTCCACCACTACGACGGTGTCGCCACGGCAGACCCGCGCCCACTGCTGCACGGAGGCGTCGAAGGACACGCTCGCGCTCCAGCCGACCACACCCGGCTCGGGCCGGTACACGCCGCGTTCCTCCAGGCCGGCCAGGAGAGCGGCGACCCCGCCGCGGGTGGCCTCGACGCCCTTGGGCCGGCCGGTGGAGCCCGAGGTGTAGATGACGTAGGCGGCGTCCCGCGCGGTGACCGGGGTGTCCGGTCCGGTGCCGCCGGTGGCGTCCGGGCCGAGGACCGGGACACCGTCGGGCAGTGGGACGGCGCCCGGTTCGGTCGTCAGGAGCAGGGCCAGGCCCGCGTTCTCGGCCATGAAGGCGAGCCGGTCCCGTGGGTAGGCGGGGTCCAGCGGTACGTAGGCCGCGCCGGCCCGCCACACGGCGAGCAGCGCCACCGGCAGGTCGGTGGTGCGACGCAGGTGGACGCCGACCCGGTCGCCGCGGCCGATGCCGTGGGCGCGCAGGGCACCGGCCAGCTCCGCGGTGCGGCGGGCGAGTTCGGCGAAGCTGAGCCGGCCGTCGACGGCCAAGACCGCGGTGCGCCCGGGGGCGGCGTCGGCGGCAGCCAGGAACCGGACCAGCGGGTCGGCCGCACGGGAGCGGTCGGCGTCGGTCGCCGAGGTGGCGTCGGTCGCCGAGGTGGTCTCGGTCATGGAGGTGGCGTCGGTCATGGAGGTGGCGTCGGTCATGGAGGTGGTCTCGCTCTCTTGTCGGACCGGGTGGGCGGTCATGTGGCCGCGGCCATGTCGTGCAGGGCCTGCTCGTAGGCGTCGAGGTAGGCCTCGGCGCGGGCGTCCGGCACCACGGACCGCTGGTGGTCGACGGCCAGCAGCACACGGTCGGAGACGGGGTCCTGGATCAGTGAGGCGCCGAAGGCGAAGCTGTTGGGTTCATGGCGCATGGTGGGCTCGCAGCCGATCCGGTCGTCCTCGATCCGGGCGGTCTTGAGCGAGCCGAGGGCGTGGAAGCGCAGGAAGCCGAACTGGCTGTCCAGCCGGGTGCCGGTCATCAGCCGGGCCAGCCGGGCGATCGGGACCCGGCGGTGCGGCATCATGTCCAGTTCCTCGCGGTGCACCTCGCGCACCAGGGCCGGCAGGTCGTCGTCGGCTCCGTCCCCGCCGCCGGTTCCGGCCACCAGGGGAACGATGTTGAGGAAGAGCCCGTACACCTCGGTGCCGCCGCGCCGCTCCAGGCGGCCGTTCATGGCCAGGCCGGTGGTGATCCGGTGACGGCCGGTGATCTCACGCAGGGCGCGCACATGGGCGGCGAGCGCCACGGACTTGACCGGGACACCGGTGGCGTCGGCGACGCGGCGCAGGTGACCGGGGGCTTCGGGCAGCACCCGTTCGACGGTGCGGGCCAGTTCGTGGGTGCGGCCGGCGCCGTCCCACAGTTCGCCGCTGACGCCGTGGAGTTTGCCGCGCCAGTACGCGAGGGAGTCCGGATCGGTGGCGGCCTCCCGTTCGACGGCCACGAAGTCCCGGTAGCGGGAGCCCGGCAGGGCGGCCGGGGCGCTGTCCGGGTCGGCCGCCAACTCGGCGTGGCGTTCGAGGAGTTCGGCGAGGAGCGAGGTGAAGCTCCAGCCGTCGAGGATGGCGTGGTGCTCGGCGACGGTCAGCTGGAAGGAGGTGTCGGTGAGCCGCTGCACGGTGATCCGGAACAGCGGTGGCTCCAGCAGGTCGAAGGGGGTCCGGCGGTGGTGTTCGAAGACCGCCGTGACCGCCGCGTCCCGCTCCCGGCCGGCCAGGTGCCGCAGGTCGTCGAAGGCGACGGGCGGCGCCAGTTCGCCGTGCACGAGCTGGAGGGGTTCGCCGTGGCCGGAGATGTCGAGGCTGGTCCGCAGGACGGGGTGGCGGGTCATCGCCTCGGCGACGGCCCGGCGGAACGCGTCCTCGTCGAGCGGTGCGCTGATCCGGTAGCTGTTGACGTTGTGGTAGCTGTCGGTCGAACCGGCGATCTCCATGTGGAAGACCATGCTGAGCTGCATCGACACCATCGGGTACGCGTCCACCACGTCGGCCGGGAGGGCCGCCCGGGTCTCGGCGTCCACCAGCGAGAACGGTTCGCCCGCGGTGTCCGGTCCGGCGACCGGGCGGGCCAGCGGCACCAGGGCGGCGATGGTCGGCGCGTTGAAGATGTCCCGCAGGGTGACCGTCCAGCCCGCCTCGTGCAGTTCTCCGGAGAGCTGTACGGCGCGGATCGAGTCGCCGCCGAGGTGGAAGAAGTCGTCGTGCACGCCGATGCCGGTGACGCCCAGGACGCGTGACCAGACGGTGGCGAAGTCCCGTTCGGTGCCGGTGCGGGGGACCACGTGTCCGGCCCCGGTGCCGGTGGGCGCGGCGGTGTGCGGGCTCGGGTCGGGCAGCGCGCGGCGGTCGACCTTGCCGTTGACGGTCAGCGGCAGGGCGTCCAGGACGGTGACGGTCGCCGGGATCATGTAGTCGGGCAGCGAACGGGCCAGGAACTCCCGCAGGCCGGCCGGTTCGCGGCCGGTGACGTAGGCGGCCAGCCGCTCCTGGTGGACGGTGACCACGCAGGTGTCCACGTCGGGGTGGGCGGCCAGCGCGTTCTCGATCTCGCCGAGTTCGATGCGGAAGCCGCGCAGTTTCACCTGGAAGTCGGCCCGTCCCACGTACTCCAGACCGCCGTCGGGCAGCCTTCTGGCCACGTCCCCGGTGCGGTACATCCTGGCTCCGGGGGCCACGGCGTAGGGGTCGGCGACGAAGCGTCCGGCGGTGAGGCCGGGCCGGTCCCAGTAGCCGTGCGCGAGGCTGCCGCCGCCGATGTACAGCTCGCCGGGCACGCCGGCCGGGCAGGGCCGCAGCCAGTCGTCGAGGACCATCGCGCTCAGGTGCGGCAACGGGGCGCCGATCAGGCTGCGTTCGAAGTCGTCGGCGGACGGCCCCAGGTCGTGGGCGGTGACGTGGACGGTGGTCTCGGTGATCCCGTACAGGTTGCACAGCCGGGCCGGGGGCAGCGGGTCGAGGTCGTTCCAGCGCCGTACCACCGCCGGGTCGAGTGCCTCCCCGCCGAGCATGATCTGCTTCAGCGCGGGCAGGGCGCGCGGCCGTTGCCGCAGGGCGAGTTCGAGCTGGCGCAGTGCGGACGGGGTCAGGCACAGGTACGAGACGCCCTCGGTGGCGAGCAGTTCCGTGAACTCCTCGGGCGAGCGGCTGGTCAGGTACGGCACCACGACCAGCCGTCCGCCGTGCAGGAGTGCGCCCCACAGTTCCCAGACGGTCCAGTCGAAGGCGTAGCTGTGGAAGAGGGTCCACACCTCGCCGGGGCCGAAGGCGAAGTGCCGCGCGCCGGCCGCCATCAGGCGGGTGACGTGTTCGTGGGCGACCGCGACACCCTTGGGACGGCCGGTGGAGCCCGAGGTGAAGATGATGTACGCGGTGTCCGAGGAACGCACGGCGACGGCGGGGCGGGTGGCCGGAAGCGCGGCCAACTCCGCCTGTTGGAGCGCCGGTTCGAATCGTTCCCACGGTCCGTCCGGGACACGGTCGGGCCGGTCGGTGACGACGACCCTGACCCCGGTGTCCCCGAAGACCATCGCGGCCCGGTCGGCGGGGGCGGTCAGGTCCACCGGTACGTAGGCGGCGCCGGTCTTGAGCACGCCGAGTACCGAGACGGGGATCTCGTCGGTGCGGTCCAGGAGCAGGCCCACCCGGTCGCCGGGGCGGACCCCGCGGGCGATCAGCGCGTGGGCCAACCGGTTGGCCCGCCGGTCCAGTTCCGTGTAGTCGAGGGACCGGGTGCCGAAGGTGAGGGCCGTGCGGGTGGGGTGGGTGTCGGCCGCGGCCTCGAACAGCCGGTGCAGGCTGCGGCCTTCGGGGGTGCGGACCGGGGCGGCGGGCGGCCGTGGATCGGCGGCGCGGGTGAGGTCGCGAACGGTGCGGCCGGGGTCGTCGAGGGCGGCGGTCAGCAGGGCCCGCCAGTCGTCGGTCATCCGGCGCACCGTCGCCGTGTCGAAGAGGCCGGAGCTGAACTCCACCTCGCCGCGGAGTTCGCCGTCGTCGTAGACGGACCAGGTCAGGTCGAACTTGCTGGTGCCGTTGGAGTGCACCCGCCGGTCGGCGGAGGCCGGCCCGAACGTGAGCGGCGTCCGGTCCTCGGTGTGCGAGCCGAACACGACCTGGACGAGCGGCGGGTGCGCGGCGCTGCGGTCCGGGGCGAGCTGGTCCACGATCGTGTCGAAGAGCACGTCGAGATAGCCGTAGGCCTCGAAGGCCGTGTCCGAGACGTCGGCGAGCAGTTCACGGAAGGTGGTGCGGGCGCCGAGCCGGATCCGCAGGGGCAGCAGGTTGACGAAGTAGCCGACCAGGTTCTCCAGTTCGGGCCGGTCGCGGGTGGTGACCGGAGTGCCGATCACCATGTCGTCGGCGCCGGTGTGGCGGTTCACCAGGAGCGCGAAGGCGGCCAGTTGCACGATGAACGGCGTCACCCCCTCGGTCTCGGCCAGTGCGCGCACCCGGGCCGCGGTGCCGGCCGGCAGGTCGAAGGGTTCGGTGCGGCCGAGGTGGGCGCGTTCCGCCGGGCGCGGGCGGTCGGCGGGCAGTTCCAGCAGGCCGGGGGCGCCGTGCAGTTGTTCCTTCCAGTAGGACAGGTGGTCCTCGAAGGACCTGCTCTGCTCCTCCGTCGCGAAGTCGGCGTATTGGGCGACCAGTTCGGGGAGCCGGGGCGGGCGGTCCTCGGTGAGGGCGGTGTAGGTCTCCGCGAGTTCCCTCTCGAAGACGTCGGCCGACCAGCCGTCCCACACGATGTGGTGGACGACGAGGACGAGCGTGGTCTCGGTGTCCGACCGCAGCAGGGCCGACGCCCTCAGCAGCGGTCCGGCGGTGAGGTCGAAGGGTGCCGCGGCCTCGGCGGCCAGCCGCTGCCCGGCCTGCCGTTCCCGCTCGTCGGCCGGCAGGTCCCGCAGGTCGACGACGGCCAGCGGGATCCCGAGGCCGGCGTGGACGAGCTGGCGGGGGCCTTCGGGACGCAGGGCGAACGTGGTGCGCAGCGCCTCGTGGCGGGCGACCACGGTGTTGAGGGAGCGTTCCAGGAGCGTCGGGTCGAGGGGGCCGGTGAACTCGAAGACCCAGGGGGTGTTGTAGGTGGCGGTCCCGGGGTTCCAGCGGTCCAGGAACCACAGGCCTCGTTGGAGGCCCGAGAGCGGTGCGGTCCGCACCGGTACCGCCTCGGGCGGCGGAGCCGTGTCCGTGGGCGAACTCACTGTCGTCCTGCCTTCCTTGTCGGGGAGCTGGGGTGCCGGTCCGTCGCACGGCCGGCGGCGCCGGCGCGGTCGCGCCGGCTCACGGGCGGGCCGCTCAGGCCGGCAGCAGTTCGGCGATCGCGCTCACGGTCCTGGCCCGGAACACCAGGTGCGGCGGGACACGGGTCCCGGTCTCACGGGACAGGCGCATCGCGACGCGTACGGCCGACAGGGAGTTGCCGCCGATCCGGAAGAAGCTGTCGTGGCGCCCGACCTCGTCCAGGCCGAGGACCTCCCGCACCACGTCGGCCACCAGGCGTTCCCGGCCGGCCAGGACGGCGTCGTCGCGGTCCTCACCAGGTCCGGCGACGGCGGCCGGGGCGGGCAGGGCGCGGCGGTCGGCCTTGCCGTTGGGGTTCAGGGGCAGCGCGTCCAGGATGTCGAGGGTGGCGGGGACCATGTACTCCGGGAGCAGTCCGGACAGGTACTGGAGAAGGGCGTCGGGACCGGCCGATCCGGAGCCGTCGGGACCGGCCGCACCGGAGCCATCGGGACCGGCCGCACCGGAGCCATCGGGACCGGCCGCACCGGAGCCATCGGGACCGGCCGTTCCGGAGCCGTCGGGGACGGTCGTGACGTAGGCGGCGAGCCGTCGGTCTCCGGGAGCGGGCTCGTACACGGTGACGACGGCCTCCCGTACGTCCGGGTGCCGGGTGAGGAGGTCCTCGATCTCTCCGGGCTCGACCCGGAACCCCCTGATCTTGATCTGGTCGTCGGCGCGGCCGGTGATCTCCAGCGTGCCGTCGGCGGTGCGGCGCCCGAGGTCTCCGGTCCGGTAGAGCCGCCGCCCGTACCCGCCGGGGTCGGCGACGAAGCGGGTGGCGGTGAGGCCGGGGCGGCCCAGGTAGCCGAGGGCCAGGCCCTGGCCGGCCGTGTAGAGCTCGCCGGTGACACCGGGTTCGACGGGCCGCAGCGCTTCGTCGAGGACGAGGACGTCCTTGCCGTACAGCGGCCGGCCGATGGGGATGGAGGTGGTGGTGACGTCCCGCGGTACGACGGTGTGGCAGGTGGTGAGGCCGAGGCTCTCGACCGGGCCGTAGCCGTTGGCGACGCGCAGGCCGGGGAACATCTCCAGCGCCTTGGCGACATGGGTGACCGAGGCCCGCTCCCCGGCGGTGAAGGCGGTGCCCAGGCCGGCGAACGTGTCCGGGAACTCCTCCAGGAGGAAGTTGAACAGGCTTGCGGAGAGCTGGAGTTGGGTGACTCCGTGACGGCGGGTCAGGTCGGCGATGGTCTCCGGGTCGGGCCGCTGCCCGGTGTGCAGGACGCAGGTGCCGCCGAACATCAGGGCGCCGTAGAGCTCCAGGGCGAAGGCGTCCCAGGACACCGGGGAGCACTGGAGCCAGACCTCGTCCGGGCCGAACCGGGCATAGTCCTGGCCCGCGTAGGTGCCGGTCAGGGCGCGGTGCGGCACGGCGACGCCCTTGGGACGGCCGGTCGAGCCGGAGGTGAACATGACGCAGGCCAGGTCCTCGCCGGTGACGGGCAGCCCGAGGTCGTGCCCCGGTTCTCGGGTCAGTTCACCGGCGGCGGCGTCCAGGTCGAGGTGCGGGCCCTGCCAGTCGAAGGGTATCCGCCGGCCCCGGTGGGTGATCAGATGTCCGGCACCGCTGTCGGCGACCGCCCCGGCGAGCCGCTCGGCCGGGAAGCCGGGGTCCAGCAGGGTGTATCCGGCGCCGGTCTTCAGCGCCGCCAGCAGGGCCACGACGAGGTCGGGGCCGCGCTCGACGAGCACCGCGACGACCGTTCCGCGCCCGGCGCCCCGGGCTGCCAGGTGGTGGGCGAGCCGGTTGGCCCGCGCGTTCAGCTGCCCGTAGCTGAGCTCCTCGTCGCCGGCGATCAGCGCGGTGGCGTCCGGGGTCCGGGCCGCGGCGGCCTCGAACAGGGTGTGCGCGGGGGCGGCGACGGCCGCTGCCAGCGTGCCCAGCCAGCTGTCGCAGAGCTCCGCCATGGTCCGCGCGTCGAACAGGTCGCTGTCGTACTCGAACCGGCCCGTGAAACCGGTGCCGAGGTCGTCCACGGAGACCGACAGGTCGAACCGGGAGACCCCGTGCATGTGCAGTTCGCGGCTGACGGTGATGCCGTCGACCTCCAGCGGCCGGTCATCCAGCGGATGGAGTTCGAGCAGGACCTGGCAGAGCGGGTTGCGGTCCCGCGGCGGGTCGGTGACGGTCCGGTCGACGATCGCGTCGAAGGAGGCGTCCTGGTTGCGGTAGGCGCCCACCGCCACGTCCCGGACGTGGCGTACGAGGTCACGGAACGGCAGGCCGGAGTCGACCCGCAGGCGGAGCGGCAGCAGGTTGACGAAGTAGCCGATCATGCCGGCCGCTCCGGCCCGGCCGCGTACGTTCACCGGTGATCCGATGACCATGTCCCGCTCCCCCGAACGCCGGTGCAGGGTGGTCGCCAGCGCGGCCAGCAGCACCATGTAGGGGGTGGCGTCCTCCTCGCGGGCCAGCTCGCGCACCGCTCGCGCGACCGGCTCCGGCATCGCGAAGCCGTGGTGGGCACCGCGGAACGCCTGGAGTTCGGGACGGGGGTGGTCGGCGGGCAGCGCGGCGGCCCGCGGGGCGTCCGCCAACTGCTCCGCCCAGTAGGCGAGCTGGGCGTCGGTGGCGGCGGCCACGGTGTCGTCGTACTGCCAGGCGCTGTAGTCGGCGTACTGCGCGCCGGGCTCGGCCAGCCGGTGCGGACGGCCGGCCCGCAACGCCTCGTAGATCTCCTTGAGTTCGGCTTCCAGGACCGGCAGTGAGCCCTCGTCCCACACGATGTGGTGCAGGACCAGGACGAGGACGGTCCCGCCGTCCGGGGCGCGCAGGGCGTGGGCGCGCAGCAGCGGTCCGGTCTCCAGGTCGAAGGGTTCGGCGGCGGTCGCCGCGATCAGCTCGGCGGTCCGCCCGGTGGGCGCCTCGGTGACGGTGAAGGGCACGGTGACGCTCGCCCGTACGACCTGACGGGGGCCGGTGTCACCGAGGACGAAGCAGGTGCGCAGGCTCTCGTGCCGGGCCACCACGGTCTCCAGGGCCCGGTGCAGCAGGCCGAGGTCGGGCGCCGCGTCGAAGCGGAAGACCCAGGGCACGTTGTAGGTGGCCGAGCCCGGGTTCCACTGGTCGAGGAACCACAGGCCGCGCTGGTACGCGGACAGGGGTGCCTCGGTGCGCCCCGAGCGGGTCAGGGGCGGGAGCCGGTCGCCCTCGGGGGCGGTGGCGACGGCGGCGAACTCCGCGAGCGTGGGCGCCTCGAAGATGGCGTACGGGGAGACCACGCCGAAGACGTCCGCGACGCGCCCGACGACCCGTACCGCGGTGAGCGAGTCGCCGCCGAGGTGGAAGAAGTTGTCGTGGGCGCCGACGTCGGGCACGCCGAGGACGTCGGACCAGACCCCGGCGAGCAGCCGCTCGGCCTCGGTGCTCGGGGCGACGTACCCGTCCCGCACCGGCCCGTTCCCGGCGTCCGGGCCCGGCAGGGCCGCCCGGTCGATCTTGCCGCCCGCGGTGAGCGGGAAGGCGTCCAGGACGGTGAGGCTGCCCGGGATCATGTGCTCGGGCAGCCGGTCCGCCAGGAACGCGCGGACCTCGCGGTACTCCGGGGGTGTCGCCCCGCTGGTGGTGGCGTGGGCGGCGAGCCGGCCCTCGTGCGCGGTCACCACGCAGGCGGCTACCGACGGGTGCGCGGCCAGCGCCTGTTCGACCTCGCCGGGCTCGACCCGGAAGCCTCGGATCTTCACCTGGTGGTCGGTGCGCCCGACGAACTCCAGCGCACCGGAGACCCGCCGCACCAGGTCGCCCGTGCGGTACATGCGGGCACCCGGTACGCCCGAGAACGGGTCGGCCACGAAGCGTTCCGCTGTCGCCGCTGGGCGTCCCCAGTAGCCGGACGCCAACAGCGGCCCACCGACGTGGAGTTCACCGGCGGTACCGTCAGGCACCGGGCGCAGGGCGTCGTCCAGTACGTACAGGGCGCGGTCGCCGAGGGCCTCGCCGATGGGGACGCCGTGCTCGCCGTCCGCCGGGCCGGCCGGCGCGTGGACCTCCTGGACGGTGGCGGTGACCGTGGTCTCCGTCGGCCCGTAGGCGTTCAGCAGCGGGACGCCGGTGAGTCCGGTCCAGGCGGCGGCCGTCTCCGGGTACAGCCGGTCGCTGCCGGAGATCATCAGCCGCAGTGACCCGGGGACGCGGGCGCCCGCCTTCAGGGCGGCGACGACCTCCTGGAAGTAGCCCGCGGACAGGTTGGCGACCGTGACGTCCTCGGCCGCCAGCAGGTCGAGCAGTTCACCGGCCGCCAGCAGTCCGCGTTCCGGTACGACCAGGCAGGCGCCGGTCGTCAGGGCCGTCAGGACCTGTTCGACCGCCACGTCGACGGAGGGCCGCGCCAGGTGCAGGACGACGTCCTGGTGGGTGATGCCGAACCGGGTGACGGCGGCCTGGATGTGCTCCGCCAGCACGGACGCCTCGACGTGCACGCCCTTCGGGCGGCCGGTGGTGCCCGAGGTGTGGACGAGATAACCCGAGCCGCCGGACGGGCCGGGCCCAGGGGTGCCTGACGGGCCTGGCACCGGGGCGGCGGCGGTGAGTTCACCGTGCGTCAGGAAGGCCGTCGCCCCGGCGTCCCGGACGATGAACTCGGCGCGTTCCGGCGGAGTGTCGGCGTCGACCGGCAGGTGGATCCCGCCGGCCCGCAGCACGGCCAGCAGTCCGAGGACGTGGTCGAGGCGGTCCCGGCCGGTGACGGCGACGACCTGGCCCGGCGCGATGCCCGCCGCCAGGGCGCCGGTCAGCGCGTCGAGTTCGGCGTAGCTGAGGGTCCGGCCCGCGGCGCGCACGGCGGGCCGGTCGGAATGGCGGCTGACGGCCGCCGCGAATGCGAAGGGAATACCGCGTGAGGACATGGGTTCACCCCGATGATGGAAAAGCCCACGGAACGGGCGACGCGGGAAACGCTAGGTCCCGCTCACCCGGTGGACGGGCAGATGGAGAGGAAGAAGGACGGCAATATCGAAGGACCGGTCAATCGCCTTCCGGGGACCAGACGTCCTGCTGGTCCAGCGCGTCCGGGGAGTACTTTCCCAATGCGCTGACGAGCAGCCGCATTTCCAGGGCGAGGCATTCCGCGAAACGGATCAGTCCCTGTTCCGGGTCCTCCGCGACGGCCAGCAGCGCGGCCCGGCCCAGACCGACCGCCCGCGCGCCCAGCGCCAGGCTCTTGACGGCGCGGGCGCCCTCCCACATCCGGCCCGACACGAGCAGACACGGCGGCGGGTCGGCGGCCAGGCGGCGCAGGCAGGCGGCGAGCGGCAGTCCGACCCGGCCGGCGAACGCGACGGGAGCCCAGCCGGTGCCGCCTTCCGCGCCGTCCACCGTCACCGCGTCCGCGCCGGCGGCCACGGCCACCCGCGCCGCCTCGGCGACATCGCGGCCGGGGTGGAGCTTGACCCAGACCCGGGCCCGGGGGAAGTTGTTGCGCATCAGCCGGATCTGCTGGCGCAGGATCTCCGCCGTGAACGTGCCGGGGCTGCTGGAGCGCAGCACGTGCCGCCCGCCGAGGGCGGCCGCGTCGAGGCCGTAGCGGTCGCCGAACCGGGCCGCGGCCGCCGTGTCGAGGACGGTCATCCCGCCGAGCCCGGGCTTGGCGCCCTGCCCGGTCTTGAGCTCGAAGGCGAGCCGTCCGGAGTCCAGCAGGGGCCGGGCGGCGGGATCGCTGTAGACGAGGTTCCAGACCTCGGCGTCGGCGTCCTCGGTGCTCTGCTGCACGGCCAGCCCACCCAGTCCGTCCGGCAGTTCACCGGCGTAGGCGCGCAGCCGGCCGAGCAGCGTGGTCGGAAGACCACCGCCCGGCCCCTGGCGGACGTCAGGGGCATCGGGGGTCCCGGGCGTCTCCGGGCCCTCCAGGCGGCCGTAGCCGTGCACCGGGACGACGTTCTCCCCGATGACCATGGGCAGTCCGAGCCGGGCGGCCTGGCGGCTGAGGGCGAGGCCCAGGTCGCCGCCGGCGGCGCTGGTGGAGCCCAGCGCAGACACGTACACGGGCAGTGCGGCGGTGAAGCCGCCGATGCCGGTGGTGAGTTCGACGTCGTCGTACATCGGCTCGCGGCCCAGCTCGATGAGCTTCTTCAGCCGGTCCGCCATGAAGACCGGCGGGACGAGACGCATCCGGTCCAGACCGTCCTCGGGGCCGGCGGCCGGGGCGGCGCCGAAGAGCACGCGTCCGTAGTCCTCGGCGGCGGGGAACGCGGCCGCCGCTCCCGACCGGGCCCGGCGGCGGACCTCGTCCTCGGGGAAGGCGGGGGCGGCGGGGCCGCGGCTCACGGCGAGACCACCCCGGGCAGCTTGGGGAAGGCGCTGGCCTGCCACACCGCGTCCCGTCCGGCCACGTAGCGGGTCAGACGTTCGACGCCGATGCCGAAGCCCGCGCTGGCGGGGACGCCCTCGCGCACCAGGTCCAGGTACCAGCGGTACTTCTGCGGGTTCTCGCCGGTCTCCCGCATCCGGGTGACGATCTGCGCGTAGTCGTTGGTCCGCTCGCTGCCGCTGCACAGCTCGCCGTAGCCCTCGGGGGCGATGAGGTCGAAGTTGCGCAGCACTCCGGGCTCGGTGCGGGACTCGCGGTCGTAGAAGCCGCGGGACCCCTTCGGGTAGTCGGTGACGAAGAACGGGCGGCCGGCCTTCGCCGACAGCAGTGCCTCGCCCGCCCAGTCGATCTCGGCGTCCGGGTTCTGGTCGTGGCCCACCGTCCGCAGTTCGGCGACCGCCTCGGCGTGCGTGCGCCGGCCGAACGACCCCCGCAGCAGTTCGGTGAAGGCGTCCGTGTCCCGGCCGAGGAGTTCGAAGTCGGCGGGCAACGCGTCGCGGGTGGTGCGCACCATGTGGACGACGAGCTCCTCGACGAGCCCGGTGATCCGGTCGCGGTCCGCGCCGGCCATCTCGACGTCCAGCTGGTGGAACTCCGCGAGGTGCCGGTCCGTGTCGGCGGTCTCCAGCGGTTCGAGACGGACGTTGGGAGCGATGCAGAAGATCTTGTCGAAGGCCAGCAGGGAGGCCTGCTTGTAGAGGATGGCGCTGGTCATGAGCTTGTAGCGGTGGCCGTAGAAGTCGATGTCGACCTGCTTGGAGCCGCGGCTGCCGGGGTCGGTGACCGGTCCGACGACCGGCGGCAGGAGCTCGGTGAACCCGGCCGCCGTCAGGTACTCACGGGCCGCCGCGATGAGCCGGTTCTGGATGCGCAGGGTGCTGCGGGTGGCCGGGGACGTGAGGTGCGTCCGCGGTTCGGGCGGGGACGGCGGGGCGGCGGGCGTGTCGTGGTTCATGTCTGGTGTTCCCCTCTGTCGGTCGTCTGGGTGATGCGCGGGTCGCGCGGGTGCCGGGCGGACTCCGTCCGGGCGCGCCGGTCGAAGGTCCGCTGTACGTACGACAGGGCGGCCATCAGTCCGTCCGAGCCGAGGATCGGAGGGCTGCCCCGTTCGGGGCGGGCGGGCAGCGGCATGGCGCCGGCGGCGGACCAGTAGAGGCGGCCGTCGGCGTCCAGACCGCTGCGGGTGCGGCCCGCGTTGTCGGGGTGGAGGCAGAACGGCACGTCCAGGTAGCCGCGGGCGAAGGCCGTCACCAGGGCGCGGCCGATGTCCGGGTCGAGGTCGAGGACGGCGTCGATCAGGGCGCTCGCCTCCGCGTGGATGCCGGTGTCCGGGGCCTCGGCGGCCGGGGACCCGGCGGTTGGGGACCCGGCAGGCAGGGCCTCGACAGGCCGGGACCCGACGGGCGGCGGTGCGGACGCCCGCGCCGAACTCGCCCTGCTCGCCGCGCCGGCCGCGCTCGCCGCCGTCTCCAGGGCCGTCACGTTCTCCGCGACGGTGGGGATCCGGTGCGCCTCCGCCGTGGTCTTCACGATCAGCCGGGCCGCCCCGGTGCGGACGGCTAGCCGGGCCGCCTCCCGCAGCAGCAGTCGTGCGCCGCCGGGAGTGAGCGGGTACATCCCCATGTGCGCGTAGACGACGATGTGCCATTGGACGTCGGGCAGCAGTGCGGCGGCGAGCCGGGACAGCGCGATGACCGACTCCTCGTCCTGGCGGGCGTTGGCCTGTTGCGCGTAGCTGAGGGAGACGCTGCGCAGACCGTGCTGCCGGAAGAAGAGGGCTTCCAGCACGCTGAGCGCGATCAGCAGGCCGGGCGGGCAGAGCTGGCCCATCATGCAGCCGCCGAACGTCTCCAGATGCGGTCGTGCGCCGGTCCGCTGGGCCTCGGCCAGCAGTGCGCAGCCGCGTTCCCAGGCGGCCACCGCCACGTTGAGCGGGACCCGGCTGTAGGGCAGGCAGTACGAGACGGGGCCGCCCTCGGTGGCGTCCAGTCCGGCGGCCAGCAGCGCGGCGACGATCTCCTCGGGGCGGGCGGACCCGTGCCGGACCTGCACCGGGAAACCGTCGTCGGCGATGCCGCGCAGCACCTGCCGGGTCACGGCCGGCTGGTGGACGGTGATGGGGTAACCGTTGAGCGCCAGCCCGCGGGCGACGGCGCGCCGGGCCGCCGCGGTGTCGCCGGTCCTCGTGTAGCTGTCCACGGTGATGGTGCCGACCGTGCTGGCCGCGGCACCGCGGGTGGCCCGCAGGCCGGCCCGCATCCGGTCGGGGCGGCTCATCCCCATCCGGGGTTGCACCACCAGGCTGCCCCGGGCGTGCGCGCGGGCCACGTGGTCCCCGAACGGCACTGTCGGGGAGGCGGGTTCGGCGGTCATACCGGTACCGCCGCCGACAACGCGCGGACGAAGGAGCGCAGTTCGTCGGCCGACGCGTGTTCCTCGAAGACCTCGTCGAAGCCGGCCGCCCGCAGGGTCCGCGCGACCGATCCGTCGTCCGTGCCCGTGATGCCGAGCTTTCCGCCGATCACCACCCGGGTGCGCAGCAGTTCGGGACAGGCCCGCAGGCCGGGGATGACCCGCTGGGCGTCGATGAACCCGTGTCCGTTGACGCTGCTGAGGACGATCAGGTCGGGAGCCAGCCGCCGGCACTCCGCCACGAGTTCGGTGTCGGGGACGCAGGCGCCCAGGTTGGTGACACGGTGGCCGAGTTCCTCAAGCAGCAGTTGCAGGAAGACCAGGTTCCATGTGTGCGCGTCCGACGCCATGGTCGAGACGACGACATCCAGGCCGACGCGCTCGGCCTTGCCCAGTTCCACGAAGATTCCTCGTTGGTTCAGTAGGGATGGGGAGGTGGGGGGGATCCGGGGCGGTCAGGGGTCAGGAGACCAGCGCGGCCGGGTACGGCGTCCGGGGCAGCGGCACCCGCCCGGGGGCGTCGTTCGGTTCGCGGCACACGGTGCGGACGAGGTTCAGTACGGCGAAACGCGCCGTGTCCTGCCGGCCGGTCAGGCGGAGCAGACCGCGGACGAGCAGTCCGTGCACGGTCTGGTGGCAGTGGGGTGCGCTGTGGCCGCTCACCGCCGCGGCCTCCTCCAGTGACCAGTCGGGTGCCGCGTCCGACAGCAGTCGTACGAGGGCCAGTTGGTCGGCGGTCAGCGAGCGCAGGGCCTCGTCCAGGGCCTCGCGCACGTCCCCCCGTTCGCAGTGCGTCACCGGCGGGGCGGCCAGGCCGAACGGGGAGGCGGCCAGCCGTCGCGTCAACCGGTCCGGGGATTCGAGCAGCGTCCAGCCGGCCGCGTACTCCAGTGCCCGGGGCAGCCCGTCCAGGTAGGCGCAGAGCCCGGCGATGGCCAGCGTGTCGGCCGGTTCCAGGGTGAGGCCGGGGCGCAGCCGTCGCATGTGGGCCAGCATGAGCCGGACGGCCGGCACCTCCGCCAGGTCCCGCGGTGCCGTGTCGGGGCCGGGGGTGGCCAACGGCGCGAGCGGCACCACCTGTTCGCCGTCCAGGCCGAGCGGGGCGCGGGAGGTGATCAGCACCCGCAGGCCGGGGAGGCGGTGGAACAGCCCCTCCAGCAGGGCCGGGTCCAGGCTGCCGTCGGCACCGTCGAGCACCAGCAGGGCGGGCCGGTCCGCGGCGCCCTCCAGGTCGGCACCGTCGGCGAGCGCGGCCAGGGTGCCGCGCTCGCCGCAGGGCACCCAGTGCACCGGCCAGCGTTCCGAGCGGTGCGTGTGCCAGGCGGCCGCCAGGGCCAGCCGGGTCTTGCCCACCCCGCCCAGGCCGACGACCGACACCAGCCGGTCGCCCTCCCCGGTCAGACAGTGCGTGAGCGTCGCCGTCTCCTGTTCGCGCCCGACGATCGCGGTGCGCGGGGCGGGCGGGGCCGCGGGCTCCGCGGCCGGGGGCCGCCGGGACGCCGCCGCCTCGAAGGCGGTGCGCGTACGGCCGGTCAGCCGCAGCGCGTCGGCCACCAGTCGTACGGTCTCGTGCCGGGGCCGCCGCACCCGGCCGGCCTCCAGGTCCCGTACCGCACGCACGCTCAGCGTCGCGTGATCGGCCAGGCACTGCTGGGTCATTCCGGCGCGTTCACGCTGGTCTCTGAGCAGTTCGCCGAAGCCGGACACCGGCTGACCACCATCCATGCCGATTTCCCTTCACATCACCACACCGACGTTCCGGCCGAGTCCGGGTGCCGGTCTCCGCCTGGCACCGATGGTGGTGGCGACGGATATACGGGGGATCGCCGGCCGTCGACGGGGGTGCGGGCGCCGTGGTGATCGGGCCTCCATCCTGTGTAGATCGGCCCTCGGCAGTCTCGAAGCAGAACGAGGCACACGGCCTCACCGGGCACTTCCCGGCACCCGAGACCCAGCCCCTGGGTCCGATCCCGAAGGCGGACGGCACCTGATGAAGCGATTCCCGAAGTCACCGGTTGCGCGTAAGGCAGCGGTCCTGTTCGCCACCCTGGGGTGCGCCGCCGCGCTGACCGTGACGGTGTCGGTGAGCACGCACACGGAAGGCCCGAAGCCGGACCACTCCACGACCGTACTGGCCGGTGGCGGCGACCCGGACGAGTGGAACAGCACAGGCTGACCCGAGACGTCCCGCCCGCGACAGCGCGGCCCACGAACGTACGGCCCAGCCGAACCCCGGCTGGGCCGTTCTTTCTTTCAACGCCTGTTCCGTGTGCGGGAGTTCAGTGTCTCACGGGGTGCCGGTGCCGTCCGGCAGGCGGGCCGCCAGGTGTTCTGCCTCGGCGGCGTCGGGAAGGCCGAGGCGGGTGAAGACGGCGTGCGCCTGGTGCGCCCGGGCCAGTGCCGCCGGGTGGTCGCCGAGGTCGGCCAGGGCCCGGCCCAGGACCAGCAGGGCGTTGCCCTTCTCCCGTTCGGCGCCGAGTTCCTCGCACAGGGTCAGCGCCGTCTCCCCCTCCGACAGGGCGAGGTCCGGCTTGCCCATCACCCGCCAGGTGGCCGCGAGCCGGGACCGGGCCTGGGCCTCCCGGCCCCGGATCCCGAAGCCCGTGCAGGTGTCCAGGCACCGGGTGTAGCTGGTGACGGCGTCGGTGTGGCGCTCCAGTTCGTGCAGTGCCATGCCGTGGACGTACCAGGCGTACGAGGTGCCGTGCGGGTCCCCCACCTCGCGCAGTTCGGCCAGCACCTCCTCGCAGATGAGCACCGCCTCCCCGGCTCGGCCGCTGCGCAGCCGTGCCTGGGCGGCGTTCAGCCGGGTCACCAACTCCCCCGAGCGGTGGCCCAGTTCCCGGGCCAGTTCGATCGCGCGGTCGTAGGAGTCCACCGCGTCGGCGTACCGGTGCTGGAACTGGGCTATCAGGCCGCGGTCGTTGAGGATCTGCCGCAGGATGACGGTGTCCTCGGCCCGCCGGCAGGCGTCGGTGGCCAGCCGGGTCTGCGACTCGGCCTCGGCGAGCTGGGTGTTCTGTAGCGCGGCGTTGCCGCACACGAACCGGGCGCGGCCCTCGGCCTGGTCGTCGCCCCGCACGGCGGCGGCCTCGGCCACCACCCGGGCCGCCATGGCCAGCTGCGCGTAGGGGATGTCCCGGCCGAACGGGGTGAGCGCGACCAGCAGATCGGTGGCCGTGCGCAGCATGGGGGTGGCGCCGCCGAGCGCGAGCCGGGCGGCCGCGGTCACCGCGTTCGTGGTGCAGTCGAACTCCGAGGTCACCCAGGCGCGTGCGTCGGCGAGTGTGGCGAAGCGGTGCCCGGGGGTGGTGCCGCCGCCGAGGATGGCGCCGACCGGATCGCCGGGCACCATGCACTGGAAGGCCGAACAGGCCCCGTCCAGCAGGTGGTCGAGGAGCCGTCCCAGGGCGGCGGTGCCTTCCGCGCCCGCCGGCTCTCCGGCGCGGTGTGCGGCCGCGGGGCTCGTCAGCTGGAGCGCGAAGGACCGCAGCAGGTCGTGGTAGCGGTACCGGCCGGGCTGCGGTGCCTCCAGCATGGCCGCGTCGACGACCGACTCCAGGAGTTCCTCGGCCTCGTACTCGTCGAGTTCGAGGACCACCGCGGCGGCCTCCAGGCCGATGCCGGGCCGGGCCAGCGGGGCGAGCAGCCGGAACGCCCTGGCCTGGTCGTCCGTGAGCTGGTGATAGCCGAGTTCGAAGGCCGCGGCCACCCCCAGGTCCCCGGCGCGCAGTTCGCCGATGCGCAGCCGTTCGTCGGCGAGACGGGCGGTCATGGCCTCGATCCGCCAGCGGGGGCGGGCGGCGAGGCGTGACGCGACGATCCGCACGGCCAGCGGCAGGTGTCCGCACAGGCCGACCAGTTCGGCGGCGGCCTCCGGTTCCTCCGCGACGCGCTGCGCACCGGCGATCGAGCGGAGCAGGGAGAGTGCCTCGTCGGTGTCGAAGACGTCCAGGTCGGTCTGGAGGATGGTGGGCAGGCCGCTCAGCCTGCCCCGGCTGGTGATGATCACTCCGCAGTCGGCGGAGCCGGGCAGCAGCGGCCGGACCTGGGCGGGATCGCGGGCGTTGTCCAGCATGAGCAGGATGCGACGGCCGTCGAGGGTCGTACGGAAGAGGCGGGCGCGGTCCTCGGTGGCGGCCGGGAGGCTGTGTCCGGGGGTGCCGAGCGCGGTGAGGAAGCTGCCCAGGACGGCTGCCGGGTCGGCCGGTTCCAGTCCGTTGCCGTGCAGGTCGGCGTAGAGCTGGCCGCCGGGGAAGTCGGGTTTGGCCCGGTGCGCGCCGCGCAGGGCGAGGGTGCTCTTGCCGATACCGCCCATGCCGCTGATGGAGACGACGGGCAGGGCGACCCGGGCGGGGTCGGTGAGCGCGTCGCACAGCGCCTCGACCTCGGTGCTGCGCCCGGTGAAGTCGGCCGCGTCGGCGGGTAACTGGGCCGGCCGCAGGGGCAGTGCGGGTGCGGGTGCCTCGGCCGGTCCGGCTGCCTCGTCCGGTTCCGTCTCGGCGTCGGCGTCGGACGGGGCGGCCTGGGAGGTCCGGCCCGCCTGGGTGGCCCGGTCGGTCCGGGTGCCCCGGTCGGTCCGGAGGGCCCCTTCGGTCTGGAGGGTCCGTTCGGTCAGGGGAGCTCGGGTCGCCTGGGAGGCTCGGGGCGCCCGGGCGACCGGGTTGGTCCGCCGGGCGGAGTCCGGGCCGCTGTCGTCCGCCGCCGGCCCCATGAGCTGCGGGTCGCCCGCGAGGATACGGGCGTGCAGGCCGGTCAGTTCCGGGCCCGGGTCGATGCCCAGTTCCTCGGCCAGTACCTGACGCGCCCTGCCGAACACCGCCAGCGCCTCGGCCTGGCGTCCGACCGCGTAGAGCGCGCGCATCAGGAAACCGTAGGGTCTCTCCTGCATCGGATGCTCGTGCGTGAAGGCGATCAGGTCCGGGATGACCAGCCCGTGCTGCCCCTCCCGGAGGCGGTGCTCGAAACGCTCCTCCAGCAGGGTGAGCCGCAGGGCGCCGAGCCGGGAGCGCTGCTGTTCGGCGAACGGACCCGGCACACCGGTCAGGGGTTCACCGCGCCACAGGGCGAGCGCCTCGTTCAGCAGGCCGCCGCACTCGGCCTCGCGGCCCGCGTCCCGGGCCCGGACGGCCTCGGCGGCGAGTGCCTCGGCGCGCACGGCGTCCACCGACTCCGGCGGGACCGCCAGTTGGTATCCGTCACGCAGGGACACCAGGAGTTTGGGTGCGGCCCGGTCCTCCTCCATGACCTGCCGCAGTCTCCACGCGTAGGTGCGCAGCGTGGACAGGGCGGAGTCCGGCGGCTCCTCGCCCCAGACCGCGCTGATCAGCTCGTGGGCGGAGGCCGCCCGGCCGGATCTGAGCAACAGGGCGGCGAGCAGCGCCTGTTGCTGCGGGGACCTGGTGGGGAGGACCGCCCCGTTCCGGAGCACCTGCACGGCCCCGAGCACGACGAACCGGATGCCCTCGGCCATTCCCCTCCCCTGACCCCCAGCCTCCCCGCCGGGCGCATCCCGATGCTCGACCAGGCTTCACGCACCTGCAAGCCGCCTGACCGATTATCGAGATCTTTTGACCGAAAATAGCACTGATCCGCCGG
The DNA here is from genome assembly GCF_001005085.2 of Streptomyces humi. GTDB lineage: Bacteria > Actinomycetota > Actinomycetes > Streptomycetales > Streptomycetaceae > Streptomyces > Streptomyces humi. The sequence goes on from NZ_LBMU02000073.1 coordinate 89,672, forward strand.
GTCTTGTGCCGGTGAACCGGTGATTCCGCAGGCCAGGATCGTCCCCGGCCGTGCGGGACGGGCTGTTCCGAGACGCGGAGCGCGTCTCGGAACAGCCCGTCGGGGTGACGGGTCCTGGCGAGGTCAGGGCACGAGCCGCCACTGCTCGATGTAGCCGACGTCGATCGCGGCACGGTCCTGGACCCGGAGCTTCCAGGTGCCGTTCAGGGTCTGCGCGGAGGCGTCGACGGTGAACGTCTGGTCGACGTTGTCCGCGGAGCCGCCGCTGCGGTTGAGGAGGGAGTAGGCGGTGCCGTCGGGGCCGACGAGGTCGACGGTCAGGTCACCGCGGTAGGTGTGGATGATCTTGACGTAGACCTGGGTGGTGGCGGAGGCGTTCCCGGTCCGGCCGGTCACGGTGACCGGCGACTCCACGGCGGCGCCGTTGTCGGGGATGTCGACCCGGGTGGCGTTGGCGTAGACGTAGGCGATCCGCCAGGAGAACCGCTGGGTCGCGGAGGCGCCCGTGTCGTCGGTGACCGTGACGGTGACGTCGCTGGTCCCGAGGGTGGTGGGGGTGCCGGATATCAGTCCGGTGTCGCTGATGGTCAGTCCGTCCGGCAGTCCGGTCGCGGTGTACGTGAGGCCGGCGCCGGAGTTGGTGGTGTAGGCGTCCGCCTGGAGGGACACCGCCTGCCCGACGCCGCTGATCTGGTCCGCGATCGGTGCCACGTTCACGCCGAGCGCGATCCGGCTGCCCACGTTGATGGCCGCCCAGGCATCGGCCACGGCGAGGTAGGAGGGGCTGTAGGCGCCGAAGAGGTCGGCCGCGGCCCGGAGGGTGGCGGTACGGGCGCCGGCGTAGTCCGTGCTCGACGTCATGTAGGTGGTGAGCGCCCGGTACCAGACGCGCTGGGCGTTCTCGATGCCGATGCCGGTCACCGGCTGACCGTCGTAGGTGGGGCTGTCGTACGACACCCCGTTGACGGTCTTGGCTCCGCTGCCCTCGGAGAGGAGGTAGAAGAAGTGGTTGGCGGGGCCCGACGAGTAGTGGACGTCGAGGCCGCCGAGCGACGAGCTCCAGGAGTCCTTGGACGCGCCGTCCTTGGAGGGCTTGTCCATGTAACGCAGCGGAGTGCCGTCGCCGTTGATGTCGATCTTCTCGCCGACCAGGTAGTCCGGGACGTCGGCCGGCAGGTTCTCGTAGAACTCGACGGCCGCGGCGAAGATGTCGGAGGTCGCCTCGTTCAGACCGCCCGACTCGCCGGAGTAGGTGAGTCCGGCGGTGGCCGCGGTGACGCCGTGGCTCATCTCGTGCGCGGCGACGTCGAGCGCGGTCAGGGGGTGGGTGTTGCCGGAACCGTCCCCGTAGGTCATGCAGAAGCAGGTGTCCGACCAGAAGGCGTTGACGTAGTTGTTGCCGTAGTGGGCCCGGCTGTAGGCGGCGACGCCGTCGTTGCGGATGCCGTTGCGCCCGAAGACGTTCTTGTAGAAGTCCCAGGTGGCCGCCGCGCCGAAGGCGACGTCGACGCCCGCGGTCTGCCGGTTGGCGGGGGTGCCGTCGCCCCAGACATCGTTGTCGTCGGTGAAGAGCGTGCCGGTGCCGGAGGTGCCCTGGTTCAGGTCGTAGGTGCGGTGTCCGGCGCGGTCGCCGTCGACGAGCTGGTACGTCGAGCCGGAGAGCGTGGTGCCGAGGGGCACGGTCCCGTTGAACTGTCCGGTGCCGGTGCCGGTCTCGATCCCCTGGTAGCGGAAGAGCTGCTTGCCGGAGACCGCGTCGGTGATCACATGGAGTTCGTCGGGGGTGCCGTCGTCCTGGAGTCCTCCGACCACGGACTCCCAGGCCAGGGCGGGTTTGCCGGAGGCGGCCCAGACGACGAGACGGGGACTGGCGTCGAGCGTGCCGTGCACGGCGCCCGCCTTCGCGGCGGCGGTGAGGGCGCGGGCCTCGGCCGTGGCCGCGGAGACCTTGGCCTTGACGGACGGGACCGCGAGGTCCGCCTCGGCGGCCCGGGAGACGGTCAGTCGGCCGGCGCTGTCGTGGACGACCAGGTCGCCGCCGAGGACGGGCAGTCCGGCGTACGTGCGCTCGTAGCGGGTGTGCGTCGTGCCGTCGGCGTCCCGGCTGACGTCCTTGACGACGAGCTTCTCGTCGGCTCCCAGGCCGAGCGTCTTCGCGGTGGCGGGAGCCTGGGCCGTGGCGCTCTTCAGCAGGGCCGTGCGCCGGGCGGGTGAGAGCGGGGCGGGGGCCGCGCCGGCCCTCGGGGTGGCGTGGATCCTGGCGGGGGCGGGTTCACCGGCCGCGGCCAGGGCGGTGCCTTGCTGGAGTCCGGCCGCGAGCAAGGTGGTTGCCGCGGTCAGCGCCAGGGTGACGCTGTGTCTGACACGACGGTGGTGACGGTCCTGCCGGGACATGGCGTTCTCCTTCTGTGGGGTGGTCGGACTCGGTGGAGCCCGGGAGAGCGGAGCGGCTGGGTCGAGCCGTCCGGCGCCGTGCGGGTGAAGGGAAGGGGGGAACAGGGGGCACGGGGGGGAACAGGGGGCACGGGGTGGAGCCGGGCGGGGCGCGGTGCGACGGAGTGACGTCTGCTCGGCCGCGCCCTGACGAGGTGCCGGGAAGTACCGCGAGGCACCGGGAAGTGGGGGCAGAAGATGTGGATGTCGCGTGAGGCTGCTGTGCGTTCGCGGTGAACGCCCGCAGAGCAGACTGACAC
>NZ_LBMU02000074.1 GCF_001005085.2 Streptomyces humi
CCCCCTCGCAGCCCTCCCCACGGTCACCCCCACGGCCACTCCCCACGGCACCCCCCAGCCCCCTCCCCGCAGCGATCTCTCCTCGGTGAAGGGAAAATGATGGATTCGGTGAGGGGTATTTGATGGGTTCGGGGGTTTCGCCGGATCCCCTCGCGGTCCTAGCGTTACCGGCACGTGAACGGCCTCGCCGTTGGACCACCCGACCGGACCACCGAAAGGCCGCGGCATGACCACTCCTTCCCTGAACCGGATCGCCGGCGCGCCCATCTCCTGGGGCGTCTGTGAGGTACCCGGCTGGGGCCACCAGCTGGCGCCCGAGCGAGTACTGAAGGAGATGCGCGAAGTCGGCCTGGCCGCCACGGAGTTCGGCCCCGAGGGCTTCCTGCCCGCCGCCCCCGATGCGATGGCCCGGGTCCTCGCCGACCACGACCTGCACGCGGTCGGCGGCTTCACACCGCTGCTGCTGCACGTCCCCGGGCACGACCCGCTGCCCGAGGCGGAGCTGCTGCTCGAGGGCTACGCCGCCTCGGACGCCGAGGTCCTCGTCCTGTCGGCGATCACCGGCCAGGACGGCTACGACTCCCGCCCCGAACTCGACGCCGAGGGCTGGCGGCTGCTGCTGTCCAACCTCGACCGGCTGACCGCGCTGGCCGCGGAGCGCGGCGTCAGGGCCGTCCTGCACCCGCACGTCGGCACCATGATCGAGAACGGTGACGAGGTCCGCCGGGTCCTGGAGCACTCGGCCATCTCCCTCTGCCTCGACACCGGCCATCTGCTCATCGGCGGCACCGACCCGGCCGAACTGACCCGGCAGGCGCCCGAGCGGATCGCCCACACGCACATGAAGGACGTGGACGCCGCCCTTGCCGCCAAGGTCCAGTCCGGCCGCCTCAGCTACACCGACGCGGTCCGGGCCGGGATGTACCGGCCGCTGGGCGCCGGCGACGTCGACGTGGAGGCGATCGTCGGCCACCTCAGCGCCCGCGGCTACGACGGCTGGTACGTGCTGGAGCAGGACACCATCCTCACCGCGGAGCCCAAGGAGAAGGGCCCCGTCGACGACGTCTGGGCGAGCGCCGAACACCTGCGTTCGGTCCTGCGCGGCGCCGCTTCCTGACGTACCGGGGCACCTGGCGCGCATGGCTGTGCCTGACGTGCCTGGCAGGTGAGTGGTCGTCCAGGGCGTAGGCGGACAGGTCGCGGCCGTGGCCGGAGCCCTTGAAGCCGGCCGCCCCGGGCTCAGGGGGTCTTCAGATGACGCCGCGGACTGCCGCCTCGAAGCCGGTCACGTGGCCCTCGGCCAGTGCCGCGGCCTTCTCCGCGTCGCCCTCGATGACGGCGCGCAGCAGGGGGCCGTGCTCGTGCACGTGGCCCGCGAGGCCCGGCAGCCGGTCGAGGAACAGGCACCAGATACGGGTGGCCAGATTGTCGTACCGGATCAGCGTGTCCTCGAGGTAGGGATTGCGGGTCGCGGCGTAGATGGCGCGGTGCAGGGTCATGTCGAGCCGGATCAGGTCGGTGCCGGCGTCGGACACGTCCGCCAGCTGGGCCAGCAGTTCTTCCAGCGCGGCGCGGTCGGCCGCACCGGCCCGCTGTGCCGCCAGGCCCGCGGCGAGCGGCTCAAGCTGTCTGCGGACCTCCGAGACGTGCCCGAGGTCGGCGATCTGGACCTCGGTGGCGAAGGTCCCGCGCCGGGAGTAGGAGACGATCAGACGCTCGTGTTCGAGGCGCTTGAGCGCCTCGCGGACCGGGGTGCGCCCGAAGCCGAGCTCGGCGGCGATCCGCTCGTCGTTGATGGGCTCGCCGGGGCGGATCCGAAGGGTCACCAGGCGGTCCGAGACGGCGCGATAGGCCTGGTCCGCCAGTGTCCCGGCGCCCTGCACACCCGCGTCCTGGACGCCCGCGCCCTGCACACCCGCGTCCTGGACGCCCACGCCCTGCGCACCCGCGTCCTGACCTGCGCTCCCACCAGCGGCGGTCGATGAAGTCACGCGCAGCCCTCCCTTGACGCGAGCCGATCCGTCCTCTTAGCGTAGCGCAACAGCAGGTTGATATATCAGTCGCCTTCCAGTCGGTCCCCAGGTCGTACCAGGGAGCTCACATGACTGCCCACGCCCCCGGCGCGCAAGCGGCCCGGTCCGCGTTTCTCAGCACCCGGCTCGACGACTTCGACCCCGAGATCGCCACGGCCGTCTCCGCCGAACCGGCCCGGCAGCGCGGCACCCTGGAGATGAACGCGAGCGAGAACTTCGCGCCGCTCACGGTGATGCAGGCCCAGGGCTCGGTCCTGACCGACAAGTACGCGGAGAGCTACCCCGGCCGCCGCTGCCACGGCGGCTGCGAGCACGTCGACACCATCGAGCGGATCGCCGTCGAGCGGGTCAGGGCGCTGTTCGGCGCCGAGGCCGCCAACGTGCAGCCGCACTCCGGCGCCCAGGCCAACGCGGCCGCCATGATCAGCTCCGGGGTCCGTGTCGGCACCCCGGCTCTGGCCGCCCGCGGCTTCGGGGCGCCGGAGTTCGCGGAGGTCGCCGACATCGTCGCCACGGCCTTCCTGCCAGGCTTCGACGACCGGGTCGCCGCCGGACTGCGCCGGCGCGTCCAGCACCTGACCGACCGCTTCCCGCCCTACCCCGGCGCCCCGGACTTCCCCGGCTCCCCGGACTCCCCCGGCTCCCCCGTCGACCCGCAGCTCGTGGCCGAGGAGGCCGCTCAGTGATGCACCAGCACGCCAGCACCCCTGCCACGCCCGGCGGTTCCGCCCCGGTCCCGCCCGGCGCCGACCTGCCCGACCACCCGGACTTCCTGTGGCGCAACCCCGACCCCAAGCGGTCGTACGACGTCGTCATCGTCGGCGGCGGCGGACACGGCCTGGCCACCGCCTACTACCTGGCGAGGAACCACGGCATCACCAACGTCGCCGTGCTGGAGAAGGGCTGGCTCGCGGGCGGCAACATGGCCCGCAACACCACGATCATCCGCTCCAACTACCTCTGGGACGAGAGCTCCGGCATCTACGAGCACTCTCTCAAGCTCTGGGAGACCCTGGAGGAGGACCTCGACTACCCGATCCTCTTCAGCCAGCGCGGTGTGCTCAACCTCGCCCACACCCTCCAGGACATCCGCGACAGCAAGCGCCGCGTCTACGCCAACCAGCTCAACGGCATCGACGCCGAGTGGCTGGAACCCGACGAGGTCGCCAAGGTCTGCCCCATCGTCAACGTCTCACCGGACGTGCGGTATCCGGTGCTCGGCGCCACCTACCAGCCGCGCGCGGGCATCGCCAAGCACGACTACGTGGCCTGGGGCTTCGCCCGCAGGGCCGACGCGTACGGCATCGACCTGATCCAGGACTGCGAGGTGACCGGCCTCGACATCGTCGACGGCCGGGTGCGCGGGGTACGGACCACGCGCGGTCCCATCGCCGCCGGGAAGGTAGCCCTCGCGGCGGCCGGGCACTCCTCGGTGCTGGCCGGCATGGCCGGGCTGCGGCTGCCGTTGCAGAGCCACCCCCTCCAGGCGCTGGTCTCGGAGCTCCTGGAGCCGGTGCACCCGACCGTGGTGATGTCGAACGCCGTGCACGTGTACGTCTCCCAGGCGCACAAGGGCGAGCTGGTCATGGGCGCCGGCATCGACAGCTACAACGGCTACGGACAGCGCGGCGCCTTCCACATCCTGGAGCGCCAGATGGCCGCCGCCCTGGAGCTGTTCCCGGTCTTCGCCCGCGCCCACATGCTGCGCACCTGGGCCGGCATCGTCGACACCACCCCGGACGCCTCCCCCATCGTCGGCCTGACCCCTGTCGCGGACCTGTACCTCAACTGCGGCTGGGGCACCGGCGGTTTCAAGGCCACCCCGGGCGTCGGCTGGTGCTTCGCGCACACCGTCGCCACCGGCGAACCACACCCCTACAACGCGCCCTTCACCCTCGACCGCTTCACCAGCGGTGCCCTGGTCGACGAGCACGGCGCCGCCGCCGTCGCCCACTAGCCGAGGAGTACCGACATGCAGCTCATCACCTGCCCCTGGTGCGGTGACCGCGAGGAAATCGAGTTCCACTACGGCGGTCAGGCGCACGTCGCCTACCCCGAGGACCCCTACGCGCTCGACGACGAGCAGTGGGCCCAGTACGTCTTCTTCCGGGACAACCCCAAAGGGCCGTTCGCCGAACGGTGGGTGCACGCGGCCGGCTGCCGCCGCTGGTTCAACGCCCTGCGGGACACCGTCACCCACGAGTTCCTCGCCGTCCACCGGGCCGGCGCCGAGCGCCCTTCCCCCACGAGCACCGCGAAGGGCCAGGAGGCCACCCGATGAACACCCCCTTCCGCGCCCCCGGCCACGGTCGCGTCGACCGCGGCACCACCCTCTCCTTCACCTTCGACGGCATCGCCCACACCGGCCACCCCGGCGACACCCTCGCCTCGGCGCTGCTCGCGGACGGCGTGCACCACGTGGCCCACGGCATCAGGTACGGCCGCCCGCGCGGTGTCCTGGCCGCCGGCGCCGAGGAACCCAACGCCCTCGTCCAGATCGAGTTCCCCTTCCCCGAACCCATGCTCACGGCCACCACCGTGGAGCTGTACGAGGGCCTGGTCGCCCGGGGCCTGTCGGGCCAGGGCAGGCTGAGCGGCGAGCCGGACACCGCCCGCTACGACACCGTGCACGCCCACTGCGACGTCCTGGTCGTCGGCGCGGGCCCGGCGGGCCTGGCCGCCACCCTGGCCGCCGCGCGAACCGGGGCCCGGGTCGTCCTCGTCGACGAACTCCCCGAGCCCGGCGGTTCGCTGCTCGGCAGCCAGGAACCGCTCGACGGCGCGCCGGCCATGGAATGGGTCGGCGCCGTCCTCGCGGAGCTCGCCGAGCACGCGGACGTACGGGTCCTGCGTCGCACCACCGCCTTCGGCCACTACGACGACGGGCTCGTCCTCGCCCTGGAGAAGCGCACCGACCACCTCGGTGCCGCGGCGCCCGCCCACGTCTCCCGGCAGCGGATCTGGCGGATCCGCTCCCGGCAGGTCGTGTACGCCACCGGTGCCTACGAGCGTCCGATCGCCTTCGACAACAACGACCGCCCCGGCATCATGCTGGCCGGCTCGGCCCGCACCTACCTGAACCGCTTCGGCGTCCTGCCCGGCACCCGGGCGGTCGTCTTCACCACGAACGACAGCGCCTACCCGGCAGCACTCGAACTGGCCGACGCGGGAGTGCGGATCGCCGCGGTGGCCGACGTGCGCGAGGAGGTGCCGGAGCACTGGCGCAGCGCCTGCGCCGAACGCGGCATCGCCGTCCGCGCGGGCCACGTGGTCACCGGCACCAGCGGCATCGAGCGCGTCACCCGGGCCCATGTCGCCCCCTTCGGGGCGGGACGGCTCGGCGAGCGGCACGGCGTCGACTGCGATCTACTGCTGGTCTCCGGCGGCTGGAACCCGGCCGTCGCCCTGTTCAGCCAGGCCCGCGGCACCCTGCGCTACGACGCCGGGATCGGTGCCTTCGTCCCGGCCGGCGCGCCCGGCGGCGTCCGTACGGCGGGGGCGGCCGGCGGCACCTTCACCCTCGCCGGCTGTCTCGCGGACGGCGTGGCCGCGGCCGGGCAGGCGCTGTCGGCGCTCGGCAGGACCGTTCCGGAGACCGCCCTGCCGGTCACCGGCCCGCTCCCGCACGGGGCCCCTGCCCGGGTGCTCTGGCGGGTGCCGAGCCCGCGGGACGGCCGTGAAGACCAGGACGGCACACTCCAGTTCGTCGACCTCCAGCGCGACGCGACCGTCTCCGACGTGCTGCGGGCGACCGGCGCGGGCCTGCGGTCGGTGGAGCACGTCAAGCGGTACACCACCATCGGCACCGCCCACGACCAGGGCCGTACCTCGGGCGTGATGACCTCGGGCATCGTCGCCGAGGCGCTGGGCGTGGACGTGGCCGAACTCGGCACCACCCGCTTCCGGCCGCCCGCCGTGCCGGTGTCCTTCGCCGCCCTGGCGGGCCGCAACCGCGGGGAGCTCTTCGACCCGGTCCGGGTGACCGCGCTGCACCCCTGGCACGTCGAGCACGGCGCCCTGTTCGAGAACGTCGGCCAGTGGAAGCGCCCCTGGTACTACCCGCGGGCCGGGGAGACCATCGAGGAGGCGGTGCAGCGGGAGTGCCGGGCCGCCCGCACCGGCGTCGCGATGATGGACGGCTCCACGCTCGGCAAGATCAATGTGCAGGGCCCGGACGCCGGCGTGCTGCTGGACCGGCTCTACACGAACCTGATGAGCACCCTCAAGGTGGGCCGGGTCCGCTACGGCGTGATGTGCGGCGTCGACGGCATGGCGATCGACGACGGCACCGTGATCCGGGTGGCCGAGCAGGAGTTCCTGCTGACCACGACCACCGGCAACGCGGCCAGGGTCCTGGAGTGGATGGAGGAGTGGCTCCAGACGGAGTGGCCCGGTCTGCGGGTGCACCTCACCTCCGTCACCGAGCACTGGGTGACGATCCCCCTGGTCGGCCCCCGCTCCCGCGAGGTCCTGGCCCTGGTGGCGCCGGACCTGGACGTGAGCAACGACGCCTTCCCCTTCATGTCCTGGCAGGACACCACCGTCGCCGGGGTGGCGGCCCGGGTCTGCCGGATCAGCTTCTCCGGTGAGCTCGCCTACGAGGTCAACGTGCCCGCCTGGTACGGCATCACGGTGTGGGAGGCCCTGCACGCGGCCGGGGACGCGTTCAGCATCACGACGTACGGCACCGAGACGATGCACGTGCTGCGCGCCGAGAAGGCGTACCCGATCATCGGGCAGGACACCGACGGCACCGTTACCCCGCAGGACCTGGGCATGTCCTGGGTCGTGTCGAAGAAGAAGCCGGACTTCGTCGGCAAGCGGTCCTTCGCCCGCGCGGAGAACCTGCGTGAGGACCGCAAGCAACTGGTGGGCCTGCTGCCGGCCGACGAGCACGTGCTGCTCCCGGAAGGCGCCCAGATCATCGCCACCAGCGACATCCCGGCGCCCCCGGTGCCGATGCTGGGCCATGTCACCTCCAGTTACCGGAGCGACGCCCTGCGGCGGACGTTCGCCCTGGCCCTGGTGCGCTCGGGAACCCGGCGCATCGGCGAGACCCTCTACGTCCCGCTGGACGGCCGGACCGTCCCGGTGACCGTGACCGACCCCGTGCTCTTCGACAAGGAGGGAGCTCGCCGTGACGGTTGAGACCCCCGTCCGCTTCAGCCCCCTGGCCGCGTGGCAGGACACCCTGGCGCAGCTGCCCACCGGCATCCGGGTGCGGGAACTGCCCCACCTGACCCAGCTCACCCTCCGTGCGGAGCCCGGCAGCACGGCGGTGCGGGCCGTCGCGGCCTGCCTGGGCGTCCCCCTGCCCGGTCCGGTGCGCGCCGAACTCTCCGGTGACGTCGAGGTGTTGTGGATGGGTCCGGACGAATGGCTGCTGGTGGCTCCGGACGGCCGGGCGGACGACCTCCTAGCGCGGCTGCGGTCCGCCGTCGGCGAGGAGTTCGCCACCGTCACCGACGTCTCGGCGCAGCGCACCACACTGGCCCTGTCCGGACCCCTGGTCCGCTCGGTGCTGGCCCAGGGCTGCGCCGTCGACCTGGACTCCCGGGTCACCCCGGCCGGCTCCTGCCCGACCACGCTGCTGGCCCAGGCCCCGGTGACCCTCGTGGTCCACGACGACGCGCCGGCCCCGGACGTCCGGCTGCTGGTCCGTGCCTCCTTCGCCGCCTACCTGGCCGCCTGGCTGGTCGACGCCTGCACCGAACACCGCTGAGGAGCCCCGCATGAAGACCGAGTTCGTCCTCACCCTCAGCTGCCCCGAGCGCCCCGGCATCCTGCACGCCGTGACGTCGTTCCTGCTCGGGCACGGCTGCGACATCACCGAGCACCAGCAGTTCGACGACGCGGACCACGGCATCGTGTTCCTGCGCACCAGTTTCGCGACCGCCGACCCGGAGGCGGGCCTGGACCGGCTGCGGGCGGACTTCACGCCCGTGGCCGCCGAGTTCGGGATGGAGTGGCAGCTCAGGGATGCCGCGGTCAGGCCGCGGGTGCTGGTGATGGTGTCCCGGTTCGACCACTGCCTGGCCGACCTGCTCTACCGGTGGCGCAGTGACGCGCTGGACGCCGAGATCGTCCTGGTGGTCTCCAACCACCCCGACCTGGAGCCGCTGGCGGCGGCCGAGGGCGTACCGTTCGCGCACGTCCCCGTCACGGCCGCCACCAAGCCGCAGGCGGAGGCGCGGCTGCTCGCCCTGGTCGAGGAACACCACGTCGACCTGGTGGTCCTCGCCCGCTACATGCAGGTGCTCTCCGACGACCTGTGCAAGCGGCTGGAAGGCCGGGCCATCAACATCCACCACTCGTTCCTGCCGAGTTTCGCCGGGGCCAAGCCGTACCACCAGGCGCACCGGCGCGGGGTGAAGCTCGTCGGGGCGACCGCCCACTACGTCACGGCGGACCTGGACGAGGGGCCGATCATCGAGCAGGAGATCATCCGGGTCGACCACCGGGCCGGCGCCGAACGGCTCGTCACCGTGGGCCGGGACGCCGAACGCCTGGCACTGGCCCGCGCCGTCAACTGGCACTGCCAGGGCCGTGTCCTGATCCACGGCAACCGGACGGTGGTCTTCAGCTGACGGGCCGCCACGACGTGCCCCCGGCGGCGGTCACGCGCCGGGGGGCGCGCACTCGATGTCGGGGATCTTCGTGGCGGTCGCGGGGGCCTGGCCGGGTGCGGAGGCGGCGCGCTCGTCGAGCCCGCGGGCGGTGTGGATCCGCAGCAGTCCTTCGATGCCGCGCAGCAACGTCTCACCGGCCAGGAGGGGGTCGCCCAGGTAGCCGGCGCTCATCGCGCCGTCGCGGAGCATCACGAAGTGCCGCCCGGCGTGCTCGGCCTCCGCGGCCGTGATCTCGGCGAACAGTCCGGTGATCGTCCGAAGGAACCATTCGCGGTGTCGCACGACGGCGCGGTGGACCGGGTGGTCCGGACCGGGGAATTCCGCCGCCGCGTTGAGGAAGGCGCATCCGCGGTAACCGGGCGAGCGGATCTGCTCGACCAGGGACGCACCGATGCCCCGCAGGATGCCGTCGGCCGGCACGTCCGCGGCCGTCAGGGCGCCGATCTGGGTGCGGATCGCCTGGTCGACGCTTTCGATGTAGGCGACGGCGAGGTCTTCCTTGCTGCGGAAGTGGCGGTAGAAGGTGGCGTTGGTCACCTTCGACTCGGCGACCAGACGGTCGACGCCCACCGTGTGCAGGCCTTCCGCGTAGAAGAGCTGCCCGGCGGTCCTCAGGAGCCGTTCCCGGGCCTCGGAGACTCGCCTGCCGGTGCCTGTACCGGCCTCCGTCTTCGTCATGTCACCCATATTAGCGGGTAGAACGCTCTCTCTTGTTTCCACGGGACGGGTGTGCCAGGCTGCGGACAAGAGAGAACGTTCTCTCTGCTTCTCAGTCGCCCTCCGCAGTCACTGGAGAACCCATGGCATCCACCGCCTCCGCCGAACCCCTCGGCGCCACGCCCGCCCTGCGCCGGCTGTACGTCACCCGCTTCGCCTTCGCCGTCGCGTGGGCCGCGCTCCTGCTGGTGTCGGGCTCCGAGCTCACCGTCGCGGCCAAGCTGCTGCTGTTCCTCTATCCCGCCTTCGACGTGGCCGCGGCCGTCGTCGACGCCAGGTCGGCGCGCACCGCCGGGCCGGTCAGGGCCTTGTACGCCAACATGGCCGCCAGCGTGCTCGCCGCCGTCGGCGTCGCGGTCGCCGGCGCCTCGGGCGTCGCCGACGTGCTGCGCGTCTGGGGCGCGTGGGCGGTCGTCTCCGGCCTGATCCAGCTCCTCGTGGGCGTCGCGCGCCGGCCGATGGGCGGCCAGTGGGCCATGATCCTCAGCGGCGGTATCTCCGTCCTCGCCGGCGCGTCCTTCATCCGGAGCGCCTCCCAGGACGACCCCTCACTGACCGCCCTCGCCGGCTACGCCACTCTCGGCGGGATCTTCTTCCTCGTCTCGGCGATCCGCCTGCCCCGCCGCGCCTCCGGGAACTGAGGACCCCCGTGATCTCGGCGCCGGCCGCCCCTCTTCCGCGCTACAGCCCCACGATCTTGTTCCAGCGCCTGGCGAAGTCCACGCGCTCGGTCGAGGTGATGTCCCGGGCGATGGCGAGGCGCTTGCGCATCTCGGCGTTCGGGAAGATCAGAGGGTTGTCGGCGAGGGCCGCGGTGTCCTTGTCCCCGGAGTCGGCGAGGACCTGCTGGGCCGCCGGGACGGGGCAGACGTAGTTGACCCAGGCGGCCAGCTCGGCGGCGACCGCCGGCTCGTAGTAGTAGTCGATGAGGCGTTCCGCGTTGGCCTTGTGGGCGGCGCGGTCCGGGATCATCAGGGAGTCCGACCACAGCTCCGCGCCCTCCTCGGGGACGACGAAGCGGATGTCGGGGTTGTCGGCCTGGAGCTGGATGACGTCACCGGAGTACGCCTGACAGGCCAGGACGTCACCGCTGACCAGGTCCTTCGTGTAGTCGTTGCCCGTGAAGCGGCGGATCTGGCCCCGGTCGACCTGCTTCTGCACCTCGTCGCAGACGTCGTAGAAGTCGTCGGCCGTCCACTTGGTGATGTCCACGCCGTTGCCCTGCATGAGCAGCGCGAACGCCTCGTCTAGGCCGGAGAGCAGGGTCACCCGGCCCCTGAGGTCGCTCGCCCAGAGGTCCTTGACGTGCCGGATCTCGCGGCCCAGTTTGCGGCGGTTGTAGGCGATGCCGGTGATGCCCGACTGCCACGGGACGGTGTGGAGACGGCCCGGGTCGAAGGCGGGCGTGCGCAGCAGCGGGTCCAGGTACTTCGCGACGTTCGGCTGGTGGGCGCGGTCCATCCGCTGGACCCACCCCAGGCGGACGAACCGCGCGCACATCCAGTCGCTGATGACGATGATGTCCCGGCCGGTGGACTGGTGGTTCATCAGCGCGGGGCTGATCTTGCCGAAGAACTCGTCGTTGTCGTTGATCTCCTCGATGTAGTCGACGGAGATCCCCGTGCGCTTCTCGAAGGCGTCGAGGGTGGGCCGCTTGTTCGGGTTGTCGTCGTCGACGTCGATGTACAGGGGCCAGTTCGCGAAGACGAGCCTGTGGTCCTCGGCGGACAGGTCGGTCACGGAGCGGTCGCCGGCCTTGACGTAGGCGGCGGGCACCCCGCAGCCCGCCAGCGCGCCCAGCGCGGCGGTACCGCCGAGCGCGCGCAGCAGGGAGCGACGGGAGAGGGCGGGTGTCCTGGAAGTGGTCTGGGGCACACCTGAAGCATGTCGCGGCCGCCCGTCACCGGGCAATCGACGCTGCGTCAAGCCACCTGACGTGGACCGGACACCTTGTCGATGCCCCGGGTCGCCACGGCGTCACTTCTCGCCCCCGGGCAGCGCGGGCGCCCCCGGGCAGCGCGGGCGCCCCGGAAGGGGCGCGGGGAACTGCGCGACCAGCCCCCACGCACCCCACGCACCCGCGGCCGGCATACGACCTACGCGTCCAGCGACGTCATCACGTGCTTGATCCGCGTGTAGTCCTCGAAGCCGTACCCGGACAGGTCCTTGCCGTACCCGGACTTCTTGAACCCGCCGTGCGGCATCTCCGCGACCAGCGGGATGTGCGTGTTGATCCACACGCAGCCGAAGTCCAGCTTCTTGGACATCCGCATCGCACGCCCGTGGTCCTTGGTCCACACCGAGGACGCGAGGGCGTACTCGACGCCGTTGGCCCACTCGACGGCCTGGTCCTCGTCCGAGAAGGACTGGACCGTGATGACCGGCCCGAAGACCTCCTTCTGGATGATCTCGTCGTCCTGCTTCAGCCCGGAGACGACGGTCGGCGCGTAGAAGTACCCCTTGTCACCGACCCGCTGACCGCCGGTCTCGACCTTGGCGTGGGCGGGCAGCCGCTCGATGAAGCCGGAGACCTGCTTGAGCTGGTTGGGGTTGTTCAGGGGGCCGAAGAGCACGTCCTCGTCGTCCGGCTGCCCGGTCTTCGTCTCGGCCGCGGCCTTCGCGAGCGCGGCGACGAACTCGTCGTGGATGGACTCCTGGACGAGGACGCGGGTGGCGGCCGTACAGTCCTGGCCGGCGTTGAAGAAGCCCGCCACGGAGATGTCCTCGACGGCCTTGGCGATGTCGGTGTCCTCGAAGACGACGACCGGCGCCTTGCCGCCCAGCTCCAGGTGGACCCGCTTGAGGTCCTTGGACGCGGACTCGGCGACCTGCATGCCGGCGCGCACGGAGCCGGTGATGGAGGCCATGGCCGGGACGGGGTGCTCGACCATCAGGCGGCCGGTGTCACGGTCGCCCGTGACGACGTTGAAGACGCCCTTCGGCAGGATCCCGCCGATGATCTCGGCCATCAGGACGGTCGACGCCGGGGTGGTGTCCGACGGCTTCAGGACGACCGTGTTGCCCGCGGCGATCGCCGGGGCGAACTTCCACACGGCCATCATCATCGGGTAGTTCCACGGCGCGACCTGCGCGCAGACGCCGACCGGCTCACGGCGGACGATGGAGGTGAGGCCCTCCATGTACTCGCCGGCCGAGCGGCCCTCCAGCATCCGGGCCGCACCGGCGAAGAACCGGATCTGGTCGACCATCGGCGGGATCTCCTCGGAGCGGGTGAGCCCGGTCGGCTTGCCGGTGTTCTCCACCTCCGCCGCGATGAGTTCCTCGGCCCGCTCCTCGAACGCGTCCGCGATCTTCAGCAGGGCCTTCTGCCGCTCGGCGGGCGTGGTGTCGCGCCAGCCCGGGAAGGCCGCGGCCGCGGCCGCCATCGCCGCGTCGACGTCGGCTTCCCCGGACAGCGGGGCGGTGGCGTACGCCTCGCCGGTCGCGGGGTTGACCACCTCGGTGGTCCGCCCGTCGGCGGCGTCCCGGAACTCACCGTCGATGTAATTGCGCAGACGACGCAGCTCGGTGCTCACTGCCGGCCCTCCAAGTTCGGGTGTCCATTGACTGAGACACCCACAGTAATCCGCGATCCCACGTTTTCAACACCCCCGCACGCGCCACGTCTGCGAAATCCGCAATCCCAGCCGCCTCAAACAACGAATTTCATCGATACGGCCTTGCGGAACCGTCGAGACGTCGTGCACAGTGAGGTCGTGGCCAGTCGAAGCGCAGACCAGAGGGACTCGTCCCGCGAGTCCAGAAGCGGCACCCCCCAGCTGGATGCCGTCTCCCTCGCCATCATCCAGCAGCTCCAGGAGGACGGCCGCCGGCCGTACGCCGCGATCGGCAAGGCCGTCGGCCTGTCGGAGGCGGCCGTGCGCCAGCGCGTCCAGAAGCTGCTGGACCAGGGCGTCATGCAGATCGTCGCCGTCACGGACCCGCTCACCGTGGGCTTCCGCCGACAGGCGATGGTCGGCGTCAACGTCGAGGGCGATGTCGAGTCGATCGCGGACGCGCTGACGGCCATGTCGGAAGTCGAGTACGTGGTGATGACCGCGGGCTCGTTCGACATCCTCGCGGAGATCGTCTGCGAGGACGACGACCACCTGCTGGACGTCATCAACAAACGCATCCGGGCACTGCCCGGCGTGCGCTCCACCGAAAGCTTCGTCTACCTGAAGCTGAAGAAGCAGACCTACATGTGGGGAACCCGATAACCGTGAGCCAGAAGGACCTCAGCCGCACCGCGTACGACCACCTGTGGATGCACTTCACCCGCATGTCCTCGTACGAGAACGCCCCCGTCCCGACCATCGTCCGGGGCGAGGGCACCTACATCTACGACGACAAGGGCAAGCGCTACCTCGACGGTCTCGCGGGCCTGTTCGTGGTCCAGGCCGGTCACGGCCGCACGGAACTCGCCGAGACCGCGTTCAAGCAGGCACAGGAGCTGGCCTTCTTCCCGGTGTGGTCCTACGCCCACCCGAAGGCCGTCGAGCTGGCGGAGCGGCTGGCCGACCACGCCCCCGGCGACCTGAACAAGGTCTTCTTCACCACCGGCGGCGGCGAGGCCGTCGAGACCGCCTGGAAGCTCGCCAAGCAGTACTTCAAGCTCCAGGGCAAGCCGACCAAGTACAAGGTCATCTCCCGCGCGGTCGCCTACCACGGCACCCCGCAGGGCGCCCTGTCGATCACCGGTCTCCCGGCGCTGAAGGCTCCCTTCGAGCCGCTGGTCCCCGGTGCCCACAAGGTCCCGAACACCAACATCTACCGCGCCCCGATCCACGGCGACGACCCCGAGGCCTTCGGCCGCTGGGCCGCCGACCAGATCGAGCAGCAGATCCTCTTCGAGGGCCCGGACACCGTCGCCGCGGTCTTCCTGGAGCCGGTCCAGAACGCGGGCGGCTGCTTCCCGCCCCCGCCCGGCTACTTCCAGCGCGTGCGCGAGATCTGCGACCAGTACGACGTGCTGCTCGTCTCCGACGAGGTCATCTGCGCCTTCGGCCGCCTGGGCACGATGTTCGCCTGCGACAAGTTCGGCTACGTCCCGGACATGATCACCTGCGCCAAGGGCATGACCTCGGGCTACTCCCCGATCGGCGCGTGCATCGTCTCCGACCGCGTCGCCGAGCCGTTCTACAAGGGCGACAACACCTTCCTGCACGGCTACACCTTCGGCGGCCACCCGGTCTCCGCGGCGGTCGGCCTCGCCAACCTCGACCTGTTCGAGCGCGAGAACCTCAACCAGCACGTCCTGGACAACGAGGGCGCCTTCCTCTCCACCCTCCAGAAGCTGCACGACCTGCCGATCGTCGGCGACGTCCGCGGCAACGGCTTCTTCTACGGCATCGAGCTGGTCAAGGACAAGGCGACGAAGGAGTCGTTCAACGACGAGGAGACCGAGCGCGTCCTGTACGGCTTCCTCTCGAAGGCCCTCTTCGAGAACGGCCTGTACTGCCGTGCCGACGACCGCGGCGACCCGGTCGTCCAGCTCGCCCCGCCGCTGATCTCCAACCAGGAGACCTTCGACGAGATCGAGCAGATCCTGCGCGCCACGCTGACGGAGGCCTGGACGAAGCTCTGAGCCTCCGGCCACCGAGCCTCGCACCTCTGATCAGCTGATCAACACCGGCCCCGGCGCCGTCCGTTCGAGTGAGAACGGCGGCCCGGGGCCGTGTGCTTCCCCGGCACCGCCCGCCGACCTGCCTAGCGTGCACGTGACCGATCGGCCCAGCCTCTCGTTCCCCCGGACGTGGGAAGGCACGGCAAAACGGATCAGAACCGAGGTGTACGCCCATGGAGGCCCCGCCGGACAACGACGTGCTGTGGGCACGCGCCCTGCACTTCCGCCACCAGGACGGCTCGCCCGGGATCACCGGTGTCTCGCTCGCCGTGCGGGAGGGCGAGATCCTCGCCGTCAGCGGTCCGCGCGGCAGCGGCAAGACGACGCTGCTGAGGTGCCTCGCCGGTCTGACGCCGGTGCAGGGCGGGGAGGTCTGGTTCAACAGCACGGCCGTGCACCGCATGGGCCCGCTGACCCGCGAACGGCTGCGCCGCGACCGCTTCGGCTGGATCGACCCGGTCCCGGCCCTCGTCCCCGAGCTGAACGTCTGGGAGAACACCGCCCTGCCCCTGATGCTGCGGGGCACCGGCCGCCGCCGGGCCAAGGTGGCGGCGCTGGAGTGGCTGGACCGCCTCGACGTCGGCGACCGGGCCCGCAGGCGCCCGGCGGAGCTCCAGCAGGCCGAACGGCAGCGGGTCGCCATCGCCCGCGCGCTGGCCCCCGCCCCCACGATCCTCTTCGCGGACGAGCCGACGGCCCCGCTGCACCGCGCCGACCGCGCCCACGTGCTGCGCACCCTCACCACGGCGGCGCGCTCGCACGGCATCACGGTCGTCCTCGCCACCCACGACGCGGAGACGGCGGCCCTCGCCGACCGCAGGGTCCCGCTCCTGGACGGACGCCGGGTGAACACGGTCCACTTGCCGCCGGCCCCCGAAGCGGAAGGCCGGGCCGAGTGCTCGCTCTCCGTCTGACCCGCGTCGCCCACCCGGCCGTCCAGCTGCGCCGCCTCCTGGTGGCCACGGCGGCGGCGGGCACGGGCTTCCTCCTCCTCTCCGCCCTCGGTTACGCGATCACCCACCCCACCCACACGACGGCGGCGCTGCTGCGGCTCTCCTGGTGCGTCATCCCGCTCGCCGCCACGGTGTACCTGGCGCTGGCGGTGGCCCGCACCGACCCCGGCACCCGGCCGCGCCCCGGCCTGTCGGCCCTCGGCCTCGGTCCGGGCCGCCTGATGGCCGTCGCCGCCCTCAACACGGCCCTCGCCTGCACCCTGGGCTCCCTGCTGGCCCTGGCCGTCTTCCTGCACCTGCGCGGCGACCTCACGGGCGTGCCGTTCGACGGCGCGGCCAAGGACTTCCTGGCCGCGAACCGGCCGCTCCCGCTGCCGGCCGCCCTGACCCTCCTGACGGTGCCCCCGCTGCTGGCGTCCGCGGCAGTGGCCCTGACCCTGCGCCCCCGCGACCTCCCCGCCACCCCGAACCGCCCCCGCCTGCACACCCTCCTCACC
>NZ_LBMU02000075.1 GCF_001005085.2 Streptomyces humi
TCCGCCCGGTGATCCAAACGAAACTGCCTAGGCGTCCGCGCGGCTGAGCTTGTCGCGCGAGTACGGGTCCGTGGTCGGCTGATCGCGCCCGCGCGGCAGAGCCGCACGTCGAACGGAGCCCCGCGCCCCTTACGTGGGCGCGGGGAACCTCTGTTTCTGGGGCGCCCTAGTCGATGTTCGGCTTCTCGCGGCGTTCCTGGGCCGGGATGTTGTGGCCGCCGCCGCCCGAGCCGCCGCCCAGGGGGCCGAAGTTGCCCATGGCGCCGGAGAGGCCCTTGAGGGCGTCGCCGATCTCGCTGGGGACGATCCAGAGCTTGTTGGCGTCGCCCTCGGCGATCTTCGGGAGCATCTGGAGGTACTGGTAGGAGAGGAGCTTCTGGTCCGGGTCGCCGGCGTGGATCGCCTCGAAGACCGTACGGACCGCCTGGGCCTCGCCCTCCGCGCGGAGCGCCGCCGCCTTGGCCTCACCCTCGGCGCGCAGGATCTGGGACTGCTTCTCGCCCTCGGCGGTGAGGATGGCGGCCTGGCGGGTGCCTTCCGCGGTGAGGATCGCGGCGCGCTTGTCACGGTCGGCGCGCATCTGCTTCTCCATCGAGTCCTGGATGGAGGTCGGCGGTTCGATCGCCTTGAGTTCGACGCGGTTGACGCGGATGCCCCACTTGCCGGTGGCCTCGTCGAGGACGCCGCGCAGGGCCGCGTTGATCTCCTCACGGGAGGTCAGGGTGCGTTCCAGGTCCATGCCGCCGATGATGTTGCGGAGCGTGGTGACGGTCAGCTGCTCGATGGCCTGGATGTAGCTGGCGACCTCGTAGGTGGCCGCACGGGCGTCGGTGACCTGGTAGTAGATGACCGTGTCGATGTTCACGACCAGGTTGTCCTGGGTGATCACCGGCTGCGGCGGGAACGGTACGACCTGTTCACGCAGGTCGATGCGGTTGCGGATGGTGTCTATGAACGGGACCACGATGTTCAGGCCGGCGTTCAGAGTCCGCGTGTAGCGGCCGAAGCGCTCCACGATGGCGGCGCTCGCCTGTGGGATGACTTGGATCGTCTTGATCAAGGCGATGAAGACCAACACCACCAGAATGACCAGGACGATGATGACCGGTTCCATCGTCGCTCCCCGTACCCTTCTCCGCCTCGGCGCTTCGGCAGATCTTATGGTTGTTGAAGATCTTGCTGGATGAGTCTGACAGACGCACGCGCAACTCGGGGACTCTTCTGTTCAGTTGAGTCTTACGAGGTCAGATGACTATCGCCGTGGCCCCCTCGATCTCCACGACATCCACTTCCTGTCCCACTTCGTAGGCACGGTCCGGGTGGAGGGAGCGGGCCGACCAGATCTCGCCGGCGAGCTTGATCCGTCCGTCCGCGCCGTCGACGCGTTCGAGGACGACGGCCTGCTTGCCCTTCAGCGCGTCGACGCCGGTGGCGAGTCCAGGACGCTGGAGGGCGTGCCGGTTCGCGATGGGCCGTACGACGGCGATCAGGGCGACGGAGACGACGACGAAGACGAGTACCTGGAGCACGACGCCCGCGCCGAGTCCGGCGGTGCCTGCGGCGGCCACGGCGCCGACCGCGAACATGCCGAACTCCGGCATCGCGGTCACCACGAGCGGGATGCCGAGCGCGGCTGCGACGACGAGCCACCACACCCATGCGTCGATGTTGTTCACATTGTCATGGTAGGGCCGGGGGTGCCGAACCCGACAGGGTGCTTTGCCGCGTCAACGCCCGTCAGGACAGGGGCAGTCCGTGGGCGGTCCAGCGGTCGCCGAGCTGTTCGACGACGAGCGGGAGGCCGAAGCAGAGGGAGAGGTTGCGGGAGGTGAGTTCGAGCTCCAGCGGGCCGGCGGTGAGTACCTTGCCCTGGCGGATCATCAGGACGTGGGTGAAGCCCGGGGCGATCTCCTCGACATGGTGGGTGACCATGATCATGGAGGGGGCGATCGGGTCGCGGGCGAGCCGGCCGAGGCGGCGGACCAGGTCCTCGCGGCCGCCGAGGTCGAGGCCCGCGGCGGGCTCGTCGAGGAGCAGCAGTTCGGGGTCGGTCATCAGGGCGCGGGCGATCAGGGTGCGCTTGCGCTCGCCCTCGGAGAGGGTGCCGAACTTCCGGTCGACGTAGTCGGTCATGCCGAGGCGGTCGAGGAAGGCGCGGGCGCGTTGCTCGTCGACCTCGTCGTACTCCTCCTGCCAGTGGGCGGTCATGCCGTAGGCGGCGGTGAGCACGGTCTCCAGGACGGTCTGGCGCTTGGGGAGCTTCTCGGCCATCGCGATGCCGGCCACGCCGATGCGGGGGCGCAGGTCGAAGACGTCGACCCGGCCGAGGGTGTCGCCGAGGATGGTGGCGGTGCCCTTGCTGGGGTAGAGGTAGCTGGAGGCGATGTTCAGGAGGGTGGTCTTGCCGGCGCCGTTGGGGCCGAGGATGACCCAGCGCTCGCCCTCCTTCACCGACCAGGAGACCTGCTCCACCAGAGCCCGGCCCTCCCGGACCACGGATACGTCCTGAAGCTCCAGAACATCGCTCATGAGCGCGTTGTCTCCCCTTGCAGTGTGGCCGGTCTCGGCTGTCGCGTACGCCTGTGGCTCGGGCGGCGGCACCGGTGGGCGCAGCCCTTATGAAATCTACGCCACGAGTGCGGCGCTCCGATCCATCGGTCCGGTCCTTAGGGTGGGGGCATGCTCACGGAACCGCGTTCAGGACGCCTCGCCGCTTGGGGAAATGCCCTATTGGCCGGACTTGTCTCTCCGGATGACGCCGTGCTCGCCATCGTCGGCGAGGACGCGGTGCACCGGGTGGAGGGGCTGCCGGGTGAGCCGGCTCCGGTCGGGCTCACTCTCGCGCTGGGGCGGCTGCGGGCGCTCGGGGCGACCGCGCTGCGGGTCGCGCTGCCGGCCCCTGGGCATCCGCTGGGGCTGAGCGGGCCGCCGGAGTTCAACGCGCGGGCGCTGGAGGCGGAGGAGGCGGTGGTCTGCCACGGCGCCGCGTTCGGCTTGGTGCCCGAGGTGTACGAAGCCGGGCCGGCCGGTGACGTGCATGTCGAGGTGGTCTGGCACGTGCTGCCGGTACGGGAGGCGCCGCCGGCCGACGTGCCGTCGCTCGGGGAGGCGGAGCGGGAGCTGGCGGAGGCGCTGCGGGACGCGACCGAGGTGCTGTCGAAGCTGGACGTCGCCGGGTCCGGGCCGGTGGCGGAGGCGGCGATCGACGCGTACCGGGCGCGGGCCGAACAGGGGCGGGAGGTGCTGGCGCCGGGGTATCCGCCGCGGGCGGTGCGGGTGCTGGAGCTGGCGCAGCGGGTGGGGCTGCTGGTCTCGCTGGCGTACGAGAACGGGCACGGGGGTGCGGTGAGCGCCTCGGAGATGGCGGCGCGGGGAGCCGCGTTGCGGCCGGTGGAGCGGACGGCCCGGCGGGCCCTGGTCGCGGCGTACAACTCCGTCGTGGAGGAGCGGGAGCGGGGCCGCTAGGCGGTCTGGGGGCTGCCGCCCCCAGACCTTCCCGCGCTACTTGTTGGTGGCGTGGTTGCCGAACGCCGGGTTCAGCAGGCCGATCACGTTGACGGAGAGGCCGCTGGCGTTGACCGGGACGTTGACCGGGACCTCGATCACGTTGCCGGAGACGACGCCCGGGGAGTTCGCGGCGTCACCCGTGGCGGTGGCGTCGGCGAAGGCGGCACCGGCGGAGGCACCCGCTGCGATACCGGCGACGGTCATGGCGACGGCGGCCTTCTTGGCGATGTTCATGGGAAAAGGTTCCTCCTTGTGCGGGTCCGGCCCGACCGTGGGCCATACCTGATCAACGCCGGCGGGGCCCCGGTGGCACGGACCGGGGCGCGTGACTGCCCGTTCGGATCATTGGGCGGAAAAGATCATCGGGCGGAAAAGCCGACCGGCCTCCCCGGGAGCACCCGGAGAGGCCGGAGGTCGCTGCCGCGGGTGCGGCGCGGTCTCAGTGGTTGAGGCCGAGGTTGCCGAAGGCGGGGTTCAGCACGCCGATGACGTTCACGCTGTTGCCGACGACGTTGACGGGGACGTGCACCGGGGCCTGGATGACGTTGCCGGAGACGACGCCGGGAGAGCCCTGGGCGCGGCCGTCGGCGTGGGAGCCGCCGGTGTGGGCGGAGGCCATTCCCGCACCCGCGGCCACGATCCCGCCGGCCACCATCGTCACGGCCGCTGCCTTCTTCAGGTTCTTCACTTCTTGAGCCTCCTTGGCGATCGCCACGGCGGTCGCCGCGGCACGCACTGAAGAACGGCGGCGGCTGGGAGAGGATGCGCCGTCCGGGTGACATTCCCACGACGGTATGAATCTCAGCCCGGAAGGCGACCCTCCATGTTGCCGTCGGTGAAGCGTTGCGGAGGGCGTATCAGCCGGTCACGCCATGGCGAACGGCCCACAGGGCGGCCTGGGTGCGGTCGGCGAGGTCGAGCTTCATCAGGATGTTCGAGACGTGCGTCTTGACGGTCTTCTCGGACAGCACCAGGGCACGGGCTATCTCACGGTTGGAGCGGCCGTCGGCGATCAGCCCGAGCACCTCGCGCTCCCGCTCGGTGAGCGAGCCGCCCCGGCCCTGGCCGGAGTTGGCCTCCTCCTGGGAGAGCAGGGCGCCGGCCACCTCGGGCTGGAGCAGGACGTGCCCGGCGTGCACCGAGCGGATGGCGGTGGCGAGCGCGTCGGGATCGACGTCCTTGTAGACGTACCCGGCGGCGCCGGCGCGCAGGGCCGGGACCACCGTGCGCTGTTCGGTGAAGCTGGTGACGATCAGCACGCGCGCGGGGCTGTCGAGTTCACGGAGCCTGCGCAGGGCGTCCACGCCGTCCATGCCGGGCATCTTGATGTCCATGAGGACGACGTCGGGGGCCAGTTCCTGGGCGCGTTCGACCCCTTCGGCACCGTCGGCCGCCTCACCCACGACCTCGATGTCGTCCTGCACCTCCAGGAAGGTGCGCAGGCCCCGTCGGACGACCTGGTGGTCGTCGACCAGGAGCACCCTGATTACGTCAGCCACCGGGGACCTCCAGCTCGATCGCGGTGCCCTTGCCGGGCGCCGATTCCACGGTCAGGGTGCCGCCGACGCCGTCCGCGCGGTCCCGCATGGAGACCAGGCCGAGGTGGCGTCCGGCACGGCGGGTGAGGTGCGGGTCGAAGCCGGTGCCGTCGTCGGTGACCCGCAGCACGGCGCCGCCGCCGCGCCGGTTCACGGTCACGTCGACGTGCTCGGCGCCGGCGTGCCGCAGTGCGTTGTGCAGTGCTTCCTGGGCCACCCGGAGCAGGGCCTCCTCCTGCGCGGCGGGCAGGGCGCGGAAGCCGCCGGCGGTGAAGGTCACGCGCGCGGTGTGGGCACGGTCGAGGACCTGGACCTGGGTGCGCAGGGTGGCGATCAGGCCGTCCTCGTCGAGGGCGGCGGGCCGCAACTCGACGACGGCGGCGCGTAGTTCGTCGGCGGCCTCGGCGGCCAGCGCGGCCACCTGCTGCAACTCGCCCTTGGCGCGGCCCGGATCGCGGTCGACCAGGGCGGCGGCGGCCTGGGCGGTGAGGCGCAGGGAGAACAGCTTCTGGCTGACCGCGTCATGGAGTTCGTGGGCGAGCCGGGAGCGTTCCTCGGCGATGGTCAGTTCGCGGCTGCGCTCGTAGAGCCGGGCGTTGGTGAGGGCGATGGCCGCGTGCTGGGCGAGGATGGAGAGCAGTTCCTCGTCCTCGGCGGTGAAGCCGCAGCCGCCCTCGGGCTTCTCGCAGTTCTTGTTGGCCAGGAACAGCGCACCGATGACCTCGTCGCCGTCGCGGATCGGCAGTCCCAGGAAGTCGGACATCTCGGGGTGGGCGGAGGGCCAGCCCTCGAAGCGGGGATCCTCGCGGACGTCGGCCAGCCGCTCGGCCTTCGCCTCGTGGAGCATGGCGGCGAGGATGCCGTGCTGGCGCGGGAGCGGGCCGATGGCCTTCCACTGCGCGTCGGTGACGCCGTCGACGACGAACTGGGCGAAGCCGCCGTGGTCGTCGGGGACCCCTAGGGCGGCGTACTGCGCGTCGAGCAGCTCGCGGGCGGAGGCGACGATCGTCTTGAGGACGTCGCGCACCTCCAGATGCCTGCTCATGGCCAGCAGCGCGGCACTCACCGCGGCGAGGCCGGACCGGGGACCGTGACTCATGCCCTCACGGTACCGGCGGGGTCCGACACCGGGGATCGGGCGATGGGGGCAGCGTCCGGGCCGGTGGGCGTAGGCCCGGGGTCCTAGGGCGCGGGGCCCCGTCCGTCGGCTTAGTCCGAAGGACCCCGTGCGGATGCGGCCCGCGTCCGAGGCGGCCGGGGCGGGCCCGTTCCTACGTTGGGGTCACCGCCGACCAGGGCGGACGGAGCCGAGGGGACGGTTGTCATGCCGGTAGCGATCATCACGGGGGCCTCGAAGGGGCTGGGGCGGGCGCTGGCCGAGGCGCTGGCGGCGCGGGGCTGGGACCTGGTGCTCGACGCCAGGGGTGCCGGGCACCTGAAGGAGGCGGCGGAGGCCCTGGCGGGGCACGGGGTGCGGGTGGCGCCGCTGTCCGGGGACGTCACGGACGCCGGGCACCGGGCGGAGCTGGTGGCCGCCGCGCGGGCGCTGGGCGGGGTGGACCTGGTGGTGAGCAATGCCAGCGCGCTGGGCGCCGAGCCGCTGGTGCGCCTCGGTGAGCTGCCCCTGGCGGGGCTGCGGCGGGCGCTGGAGGTGAACGTGGTGGCGGCGCTGGGCCTGGTCCAGGAGGCGCTGCCGCTGCTGCGGGAGTCACCGGTGGGGGCGGTGGTCGCGGTCAGCTCGGACGCGGGTTCCGAGGCGTACGAGACCTGGGGCGGCTACGGCGCCTCGAAGGCGGCCCTGGACCAGCTGGCGGCGGTGCTCGGCGTGGAGGAGCCGGGGCTGCGGGTGTGGGCGGTGGATCCCGGGGACATGGCGACGGAGCTGTACACGGCGGCCGTACCGGACGACGACGGTCCGCGGCCGGCGCCGGAGGCGGTCGTACCGGCGTTCCTGCGGCTGCTCGACGAGCGGCCGGCCAGTGGCCGGTACGGGGCGCCCGCCCTGGTGGAGGGGCAATGACGACCGTGCTGAGGGTGCCGGAGGAGCTGTCCGCGCGGGTGCCGGCCGAGCAGCGGGGGCCGGGGCTCGACCGGGACGCCGTACGGCTGCTGGTGTCACGTGGCACGGCGGTGTCGCACCACGGCTTCGCCGAGCTGCCCGGTCTGCTGCGGGCCGGGGACCTGCTGGTGGTGAACACCTCGCCGACGCTGGCGGCCGCCGTGGACGGGCGGGTCGGGCACGCGCGCGTGGTGGTGCACTTCTCCACGCGCGGGGACGCGGCGCACGGGGACGGCCGGTGGGCGGTCGAACTGCGGGAACCGGACGGGAGAGGGACCACACGCGCGCGTACGAGTACGCACGCGGGGAGCGAGGTACGGCTGCCGGGCGGCGGGCTGCTGGTCCTGGAGGAGCCGCTGAGCGCACGGGGCGAGCGGCTGTGGTGGGCGCGGACGACGGCGGACGTACGCGGGGTGCTGCGGGAGCACGGGCGGCCCGTCCGGTACTCCTACACGGAGCGGGACCAGCCGCTGTCCGTCTACCAGACGGTGTTCGCGCTGCCGTACGCCGACGGGGCGGGGAGTGCGGAGATGCCGAGCGCGGCGCGGCCCTTCACCGCGCGGACGGTGGCGGAGCTGGTGAGCCGGGGGGTGCAGTTCGCGCCGGTCACGCTGCACACGGGGGTGTCGTCGGCGGAGGCGCACGAGCCGCCGTACGCGGAGCGGTTCGCCGTGCCGGCGGAGTCGGCCCGGCTGATCAACGCGGTGAAGGCGGGCGCGGGGCGGGTGGTGGCGGTCGGGACGACCGCCGTACGGGCCGTGGAGTCGGCGGCCGGGGCGGACGGGGTGGTGCGGGCGGCCCGGGGCTGGACGGAGCTCGTCGTGACGCCGGAGCGCGGGGTGCGGGTGGTGGACGGGCTGCTGACCGGGCTGCACGAGCCCGAGGCCTCGCATCTGCTGATGCTGGAGGCGGTGGCGGGGCGGCCTGCGGTCGACCGCAGCTACGAGGAGGCGCTGCGCGGGCTCTACCTGTGGCACGAGTTCGGGGACGTGCACCTCATCCTCCCGGAGGAGAGGCCTCACGCAGAGCATTGCGACAGCAACTCATGGTGAGAAACCTGTAGGTCCGATGTGAGGCCGCACATAGGGCGCACATCACGTACGAACGGACATAGGAGATATACACCCCGCACGCGAACGGGACAGACAGCCCAGTCTGTCCCGTTTTGCCCTTCCGGGCCCTACTACCTCAGGTCGTACGTCACACCTTTGCCTCGGCATTTTGCGGCCGCTAAGAATGGCTGCCGTCGCTCAGCACCGCGGGTTCTCCCCGCGGTGTTCGTGCAGGAGGAGCCGGTCTCCTCCCGCGGACACCGAGCGACCTCCGCGCTATTCGAAGAGGTCCACTGCCATGCCCAAGAACACCCACAGTCCCGCGCTGACCAAGCATCACAAGATCGCGCTCGCCGGTGTCGCCGCCCTCGGCGCCGCCTCCATCGCCTTCTCCGCCGTGCCCAGCAGTGCGGACACGACCGTGACCGGGTCCCCCGAGACCGCGGCCAAGGTGGTCTACGGCACCGAGCAGATCAAGGACGTCAAGGGCTCGGTCACCGACCAGCTCGCCCTCCAGAACCTCAAGGTCGAGGCCATCGCCGCCAAGCAGAAGGCGGCCGGCGCCCACACCCTGCACGTCGCCCACGTGAAGCAGGCCCACGCGGCCCACGTGAAGCACGTCGCCGCCCAGGCGGCGAAGCAGGCCGCCGCGACCAAGGCCGCCAAGGCACGCGCCGCCCAGCAGGCCGCGAGCCGGGCCGCGCAGCGCCCGCAGGTCCAGCAGGTCGTCGCGAAGACCTACGGCAACAACCTCGACGGCTGGATCCGCCAGGCCCTCGACATCATGAAGGCCAAGGGCATCCCCGGCTCCTACAGCGGCCTGCACCGCAACATCATGCGGGAGTCCTCCGGCAACCCGATGGCCATCAACAACTGGGACATCAACGCCATCAACGGCATCCCCTCCAAGGGCCTGCTCCAGGTGATCCCGCCGACCTTCAGCACCTACCACGTCGCCGGCACGTCCTGGGACATCTACAACCCGGTCGCCAACATCACCGCCGCCGCCAACTACGCGGCCCACCGGTACGGCTCGATCGACAACGTCAACAGCGCGTACTGAGGCAGGCGCGGACCTCAGCACCGACGCGCCGAAGGGCGGCACCCCACTGCGGGGTGCCGCCCTTCGGCGTCTCACGCGGGGCCGCCGCGCGACCGCCGCGGCCCTACTTGCGCATGACCTCGGGCTCGTGACGGCGCAGGAAGCGGGCCACCAGGAAGCCGCAGACCACGCCGAGGACGAGCAGCACGACCATGTCCATGGTCCAGGCGCCGGCCGTGTGCGCCCACAGCGGGTCCTTGCTGGTCGGGTCGTCCGTGTTGGGCGCGATGTTGTTGAAGTCCAGCGTGGCGCCGGCGGCACCCACCGCCCAGCGGGACGGCATCAGGAACGAGAGCTGGTTGGCCCCGACCGCGCCGTTCAGGGTGAACAGGCAGCCGGTGAACACCACCTGGATGATCGCGAACATCACCAGCAGCGGCATGGTCTTCTCGGACGTCTTCACCAGCGAGGAGATGACCAGGCCGAACATCATCGAGGTGAAGCCGAGCCCCATGATCGGGATGCACAGCTCGAACAGGACGGAGTGGCCGAGGACCACGCCCTGGTCGGGGATCGTGCGGCTGGAGAACCCGATCAGGCCGACCATCAGGCCCTGTAGCACGGTGATCACGCCGAGCACGACCACCTTGGACATCAGGTACGCCGACCGGGACAGGCCGACCGCGCGCTCCCGCTCGTAGATGACCCGTTCCTTGATCAGCTCACGGACGGAGTTCGCGGCGCCCGCGAAACAGGCGCCGACCGCGAGGATCAGCAGGACCGTGGTCGCCGTGCCGTTGGGCACGGGGATGCCGGTCTTGTGGTTGACCGGGTTGACCAGCAGGGTCTTGTCGCTGTCGATCAGCAGGCTGACCGCGCCGAGCACCGCCGGCAGGATCACCGTCAGCGCCAGGAACCCCTTGTCGGAGGCGATGACCGCCGCGTACCGCCGCACCAGGGTCAGCAGCTGCGAACCCCAGCTCTGCGGCTTCTTCGGCTTCATCACCTGCATGGGTGGCATCTGTACGGCCTGCGGGGCTATGGCGTCGATGTCCGCGGCGTACATCTGGTAGTGCTGGGAGCCCTTCCAGCGTCCCGCCCAGTCGTAGTCGCGGTAGTTCTCGAAGGCGGAGAAGACGTCGGCCCAGGTGTCGTAGCCGAAGAAGTTCAGCGCCTCCTCGGGCGGGCCGAAGTAGGCGACGGCACCGCCCGGCGCCATCACCAGCAGCTTGTCGCACAGCGCCAGCTCGGCCACCGAGTGGGTGACCACGAGGACCGTGCGGCCGTCGTCGGCGAGGCCGCGCAGCAGCTGCATGACATCGCGGTCCATGCCCGGGTCGAGGCCCGAGGTGGGCTCGTCGAGGAAGATCAGCGACGGCTTGGTGAGCAGTTCCAGGGCGACCGAGACCCGCTTGCGCTGGCCGCCGGACAGGGAGGTGACCTTCTTGTCCTTGTGGATGTCGAGCTTCAGCTCGCGCAGCACCTCCTCGATGCGGTCGTCGCGCTCCTGGCCGGTGGTGTCGGCGGGAAAACGCAGCTTGGCCGCGTACTTGAGGGCTCTCTTGACGGTCAGCTCCTTGTGCAGGATGTCGTCCTGCGGGACCAGACCGATGCGCTGGCGCAGCTCGGCGAACTGCTTGTACAGGTTCCGGTTGTCGTACAGCACCTCGCCCTCGTTGGCGGGCCGGTAGCCGGTGAGCGCCTTGAGCAGGGTGGACTTGCCGGAGCCCGACGGACCGATGACCGCGATCAGGGACTTCTCCGGGACACCGAAGGAGACGTCCTTGAGGATCTGCTTGCCGCCGTCGACGGTGACGGTCAAGTGGCGTGCGGAGAAGGAGACCTCACCGGTGTCGACGAACTCCTCCAGCCGGTCGCCGACGATCCGGAACGTGGAGTGGCCGACGCCGACGATGTCGTTCGGGCCGAGCAGGGCGCTGCCGCCCTTGGCGATCGGCTGACCGTTGACGTACGTGCCGTTGTGCGAGCCGAGGTCGCGGATCTCCATACGGCCGTCGGGCGTGGAGTGGAACTCGGCGTGGTGGCGGGAGACCTGGAGGTCGGACACCACGAGTTCGTTCTCCAGGGCACGGCCGATGCGCATCACCCGGCCGATGGAGAACTGGTGGAACGTGGTCGGGCTGCGGTCGCCGTAGGCCGGCGGCGCCCCCGCGCCACCACCGGAGGCCGCGGCCGGGGCGCCCTGCTGCTGCGGGATCCCCGACGAGGCCTGCTGCCAGCCCTGTTGTGCGGCTTCCTGCCGTGACGCGGGCGGCTGGGACCAGCCCGCACCCTGCGCCGCGTACGGCTGCGCCGCCGGCGCGGCGGCCTGCGGCGCGGCCTGCTGCCGCGGCGGTGCGACGGCGGTCGCGGCGCCGGAGAGCCCCAGGCGCGGTCCGTCGTTCGCGTTGCCGAGGTGCACGGCCGAGCCCGGGCCGATCTCCATGCGCTGGATCCGCTGGCTCTGCACGAAGGTGCCGTTGGTACTGCCGTGGTCCTCGATGACCCAACTACGGCCGTCGAAGCTGATCGTGGCGTGCCGCCAGGAGACCCTGGCGTCGTCGAACACGATGTCCCCCTGCGGATCGCGTCCGAGGGTGTATGACCTGGACGGTTCGAGCGTCCAGGTACGTCCGTTTGATTCCAGTACGAGTTCCGGCACTCCAAGCCCCATGAGTAGTCCCCCGAGTTACCCCCATCACAGGGAGTCTAGGGATGTCGAACATCGTCGGGAACTATTTCAGGCTCCGCCCTCTGACCGAAAGTCGGGCCTTGTGGAGGCCTCGTACGAGCGCTTCGACTCTTTCCGTTGACGGGGTTGAAACCGGGCCGGAGAGTGGTAATCCACGCGAGGAGGACAAGCGCGACGGGGCAGCCCGGGGCGTTCCGCGGATCGGGGGGTCTGCCATGGGTTCTGGCACGTCCGGCACCGGAGTCGAGAGCGCGCGCGGCGGCGCACGGCTGCCGTGGGTCGATATCCTGCTGTCCGCGATCGCCGCGGTGAGCTGGGCGTTGATCGGCATGGCGGGCACGGCGGCGCTCGGTCTGCATCTGCTGCGGGCCGACGCGGCGGGCTCTCTGGGCCCGATGACAGCGGCGGTTGTGGCACTCGGGGCGGGTGGTTCGGTCACACCGAACGGAGATCTGTCCGCTTTCGGGCTGAAGGGTGCGCAAGCGACGACAGCCATCGAGATCACGCCACTGGGCGTGAGCCTGGTCGGTGCGCTCCTTTTGTCATGGTTCTTCTTACGGTCCCTGCGCACGGCCGGAGTTGTCGTCGCACCCGCCGAACTGCTGGCCCGCGCGGGCTCGGTGGTCGTGCTCTTCGTGGCGACGCTGGGCGGACTGGCGTGGGCGGGGCACTCGGTCGTGACCATCGACGGCGGCGCGCTCGGGCTGGACGGCCTGACGGGAGCGGCCGGAGGCGGTGGCGGTGGCGGCCTGAACATCCCCGGCATCGGGGATGTCGGCGGGCTGCTCCCGGACCGCCTCGGCGACCTGGTGAAGGCCGACGCGGCGGTCGGGTTCCGCGTGGACACGGCGGCGACGCTGACCGGGGGCCTCGCGTGGTGCGCCGGCATCCTGCTGATCGCCCTGCTGGCGTCGCGCCGGACCCCGCTGCCGCGCGGTTGGGAGGCTGTGCACCGGGTGGTACGTCCGGCCGCCTCGGCGCTGGTGACGGTCCTGCTGGTGGCCGTGGCGGCGGGGTGGGCGGCGGCGGCCTACGCGGCCGTCGGCGACCCGCATCCGGCGCGCGTCGCGGGAGCGGCACTGCTCGGCGCCCCGAACGGCGTCTGGCTCGGCGTCCCGATCGGCCTCCTCGTCCCCTTCGACGGCAGGGCGACGGGCGTCCTGACCGCGTTCCTGCCCCATCCCCTGGACGACTTCCTCACCTCGGGCTCCGGCCGGTCGGTGACCCTGGGGCACCTGGCCGAACTGGACGGCAGGGTATGGCTGCTGGGGGTCGCGGCGGCGCTGCTGATGCTGCTGACGGGGGTCTTCACGGCGGTACGGACACCGGTGGGGCGGACGCGGCTCGGACGGGACTCCGTGGGACGAGGGGTCGTGGAGGTCGTGGAGCAGGGGGCCGCTGCGGGATGGGAGGGAGGCGCGGGCCGGGGTGCGCTCGGGTTCGCCGGGCGGTGTGCCGTGCGGTTGGGGATCGCGACCGCGCTGACGCTCCCGCTGCTGGCCTGGCTGACGGGCGTCTCGGTGGACGCCTCGCTGTCGGTGCTGGGCTTCGACGCGTTCGGTGCCGGGATCGAACTGCACGGGCAGTTGGGGACGGCACTGCTCCTCGGGGCGGCCTGGGGCGCGGCCGCGGGAGCGGCGGGAGGGCTGCTGGCCTGGGCGACCGGGGCGGCGGGGTCGCGGGCGGCACCACTGGCCCTGGGGAACGCGGAGCCCGGCGGAGCGGGCCTGGCCGGCACCGGGACGGCGTACCCGGAGGCGGCCGGGGCTCCGGGCGGGCCCGGCGGCGGGACGGCGGGGCCGTACGCGCCGGGCAGCCCCTACCGCCCGCCGAATCCGGGCACCAACCCCTACCTCCGTGTGCCGGACGGGCTGCGGGAGAGCGGAGACGGCCGGGGGGCCTGGCCCGAGTGGCAGCGGGCACCTCGCGAGCCGGAGCGGGGCGCGGGGGCCGGGCCGGGGTACGGCGCCGCGCGACGGCCCGGCCCCTACGATCGTCCGGCGTCCGGAGGCCGGGGCCCTGAGCCGGGAGCGGCCTCTCCGGCCTCTCCGGCCGCTCCGGCCGCGCCAGGGCGCTGGGGATCGCCCGCCGCACCGGGACCGGCCGACGCCCCGCAGGCGGACAGCCACCGGCCCTCGGAGGAGACGCGGCCGGGGACCGGCGGGGACTCCTCCGACGTACCGCCCGGGTCGGGCGATGTGTACGGCGCTCCCACGATGGCCCGGCCGCTCGGTCCCCCGCCCCGCTCCCCACGGCCCCGTCCGGCACCACGCCGGGGCGACGGCGCCCCGGACGGCCCGAACACCGGACCGCCCCCACCGCCTCCACCCCCTCCCCCGTCTCCGCCTCCGCCCAGGCGGCCGAAACGATGAGTACGGCGTGCGCGACGCTCTGGGGGCGCCCACGAGGCACGGGCGGGACGGGGGCGGCTCGGGCCGAGCTCGTGCACGGCGCGCACGCGGTGCCCGCACTGTGCGTGACCGGGCCCCGGACCGTGGGTGACGGCACGGCGGAGGCCGGTGGGCCGCGACCCGCGGACATCGCACGCACGTTCGCCCGTCGCCCGGAAGCAAAGCGTCCGACACCGGCCCGACACCTATTGTTCCGTGTCCGTCAGGCGGACCACCTGCGCCGCAGGCACTGCGTGCCGGTTACGGTTGTCACACCATGAGCGATCCGCAGACCTCCGAGGTCCCCACTCTCCTCGTCAAGATTTTCGGCAAGGACAGGCCGGGCATCACGGCCGGCCTCTTCGACACCCTTGCCGCGTACATGGTCGACGTGGTCGACATCGAGCAGGTCGTGACGCGAGGCCGCCTGGTGCTGTGCGCGCTCGTGACCCAGCCCCCGGCGGGTCTTGAGGGCGACCTCAGGGCGACCGTGCACAGCTGGGCCGAGTCGATGAAGATGCAGGCGGAGATCATCTCCGGCCACGGCGACAACCGCCCGCGTGGTCTCGGCCGTTCCCTGGTCACCGTCCTCGGCCATCCCCTGACCGCCGAGTCGACGGCCGCCATCGCGGCCCGGATCGCCAAGACCGGCGGCAACATCGACCGTATCTTCCGGCTCGCCAAGTACCCGGTGACGGCGGTCGAGTTCGCGGTGTCCGGCGTCGAGACCGAGCCGCTGCGCACCGCCCTGGCCTCCGACGCGGCCGAACTGGGCGTGGACATCGCGGTCGTCGCGGCGGGCCTGCACCGGCGGGCCCAGCGGCTGGTCGTGATGGACGTGGACTCGACGCTCATCCAGGACGAGGTGATCGAGCTCTTCGCCGCCCACGCCGGCTGTGAGGACAAGGTCGCCGAGGTGACGGCGGCCGCGATGCGCGGCGAGCTGGACTTCGAGCAGTCGCTGCACGCGCGCGTGGCGCTGCTGAAGGGGCTGGACCAGTCCGTCGTGCAGAAGGTACGCGCCGAGGTGCGGCTGACCCCGGGTGCGCGGACCCTGATCCGTACGCTGAAGCGGCTCGGCTACCAAGTCGGGGTGGTCTCGGGCGGATTCACCCAGGTCACCGACGATCTGCGGGAGCGGCTGGGGCTGGACTTCGCCCAGGCCAACACGCTGGAGATCGTCGACGGGAAGCTGACCGGCCGGGTGACCGGCGAGATCGTGGACCGGGCGGGCAAGGCACGGCTGCTGCGCCGGTTCGCGGCCGAGGCGGGTGTGCCGCTGTCGCAGACGGTGGCCATCGGTGACGGTGCGAACGACCTGGACATGCTGAACGCGGCGGGGCTCGGGGTCGCCTTCAACGCAAAGCCGGTGGTGCGCGAGGCCGCGCACACGGCGGTGAACTTCCCGTTCCTGGACACGGTCCTGTATCTGCTGGGAGTCACCCGCGAAGAGGTGGAGGCGGCGGACACCCAGGACGAGGGCTGACCGCCCGGCCGAGCAGGGCACGAGAGACGAAGGGGCCCGGCACCGGGGATCCGGTGCCGGGCCCTGACCGTGTCGCGGCCCGGTACCGCGCCCTGACGGTTTCCCGGTCCGGCACCGGGACCTGAGGGTGTCCCGGTCCGGCACCGGGCCCCTTGTCGTGTCCCGGTCCGGTACCGGGCCCTGATCGTGTCGCGTCGGCTTCAGGTGGTCGTACGGCGGCGGGGTGCCGGTCTCATTCGGACGGCGCCCAGTAGTCCGCGAGCGTGGCCACGCCGGGCTCCAGGGCCTTCCAGGAGCCCTCGAACGTGACGACGGCGAAGGCGGCGGCGGGGAAGCCCCGGCGGTTCATCCGCTCGCGGGCGTCGCTCTCGGCCGTGCCGGCCAGGATCTCGGTCACCCCGTGCACGCCGGGGTTGTGGCCGATGAGGATCACGTTCTGTACGTCGTCGGGCACCTCGTTGAGCACGGCGATCAGCTCGCCCGGCGCGGCCTCGTACACCCGCTCCTCGTAGACGGTTTTCGGCCGGTGCGCGAGCTCGTGGACGGCGAGCTTCCAGGTCTCCCGGGTGCGCACGGAGGTGGAGCACAGGGCCAGGTCGAAGGTGATGCCGCTGTCCGCCAGCTTGCGTCCGGCGACGGCGGCGTCCGTGCGGCCCCGGTCAGCGAGCGGTCGCTCGTGGTCGGTCACCTGTGGCCAGTCGGCTTTCGCATGGCGGAAGAAGACGATCCTGCGGGATTCTGCGACGCTCATGACACCCAGCTTCGCATGAAACAGGCCATCGGGCGCAGGGAGTTGACATGCGGCTTCGCCCTGTCCGGCAGCGCGGGCGCGCTAGCGGGAGACGATCTCGTGAACTCGCTCGACGAGGTGGGTGACGGCCGGGTCGCCGGTGGCCGCGTGGGCGTCCGCCGGGTTCAGTATCAGCAGCAGCAGGGAGACGAAGGCGAGCGCGGGCAGGGCGAGCGCCCACCAGGGGAGCCGGATGTCGACACTGCCCGGGGTGGCCGGGTGGGGCCGGGTGTGCGTTCGGGCGGGCATGGTCGCCTCCGCTGGTCTCCGTCTTCCGGTGACCACCCCTCGCGGCCACACCTCGAAACTACGGAATCCACGGTCGCCGACCCATCCGGTGACCCACCCACTTGACCCTGACCCTCACCCCCTAGGGGATGGTGGGGCTAGCCCCACCATCGCCGGGCGGGGCGTGGTCAGGGGGACGCGAGGGTCGCGATGACGGCGATGACGATGAAGATGGCGAAGAACGAGCCGAAGACGATCAGCATCTTCTTCTGGCCGTTCTGGGGGTTCGGGTCGAGCACTGGCATGGGCCCAGTCTGGCACCTGCCGGAGGGCACGGACCGCGCGGGGTGCCAGGGGTCACCCCCACGGCGGGTCGTCAGGCCGGCGGGCTCACCTCGTCCTCCACCGTGCGGTCGCGGCCCGCCAGCCAGCCGACGGCCATCTGCGGGACCATCAGTACGACCATGAGCAGGATCGGCACGCCCCAGCCGCCGCTGCTCTGGTAGAGCACGCCCACCAGCAGCGGGCCGGGGATGGAGATGAGGTAGCCGGTGCTCTGGGCGAACGCGGACAGCTGGGCCACCCCCGCGCCGGTCCTGGAGCGCATCCCGACCATGGTGAGGGCCAGCGGGAAGGCACAGTTGGAGACGCCGAGCAGCAGGGCCCAGGCCCAGGCGCCGGCGGCGGGCGCGAGGTACAGACCGGCGTATCCGGCGAGGCCGCAGACGCCCAGCACGATCACGATCGGGCCCTGGTGGGGCAGCCGGGTGGCCACCCGCGGGATGACGAAGGCCAGCGGCACGCCCATCACCATGGTGACGGCGAGCAGCAGCCCGGCCGTGCCGGCGGACACGCCGGCGTCGCGGAAGATCTGGGCCATCCAGCCCATCGTGATGTAGGCGGCGGTGGCCTGGAGCCCGAAGAACACGGCGAGCGCCCAGGCGGTACGGCTCCGGGTGATCCGCAGCGCGGGGCGCTCCTGCTCCGCACGCGCGCGGGTCCCGTCGGCCGGCGTGGCCGGGCCCCGGTCGCGCGCCAGCGGCGCCCACGGCAGCACGGCGGCCGCCGCGAGGGCCGCCCAGACGGCCAGGCCGGTCTGCCAGCCGCCGCCCAGCGCGTCGGTCATGGGCACGGTCACCGCGGCGGCGATCGCGGTGCCGGCGGCGAGGGCCATCGAGTACAGGCCGGTCATGGAGCCGACCCGGTCGGGGAACCAGCGCTTGACGATGACCGGCATCAGCACGTTGCTGACCGCGATGCCCATCAGCGCGAGCGCGCTGCCGGCCAGGAACCCGGCCGTGCCCCCGGCGTACGGCCGTATCAGCAGGCCGGCCGTGATGGCCACCATGCCGGCGCAGACCACCGCGGGCGGTCCGAAGCGGCGGGCCAGCCGGGGGGCCATGACCCCGAAGACGGCGAAGCAGAGCGGGGGGACGGAGGTGAGCAGTCCGGCGACGCTGCCGCTCATGCCGAGACCGTCGCGGACCTCCTCCAGGAGCGCGCCGAGGCTGGTGATGGCGGGGCGGAGGTTGACCGCGGCCAGCAGGATGCCGACCACGAAGAGCCGTGTGGTCCACGCGCGCGGGGAGCGCGCGGGGCTCCGGTCGGATGCCGGGGGGCGTGTGGTCATGGGTGCCGTGGATGTCGTGCGTGCCGTGGGTGTCGTGGGTGTCGGGACCGGTGTTGTCGTGCGGGATTCCTCGCCTGCCATGAGGCCCATCATAGAATCATGGGATGATTGGTTGTCCACCTCCGGGCAGGCTCGACCGCCCTCGCCCGGTCCCCGCGTGCGAAGGTGTGCCATGCCTCTGAGCCATCCGCGCCGGTCGGCGCTGTCCGAGCAGGTCATCGCCGAGCTGCGGAACCAGATCGCCTCCGGCGAGTGGCCGGTCGGCTCGCGCATCCCCACCGAGCCGGAACTGGTCGAGCAGCTGGGAGTGGCCCGCAACACCGTCCGGGAGGCCGTCCGCGCGCTGGCGCACAACGGGCTGCTGGACATCCGCCAGGGCTCCGGCACGTACGTCGTGGCCACCAGTGAGCTGGCGGGTGTGATGCACCGCCGGTTCGCCGACGCCGACCCCCGGCACATCGCGGAGCTGCGCTCCACGCTGGAGTCGTCGGCGGCCCGGCTGGCCGCCGCCCGGCGCACCGACAAGGACCTCAGGCAGCTGGACGCACTGCTGGTGCGCCGCGAGCGGGCCTGGGAGTCGGGCGAGACGGAGGCGTTCGTGACGGCCGACGCGACCTTCCACCTCGCCGTGGTGGCCGCCTCGCACAACGACGTGATGACGGCGATGTACGCCGACCTGGGCGAGGTGCTGCGGGACTGGCTGCGCGCGGACGTCGGTGCCGAGCTGACCCCGGAGACCTACATGGACCACGCCCGGCTGGTCGAGGCGATCCGCGCGGGCGACGCGGACGCGGCGGCGAAGGAGGCGGGGAGCTACCCGTTCCAGTGCCGGCCGGGCCGGCTCAGCTCACCTCCAGGTGGCTGATCCACACCGCGCGGACGTCCTTCCAGCAGCGCCCGGAGAGCCGTACGGTGCTCGCCGGGCCGGCGTCGGCGGGGGCGCCGTCGGTGTCGATGTCCCACCACTCGGCGCACTCGATGTGCAGCTGCACCCGGTCGGTGGCGACGTAGGGGTTGTGGCAGTAGGCCACCACACGGGAGCCCTGGACGGTGGTCCGGCAGGACGCGCCGAACAGCTGCGGGGCGGGTGGGTGACCGCTCGGCACGCGCGCGTGGGACGCGGCGTCGTACGGCAGGGCGAGCACCAGGGCGAGGGCCGCGGCCGCCGGGGCCAGGCTGCGGGACAGGCGCACAAGAGGACCTCCTCGGCCGGGCTGGGGAGGGTCATCGCGGGGTGGACGCGTGATCCGACGCGATTCCAGGGTGCGCCGTACGGGCGGCGGCGGCCCGGCCGGTGGGCCGAACGGGTGAGGCCCGCCTCCCCTCGCGGGAAGACGGGCCCCTGTGACGCCGCCGGTCAGGCGCCGATGGCGTGCAGACCGCCGTCCACGTGGATGATCTCGCCGGTGGTCTTCGGGAACCAGTCGCTCAGCAGGGCGACGATGCCCTTGCCGGCCGGCTCCGGGTCCTTGAGGTCCCACTCCAGCGGGGAGCGGTGGTCCCAGACCGCGGCCAGGTCGCTGAAGCCCGGGATGGACTTGGCGGCCATGGAGCCGATCGGCCCGGCGGAGATGAGGTTGCAGCGGATGTTCTGCTTGCCCAGGTCACGCGCGATGTAGCGGCTGGTGGCCTCCAGGGCGGCCTTGGCCGGGCCCATCCAGTCGTACTGCGGCCAGGCGTACTGGGCGTCGAAGGTGAGGCCGACGACCGAGCCGCCGTTCTGCATCAGCGGCAGGCAGGCCATGGTCAGCGACTTCAGGGAGTACGCCGAGACGTGCATGGCGGTGGCCACGGACTCGAACGGCGTGTTCAGGAAGTTGCCGCCGAGCGCGTCCTGCGGGGCGAAGCCGATGGAGTGCACGACGCCGTCGAGGCCGCCGAGCTCCTCGCCGACCAGGTCGGCAAGGCGGCCGAGGTGCTCGTCGTTGGTGACGTCGAGCTCGATGACCTTGGTGGGCTTGGGGAGCTTCTTGGCGATGCGCTCGGTCAGCGTGGGCCGCGGGAACGCGGTGAGGATGATCTCCGCGCCCTGCTCCTGGGCCAGCTTGGCCGCGTGGAAGGCGATGGAGGACTCCATCAGCACACCCGTGATCAGGATGCGCTTGCCCTCGAGGATTCCACTCATGGTGATCAGTGACCCATTCCCAGTCCGCCGTCAACAGGGATGACGGCTCCAGTGATGTACGAGGCGTCGTCCGAGGCCAGGAACCGCACCGTCGCGGCGACCTCCTCGGGCTGCGCGTACCGGCCGAGCGGCACCTGCGCCACGATGCCGGCCCGCTGCTCGTCGGTGAGCACCTTGGTCATGTCGGTGTCGACGAAGCCGGGCGCGACGACGTTGAAGGTGATGTTGCGCGAGCCCAGCTCCCGGGCGAGCGACCGGGCGAAGCCGACCAGGGCGGCCTTGGAGGCGGCGTAGTTGGCCTGGCCGGGGCCGCCGTAGAGGCCGACGACCGAGGAGATGAGGACGACGCGGCCCTTCTTGGCCCGCAGCATGCCGCGGTTGGCACGCTTGACCACCCGGAAGGTGCCGGTGAGGTTGGTGTCGATGACCGAGGTGAAGTCCTCCTCGGACATCCGCATCAGGAGCGTGTCCTTGGTGATGCCGGCGTTGGCGATCAGGACCTCGACCGGGCCGTGCGCGTCCTCGATCTCCTTGTAGGCCTGCTCCACCTGCTCGGAGTCGGTGATGTCGCACTTGACGGCCAGGAAGCCGGCCGGCGGCTCGCCCGAGCGGTACGTGATGGCCACCTTGTCGCCGGCGTCGGCGAATGCACGGGCGATGGCGAGGCCGATGCCCCGGTTGCCTCCAGTGACGAGAACCGAGCGGCTCAACAGATCACCCTTTCGTTCGGTCTGACCACCCGCCCGGACAGCTGCGTGACAGGCGGCTTCATCGAAAACCTATCGGTCCGGCCATCCCGACGGGCAAGCGGGCACCGACAGTGGCTCGGGGGTGTCGCTGTCGGGTCCCTACAGAAAGGTCCGGCGCCGCCGCGAAACCTGTGGTCCGTACGGCCGCGGACGCGACATGATCGGACGGACAGGCCACGACAGCAGGGAGACCTCGGTGCCCCATACCATCGACGAAACCTTCACGGCACTTCCGCTACGGCCCCTGGCCGACGCCGCGCTGGCGCGGGCGCGGGCGCTGGGGGCCGAGCACGCGGACTTCCGGTTCGAGCGGGTGCGCAGCGCGTCCTGGCGGCTGCGGGACGCCAAACCGGCCGGCTCGTCGGACACCACCGACCTGGGGTACGCGGTCCGGGTGGTGCACGGCGGCACGTGGGGCTTCGCGTCCGGGGTGGACCTGACTCTGGACGCGGCCGCCCGGGTCGCCTCCCAGGCGGTCGCCATGGCGAAACTCTCGGCGCAGGTCATCAAGGCCGCCGGGTCGGACGAGCGGGTGGAGCTGGCCGACGAGCCGGTGCACGCGGACCGGACGTGGGTCTCGTCGTACGACATCGATCCGTTCACCGTTCCCGACGAGGAGAAGTCGGCGCTGCTCGCCGAGTGGAGCGCGCGGCTGCTGGCGGCGAAGGGGGTCAACCACGTCGACGCCTCGCTGCTCACCGTGCACGAGAACAAGTTCTACGCCGATACGGCCGGGACCGTGACCACCCAGCAGCGGGTGCGGCTGCACCCGCAGCTGACCGCCGTGTCCGTGGACGGGTCGAGCGGCGAGTTCGACTCGATGCGGACCATCGCACCGCCGGTCGGCCGCGGCTGGGAGTACCTCACCGGCACCGGCTGGGACTGGGACACCGAGCTGGAGCAGATCCCGGAGCTGCTCGCCGAGAAGATGCGGGCGCCGAGCGTCGAAGCGGGGCTCTACGACCTCGTGGTCGACCCGTCCAACCTGTGGCTCACCATCCACGAGTCGATCGGCCACGCCACCGAACTGGACCGCGCGCTCGGTTACGAGGCCGCCTACGCCGGCACCTCCTTCGCCACCTTCGACCAGCTCGGCAAGTTGAAGTACGGCTCCGAGCTGATGAACGTCACCGGGGACCGCACCGCCGAGCACGGGCTCGCCACCATCGGCTACGACGACGAGGGCGTCGCGGGCCAGTCCTGGGACCTGGTCAAGGACGGCACGCTCGTCGGCTACCAGCTGGACCGCCGGATCGCGAGGCTGACCGGCTTCGACCGCTCCAACGGGTGCGCGTACGCCGACTCCCCCGGGCACGTGCCCGTCCAGCGCATGGCCAACGTGTCGCTGCGGCCGGATCCGGCGGGCCTGGCCACGGAGGACCTGATCGGCGGGGTCGACCGCGGGATCTACGTGGTCGGCGACCGCTCCTGGTCCATCGACATGCAGCGCTACAACTTCCAGTTCACCGGCCAGCGGTTCTTCAGGATCGAGAACGGGCGGATCACCGGGCAGCTGCGTGACGTCGCCTACCAGGCGACGACCACCGACTTCTGGGGCTCCATGGCGGCCGTCGGCGGGCCGCAGACGTACGTCCTCGGTGGCGCCTTCAACTGCGGCAAGGCCCAGCCGGGGCAGGTCGCCGCCGTGTCCCACGGCTGCCCGTCGGCCCTCTTCAAGGGCGTCAACATCCTCAACACCACGCAGGAGGCCGGTCGATGAGCGCCCGTAGCACCAAGCCGCACGAGATCGTCGAGCGCGCTCTCGAACTGTCCCGGGCCGACGGCTGCGTGGTCATCGCCGACGAGCACTCCACCGCCAACCTGCGCTGGGCCGGCAACGCGCTCACCACGAACGGTGTCACCCGCGGGCGTTCGCTCACCGTGGTGGCGACCGTGGACGGCAAGGAGGGCACCGCCTCCGGTGTGGTGTCCCGCTCGGCCGTGACGCCGGAGGACCTGGAGCCGCTGGTCCGGGCCGCGGAGGCCGCCGCGCGCGGCGCCGGGCCCGCCGAGGACGCTCAGCCGCTGGTCACGGGCGTGCCGGAGGCGCCGGACTTCACGGACGCGCCCGCCGAGACCTCCTCCGCGGTGTTCGCGGACTTCGCCCCGGCGCTCGGTGAGGCCTTCGCACGCGCGCGTGCCGGTGGCCGCGAGCTGTACGGCTTCGCCAACCACGAGCTGGTGTCGACCTATGTGGGCACCTCGACGGGACTGCGGCTGCGGCACGACCAGCCGAACGGCACCCTGGAGCTGAACGCCAAGTCGCCGGACCGTACCCGGTCGGCCTGGGCCGGGCGGTCCACGCGGGACTTCAAGGACGTCGACCCGGGCGCGCTCGACGCGGAGCTGGCCGTACGGCTCGGCTGGGCCGAGCGGCGCGTGGAGCTGCCGGCGGGCCGCTACGAGACGCTGCTGCCGCCGACCGCCGTGGCCGACCTGCTGATCTACCAGCTGTGGTCGGCGTCCGGGCGGGACGCGGCCGAGGGCCGGACGGTGTTCTCCAAGCCGGGCGGCGGCACCCGGATCGGCGAGAGGCTGAGCGAGCTGCCGCTGACCCTGCGCAGCGACCCGAACGAGCCGGGTCTGGAGTCCGCGCCGTTCGTGGTCGCGCACTCCTCCGGCGGCGACCAGTCCGTCTTCGACAACGGGCTGCCGGTCGGCTCCACGGAGTGGGTCGCGGGCGGCGAGCTGAGGAACCTGACGACCACCCGGCACACCGCGGGTCTCACCGGGCTGCCGGTCGCGCCGGCGGGCGGCAACCTGATCCTGGACGGCGGCGCGGACCGCTCCCTGGAGGAGATGGTCGCCGGCACCGGGCGCGGGCTGCTGCTGACCTGCCTCTGGTACATCCGCGAGGTCGACCCGGCGACGCTGCTGCTCACCGGCCTGACCCGGGACGGCGTGTACCTGGTGGAGAACGGCCAGGTCACGGGGCAGGTGAACAACTTCCGGTTCAACGAGTCGCCGGTGGACCTGCTCGGCCGGGCCACGGAGGCCGGGCGCACGGAAAAGACGCTGCCGCGGGAGTGGGGCGACTGGTTCACTAGGGCTGCGATGCCCGCGCTGCGGGTGCCCGACTTCAA
Source organism: Streptomyces humi (assembly GCF_001005085.2). Classification (GTDB taxonomy): domain Bacteria; phylum Actinomycetota; class Actinomycetes; order Streptomycetales; family Streptomycetaceae; genus Streptomyces; species Streptomyces humi. Next base: position 24,372 of record NZ_LBMU02000075.1, read on the forward strand.
TATGAGCTCTGTCAGTCAGGGCGTATAACCTCGTAGCCGGTGGTCGCACGACCGCCCGAACATCGTCCAAGGAGATGCGAGAACCGTGACGGACATCGTCGACGAGCTGAAGTGGCGGGGGCTGTTCTCCCTGTCCACCGACGAGGACGCTTTGCGCAAGGCGCTCGCGGACGGTCCCGTCACGTTCTATTGCGGTTTCGACCCGACCGCGCCGTCCCTGCACGTCGGGCACCTGGTGCAGGTGCTCACGGTGCGCCGGCTCCAGCAGGCCGGGCACCGGCCGCTGGCGCTGGTGGGCGGTGCGACGGGTCTGATCGGTGACCCCCGCCCGACGGCCGAGCGCACGCTGAACGACCCGGAGACGGTCGCCGGCTGGGTGGGGAAGCTCCGTGCCCAGATCGAGCCGTTCCTGTCCTTCGAGGGCGAGAACGCGGCCGTCATGGTCAACAACCTCGACTGGACCGAGGGGTTGTCGGCGATCGAGTTCCTGCGGGACATCGGCAAGCACTTCCGCGTCAACAAGATGCTGACGAAGGACTCCGTGGCCCGCCGCCTGGAGTCCGACCAGGGGATCAGCTACACGGAGTTCAGCTACCAGATCCTCCAGGGCATGGACTTCCTCCAGCTGTTCCGCCGGTACGGCTGCACGCTCCAGCAGGGCGGCAGCGACCAGTGGGGCAACCTCACGGCCGGGCTGGACCTGATCCACCGCCTGGAGCCGGGCGCCGAGGTGCACGCGCTGGCGACGCCGCTGATGACCAAGGCGGACGGCACCAAGTTCGGCAAGACCGAGGGCGGCGCCGTCTGGCTCGACGCCGAGATGACGACGCCGTACGCGTTCTACCAGTTCTGGCTGAACGTGGACGACCGGGACATCTCGACGTACCTGCGGATCCTGTCCTTCAGGTCCCGCGAGGAGCTGGAGGAGCTGGAGAAGCAGACCGAGGAGCGTCCGCAGGCTCGGGCCGCGCAGCGGGCGCTGGCCGAGGAGCTGACCACCCTGGTCCACGGGGCCGACCAGACCGCCGCGGTGATGGCCGCGTCCCGGGCGCTGTTCGGGCAGGGCGAGCTGGCGGAGCTGGACGACCGGACGCTGTCGGCGGCGCTGTCCGAGGTGCCGCACATCCGGGTGGCCGAGCTCGGTCCGGTGGTCGACCTGTTCGCCGAGGTCGGGCTGGTGGCCAGCAAGTCCGCCGCGCGGCGGACCGTGAAGGAGGGCGGGGCCTACGTGAACAACGTGAAGGTGACCGCCGAGGACGCGGTGCCCGCTGAGGCCGAGCTGCTGCACGGGCGGTGGCTGGTGCTGCGGCGGGGGAAGAAGAACCTGGCGGCCGTGGAGGTCGTGGGTTCCTAGACGCCGTAGGGGCGCGGGTGCGTCGCTGAGTGCCGGTGTGCCGTGGCCGGTCGCGCAGTTCCCCGCGCCCCTGACGGGGCACTCTCAAACCCGGTGTTTCCGCTTGCCCAGGGTCGCCATGTACGCCATGTCGCCGAGCGCCACGATGATGATCGCGGCGACCAGCTGGAAGAGGTGACGGGTCCAGTCGATGCCCGGTGTCGCCGCGACCCCGAAGGCGCGGGCGATCGCGTTGCCCGCGATGGCACCGAGGATGCCGAAGATCGTCGTCAGCCAGAGGGGGCTGTGCTGCTTGCCGGGGATGATCGCCTTCGCTATCAGACCCAGCACGAATCCCACGATGATCGCCCACAACCAGCCCATGGCTGCCTCCTCGTACGGCTCGACGTGAGCATTACGCCAAGTTTCGGCCCGGGGGCCGTACGGCGCATGTCGGTACCCCCGTACGCGGTACGGCGCAGGGCGTTCACGCAGGCAGGTGGGCGCCCCGGTCTCGAAGGCGGCGCAGGCGCGGCGTACCGTGGAGAGTGTCCCGGCCCGGTTCCCCGAGCGGGCGCGGACGGGGAACGGGCGGGGAAGGTCCGATGCGGGCGGATGGTGGATTGTGACGCGGAAGCAGCGCGGGGACGGCAAGGTCCAGGTGTTCCGGATCACCGGGGCCCGAACGGGCCTCGCGGAGGACGTGCGCGGCCGGCAGCGGAGGTACGTCATCTCGATGACGATCCGCACCCTGTCCGTGATCCTCGCGGCCACGTTGTGGAACGTCGAACGGTATGTGGCCGTCGTGGCGCTGGTGCTCGGCGCGTTGCTCCCCTATGTGGCGGTCGTCATCGCCAACGCGGGACGGGAGAGGCCGCCGTCGCTGCCGTCGACGTTCGGCGTCGCACCCACCCGGCTGATGATCACACCGCCGCGGGCCGAGGACAGCCATGACACCCAGGAGCGCCCGGAGTCGGTCTGAGCATCGGGAACGCCGCACAACCGGACGGCCGCCACCCACAAAGCTCAAGAAAAGCTCAGATCAATCGTGCTGTTCCAGTGCCGGGCCGAGGGTGACCCATGACATACTTCGTACGCGCTCCGCATCCCCCGTCGGAGCGACAGACCGACGCCGGGCAGCTCCCCCCGTGGCTGCTCGGCGTCGCCTTTTGAGGGGTTAGGGTCGTCGATGTGATCCCGAACGCCCCTGCCTCCGAACCCGGCTCCCCCGTCTGTTCCGCGAAGGGCTGCCGTGCCGCCGCGGTGTGGGTGCTGGCCTGGAACAACCCGAAGATCCACACGCCCGAGCGCCGGAAGACCTGGCTCGCCTGCGAGGAGCACCGGGAGCACCTTTCGCAGTTCCTGGGGGTGCGGGGTTTCCTCAAGGACGTCGTGCCGTGGCACGAGTGGGAGTCGGCCGAGTAGCCGGCCCTAGCCGCCGATCGCGGACATGGGCCGGTCGGGCTGGATGAAAGCGGGGTCGTCAAGACCAGCTCCCGCCTTCTTGCCCCACATCGCCAGCCGCCAGCGGCGGGCGATCTCCTCGTCCGGCGCGCCGGCACGGAGCGCGCCGCGCAGGTCGGTCTCCTCCCGCGCGAACAGACAGGTCCGTATCTGGCCGTCGGCGGTGAGACGGGTGCGGTCGCAGGCCGCGCAGAACGGCCGGGTGACGGAGGCGATGACGCCGACGCGGTGCGGCCCGCCGTCCACCAGCCAGCGCTCCGCCGGGGCCGAGCCGCGGTCGTCGGCGCCCTCGGGGGTGAGCTCGAAGCGGGTGCGGAGCGAGGCGAGGATGTCGCCGGCCGTCACCATCCGGTCCCGCTTCCAGCCGTGCTGGGCGTCCAGCGGCATCTGTTCGATGAAGCGCAGCTCGTAGTCGTGCGCCACCGCCCAGGACAGCAGGTCGGGGGCCTCGTCCTCGTTCAGACCCGGCATCAGGACCGTGTTGACCTTGACCGGGGTGAGGCCGGCGTCGTGGGCCGCGCGCAGGCCGTCGAGGACGTCCTGGTGACGGTCGCGGCGGGTGAGGGTCTTGAAGACGTCCGCCCGGAGGGTGTCGAGGGAGACGTTGACCCGGTCGAGGCCGGCCGCCTTCAGGGCCGTCGCGGTGCGCCGCAGGCCGATGCCGTTGGTCGTCAGGGACATCCGGGGGCGGGGGCGCAGCGCGGCCACCCGCTCCACGATGCCCACCAGGCCCGGGCGCAGCAGCGGCTCACCGCCGGTGAAGCGGACCTCCTCGACGCCCAGCAGGCGCACGGCGATGTCGACCAGGCGGACGATCTCGTCGTCCGTGAGCAGGTCGGGCTTGGCCAGCCACTGCAATCCCTCCTCGGGCATGCAGTACGTGCAGCGCAGATTGCACCGGTCGGTCAGCGACACTCGCAGGTCGGTGGCCACTCGGCCGTAGGTGTCGACGAGCACGTGGGCCCCCTCCCTCTTTCCCGCTTTCCGGACCAGTTCTCCGCCGTCACTTGTGAGCCTACGCGACGGCACTGACATCGTGAGGGGCCCGATGCCACGAGGTACGACGAGGCCGCGTCGTAGGACCCTACGATCCCGTCGACGCGGCCGGTCGTACGAAGCTCAGTGCGCTCCGGTGCCGGTCAGGGACCGCACCTCCAGCTCCGCGTACTTGGTGGCGTCCGGGGCCTCCTTGGACAGCAGGGTGCCCACGACGCCCAGGAGGAATCCGACCGGGATCGAGATGATGCCCGGGTTCTCCAGCGGGAACCAGTGGAAGTCGACGTCCGGGAACATCGACGTCTCCTTGCCGGACACCACCGGCGAGAACAGCACCAGGCCGACCGCGGTGACCAGGCCGCCGTAGATCGACCAGAGGGCTCCGGCGGTGGTGAACCGCTTCCAGAAGAGGCTGTAGAGGATGGTCGGCAGGTTGGCGGAGGCGGCGACCGCGAAGGCGAGGGCGACCAGGCCGGCGACGTTCAGGTCGCGGGCGAGGGCGCCGAGGACGATCGAGACCGCGCCGATGCCGACCGTGGCCCAGCGGGCCGCGCCCAGCTCCTGCTTCTCGGTGGCCTGCCCCTTCTTGATGACGTTGGCGTAGATGTCGTGGGCGAAGGAGGAGGACGAGGCCAGGGTGAGGCCGGCGACCACCGCGAGGATCGTCGCGAAGGCCACCGCCGAGATGGTGGCCAGCAGGATCGCGCCCCAGTTGGAGTCGACGCCGCCCAGGTGCAGGGCGAGCAGGGGGGCGGCGGTGTTGCCGGACTTGTTGGAGGCGATGATCTCGTCCGGTTTGATCAGCGCGGCCGCGCCGAAGCCGAGGGCGAGGGTCATCAGGTAGAAGGCGCCGATCAGGCCGATGGCCCAGAGCACCGACTTCCGGGCGGCCTTCGCGGTGGGCACGGTGTAGAAGCGGATCAGGATGTGCGGCAGGCCGGCGGTGCCGAGGACCAGGGCGATGCCGAGGGAGAGGAAGTCCAGCTTGCTGGTGCCGGTGGCGCCGTACTTGAGGCCGGGCTCCAGGAAGGCCGAGCCCTTGGCGCTGTTGTCGGCGGCCTTGCCGAGCAGGTCGGAGATGTTGAAGTTGAACTTGGCCAGCACCATGAAGGTCAGCAGCAGGGCGCCCGCGATCAGCAGGACGGCCTTGACCATCTGCACCCAGGTGGTGCCCTTCATGCCGCCGATGGTGACGTAGACGATCATCAGGACGCCGACCAGGGCGACGATGCCGATCTTGCCGCCGTCGCTGGTGATGCCGAGGAGAAGGGAGACGAGGACGCCCGCTCCGGCCATCTGGGCCAGCAGGTAGAAGATCGACACGACGATCGTGGAGGTGCCGGCCGCCGTACGGACCGGGCGCTGGCGCATCCGGTAGGCGAGCACGTCACCCATGGTGTAGCGGCCCGAGTTGCGCAGCGGTTCGGCGACCAGGAGGAGCGCCACGAGCCAGGCGACCAGGAAGCCGATCGAATAGAGGAAGCCGTCGTAGCCGAAGAGGGCGATGGCGCCCGCGATGCCGAGGAAGGACGCGGCCGACATGTAGTCGCCGGAGACGGCGAGGCCGTTCTGGAAGCCGGTGAACTGGCGGCCGCCCGCGTAGAAGTCGGCGGTGTCCTTGGTCTGGCAGCCGGCCCAGACGGTGATGACCAGGGTCGCGGCGACGAACACCGCGAACAGGGTGATGATCAGCGTCCGGTGCTCGCTCGCCTCGCCGGCGGCGAGCAGGGTGGTGTGCTGTGCGGGGCTCATGCGCCGCCCTCCATCCGGGACTTGATGGCCTCGGCCTTGGGGTCGAGCTCGGCGGCGGCGTGCCGGGCGTACCACCAGGCGATGAGGAACGTGGTGAGGAACTGGGCGAGGCCGAGTACCAGGGCCACGTTGATGTTGCCGACGACCTTGGTGCCCATGAACCCGTCCGCGTAGCTGGAGAGCAGGACGTACAGCAGGTACCAGGCGATGAAGGCGAAGGTCAGCGGGAAGGCGAAGGAGCGGTAGGAGTGCCGCAGTTCGGTGAACTCCGGACTCTGCTGCACCTCGGCGAACTCCTCGCCGGAAGGGTGCCGGGTCTGCGTGTTCGAGGGCGGTGGTGTCTCGGTAGCCACGGGCTCTCCTCGCGATACGGACATGCGGATTCTGACCTCACAGACGCTTGGATCAACCACCGCGAGTGACGGGAAGACTTCGGTGGGTGAGTCCGACAGGGGGCCTCGATCCTGCTGCGGCTCCCTGCCCAAGGTCACGGCGCCACGCGTGGACGGGTTCAACTCGCCCGGGTTCTTTCGGAAGTCGACCGCACGGCTCGTCTCCGGTCATTGCTGGCCGGTGAGTGCGGGAGATAGCTTCGGCCTGCCCCACCCGTCATGTACCTGCCCAAGCGGCTCCGCCGTCCGGGCGGGCCCGTTTTCGGTTGATGTTCCGGATGATGTGGAGACCCCATGGCTCATCTGCGTTCCAGACGCACGGCGGCGCTGGCCGTACCGGCCGTCCTGTCGCTGACCGCCTCGCTCGGCCTGCTGCCGGCGGCGCCGGTGGCGCGGGCGGCGGACGGCCCGAACCTGGCCTACGTCGTCAACACCAGGACGGACCACGGCACGATCGCGTCGGTACGACGGGCGATCGCCCGTGACGGCGGCACGGTCGTCGCCTCGTACGACAGGATCGGCGTGATCGTCGCGCACTCGGCGGACCCGGACTTCGGCACCGTGATGCGCGCGGTGCGCGGGGTGCAGTCGGCGGGCGCCACCCGGACGGCCCCGCTGAGCGCCACCGGGACCACGGACGAGGGCGCCGTGCAGGTCCTGTCGAAGGCCGAGGCCGCGAAGGCCGAGAAGAGCGCGGCGGCCGGCCAGGAGCCCCTGGAGGCCGACCAGTGGGACCTGCGGGCGATCGGCGCCGACAAGGCCGCCGCGATCGATCCGGGGAGCCGCTCGGTGACGGTGGCCGTCATCGACACGGGCGTCGACGACACCCACCCGGACATCGCCCCGAACTTCTCCGCCGCGCAGTCCGCCAACTGCGTGAGCGGCAAGGCGGACACCACGTACGGCGCCTGGCGGCCGGCGGACGCCGACCACTACCACGGCACGCACGTCGCCGGTGAGATAGCCGCCGCCCGGAACGGCATCGGCGTGGCCGGTGTGGCACCGGGCGTGAAGGTGGCGAGCATCACCGTGGCGCAGCCCGACTCGACACAGCTGTTCTACCCGGAGAGCGTCGTCTGCGCCTTCGTGTTCGCCGCCGACCACGGCGTGGAGATCACCAACAACAGCTACTACGTTGATCCGTGGCTGTACAACTGCATGGACGACCCCGATCAACGTGCCATCGTCGACGCGGTCAACAGGGCGCAGCTGTACGCCCAGCGCAAGGGCACACTCAACGTGGCCGCCGCGGGCAACTCCGACGACGACCTCGACGCGCACGCCCTGACGGACGACTCCAGCCCCGACGACTCGACGGCCACGACCCGCACGGTCGACCCGCACGAGTGCTTCGACGTGCCGACCCAGTTGCCCGGTGTGGTCACCGTGAGCGCGGTCGGCGTCACCGACGCCAAGTCGTACTACTCCAGTTACGGCCTGGGCGTCGTCGACGTGGCGGCGCCGGGCGGCGACAAGTACCAGATCCCGGACACGCCGTCGAAGAACGGCCGCATCCTGTCCACCCTGCCGAACGGCCAGTACGGCTTCCTCCAGGGCACCTCGATGGCGTCCCCGCACGTGGCCGCGGTGGCCGCGCTGCTGAAGTCCACCCATCCGCATGCCACTCCGGCCCGGTTGCAGGCCCTGCTCAAGGCCGAGGCGGACAACCCGGGCTGCCCGGCGGGCCCCTACGACGGGGACGGCGACGGTGTCGTGGACGCCGTCTGCGTGGGCGGCAAGCACGTCAACGGTTTCTACGGCTCCGGTGTCGTCGACGCGCTGCGCGCGGTCAAGTGACCACCGGAAGCCAGGACTTCCCGCACGGCACGCCCGTTCCGCGAACGAACCGGAGGCTCTTCCGCATGACTGTGTTCCAGCCGCGTCACCGCCGCGTCCTCGCCCTCCCGCTCGGCATGGCGATGGCCACCGCCCTCGCGTTCCTGCCCGACGTGTCGGCGTCGGCGGCCGACACCGGTGGCACCACCTCCCTCAGCGCCGCCGCCGCTGACGGCCCCTCCCTCAGCTATGTCGTCAACGTCCGTCCTGGACACGGCACTTCGGAGCGGGTTCAGAAGGCGGTCGAGCGGGCCGGCGGTTCGGTGGTGATCGCCTACGACGAGATCGGCGTGATCGTCGTCCACTCGTCGAACGCCGACTTCGCCACGGTCATCCGCAAGGTGCCGGGCGTGGACTCGGCCGGTGCCACCCGCAACGCGCCGCTCCCCGCCCAGTCGACCACCGACGTGGGCACGCCCCAGGTGCTCAGCTCCGAGCAGGTGGCCCGGGCGGACGCGCAGGCGACCGACGGTCAGGACCCGCTGGAGCCGTTGCAGTGGGACCTGCCCGCCATCAAGGCCGACAAGGCGCACGAGAAGACCCTGGGCAGCTCCAAGGTGACCGTCGCCGTCATCGACACCGGCGTCGACGACACCCACCCGGACATCGCCCCGAACTTCTCCGCCGCGCAGTCGACCAACTGCGTCTCGGGCAAGCCGGACACCACGTACGGCGCCTGGCGGCCGAGTTCGACGGAGAGCCCGCACGGAACGCACGTGGCGGGTGAGATCGCGGGCGCGAAGAACGGCATCGGCATCACCGGTGTGGCACCGGGCGTCAAGGTGGCGGGCATCAAGGTCGCCACCTCGCAGGGGTACTTCTACACGGAGGCCGTGGTGTGCGGCTTCGTGTGGGCGGCCGAGCACCACATCGACGTCACCAACAACAGCTATTACACCGACCCCTGGTACTTCAACTGCACCGACGACCCGGACCAGAAGGCGCTCGTCGACGCCATCACGCGGGCCTCCCGGTTCGCGGAGCACAAGGGCACCGTCAATGTGGCCGCGGCCGGCAACGAGAGCTACGACCTGGCCGCCGACTCGATCACCGACCCGGTCTCGCCGAACGACGGCACCCCCAGCGACCGGGTGATCGACCCGCACAAGTGCTTCGACATCCCGACCCAGCTGCCGGGGGTCGTCACGGTCGCTGCGACCGGGGCCAAGGATCTCAAGTCGTCGTTCTCCAACTACGGCCTCGGGGTCATCGACATCGCGGCGCCGGGCGGCGACTCGACGGCCTACCAGGCGCCGCAGGCCCCGGCCACCAACGGCTCGATCCTGGGCCCGCTGCCGGGCGGCCGCTGGGGCTACATGTCCGGCACGTCGATGGCGACCCCGCATGTCGTCGGCGTCGCCGCATTGATCAAGTCAACCCATCCGCACGCCTCCCCCGCCCTGGTGAAGGCCCTGCTGTACGCCGAGGCGACCGCCACACCGTGCACCGACCCGTACGACATCAACGGCGACGGCAAGGTCGACGCGGTGTGCGAGGGCTCGAAGAACCACAACGGCTTCTACGGGTGGGGCATCGCCGACGCGCTGGCGGCGGTGAGCAGGTAGCCCTGCCGGCCCGGACCGACTCATATTGATTCAATCAATCATGCATAGTGAAGTCATGACGTCAATCAACTATGCATGGTCGGTGCTGGGCGGCGATCCGGCACTGCCCGCGCGGGTCACGACCGTGGCCCGCGCGGGCACGCTTCCGGCCCGCCTGCCCGTACGACGGCTGGCCCGCGCGTGCGTGGGCGCGTGCGCGCTGGCCGCCGCCGAGCTGGGGGCCCGGCGGACCGGAACGGCTCAGGTGCCCGCGGTCCGGGTGGACGACGCGGCGGTGGCGGCGGCGTTCACCAGCGAGCGGCGGCTGCTGGTCGACGGGCGGGCGCCGGTGCCGTTCGCCCCGCTGTCGCGGTTCTGGCGCACGGCCGACGGCTGGGTGCGCACGCACGCCAACTATCCGCATCACAGGGCCCGGTTGCTGACCGCGCTGGAGCTGCCGGAGAACGCCTCCCCCGAGGACGTCGCGGCGCGGGTCGCCGAGCGGACCGCGGTGGCGGTGGAGGACGCCGTCCACGCCGCGGGCGGGCTCGCCGTGGCCCTGCGCTCCCCCGAGGCGTGGGCGGCGCACGAGCAGGCCGCCGAGGTGGCCGCGCGACCGCTGGTCGAACGAGGCCGCCTGGACGGCGCGGACGCGCGCGTGCTCGCGCCGCTCGCCGCCGGCACCGCCCCGCTGCTGCCGGCGGCCGGGGTCCGCGTCCTGGACCTGACCCGGGTGCTGGCCGGCCCGGTCGCGACCCGCACCCTGGCACTGCTGGGCGCGGACGTGCTGCGCCTGGACGCGCCGTGGCTGCCCGAACTCCCCGACCAGCACGCCGACACCGGCTTCGGAAAGCGCTCGGCCAGGCTCGACCTGACGACGGACCGGGCGGCCTTCGAGGAGTTGCTGGCCTCCGCCGACGTCGTGGTCACCGGGTACCGGCCGGGCGCCCTGGACCGGTTCGGACTCGCGCCCGAGGCGCTGGCGGAACGGCGGCCCGGGCTGGTCGTGGCCCAGGTCTCGGCGTGGGGCGGGTACGGGCCCTGGGGCGGCCGGCGCGGCTTCGACAGCCTGGTGCAGGCCGCCACCGGCATCGCCTGGACCGAGGGGCCCGCGGACCGTCCGGGCGCGCTGCCCGCGCAGGCGCTGGACCACGGCAGCGGGTACCTGCTGGCGGCCGGGGTGCTGCGGGCCCTGACCGAGCAGTCGTACGACGGCGGTGGCAGGTTCGTACGGCTGGCCCTGGCCCGCACCGCCCGGTGGCTCATGGCGGAACCGGAACCGGAGCCGGAATCGCAGCCGGGCGCGGGGGCCGACGAGGCGGTCCAGGCCTGCGGGACAGGTGCGGCCGGTGCGGCCGGTGCAGCCGGTGCCGCCGGTGCCGCCGGTGCGGCCGGTGGGGCGCACGAGGGGCCGGACGACTGGCTCGCCGAGACGGACAGCGCGCTGGGCCGACTGCGGTACGCACGACCGCCGTTGTCCTTCGCGGGCGGCCCGGCCGACTGGGCACGACCGCCGGCGCCGTGGGGTTCGGACGCCGCCCGCTGGGCATGACCGCGTGTCGGGGCCGCTGACGGCGCCGCCGTGGCCGATCAACCGGACGTGATCCGGTCAGCCGTTGGTGACGAGCACCTTCAGCGCGGTGCGCTCGTCCATCGCCTTGTAGCCGTCGGGCACCTCCTCGATGCCGACGGTGAGGTCGAAGACCGGGGACGGGTCGACCGTGCCGTCGAGGACGTCAGGCAGCAGGTCGGGGATGTAGGCGCGGACCGGGGCGACACCGCCGCGCAGCGCGATGTTCCGGTCGAACATGACGCTGAGGTCCAGGCCGGTGCCGCTGCCGTGCGGCACGCCGACGAAGCCGATGGCGCCGCCGTCGCGGGTGATCTCGACGGCCGTCCGCATGGACTGCTCGGTGCCGACGGCCTCGACGACGGCGTGCGCGCCCTGACCGCGAGTGAGCTCGCGGACGGCCGCCACGGCGGCGTCCCCGCGTTCGGCGACCACGTCGGTGGCGCCGAAGCGGCGTGCGATGTCGGTGCGGACCTCGTGCCGGCCGAGCGCGATGATCCGCTCGGCGCCCAGCCGCCTGGCGGCCAGCACGGCGCACAGGCCGACCGCGCCGTCCCCGACGACGGCCACCGTGGCGCCGGGACGGACCCCGGCGCCCAGGGCCGCGTGGTGGCCGGTGCCGAGCACGTCGGAGAGGGTCAGCAGGGCGGACAGCAGGTGGTCGTCGGAGGCCGCCTCCTTGGGCAGCTGGACCAGGGTGCCGTCGGCGAACGGCACGCGGACCGCCTCGCCCTGGCCGCCGTCGTAGCCCACGGAGCCCCAGAAGCCGCCGTGCTCGCAGGAGGTGGTGAGGCCCTCTCGGCAGTAGTCGCAGACGCCGTCGGACCACATGAAGGGGGCCACCACCAGGTCGCCGCGCCGCACGCCGGCCACCTCGGAACCGGTCTCCTCGACGACGCCGAGGAACTCGTGCCCGATGCGCTGTCCCGGCTGCCGGGCCGCCTCGCCGCGGTACGCCCACAGGTCGCTGCCGCAGATGCAGGCGCGCAGCACCCGTACGACGGCGTCGGTGGGCAGCTGCACCACGGGCTCGGGCACGTCCTCCACGCGCATGTCGTACGGGGCGTGGATGGTGGTGGCGCGCATGGCGAGGGTCCTTCTCGTGCGGTGTCGTGGCTGCGCTCAGGGGGTGGCCGAGCGCATCTCACGGTACGTCGTGGCCGGTGCGGGCCGCGCGTCGAGGGTGCCCCTTACCAGCAGGAACTGCGCGGCCGCGTAGGTGAGCATGATCCAGAAGTCGGGCCGGGGCGGTTGCGGCCAGTGGGCGACGCCGGTGGCGATGAGGGTGTCGGAGAGCACGAAGAGCGCGCCGCCGAGCCCGGCGGCCGGCCCCCTCCGGGTGGCGGCGGTGCACGCCATGGCGGTGAGCAGGGCGCTGTAGCCGGCGACGGGGACACGGAGGCCGGCCGGCAGGCCGGGCCAGAGCAGGGCGACCAGGGTGACGAGGGCGACGGCATAGCCGGCGACGAGCAGACCCGCACGCGCGTGGGGCCGCCCGAGGCGGCGGAACAGGACCAGGTAGCAGACGTGTCCGGCGGCGAAACAGGCCATGCCCGCCATGAACGCGGGGTCGGCGTCGGAGAGCAGCAGGACGTCGCCGGCCCAGCCGCACAGCAGGGCGGCGACGAGCGGCCGCGGGCCGCCCGAGCGGGCGGCGTACGCGGCGAGCAGGAGCATCAGCAGCGGCTTGGCGGCCAGATGCCCCGGGCGGAAGCCGGCGGCGAGGCAGCCGAGGTCGGTGACGACGGCGAGGACGAAGGCGGTGCGCAGCGCCCGGGTCGCCGTCACGCGGCCACGGACTCCTCCGTCTGTGCCACGGCGGGCGCGGGCGCCCATCCAGGCCCCCGGAACACCCGCCCGGCCCGCTCCCGCCAGCTGCGGGCCGCCTTCAGGTCCCTGCCGATGGCGAGGTACTCGTGAGTCGCCACCTTGATCGGGTTGAACGTGTTGATGTTCTTGGTCAATCCGTACACGGGTCGCTCGACCTCGGGCACCCAGGACCCGAACAGGCGGTCCCAGACGATGAGGATGCCGCCGAAGTTGCGGTCCAGGTAGCCGCCCTGGGAGGCGTGGTGCACGCGGTGGTGGGACGGCGTGTTGAAGACGAACTCGAACCAGCGGGGCATCTTGTCGATGCGTTCGGTGTGGATCCAGAACTGGTAGACGAGGTTCGCGGAGGAGCAGAACGCGAGCGCGGCCGGGTGCACGCCGGCGGCGACGAGCGGGACGTAGAACGGCCACACGGTCAGCGAGGTCCACGGCTGGCGCAGCGCGGTGCTCAGGTTGAACTTCTTGCTGGAGTGGTGGACGACGTGGCAGGCCCACAGGACGCGGATGACGTGGTGGCCGCGGTGGGACCAGTAGTAGAAGAAGTCCTGCCCGAGCAGCATCAGCGGGACCGTCCACCACAGGACGGGCACGCGCAGCGGGGTGAGTGCGTACACGCCCGAGTAGATCGTGACGATGGGGATCTTCCAGACGAAGTCGAACACGAGCGACCCGAGCCCCATGCCGATGCTGGTGGCCGCGTCCTTGGTCTCGTACCCGGCGGCATCGTCGTCGGGATGGATGCGGTAGCTGATCACCTCGATCACGGTGAGCAGCACGAAGGCGGGTATCGACCACAGCACGACATCGGGCAGGTTCGGCATGGGGGCACCGTAGATCCGCTGGTCGGCTGCCGCTAGACGTTGTTACCCACAAGTATCACCAGCGGTACGCGCTTGCTTGTTGGCGGTCTCCGCCAATGCGCTAGACCCCGGCCGCCCCCAGCAGGCTGCCCGCCGCGTACGTGACCCCCATGGCCAGCGCGCCGCCCAGGACGTTCCGCAGCACCGCCGGGCCGGGTGCGGCCGCTCCCAGACGGGCGCTGGTCCAGCCGGTCAGTACCAGTGCGGCCAGCACCGAGCCCACCGTCACCGGGAGCCGCCAGCCCGAGGGCGGCAGGACGATCGCGAGGAGCGGGAGCAGGGCCCCCACCGTGAAGGCCAGGAAGCTGGCGAGCGCCGCGTTCCAGGGGCTGGTCAGCTCGTCGGGGTCGATGCCCAGTTCCACCCTCGCGTGGGCCCGCAGGGCGTCGCGTTCCGTCAGCTGGACCGCCGCCTCGCGGGCCACCTCCCGGGACAGGCCGCGTCGCTCCAGCAGTTCGGTCAGTTCCTCCAGTTCCGCCTCGGGCTGCTCCTTCAGCTCTCGCTTCTCCTGCGCCAGGGCGGCGAGTTCCGAGTCGCGCTGGGTGGACACCGAGACGTACTCCCCCGCCGCCATCGACATGGATCCGGCGAGCAGGCCGGCCAGGCCCGCCGTCAGCAGCGCGTTCCGGTCGGCCGTGGCGCCCGCGACGCCGACGACGATGCCCGCCGTCGACACGATGCCGTCGTTCGCGCCCAGTACGGCCGCCCGCAGCCAGTTCAGCCGGGAGCCGAGCGCGCCCCCGTGGGCCTCGTTGTCGTGCGTAGGTTCCGTCACAGCAGGGAGGATCGCACCCCGGGGCCCGTGGGCGCCGTACCGACGTCACCAGACCCGTACCGAGGCCCCCCGCGCGAACACCGGGCTCGTCGCGTCCGCCGGGGGTGCCGGCAGCGGCTCCGCGATCTCCACCACCGTCGGCCCCACCTTCGCCGCGATCGGATCCAGGAGGTCCAGGTCGAAGCCGTAGACGCGGGCCGCGTTGCCGCCGAGCATCGCCGTCAGTTCGTCGCGCGGGACACCGGCGAAGGCGAAGCGCAGACCCTCCCGGGTGTACGGGAACGTCCCCTCGTCGTGCGGGAAGTCGCTGCCCCACATGATCTTGTCGAGGCCGATGCGGTCGCGCAGCGGCACCTCGTGGGGGCGCATGAAGCTGGCGCCGACGAAGCAGTTGTCCCGCCAGACCGAGGAGGGCGGTTCGCCCATCGAGTGCGCCAGGCCGGCTCCGAACTTCGACTCCGCGGTCGCCGCCCTGGTGGCCGCCGCCAGCATGCGGCCGTGGTAGTAGTCCAGCATGGCCAGGACGCCGGGGATCCAGCCGGACCCCTGTTCGGTCAGGACCAGTCTCAGCTCCGGGTGGCGGCGGAAGGCACCGCCGAAGATCAGGTGCCACAGCGCCCGGTGCGAGAACCAGGTCGTCTCGACCATGAAGACCGCGCGGGCGGCGGGTTCGTCACCGAGCGGCGGGGACGCGGAGCCCGCGTGGTGGTTGACGGGCACGCCGAGTTCCGCGCAGACGGCCCAGATCGGGTCGTACACGCGCGCGTGGAGTTCGGGAAGGCCGGAGCCGGGCGGGGTGCCGGGCAGCAGGAGTCCGCCTTTCAGGCCGGCCGTCACCGACCAGCGGATCTCCTTGACGGCCTCCTCCACGTCGTTCAGGAGGATCTGGAAGACGCCCGCGCGGCGGCCGGGCGCGGCGGCGCAGAAGTCGGCCAGCCAGCGGTTGTGGGCGCGCAGCCCGGCCCAGCGCCGTTCGAACTCGGCAGCCGTCGGCGCGGGAGCCATCAGCGAACCGGACGGGAAGAACGGCGGGATGGTGTTCGGGAAGATCACCTCCGCGACGATCCCGTCCTGCTCCAGCTCCGCGAGCCGCCGGTCGGAGTTCCAGTTCCGGTCGGCCGAGTCGGCCAGCAGGTCCTCGTACGGGTTGACGTAGGTGGCCGCCCAGACGTCGAAGTCGTCGTGGTGGCGCTTCTCCAGGTAGGGCTTGTAGTCCAGGAGGTCGGCGCCCGCGTGGCAGTCGGCCGAGATCACCGTGTAGCGGTCGTTCACCGCGTCACCCCCAGGGTCGGGAAGTCGTTGTCCGTCAGCCAGTGCCGGCCCACCTCGCGCGAGCGGGCCCAGGAGGCCTCCACCGCCGCCTGGTCGGCCTGCTGGCCGAGGTCGGCGGGGGTGGGGCCGATACGGCGGGCCAGCGGGGTGAGGCGGTCCACGTCGAAGCCGAAGGCCTCGGCCGCCGCCAGGCCGAGCATCCGGCGGGTCTCGGTCACCGGGATGTCGTGGAAGGTGCGGCGCAGCCACCCGCGGGTGTCGGGCCAGGTGCCCTCGGGGTGCGGGAAATCGCTGCCCCACAGGATGTTGTCGACGCCGATCTCGTAGCGCTGGGCGAGTTCCCGGCGTTTGGTGTTGGTGGCGCAGACGAACACCTGCCGGTCCAGGTACTCGTGCGGCGGGCGCCGCAGTTCCGCGAAGGGGGAGAGTTTCTTGCCGCCGTGCGCGCCGAGGTAGAGGCGGTCCATGAACCACAGCAGGTTCGGCAGCCACCAGCAGCCCGACTCGGCGACGCCGAAGCGCAGCCCCGGGTGGCGTTCGAAGACACCGGACCAGAGCAGGAACCACAGCGGGCGGGCCGGCCACCAGGTCACCTCGCTGACGTAGATGCCCAGGTGCTCGCCGTACTCGTGGCGCGGGGCCGCGCCGGAGTGGGTGAGGACCGGCATCCCGCAGTCGGCGGCGGCCGCCCAGACAGGGTCGTAACGGCGGTCGTGGTAGGGCTCCTTGTCGACCCACATGGCCGGGATCATCAGGGCGCCGAGGCCCGACTCCTTCGCCCGGCGCACTTCGGCGACCACCTGCTCCGTCGGGGCGGTGACGGGCAACAGGGCGACCCCGCAGTGCCGTTCGGGGTGCTCGGACACGAAGTCGGCCAGCCAGCGGTTGTGGGCCCGGGCGCCCGCCATGCCCAGTTCCGGGTCGTGGTCCCCGGACAGGCCGAGGCCCACCCCGAAGGGCGCCGCGGTACGGCTGTCGACCGCGTCGGCGTCCGGGAAGACCACCTCGGCGGCCACCCCGTCGCCGTCCAGTTCCTTCAGGCGCTGCGCGGTGTCCCAGCCGCCGCGCAGCCCCTCCTCGTTGTCCTGGAACCACTTGGCCGCGAACGCCTCGTTGCGGATGCCGAGCCGGGTCATCTCCTCCCGGCGGCGGTCGCGCCCGGCGAGGAACTCGTCGAAGTCCCGGTGGAACCGGGTGTCCAGATAGGGCCGGTACTCCTCGGTGGGCAGTCCGGCGTGGCAGTCGGAGGAGATGATCAGGTATGGGTCGTCGTACGCGGTCACCACTGCCCCCTGTCGGTCCGGGATGATGTGTCGGTCCGGGACGGAAGCGTCAGTCCAGGATGAAGTTCTCGAGGTACGACGGGTTCGCGCGGTCCAGCATCGAGCGGGCCCGCGCCCGGATCTGGGCGTCGCTGTGCGCGCTCTCCGGCAGCAGCCAGAAGCGGTCCGCGCGGATGCCGGCCACCACGAACCCGGCGACCTCCTCGACGGGCGTGAAGACGACCTCCTTGCCCGCCTCGCGCATCGCCGCCTCCCACTGGTCGAGGCTGCGGTACGGCGTGCGGCGCGGCCGTTCCTTGGCCCAGCGGTCGGGCCGGTTGCGGTGCGACTCCCACAGGCCCGTGCGCAGCATGTGCGGCCCGGGGAAGAGCACCGAGGCGCCCACGCGCGCGTGCTCCGCCCTCAGGTGGGCGTACAGCGACTCGGTGAGCGTGACCACGGCGGCCTTGGTCACCGCGTACACGGAGGCCGTCGGCAGCGGCGCGATCCCGCCGTCCCCGGAGGACGTGTTGACCACATGACCGGGTTGACCCGACTTGATCATCCTCGGCAGGAAAGCCTGTACGCCGTGGAAGACCCCCCACACATTGACCTCGAACGCCCACTTCCAGTCGTTCGGTTCGTGCTCCCACATGCGGCCCTCGGCGCCCGAGCCGACCCCGGCGTTGTTGCACAGGACGTGCACCGCGCCGTAGGTGTCGTAGGCCGACTCGGCCAGACCCAGGACCTGTTCGCGCACGCCGACGTCGACCACGCGCGCGTGCACGTCGGCACCCTCCGCGCGCAGGCCGTCGGCGGCCTTCTCCAGGGCGGCGGCCTCCACGTCGGCGAGGACCACCTTCAGACCCTCGGCGGCGAACCGCTGGGCCATCGCGAGTCCGAGGCCGCTCGCCGCGCCGGTGACGACGGCGACCTGTCCGGGACGCAGTTCCATCAGCTGCCGCTCCCTTCCGGGGGCGCGTCGTGGACCTGACGGGGGTCGTCGTAGCGCTGGTGCACATAGGGCAGCAGGGCCTGGGCGTCGACCCGTTCGGCGACCCGGCCGCGCTGGTCGCTGGTCTTCTCGCCGAAGGTCACGTCCAGCAGCCGCAGCACCGGCAGGTCGGCGACCGGGTCGAGGGCCGACTCACGGAGGATCACCTCGCCGGTCACGCGCTCCAGTCGGCGGACCTTCTCCTCGCGGACGCAGTGCACCAGGAGCGGATCACCGTCGAAACCCGAACCGTCCACCGCCGGCAGGAACTTGAAGTAGAAGTCGGTCTTCGGGGCCGGCTCGGGCAGCGGCAGCGGCCCGTCGACCGTGCCGCGCACCTCGACGAAGGCGACCCCGTGCCGGGCCAGGGCCGCACGGACGGCGGGGCCCTCCCGCTCGACGGTGACCTCGCCGAGCTTCTTGGGCTCGCCGAAGACCTCGCGGCCGCCGGTGAGGGCCCGCTCGTGGGTCATCGGCATGACCAGCGGGTACCAGCCCTCGACCGTGCCGTGGGCGGCGGCGACCGCGAACGAGCCCGCGCCGAGCGGGTATCCGGGCAGTTCGACCCTGCTGACGCTGACGCGGGCCAGGGGCCGGCCGGTGGGCTTGAGCGGGGGCGGCAGCACCGCCGCTACCGCGTCGGGGTCGGTCTCCCAGACGGCCACCACCCCGGTGGACCACACGTCCGGGAGTCTCGTGGTGCGCGCCGCCCTGATCTCCGCCTCGGTCCGAGCGCCGTACCGTACGCGTGCCATCCGCCGTACCGCCCTTCCGTCGGCCGCCGTCTGCGCCGGGCGGGGTGCACGCTTGCACCGGGCGGTGAAAAGGTCCATAGCCGCGCGAAAGGCAATCCGGACAAAGGTCCGTGCGCGCGTACGGCGATCTCGACAATGACTCGTGCGCGCGCGTACGGCGATCCGGACAATGGCCCGCGCGCGCGTGAACGGCGGTCAGGGCTGTGGCCCGTGCCGCGTTGACGGCGATCCGGGCAGAGGTCCATGGCACACGACGGGCAATCAGGGCAAAGTCGTACAGTCGGGCGACGGGCGGTCAGGGCGTGCGAACGGGCGGGCGCAGTGGGCGACCTGACGGGCCGGACTGTCGGTCGGGGCCCGTATCCTCAATGACCATGCTCGAAGACCGTACGACCGCAGTGTCCCCCGGCACCCCGTGGCCGGCCGCGTATCCCAAGGGGTACGCCGTCGTCGACGTGGAGACCACCGGACTGGCCCGGGACGACCGGATAATCTCCGCGGCCGTCTACCGGCTGGACGAGCGCGGCGAGGTCGAGGACCACTGGTACACGCTGGTCAACCCCGAGCGCGACCCGGGACCCGTGTGGATCCACGGCCTGACGAGCGAGGTGCTCGAAGGGGCGCCGCTCTTCACCGACATCGCCGAGGAGTTCTCGGCCCGGCTGGACGGCCGGGTGCTGGTCGCGCACAACGCGGTCTTCGACTGGCAGATGATCGCCCGGGAGTACGCGCGCGCGAAGGCCGAGGCGCCGGTGCGGCAGCGGCTGTGCACCATCGCGCTCTCCAAGGAGCTGGGCCTGCCGCTGTCCAACCACAAGCTGGAGACCCTGGCCGCGCACTTCGGTGTCGTACAGCGGCGGGCGCACCACGCGCTGGACGACGCGCGGGTGCTCGCGGAGGCGTTCCAGCCCAGCCTGCGGGCCGCGGCGGCGGGCAACGTCCGACTGCCGCTCCTCGAGTGCCGGCCGCTGACGGAGTGGTCGGACACGCCGCGGATCGGGCCGCAGGCGACCGGCGGCTACCGGCCCACCAGCTGGCGGCCGGCCCGCAAGCGCCCGGCGTGCCCGTACCCGAACCCGGGGCGGTACGAGGACGGCAAGCCGCTGCGGCAGGGGATGCGGGTGGCGTTCTCCGGGGACACCTCGGTCGACCGGGAGCTGCTGGAGGACCGGGCAGCGGAGGCCGGCCTGCACGTCTCCACCAGCATCTCGCGGCTCACCAGCCTGCTCGTCACCAACGACCCGGACTCGGGTACCTCGAAGGTGGTCAAGGCCCGCCAGTTCGGCACCCCGGTCGTCGACGAGGCCGCCTTCGGGCAGCTGCTGCGGGACGTGGCGCCGGCGACGGAGAAGTGACCGCCCAGAAGTGACCGCCCGGCGGGACCGTACGGACGGGTGATTGCCGTGCGACTCGCCCGGTGCCCACTCGCCCGCGCGCGGACGACCACCCACGCTGTGGCCCATGGCGAAATGCGAAGTATGCGGCAATGACTACGGAATGACCTTCGAGGTGCACGCGCAGGGCGCGGTCCACGTCTTCGACTGCTTCTCCTGCGCGATCCACCGGATGGCCCCGGTCTGCGAGCACTGCAAGGTGTCGATCATCGGCCAGGGCGTCGAGGCCGAGAACCAGTGGTTCTGCGGTGCCCACTGCGCCCGCGAGGCCGGGAAGGCGGGCATCGTCGACCGCGTGTGACCCGGTACCCGCCCGATCGCGCCCCACGACCGAGTTGTACGGTCGTGGGGTGTACCGCTTCCTGTTGACCCGGCAGTGGGTGATCCTCACCCTCATCTCGCTGCTTCTCATCCCCACGATGATCCGGCTGGGGTTCTGGCAGAAGCACCGGTACGAGGAGCGCAGCGCCCGTAACCAGCTGGTGGCCGAGGCGCTGCACGCCGAGCCGGTGCCGGTGGAGCAGGTGACAGAGCCGGGGCACGCGGTGACCCGCAAGGAGCGGTACCACACCGTCACCGCCACCGGCACCTTCGACACCGCCCACGAGGTCGTCGTCCGCCGTCGTACCAACGAGGACGACGAGGTCGGCTACCACGTGCTCACCCCCTTCGTGCTGACCGACGGCAAGGTGCTGCTGGTCAACCGGGGCTGGATCCCCGCGGACGGGCCGAGTCAGACCGCCTTCCCCAAGATCCCCGCGCCGCCCGCGGGCCGGGTCACCGTCCAGGGCCGGCTGATGCCCGACGAGACCACCGCGGCGAGCGGCATCAAGGACATCAAGGGCCTGCCCGACCGGCAGATCATGCTGATCAACAGCGAGGAACAGGCGCGCCGGCTCGGCAGGCAGGTGCTGGGCGGCTACATCCAGCAGACGGCGCCGGAGTCCAAGGGCGGCACCCCGGAGCAGATCTCCGACCCGGGCAAGGAGGACGCGCCGCTCAACTACGCGTACATGATCCAGTGGTGGCTGTTCGCCGCGGGCGTCCCCTACGGCTTCTTCGTGCTGGTGCGCCGCGAGGCACGGACCCGTGCGGAGGCGGCCGAACAGGAGCGGACCGAGGAAGCGGAACCGGCCGCCGTATAAGACGTACGGGAACCGGTCGCCGGATGAGGTGTGCGGGACCGGTCGCCACGTGCGCCGTGCCGGACCGGTCGCCCTGTGCGCCGTGCGGGACCGGTCGCCATGTGCGCCGTGCGGGAGCGGTCGTCGGGTGAGGCGTGCGGGGTCCGTCGGTGGTGCACGGACGGGTCACTCCCCCGGCTCACCACCTGATTGGCCCCCCGGCAGACCGGGAAACCGGGTCCCGTGGATCGACGCATCGAGGACTACGCCCTGATCGGCGACGAGCAGACCGCGGCCCTGGTCGGGCGGGACGGCTCCATCGACTGGCTGTGCCTGCCCAGATTCGACTCCGCCGCCTGCTTCACCAGACTTCTGGGCGACGAGGACAACGGTCACTGGCGGATCGCCCCGCGGGGCGCCACGACCTGCACCCGGCGCGCCTACCGGCGGGACACCCTGGTCCTGGACACCGAGTGGGAGACCGCCGACGGCACGGTCCGGGTCACCGACTTCATGCCCCAGCGCGAGCACGTCCCCGAGGTCGTACGCGTCGTCGAAGGGGTGTCCGGCCGGGTCACCGTGCAGAGCGTGCTCCGGCTGCGCTTCGACTACGGCTCGATCACCCCGTGGATGCGCCGCTCCGGCGGCCACCGGGTCGCCGTCGCCGGACCCGACGCGGTGTGGCTGCGCAGCGACCCGTCCGTGCGGACCTGGGGCGAGGACTTCGGCACGCACTCCGAGTTCACCGTCGGGGAGGGCGAGAAGGTCGCGTTCGTGCTCACCTGGCACCCCTCGCACCAGCAGCGTCCGCCGCTCGTCGACCCGTACGACGCACTGCGGTCCAGCGTCACCGACTGGCGGCGCTGGGCCGCCCGCTGCACCTACGACGGCCCCCACCGGGACGCCGTGATGCGCTCCCTGATCACCCTCAAGGCGCTCACCTACGCACCGACCGGCGGGATCGTCGCGGCCGCCACCACCTCGCTGCCCGAGGAGATGGGCGGGGTGCGCAACTGGGACTACCGCTTCTGCTGGCTGCGCGACTCCACCCTCACTCTCGGCGCCCTGCTCTCCGCCGGCTACCACAAGGAGGCCGAGAACTGGCGCAACTGGCTGGTCCGCGCGGTCGCCGGCGACCCGGCGGACCTACAGATCATGTACGGCCTGGCGGGTGAGCGCCGGCTGCCCGAGTTCGAACTGGACTGGCTGCGCGGCTTCGGCGACTCGGCCCCGGTCCGTGTCGGCAACGGCGCCGTCGACCAGCTCCAGCTGGACGTGTACGGCGAGGTCATGGACTCGCTGTCGCTGGGCCGCACCGCCGGACTGCCCACCAAGCCGCACATGTGGTCCATCCAGTGCTCGCTGATGGGCTTCCTGGAGAAGGCCTGGCGACAGCCCGACGAAGGCCTGTGGGAGGTACGCGGCGGGCGCCGCCACTTCGTGCACTCCAAGGTGCTGGTGTGGGTGGCCGCGGACCGCGCGGTACGCACCCTGGAGGAACACGCGGAGCTGAAGGGCGAGCTGGAGGGCTGGCGGGCGTTCCGGGACGAGGTGCACCAGGAGGTGTGCGAGAAGGGGTTCGACCCGGAGCGCAACACCTTCACCCAGTACTACGGCTCCCGCGAACTGGACGCCTCGCTGCTGCTGATCCCGCGCCTCGGCTTCCTGCCCGCGGACGACCCCCGGGTGATCGGCACGGTGGACGCGATCCGCGACGACCTGGGCCACGGGGGTTTCTTGCGCCGCTACGACACGGACGCGATCGGCGTCGACGGCATGCCGGGCGGCGAGGGCGCCTTCCTCGCCTGCTCGTTCTGGCTGGCCGACGCGCTGCACATGACGGGCCGCACCGACGAGGCGAAGGAACTGTTCGAGCGGCTGGTGGGGCTCGCCAACGACGTCGGGCTGCTGTCCGAGGAGTACGACCCGGAGACCCGGCGCCAGCTGGGCAACTTCCCGCAGGCGTTCAGTCACATCGGGCTGGTGAACACCGCCCTCACACTCTTCGACGGCGAGCGGGCAGGATAGGGGCCATGGATCTTGGACTGAAGGACCGGGTGTACGTCGTCACCGGAGGGACCCGGGGGCTGGGCAACGCGGCAGCGCGCGAACTGGTCGCCGACGGGGCGAAGGTCGTGGTGACCGGAAGGGACGAGCAGGGGGTCGCCGACGCGGCGGCCGGTCTGGGGCCGAACGCGGTCGGGCTGGCCGTCGACAACGCGGACCCGGACGCGCCGGTACGGCTGATCGCGGCCGCGCGTGATCACTTCGGCGGTTTCGACGGCATCCTGGTGAGCGTGGGCGGACCGCCGGCCGGGTTCGTCGCCGACAACACGGACGAACAGTGGCAGGCCGCGTTCGAGTCGGTGTTCCTGGGCGCCGTACGACTCGCCCGGACGGCCGCGGCCGAGTTGCCGGAGGGCGGTGTCATCGGGTTCGTGCTGTCCGCGTCGGTGTACGAGCCGATTCCCGGGCTGACGATCTCCAACGGGCTGCGGCCGGGGCTCGCCGGGTTCGCCAAGTCGCTGGCGGACGAGCTGGGGCCGCGCGGGATCCGCGTGGTGGGGCTGCTGCCTTCGCGGATCGACACGGACCGGGTGCGGGAGCTGGACGCCATGTCCGCGGACCCGCAGGCCACCCGGGCGGAGCACGAGTCGAAGATCCCGTTGCGCCGGTACGGGACCGCGGAGGAGTTCGGGCGGGCGGCGGCCTTCCTGATGTCCCCGGCCGCGTCCTATCTGACGGGGATCATGCTGCCCGTGGACGGCGGGATGCGGCACGGGTTCTGACGGCCGGTCGTCCGTACGGATGCGGGGGCGGTGCGGAGGGGTGTCAGGTGACCCTCTCCGCACGGTGTCTCACCGACGTCAGCCGGACCTCTGCGGGGAGTTTCCGCAAGGCCGCCGACTCGCGCGCGTGGGTCAGCGCGCGGGACGTCAGTTCGTCCAGCGCCGCACCCGGGGACACGTCCGGCTCCAGCTGGAGCCACACCCGTACCCGTGGTGCCGTGCGCGTGCCCTTCAGGACCGCCTGGGCGTGGGCCACGCCCCCCTGCTGGGCCGCGTCGGTCGCCAGCACCGTCTCCAGGGCCCGGCCGCGCAGCAGCGCGCTCCCACCGTCTCCGGTGTCCACCAGGACCTCGGCCAGGCGGTGCCGGCGCAGCTGGGCCGTGAGCCACCACAGCGCGAGCAGGACCAGGACGGCCAGGGCGGCCAGCACCGTCGGCCACCACCAGCCGGCGTCCCGCCAGTGGGTGCGCCGGGCGGCGGTGAGCAGGACGTCGTGACGGCCGTGGTAGAGCCACCAGGACGGGGGCGGTGCGCCCAGACCGACGGCCAGGACCGAGCCGCCCAGTACGAGCAGCAGCAGACCGGCGAGACCGGTCAGTACACGGTTGACGCTTCCGAGCATGTCGTCACCCCTTCCGGCCGGGTCGCAGTACGAGCAGGGACAGCCTGGGCTCGTGGGCCAGGCCCAGGGCACGGATCGCGTCGGCGAGGGCCGCGTCCAGGTCGGCCCGGACCTCGTCCAGTTCCCGGAAGTGCGAGACGGCGAGGACGTGGGCGCGGCCGCGGCGCAGCCGTACCCGTACCCGTCGTACGCCCGAGATCTCCATGGCCCGGTCGCGCAGCACCAGCGCCGCCGCGTCCCGGCGCAGCCCGGCGCGGACGTCCGGGTGGGCGCGGCGCATCGGCAGGATGTCCCGCAGGCCCGGCGTGACGGCGAGCGTCAGCAGCCACAGGCCCAGGGCGGCGGCGACGCCGGCGCCCACCAGGACCCAGGTGTCGTCGAGTTGCCGCTCGGTCAGTTGACGTGCCAGCTCGCGGCGCCAGCTCATGGCGGGGTGCCGGGCGCGGACGGCCGCGATGTCGTACAGGAAGGCACCCGCGGCGACGAGCGTCAGCAGGGCGAGCAGGGCCGCGGGGGCGCGGCGCGGGGACCAGAAACGGCCCTCCCGGCCGGCCGGCGGCGCAGTCGCGGGTGGCTTCTCGATGACCTGTGTCTGACCGGTGCTCATCACGCCCTCCCCTGGGCCTGGGCCGGGTGCAGCCGTTCGACGTGGACGGCGACCTCCCGGACCTCTGTGTCCACCAACGCGCCTACCCGCTCGACCACATGCCGACGCACGGCCGCGCAGCGGGCTCCGATGTCGGCCGGATAGCCGAGTTCGAGGTGGACCCTGACCCGGGCCGTGCCGTGCGCCGTCACGACCGTGGCGTGCGGGGGGACGGCGTCGCCGGGCAGCGGGCCGAGCACCTCCCGGGCCGCCTGCGCGGCGATCTTCGCCACCACCCGGTCCGCGATCCGCAGGGCACCGCGCTCAGCGGGCGCGACGACCGTCGGCGCGCCGCGTGTTCCGTCGCTCGCCACGGTCATCGGCGCCGGTCACGCCGGTCGTCGCGGGTGCGGAAGAAGTCCCCGAGTTCCAGGTCGCCCTCCGCGAACCTGCCGACGACGAATCCGATCGCCCCCAGTGCCGCCACCAGGAGGAAGGCACCGAACCCGCCGAAGTACCCGGCGAAGCCCAGCGCCATGCCGGCGATCATGCCGACCACGGCCGTGTTCATGCTGCGTTCCCCTCAGCGGTCACTGGAGCCGGGACTCCGGTTCCTCTTCCTCTTCCTCGGGCAGCTTCACATCGCTCACCGCGATGTTGACCTCGACCACCTCGAGCCCCGTCATGCGCTCCACGGCGGCGATCACGTTCTCCCGCACCGCGCGGGCGACGTCGCCGATCGACACGCCGTAGTCCACGACGATCTCCAGGTCCAGCGCGGTCTGCACCTCGCCGACCTCTGCCTTCACGCCGCGGCTCACGGACTTGGAGCCGCCCGGCACCCGGTCCCGCACCACGCCGAAGGTGCGGGCGAGCCCGCTGCCCATGGCGTGCACGCCGACCACGTCCCGCGCCGCCAGCCCCGCGATCTTCTCCACGACCCCGTCGGCGATCGTCGTCCGCCCCCGCGTCGCCGGGTCACCGCCGCCCCGCCTGACGGTCTTCCGGGGCTGTACCGTCGGGTCCTTCTCGGGTTCCGCCGCCATCTCGGTCATCGCCGTGCGTCCCTTCCCGTCGTCGTCCTGCGACCACGGTAAGTGCGGATGCCCTGTCATGCCCCGGTGATACGGCAGGCTGGAGCAATGACGGCGGACCGATGGACTGACGTGGTGCGGCACCCTCTGGGCGTCGGCAGGCTGCTCCCGCTGGGCGGGGCGCACGACGGGGCGTGGCTCACGGAGGCCGCGACGGACGCGGTGCTGCGGCGTGCGGCGGCCGAGGTGACCGGGGTGCGGCTGGGCGTGGTCCGGATCGCCCTGGCGGATCCGGCGGATGTGGCGGAGCCCGTCGTACCGGCTCCGCCCGGTGCGCTGCCGCCGGGGCCGCTGCGGCTGACGGCGGACTTCGCGGCGACGGCCGCCGAGCCGCTGCCTGCGGCGGCGTCCCGGCTGCGCCGGGCGCTGGCCGGCGCCGTGGCACGGCTCGGGCTGGAGGTGACCGACGTGGACCTGCGGGTGACCGACCTGCTGGCGGAGGAGGTGGCGGAGCCGGAAGCCGTGCGGGCGCCCAGGCCGCCGTCGGTCCGTGAGGGGGCGGATCCAGAGGGAGCCCGGGTGACGGCGGCGGCGCTGGGGGTGCCGGGGGTGGCGCGGGTGACGGGGGCGCTGAGCCGGGAGGTGCACTTCGACGCGGCGCTGCCGCGCCGGCACGTCCGGGTGGAGGTGGCGCTGACCGACGGCCCGCGGGCCGTGGAGGTGGCTCGACGGGTCCGTACGGCGGTCGGCGAGGCCCTGACCGACCAGCCGACGGTGGCCGTCCTGGTGACGGCCGTCACCTGCAACGCCCCGTAAGGGAGCACGGGGAACTGCGCGACCAGCCCCCACCGGCCCGCGGTGGACTACTCGCCCACCCCCGCGAGGTCCCGCAGCCGCCGGGCCTGCGCCTGCCGTTCCGCGGCCCGCTGCTCGTCGTAGGTACGGCCGGCGGCCCCCCGCAGCAGCGCCTTCGTCTCCACGACGGCGTCCCGGGGCGCGGCCAGCAGCGCGCCGGCCAGGTCCCGTACCGCCGCGTCGAGTTCGCCGACCGGTACGGCGACGCTCGCCAGCCCGGAAGCCACCGCCTCCTCGGCCTGGACGTATCGCCCGGTGGCACAGATCTCCAGCGCACGGGCGTAGCCGACGAGGGAGACCAGGGGGTGGGTGCCGGTCAGGTCGGGCACCAGCCCCAGGCTGGTCTCGCGCATGGCGAACTGCACGTCGTCCGCGACGACGCGCAGGTCACAGGCGAGGGCCAGCTGGAACCCGGCCCCGATGGCATGCCCCTGCACGGCGGCGATCGACACGATGTCGCTCTGCCGCCACCAGGTGAACGCCTCCTGGTACTCCGCGATGCTCGCGTCGAGTTCGGCGTCGTCACGGCGCGCGAGTTCGATGAAGGTGGGCTCGCCGGGGATACCCTCCGGCGTGAACATCTGCCGGTCGAGGCCCGCGGAGAAGGACTGGCCCTCACCGCGCAGCACGACGACCCGCACCGACCCCGGCAGTGACCGCCCGGCTTCTGCCAACGCCCGCCACAGTGCGGGGCTCTGGGCATTGCGCTTGGCCGGGTTGGTCAGCGTCACCGTGGCGAGCGTGTCGTCGACGGTGAGCCGTACGCCGTCCTTGTCGAGTACAGGAGCGAGGTCCTGGTCGGGCGAAGCCATGGGGCGCCTCCGATGTGTGCGGTCATGACGCATTGCCGTACGGCATGCTAAGTGACTGCACAGTAACCACCCGGCCGATCAGTCGACCGACCGGGTGGCCACCATCGAAGCCGATGGGCCGCCCGGGGTCAGGACGCGGCTTTCTTGCCCCGCGTCGCCCCGCCACGCCCACGCAGCGTGACACCCGACTCGCTGAGCATCCGGTGGACGAAGCCATACGAGCGGCCGGTTTCCTCGGCCAGTGCCCGAATGCTCGCACCGGAGTCGTACTTCTTCTTCAGGTCTGCCGCGAGCTTGTCGCGCGCGGCGCCGGTCACCCGGCTGCCCTTCTTCAGAGTCTCGGCCACCCGTGCCTCCTCATGGGAAGTGCGCTCTGGTCCCCTCATGATCACCCCTCCGGGGCGCGATGGCCACCCATTCGGCAAGGTCCGTGAGACATCGTTGTGACGACAGGAGCGCATCCCCACATGCGGAATCCAGCATTCCGATGAGCGCCGACCATGAGCCCGAACGGGTTCATTTGTGAAATCCCAGGTCAGACACGGAAAGCGGCCGATCCCTTGTCGACAAAGGGAACGGCCGCAAAATCGGTGTAGGACACACCTCGATACGAGGAGATCTCACACAGATGATGGATCACCGCTAAGCCGAATGATCCATAGCCAGTGGATCAGGCATTCGATCAAGCGAGGGCGACGAGATCCGCGTAGTCGGCGCCCCACAGGTCCTCGACACCGTCGGGCAGCAGGATGATCCGCTCGGGCTGTAGCGCCTCCACCGCTCCCTCGTCGTGGGTGACGAGGACGACCGCGCCCTTGTAGGTGCGCAGGGCGCCGAGGATCTCCTCACGGCTGGCGGGGTCGAGGTTGTTGGTCGGCTCGTCCAGGAGCAGGACGTTCGCGGAGGAGACGACCAGGGTGGCGAGGGCGAGGCGGGTCTTCTCGCCGCCGGAGAGGACCCGGGCCGGCTTGTCCACGTCGTCACCGGAGAACAGGAACGAGCCCAGCACCTTGCGAACCTCGACGAGGTCCATGTCGGGGGCGGACGAGCGCATGTTCTCCAGGACCGTGCGCTCCGGGTCCAGGGTCTCGTGCTCCTGGGCGTAGTAGCCGAGCTTGAGGCCGTGGCCCTCGATCACCTCGCCGGTGTCGGGCTGCTCGACACCGCCGAGCAGCCGCAGCAGGGTGGTCTTGCCGGCGCCGTTGAGCCCCAGGATGACGACCCGCGACCCCTTGTCGATGGCCAGGTCGACGTCGGTGAAGATCTCCAGCGAACCGTACGACTTCGACAGACCCTCGGCGGTCAGCGGGGTCTTGCCGCAGGGCGCGGGCTCCGGGAAGCGGAGCTTGGCGACCTTGTCGGAGACGCGGACGGCGTCCAGCCCCGCGAGCAGCTTGTCGGCGCGGCGGGCCATGTTCTGCGCGGCGACCGTCTTGGTGGCCTTGGCGCGCATCTTGTCGGCCTGCGAGTGCAGCGCGGCGGCCTTCTTCTCGGCGTTGGCGCGCTCGCGCTTGCGGCGCTTCTCGTCGGCCTCGCGCTGCTGCTGGTAGAGCTTCCAGCCCATGTTGTAGACGTCGATCTGGGAGCGGTTGGCGTCCAGGTAGAAGACCTTGTTGACGACCGTCTCGACCAGGTCGACGTCGTGGGAGATCACGATGAAGCCGCCGCGGTACGTCTTCAGGTAGTCCCGCAGCCAGACGATCGAGTCGGCGTCGAGGTGGTTGGTGGGCTCGTCGAGCAGCAGGGTGTCGGCGTCCGAGAACAGGATCCGGGCCAGCTCGATGCGGCGGCGCTGACCGCCGGAGAGCGTGTGCAGCGGCTGGCCGAGCACCCGGTCGGGCAGGTTGAGCGCGGCGGCGATGGTGGCGGCCTCGGCCTCGGCGGCGTAGCCGCCCTTGGTGAGGAACTCGGTCTCCTGGCGCTCGTACTGCTTGAGCGCCTTCTCGCGGGTGGCGCCCTGGCCGTTGGCGATGCGCTGCTCGTTCTCGCGCATCTTGCGGATCAGGACGTCCAGGCCGCGCGCGGACAGGACGCGGTCACGGGCGAGGACGTCGAGGTCGCCGGTGCGGGGGTCCTGCGGGAGGTAGCCGACCTCGCCGGAGCGGGTGACGGTGCCCGCGGCGGGGATGCCGTCGCCGGCCAGCACCTTGGTGAGGGTGGTCTTGCCCGCGCCGTTGCGGCCGACCAGGCCGATGCGGTCGCCCTTGGCGACCCGGAAGGTGGCGTTCTCGATGAGGATGCGGGCACCGGCGCGCAGCTCGATACCGGAGGCGGAGATCACGGACAGACTCCAGGGCGTACGGATACTGACGGGTGGGCGGCTGAGGACGTTCCCGCCGTCTAATGCGCGAGGAGAATGGCCATGGGAGAAGTCTAACGGGGCGACGCAAGCGCTTTTTCTGTGTACGGGTGTTCGGGGCGGCCCGCGGTGGGCGCCCCGTTCCCCAGGGGACTGCGGCTCGGGGCGATTCCTCCCAGGTCGTCGACGGCCACCAGCTGCGCGGTCCAGGCGCCGTCCGCGCAGGGCTGGGCGACCAGCAGGGCGCCTCCGTGACGAACGGCACGTTCCGGGCGGAACCCGCAGCCCGGCCGGGCGGGCAGCACCCAGCGCAGGTCGCCGTCGGCGATGCGGTACGCGGCGACACGGGCCGGGGTGACCACCGCGAGCATGCCGCGGCCGAGCGGGCGCAGGACGCCGGTGCCGCCCTGGGCGGGCAGCCAGTCCGCCGCCGCGGGCAGGGCGCGGTGCCAGCGCACGGAGCGGCCGTCGGTGTCGGTGACCAGTCCGTCGTCCCAGACGGTGATCGCCTGCCCGCGCGTGGACAGCACGCCGAGCGGACGCCGTCCCACGCGCGCGTACCGCCACCGCGGGATCCGCCCCTCGTACGCCTCGACCGCGCCTCCTCGCGCGCGGGCGCTGTGCGCGGGCGGACCGGCGGTGAGGTGATCGCCGTAGGGAGCGGGGCGGATCTGGTGGGCGGTCCCGAGGAGGAGGGCGAGGAGCAGCCAGAGGGCGGGGAGCAGCCAGAGGGCGAGGGCACCGTCTTCCCGGACCTTCCGGAAGGAGCCCCGCCCTCCGGTGCCGCCGACCCCGGCACCGCCGCCCCCACCCGAGCCCGCTTCCGCCGAGGCCCCGGCACCACGTCCACCCCGACCCGCTGCCGCCCAAGCCACGGCACCGCGCCCACCCGGACCCGCTTCTGCCCACCCTCCCGCACCGCGCCCACCCGGGCCCGCTTCCGCTCCGGTTCTGGCTCCTGCCTCCGCTCCGGCTCCGGTTCTGGCTCCTGCCTCCGCTCCGGCTCTGGCTCCGGCTCCGGCTCCGGCTTCGGCTTCGGCTCCCGCTCCGGTTCCCGCTCCCGCTCCGGTTCCCGTTCCCGCTTCCGCTTCCGTTCCGGTTCCGGGGGCGCGGGCGGCGGCGTCCGGTCGGGCCGCGGTTGTCGGGAGCCTCGGTCGGGGCTCGTGGGGGCCGGTGGGCGGTGGCGCGGGCCGGGTCGGTCTCGTTCCGCGGTGCGGTCCCGTCGCCGCGTCGGGCAGCGGAGACCCGCCGCGTGGCAGAACGGCCACCCTTCCCCCCTTCGGCACCCGGTCGGGCGCCCCGCTGCCATGGACCAGGCGCAGAGCGTAGTCAGGCCCGCCGGACGGGGGCGGGCGTGACGCGGGGGCGGCGCGGGACGTCGCCCGTTCGGGGGTTCGTCCGGTCACCGGCGCGAAGTGGCGGCGCGGATGGCGCAAGGTGGTCGCGGGGGCCGGCAGGAACGGCGCGAGCGGGAAGGCGGTGCCCCATGCAGTTCGACGACGACGCGAACCTGGACACCTCCGAGGTGCAGGACGAGCGGGGCAGCCGGATCCCGGGCGGCAGGGCGACCGTCGGCGGCGGCCTCGTCGGTCTGGTCGCGCTGCTCCTCGCGCTGTTCCTGGGCATCGGTCCGGACCAGCTGGGCCTGTCCTCCGGGGACAGCTCGCCCGCGCCGGCGTCCTCCTCGCTCGCGCAGGTGCAGCGGAGCTGCCGGACCGGGCAGGACGCGAACACCAGGGAGGACTGCCGGGTCGTGGCGGTGGTCAACAGCGTGCAGGACTTCTGGGCCCAGGAGTTCCGGCAGCGCCGGGGCACCTACACCGGCTCCCCCACGGTCTTCTTCACCGGGCGGGTCGGGACCGCGTGCGGGACGGCGACCTCGGCGGTCGGGCCGTTCTACTGCCCGGGCGACCGGAAGGTCTATCTGGACCTCGGGTTCTTCGACGAACTGCGGTCCAGGTTCGGGGCGACCGGCGGGCCGTTCGCCCAGGCGTACGTGGTGGCGCACGAGTACGGGCACCATGTGCAGGACCTGACGGGCACGTTGAGCAGGTCGCGGGACAACCTGACCGGTGTGGACAGCGATTCGGTGCGGGTGGAGCTCCAGGCCGACTGCTATGCCGGGGTGTGGGCGCGGCACGCGACGACCACGAAGGACGAGTCGACCGGCCGGCCGCTGGTCACCAGTCTGACGGCCGCGGACATCCAGGACGGTCTGGACGCCGCGGCGGCCGTGGGCGACGACCGGATCCAGGAGCGGTTCCAGGGACGGGTGACGCCGGAGACCTGGACGCACGGGTCGGCGCAGCAGCGCAGGCAGTGGTTCTACCAGGGGTACCGGACCGGGGACATGGCCCGGTGCGACACCTTCCGCTGAACCGCCGGCCCGCGTCGACGGCAGGGGCCGGGGGTGTTGTCAGTGCCGGGTGCAAGACTGTGGAGCAGCCGGGACGACGGCTGTCGGGGGACCGACACACGAGGGAGTGATCGGGATGGCGGGCACGACTGGCGGACGGCCGAGCATCTATCCGTCGCTGCTGTACACGGACGCGAAGGCGGCGATCAAGCAGCTGACGGAGGCCTTCGGGTTCACCGAACTGTCGGTGTACGAGGGCGAGAACGACATGGTGCTGCACGCCGAGCTGGTGCAGGGCAACGGCGCGGTCATGCTGGGCTCGAAGGGCCGCGGCGGCCGTTTCGACGCGGCGCTGGAGGGCGCGGGCCCGACCGGGGTGTACATCGTCGTGGACGACGTCGACGCACACCACCAGCGGGCCGTGGACCACGGCGCGGAGATCCTGATGCCTCCTACGGACCAGGACTACGGCTCGCGGGACTACATGGCCCGTGACGTCGAGGGCAACATCTGGAGCTTCG
The DNA here is from genome assembly GCF_001005085.2 of Streptomyces humi. Taxonomy (GTDB): domain Bacteria; phylum Actinomycetota; class Actinomycetes; order Streptomycetales; family Streptomycetaceae; genus Streptomyces; species Streptomyces humi. Next base: position 57,399 of record NZ_LBMU02000075.1, read on the forward strand.
GCACGTACGCCGTCGAGATACCGGTCTGACCCGGCCCCGTCCTGACACGGGCGTGCCCGGCCGGGGCCGCCGCTGCGGTCAGCCGCCGGTGTGCACCTGGAAGGCGGCTCGGCGGACGGCCTTGGCCAGCGCCGGGTCGGGGTGGGCGGCGGCGAGCGCGACCAGTACCTGAACGGTGCGCGGGTGGCCGACGGCACGAACCTCGTCGAGCAGCGCGGGGACGGTCGGCTGGAGCGCCGACTCCAGGTGGCGGACGAGCAGCGGGGCCTCGCCGTGGTCGGCGACGGCGGCGGCGGTGTCCACCCAGAGCCAGGTGGCCTCTTCACGGGTGAGGACCTCGTGTGCGTCCTCCGGGTCCACGCCGTCGTGCTCGGCCAGCCAGAGCAGGGCGTACGGCCTGAGGGTCGGCTCGTCCACGACGCCGCGGACGTCCGGCTCGGCGGGGGCGCCGACGACCCGGAGCGCCTCGAAGGCGAGACCGCGCAGCAGGGCGTCCTCGCCGCGGGCGGCGGCGACGAGTTCGGCGACGGCACCGCCGACGGGACGGGCGGCGAGCCAGGCCCGGTACTCGGCGCGGGCCGCGTTGGGGCGCAGCTGGGCACAGCCGCGCAGCATCTCCTCGGCGGCGACCTCGATGTTCCCGGCGGGACTCTGCGCGGCCACGCAGATCTGCTCCAGCTTGACCCAGACCGCCCAGTTGCCCAGGGGGGTGAGGGTGGCCTGGCCCGCACCGTAGGTGAGCGCGCCCACGGAACCGAGGGCGGACAGGGACCAGTCGAGAAGGGGGGCGAGTTCGGCGTCCTCGGCGGGGGCCGGGTCCTCGGCCGGTGCGCGGTCCGCCGGGTCGGCGGCGGGCACGGCCGCGAGCGGGCCGGCGGACCCGGGGCCGGTCTCCGTGTCGTAGGTCACCTCGCAGCGCTCGGTGCGCAGTTCGGTGACCCGTTGCCGCAGCAGGTCGAGAAGCTGCTCGACCGGGACGGGACCGGCGGACAGCTGGAGGAAGGAGAGCACCTGGGGCATGGCCGAGACGACCTCGGCGACGGCGGCCGGCTCGACATCCGTGGGCTCGGGGTGGGCGAGCGACCAGGCGTCGAAGAGGGCGACCCAGCCGCGCAGGACGGCGCTGTCGTCGCGGTCCCAGGCGCGCAGGCGCCAGCCGGGGCGCGCGCTGTCGCCGTGTACCTCGACCAGGCCGGCGAGCCGGGCGGTGTCCCAGTCGGCTCGGACCTGAGCGACGGTCAGGCCCAGATCCTCGGACGCGCGTTCGGCGGACGCGTCGGAGAGGGTGGCCTTGCCGTCGCCGGTCGCGCCGTCGCTGCCGGGTCCCAGGGCCGCGTCGGCCCAGTGGGCGACGCGGGCCGCTCCGGCCAGCCCCGAGCGCGCCATTCTGGCCAGCTCGGCGGGGGCCGGGGTGCCCTCGGGCGGGCGGGGTGCGGGGCGGCGCGCGGGCCGCTGGTTCATCGCTCGGGGGGCTGCGGCCAGGGGTCGCGTTCGGACGAGTCGAAGCCTTGAGTCGCGCGGGATACGGGACGTCACGGGTGCAGTCTTCCGGTTGACGGTCCGAAAACCCAAACGGAATGTCACGGCGGGCGACGGAGCTGGCCAACGCACGGGGCCCAAGGGGAGGCAAGGAGACATGTTCAGGCCAGTGGTACGGCGTTAAACGGAACCTCCGCGACCGACTGGAACCGGGGTCTCCGACCTGTGGGGGTGCCGTCACATCAGCGGGGTGAGGAAGCGGCGCAGCCGCTCCTCGTACTGCTCCGGGTCCGGATTCCACATGGCGCCGTGCGGGGCGTCCGGCACGGTGTGCAGGGCGACCCGGTCGGGGCGCCGTTCGGCGAGCCGGCGGGAGTACCCCCATGGGGCGACCGTGTCGTCCGGGCCGTGCACGATCAGGGTGGGCACGCTGAGGTGTTCCGGGTCGAACGGGTCCGCGACGTGGTCCGCGCGCAGGTTGGCGCGGCCCTGGGCGGCTCGCACCGCGAGCGGGAGCAGCGCTTCGGGAGTGTGCCGGGCCTGGGCGAGGGCGCGCAGGGTGGCCTCCCAGTTGAGTACCGGGGAGTCGAGGACCAGACCGGAGATCCGCTCGCGCAGGGCCGAGTGGGCGGCGGCGCGCAGCGCCATGGCGGCACCGGTGGACCAGCCGTAGAGGACGACGCGGCGGGCGCCGTAGCGGACGGCGTAGCGGATCGCCGCGTCCAGGTCGCGCCACTCGCTCTCGCCGAGGTGGTTCAGGCCGTCCGGGGGGCGCGGGGCGCCGAGGTCTCCGCGGTAGGCGAGGGCGAGGACCGGCAGGCGGCGGCCGTGCAGGAACCGCATCACGTTCATCGGGTGCTCGCGGGTGGTGCCGAGGCCGTGCACCGCGATCACCCAGGTGTCCCGGTAGTTGGGCACGAACCAGGCGGGCAGCGGACCGAGTTCGCCGGGTACGTCGACGTCGGCGCACTCCAGCCCGAGGGCCGCCCCCGGGTCGCCGATGTGGACGTTGGCGGTGAGCCAGACCTTGTCGCCGGCCTCCAGGGTGCCGTGGGTCACCTGTTCCAGCCGCCGTACGACCGTGTCCGGGGTGTCCGCGGCGGACTCCAGCACGGCGCCGACGACCGCGTGCGAGCCGTCGCCCGCCAGGCCGTAGGTGCCGGGGCGCAGCGAGGCGAGGTCCCGGGTGAGGGTGACGCGGCCGGCCGCGGTGCCGTGCACGGTGAGCCGGGGTTCGGTGGGCAGGGGCCGGCCGGGCGGCGCCTTGAGAGCGGCGTCACTGGCGAGCCGGCCCGCGGCCACGCCGGCCGCGCCGGCGGCGAGTACGGCACCGACGGCCGCGGCCGTGACTTTGACTGGGCGCACCTGTCCAGTGTCGGGGCGGACCCCGCCGGCGGCCAGCGGAGCGGAGCGAGATCGAGCGAGCCTCCGGACCCACATGCCTTACGAACCCGCCTTCCTCACAGACCCGAATTCGTTCGGGACGCACCTTCGGGACACGCCTTCGGGACGCGCGTTCCCGTACCACGCGTCTGCCCCCGCGGCCCGGATTCAGCGCCCGCCCTGGCCGTATCCCCTGAGTTTCTCGGCCGCTCGCGCCATCTGGTCCGGGGAGAGCAGGGTCGGGGACAGGCCCGGGACCGTGGACGCCGTCAGCCAGAGGCGGCACATCCATTCCAGCTGGGCGGTGCGGTCGTAGGCCTCGGAGAGGGTGCCGCCGTAGGTGATCGCGCCGTGGTTGCGGAGGAGGCAGCCGGAGCGGCCGTCCAGGGCCCGGAGCATGTTCTCGGCCAACTCGTCGGTTCCGTAGGTGGCGTACGGGGCGACCCGGACGGCGCCGCCGAGCGCCCCGGACATGTAGTGGATCGCCGGGAGCTCGGGGACGAGCGTCGAGACGGCCGTCGCGTGCAGCGCGTGGGTGTGCACGACGGCACCGGCGCCGGTGCTGCCGTAGACCGCGAGGTGCATCGGCAGTTCGCTGGTCGGGACGAGGGTGCCGAGGACCTGGCGGCCGTCGAGGTCCACGCCGGTCACGTCGTCCGGGGTGAGCCGGTCGTACGGCACTCCCGACGGTGTGACCAGCACGGTGTCGCCGACGCGGACCGAGACGTTGCCGGAGGTGCCGACGACCAGTCCGTCGGCCACCGTGCGGCGGGCCGTGCCGACGAGATCGCGCCAGGCGTCGGCCTCCGCCGGGGTCACGTCGCGCCTCAGCGGTTCCGGCACATCCCGCGCGCCACCGCACCCACCCGTTTCGCCCCGTCCATTCCGTTCGCACCGTTCATCCTGTTCGCCCCACCGCTGCTCAGCCATGGCCCGATCCTGCCAGCCGACGCCCCGGCGGACCGGCGCGGCCGGACACCGCCGCCCGCGCTCGACATCGGATACAACCCTCAGGACAGGAAGCGGCCGGTGATCCGCGCGGCCACGCACGTTGGAACCTCTGCCCCGGGCGGCGGCGGGCCGGCGGCGGGCTGTCGGGTGACCAGAATCTCTTCGGCGGGCCGGTTGGGCGGCCGAAGTCGTTCGCCCGGGGTCACGGGTCAAGCGGCGACTGGGTCGCCGGACCGCAAGCGGAATGACAACCCTCCTTCATCGACACCCCCAAGCCCCTCTCAGTTCATCTGCCGTTCACCCAGGTTGCCTACGGTCCAACAGCCAACGACTTCGAAAGATTGCCTGGGTAAATGGAAAGCTTCTCGCTGATCCTCGCGATTGTGGTGGTCACCGCACTCGCGTTCGATTTCACGAACGGTTTCCACGACACCGCCAACGCGATGGCCACCACCATCTCGACCGGTGCACTCAAGCCCAAGATCGCGGTGGCCATGTCCGCCGCGCTCAATCTGGTGGGCGCCTTCCTCTCCGTGGAGGTCGCCAACACGATCTCCAAGGGGCTCGTCGACGAGAACGGCATCCGTCCCGAGGTCATCTTCGCCGCCCTGGTCGGCGCGATCCTCTGGAACCTGGTGACCTGGCTGGTGGGCCTGCCCTCCAGTTCCTCGCACGCCCTCATGGGCGGTCTGATCGGCGCCACCGTCGCCTCGGCCGGCTTCGGCGCGGTCCACGGCGACGTGCTCGTCACCAAGGTGCTGCTCCCGGCGGTGGCGGCCCCCGTCGTCGCGGGCCTCGCGGCGCTCCTCTCCACCCGCCTCTCCTACACGCTCTCGAAGAACGCCGAGGACGAGGCCACCCGCAAGGGCTACCGGGCCGGCCAGATCGCCTCCGCCGGACTGGTCTCGCTCGCGCACGGCACCAACGACGCGCAGAAGACGATGGGCATCATCACCCTCGCGCTGATCGCCGGCGGCTCCATCGCCCCCGGCTCCAACCCTCCCACCTGGGTCATCCTCTCCGCCGGCCTCGCCATCGCGCTCGGCACGTACATCGGCGGCTGGCGGATCATCCGCACCATGGGCACGGGCCTGACCGACCTTCAGCCGCAGCAGGGCTTCGCCGCCCAGACCAGCGCGGCCACCGCCATCCTGGCCTCCTCCCACCTCGGCTTCTCCCTCTCCACCACGCACGTCGTCTCCGGCTCGGTGATGGGCGCCGGCCTGGGCCGCAAGGGCGGCAAGGTCCGCTGGTCCACCGCGACCCGCATGGTCGTCGCCTGGGTGCTCACCCTCCCGGCGGCCGCCCTGGTCGGCGCGCTCGCCGAGTCCGTGACGGACCTCGGCGACTGGGGCACGGCGGCCGTCGCCGTCTTCCTGGTGGCGGCGAGCGCCACGATCTGGAAGCTGTCCCGCCGCGAGGTCGTGGACAGCAGCAACGTCCTCGGCACCGAGGACGCCGGCGAACCGGCCGGAGTGGTGACCACGGCGATCGCCGCCGTGACCCCGCCGCCCGCGGGCCAGGTCACCGACGGCCTGACGGCCACCATCCCCGCCCCCGCCCCCGCCGCTCCCGCGACCGACCCGGCCGCCACCGTCTGACCCCGAGGAAGAACCCGACATGAACATCGACTGGGCAGCCATCGGCTCCGTCTTCGGCGTCAGCCTCGTGGCCACCGTGGGCCTGGTGACCCTCTTCACCCTCGGCATCAAGGGCCTCTCGGCCCGCGAACGCGCCACCGCGCAGGGCAACTCCGCGGCCCTGGCCGTGACCGCCGCCTACCTCTCCTTCGCGGCCTGCGCGGCAGCCGTGGCCTACGGCATCCACCTGATCGTGGCGAAGGCCTGACCAGGACCGCACCACTCGGCGCAACGGCCCGACCGGGCCGGAAGGCTCCGCTCCGACCCGTTCGGCGCGGAGCCTTCGGCATGCCCCAGAAGCCCCTCTGAACCATCGATGTGGGCCTTCCCACACACTCCCCTCGCAGGTCAACGGCAAGTTGACGGGTCTTCCGGGGGCGTGGTGGACTGCCGGAGCCATGTACGGCGGCAAGAGAGGAAGCCGGTGTGAATCCGGCGCGGTCCCGCCACTGTCACCGGGGTAGCGATCCCCGGGAGCCAGGAACTCTCACCGCCGGTCTCGTCGAACCAGGGCGTGGACACCCTGAGTGAGGACATATCGCCATGCGCGGCTGCCGACCGAGGCGCAGTAACCGGTTCGTACCCGACCCCGCGGCCGGCTGAGCCGATGGGTGCCGATCGCGTCTTCGCGTACGGCGCCGCCGCCGGCCTTCTCGGCGACCTGCTGCTCGGCGATCCGCGCCGGGGGCATCCGGTCGCCGTGTTCGGGCGGGCGGCCGGAGCCGTGGAGCGGGTGCTGTGGCGGGACCACCGCGGGTGGGGCGCCCTGCACACCGCCGTGTGCGCCGGTGGCGCCGTGACGCTGGGCGCCGTCGCCCAGCGGGTCGTACGACCGTCCGCCACCGCTTCCGTCGTACTCACCGCGGCCGCCACCTGGGCCGTCGTCGGGGGCACTTCGCTCTCCCGGGAGGCCCGTGTCATCGGGCGCGCCCTTCAGGCGGGTGACGTCGAGGCGGCCCGGGCGCGGCTGCCGCATCTGTGCGGGCGGGATCCGCAGGCCCTGGACGCCGACGGGATCGCGCGCGCGGTCGTGGAGTCCGTCGCCGAGAACACCAGTGACGCGGTGGTCGGCGCGCTGGTGTGGGGGGCCGTGGCCGGGGTGCCGGGGCTGCTCGGGTTCCGGGCCGTCAACACCCTGGACGCGATGGTCGGGCACAGGTCGGCCCGGTACCGGCGGTACGGGTGGGCCTCGGCACGGCTGGACGACGTGGCGGGCTGGCCGGGGGCACGGCTCACCGCCGTACTCGCCGCCGTGGCCGGCGATGACCCCAGCGGCGCGGTGCGGGCCTGGCGGGCCGACGCGGCGAGGCACCCCAGTCCCAACGCGGGGCCCGTGGAGGCGTCGTTCGCGGGGGCGTTGGGGGTGCGGCTCGGGGGGACGTTGTCGTACGGGGGGCGGGTCGAGCACCGGCCGGTGCTGAACGGGGAGGGGCGGACTGTGGAAGTCGGGGACATCGAACGGGCCGTGGGACTGTCCCGGCGGGTCGGGTGGCTGGCGCTCGGGGCGAGCGCGGCCGCGGCCCTGCTGCGGGGACGGGTCGTGAGGCGCCTGGGGGGTTCCGCGTGAACGGCGGCGGGCTGCTGGTGGCCGGGACCACCTCCGACGCCGGGAAGAGCGTCGTCACCGCCGGAGTCTGCCGGTGGCTGGTGCGGCAGGGGGTGAAGGTCGCGCCGTTCAAGGCGCAGAACATGTCCCTCAACTCCTTCGTCACCCGCGAGGGCGCCGAGATCGGACGGGCGCAGGCCATGCAGGCGCAGGCCTGCCGGGTCGAGCCCACCGCGCTGATGAATCCCGTACTGCTCAAGCCCGGTGGCGAGCAGAGCAGTCAGGTCGTGCTGCTCGGCAAGCCGGTCGGTGAGCTGAGCGCCCGCGGGTATCACGGCGGCCGGCAGCAGCGGCTGCTCGGGACCGTGCTCGACTGTCTGGCCGAGTTGCGGGGCACGTATGACGCGGTGATCTGTGAGGGGGCCGGCAGTCCGGCGGAGATCAACCTGCGCCGGACCGACATCGTGAACATGGGGATCGCGCGCAACGCGCGGCTCCCCGTGCTGGTCGTGGGCGACATCGACCGCGGGGGCGTCTTCGCGTCGTTCTTCGGGACCGTCGCGCTGCTCTCGCCGGAGGACCAGGCACTCGTCGCCGGGTTCCTGGTCAACAAGTTCCGGGGGGACGTGAGCCTGCTGGAGCCCGGCCTCGACATGCTGCACGGGCTCACCGGGCGGCGGACGTACGGAGTGCTGCCCTTCCGGCACGGCCTCGGCATCGACGAGGAGGACGGGCTCCGGGTCTCCCTGCGCGGGACCGTGCGGGAGTCGAACACCGCGCCGCCCGTCGGCGAGGACGTCCTCCGGGTCGCCGTCTGCGCCATCCCCCTGATGTCCAACTTCACGGACGTGGACGCGCTGGCCGCCGAACCGGGCGTCGTGGTGCGGTTCGTGGACCGGCCGGAGGAACTGGCCGACGCGGATCTGGTCGTCGTCCCGGGGACCCGCGGGACGGTCCGGGCCCTGGAGTGGCTGCGGGAGCGGGGCCTCGCGGACGCGCTGCTGCGCCGGGCCGCCGAACAGCGGCCCGTCCTCGGCATCTGCGGTGGCTTCCAGATCCTCGGTCAGCACATCGAGGACGAGGTCGAGAGCCGGCGGGGGCGCGTCGAGGGTCTCGGGGTGCTGCCCCTAAGGGTCCGGTTCGCCCCCGAGAAGATCCTTGCCCGGCCGGAAGGGGTGGCACTCGGCGAACGGGTCGCGGGGTACGAGATCCACCACGGGGTCGCCGAAGTGACCGGCGGCACGCCCTTCCTGGACGGCTGCCGGGTCGGGCAGACCTGGGGCACCCACTGGCACGGCTCCCTGGAGTCGGACGGCTTCCGCCGGGCCTTCCTGCGCGAGGTGGCGGCCGCCGCGGGACGCCGGTTCGTGCCGGCCCCCGACACCTCGTTCGCCGCGCTGCGCGAGGAGCAGCTCGACCGGCTCGGCGACCTGATCGAACAGCACGCGGACACGGACGCGCTCTGGCGGCTCATCGAGTCGGGCGCGCCGCAAGGACTGCCTTTCATTCCACCGGGAGCGCCCGCATGAGCACAGTGTTGTTGTTGTCGACCGCCGACACCGATCTGCTGGCGGCCCGGGCCGCCTCCGGTGCCGGCTACCGGATCGGCAATCCGACGCGCGTCGACGTGACGGCGGAGCTGCCCGCGCTGATCGAGGGCGCGGACATCGCCGTCGTACGGCTGCTCGGGGGCAAGCGGGCCTGGGAGGACGGACTCGCCGCGCTGAAAGCGGCCGGGATCCCGACCGTGCTCCTCGGCGGCGAGACGGTGCCGGACGCCGAGTTGATGGCGGAGTCGTCGGTGCCGGCCGGGGTGGTGGCCGAGGCCCTGAGGTACCTGGTCGAGGGCGGTCCCGCCAACCTGCTGGAGCTGTCCCGGTTCCTCTCCGACACCGTGCTGCTGACCGGCGAGGGGTTCGAGGAGCCGCGGAAGATGCCGGAGTACGGCGTCCACGGCGAGCGTCCCGTGGTCGAGGGCCGGCCGACCGTCGGCGTGCTCTTCTACCGCGCCCATGAACTGAGCGGCAACACCGCCTTCGTGGACACCCTGTGCGACGCGATCGAGGCGCACGGCGCCAACGCCCTCCCGGTGTACTGCGGTTCGCTGCGCGGAGCGGACGCCGGGCTGTACGAGCTGCTGGGCCGGGCCGACGCGCTGGTGGCCACGGTCCTGGCCGCGGGCGGCACGCACGCCTCGGGGGCCTCGGCCGGCGGTGACGAGGAGGCCTGGGACGTCGGCGCGCTCGCCGAGCTGAACGTGCCGGTACTCCAGGGTCTCTGCCTCACCTCCTCGCGCGCCGCCTGGGACGAGTCGGACGCGGCCCTCTCCCCCATGGACGCGGCGATGCAGGTCGCGATCCCGGAGTTCGACGGCCGGCTGATCACGGTCCCGTTCTCCTTCAAGGAACGGGTCGACGACGACGGAGCCGACGTCCCGGTGTACGTCGCCGACCCGGAGCGGGCCGCACGCGTCGCCGGGATCGCCGTACGGCACGCGGTGCTCAGGCACAAGCCGAACGCCGAGAAGAAGGTGGCACTGGTCTTCACCGCGTACCCGACCAAGCACTCCCGGGTCGGCAACGCGGTCGGTCTGGACACGCCCGCGTCGGCGGTGCGGGTGCTGGACGCGCTCCGGGACGCCGGGTACGGCGTGTCCGGACACCCCGCCGAGGGCGACGAGTTGATCCACCGGCTGATCGCGGCCGGCGGGCACGACGTGGAGTGGCTGACCGAGGAGCAGCTGGCGGCCGCACCCGCGCGGGTGCCGCTCGCCGACTACCGGGCGTGGTTCGAGAAGCTCGACCCGGAGCTGCGGGACGCGATGACCGAGGCATGGGGCGAGCCGCCGGGCAGCCTGTACGTGGACGGCGACGACATCGTGCTCGCCTCGCTGCGGTTCGGGAACGTCGTGGTCATGATCCAGCCGCCGCGCGGCTTCGGGGAGAACCCGATCGCGATCTACCACGACCCGGACATGCCGCCGTCGCACCACTACATGGCGGCCTACCGGTGGCTGGAGAACAGTTTCGGCGCGGACGCGATCGTGCACATGGGCAAGCACGGCACGATGGAGTGGCTGCCCGGCAAGGGCCTCGGGCTGAGCGCCGGCTGCGCTCCGGACGCGGTCCTCGGCGACCTGCCGCTGATCTACCCGTTCATCGTCAACGACCCCGGCGAGGGCACCCAGGCCAAGCGGCGCGGCCATGCCACCGTCGTCGACCACCTGGTGCCTCCGATGGCCCGTGCCGACACCTACGGAGACCTGGCCAAGCTGGAGCAGCTGCTCGACGAGTACGCGCTGGTCTCCGACCTGGACCCCACCAAGGCGCCGGCCGTGCGCGCGCAGATCTGGACGCTGGTCAAGGCGGCCGAGCTGCACCACGACCTGCATGTGGACGAGCAGCCGGAGGACGACGACTTCGACTCGTTCGTCATGCACATCGACGGCTATCTGTGCGAGATCAAGGACGTGCAGATCCGTGACGGGCTGCACATCCTCGGCGGCGGCCCGGTCGGCGAGCCGCGGGTGAACCTGGTGCTGGCCGTGCTGCGGGCCTCGCAGGTGTGGGGCGGGCAGGCGAACGCGCTGCCGGGTCTCCGGGCCGCCTTCGCCGCTCATTTCGGGCTGGTGGAGAAGGACCTCCTCGCGGAGCCGGGGGCGCCGGTGAAGGTGCCGGCGGAGTTGACGGACCTGGTCGAGGGCCCCGCCCGGACGGCCGCCGACGCCGTCGACCTGCTGGAGCAGCTGTGCCGCCGGGTCGCGGAGGGCATGGAGCGGCGGGGCTGGGCGACGGCCGAGAGCCGTCCGCTCGTACGGGAGGTCGTCGGCACCGAACTGCCCGACGCCGTCGCGGTGCTGGAGTTCGCGTGCGACGAGGTCGTGCCGAGGCTGGCGCGGACGACGGACGAGATCGGGCACATCCTGCGCGCCCTGGACGGCGGTTACGTCCCGGCGGGCCCGTCCGGCTCCCCCACCCGTGGCCTGGTCAACGTGCTGCCGACCGGCCGGAACTTCTACTCGGTCGACCCCAAGGCCATTCCGTCCCGGCTGAGCTGGGAGGTCGGCCAGTCGCTGGCGGACTCGCTCGTGCAGCGATACCTGGCCGACACCGGCGAGTACCCGAAGTCGGTCGGCCTGACGGTCTGGGGCACGTCGGCGATGCGCACCCAGGGCGACGACATCGCGGAGATCCTGGCGCTGCTCGGCTGCCGTCCGGTGTGGGACGAGGCGTCGCGGCGGGTGACCGGCTTCGAGGTGGTCCCGCTCGCCGAGCTGGGCCGGCCGCGCATCGACGTCACGGTCCGCATCTCGGGCTTCTTCCGGGACGCGTTCCCGCACGTGGTCGGGCTGATCGACGACGCGGTGCGGGCGGTGGCCGAACTGGACGAGCCCGCCGGGTCCAACTACGTGAAGGCGCACGCCGACGAGGACACCGCGGAGCACGGTGACCGGCGGCGCGCGACCGCCCGGGTCTTCGGCTCCAAGCCGGGCGCGTACGGCGCAGGGCTGCTGCCGCTGATCGACGCCCGCAACTGGCGCTCCGACGCGGACCTCGCCGAGGTGTACGCGGTCTGGGGCGGCTACGCCTACGGCCGCGGGCTCGACGGCCGGGCGGCGCGCGGGGACATGGAGACCGCGTTCAAGCGGATCGCCGTCGCCGCGAAGAACGTCGACACCCGCGAGCACGACCTGGTGGACGCCGACGACTACTTCCAGTACCACGGCGGCATGGTCGCCATGGTCCGCCATCTGACCGGCGCCAACCCCGAGGCGTACGTGGGCGATTCGGCCACCCCGGACCAGGTGCGGACCCGGACGCTGGGCGAGGAGACGCACCGCGTCTTCCGGGCGCGGGTGGTCAACCCCCGCTGGATGGCGGCCATGCGCCGGCACGGCTACAAGGGCGCCTTCGAGATGGCGGCGACCGTCGACTACCTCTTCGGGTACGACGCCACCGCGGGCGTGGTCGACGACTGGATGTACGAGAAGCTCAGCGCCGAGTACGTCTTCGACGCGGAGAACCGGGACTTCATGAGGAAGTCCAACCCGTGGGCGTTGCGCGGCATCACCGAACGGCTCCTGGAGGCCGCCGACCGGGGTCTGTGGGCCGAGCCGGACGCGGACACCCTGGAGCGGCTGCGCGCCACGTATCTGGAGCTGGAAGGCGACTTGGAGGGCGACGAGAAGTGAGTACCCCGTTCCCGTTCACGGCCGTCGTCGGCCAGGACGACCTGCGGCTGGCACTGCTGCTGAACGCCGTCTCCCCGGCGGTCGGCGGGGTGCTGGTGCGCGGCGAGAAGGGCACCGCGAAGAGCACCGCCGTACGTGCCCTGTCGGCGCTGCTGCCGGCCGTGGACGTCGTCGCCGGCTGCCGTTTCTCCTGTGATCCGGCCGCGCCCGACCCGGCCTGCCCGGACGGCCCGCACAACCCGCCCGGCGCCTTCGAGTCCCGTCCGGCGCGCATGGTCGAGCTGCCGGTGGGTGCGTCCGAGGACCGGCTGGTGGGCGCGCTGGACATCGAGCGGGCGCTCGCCGAGGGCGTGAAGGCCTTCGAGCCGGGTCTGCTGGCCGACGCGCACCGCGGGATCCTCTACGTCGACGAGGTCAACCTCCTCCACGACCACCTGGTCGACCTGCTGCTGGACGCGGCGGCGATGGGCGCGTCGTACGTGGAGCGCGAGGGTGTCTCGGTGCGGCACGCGGCCAGGTTCCTGCTGGTCGGCACCATGAACCCCGAAGAGGGCGAACTGCGGCCGCAGTTGCTCGACCGGTTCGGGCTGACGGTGGAGGTGGCCGCGTCGCGCGAGCCCGACCAGCGGGTGGAGGTGGTACGGCGGCGGCTCGCCTACGACGACGACCCGGCCGGTTTCACGGCGCGTTGGGCCGACGAGGAGGCGGCTGTCCGGCAACGGATCGTGGCGGCACGGGAGTTGCTGCCGTCGGTGCGGCTGGGCGACGGGGCGCTGCGGCAGATCGCGGCGACCTGCGCGGCCTTCGAGGTGGACGGCATGCGCGCCGACATCGTGATGGCGCGGACCGCCACCGCGCTCGCCGCGTGGGCCGGGCGGACCGTCGTACTGGCCGAGGACGTACGGCAGGCCGCGCTGCTCGCGCTGCCGCACCGCAGGCGCCGCAACCCCTTCGACGCGCCGGGCCTCGACGAGGACCGGCTGGACCAGACCCTGGAGGAGTTCTCCGGGGAGGACGAGAGCGACGACGACCCGGACCCGGACGGCCCCGGTGGCGGTGGCGGCCGGCCGGCGCCCGAGGACGGCGGCCCCCAGGGCGGCGACAGCGGCGCGCGGCCCGAGGCGGCCGAGGACGGCGAGCCGCAGGCCGCCGGCGCGGGCGAGCAGTCTCCCGTACGGGCCGCCGAGCCCTTCCGCACCAAGGTGCTGAGCGTGCCCGGGATCGGTGAGGGGGCCGCCGGGCGGCGGTCCCGGGCGCGGACCGAGCACGGGCGGACCACGGGTGCGCGCCGGCCTCGGGGTGCCCTGACCAAGCTGCACCTGGCGGCGACCGTGCAGGCCGCCGCCCCGCACCAGCGGGCCCGCGGCCGGTCCGGTCCTGGGCTCGTGATCCGGCGGGACGACCTGCGGCAGGCGGCCCGGGAGGGCCGTGAGGGCAACCTCGTGCTGTTCGTGGTCGACGCGTCCGGGTCGATGGCGGCCCGGCAGCGGATGAGTGCCGTGAAGGGGGCCGTGCTGTCGCTGCTCCTCGACGCCTACCAGCGGCGCGACAAGGTGGGGCTGGTGACGTTCCGCGGCTCGTCGGCCGAGGTGGCGCTGCCGCCGACCTCGTCGGTGGACGCGGCGGCGGCCCGGCTGGAGTCGCTGCCGACGGGCGGGCGTACCCCGCTCGCGGCCGGGCTGCTCAAGGCGCACGACGTGCTGCGGGTGGAGCGGTTGCGGGACCCGGCGCGGCGGGCGCTGGTGGTCGTGGTGACGGACGGGCGGGCCACCGGTGGTCCGGAGCCGGTCGCGCTCGCCGGGCGGGCGGCCCGGCTGTTCGCGGCCGAGGGGGTCGCCTCGGTGGTCGTGGACTGCGAGTCGGGGCCGGTGCGGCTGGGACTCGCCGGGCAGCTCGCCGGTGAGCTGGGCGGTACCGCGGTGACGCTGGACGAGCTGCGGGCGGACTCGATCGCCGGACTGGTGAAGGACGTACAGAGGAGGGCCGCGTAATGCCGCAGGGACAGCCGAGCGTCGTACCGGACGACGGACTGACGACCCGTCAGCGCCGGAACCGGCCGCTGGTCGTGGTGCACACGGGCGTCGGCAAGGGCAAGTCCACCGCCGCGTTCGGGCTCGCGCTGCGGGCCTGGAACCAGGGGTGGCCGATCGGGGTGTTCCAGTTCGTCAAGTCGGCGAAGTGGAAGGTCGGCGAGGAGAACGCGCTGCGGGTGCTGGGCGCCTCCGGCGAGGGCGGGACCGTCGACTGGCACAAGATGGGCGAGGGGTGGTCCTGGGTCCAGCGCGACGCGCAGATGGACAACGAGGAGAAGGCCCGGGAGGGCTGGGAGCAGGTCAAGCGGGATCTGGCGGCCGAGACGTACCGGCTGTACGTGCTGGACGAGTTCGCGTACCCGATGCACTGGGGGTGGGTGGACACCGACGAGGTGGTCGAGGTGCTGCGGAACCGGCCCGGGACCCAGCATGTCGTGATCACGGGGCGGAACGCGCCGGAGAGGCTGGTCGGCTTCGCCGATCTCGTCACCGACATGTCCAAGGTCAAGCACCCGATGGACGCGGGGCAGAAGGGGCAGAGGGGCATCGAGTGGTGATGTCCTCGTCCGTGCCCCGGCTGGTCGTCGCCGCGCCTTCCTCGGGCAGCGGCAAGACCACCGTCGCCACGGGGCTGATGGCCGCGTTCGCCGGGCGGGGGCTCGCCGTGTCCCCGCACAAGGTCGGACCGGACTACATCGACCCCGGGTACCACGCGCTCGCGACCGGGCGGGTGGGGCGGAACCTCGACGCGTACCTGTGCGGTCCTGAGCTGGTCGGCCCGCTGTTCGCGCACGGTGCGCGCGGCTGCGACCTGGCCGTGGTCGAGGGTGTGATGGGGCTGTACGACGGGGCCGCGGGGGAAGGGGAGCTGGCGTCCACGGCGCAGGTGGCGAAGCTGCTGCGGGCGCCGGTGGTGCTGGTCGTGGACGCGTCGTCGCAGTCCCGGTCGGTGGCGGCGCTGGTGCACGGGTTCGCGTCGTGGGATCCGGAGGTGCGGGTCGGGGGCGTGATCCTGAACAAGGTGGCGTCGGACCGGCACGAGGCGCTGCTGCGGGAGGCGTTGGAGGCTTCCGGGGTGCCGGTGTTCGGGGTGCTGCGGCGGACGGCCCAGGTGCAGACGCCGTCGCGGCATCTGGGGCTGGTGCCGGTCGCCGAGCGGCGGGGGGACGCGGTCGAGGCGGTGGCGGCGATGGCCGCGCAGGTCTCCGACGGCTGTGACCTGGGGGCGCTGATGGAGCTGGCGCGGGGGGCCGGGGCGCTGCCGGGCGCGGCGTGGGACGCTGCTGGGGTTCTGGCGTCGCCCACCCATGACCGCCCGTCTCGGTCGGTCGAGAAGTCACCGCCCGTCGTCGCGGTCGCCGGCGGTGAGGCCTTCACCTTCTCCTATGCCGAGCACACCGAGCTGCTCACCGCCGCCGGGGCCGAGGCCGTCGTCTTCGATCCGTTGCGCGACGGGCAACTGCCCGACGGAACCCGCGGGTTGATCATCGGTGGCGGTTTCCCCGAGGTGTACGCCGCCGAGTTGTCCGCGAACGAGCCGCTGCGGAAGGCCGTCGCCGCCCTCGCGGAGCGCGGTGCTCCCGTCGCCGCCGAGTGTGCCGGGCTGCTCTATCTCTGCCGTGAGCTCGACGGGCTGCCGATGTGCGGCGTGCTGGACGCGGGCGCGCGGATGTCGGAGCGGCTGACTCTCGGCTATCGGGACGCCGTCGCCGTCGGGGACAGTGTGCTGGCCGTCGCCGGTACCCGCATGCGCGGGCACGAGTTCCACCGGACCGTGGTCGAGCCGGGGGCCGGTGCGGCGCCCGCCTGGGGCGTGCGGACGCCCCGGCCGCGGGTCGAGGGTTTTGTACAGCGGGGTGTGCACGCGAGTTATCTGCACACGCACTGGGCGGCCGAGCCCGGTGTGGCCCGAAGGTTCGTGGAGAGGTGCCGGACGTCATGAGCAGCAGCAGGTTGACCGGTGTCGGCGTGGGGCCCGGCGACCCCGAGCTGGTGACCGTGAAGGGTGTCAACGCCCTGCGCGCCGCCGATGTGGTGGTGGTGCCGGTCATGGACAGCGGGGAGCGCGGGCGCGCCGAGGCGACCGTGCTGCACTACGTCGGCCGGGAGAAGGTCGTACGGGTCGTGTTCGCGCTGAACGAGCGCAGTGACCGGGGGCGGCGGGAGGCCGCCTGGGACGCGGCGGGCGCGAAGGTGGCCGAGCTGCTGCGCGCGCACGGGTCGGTCGCGTTCGCCACCATCGGCGACCCGAATGTCTATTCGACGTTCACGTATCTCGCGCAGACCATCGCCGGTCTGGTGCCCGGTGTCGTCGTGGAGACCGTGCCCGGGATCACCGCCATGCAGGATCTCGCCGCCCGTTCCGGTGCCGTGCTCACCGAGGGCACCGAGCCGCTGACGCTCGTGCCGGTGACGGCGGGCACCGAGGTGCTGAAGGACGCGCTGAGCGGGCCGGGGACGGTGGTGGCGTACAAGTTCGGGCGGCAGGCCGGTGAGGTGGTGGCGGCGCTGCGGGAGACCGGGCGGGTCGAGGACGCGGTGTGGGGGTCGGCGCTGGGGCTGGACGAGGAGTCCATCCGGCCGGCCGCGGAGCTCGACGGCTCGCCGCTGCCGTACCTCTCCACGCTCATCGCGCCGCCGCGCCGGGACGCCGGCAGAGGCGGGAAGCTGTGAGCACCGGGGCGTCAGCCGGAGATGCCCACCACCAGCCAGATGAAGGCGGCGCCCGCCACCGTGCACAGCAGTGTCGAGCGGGCCGGGTGCTCGTGGTGGGCCTCGGGCAGGATCTCGGCGGCGGCCAGATAGAGCAGGACGCCGCCGAAGAGGCCGAGATAGCCGCCGAGCACGGCCTCGGGGACGGTGACGAAGACCGTGGACACGGCACCCAGGACGGGTGCGCAGGCGTCCGCGATCAGCATGCCTATCGCCCGGCGGCGCGCGTTGCCGTACAGGCTCGTGATGGTGAACGTGTTGAAGCCGTCGGCGAAGTCGTGCGCGATCACCGCCAGCGCCACCGCCGCGCCCATGCCGCCGCCCACCTGGAAGGCCGCGCCGATCGCCACGCCGTCCATCGCGCTGTGGCCGACCATCGCGCCGGCCGCCGTCAGGCCCACCTCGGGCGCCCGGTGGTGGTCGTGCTCGTCCCCGCCGTGCGCGGCCTGGCGGGCGGCGAGGGTCCGTTCGACCAGATGGGCCAGCAGGAAACCGGCCACGAACAGCAGCAGGGCTGCCGGTACGCCGAAGATGTCACGGCCGGCCGCGCGCAGCGCCTCCGGCAGCAGGTCGAGGCCGACCACCCCGAGCATCAGACCGCCGGCCAGGCCCAGGACCAGGTGACGACGGTCGGTCACGCGCTGTGCCGTCCAGCCGCCGGCCAGCGTCATCAGGAACGCGCCGAGCGCGACGAAGACCGCCATGTGCCCTTGCTATCCGATCAACCGGCCCCAGCGCACATCCAGCAGCACCAGTAACACCTTTTGTCCAGAGAGGACCGAATTTCCATGGCCGATGCCGCCGCCTCCGCCACTGTCTCCGGCGACACTCCCGCCGGCAAGGTGACCTTCGTCGGTGCCGGCCCCGGCGCCGCCGATCTGCTGACGTTCCGGGCCGCCCGCGCGATCGCCGAGGCCGACGTGGTGATCTGGGCCGCGAGCCTGGTCCAGGCGGAGGTCCTGGAGCACGCGCGCGAGGGCGCGGAGATCCTGGACTCCGCGACGATGTCCCTGGAGGACGTCGTCGCCGTGTACGAGCGGGCCCGGGCCGACGGGCTGCGGGTCGCCCGGATCCACTCCGGCGACCCCGCCCTCTGGGGTGGCACCCAGGAGCAGGTCGACCGGTGCGCCGGCATCGGCGTCGAGGTCGAGATCGTGCCGGGCGTCTCCTCCTTCTCGGCCGTGGCCGCGCTCGCCCAGCGCGAGCTGACCATCCCCGAGGTCGCGCAGTCCGTCGTGCTCACCCGGCTCGGCGGCGGCAAGACCCCGATGCCGCCGGGCGAGGAGGTACGGGAGTTCGCCCGCCACGGCACCACCATGGCGATCTTCCTGTCCGCCGCGCGCAGCGGACAGCTGGTGCGGGAGCTGCTGGAGGGCGGCTATCCGACGTCGACGCCGGTCGTCGTCGCCTACCAGGCGACCTGGCCGGAGGAGCTGGTCGTGCGGTGCACGATCGAGACGCTGGAGGAGACGGTCAAGGAGCACAGGCTCTGGAAGCACACCCTCTTCCTGGTCGGCCCGGCCCTGGACGCGCACGGCACCCGCTCGCACCTCTACCACCCCGGCCACTTCCACGGCTTCCGCAAGGCCGACCCGGAGGCCCGCCGGGCGCTGCGGGAACGGGGGGCGAGCACGTGATCACGGTCGTCGGTACGGGGACGGGGACGCCCCTTCCCCCGGACGTGGCGGCCGGTGCCGGGCTGGTCGTCGGCGGGCGCCGGCATCTGGACGCGGTACGGCTGCCGGAGGGGGCCGAGCGGGTCGTGCTCGGCCCGCTCGCGCCGGCCCTCGACGTCATCGAGCGGCATCTGGAGAAGGAGAGCCGGGTGCTCGTGCTGGCCTCCGGCGACCCCGGGTTCTTCGGCATCGTGCGGGTGCTGGCGGAGCGGTTCGGGGCGGACCGGCTGGAGGTGCGGGCCGGGGTGTCGTCCGTCGCCGCCGCCTTCGCGCGGGCGGGACTGCCCTGGGACGACGCCGTGGTGGTGAGCGCGCACGGCCGGGACCTGCGCACGGCGGTCAACGTCTGCCGCGCGCACCCGAAGGTGGCGGTGCTGACGGGACCGGGCGCGGGCCCGGCGGAGCTGGGGGCCGCGCTGCGGCACGCCTGCGGCACACCGCCGGGAGCGACGGCCCACGCGTCCGGCACCCGGGTCCTCGTCGTGGCGAGCGCGCTCGGCGATCCGGTACGGGAACGGGTGGACCGGGTCACGCCCGCCGAGGCCGCCGGCCGTGACTGGGGGGCCGACGTCAGCGTGGTGCTGTGCCTCGACGAGACGCGGGTGCCCGGGGGCGTCCGTACGGTGGCCGGGGCTGCGGCCGGGCCCGCCGGATGGGCCCTGGACGAGGGCGAGTTCACGCACCGCGACTCGATGATCACCAAGTTCGAGGTACGGGCGCTGGCGCTGGCCCGGCTCGGGCCCCGGCTCGGCGACCTGGTCTGGGACGTCGGCGCGGGCTCCGGGTCCGTGGCCGTGGAGTGCGCGCGGCTGGGTGCCGCCGCCGTCGCCGTGGAGAAGACGGCGGACGGGGCGGCGCGGATCGCCGCCAACGCACGGGCGCACGGCGTGTACGTGGACGTGCGGCACGGCTCGGCACCCGGACTGCTGGGCGAACTGCCCGATCCGGACGCCGTGTTCGTCGGCGGAGGCGGGGCCGAGCTGCCCGCCGTCGTCACCGCGTGCGCGGTGCGGGCCCGGCGGACGGTGGTGGTCGCGATGGCCGCCCTGGACCGGGTGCCGGCGGCCCGCGCGGCACTCACCGGTGCCGGGTTCTCCTGCGACGGCGTGCTGTTGCAGTCCTCGCGCCTCGCGCCGCTGCCGGGTGATGTGACCCGGCTGGCGGCCACCAACCCCGTGTTCCTGCTGTGGGGGACGCGAACCCCCTCTTCCGAAGAAGGAGTTGCTCAGTGATCGGCCTGATTTCCGCCACCGCGGCGGGGGCGGCGGCACGCGACCGGCTGGCCGCGGCCTGGCCGGACCGTACGCGGGTGTACGCCGGCCCGGTCGGGGACGCCGTGCGGTCCGCGTTCGCGGAGTGCGAGCAGCTGGTGTGTTTCCTGGCCACCGGTGCGGTGGTGCGGCTGATCGCCCCGCTGCTGGGCGAGAAGGCCACCGACCCCGGTGTGGTGTGTGTCGACGAGGGCGGCCGGTTCGCGGTGTCGCTGGTCGGCGGGCACGGCGGCGGGGCGAACGGCCTCGCCCGTGAGGTGGCCGAGGTGCTGGCCGCGCAGCCGGTGGTGACCACCGCGACCGACGCCGTCGGGCTGCCCGGGCTCGACACCCTCGGCTTCCCGGTCGAGGGCTCGGTGGCCGCCGTGTCGCGGGCACTGCTGGACGGTGAACCGGTGGCGCTGCGCGCCGAGTTCCCGTGGCCGCTGCCCCCGCTGCCGCTGGTGGCGGAGGGTGCCTGTACGGTCCGGCTGACCGACCGCGCGGTCGAACCCGGCGAGCACGAGGTGCTGTTGCGCCCGCCGTCCCTCGTCGTCGGGGTCGGCGCCTCCAAGGGGGCCCCGGCCGACGCGGTGCACGCACTGGTCGAGGACGCCCTGCGGGACGCGGGACTGTCCCCGCGCAGCGTCGCCGAACTCGCCACCGTGGACGCCAAGGCCGGGGAGCCCGGGATCGTGGCGGCCGCCGCCCGGTTCGGGGTGCCCCTGGTGACGTACTCCGCGGCGGAGCTGGCCGCGGTGGAGGTGCCCAACCCGTCCGCGGCGCCGCTCGCCGCCGTCGGCACGCCCTCCGTCGCGGAGGCCGCCGCGCTGGTCGGCGGCGGTGAACTCCTCGTCCCCAAGCGTAAGTCCGGGGGCCTGCCCGCGATGGCGACCTGCGCGGTCGTACGACGGCCCGCGCGCGGCCGGCTCGCCGTGGTCGGGCTCGGCCCCGGCGCCCGCGACCTGCTCACCCCGCGTGCCAGGGACGAACTCCGGCGTGCCGCCGTGCTGGTCGGCCTCGACCAGTACGTGGACCAGATCCGAGACCTGCTGCGGCCCGGGACCCGGATCCTGGAGTCGGGGCTCGGGGCCGAGGAGGAGCGGGCGCGCACGGCGGTCGCCGAGGCGCGGGCCGGGCAGGCCGTCGCTCTGATCGGCAGCGGGGACGCCGGCGTGTACGCCATGGCCTCCCCCGCGCTCGCCGAGGCCTCCGACGACATCGACGTGATCGGTGTGCCCGGTGTCACCGCGGCGCTCGCGGCCGGGGCGATCCTCGGCGCGCCGCTCGGCCACGACCATGTCTCGATCAGCCTCTCCGACCTGCACACGCCGTGGGAGGTCATCGAGCGCCGGGTGCGCGCGGCGGCCGAGGCGGACATCGTGGTGACGTTCTACAACCCGCGTTCCCGGGGCCGGGACTGGCAGCTGCCCAAGGCGCTCGCGATCCTCGCCGAGCACCGCGCGCCGGCGACACCCGTGGGTGTCGTGCGCAACGCCTCGCGGGCCGACGAGTCGAGCCGGCTGACCACACTGGGCGGTCTCGACCCGGCATGGGTCGACATGATGACGGTCGTGACCGTGGGCAACACGGCCACCCGGAACGTCGCCGGGCGTATGGTCACCCCGCGCGGCTACCGCTGGCAGACGTCCGAGGAGGGCGCCGAGTGAACCGTGTGGTCCACCCCATCGAGCAGGAGTCCTTCCGACGGCTGCGGTCCCGCCTGGACACCTCGCATCTCCCGCCGCTGACCCGGGCCGTGGTGGAGCGGGTCATCCACTCCGCCGCGGACCTGGAGTACGCCACCGATCTCGTGACCGACGAGGCCGACCTGGCGAAGGCGCATGCCGCGCTGCACGCCGGGGCGCCGGTCGTCGTGGACGTGGAGATGGTCGCGGCCGGGATCACCCGCCGGAAGACCGTGTGCCGGCTGAAGGACGCCGAGTCCGGTCCGGGCCTGACCCGTTCGGCGCACGCGATCCGCCTCGCGTACGAGCAGGTCGGCCCCGGCGCCCTCTGGGTGATCGGCTGTGCGCCGACCGCCCTGGAGGAGCTGCTGACGCTGGACGCCGCCCCCGCGCTCGTCATCGGGCTGCCCGTCGGGTTCGTCGGCGCCGCCGAGTCCAAGGCCGCGTTGCGGGCGAGCGGGCTGCCCGCCGTCAGCAACGTGTCCGAGAAGGGCGGCTCGGCGGTCGCCGCCGCCGCGCTCAACGCCTTGCTGTACCAACCCACTTCCGAGGAGACCCTGTGACCACCCCGCCCGCCCTGCTCATCGCCGGCCATGGCACCCGGGACGACGCCGGGGCCGAGGCGTTCCGTGACTTCGTACGGGAGCTGGGCCGCCGCCACCCCGAACTGCCCGTCGCCGGCGGCTTCATCGAGCTGTCCCCGCCGCCGTTGGGCGATGCCGTCGCCGAGTTGGTGGAGCGGGGGGTACGCCGGTTCGCCGCGGTGCCGCTGATGCTGGTCTCCGCCGGGCACGCCAAGGGTGACATCCCGGCCGCGCTGGCCCGGGAGAAGGAACGGCACCCGGGGATCTCGTACACGTACGGACGTCCGCTGGGACCGCACCCCTCGCTGCTGGCCGTCCTGGAGCGGCGCCTGGACGAGGCGCTGGGCGGCTCCTCGCGGGCGGTCGAGGACCGCGCCGACGTGACCGTGCTGCTGGTGGGCCGGGGTTCCACCGACCCCGACGCCAACGCCGAGGTGCACAAGGCGGCCCGGCTGCTGTGGGAGGGCCGCGGGTACGCGGGGGTGGAGACGGCGTTCGTGTCGCTGGCCGCGCCGGACGTGCCGGGCGGGCTCGACCGGTGTCTGAAACTGGGGGCGCGCCGGATCGTGGTCCTGCCGTACTTTCTGTTCACCGGGATCCTGCCGGACCGGGTGCGGCAGCAGACCGAGGGCTGGGGGGCCGCGCACCCGGAGGTCGAGGTGCGTTCGGCGGACGTCATCGGGCCCGAGCCGGAGCTGCTCGACCTGGTGATGGAGCGGTACCGGGAGGCGGTCAAGGGTGATCTGCGGATGAACTGCGACTCGTGCGTGTACCGGATCGCGCTGCCCGGTTTCGAGGACAAGGTGGGCCTGCCGCAGCAGCCGCACTTCCACCCGGACGACGAAGGCCACCATCACGGCCAGGGGCACCACCATCATCACGACGGGCATGCCCATGCGCACTGAGGAAGGTTCCAGAGGCGGCCACGACCTGCGCCACCACGGCGACGCCGAGGTCCGCGACGACGGTTCCGCCCTCGTCGACCTCGCCGTCAACGTGCGCGCCGACACTCCCCCGGTCTGGCTGCGGGAGCGGATCGCCGGGTCGCTGGCCGCGCTCGCCGCCTATCCCGACGGGCGGGGGGCGCGGGCCGCGGTGGCGGAGCGGCACGGGCTGCCGGTGGAACGGGTCCTGCTGACGGCCGGTGCGGCGGAGGCGTTCGTGCTGCTGGCGCGGGCGCTGAAGGTGCGGCGGCCGGTGGTGGTGCATCCGCAGTTCACCGAGCCGGAGGCGGCGCTGCGGGACGCCGGGCACACCGTGGACCGGGTGCTGCTGCGGGAGGCGGACGGCTTCCGGCTGGATCCGGCGCTGGTGCCGGAGGACGCCGACCTGGTGCTGATCGGCAACCCCACGAATCCCACGTCGGTGCTGCACCCGGCCGAGGCGATCGTGCGGCTGGCCAGGCCCGGACGGACGCTGGTGGTCGACGAGGCGTTCATGGACGCGGTGCCGGGCGAGCGGGAGGCGCTGGCCGGCCGGACCGACGTGCCGGGTCTGGTGGTGCTGCGGAGCCTGACGAAGACGTGGGGGCTGGCCGGACTGCGGATCGGCTACGTGCTGGCCGCGCCGGAGGTCGTCGCCGACTTGGCGCGGGCCCAGCCGTTGTGGCCGGTGTCGACGCCGGCGCTGGCGGCGGCCGAGGCGTGTGTGGCGCCGCGCGCGCTGGCGGAGGCGGCGCACGCGGCGCACCGGATCGCGGCCGACCGGGCCCATCTGGTGGCGGGGCTGGAGGAGTTCGCGCCGGAGGGGGTGCGGGTGGCCGGGCCCGCGGAGGGGCCGTTCGTGCTCGTCCGGATGCGCGGGGCTGCCGCCGTGCGCCGGCAACTGCGGACGCTGGGGTTCGCCGTGCGGCGGGGGGACACGTTCCCCGGGCTGGACGAGGAGTGGGTGCGGATCGCCGTGCGGGACCGGGTGGTGGTGAACCGGTTTCTACAGGCGTTCGATCAGGCGCTGGTGTTGATACGCGCCTGAGCGGAGGGAACCGCGGGCCGGTGCGCGGCTGGGGGTCGTGGCCGGCCGGTCGCGCGGTTCCTCCCCCGGCCTTCGGCCGGGGGTACCCTTGGCGCCGCTGAGCCGACTAGCGCCCGCGTCGGACCAGAGTCACCGCTCCGCCGCCCGCGACCAGGAGCGCCACCGCTCCTCCCGCCAGGTACGGCGTCATCGAACTGCCGCCCGTCTCCGCCAGCTTCGTCTTCGGTGCCGGGGCGCTCTGGGGCTTGATGTCGGTCACGGGACTCGGCGGGTCCGTGGGGCCGGCCGCTCCGGTGGGGCCCGCCGCTTCGGTGGAGCCGGACGCTCCGGTGGGGTCGGACGCCGGGGCCTGTGGGGTCTCGCAGGTCACCTTCGCCAGGGTCAGGGTGCCCTTCACGTCGGCCACGTTGAGCTTCAACGGGTTGACGGAGACGGTGAGTTCGAGGGCGCTGGCGGCCGCCCGGCCCGATGCCGTCACGGCCTTGGCGAAGTCCAGGCGGACCTCGCCGAGGTCGGGCACCTCGACGTCGGTGGGGCCGGTCGCGCTCAGCGTCACGCGCTTGCCGAGCACCGTGACGGCACCGAGCACGTTCGACGTGGCCTCCGGGCGTCTGCCGGCCGCGCAGGTGGCCTTGGAGGTGACCGCGTCGAGTTCGACGAGGGACAGCAGGGGCAGGCCGGGCAGGTGCAGCCGGGCGTGGGTGAGGTGGACGGAGGCCTCGGCGCGGCCGTCGGAGACCGTCGCCTTCGCGGAGGCGGCCTCGGCGCCGAGGACGTGGAACGGCCTGCCGCCGTCCACTCCGTCGAGGGTGGCGGTCAGCGCGGTCCGGTCGGCGCTCCGCGGTGCCTGCACCTCGTTGAGGGCGACCGCGAGCGGGACGTGCGCGGTCCGGCCGATGAGGGAGACGTCGAGGCCGGTGCGCAGGACGGCCGCGCTCGCGTGGCCCTTGCCGGTGGTCGCGTGTGCGGTGCCCGCGCCGGCCAGGGCCGCGGGACCGGCGGCGAGGACCGTGGCCGCCGCGACGGTCGCGAGACGGCGTGCGGGCATACGGAAGGTGTTCAAGGTGGTGGGACCCCCAGAGGAAACGTGCTCGGGACCCGCCAAGAATTACGCACTACGGGTGAACGGGCGGCAATCCCGCGTCACTTCACTCAATAGTGGACTTTCCGTGCACCTATTCGAAGCCGCGGGCACAGCCGTTCCTTTACTCGACGACCTGCCCGTTCAGCACCACCCGCCGGGGGGACGCGAGCACCCGTACGTCGGCGCGCGGGTCGCTCTCGTACACCACCAGGTCCGCCGGTGCGCCCTCCTCCAGGCCCGGCCTGCCGAGCCAGACGCGGGCCGCCCAGCTGGTCGCCGCCAGCGCGTCGAGGGGCGGGATGCCGGCGGTGACGAGTTCGGCGACCTCGTCCGCGACCAGGCCGTGGGCGAGGCTGCCGCCGGCGTCCGTGCCGACGTACACCGGGATGCCGGCGTCGTAGGCGCCGCGGACGGTGTCGTAGCGGCGCTCGTGGAGCCGGCGCATGTGGGCGGACCAGCGTGGGAACTTGGCGTCGCCGCCCGCCGCGAGCTGCGGGAAGGTGGCGATGTTGACGAGGGTCGGGACGATCGCGACGCCACGGGACGCGAAGAGCGGGATCAGGTCGTCGGTCAGGCCGGTCGCGTGCTCGACGCAGTCGATGCCGGCCTCCACCAGGTCCTGGAGGGAGTTCTCGGCGAAGCAGTGCGCGGTGACCCGGGCGCCGAGCCGGTGGGCCTCCGCGATCGCGGCCTCGACGGAGTCCCGGGGCCAGCTGGGGGCGAGGTCGCCGAGGTCGCGGTCGATCCAGTCGCCGACCAGCTTGACCCAGCCGTCGCCGCGCCGGGCCTCCTGGGCGACGTGTGCGACGAGGTCCCCGGGTTCGATCTCGTGGGCGAAGTTCCTTATGTAGCGGCGGGTGCGGGCGATGTGCCGGCCGGCCCGGATGATCTTCGGGAGGTCCTCGCGGTCGTCGACCCAGCGGGTGTCGGAGGGCGATCCGGCGTCGCGGATCAGGAGGGTGCCGGCCTCGCGGTCGGTGAGCGCCTGCTTCTCGGCGGTCGCCGCGTCGACGGGGCCGTGCGGGCCGAGGCCGACATGGCAGTGGGCGTCGACCAGGCCGGGGAGTGCCCAGCCCGCGACCGTCCGGACGTCACGGGCGCCGGCGGGGCGGTCGTAGGAGACACGGCCGCCCACCACCCACAGTTCGTCGCGGACGTCCTCGGGCCCGACGAGGACCCTGCCCTTCACGTGCAGCACCGCCTGATCGCTCATGGGCCTCAGCCTAGGGCGACGGGGAGCCCCGCATCGATACGGCTCAGCAGTCGGCCGCCGTGCACCCGGGGGGCGTCGAAGGAGCGCCAGTCGTCCTCCCCGTCGGCGCGCAGTACCTCGGGGACGAGCACCGCGGCCGGGTCGACGTCCTGGGCCAGGTCGAGGTAGGCGGGCGCGACGACCGCGCCGTGCAGGGTGCCGCCGACCAGGTCGGGGCTGAACTCGCCCGACAGGACGGTCACCTTGGCGCGCAGATCGCCGTGGATCATCACGAGTTTGTCGGTCATGCTGCCTATGAAGGCGTCCACGGTGACGCTGCCCAGGACCAGCAGCTTGGCGTCGCCCTCCAGGAAGACGTTGGCCGCCCGCAGATCGCCGAGGACGACCAGCGCCGGGCAGCCGTCGTCGACGTTGACGACACTGCCCCCGACGGTCAGGTCGCCGTCGACGACGAGGCCGGCGCCCGCGGGCGCCGTGGCCTCCAGGTCCAGGTCGAGATCGCCCGCGATCGTGAGCGGGCCGGAGTGCACGTCGTAGGACTCCTCGTAGAGGTTCTCGTACGACGACTCGGGCAGGGCCCGCCGCTCGAAGAGGGCGACGGTCTCGTCCCAACCGAGTTCCGTGTGCTGTGCGTTCATGGCCGAACCCTCGCACACGGCACTGACAGCCGCGCCCCGGCCGCCCGGGCGCTCCGCTGGAGGCGACGGGAGGGCCGTCGGTCGGCCGCGGCGCCGTCGTGGCCGATCGCGCGGTTCCCCGCGCCCCTTACGGGGCTTCGCCGTGCTCCCTAGTCCGAGGACTCCTCCTCCACCTGGGCCATGGCAGGGTCGAGCAGCCGGGACAGGAAGTGGCGGGTACGGGCGTGCGTGGGGCGGCCGATGACCTGGTCGGGGTCGCCGTCCTCCACCACGACCCCGCCGTCCATGAAGACGACCCGGTCGGCGACCTCGCGGGCAAAGGTCATCTCGTGGGTGACGACCATCATCGTCATGCCCTCGTCCGCCAGCATCCGCATGACCGCGAGGACGTCCCCGACCAGCTCCGGGTCGAGGGCGGACGTCGGCTCGTCGAAGAGCATCACCTCGGGGCCCATGGAGAGGGCGCGGGCGATGGCCACCCGCTGCTGCTGGCCGCCGGAGAGGGAGGCCGGGTAGGCGTCCGCCTTCTCGGACAGGCCGACGCGTTCGAGGTTCTCGGCGGCGACCCGGGCGGCCTGCGCCTTGTCCCGGCGGAGCACCCGGCGCTGCGGCAGCGTGAGGTTCTCGGTCACCGTGAGGTGCGGGAAGAGGTTGAACTGCTGGAAGACCATGCCGATGCGGCGGCGGACGGCGTCGATGTCGACGTCGGGGTCCGTGAGCTCGGTACCGCCGACGAAGACCTGGCCCCTGGTGGGCTCTTCGAGCAGGTTGACGCAGCGCAGCAGGGTCGACTTCCCGGAGCCGGACGGGCCGATCACGCACACGACCTCGCCCTGGCCGATCTCCAGGTCGATGCCGCGCAGCACCTCGTTGTCGCCGAAGGACTTGTGGAGCCCCTTCACCTGGATCTCGGGTCGGCTCATCGCACGGCCTCCTGGGCCTTCGCCTCCATGCGGCGCACGACGAAGCCGAGCGGGATCGTGACCAGCAGGTAGCACAGGCCGGCGACGAGGATCGGCGTGGAGTTGGCGGTCGTACTGGCCAGGTCGCGGCCGTACTTGGACAGTTCGCGCTCCTCCAGGGTGACCCCGAGGAAGAGGACCAGGGAGGAGTCCTTGAAGAGGAGCACCAACTCGTTGGTCAGGGGCGGGAGGATGATGCGGAACGCCTGCGGGATGATGATCGAGACCATGGCGCGGGCGGGTGAGAAGCCGAGGGAACGGGCCGCTTCCAGCTGCCCCTTGGGGACCGCCTGGATGCCCGCGCGGATGGTCTCGGCCATGTAGGCGGCGGCGACCAGGCCGAGCGCGAGGGCCACCTTGCCGTAGGTGCCGCCGACGATCTCCGTGCCGGGGAAGGCCAGCGGGACGGCGACCCCGATGAAGATGAAGATCAGCAGGGCGGGCAGGCCGCGGAAGATCTCGATGTAGAGGCCGGCCAGCCAGCGGTAGGGGCCCACCGACGACAGCCGCATCAGCGCGATCACCATGCCGAGGGCCAGTCCGACGACGAAGCCGGACAGCGTGTAGAGCACGGTGTTCTTCAGGGCCAGCGTGATGACGTCCGGGAACATCCGGCGGGCGATGTCCCACTGGGCGAACTGGTTCCGCAGCCGTCCCCAGTCGGCGCCGACCGCGAAGGCGATCACGGCGGCGACGAAGACGACGTACTGCGCGCCGCGTGCCAGGCTGCGCTTCCGACGCCTGCTCAGGCCCTTCCTGCGGGGCTGGAGTTCCGTGTCCGCGGTGGTCATGAGGCGGCCGGGGACGCGGCCTTCGCGTCGTAGGGGCCGATCCACTTCTCGTACAGCTTCTGGTACGTGCCGTCCGCCTTGGCGTCGGAGATCGCCTTGTTGACGGCGGCGAGCAGCTTGGTGTTGCCCTTCTTCACCGTGAAGCCGTACTGCTCACCGGTGTTGATGTTGCCGGCGAGCTGGAAGGCGTTCGCGTTGGCCTTGTCCTTGAGCCAGCCCTGGACCACCGGGTAGTCGATGACGACGGCCTTGACCTGACCGGTGCGCAGGCCGTTGAGGACGGCGTCGGAGGACTCGAAGGAGACCGGGTCGAAGCCCTGCTTCCTGACGTAGTCCTCGCCGGTGGTCTGCGCCTGGGCGCCCAGCCTCACCTTCTTGGCCTTGGCGTCGGCGAGCGAGGTGACCCCGCTGCCCTTGGCGACCAGGAGGGCCTGGGTGGCGTCGAAGTACGGGTCGGAGAAGTCGACGTTCTTCTTGCGCTCGGCGGTGATCGTCATGCCGGCCGCGGCCAGGTCGCACTCGCCGGAGTTGAGGAAGGCGCCGGTCTTGAAGTTCTCGAAGGGGGTGTCCAGGATCTGCTGCTTCACGCCGAGGTCCTTGGCGACCAGGTCGACCATCGAGACGTCGAAGCCCTGCACCTTGCCGTCGATCTCCGACTGGAACGGCGGGTACGGCAGGTGGGTGCAGGTGGTGAGCTGACCGGCCTTGACGAGTTCGACCCCGCCGGCTGCGGTCCTGGAGGCGCTGGAACCGTTGCCGCTCGACGTGCAGCCGGCCACGAGGGCCAGCCCGGCCGCGGCGGTGACGGCGGCCAGGGCGCGAGCCCGGCGGTGCCCGGGGAGCGTGGTCACGAGACCTCCCGTGAGTCTGTGATGGAGCTGTGGATTCCGGTTCTGCGGGTTCCGATTATAAGGAGATGTTTGGCTCTCTCAAATCAAACCGTTGGTCGTGGGGCCGGGCGACCTGAGAAGTCGCCGGTCAGAGGGGGACGGCACCCGCCCGTTACGCTCGTCCTGATCTGCCCGTCCGTGAGCGAAGAGAGCACCGCCGTGACCCACCCCTTCCTCGACCTGCCCCCGCTGAGCGCCGCGCACTTCGCCGCGATCGAGGACCGGGTGGCCCGGCTGATGGATACCCGCCAGGACGTCGTGATCATGCAGGGCGAGGCGCTGCTGCCCCTGGAAGGCGCGATCCGCGCGACGGCCGGACCGGGCACGACCGCGCTGAACGTGATCACCGGCCCCTACGGGCAGACCTTCGGGAACTGGCTGCGGGACTGCGGCGCGACCGTGATCGACCTGGCGGTGCCGTTCCACACGGCGGTGACGGCCGCGCAGGTCCGGGCGGCGTTCGCCGAGCACCCGGAGATCGACTTCGTGTCCCTGGTGCACGCGGAGGCCGCGACCGGCAACACCAACCCGGTCGCGGAGATCGGCGAGGCGGTGCGGGAGCAGGGCGCCCTCTTCTACCTCGACGCGGTCGCCTCGGTCGGCGCCGAGCCGGTGCTGCCGGACGCCTGGGGCGTGGACCTGTGCGTGATCGGGGCACAGAAGGCGATGGGCGGCCCGGCCGGGGTGTCGGCCGTGTCGGTGAGCGAGCGGGCCTGGGCCCGGATGGCGGCGAACCCGAACGCCCCGCGCCGCTCCTACCTCTCCCTGCTGGACTGGAAGGAGCGCTGGGTCGACGGCGGCCGCAAGGTGCTGCTGCACGCGCCGGCACAGCTGGAGATGCTGGCCCTGGAGGCGTGTCTGGCGCGGATCGAGGCGGACGGCCCGGAGACCGTGATGGCCCGGCACCGCTCGGCCGCGCTGGCGACCCGGGCCGGGGCGGTGGCGCTGGGCGGCGGCCTGGAACCGTACGTGTACGAGGAGGCCGACGCAGCGCCGGTGGCGACGACCCTGCGGGTGCCGCCGGGCGTGGTGGCCTCGGAGGTGGTCGCCGGGGCCCTGGCGGGTGACGCCACGCTGCCGCTGGCCGCGGGCGGGGGTGCGCTGGCCGGGGAGATGATCCGGGTCAACCACTACGGGGCGGACGCGACGGCGGACGCCGTCCGGTCGAGCCTTGCCGCGATCGGGGCGGAACTCGCGAAGCGTGGGCTGTCGGTGGACCCGGAGGGGGCCCGGCGGGCGGTGGAGCGTGTCGACGGTGTTACCGGGGCCTGAATTCAAAGCAATTCCGAATTACTTTTCCGCGGATGGCTTACCCGAGTTCTTCTGCCCGCTTTTTGCGGAGCTAAACGGATGGAATTTCGTCCAGGTTTCAACCCTGTGACACACTCCACAAACACTGGCTATATGCCCGTTTTGTGGCGGGGCATATCTGGACATAGCGGCACGGCAGGATCGGGCGGCCAGCCCTCCTGCCGTGCATTTTTGCATTTGCCTCGCTAAATTCAATCCGCATGACTGCCCCACAAGCAGACCTGATCGTCGACCGCCCTTCGGTGATCGACGGCGCCGCTCTATGGCGAATCGCCAGGGATTCCGGAAACCTCGATCTGAACTCCTCGTACAGCTATCTGCTGTGGTGCCGGGACTTCGCCGACACCTCCGCGGTCGCCCGCGGCGCGGACGGCGAGCCCGTCGGGTTCGTGACCGGATACAGCCGGCCGGACCGTCCGGACACCCTGCTCGTCTGGCAGGTGGCCGTGGACGCCGCGCAGCGCGGGCGCGGTGTCGCCGCACGACTGCTCGACGGACTCACGGCGCGGGTGGCCGCGGAACGCCCGCTCACCGCCGTCGAGACCACGATCAGCCCCGGCAACACCGCTTCCGAGCGGCTGTTCACCTCGTACGCCGCCCGGCACGGCGCCACCGTGGAGCGCACGGTGCTGTTCGAGGCCGACGAGTTCCCCGACGGTCCGCACGACCCCGAAGTCCTGTACCGCATAGGCCCCTTGACCCCCACATCGCACTGAGGAGCCCCGCCGTGACCATCACCCAGCCTGATCTGAGCGTCTTCGAGACCCTGGAGTCCGAGGTCCGCAGCTACTGCCGTGGCTGGCCGACCGTCTTCGACCGGGCCCGGGGCAGCCGCATGTACGACGAGGACGGACACGAGTACCTCGACTTCTTCGCCGGCGCCGGCTCGCTCAACTACGGCCACAACAACCCCGTGCTGAAACGGGCGTTGCTGGACTATCTGGACCGGGACGGGGTCACCCACGGCCTCGACATGTCGACCACGGCCAAGCGGTCGTTCCTGAAGGCCTTCCAGGACCTGGTGCTGCGCCCGCGTGACCTGCCGTACAAGGTCATGTTCCCCGGGCCGACGGGCACCAACGCCGTGGAGTCGGCGCTCAAACTCGCCCGCAAGGTGAAGGGGCGCGAGGCGATCGTGTCGTTCACCAACGCCTTCCACGGGATGTCCCTCGGGTCGCTGGCCGTCACCGGCAACGCCTTCAAGCGGGCCGGCGCGGGGATCCCGCTGGTGCACGGCACGCCCATGCCGTTCGACAACTACTTCGACGGGACCGTGCCGGACTTCCTGTGGTTCGAGCGGCTTCTCGAGGACCAGGGGTCCGGACTCAACAAGCCCGCCGCCGTGATCGTGGAGACCGTGCAGGGCGAGGGCGGCATCAACGTCGCCCGGCCCGAGTGGCTGCGCGCGCTGAAGGCGCTCTGCGAGCGGCAGGACATGCTGCTGATCGTCGACGACATCCAGATGGGCTGCGGCCGCACCGGTGCCTTCTTCTCCTTCGAGGAGGCCGGCATCGTCCCCGACATCGTCACCGTCTCGAAGTCGATCAGCGGGTACGGGCTGCCCATGTCGCTCTGCCTGTTCAAGCCCGAGCTGGACGTGTGGGAGCCGGGCGAGCACAACGGCACCTTCCGGGGCAACAACCCGGCCTTCGTCACCGCGGCGGCCGCCCTGGAGTCCTACTGGGCGGACGGCCCGGCGATGGAGAAGCAGACCCGGACCAAGGGCGAGCAGGTCGAGCAGGGGCTCATCGCGATCGTCGAGGAGAACCTCGCCGACGTGCGCGAGTACCGGGGCCGGGGCCTGGTGTGGGGCCTGGAGTTCCACGACAAGGAGCGGGCCGGGCGGATCGCCAAACGCGCCTTCGAGCTCGGTCTGCTCATCGAGACGTCGGGGCCGGAGAGCGAGGTCGTCAAGCTGCTGCCCGCCCTGACCATCACCCCGGAGGAACTGGACGAGGGGCTGAGCATCCTCGCCCGGGCCGTCCGGGAAACCGCCTGACCAGGATCAAGCAAGGAGGCTGTACACCACCGTGATCGTCCGATCGTTCAAGGAATTCGAAGGCACCGACCGCCATGTGAAGTCCGCGTCGGGTACCTGGGAGAGCACCCGCATCGTCCTCGCCAAGGAGCGGGTCGGCTTCTCGCTGCACGAGACGATCCTGTACGCCGGCACGGAGACGTCGATGTGGTACGCCAACCACATCGAGGCCGTCGTCTGCGTCGAGGGCGAGGCCGAGCTGACCGACCGCGAGACCGGGACGTCGTACACGATCACGCCCGGGACCATGTACCTCCTCGACGGGCACGAGCGGCACACGCTGCGCGTCAAGGAGGACTTCCGCTGCATCTGCGTGTTCAACCCGCCGGTCACCGGCCGGGAGGACCACGACGAGAACGGCGTCTACCCGCTGCTGACGGAGGAGGGCTGACCATGACCACGATCACCGACCTGTACCCGAGCCGTGGCCCGGCCGAGGTCTCCGTACCCCGCAAGGACCCCGTCGTCTGGTCGGCGCCCGGTGCGGCCGGGCCGATCGCCACCGGCGACCTGGAGGCCTTCGAGCGCGACGGCTTCCTCGCCATCGACCAGCTCCTCGCGGACGACGAGGTCGCGGTGTACCGGCGGGAGCTGGAGCGGCTGGTCGACGACCCGGCGATCCGGGAGGACGAACGCTCCGTCGTGGAGCCGAAGTCCAAGGAGATCCGCTCGGTCTTCGAGGTGCACCGGATCAGCCAGGTCTTCGCGAACCTGGTGCACGACGAGCGGGTGGTCGGCCGGGCCCGGCAGATCCTCGGCTCGGACGTGTACGTCCACCAGTCGCGGATCAACGTCAAGCCGGGGTTCGGGGCCAGCGGCTTCTACTGGCACTCGGACTTCGAGACCTGGCACGCCGAGGACGGCCTGCCGAACATGCGCACGGTGTCCGTCTCGATCGCCCTGACCGAGAACCACGACACCAACGGCGGCCTGATGATCATGCCGGGCTCGCACCGGACGTTCCTGGGCTGTGCCGGCGCCACGCCCGAGGACAACTACAAGAAGTCCCTTCAGATGCAGGACGCGGGCACGCCCTCCGACGAGGCGCTGACGGAGATGGCCTCGCAGTACGGGATCAAGCTGTTCACCGGCCGGGCCGGTTCGGCGACCTGGTTCGACTGCAACTGCATGCACGGCTCCGGCGACAACATCACGCCGTTCCCGCGCAGCAACGTGTTCATCGTGTTCAACAGCGTGGAGAACGCGGCGGTGGAACCCTTCGCGGCCCCGGTGCGCAGGCCCGAGTTCATCGGCGCACGGGACTTCACACCGATCCGCTGAAGCGCGTCCTGAGCGCGTCCTGAGCTCAGCGTCCGGCCCCGGGGGCCGCCACGTCCGCCGTGGCGGCCCCCGGGCCGTGCCGGTCAGCCCGTGAGCGCGTCGAGCAGGCGGTCCACGTCGGCGGCGGTGTTGTAGACGTGGAAGGCGGCGCGCAGGTTGCCGGCCCGGTTGGAGATCTCGATGCCGGCCCGGCTCAGCTCGGGCTGCCGGCCGCCGAGCCCGGGGACGGAGACGATCGCCGAGCCCGGCGCGGGCACGGGTTCCCGTCCGAGGGTCGCGAGCCCGGCGCGGAACCGGTCGGCGAGGGACACGTCGTGGGCGTGCACGGCGGCCACGCCGAGCTCCTCGACCAGGTCGAGCGAGCGGCGCAGGCCGGCGCAGGTGAACAGGGCGTGGGTGAGGTCGAACCGCCGGGCGGAGTGGGCGAGTTCGGTGACCGGGCCGTAACAGCTGTCCCACGGCACCTCGCCCGCGACCCAGCCCGCGAGCACCGGGGTCAGCCCGCCGAAGTCCTCGGGGACCACGAGGAAGGCCGCGCCGTGCGGGCCCAGCAGCCACTTGAAGGCGACGGACGCGGTGAAGTCGTACGCGTCGGCGTCCATCGGCAGCCAGCCGGCGGCCTGGGAGAAGTCGACGTAGGTGCGGGCCCCGTGGGCGCGGGCGGCCTCGCGCAGCGCGGGCAGGTCGGCGATCCGGCCGTCCGCGGACTGGGCCGCGCTGACCGCGACCAGGGCGGTGCCCGGGCGCACCGACTCCGCGACGCGCTCCAGCGGCACCGAACGGACCTTGAGGTCGCCACGGACGTGGAACGGGTTGAGTACGGAGGTGAAGTCGTCCTCGGCGGTGAGGACTTCCGCGCCGGCCGGCAGCGAGGCGGCGATCACACCGGTGTGCGCGGCGACCGAGGCGCCCACCGCGACCCTGGTCGCGGGGACGCCGGCGAGCCGGGCGTAGGCGGCCCGGCACGCCTCCACGTCCTCGTACAGCGAGGTGAGCGGCCGTCCTTCGGCCCGCAGCAGGGCCGCCTCGTGCAGGGCGGCCACGGTACGGGCGGGCAGCAGGCCGTTGCTGGCGGTGTTGAGGTAGGTGCTCTTCGGGGTGAACTCGGCGCGGACGAGGCTCTCGAACGTCTCCGTGGTCTCCATGGGTCCACTCTGCGGTCCGAGGCACCCCCCGTCCATTGCGGAGTTCTTACAGGACCCGCCAAGGATCGCTTATGCGTCCGCCCTGACCTGCGGTTTCTCAGTGCTGCGGAACCGCGCACCCGTCCGGACCGCAGGCCTCGGCGCCACCCTCGTCGATGAGCTGGAGCGGGGAGCGCGCGCCCCAGGCCTGGCTGAGCGCCTGGGTGAACACCTCGGCGGGCTGGGCGCCCGAGACGCCGTACTTCCGGTCGAGGACGAAGAACGGCACCCCGTTCGCACCGAGCTCGGCGGCCTCGCGCTCGTCGGCGCGGACCTCGTCGGCATAGGCGGCGGGGTCGGCGAGCACCGCGCGCACGGCCGCCTCGTCCAGTCCGGCCTCCACCGCGAGCTCGACCACGCGGTCGGTGCCCTCGCTGAAGAGGGAGCGTTCCTCGGCGAAGTTCGCCCGGTACAGGATCTGGACGAGCTGGTCCTGCCGGCCCTGCTCCTTGGCGAGGTGCAGCAGCCGGTGCAGGTCGAAGGTGTTGCCGTGGTCACGGCCCCGGGTGCGGTAGTCCAGGCCCTCGGCGGCGGCCTGCGCGCCCAGGTTGTCCTCGCCCGCCTGGGCCTGGGCCTCGCTCATGCCGTACTTCTTGCCGAGCATGGCGAGGACCGGCTGCACGTCGTCCTTGGCGCGGCCGGGGTCCAGCTCGAAGGAGCGGTGCACCACCTCGACCTCGTCGCGGTGCGGGAAGGCGGCGAGCGCCTTCTCGAAGCGGGCCTTGCCCACGTAGCACCACGGGCAGGCGATGTCGCTCCAGATCTCGACGCGCATGTCTTCGGCTCTCCAGGTAGTGAGACGTCTTCCAGTACCTGAACCTTCAACCAGTGCGCTTCATTCCCCGTCCACCGCGTAGCGCAGGTACAGGTGGTGGTCGCCCTCGGCGGGCGGCTCGGCCGGGTCCGGCAGCCAGCCCAGGCGGGCGTAGAAGGCCTGGGCCCGGTGGTTGTCGACGTGCACGTCCAGGACGGCCGTCCGCTTCCCGTCGGCCTGCCACTGCTCCACACAGGCGGCGTGCAGGGCCCGGCCGATCCCGGCCCGCCAGCGGTCCGGGTCGACATGGAACTGGTAGAGCTTGACCGTCTCCGCCGGGCCGCCCTCGGGGGCGCGGAAGGAGGCGACGCCGATGATCTCGCCCGCCTCGACCGCGCACAGCACGTGGCCGTCGGGGCGCTCCACGGCGCCTCGCCAGGCGGCCGTCCAGTCGATGCCGTCGTCCGGCAGACCGTCCGGGTAGTACGTCGACCGGGCCCGGTGATGCAGCGCGGCGATCTTCTCCGCCTCGGCGGCCAGCGCGGTCCGGATGACACGGGGTCCTTGCACTCGGTCACTGATCATGCAAGTGAGGACGAGACCGGCCCCGTGCCGGTTCCGCCCCAGCCTTCGGCCGGGGGTACCCCCGGTCCCTCAGCTTCCGTCGCGCAGATCGTCCGGCCAGCCGGTCCTGAACTCGATGTGGTCGTACGTCACCACGCAGCCCTCGCCCAGCGGCGACTGGGTCATGAAGCCGACCAGCGCGGCCTCCGTCTCCTTCTCGCCGCCGAGCGTGAAGAGCCGCACGAAGGTCCACTTCCGGCCGTCGCGAGAGGCGTGGAAGGCCAGCGCCCGGCCGGTGCGGCTGATCCGCAGCCAGACCGAACTCCCCTCCACCGTGAACGAGTTGGAGTCGTCGGAGTGCCCCCGGGTGACCACCGTGCAGACGGTGGGCACGTCCGGGGAGTTCTCCAGGCAGAGCTTGGCCCAGGCGCGGTCGCCGACATGGACGTACAGCACGCCGGCGTCGAAGGCGGCACCGAAGCCCACGGTGACCCGGGCGATCAGCTGGAAGTCCCCTTCGGGCGCCCCGAGCAGCCGGGGCGCGTCGGAGGCGGGATCCAGCGCCTCCCCGGTGGGCGACACGAACCGGTCCTGACGGGCCCCGGCCCACCCGGTGAGCACCCCGTCCTCATAGAACCAGTGCCCGTCGGGCCCGTAGGTACGGAGCGGGAAGGGAAGTTCGGGAAGTTCCAGGTCCATGGTCAGATTGTGTCAGCAGAACTTTTCGACTCGGGCAGGGGCAGCAGCGCCCCCGAGGGGGCGCGGGGAACCGCGCGAGCGACCACGACGAACCGTCGTCCCGCGGCGCACCCCGTACCCCGCACCCGCACCCGCACCCGCACCCGCACCCGCACGGCCCTACCGCTCCAGCACCCCGTTGAACCGCCGGGGGAGCCCCAGCGGATTCTCGTCGCGCAGCTCCGCCGGCAGCAGAGCCGGCGGCGCCCCCTGATAGGCGACCGGCCGCAGCCACCGCTCGATGGCCGTACCCCCCACCGAGGTGGACGTGGACGTGGTCGCCGGGTAGGGCCCACCGTGCTGCTGGGCCGGAGCCACGGCGACCCCCGTCGGCCACCCGTTGACCAGCACGCGGCCGGCCAGTGGCGTCAGCTCCGCGAGGATCTCCGCCCCGAGCCCCTCCCCCGCGGCCTCCTCGGCGGAGACGTGGACCGTCGCCGTGAGGTTGCCCGGCAGCCGGGACAGCACCGCCGTCGCCTCGTCGCGGTCCTCGTAACGCGCCACCACGGTCACCGGCCCGAAGCACTCCTCCAGGAGCAGGTCGTACGCGCCCGCCTCGGCCAGCTTGTCCGCCGCGACCGAGAGGAACCCCGCGCTGACGGTGTGCTCGCCGCCCGCACCGGGCGTCACCGGGCTCTCCACGTCGGGGAGTTCGGCGCGCTCGGCGACCCCTGCGATGAAGTTGTCCCGCATCCGGTGGTCGAGGAGCACGCCCGCGTCGGTGTCGCTGACCGCGTCCGTGAGGGACTTGACCAGTCCGTCACCGGCGGCTCCGGACGGCACCAGCACCAGCCCCGGCTTGACGCAGAACTGGCCCACGCCCAGCGTCATCGACCCGGCGAGCCCGGTGCCGATCTCGCCGCCGCGCTCGGCGGCCGCGGCCTCGGTGACCAGGACCGGGTTCAGGGAGCCCAGTTCGCCGTGGAAGGGGATCGGGACCGGACGCGCGGCGGCGGCGTCGAAGAGCGCCCGCCCGCCGCGGACCGAACCGGTGAAGCCGGCCGCGGCGACCAGCGGGTGCCTGATCAGCTCGATGCCGGCCTCGAAGCCGTGCACGAGACCGACGACGGCCTCCGGGATCCCGTGCTCGGCGGCGGCCCGGCGCAGCACCCTGGCGACCAGTTCGGACAGGGCCGGGTGGTCGGGGTGGGCCTTGACGACGACCGGGTTGCCCGCGGCCAGCGCGCTCGCGGTGTCACCGCCGGCGACCGAGAAGGCGAAGGGGAAGTTGGAGGCCGAGTAGACGGCGACGACGCCCAGCGGGACCTTGTAGCGGCGCAGGTCCGGGATGGGCGGGGTGGCCGTGGGATCGGGGTGGTTGATGATGACGTCGAGGAAGGCGCCCTCGTCGACGATGTCCGCGAAGGCCCGCAGCTGGTAGGCGGTACGGGCGAGTTCGCCGGTGAGCCGGACCGGGCCGAGCGCGGTCTCCGCGTCGGCGGCCTCGACCAGCCGGTCCTTGGCCGCCTCGAGTCCGGCGGCGGCCGAGCGCAGGAAGGCCGCGCGGACGGTGCGGTCGGCGAGGGAGCCGCGTACGGCGTGCGCGGCCGTGACGACGGCGTCCACCTCTTCGGCTGTGGCCTCGACCGCAACCTGTTCACGCTGCTTCCCGGTGCGCGGGTCGACACTCCAGACTGGTGCTGCTGCCACCGCGGGTCCCTCCATGAGTTGCGTTCTGCCGCAGTATCCGGGTCATTCACCAGGGATGTTCGATATACTGAACGCTGTCTCTGATGATGAATATGCTGTTGGAGATTATTTCCGTCCAACGAAGGGGTCAAGGGCGATGTCGGCAGGCGAGACAGGCGGCGGGGCGCAGGTCAAGTCCGCGGTGCGGACCGTTGAATTGCTCGAGTACTTCGCGGGCCGGCCCGGTATGCACTCCCTCGCGGCGGTCCAGGAGGCCGTCGGATATCCCAAGTCCAGCCTCTACATGCTGCTGCGCACCCTGGTGGAGCTGGGCTGGGTGGAGACGGACGCGACCGGTACCCGGTACGGCATCGGGGTGCGGGCGCTGCTGGTCGGCACGTCGTACATCGACGGCGACGAGGTGGTCGCGGCGGCCCGCCCGACCCTGGACCGGCTCTCCGACGACACCACGGAGACCATCCACCTGGCGCGTCTGGACGGCACCAACGTGGTCTACCTGGCCACCCGCCAGTCCCAGCACTACCTGCGTCCCTTCACCCGGGTCGGCCGCCGGCTGCCCGCGCACTCCACCTCCCTCGGCAAGGCGCTGCTCGCCACCCACACCGACGAGCAGGTCCGCAAGCTGCTGCCGGAGACGCTGCCGGCGCTCACCGAGCACACGCTCACCGACCGCGAGAAGCTCATCGAGGAGCTGCACCAGATCCGCGAGCAGGGCTTCTCGGTCGACCGCGAGGAGAACACCCTCGGGCTGCGCTGCTTCGGGGTGGCGATCCCGTACCGCACCCCGGCCCGGGACGCGATCAGCTGCTCGGTCCCGGTGGCCCGGCTCACCCCCGCCCACGAGCAGATGATCAAGGACGCCCTGTTCGACGCCCGGGACCGGCTGACCCTGGCGACCCGCCGGCTCTGACCCCGTCGGCTCTGACCCCGCCGGCTTTGACCCCGCCGGCTCCGGCCCCGTCGGTCGCGACCCCGTAGGCTCCGGCCCCGTCGGTCGCGGCCCCGTCCGGATGAGCGGACGATGAGAATTTCGTTGTATCGGGAACGGACACCCGGTCCTCACTCGTCTGTCCGAGCGGGATGAACAAGACGATCAGGCGGGCGTCCGTCTTCACACTGCTGCTCGTGCTCGTTCTGCTGGGCAGGGCGACATGGGTGCAGTTCTACGACGGCCAGGCACTCGCGGACGACAAGGACAACCGGCGGAACGCGATCCAGACGTACTCGCAGCCGCTCGGGAACATCATCGTGGCCGGTGACTCGATCACCGGCTCGGCACGGACGTCGGGCAGCGACCTCAAGTACAAGCGCACGTACACGAACGGCAAGCTGTACGCGGCGGTGACGGGCTTCGCCTCGCAGAGCTACGCCCCGACCCAGTTGGAGGGCATCTACCAGGACCTGCTCAACGGCACCGACAACCGGCTGAAATCCGTGATGGACACGGTCACCGGGCAGCGCGCCGACCCGGGCAACGTGATCACGACGATCGACCCGGCCGTCCAGAAGGCGGCCTACCGGGCGCTCGGCGACAAGAAGGGCGGCGCGGTCGCGATCGACCCGAAGACCGGGAAGATCCTGGCGGTCGTCTCCACCCCGTCGTACGACCCGGACACGCTCACCGACGCGAACACCGCCGGCGCGGCCTGGAAGTCGCTGATCGCCGACGCGGACAAGCCGCTGACCAACCGGGCGCTGCGCCAGCCGTTGCCGCCGGGTTCGACGTTCAAGCTGGTGGTCGCGGCGGCCGCGCTGGAGGACGGGCTCTACAAGAACGTCGACGACAAGACGGTGAGCCCCATCCCGTACACCCTGCCGGGCACCACGACCCCGCTGCGGAACGAGAGCACGTCCGCCCCCTGCGAGAACGCCCCGATCCGGGTGGCCCTCCAGTACTCCTGCAACAACGTCTTCGGCAAGATGGCCGTCGACCTGGGCCAGGACAAGGTGCGGGCGATGGCCGAGAAGTTCGGCTTCAACGACGAGAAGCTGGACGTCCCGGTACGGGCCTACGCCAGCGTCTACCCCAAGGACATGGACCGCGCCCAGACGGGTCTCTCCGGCATCGGCCAGTTCGACGTCACGGCTACCCCGCTCCAGATGGCCATGGTCTCGGCGGCCATAGCCAACGGCGGCAAGCTGGTCTCCCCGCACATGGTCTCCCAGATCACCGACAGCGGCGGCGACGTGCTCAAGAACTACGACGACGACACCAGCACGAAGGAGATCGTCAGCTCCTCGACGGCCGAGCAGCTCCAGTCCGCGATGCAGACGGTCATCGAGCAGGGCACGGGCACGAACGCGCGGATCGACGGCGTCACGGTGGGCGGCAAGACGGGCACGGCCCAGCACGGCGAGAACAACAGCAAGACGCCGTACGCCTGGTTCACGGCGTACGGCAAGTCGGACAGCACCGGCAAGGAGGTCGCGGTGGCGGTGATGGTCGAACAGTCGGACGCCGCGAGGTCGGAGGTCAGCGGCAACGGCCTGGCGGCCCCGGTGGCGAAGGCGATGATGGAAGCGGCTCTCAAGTGAGCGCCCCGAACTGAAGCGCCGCTTCAGGGGCGCGGGGAACCGCGCGACCAGCCACGGCGAACACGTGGCCGACGACGCACTCCCGCGCCCCACCTCCTACTTCACACCCAGCACCTGCTCCACCGGATCGATCGCGAAGTACACCAGGAACAGCGCCGACACCACCCACAGCAGCCAGTTGACCTCCTTCGCCTTCCCCAGCACCGCCTTGATGACGACGTACGCCAGGAACCCCGCCCCGATGCCGTCCGTGATCGAGTAGGTGAACGGCATCGCGGCGATGGTCAGGAACGCCGGGATCGCGATCTCGTACCTGTCCCACTCGATGTGCTTGACGTGGGTCATCATCAGGAAGCCCACGGCGATCAGCGCGGGCGCGGCCGCCTGGAGCGGCACGATCGTCAGCAGCGGGGTGAGGAACAGCGCGAGTCCGAACAGCCCGCCGGTGATCAGGTTGGCGAACCCGGTGCGGGCCCCCTCCCCCACCCCGGCCGCCGACTCGATGTAGGCCGTGTTGGAGGAGGCCGAGCCGAGGCCGCCGGCCACCGCCGCCGCGCCGTCGATGAACAGCACCCGCCCGATACCGGGCACCTGCCCCTGGTCGTCCAGCAGCCCCGCCTCCGCGCTGATGCCGACGATCGTGCCCATGGCGTCGAAGAAGTCGGACAGGATCAGGGTGAAGACCAGCAGGACCGCGGTGAGGACACCGGCCTTGGCGAAGCCGCCGAACAGGCTGAAGTGACCGATGAGCCCGAAGTCGGGGGCGTCCACGATCTTGTCCGGGACCTTCGGCGTGGTCAGGCCCCAGCTCTTGATGTCGGCGACCGAGTCGATGACGATCGCCACCACGGTCATGGTGACGATGCTGATCAGGATCGCGCCCTTCACCTTGCGGGCCACCAGCGCGATGGTCAGGAGCACGCCAAGGCAGAAGACCAGTACGGGCCAGCCGGTGAGCCTGCCGACCGCACCCAGCTGCACCGGCACGGTGGTGTCCGCCGCGTCCGGGATCCGGCTGACGAAGCCCGCGTCGACGAAGCCGATGAAGGCGATGAACAGCCCGATGCCGACGCCGATCGCCTGCTTCAGCTGCTGCGGGATCGCGTTCATGATCGCCTCGCGCAGCCCGGTCACGACGAGCACACAGATCAGCAGGCCTTCGAGGACGACCAGGCCCATCGCGTCGGACCAGCTCATCAGCGGCGCCAGCTGGAAGGCCACCACGGCGTTGAGTCCGAGGCCGGCCGCGATGGCGAGCGGGAGGTTGCCGCCGACACCCATGATGATCGTCATCACACAGGCCACCAGCGCGGTGGCGGTGACGAGTTGGCCGGTGTCGAGGGTGTGGCCGAACTTGTCCTTGGCGCTGCCGAGAATGATGGGGTTCAGGACGAGGATGTAGGCCATGGTGAAGAACGTGGCGAAGCCGCCGCGTATCTCACGGCCGAAGGTGGATCCCCGTTCGGTGATCCGGAAGAACCGGTCGACGCCGTTCCCGGCAGGTGGTGCGGCGCTCTGCGGCGGGTCCGCCTTCTGCGTCTCGGACATGGTCGTACTCCTCGTCGGCTGATCAAAGGTGTGCGGATGCTGGCTGGATTGTTCCCGCGTCGAACCGGTTTCAGGTTTTCCTCGTGTTACGGAATGGGACCCACGCACCGAACCCCCGCAAGAAGCACACCAAATGATCACTGCTACGCTCCGCATCTCGCCGGAACGTTCCTTCGGAGGTCACACGTGGGCACAGTCGTCGACGACGCCGCCTCCGTGGAGTTCCATGCCTTCTTCGAACGCCACTACGCCGAACTCTCCAGGCTGGCCTATCTGTTGACCGGCCAGGCCGATGCCGCCGACGATCTCGCGGCCGACGCGCTGCTGGCGCTGTGGCACCGCTGGGACCGGGTGCGCGCGGCCGACCACCCCGTGGCCTACGCCCGGGGCGTCGTCGCCAACCTGGCCCGCACCCGGATCCGCAGCGCCGTGCGCGAGCGCCGCCGGGTCGCCCTGTTCTGGTCGCACCGCGAGGAACGGACCGAGAACCCGGACATCGCCGGAGTGGTGGACGTCCAGGGCGCGTTGCGCCGCCTGCCCTTCCGCAAACGGGCGTGTGTGGTCCTCCGGCACGCGTTCGACCTGTCGGAGAAGGACACCGCGCTCGCCCTGGGGATCTCGGTGGGTACCGTTAAGAGCCAGACGTCGAAGGGGATGGCCGAGTTGCAGAAGCTGCTCGGCGGGCAGGGTGTTCCGCAACGGGTGCACGCGGTGATGGCGCCGCGCGCCGGCCAGAGCGGAGGAAGGAACCGATGAGGCAGCAGGACGTGCACGACGAGCTGCGCGCCCGGCTGCACGAGGCCGCCGAGGCACACGAACCCGACCGCGCCCGTGTCCTGGCCCGGATCGAGCGGGGCATGACCGCGCGGGACCGGCCCGGCCACCGCGCCACCCTGCCACCGGTGTTCGGCTGGCTCCGGGTGGTCGGCGCCACGGCCGCGGTCGCCGCGGTCCTCGGCGTCGGCGGTTACGCGGTCGCCTCGGCCGTGCGGCCCACCCCCACCGAGAAGACGGTGGCGGTCTCCCCGACGCCCTCCGGGTCCCCGGACGCGACCAGCCGCCCGCCGTCCCGCTCGGCGGCCCCGCCGCCGCCGGCCACATCCTCGACGTCGGCCTCCTCCAGGCCGAGTTCGACGCCCTCCTCCCCGAGGGCCACCGCCACCGCGCCCGTCGCCAAGGGCGAGCGGGACGGCCCGCTGTGGTCGGACGGCTCGGTGGACCCGCACAGCAACGACTTCTGGGCGCAGTCCGACGTGACCCTGAAGACCACCGGCCGGCTGACGTCCCTCACGGTGCGGTTGAAGGTGGCCCAGACCGGCGGGGTGTCGAACGCCGGCGCCTGGCGCTCGTTGCCGGAGACCGACTTCACCCAGACGGTGGCCGAGCAGGACGGCTTCCTGGTCTACACGTGGACACTCAAGCCGGGCAGCGGGGTCGCCGTCGGCGAGTGGGTGTTCGCGGG
This sequence comes from Streptomyces humi, assembly GCF_001005085.2. Taxonomy (GTDB): domain Bacteria; phylum Actinomycetota; class Actinomycetes; order Streptomycetales; family Streptomycetaceae; genus Streptomyces; species Streptomyces humi. The sequence continues at coordinate 102,146 of NZ_LBMU02000075.1, forward strand.
CCAGTACAACCACGAGCAGGGCGGCCGCGACGCCGGGGACGACAGCTACACGATCACGGGCACCGCGGGCGGCAAGCAGTACGCCGTGACCGGCGACTTCGCCACCCACACGACGACCGACGGCGACTCGTAGAGAACTCACGGGAACACGGCAACCTTTTCCCCGCCGGCGGCGACCAGGTACCGACGGGCGAGCCGGCCGCACGCGGCGGACCGGCTCGTCCCCGACGGCCGCGAGGGCGGCGGCACGAACCCCGGTGGTGAGGTCCGGGAACATGCCGTCCGGAACGGCCGGCCGTGCACAGTTCCCCGCGCCCCGAGAAGAAGCGGCAGGGGCGCGGGGAACTGTGCGCCCGGGTCCGGACCGGCCTCAGTCCATGGTCGCCCCGATGGTGCCGGACCCCGTGGTCAGGAAGGTCGTGACGGGCAGCGAACCGCCGGTGCCACGGGCCCCGTACGCGGTCGTCGCGTCCGTCGACCTGAACGCCGGCGTGGCCACCCCGCCGTCCCAGTTGTTGGCGGCGGAGACGGTGCGCGAGCCGAGCGTGCGAAGGCCGCCCCTGTTGCCGACGGACAGGTTCCGGGCCAGTCGCGATTTGCCCGTCGCGAAGAAGAACCCGGACTCCCCGTTGGAGTACGCCGTGTTGCGGTTCAGCACGATCGCCCCGGTGTTGGAGTTCTCGGTGAACCCGTTGAGGGTGTTGTCCCAGGACGCGTCGTCGTTGACGACGTGCCCGACGGCGACACCGCCGCCGCCGAGCTTGAAGCCGTTGCCGTTGCCCTCGAACGCGGAGTCGCCCCAGCGGTTCTTGCCGTTGCCGAAGGCCCAGCTGTGCTCGATCCTGACGGGGGACGAGAACTGCCACAGGTCGAGGCCGTCGTCCGAGTTGTTGTACAGACGCGCTCCGGTCACCTTGTTGCCCGTGCCCGAGCCGAACTTGATGGCGATACCGTCGGCGTTCTGCCCGTGCCCGGCCTTGTCGTAGTTGCCGTAACTGTCCAGGTTCTGGACGAGGTTGTTCACGGTGTTGTCGCCGCGCAGCGTGAAGCCGGAGTCACCGTTGTTCGCGGTGACGAGGTTCTTGAAGATCCCGCCCGTGGACGAGGTGGCGACGAAGCCCTGGGCCGGGGAGTTCTGGAACGTGAGGTCCTGGACGGTCCAGTAGCTGCCGTAGATCCCGGTGAGCCATTGCCCGGCGGGCAGCTTGGAGCCGTCGATCTTCACCATCTCGCCGCTGTAGGCCTTGAGCGTGATGCGGCTGGCGGCGGTGCCGCTCGCCGTCGACTTCAGGGTGGCGGTCGGGTAGTACGTGCCCGCGCGCACCTGGATGACGGTGCCGGCGCCGGCGTGCGCCACGGCCGCCTCCAGCTGTGCGGTGGTGGAGACGGTGACCGTGCTGGTGGCGGCCTGGGCACCGCCGTTCGACAGGCCGAGTTGGACGCCCCCCGCCCCCGCGGCGACGGCCACCGCCGCGGCGATCGAGAGGGTACGTGTCCTGCGGTGGCGTCCGGTGCTGAAGCGCACGGGCCGTTCCTTTCCTTGACGTCGTGGCGACGTGCCGACGAGGGGAGCGAAACGGGCCGGAGGGGCCGCCCCGGCCCGTTTCTGCCTCCCAGTCGCCGCCATGGCCGGAAAGGGTTGCCGCCGACCCGGTTACGAGACGAAGTACGTCGGGTTCGGCAGCTTGTACGTGCGGTCCGCGTAGCCGCCGTCCAGGTCCGAGTACTGGTCGCCGAGGTTGGCGACGATGTCGTACCCGAGGTCCTGCTCGATGTGCTTGCGGGTGCCGGACTTGTACTGCACGGTGGTGCAGTTCCAGGTGCCCGGGGTGGCGCAGGCGCCGAGGTAGGACGGCGGGTTGGCCTTGTCCTTGAGGAACATGTGCGCGGCGTCGAGGTTGACGTCGGCGCCGATCTTCTTCAGGTTCTCGACCGCGGCGGTGCGCTGCGCCTCGCTGAGACCGGAGTTGTAGAAGACCTCGACGCCCTTGCTCTCGGCGTACCGGACCAGCTCGGCGCTGCCGAAGACGCCCGGCCGGTCGGCCTTGTTGACGTAGTCGGCCCAGGTGGTGCCGTTGTACGTGTAGTTGTAGCGCTTCTCGTAGTCGAGGCTGAGCAGCAGCGTGTCGTCGATGTCGAAGACCACCGCGGGCTTCTCGCCGTGGCGGTGCGCCTTGCGCGCCGCCTTGTCGATCTGGCGCTCCACGGCCGCGTCGATGCGCGCCAGGTCCTTGGCGTACGGGCTGTCCGGCGACGCCTGGTACACGCCGTCGGCGTCGGCGGTGGTGCCGTAGTAGGTGTCGATGTCCTTCACCAGGAGCCCGATGTTGTAGGGCTCGTGGGTGGAGTTCGCGGTCGACTGGCCGGCGGTGGCGGCACCGGCTCCGTAGAGGGCGCCGCCGGCGACGGCACAGGCGGCCGCGATCGCCGTGATCCGAAGTGACTTATGCATGACACGAGTTCTACGCGCGTCACCCGGACGGGCGCGAGACCCGTTGCCCGATCGATATCTCATCGGCGGGCAAAAACCGGGTCAAGCGCCCTGGACGGTTCAGTTCATCGTCGCGCCGATGGTGGTGCTGCCGGTGGTCAGGAAGGTCGTCGCGGGCAGCGAGCCGTCCGACTTGCGGGCGTTGTAGGTGGTCGACGCGTCCGTGGAGACGAAGGACGGGGTGCTGATGCCGCTGTCCCAGTTGTTGCCGGCCGAGACCACCGACGAGCCCTTGGTGACCGAACCGCTGCCGTTGCTCACCGCGAGGTTCTTGCCGAGGCGGGCCGCGCTGGTCGCGAAGTAGTAGCCCCACCCGGAGTTGGCGTAGGCGGTGGTGCGGTTGATCACGATCGCCCCGGTGTTGGAGTTCTCGGTGAAGCCGTTGCCGGCGTTGCCCCAGGCGGCCGAGTTGTTGACGACGTGGGCGACGGTGACGCCGTTGCCGCCCAGCTTGAAGCCGTTGCCGTTGCCCTCGAAGGCGGAGTCGCCCCAGCGGTTGACGCCGTTGCCGAAGGACCAGGTGTGCTCGATGGTGACCGGCGAGGAGAACGACCAAAGGTCGATACCGTCGTCGGAGTTGTTGTACAGCCGTGCGCCGGTGACGAGGTTGCCGGTGCCGGAGCCGAACTTGACGGCGACACCGTCGGCGTTCTGGCCGTGGGTCGCGGCGTCGTAGTTGCCGTAGCTGTCCAAGTTCTTGACGGTGTTGTTCACGGTCCCGTCGCCGGTGAGCGTGAAGCCGGAGTCGCCGCCGTCGATGGTCTTGATGTTGGTCCAGTTGGTGCCGGTGCAGGACTGGCAGACCACCGCGCTGTCCGGGGAGTTCTGGAAGGTGATGTTGGAGACGTTCCAGTAGTCCGCGGTCAGCTTGAAGATCCAGTCGCCGGAGGGCAGCGACGAGCCGTCGATCTTGACCGTCTCCGAGCCGTACGCGGTGAGCGTGACCGGCGCGGAGGAGGTCCCGTTGACCGTGGACTGGAGGGTGGCCGTCGGGTAGTAGGTGCCGCCGCGGACCTGGATGACCTCGCCTGCGGTGGCGTTCTTGATGGCGCTGGTCAGGTCGGTGGAGTTGCTGACCACGACGGTCGCCGCGTGCGCCGGGGTGGCCATGACGGCGAGCCCGAGCGATGCCGTGGTCACGGCGAGTGCGGTGAAGGTGCTGAGTCGACGCATGACGTGCGGGTCCTTTCGTCGATCAGAGTGAGCGGGTCGGATGTCCGAGGGGTGTCCAGTCGCCGAGGTAGGCCGCGGGGGTGTGCGACAGCGCCTCGGCGTCGGTGAGCTGGGGCCGGTTCGCGGGGACGGTGATCACCGCGCCGGGCCCGGAGTTGCGGTACTCCGCGAACCGCATGGACTGCCAGGGGTAGGCGTCCCGCATGTTCGTGTAGGGCGCGACGGGGTCGATCCCGGGGCCGATGAGACTGTCCCGCACGACCAGCGAGGGCCAGGCGGTGGTCTCGTACGTCGGCACCCAGGGCCGCGCCAGCTTGTACGCCCCGTCCTCCGCGCCGGAGGAGAACCGGCAGCGGACGGCGAGGAACCCGTACGGGTCGGCACGGGCGGTCGAGGGGGCGAACACCATGCCCTTGGGGGTGAAGGTGACGTCCCGTTGCAGGGTGCGGAAGTGGCAGCGCTCGTACACCGCCCGCGCCCGTCCGAAGACGAAGTCGACGTCGCCCTCGATGTGACAGCGATGGAAGAACTGCCGGTCGAAGGAGCCGAGTCCGGTGGTGTCGGCGAACAGGGTGTCCTGGTGGCCGAGCAGCCGGACGTTCTCGAAGTGCGTCCGGTCGCCCGTCAGGTACGCGGCGACGGCCTGGGTGCCGGTGATGTCGGGGTGGTCGGCGCGCAGCCAGTCGTTGGCGAGGGTGAGGTCACGGACGACCAGCCCCGGCGCCGCCGAGGTGAAGGTGGCGGAGCCCGCGGTGCCGTAGGTACCCGAACCGTCGGGCCGCTGGGTCCCGTTGGCGTTGTCGTGGACGATGACGGCGGCCCGCGGATCGGGGTCGGCGCCCCGGATCGTCAACTCCGCCTTGCCGGCGGGCACAACGACGACCTCGCGGTACGTCCCCGGGTGCACGACGATCGTCCGTCCGGGCCCGGCCACCGCGTCCACGGCGGCCTGTACGGAGTCACCGGGGCGGACGTGCAGGACACGGCGGTCCCGGGTGAAACCGGTGGCCGAGCCCGTGGCCAGCGCGGCGCCGGCGGCGAGCAGTGCGCGTCGGGTCGGCACGTCAGCACCCCCGCCAAGGGGTCCAGTCGCCGAGACAGGTCTCCCGGGTCGCCGACCCGGCCTCCTCGTCGGTGAGCTGGGGCCGGTTCTCGGGGACGGTGAGCACCGCGCCCGGACCGGAGTTGCGGTACTCGGCGAAGCGCTGGTCCTGCCAGGGGAAGCTCGCCGACATGTTCGTGTAGGGGGCGGCCGCGTCGATGCCGGGACCGAGGTGGGAGTCGCGGACGACGAGCGAGGGCCGGGCCGTGGTGTCGGAGCTGGGCACCCAGGGACGGGCCAGCTTGTAGGCGGCGTCGGGGGCCGCGCTGCTCACCCGGCTCCGGGACACCAGGTAGCCGTGGGGGTTGGCGGCCGCCGTCGAGGGCGCGAAGACGAACCCGTAGGGGGCGGCCGCCAGGTCGGTCCGGTCCAGGGTGCGGAAGTGGCAGTCCTCGTACACCGCCCGCGCCCGCCCGAAGACGAAGTCGACATCGCCCTCGGCGTAGCAGTGCGCGAAGTACTGGCGGGCGAAGACACCGAGGGAGATCGTGTCGGCGTACAGGGTGTCCTGGTGGCCGAGGAAACGGCAGTGGTGGAAGGCGGACCGGTCGCCCTGCACCTTGAGGGCGACGGCCTGGGTGGCGCTGATGTCGGGGTGGTCGGCGCGCAGCCAGTCGTTGGCGA
>NZ_LBMU02000076.1 GCF_001005085.2 Streptomyces humi
ACCCGCCCCACCGCCCCTCCCGCCCCTCCGTCTCCTCCCTCTCAGCCCGGTACCCGGACCAACTTCTGCCCCATTCACGGCATCTGTCGGACCTTCATCGAAGCTTCCCGGACGTGATTTCGACAACACTCCGTTTGGTGACCGCCGCGTACGGGCAACCCGGCCGCTCTCGACGATGTGTCGGAAATGTAAAGATCACGAGGGGGGAATGTGCTGTCATGTCCCGCTCGTCATGTCAGTACGCAGAAAAATGTGGGGTCTTGTTGAACACCCCGCGAGTCACTTCCGTACCGGTGGGGGAGCGACCGACTGGGGGAACCCCCGGACACCGGAGGTGGGCGTGCGCAAGGATGCGGCCGTGGCCAATGAACGTGGATCGAGGGCCCGACATCGCATGTCCCAGCCCTCGGAACCAGATGAGGAGCTGATGCGTGCCCTGTACAGGGAGCACGCCGGACCACTCCTTGCGTATGTCCTTCGGCTGGTCGCCGGTGATCGGCAACGCGCCGAGGACGTCGTGCAAGAGACACTCATCCGTGCCTGGAAGAACGCCGGCCAGCTCAATCGAGCGACCGGATCGGTACGCCCCTGGCTGGTGACGGTCGCTCGCCGCATCGTCATCGACGGTCACCGCAGCCGGCAGGCCCGGCCGCAGGAGGTCGATCCGTCGCCGCTGGAGGTCATCCCCGCGGAGGACGAGATCGACAAGGCGCTGTGGCTGATGACGCTGTCAGACGCGCTCGACGACCTGACCCCGGCCCACCGGGAGGTGCTCGTCGAGACGTACTTCAAGGGGCGTACCGTCAACGAGGCGGCCGAAACGCTGGGCATACCCAGCGGCACCGTTCGCTCTCGGGTGTTCTACGCCCTCAGGTCGATGAAGCTGGCTCTGGAGGAGCGGGGGGTGACGGCGTGATGAGTGTGTACGGGGGGCACGGCGGGTTCGGCACAGGTGGTGCGGGTATGTCTGGTGCCATGCAGGAATCTCCGGTGCCCAATGAGCACGAGACCGTCGGCGCATATGCGCTAGGGATTCTCGACGACGCCGAGGCAACCGCTTTCGAGGCCCATCTGGCCGGGTGCGAATGGTGCGCCCAGCAGCTCGACGAGCTGGCCGGAATGGAGCCCATGCTGGCGGCCCTGGCTGATCTGCCGGGCTCCGGAAGCACACCGTCCATCGGCGAGTCGCTGTCCGCGAAGCCCAGTCCGCGGCTGGCCGAGAAGCTGGTCGTCGAGGTGGCCGAGAAGCGGAAGGTCCGCAGCCGGCGCAACATCTTCGCACTGGCGGCCTCGGTCGTCCTGATCGCCGGCGGTTCGGCGGTCGGCGTGGCGCTGGGCGGCGGCTCGGACGGCAGCGGCGGCACCGACATGGCCGTGGGGCCCGCCCAGACGGCCTTCCAGACCATGTCCGACAAGAAGACGGCCACGGACCCGACGACCCATGTCACCGCGACCGTCGCCCTGGAGAAGAAGGACTGGGGCACCCACGCGGTCCTCCAGCTCAAGAACGTCACCGGTCCGAAGAAGTGCTCGCTCATCGCCGTCGGCAAGAACGGCGAGCGCGAGACGGTGACCTCCTGGTCGGTTCCGACCTGGGGATACGGCATCACGGACGCCAAGTCGGAGAAGGCCAAGGAGCCCCTCTACGTGCACGGCGGCGCCGCCTTCACCCCCAACCAGATCGACCACTTCGAGGTCATGACCTTCGACGGGAAGAAGCTCGTCTCGGTCAGCGCGTAGGGCCGGTCCGGCCGATCGGTCGCGGGAAACCACAGGTCGCGGGAGACCAGCGGCGGCCGACCGTGCCCGCGAGCGGGCCATGGTGCGTGCAGCCGCCAGGCGGAGGCGGCGCGGACATTCGGCCGCCGCCGCGGCGGGCGACGCGGTGGGGGCACCTCCCGGCGGAGGCCGGGGGGCGCCGGCGGGTGACGACCACGCCGTCGGGGGCACCTCCTCCGGGGAGTACGCGCCACGTCCCGCGTCCGCGGCATGATCCGCCGGACAGGCCCTGGCTTCGGCGGGCCCCCTTCGCGTACGGTTGACGGCTGCCCAGCACGTCAGAAGGGGGCCCGGTGGCCGCTCAGGCTCAACAATCCGCGGTCGGCTCTCACCGCTCCGAACAGGACACCGTCCAGGACACTGTCCAGGACTCCGTTCGGGACCGTGAGATCTGCGTCGAACAGGAACATCTCGACCGGGTCTACCGGCGCCTCGAGGAGAAGATCCACGAGGCCGAGTTCCTCATGAACGACGCGGCCCAACGCGGCCAGGTAGGCACGCCCGGAGCGCTGGCGGAGCGGGACGCCCAGGTCTTCCGGGCCGGCGTCCACCTCAACCGGCTCAACAACGAGTTCGAGGACTTCCTCTTCGGCCGGATCGACCTGCTCCTCGGCAAGGACGGCAAGAAGGGCCCCGACGGCGCCTACACCGCCGTGGAACCCGCCGACGGCGCGGTCCGCGCCGACAACACCGCCGACATCGCCGAGACCCTGCACATCGGCCGCATCGGCGTCCTCGACCAGGACTACGCGCCCCTGGTCATCGACTGGCGGGCCCCCGCCGCGGCCCCCTTCTACAGGTCCACTCCGGTGGATCCCGGGCGTGTCGTACGACGCCGGGTCATCCGCTCCAAGGGCCGCCGCGTCCTCGGTGTCGAGGACGACCTGATGCGCCCCGAGCTCACCGCCCTCCTGGACGGCGACACGCTGCCCGTCATCGGCGACGGCGCCCTGATGGCCGCCCTCGGCCAGGCCCGCGGCCACACCATGCGGGACATCGTCGCCTCCATCCAGGCCGAGCAGGACCTGGTCATCCGCGCCCCCGCCGCCTCCGTGACCTACGTCGAGGGCGGCCCGGGGACCGGCAAGACCGCCGTCGCCCTGCACCGCGCCGCCTACCTGCTCTACCAGGACCGGCGCCGCTACGCGGGCGGCATCCTGATCGTCTCCCCGACCCCGCTCCTCGTCGCCTACACCGAGGGCGTCCTGCCGTCCCTCGGCGAGGAGGGCCAGGTCGCCATCCGCGCCATCGGCTCCCTGGTCGACGGCGTCGAGGCCACCCTCTACGACACCCCGGCCACCGCCCGCGCCAAGGGCTCCTCCCGGATGCTCCGGGTGCTGCGCAAGGCCGCCCGCGGTGCCCTGGAGCTGAACGACTCGCCGACCCGGCTCAGGGTGGTCGCCTTCGGCCGCCGCCTGGAACTGGAGGCCCCCGAACTCGACCGCGTCAGGCAGAACGCGCTGAGCGGCACCGCGCCGGTCAACCTGCTCCGCCCGCGCGCCCGCAAGCTGCTCCTCGACGCCCTGTGGGCCCGCTCCGGCGCGGCCGGCCGGCACACCGACCCGGAACTCGCCGCCGAACTGCGCTCCTCCTTCGACGAGGACATCCTCACCGAGGACCCCTTCATCGAGTTCCTCGACGCCTGGTGGCCCGAGCTCACCCCGCGGGCCGTCCTCACCGCCATGGCCGACGAGAGACGCCTCGGCCGCTGGGCCCGCCGCGTCCTCAACCCCGGCGAGATCCGCCGGGTGGCCCGCTCCCTGCGGCGGGACGGCCACACGGTCCACGACATCGCCATGCTCGACGAGCTCCAGGCCATCCTCGGCGCCCCCGCCCGCCCGAAGCGCAAACGCGAGGCGGACCCGCTGGACCAGCTCACCGGCCTGGAGGAGCTGATGCCGGTCCGTGAGGAGTCCCAGCGCGAGCGCGCCGAACGGCTCGCCCAGGAGCGCGTCGAGTACGCCCACGTCATCGTCGACGAGGCCCAGGACCTGACTCCGATGCAGTGGCGGATGGTCGGCCGCCGGGGCAGGCACGCCACCTGGACGGTCGTCGGCGACCCCGCCCAGTCCTCCTGGTCCGACCCGGACGAGGCGGCCGAGGCCCGCGACGAGGCGCTCGGCAGCCGTCCGCGCCGCCGCTTCGAGCTCACCGTCAACTACCGCAACCCGGCGGAGATCGCCGAGCTCGCGGCCAAGGTGCTGGCCCTCGCCATGCCCGGCTCCAAGTCCCCGTCGGCCGTCCGCTCCACTGGAGTCGAACCCCGCTTCACGGTGGTGCGCGACTCCCTGGAGAAGACCGTGCGCGCGGAAGCGGAGCGGCTGCTCGGCCTGGTGGACGGCACGGTCGGCGTGGTCGTCGCCATGGACCGGCGCGCCGAGGCCGCCCGCTGGCTCGCCGGGCTCGGTGACCGGGTGGTGGCCCTCGGCAGCCTGGAGGCCAAGGGCCTGGAGTACGACGCGACGGTCGTCGTCTCGCCCGCGGAGATCGCCGACGAGTCCCCGGCCGGGCTGCGCGTGCTGTACGTGGCCCTCACCCGGGCGACCCAGCAGCTGACGGTGGTCTCCGCGGAACGTGACGAACCGGACGCGGCCGGGGTGCCCGACCTGCTCAGGGACTGAGTCCGGGGGTGTCCGGGGACCCGTTCGGCTGGAGGTTTCCTGTGAAGTCGGCGGACGGGAATGGCTGAACGGGATCTGTTTGTTAGCCTTGTCGTGACACCGGCTCGATCCAAGCCCCCGGGCCCAACCTTCGTCGCTGCGAGCGACCACTTGCCGCGAGGCGAGCATGGCGGGTCGGTGTCATGAACGTAGAAGGGGCCCACGTCACCGTGTGACGTGGGCCCCTTTTTCTCGCGAACAATACGCACGTAATCAGGCCCGGCTAACGCCTACCCGGCGGTAGGTGCGACGATCGGACGGCAAAACCAGCGACACGGTGAAACAACGAAGGAAGTCGGCCATGGCAACGGCGCCCAGCGTCTCCTACTCGATGACCATCCGGCTGGAGGTGCCCGCGAGCGGAACGGCCGTCTCGCAGCTCACCACCGCCGTGGAGTCCTCCGGAGGCTCGGTCACCGGCCTCGACGTCACCGCGTCCGGCCACGAGAAGCTCCGTATCGACGTCACCATCGCGGCCTCCTCGACCGCGCACGCCGACCAGATCGTCGAGCAGCTCCGCCACATCGAGGGCGTCACCCTCGGCAAGGTCTCCGACCGTACCTTCCTGATGCACCTCGGCGGCAAGATCGAGATGGCGTCGAAGCACCCCATCCGCAACCGTGACGACCTCTCCATGATCTACACCCCGGGCGTGGCCCGCGTGTGCATGGCGATCGCGGAGAACCCCGAGGACGCGCGCCGCCTCACCATCAAGCGCAACTCCGTTGCGGTCGTGACGGACGGCTCCGCGGTCCTCGGCCTCGGCAACATCGGCCCCAAGGCCGCCCTCCCGGTCATGGAGGGCAAGGCGGCCCTCTTCAAGCGGTTCGCGGGCATCGACGCCTGGCCGCTGTGCCTCGACACCCAGGACACCGACGCGATCGTCGAGATCGTCAAGGCGATCGCCCCTGGCTTCGCGGGCATCAACCTGGAGGACATCTCCGCGCCCCGCTGCTTCGAGATCGAGGCGCGCCTGCGCGAGGCCCTCGACATCCCCGTCTTCCACGACGACCAGCACGGCACCGCGATCGTCGTCCTCGCCGCCCTGACGAACGCACTTCGCTGCACCGGCAAGGCGATCGAGAACATCCGGGTCGTCATGTCCGGCGCCGGCGCGGCCGGTACGGCCATCCTCAAGCTGCTGCTCGCGGCCGGCGTGAAGAACGCCGTCGTCGCCGACATCCGCGGTGTCGTGCACTCCGCGCGCGAGGACCTCGTCGACGCGCCCGCGGACTCGGCGCTGCGCTGGATCGCCGACAACACCAACCCCGAGGGCCTCACCGGCAGCCTCAAGGAGGCCGTGCGCGGCGCCGACGTCTTCATCGGCGTGTCCGCCCCGAACGTGCTCGACGGGGACGACGTCGCCGCCATGGCCGACGGTGCGATCGTGTTCGCACTCGCGAACCCTGACCCCGAGGTCGACCCGGCGATCGCCCGCCAGACGGCCGCCGTGGTCGCCACCGGCCGCTCCGACTTCCCCAACCAGATCAACAACGTGCTGGTCTTCCCGGGTGTCTTCCGGGGCCTCCTGGACGCCCAGTCCCGTACGGTGAACACGGACATGATGCTCGCGGCCGCGAAGGCCCTCGCCGACGTGGTGACGGAGGACGAACTGAACCCGAACTACATCATCCCCAGCGTCTTCAACGAGAAGGTCGCCGGGGCGGTGGCGGGCGCGGTCCGGGAGGCGGCGAAGGGCGCGTAAGCGCCCGTCAGGGGCGCGGGGAACCGCGTGACCGGCCGCCACCGGGCGGCACCAGGAACCCCGCCCGGGCAAACATCTGTGAAACTTGCCACGCCATACATCCGGCGCGTCGTGAAACCCCCCCTTCGGCCCAGCCGTAGGGTATTGGCGGCACCCGGATTGGCGTTCCCGCCGCAGGTGGGGGCAGGATGCGTCCCGGCCCAACATGCGGCTCCGCCGCGTGGCACGCCTCAATGGCAAGAAGAACACGGGAGTAACAACATGAACCGCAGTGAGCTGGTGGCCGCGCTGGCCGACCGTGCCGAGGTGACTCGCAAGGACGCCGACGCCGTGCTGGCCGCGTTCGCCGACGTCGTCGGCGACATCGTCTCCAAGGGCGACGAGAAGGTCACCATCCCCGGCTTCCTGACCTTCGAGCGCACCCACCGTGCCGCTCGTACCGCGCGCAACCCGCAGACCGGCGAGCCGATCAACATCCCCGCCGGCTACAGCGTGAAGGTCTCCGCGGGCTCGAAGCTCAAGGAAGCCGCGAAGGGCAAGTGACCTTGCCGTCCGTAAGCCACGGGACGGCATACGGCACGTAGGAACGACGACGGGGCGGCCCCTCCACCAGGGGGCCGCCCCGTCGTCGTACCAGAACCGCTACCCGAGCGCCTTGCCCGGCAGTTCGACCTTCGCGCCGAGTTCCATGAGCTTCTCCATGAAGTTCTCGTAGCCGCGGTTGATGAGGTCGATGCCGTGGACCCGGGACGTGCCCTGGGCCGCGAGGGCGGCGATGAGGTAGGAGAAGCCGCCCCGGAGGTCGGGGATGACCAGGTCGGCGCCCTGGAGGCGGGTCGGTCCCGAGACGACCGCCGAGTGCAGGAAGTTGCGCTGGCCGAAGCGGCAGGCGGAGCCGCCCAGGCACTCGCGGTAGAGCTGGATGTGCGCGCCCATCTGGTTGAGCGCCGAGGTGAAGCCGAGGCGGGACTCGTACACCGTCTCGTGGACGATGGACAGGCCTGTCGCCTGGGTCAGGGCGACCACGAGCGGCTGCTGCCAGTCGGTCTGGAAGCCCGGGTGCACGTCCGTCTCCAGCGCGATGGACTTCAGCTGGCCGCCGGGGTGCCAGAAGCGGATGCCCTCGTCGTCGATCTCGAAGGCACCGCCCACCTTCCGGTAGGTGTTCAGGAACGTCATCATCGAGCGCTGCTGGGCGCCCCGGACGTAGATGTTGCCCTCGGTCGCCAGCGCCGCCGACGCCCAGGACGCCGCCTCCAGCCGGTCCGACAGGGCGCGGTGGGTGTAGCCGCCGAGCTTGTCCACACCGGTGATGCGGATCGTGCGGTCGGTGTCGATCGCGATGATCGCGCCCATCTTCTGGAGCACGCAGATGAGGTCCTCGATCTCCGGCTCGACGGCCGCGTTCGACAACTCCGTGACGCCCTCGGCGAGTACGGCCGTCAGCAGCACCTGCTCGGTCGCGCCGACGGACGGGTAGGGCAGCGCGATCTTCGTGCCGCGCAGCCCCTTGGGGGCCTCCAGGTACTGGCCGTCCGCGCGCTTCTCGATGGTCGCGCCGAACTGCCGCAGCACGTCGAAGTGGAAGTCGATCGGCCGGCCGCCGATGTCACAGCCGCCGAGCCCGGGGATGAACGCGTGCCCGAGCCGGTGCAGCAGCGGACCGCAGAACAGGATCGGGATCCGGCTGGACCCGGCGTGGGCATCGATGTCAGCGACGTTCGCGCTCTCCACGTACGTCGGGTCGAGCACCAGCTCACCGGGTTCCTCGCCCGGCCGTACCGTCACCCCGTGCAGTTGCAGCAGACCGCGTACGACCCGCACGTCACGGATGTCGGGGACGTTGCGCAGCCGACTCGGCGCACTGCCCAGCAGTGCGGCGACCATGGCCTTCGGTACGAGGTTCTTCGCACCGCGGACCCGGATCTCGCCCTCCAGCGGGGTGCCGCCATGGACAAGCAGTACGTCGTCAGAGCCGTTGACGGTCATGGATCTCGCGTTCCGTGGAGTTGGGCAGGGCTGGAGAGACAGAGTAATCGCCCATCGACCCCCTGCCGTAAGCCCAAGTACCGCCCAGCTACGTCATAGCTGTGTCACAACACGAACCGTTTCTCCTCGGGCACGAGGGGTCACTGGCCGTCACCGTGCGCCGTGGGCGCTTCCGTCCACCCTGAGCTGCATTCACTCGCACACCCCGATTGGCTCCCCACTGGACGGGAAGATGCGGGATCATGTCTGGCATGACCGAGGTGTCCTCGCTCACAGGGCGGCTGCTCGTGGCCACGCCCGCCCTGGCGGACCCGAACTTCGACCGCGCGGTGGTGCTCCTTCTCGACCACGACGAGGAGGGCTCCCTCGGTGTCGTCCTCAACCGCCCCACCCCGGTGGGCGTCGGTGACATCCTGGAGGGCTGGGCCGCCCTCGCCGGTGAGCCCGGGGTCGTCTTCCAGGGCGGCCCGGTGTCGCTGGACTCCGCGCTCGGCGTCGCGGTCATCCCGGGCGGTGCGAGCGGCGACCGCGTACCGCTCGGCTGGCGCCGGGTGCACGGCGCGATCGGTCTGGTCGACCTGGAGGCCCCGCCGGAACTGCTCGCCTCGGCCCTCGGCTCCCTGCGGATCTTCGCCGGTTACGCCGGATGGGGCCCCGGTCAGCTGGAGGACGAACTGGTGGAGGGTGCCTGGTACGTCGTCGAGTCCGAACCCGGCGACGTCTCCTCCCCGTCCCCCGAACGGCTCTGGCGCGAGGTCCTGCGCCGCCAGCGCAACGAGCTCGCGATGGTGGCCACGTACCCCGACGACCCATCGCTCAACTGATTCGTGCGGGCCTCGGTACCCTTGGCGGCATGAGCACTCTTGAGCCCGAGCGCGGGACTGGTACGGGGACCCTCGTAGAGCCGACGCCGCAGGTGTCCCATGGCGACGGCGACCACGAGCGCTTCGCCCACTACGTCCAGAAGGACAAGATCATGGCGAGCGCGCTCGACGGCACCCCCGTCGTGGCGCTGTGCGGCAAGGTGTGGGTGCCGGGCCGTGACCCGAAGAAGTACCCCGTGTGTCCCATGTGCAAGGAGATCTACGAGTCCATGAGCGGCGGCGACGACGAGGGCAAGGACAAGTAGCCCACCGCTCTCCAGCTCGGCTCTCTGAGGCCCCGAGCGCGCTTTGGCGTGCTTCGGGGCCTTTGTCGTGTCCGTGCGTTGCACGGGGTGCGTGCCCTGGTCACAGAGTGGTCGAGACCTCTTGTCGGCATGTTCATGTTGTCCCTACCCTCCGTGGTGTTGTGCAGAGCGAAACCGGCATTGCATATGTTGCAACGCCGTCCGTTGTCTCAGTGCGCTCCGGAGGGTCACTCCATGAAGCTCCCCGTCCCCGCGTTCCTCGTCGCCGCCCTGTTCCTGGCCGCCTGTGCCCCGCAGACCTCCACCAACTCCGCGTCCGACAAGGACGACAGGCACGGCACCCTGCGGGTGTGGCTGTTCCAGGAGGTCGGCAACGAGCCGAAGCAGAAGGTCGTCGACTCGGTCGTCGCCGGCTTCGAGAAGGCGCACCAGGGCACCCGGGTCGACGTCGAGTACATCCCGGTCGACACGCGCGCACAGCGCGTCAAGGCCGCGTTCAACGACCCCGGGTCCGCACCGGACGTCATGGAGTACGGCAACACCGACACCGCCGGTTACGTCCACGACGGCGGACTCCTCGACGTCACGAGGGAGTTCGGCGCCTGGCCCGCGGCCAAGGACACCGACCCGACGGCGAAGCAGTCCGTCACCGTCGCCGGCAAGGTCTACGGCGCCCCCTTCTACGTCGGGGTCCGCGCCCTCTACTACCGCACGGACGTCTTCCGGGAACTCGGCCTGAAACCACCGGCGACCCTCGCCGAGGTGGCGTCCACGGCGCGCAGGATCCGGGCCGCCAGGCCGGACCTGTACGGCCTCGTCGTCGGCGGTGCCTACACCTACGGCGCGATGCCCTTCATCTGGGCCGACGGCGGCGAACTCGCCACGGCCGTGGGAGGTTCGTACACCTCCGCGATCGACAGCGCGGCCGCCCGGAAGGGCATCAAGCAGTACACCTCCCTCTTCGGCGACGACAACTGCCCGGCCGCCAAGTGCGCGGGCTTCGGCGGCAACGACACGGTCACCGCGTTCGCGGCGGGCAAGGCCGGGATGGCGATCGGGGGCGACTTCAGCCACGCGGCGGTGGAGGCGGGGGCCGTCAAGGGGAAGTACGCGGTGGTGCCGCTGCCGGGGGTCACGGCAGGCTCGATCGCGCCGGCCTTCGCGGGCGGCAACAACATCGGCGTGCTGAAGAGCACGACACACCGCACGCTGGCGGTCCGACTGATGGAAGAGCTGACCTCGAAGAAGACACAGGCCTCGATGTTCGACGCGATGGGGTTCCTGCCGACGTTCACGGACGTGCGGGAACAGGTGGCCGCCAAGGAGCCGTTCGTCAAGCCGTTCGTGGCGACGCTGGCCGCGGGGGCGAGGTTCGTGCCCGCGTCGGCCGGGTGGTCGGCGATCGATTCCTCGCTGGTGCTGCCGACGATGTTCCAGGAGGTCATCAGCGGCAAGAAGGACGTGGCGGGGGCATCCGAGGAAGCGGCGAAGAAGATGGACTCGGCGTTCGGGGCGGCGGGATGACGCCCACCGGGGTGGGGGCTGCGGTGCCTTCGCGGGTGCGGGTGCGTCGTGGCTTGTCGCGCCCACGCGGCGGCAGCCGCAAATACGATGCAGCCCCGCGCCCCTTCGGGGGCGCCGGGTGGCACCCTTGGCTGTATCTCGCCCCCGCTCTCGTGATCCTCGGAGGGCTGCTTCTCTACCCCATCTACCAGTTGGGGCTGATCTCGGTCTTCCGGTACACCCAGGCCCAGGTCAGCGGCGGGGAACCCACCGCCTTCGTCGGAGTCGACAACTACGCGGACGTCTTCGGCGACGAGCAGTTCTGGTCGGTCCTGCTGGCCACCGTCCTCTTCGCCGCCGCCTGTGTCGTGTCGACGCTCGCCGTCGGCTGCGCGCTCGCGGTCCTGCTCACGCGGGTGCGGGCGCTGCCCCGGCTGGTGCTGATGCTGGCCGCGCTGGGGGCCTGGGCGACCCCGGCCGTCACCGGGTCGACCGTCTGGCTGTTTCTCTTCGACCCGGACTTCGGGCCCGTCAACCGGGTCCTCGGACTGGGGGACCACTCCTGGACGTACGGGCGGTACAGCGCCTTCCTGCTGGTGCTGCTCGAGGTGGTGTGGTGCTCGTTCCCGTTCGTCATGGTCACCGTGTACGCCGGGATCCGGGCCGTGCCTTCCGAGGTGCTGGAGGCCGCCGCGCTGGACGGGGCCTCGCCGTGGCGGGTCTGGCGGTCGGTGCTGGCGCCGATGCTGCGGCCGGTCCTGACAGTCGTCACCATCCAGTCGGTGATCTGGGACTTCAAGGTGTTCACCCAGATCTACGTGATGACCGGCGGGGGCGGTATCGCCGGGCAGAACCTGGTGCTGAACGTCTACGCCTACCAGCAGGCCTTCGCCTCCTCGCAGTACGGGCTGGGCGCCGCCATCGGTGTCGTCACGCTGCTGGTCCTGCTCGCCGTGACCCTGGTGTACCTGCGGCTGCTGCGCCGGCAGGGGGAGGAGCTGTGACCGTGGTGAATCTTGTGCGCGGGTTCGTAAGGCGCCCGGGGCGTACGGCGGCCGAGGCGGCGGCCCTGGTGATCGCCGTCGTCGTCGCCTTCCCGCTGTACTGGATGGTGCTGGGTGCCTTCAGACCGGCCGGCGAGATCGAGTCCGGCCGGCCCCGGCCGTGGACGCTCGCGCCGTCCCTGGACTCCTTCCGGCGGGTGTTCGGGCAGCAGGAATTCGGCCGCTACTTCGTCAACAGTCTCGTCGTCGCCGGCAGTGTGGTGGTCGTCTCGGGACTCGTCGCCTTTCTCGCGGCGACCGCCGTGACCCGATTCCGGTTCCGCTTCCGGACCACCCTGCTGATCATGTTTCTGGTGGCCCAGATGGTGCCCGTGGAGGCCCTCGCCATCCCGTTGTTCTTCCAGCTGCGGAACCTCGGTCTGCTGAACACGCTGGGCTCGCTGATCCTGCCCCACATCGCCTTCTCGCTGCCCTTCGCGATCTGGATGCTGCGGGGGTTCGTGAAAGGGGTGCCCGAGGCGCTGGAGGAGGCCGCGTACATCGACGGGGCGAGCCGTGTGCGCTTTCTCTGGCAGATCCTTTTCCCGCTCGTCCTGCCGGGGCTCGTGGCCACGAGCGTGTTTTCCTTCATCTCGGCCTGGAACGACTTCCTCTTCGCCAAGTCCTTCATCATCAGCGACACTTCGCAGTCCACGCTGCCGATGGCGCTGCTGGTGTTCTTCAAGCCGGACGACCCGGACTGGGGCGGGGTCATGGCGGCCTCCACGGTGATGACGGTTCCGGTGCTGGTGTTCTTCGTTCTCGTACAGCGAAGGCTGGTCTCAGGACTGGCCGGAGCGGTCAAGGAGTGACGTGGTGGACGTGATGGATGTGATTCCCGGACCTCTGGACGTGCTGTCCCACGGGGACGGTTTCTTCGAACTGGACGCCGGCACCGGACTCGCGGCGGGGGAGGGCGCGGAGCGTACCGAGCGCTGGCTGCGCGGCACGCTGGGGGCGGCCACCGGACTGCCGCTGCCGCCGGGCGGAAGCACGGACGACAACGTCATTCGGCTCTCCGTCGATCCGGCGGTGACCGCGGAACTCGGTGCGGAGGGCTACCGGCTCACGGTCGCCCCCACCGGTGTGCGGGTGGCAGGTGGCGGTCCCGCCGGGCTTTTCTGGGGCGCCCAGACACTGCGTCAGCTGCTCGGCCCCGACGCCTTTCGGCGTGCCCCGCTGCCCGGCGGTTCCCGGCGGCTGCCGTTGTGCCGCCTCCAGGACGCGCCGCGATTCCCCTGGCGCGGCCTCATGCTCGACGTCGCCCGGCACTTCATGCCGAAGGAAGGCGTCCTGCGCTACCTCGATCTCATGGCGGCGCACAAACTCAACGTCTTCCACTTCCATCTGACGGACGACCAGGGATGGCGCATCCGGATCGAGCGGTACCCCCTGCTCACCGAGGTCGGCTCCTGGCGGCCCCGCACGAAATTCGGCCACCGGGCCTCACCGCTGTGGGAGGAGAAGCCCCACGGCGGCCACTACACCCAGGACGACATCCGGGAGATCGTCGCCTACGCGGCCGAGCGGCATATCACCGTCGTCCCCGAAATCGACGTACCGGGGCACTCGCAGGCCGCCGTCGCCGCGTATCCGGAACTCGGCAACACCGATGTCATCGACACCGCCTCCCTGACCGTCTGGGACACCTGGGGGATCTCTCCGAACGTACTCGCCCCCACTGACAACACCCTGCGCTTCTACGAGGGGGTGTTCGAGGAAGTGCTGGAGCTGTTCCCGTCGGAGTTCATTCACGTCGGCGGCGACGAATGCCTCAAGGACCAGTGGCGGGCCTCCCCGGCCGCACAGGCCCGCATCAAGGAACTCGGGCTCGCCGGCGAGGACGAGTTGCAGGCGTGGTTCGTCGGCCACTTCGCGAAGTGGCTCTCCGCGCGCGGGCGCAGACTGATCGGCTGGGACGAGATCCTGGAGGGCGGTGTCGCCGAGGGCGCGGCCGTGGCGTCGTGGCGCGGTTACGGCGGCGGGATCGCGGCCGCGCGGGCCGGCCACGACGTCGTCATGTGCCCCGAGCAGCACGTGTATCTGGACCACCGGCAGGCGGACGGCGCGGACGAGCCGGTACCGATCGGATATGTGCGCACCCTGGAGGACGTGTATCGGTTCGAGCCCGTTCCACCGGGGCTCGACGAATCCCAGGCCCACCGGATCCTGGGCACCCAGGCCAACCTGTGGACCGAGGTGATGGAGGACCACGCGCGCGTGGACTACCAGGCGTTCCCCCGGCTGGCCGCCTTCGCCGAGGTCGCCTGGAGCGCGCTGCCGGCTCCTCCGGAACGGGACTTCGCCGGCTTCGAGCGCCGTATGGCCACCCACTACCGGCGGCTCGACGCCCTCGGGGTCGCCTACCGGCCACCGGCCGGGCCCCTGCCCTGGCAGCGTCGCCCGGGGGTGCCGGGGCGCCCGATCGACGGCCCGCCCCCGAACCGGTAGCCCTCGCCCGTCAGCTCCCCGCCCCGAACGCGTAATGGAAAAAGACCTCAAGGGTCACCGAAGAGTGTCAATCAGGACTCACCGGTGATGGCGTGTGAAAACGGTCCATGCCGCCGGTGAGGTGGGCGAATGCCTCCTAGCGGACCCGTGCGTTCGAGGCTTGCGAAGATGTGCCAGAGTTGCCACGTCCGCCCTGTGAGCACGTACCGTACGGCCACACAGGTGGGACCAGGTGGGGCAGCGGGAAGGGGCAGCCGGTTTTGACCACGCACGCACCGCAGGCGGGGCAGTCCGTCACGCTGCCCACGACGCTGAACGAGGCAGTGGCGGCCCTCACCGACATGCCCGCCGCGGTCCCCGTGGCCGGCGGCACCGACCTGATGGCCGCCGTCAACGCCGGGCAGCTGCGGCCCGCCGCGCTCGTCGGTCTCGGCCGGATCAGCGAGATCCGCGGCTGGCAGTACCAGGACGGCAACGCGCTGCTCGGCGCCGGCCTCACACACGCGCGCATGGGGCGCCCCGACTTCGCCGCGCTGATCCCGGCGCTCGCCGCCGCCGCGCGGGCCGCCGGTCCACCGCACATCCGCAACGCGGGCACCCTGGGCGGCAACATCGCCACGGCCGCGCCCACCGGCGACGCGCTGCCGGTCCTCGCCGCCCTGGAGGCGACGCTGATCATCGCGGGGCCCGGCGGGTCCCGCCGGGAGATCCCGGTGTCGCACCTGCTGGCCGGCGTGGAGATGCTCCGCGCGGGCGAGCTGATCGGCTTCGTGCGGGTGCCGCTGCTGCACGCCCCGCAGGTCTTCCTGAAGGCGACCGGACGCACCGGTCCGGGCCGCTCGGTGGCCTCCGTGGCGCTCGTCCTCGACCCCGCGCGGCGCGGCGTCAGATGTGCCGTCGGTGCCATAGCGCCGATGCCGCTGCGGCCCCTGGAGGCCGAGCAGTGGGTGGCGAGGCTCATCGACTGGGACAACGACCGGGCGCTGGTCCCGGAGGCGCTGGCCGCGTTCGGCGAGTACGTGGCCGCCGCCTGCATCCCGGACCCGGCCCCCGAGCCCGACGGCTCGGTGCCCACGCTTCCGCCCGCCGTACTGCACCTGCGGCGCACCGTCGCCGCGCTGGCCCGACGAGCACTGGGGAGGGCGCTGTCATGACCGACGACCAGCACGCGGAGGGTGCGCCCTCCGGTGGCGGCCGGTGGGACCCGCTGCCCCAGGGCGACTACGACGACGGTGCGACCGCGTTCGTGAAGCTCCCCGAGGGCGGCATCGAGGCCCTGCTGTCCGGTGACAGTCCGCTGGCCGCGCCCGGACACGGTTACGTACCGCCGCAGATAGCGGTCGCTCCGGACAGCGAGACCTGGGGCGCGCCGGGCGAGGGAGGCCGGTGGCCCGACCCCGACGCGGTCCCCCAGGAGCAGTCCGGCGGCGACCGGTTCACGTACAACCCCGCCTCGACGCAGCAGTGGACGTACGAGGAACCGCCGCCCGCGCCCGGTCACGATGTGACCGGGCAGTGGTCGATTCCGGTCGCAAGTGGCGATACTCCGGACGAATCCGGCGAGTTCACCACATCCGCGCTCATGGAGCAGTGGGGCGGCACACCCCCGTCGACCCTCCCGGGCGGTGCCCCCGCCCCCTGGGCGACGGAGACCCAGACCTGGGAGCACCCCGCGGAGGCCCCTGGAGCCCCCGCTGGCGCCCCGTCGCGGCACGGCCCCACTCCGCCCGCTGCTCACGCCCCCGGGCCCGCTGACGGCCCGCCTGCGGCCGGCGGTGCCGAGGAGGGCGAAACGGGCGGACCCTCCGAAACGGGCCGACCGCCCGGGGCCGCGGCACATGAGCACGGCCACGAGCACGCCCACGAGCCCGCGGCGGCCGACGGCCCGGGCGGAACCGGTGAACCGGATGCGGTCGGGGAGCGGGCCGAAACGGACGCACCCGACGACGAGAACCACACCGGCGGTGCGGACGGGGCAGAACCCGACGACGGCGAGACCGAGGCGGTCGACGACCACCCCCTCGCCTCCTACGTCCTGCGGGTCAACGGCACGGACCGCCCCGTCACCGACGCCTGGATCGGCGAGTCCCTGCTCTACGTCCTGCGGGAGCGCCTCGGCCTGGCCGGCGCCAAGGACGGCTGCTCGCAGGGCGAGTGCGGCGCCTGCAACGTCCAGGTCGACGGCCGTCTCGTGGCCTCCTGCCTGGTTCCGGCCGTGACCGCCGCCGGCAGCGAGGTGCGCACCGTGGAGGGCCTCGCCCAGGACGGCCGGCCCTCCGACGTCCAGCGCGCCCTGGCCCGCTGCGGAGCGGTCCAGTGCGGCTTCTGCGTCCCCGGCATGGCGATGACCCTCCACGACCTGCTGGAGGGCAACCCGGCCCCGACCGAGCTGGAGACCCGCCAGGCCCTGTGCGGCAACCTCTGCCGCTGCTCCGGCTACCGGGGCGTCCTGGACGCCGTCCAGGACGTCGTCGCCGAACGCGAGGCACACGCCGCCGCCGACGCCGAGACGGACGGCGACGAGGCCCGTATCCCGCATCAGGCGGGACCGGGCGCCGGCGGCGTCAACGCGTCGGCGTTCGACTCCCCGGGCACGTTCGGGGCGGGCATCCACGTCCCGCACGAGCAGTCGTACGACCAGTCCTTCGGCGGCAACCAGTCGTTCAACGCCGACCAGTCGTTCGGAGGCAACCAGTCCTTCGGCGGCGACCAGACGTTCGGTGGCAACCAGTCGTTCAACGCCGACCAGTCCTTCGGTGGCAACCAGTCGTTCAACGCCGACCAGTCCTTCGGCGGCGACCAGACGTTCGGCGGCAACCAGACGTTCGGCGATCAAGGCCAGGGTTACGACGACCAGCCCTACGGCCCGGACGGAGGCCAGGCGTGACCAACGAGACCGTCACCACGACCACCGCCGCGGAGGCCCCCGCCGCCGCACCCGAGCCCCCGCACGGCCTCGGCGTGTCGCTGCCGCCCGCGGACGCGCGCGCGAAGACCGAGGGCACCTTCCCGTACGCGGCCGACCTGTGGGCCGAGGGCCTGCTGTGGGCGGCCGTGCTGCGCTCCCCGCACCCGCACGCGCGCATCGTGTCCGTCGACACCAGCCACGCGCGCGAGATGCCCGGCGTCCGGGCCGTGATCACCCACGAGGACGTCCCCGGCACCCCGCGCCACGGGCGCGGCACCCCGGACCGCCCGGTGTTCGCCTCGGAGGTCGTCCGCCACCACGGCGAGCCGATCGCCGCCGTCGCCGCCGACCACCCCGACACCGCCCGCATGGCCGCCGCCGCCGTCATCGTCGAGTACGAGATCCTCGACCCGGTCATCGACCCCGAGCAGTCCTTCGAGGCCGAGCCGCTGCACCCCGACGGCAACCTGATCCGGCACATCCCGCTCCAGCACGGCGACCCGGACGCGACCGGCGAGATCGTCGTCGAGGGCCAGTACCGCATCGGCCGCGCCGACCCCGCCCCCATCGGCGCCGAGGCCGGCCTCGCCGTGCCCCGCCCGGACGGCGGGGTCGAGCTGTACCTGGCCTCCACCGACCCGCACACGGACCGCAACACGGCCGCCGCCTGCTACGGCCTGTCGCTCGAACAGGTGAAGATCGTCGTCACCGGGGTGCCCGGCGCCACCGCCGACCGCGAGGACCAGGGCTTCCAGCTGCCGCTCGGCCTGCTCGCCCTGAAGACCGGCTGCCCGGTCAAACTCACCGCCACGCGCGAGGAGTCCTTCCTCGGCCACGCCCACCGCCATCCCACCCTGCTCCGTTACCGGCACCACGCCGACGCCGAGGGCAGGCTGGTCAAGGTCGAGGCGCAGATCCTGCTCGACGCGGGCGCCTACGCCGACACCTCCGCCGAGTCCCTGGCCGCCGCCGTCTCCTTCGCCTGCGGCCCCTACGTCGTCCCGAACGCCTTCATCGAGGGCTGGGCCGTACGCACCAACAACCCGCCCTCCGGTCACGTCCGCGGCGAGGGCGCCATGCAGGTGTGCGCCGCCTACGAGGCGCAGATGGACAAGCTGGCGAAGAAACTGGGCCTGGACCCGGCCGAGATCCGCCTGCGCAACGCGCTCGCGACCGGTGACGTCCTGCCCATCGGCCAGACCGTCACCTGCCCGGCCCCCGTCGCCGAACTCCTCCAGGCGGTACAGGACTTCCCGCTGCCGCAGCTCCCCAAGGACACCCCCGAGGACGAGTGGCTGCTGCCCGGCGGCCCCGAGGGCGCGGGCGAGCCGGGCGCGGTGCGCCGGGGCGTCGGCTACGGCCTCGGCATGGTCCACATGCTCGGCGCGGAGGGCGCCGACGAGGTCTCGACGGCCACCGTCAAGGTCCACGACGGCATCGCGACCGTGCTCTGCGCGGCCGTGGAGACCGGCCAGGGCTTCACCACGCTGGCCCGGCAGATCGTCCAGGAGACGCTCGGCATCGACGAGGTCCACGTGGCGCCCGTCGACACCGACCAGCCGCCCGCGGGCCCCGGCTGCCGCGGCCGCCACACCTGGGTCTCGGGCGGCGCGGTCGAACGCGCCGCGAAGATGGTCCGCACCCAGCTCCTCCAGCCCCTCGCCCACAAGTTCGGCATGTCCACCGAACTGCTCCAGATCACCGACGGCAAGATCACCTCGTACGACGGTGTCCTGTCGACCACGGTCACCGAGGCGCTGGACGGCAAGGAGCTGTGGGCCACCGCGCAGTGCCGGCCGCACCCCACCGAGCCGCTGAACGCCGACGGCCAGGGCGACGCCTTCGTCGGTCTCGCCTTCTGCGCGATCCGCGCGGTCGTCGACGTCGACATCGAACTTGGCTCGGTACGGGTGGTGGAGCTGGCGGTCGCCCAGGACGTGGGCCGGATCCTCAACCCGGCACAGCTCAACGCCCGCATCGAGGCCGGTGTCACGCAGGGCGTCGGCATCGCCCTGACGGAGAACCTGCGCACCCCGCGCGGTCTGATCCGCCACCCCGACCTCACCGGTTACGCCCTGCCGACCGCCCTGGACGCACCCGACATCCGGATCGTCAAACTGGTCGAGGAGCGGGACGTGGTGGCCCCCTTCGGCGCCAAGTCGGTCAGCGCGGTACCGGTCGTGACGTCCCCCGCGGCCATCGCCTCCGCCGTCCGCGCGGCCACCGGCCGCCCGGTCAACCGCCTGCCGATCCGTCCGCAGGCGGCCGTGGTCACCCAGTGACCGGACGGCTCCGCGAGGGGTCGTCGTGATCACGGGGCCTGCCGGCGGCGACGGCGGCCCCGGTCGCCGGGTCCGGTCGCCGGGTCCGGTCGTCGGGTCCGTGGCCGGACGACCTCGGTGCCGGGCGTGGAACGGACGGTGGCGGGGATTCTCGCCGGGGCGGAACGGGCCAGGGTTGCCTGGCGTCTCTTCCACGGGGCGTTGTCAGTGCCGCGGCGTAGTGTTCTGGGCAGTGGGGACGGCCGGTTCGGAGGGGAAGCCCGAACGGCACACCACGCCCTGCTCGACGACGTACGGCGCACCACCCGACCCATCCGATCCACCCGACCCACTTGCACGACTTGAACTCTTTGATCGCGGGGGCAGCGATGAGCACGATCAGCACGACCGGCAGCGGTGCGGCGGCGATCACGCTGACCGAGGCTGAACTGGACCGATACATCACGCACGAACCGACGCGCAGCTGGCTCACCGGCCCCGGACTGCCCGACACCGACGGCCTGCTGACCTTCGAGCCGCTGCGCACGGCGGGCCTGCGCACCCTCGCCGACGTCACGGACGGCCCGTCCCGTCTCGCGGAGGAGCTGCGGGACCGGCTGGTGATAGGGGAGTTGCTCGCGCCCGCCGGTCTGGACCCGGAGTCGATCCTCCTCGACGGCGGCACCGGCGAGATCTCCACGGCCCACCTCGTCGGCCCCACCGACCCGCGCCCGCTCGCCCCCTCGCTGGAGACCCTGCTGCGGTTCGCCGCCGTCACCGAGGAACTGACCGGCCTGCGCGGCCGTTTCGCCTCCCTCGCCGGGACGTACGGCACGAAGGTGGCGACCGAGGCCTCCCGCAAGCTCCTGGAGCTCTTCGAGGAGGGCACGGCGGGCCGGGTCCCGCCGTACTGGAAGGCGACGGCTCTGATCCGCCCCCTCAGCCTGGTCGCAGGACCCGGCACGGGCTCCGGGCTCAGCCTCGACCTGCCGGCCCGGCTCCTGGACCAGGAGTTCGGGCAGGGCCGGGTGGCCCGCTTCGAGGAGGTCGACTTCCCGCCGACGCTCACCCACGAGCCGACCCGCCGCTTCCTGCGCGAGACCGGGCTGCCCGAGCGTGCCGTCCTGTTCCACCTCGACCCGGACGCCTCGCTTCCCACGCTCACCGAGTACTTCGCCGACATCCACCCGGGCGGCTTCCCCATGGAGGACCTCCCGGCCCACGCCGACCGGCTCATACGCCTCGGCCACCTGGTGGAGGACAACAGCCTCGTCGTGGACGGCGGCACGGGCGCGATCCTCAACTTCTCCGAGCCGGAGGCGACGCTCTACCCCCTCAACACCGACATCTCCACCCTCGCCTACACGCTCTGGCTGCTCCACCACGAGCGCACCATCGACGAGCACCTGCACCTCGAACTCACCACGGACGCCTACGACCAGCTCGCCGCCACCATGCTGCACACCCTCGCGGCGATCGACCCCACCCCCACCACGACCGACGCCGACTGGCACTACTGGACGGAACTGTTCCAGGACGAGGCGGGCGGGGTCCTGTAGACGGCTGGCCCCGTCGGCCGACGCCGGGGCCGACGCCGGTGCCGGGTCCGGTCCGGGTCCTCAGGTCACCAAGCCCCGCCGGTAGGCGTAGACGACGGCCTGGACGCGGTCGCGCAGGCCCAGCTTGGTGAGGATGCGGGACACGAACGTCTTGACGGTCTCCTGGCTGATCACGAGGGCCGCCGCGATCTCGCTGTTGGACCGGCCGTCCGCGATCAGCCGCAGCACCTCCAGCTCGCGCGGGGTCAGCGGGACGTCGTGCGGGGTGCCCCCGTCGGCGGGCCGGATCCGGGCGGCGTACCGGCCCACCAACTGCCGGGTCACCTCGGGGTCCAGCAGGGCGGCGCCGGTGGCCACGGTGCGGATGCCGTGCAGCAGCCGGTCCGGCGGGGCGTCCTTGAGCAGGAAGCCGCTGGCACCCGCGCGCAGTGCCTCGTAGACGTACTCGTCCAGGTTGAAGGTCGTCACCACGAGCACCTTCACGGGATGCGGCACCCCCGCTCCGGCGAGCAGCCGGGTGGCCTCGATGCCATCCAGGACCGGCATCCGGACGTCCATCACCACGACGTCCGGGCGCAGCCGGCCGGCCAGGTCGACCGCGCTCCGGCCGTCCCCGCACTCACCGGCCACCTCCAGATCCGGCTGGGCGTCGATGATCGTCGCCAGGCCGGTGCGGATGAGCACCTGGTCGTCACAGACCAGCACCCGCAGCGGTGCCTCGACCACGCCGGTCACGCGGGGTTCCCCGAGGGTATCCGGGCCCGGACGACGAAGCCGCCGTCCGCCGCGTGCCCCGCGCTGAACTCACCGCCCAGGACGTCCACCCGCTCCCGGAGCCCGACGAGCCCACGCCCGCCGCCACCGGGCGACACCGACACCGACACCGAACGAAACCTGCCCACGCCGGCCGTCCCCACCCGGCCCACGCCACGCCCACCCACGCCGGTCCTCCCCGCGCCGACCCCACCCGCACCCGCGCCGCCCGTGCCGGTCCTGCCAGTGCCGGCGCTCGCACCCGTGCCGCCCGTGCCGGGTTCGTCCGTGGTCTCCCCGGTCACTACCGGTCCGGCTGTGTCGATCTCCACGGTGATCTCCTTCTCGCCGTGCCGGACCCGGACCGAGGTGCGGCTGCCGTGGGCGTACTTGAGGGCGTTCGTCAGGGCCTCCTGCACCACCCGGTAGGCCACCAGGTCGGCGCTGCCCGCGGGCTGCGTCGGGGCGCCCTCCTCGGTGAACTCCACCGGCTGCCCGGCCTGCCGGGTCTGTTCCACAAGGGTGAGCAGCCGCCCCGCCGGCGGCGTCCTGACATCGGCGCCGCGGTCGGCACCGTGACCGGGGTTGAGCAGGTCGAGCAGATGGCGCAGGTCGGCGATGGCCCGTCGGCCGGTGTCGCTGACGGCGGTCAGGGCCTGGTCGAGCCGCTCGGGCGCGGCGGTCAGATACCGTGCCGCCTCGGCCTGCACCACCATCGCCGTCACATGGTGGGTCACCACGTCGTGCAACTCGCGGGCGATCCGGGTGCGTTCGGCGGCACGGGTGTCCTCGGCGACCCGCCGCCGGTGTTCGGCCTCCGCGATCCGGCTGCCGTGCAGCCACGCCCCGGCGCCCCAGGCGAGGACCAGCACCAGGTAGAAGGTCACGAACCCGGTGACCGTCTCGCCGCCCGACCCCAGCCGGTACAGCGCGACCGCCAACGGCACGTAGGCCGCCGAGAACACCAGCGCGGCGGCCCGCCGGTGCCGGGTCAGATGGGCCCCGGTGCTGATCAGTGCGAGGGGCAGCGCGGTGCCCGCGACCGAGTGGTAGCCACGCAGCTGGTCGACGGCGAAGCCGAGCGACACCAGGGCGAGACAGCCGGCCGGCCACCGCCGGCGCACCGCCAGCGGCAGGCACTCCAGGGCGAGCGCCAGCAGGGCCAGGGCGTCGATCGGGCGGGTCGGCACATCCCCGACCTGCGTCCCCTTGCCGTGCAGCGCCGGCAGGAACGAACCGGCCAGGAGCAGCAGCCCGAGCGGCAGATCCCGGACCGTGACGTCCAGCCGGTGCCACCGGTCGGCCCACTGCCGAGGACTGATCACCAAGGCAGTTTGACATGCTCCTCGCCCCTGAAGGGCGAGGATTCTGGCCTTCTCGACGTGTTGCCGTGCCACTATGCGGCACGGTTTCCGGTCGGGAATCCGTGGCTTCCTGTTTCTTCGCGCTGTGCCGGGATCGCTCCTGGTCTTACCGGCGCTCCGCAGGCCGATGCCGCCAGTCCGGCGGCCGTCTTCACATTGATCGCGGCGTTGGTGTCCCGATCGTGGACGGTGCCGCAGGCGGTACAGGTCCATTCCCGGACGCTGAGGGGTTTGGGCCCGTCTTTGATGCCGCAGGTGGAGCAGGTCTGGGAGGTCGGCTCGAACCGGCCGGTCTTGACCAGGACACGGCCGTACCGGGAAGCCTTGTATTCCAGCATGCTGAGGAACGATGCCCATCCGGCATCGTGCACGGACTTGGCCAGCCTGGTGCGGGCCAGTCCCGCCACCGACAGGTCCTCCACGGCGATCCCTTGGTTCTCGGAGATCAGCTTCGTGGAGAGCTGGTGGTGGAACTCACGGCGCGCATCGGCAATTTTGGCGTGGGCGCGGGCGACCTTGAGGCGGGCCTTGGCCCGGTTCTTCGACCCCTTCTGCTTACGGGACAGCTTCTGCTGGGCCTTCTTCAGCTTCTTCTCCGCCCGCCGCAAAAAGCGCGGGGAATCGATCTTCGTGCCGTCGGATAGGACGGCGAAGTGCGTGAGGCCGAGATCGATACCGACGGTCTGATCAGTGTGGGGCATCCGTGCTTGGTCGGTGGCGGGATCGGTGTCGATGACGAAGGAGGCGAAGTACCTGTCGGCCGCGTCCTTGACGACGGTGTCGGAGGACGGTGTGGCGGGCAGGGTGCGGGACCATTTCACCTTCACCGCGCCGATCTTCGGCAGGCTCAGACGGCCGCTGTCGGTGATGGTCCAGCGGGCGTTGGCAGTGAACCGGACCGACTGCCGGGCGTCCTTGCGGGACTTGAAGCGGGGCGGGCCGGTCCTGGGTCCTTTACGGGTGTGCTTGAGGGAGGCGAAGAAGTTGCGGTAGGCGGCCTCGGCGTCCCGCAGGGACTGCTGGAGGACGACGGCGGAGACCTCGCCCAGCCAGGAGCGTGCCGCCGTCCGCTTCGCTTCGGTGATCAGCTTCCTAGATAGCTCTCCGGCCGCCGGGAACGGCTGCCCGGCCTTCCGGGCGTCCTCGCGGGCACGGACCGCGTCGTTGAACACCATCCGGGCACACCCGAAAGCCCTGGCCAGCGCGGTGCGCTGACCGGCATTCGGGTAGAGCCTGAACGCATACCGGAGCTGCATGACCATCACCCTAGAAACTCGAACGCCTGCTGTCGTCGGGAACATGTGCGCGAGATGTCACCGGCCGGTGGCTTGCCCGGCTACGCCTGGACAACATCGCGATGCTCCGCGTCGCCCCCACATGAGATGCGCTTCACTTCCCGGCCCGAAGGCCGGAGCGCCGCGAATTCACCCCGGTAGCGACCGCGTCGGCCGTGGCGCCCGGACGACGACGGGGCATCAGGCGACCCCGCCGCCGAGCCAGCCGCAGGAACACGACCGTCACCAGCACGCCGAGCAGCACCGAGTAGATGCTGGCCTCCGGCCCGAACTCGCCACCGGTGACCAGCCGTGCCCCCGAGGTCGTGGCATCCAGCAGCCCCTGCTGCGACCCGCTGCCGGAGACCTCGGTGCCGAAGATGCCCGACTCGGCGAAGTTCCAGCCGAAGTGCAGGCCGATCGGCAGCCACAGGGTGCGGGTGGCGACGTACGAGGCGCCCAGCATGCCGCCGGCCTCGATCGCGATGGCGAGGGCGCCCCAGACGGTGGCGTGCTCGTTGAACAGATGCATCGTCCCGAACAGCGCGCCGGTCGAGGTGAGCGCTATCCACGTCCCGAAGCGCTCCTCGACGATCCGCAACAGCACGCCCCGGAACAGCAGTTCCTCCGTGACCGCGGCGGCGGCCATGAACCCCACCAGCCCCACGGCACTCGCCACCGACCCCACTCCGTGCACCGTGTAATCGCCGAGGAGGGCGATGTTCACGATGACCCCGGTGAACGCCGTCACCCCGACGAGCGCCCCGCGCGCGAACGCCGGGCGCGCGCCCTCCCGCCCCACCTCGGTGACGGGCCGGTGCTCGGTCCGCCGTACCACCCACCGGTAGACCGGCACCGCGGCCACTGCCGTCAGCAGGCCGACGACCAGCGTGAGAAACCAGTTCCCGTCCACCGCCGCGAGCGCCTGCCCGCCGACGAAGGAGACGGCCGCGACGGCCAGGAGCTGCCAGACCACCCTCATGATGACTTCCTCCCAGGGACGCGCGGCCCGACCGCCGCGACTGGTCAGAACGCTATGGACCGGCCGCCCGGGAATCGTCACCACGCGGAGGACACCTGCGTGTAGCTCGCACGGGGGACAGGGCCGCTCCGGCCGGTCTCCCCGCTCCCCGCGCAGGTCCAGACCGGATGCGTCAAGCCTTGTAGAGCCGGCTCGTCCCGGGGCCCGCCATGCGGTCGAGAGCTGAAGGCGGTGGTCCCGCTTCCGGCCGCGAAGCCACAACTCAAGTGATTTCGGGTTCAGTTGTTGACGGCGGGCGTCGGTGGGTCTACAACCCGAGGGAACGCTCGCCCGTCTGCTGTCGCTCCATCCCCACGCACGCCGAACCGGCTTGAGGAGACCCGCATGCAGAGTTCCGTCAGCGTGCTCACCACCCGCAGACCACCGGCCGACGCCGTGCGCCCACGCATGGCTCTCGGTCTGGTCGTCGTCCTGATCGCCGCCTTCTTCGCGGCCCTCGCACCGTCCCCCGCGCACGCCGCCGACCAGTTGCTGTCCCAGGGCAGGCCGGCCACCGCCTTCTCGACCGAGAACGCGTCCTTCCCCGCGAGCGCGGCGGTCGACGGCAACACCGGCACCCGCTGGTCCTCGGCCTTCTCCGACCCGCAGTGGCTCCAGGTCGACCTGGGGTCCGTCCAGCAGCTCACCCGCGTCACCCTCGACTGGGAGGCCGCCTACGCGAAAACCTTCCAGATCCAGACCTCCACCGACGCCACCACCTGGACCACCGTCTACTCCACCACCACCGGCACCGGCGGCACCCAGAACCTGACCGTCACCGGCAGCGGCCGCTACGTCCGCCTCTACGGCACCACGCGGGCCACCCCGTACGGCTACTCACTCTGGGAGTTCCAGGTCTACGGCCCCGGTTCCACCACCCCGCCGGACGACTTCTGGGGCAGCACCAGCGACATACCCGCCGCGAACAACGCCGTCGAGGTGAAGATCCTCAACCGCACCAACGGCAAGTACCCCGACAGCCAGGTGTACTGGAGCTTCAACGGCCAGACCCACTCCATCGCCGAGCAGCCCTACCTCGACATGCCGGCCAACTCCGCGGGCCGCATGTACTTCTACCTGGGCTCGCCCACCAGCCCGTACTACGACTTCATCGAGTTCACGGTCGGCGACCACGTCTTCAACGGCAACACCACCCGGGTCGACGCCTTCGGCCTGAAGCTGGCCATGCGCCTGCACACCAAGGACGGTTACGACACCGAGGTCGGCGAGAACCGGCAGACCTTCGCCGAGGACCGAGCCACCACCTTCCAGCGCTTCACCGACGCCGTTCCCGGCCAGTTCAAGGTCCTCGCCCAGACCCAGGCCCCGTACCGGATCATCGCGCCCGGCAGCGACCCCAGCTTCCGCGCGGGCGGCGCCAACGCGAACTACTTCACCTCGTACGCCCAGTCGGTCGGCGTGACCGCGGCCACCTCCGACATCTTCGGCTGCGCGGCCTCCCTGGCGGCCGACCCCACCATGTGCGCCGCCCTCAACCGCCACGTCGCCACCCTGCCGGCCTCGCAGCAGTCCGACCCGGCCCAGTTCTACACGGCGGCCCCCGCCAACTACTACGCGAAGTTCTGGCACGACAACGCCATCAGCCACCTCGCCTACGGCTTCCCCTACGACGACGTGGCAGGCCAGTCCTCCTTCATCTCCCACGCCGACCCGCAGTGGCTCCTGGTCGCCGTCGGCTGGTGACCGGAACCAGAAGAGGGCGGCACCCCTGATAGGTGCCGCCCTCTTCTTCTGCCTGGTCAGGCAGTAAGAGGCCGTGGCGGGAATTGAACCCACGTACCTCGCTTTGCAGGCGAGTCCCTAAGCCACTCGGGCACACGGCCGTGTCGGTGAGACGAAGGTATGAGGGTGTGGGGGAGGGGGGCAAGGGGACCGGTGGGGGTGCAACGGGACTGCCATACGGCGTTCATGAAACGGGACGGGGAGGGGGGTCTACGACCAAGGTCCGAGGTGGGGTACGGCTCCCGACAGGGGCCAAAGTGACACTTGGGCCTTACCGTGGTCAGCATGACCGCCCTTGAGCCGAGCGACGCCGTCGTCGCAGATGAGACCGCCGACAGCGTCGATGACGAGGGTGTGCTGGGGCGGTCGTACCGGGCGCTGAGCATCGGGATCGTGTCCGTCGTGCTGCTGATCGCCTTCGAGGCGACGGCCGTGGGGACGGCGATGCCGGTCGCGGCCCGGGAACTGCACGGGGTGTCGTCGTACGCGTTCGCCTTCTCCGGGTACTTCACGACCAGTCTGTTCGGGATGGTGCTGGCCGGGCAGTGGTCGGACCGCAGGGGGCCGCTCGGGGCCCTGACCACCGGGATCGGGGCCTTCGCCGCCGGGCTCGTCGTGGCCGGGACCGCCCAGAGCATGTGGGTGTTCATCCTGGGGCGGGCCGTGCAGGGCCTCGGCGGGGGACTGGTCATCGTCGCCCTGTACGTGGTCGTGGGCCGGGCCTACCCGGAACGGCTGCGGCCCGCGATCATGGCCGCCTTCGCGGCCGGCTGGGTCGTGCCGTCCATCGTCGGGCCGCTGGCCGCCGGAACCGTCACCGAACAGCTCGGCTGGCGCTGGGTGTTCCTCGGGATCCCGGTGCTGGTGGTCCTCCCGGTGGCGCTCGCGCTGCCGCAGATACGGCGGCGGGCCGGCGGTCCCGTGCCGGGCGGCCGCCAGGAGGCCTTCGACCGCCGGCGCATCCGGCTCGCCCTCGGCATCTCCGTGGGCGCGGGACTGCTCCAGTACGCGGCCCAGGACCCGCGCTGGCTGTCCCTGCTGCCGGGAGCCGCCGGCGCCGCGCTGCTGGTACCGGCCGTGCTCGGGCTGCTGCCCCGCGGCACCTACCGCGCCGCGCGCGGCCTGCCCTCGGTCGTGCTGCTGCGCGGGCTCGCGGCGGGTTCCTTCGTCGCCGCCGAGTCCTTCGTACCGCTGATGCTCGTCACCCAGCGGGGGCTGTCCCCGACGCTCGCCGGGTTCTCGCTGGCGGCGGGCGGGGTGACCTGGGCGGCGGGCTCGTGGGTGCAGGCGCGGCCGGGCATGCAGGCCCACCGGGAGCGCCTGATGACCCTGGGCATGGTGCTGGTCGCCGCGGCGGTCGCGACCGCGCCCAGTGTGCTCCTGCCCGCCGTGCCGGTGTGGATCGTCGCCGTCGCCTGGGCCTTCGGCTGTTTCGGGATGGGGCTGGTGATCGCCTCGGCCAGCGTCCTGATGCTCCGGCTCTCCGCTCCTGAGGAGGCCGGTGCCAACTCCGCAGCCCTCCAGATCTCCGACGCCCTGTCCAACGTGGTGCTGCTCGCCGCGACCGGCGCGGCGTTCGCCGCCCTCGGCGGCGGCAGCATGACGGGTACGGCCGGCTCCGGTTCCCATTCCGCCGCCTTCGCCGCCGTGTTCCTGCCCATGGCGGCCGTGGCACTCGCGGGGGCCTGGGTGACGACCCGGCTCCGTGATCGGTGACCCGGCTCGGTGATCGGTGACCCGGCTCCGTGATCGGTGACCCGGCTCGGTGATCGGTGACCCGGCTCCGTGATCTGTGACGTGGGTCCCACCCCGGGGTGACCCGGCCTCGTCCGCGCGTTGACAGCCACGGCACGCCGGTAGGGTGGCCCGGTTGTCATACGTAGCCGCCCGACCCTCGTACACCTCGCGACCCCCTACTACGGAGACCGTGACTACTACCGCCGCTTCCCCGTCCTCCTCCAACTCCCACCACCTCTCGCCGGCCTTTCCGGGCCGGGCGCCCTGGGGTACCGCCAGCAAGCTGCGGGCCTGGCAGCAGGGGGCCATGGAGAAGTACGTCCAGGAGCAGCCACGCGACTTCCTCGCCGTCGCCACCCCCGGCGCCGGCAAGACCACGTTCGCGCTGACGCTCGCCTCCTGGCTGCTGCACCACCACGTCGTGCAGCAGGTCACGGTCGTCGCGCCCACCGAGCACCTGAAGAAGCAGTGGGCGGAGGCCGCCGCGCGGATAGGCATCAAGCTCGACCCCGAGTACAGCGCCGGACCGCTCAGCCGCGAGTACGACGGGGTCGCCGTCACCTACGCCGGTGTCGGCGTGCGGCCCATGCTGCACCGCAACCGCTCCGAGCAGCGCAAGACCCTCGTCATCCTCGACGAGATCCACCACGCCGGTGACTCCAAGTCCTGGGGCGAGGCCTGCCTGGAGGCGTTCGAGCCGGCCACCCGGCGGCTGGCCCTGACCGGTACGCCGTTCCGGTCCGACACCAACCCGATCCCCTTCGTGACCTACGAGGAGGGGCAGGACGGCATCCGGCGGTCCGCCGCCGACTACACCTACGGGTACGGCAACGCGCTCGCCGACCACGTCGTGCGCCCGGTCATCTTCCTCTCCTACAGCGGCAACATGCGCTGGCGCACCAAGGCCGGTGACGAGATCGCCGCCCGGCTCGGCGAGCCCATGACCAAGGACGCGGTGAGCCAGGCCTGGCGGACGGCGCTCGATCCGCGCGGCGAGTGGATGCCGGCCGTGCTGCGCGCCGCCGACCAGCGACTGACCGAGGTGCGCAAGGGCATCCCGGACGCGGGCGCCCTCGTCATCGCCTCCGACCAGGACTCGGCCCGCGCCTACGCCAAGCTGATCCGCGAGATCACGGGCTGCAAGGCGACGCTGGTCCTCTCCGACGACACCGGCGCGTCCAAGCGGATCGACGACTTCAGCGCGAGTGACGACCGGTGGATGGTCGCCGTGCGCATGGTGTCCGAGGGCGTCGACGTGCCCCGGCTGGCCGTCGGCGTCTACGCCACCACCATCTCCACCCCCCTCTTCTTCGCCCAGGCCGTCGGCCGGTTCGTGCGGTCGAGGCGGCGCGGCGAGACCGCGTCGGTGTTCCTGCCGACCGTCCCCGACCTGCTGACCTTCGCCAACGAGATGGAGGTCGAGCGCGACCACGCCCTCGACAAGCCGAAGAAGAACGGCGAGGAGGACCCGTACGCCGAGTCCGAGAAGGAGATGGAGGAGGCGAACAAGGAGCAGGACGAGGACACCGGCGAGCAGGAGCAGTTCGCCTTCGAGGCTCTGGAGTCCGAGGCCGTCTTCGACCGGGTCCTCTACGACGGCGCCGAGTTCGGCATGCAGGCCCACCCGGGCAGCGAGGAGGAGCAGGACTACCTCGGTATCCCGGGGCTCCTCGAACCCGACCAGGTGCAGCTGCTGTTGCAGAAGCGGCAGGCCCGGCAGATCGCGCACAGCCGCAAGAAGCCGGACACCGAGGCCGATCTCCTCGAACTCCCGGCGGAGCGGCGGCCCGTCGTCTCCCACAAGGAGATGATGGAGCTGCGTAAGCAGCTGAACACCATGGTCAGCGCGTACGTCCACCAGAGCGGCAAGCCGCACGGGGTGATCCACACGGAGCTGCGCCGGGTCTGCGGTGGGCCGCCGAGCGCGGAGGCCACGGCCGGACAGCTGCGGCAGCGGATCGCCAAGGTGCAGGAGTGGGCCACGCGGATGCGGTGACATCGGCAGAACACCGCGTATATAACGGCACATACCGAGGTAGTCCGTACCGGCGTCTGACCGGATTCTGGACGCAGACTTCCGCTCAGCGAACCCGCTTCGCTACTGTCCGGCTACGCACACGCCCCGTGGCAGCGCCGCCGCGGAGCGCAGCCGTGAAGCGACTGGGCCCGGAGCCGCCGGGCCGCCTTGCCGATCGGCGGCCTCTGAAGCGCGTCGCTGACGGGACTCGGCGACGCAACCGCCGCGTCGGAGGTCGTCGACCTCACCACTTAAGGAGTGGGCGTCGTGACCGCGGAGACCTCTCAGACGCTCGACCGGGGCCTCAGGGTCCTCAAACTGCTGGCCGACACGGACCACGGGCTGACCGTCACCGAGCTATCCAACAAACTGGGCGTGAACCGGACCGTGGTGTACCGGTTGCTCGCCACCCTTGAACAGCATGCGCTGGTACGGCGTGACCTGGGCGGGCGAGCCCGGGTCGGGCTGGGGGTGCTGCGCCTCGGACGGCAGGTGCATCCGCTCGTACGGGAGGCCGCCCTGCCGGCGCTCCGTTCGCTCGCCGAGGACATCGGGGCGACCGCCCATCTGACGCTGGTCGACGGGACGGAGGCGCTCGCGGTCGCGGTGGTCGAGCCGAGCTGGACCGACTACCACGTGGCGTACCGGGCCGGGTTCCGGCATCCGCTGGACCGGGGGGCCGCCGGCAGGGCGATCCTGTCCGCCCGGCACTCGCCGCGCGACGACCCCGGATACACGCTGACGCACGGCGAGTTGGAGGCCGGGGCGAGCGGGGCCGCGGCTCCGCTGCTCGGGGTCACCGGGGTGGAGGGGAGCGTCGGCGTCGTGATGCTCGCGGACTCCGTCCCGGAACGGGTGGGGACACGCGTGATGGACGCCGCGCGGGAGGTCGCGGAGGCGTTGCGCTAGCCGCCCTCGGCCGGGGCCGGGCGGCCCGTGCGGTGTGCGTGGAGATGCGCGGTGAGCGGGGTCGGGGCGATGGCCGGAACAGGTCGCCACGTTAGATTGACTCCGTGCTCTCACGTCTCACGCGTCTCCAGGCCATCGCCGTGTGTGCGGTTCCCGTCGTGGCTCTGATCGGTACGGCCGTCTTCGCGCCGCTGCCGTTCTCGGTGGCCCAGCCCGGGATGACGGCGAACGTCCTCGGCGACAACCAGGGAACCCCGGTGATCACCGTCGCCGGGGCGCCCACCCGCACCACCAGCGGGCAGCTGCGGATGACGACGATCGAGGCGACCGGGCCGGACGCGCGGGTGTCGCTGGGCGACGTCGTCGGCAACTGGTTCCGGACGGACCGGGCGGTGATGCCGCGCGACTCGGTGTATCCGAGCGGTGGCGACGTCAAGGAGATCGAGCAGCACAACACCGAGCAGATGCGGCAGTCGCAGGACGCGGCGGCCCAGGCCGCGCTGAAGTACCTCGGGCTGAGTGCGGACAAGGTCAAGGTGACCCTGAAGCTGGCGGACGTGGGCGGGCCGAGCGCCGGGCTGCTGTTCTCGCTCGGGGTGATCGACAAGCTCGACGGCAACGGGAGCGGGGGAGACCTCACCGGGGGCAGGAACATCGCCGGTACGGGGACCATCACCGCCGACGGGACGGTGGGGGCCGTGGGCGGGGTCGCGTTGAAGACGCAGGCGGCCCGGCGGGACGGGGCGACGGTGTTCCTGGTGCCGAGGGACGAGTGCGGTGACGCGAAGGCGGAGTTGCCGAAGGGGCTGAGGCTGGTGCCGGTGACCAGTCTCAAGGGGGCCGTCTCCGACCTGGTGGCGTTGGAGAAGGGGCAGAAGGTCGCCGGCTGTTGAGTTCCGGGTGACCGGTGGGTGGGGGTTGCTCGCGCAGTTCCCCGCGCCCCTAAAGGGGCGCTGACGTCGGAACCGGAGTTGCCAGGCGGAGGCCTATCTCCACCAGCGTCCAGCCGATTCGCGCGCGGAGCTCTCGCTCCGGCTTCGCCTCCCTCGCCAGGCGGTGGGTCTCGGCCTCGGCGTGGAGTTCCGCTGTTCGGGTGTGGTGCAGGGCGAGGTGGGTCTCGGGGTGCAGCATCTCGGTGGGCCTCTCAGTCCGTCTCGATGGGGAAGAGGTGCGTGTGGACGCGTACCTGCGTGACGCTCTCGTCCTCGCCGGCCCTGTCGCGGTAGGTGTCGACGAGCGCGTGCATCTTCTCGGTCAGTTCCTGGGCGAGTTCCGGGGTGAGCCGTAGCGTGGCGCTGCTCATGTCCCAGACGCGGTTCCACTCCTCGGGCCATTCGGCGCGGGTGCCGAGCCAGGTCGACAGGTTCCTGATCTGGGTGGTGGCGATCTCGTGCAGGTACATGTCGGCGGCGCCGCGGACGACCGGGTCGGTGTCCGTGAGCAGGGCGTCGTCGAAGCGCAGGCCCTGGTGTGCCGCCTTCCACCAGCGTTCGCGGCCCTTGCCCCGCTCGGGCGCGTCCACGACGAAGCCGTGCGCCGCGAGCTGGCGCAGGTGGTAGCTGGTGGCCCCGCTCGACTCGCCCAGTCTCTCCGCGAGCTGGGAGGCGGTGGCCGGCCCGCCGTAGCGCAGGGCGTCCAGCAGCTGCATCCGCAGCGGGTGGGCGAGGCCGCGCAGGGAGCGTGCGTCGAGATCGCGGACCTGGGGGTCCCGGGGTTCGCTCATGGGTCCGAGAGTAGCGATGCAAAGAGTCCTTTGCAACGTGTCCTTTGCATCAACTTCTTTGCACCCACTCCCTTGTGACTCTCCCGGCGTCGCCTCCCGCTCCCGGCGTCGCCTCCCGCTCCCGGCGTCGTCTCCCGCTCCCGGCGTCGTCTCCCGGCGTCGTCTCCCGGTGTCATTCCCCGCCGGTCAGACCCCGTCGCTGTCCGCCGCGGCCTGCTCCACCAGGGGGATGATCCGCAGCGGGACGGGGTTCTCCATGACGATCGCCGTGGAGGCCCGGACGATGCCGTCGAAACCGACGACCCGGTCGATCACCCGCTGGAGATCGGCGTTGGAGCGGGCGACCAGCCGGCACTGCATGTCCCCGGTGCCGGTCGTGGTGTGCAGCTCCAGCACCTCCGGCACGCCCGCCAGGTGCGCGCGGACGTCCGGCCCCTGGCCCTGCCGGATCTGGAGCGTGGCGAACGCGGTGACCGGGTAGCCGAGGGCCGCCGGGTCCACCTGGGGGCCGAACCCCTGGATGACCCCGTTCGACTGAAGCCGGTCGAGGCGCGCCTGCACGGTCCCCCGGGCCACCCCCAGCCGGCGCGACATCTCCAGCACCCCGATCCGCGGCTCCCGGGCCAGCAGCACCAGGATCCGCCCGTCCAGATGATCGATCGCCATGCCTGCCTCCGGATGGTCACCCTGTACAGAAAGTCCGCCGAAACGGTCGTACCGCTGAGCATATTGCCCAGCCGGAATCAGAACTATTGCGCACCTTGTCCGCCGGGTTCACCCTTCGGACATGACGCAGACCACAGAGCACGCTCCCGTCACCACGGCCCGGCAGGACGATCCCTTCCCGGTCCGGGGGATGGACGCGGTCGTCTTCGCCGTCGGCAACGCCAAACAGGCCGCGCACTACTACTCCAGCGCGTTCGGCATGCGGCTGGTCGCGTACTCCGGACCGGAGAACGGCAGCCGCGAGACCGCGAGCTACGTGCTGGAGAACGGCTCGGCGAGGTTCGTCCTCACCTCCGTCATCAAGCCCGCCACCCCCTGGGGCCACTTCCTCGCGCAGCACGTCGCCGAGCACGGCGACGGCGTGGTCGACCTCGCCATCGAGGTCCCGGACGCGCGCCGCGCCCACGCGTACGCGATCGAGCACGGCGCCCGGTCGGTGGCCGAGCCCTACGAGCTGAAGGACGAGCACGGCACGGTGGTGCTGGCCGCGATCGCCACGTACGGCGAGACCCGCCACACCCTCGTCGAACGCACGCACTACGACGGCCCCTACCTCCCGGGGTTCGCCGCCGCGGCCCCGATCGTCGCACCCCCGGCCCGCCGCACCTTCCAGGCCGTCGACCACTGCGTCGGCAACGTCGAACTCGGCCGGATGAACGACTGGGTCGACTTCTACCACCGGGTCATGGGCTTCTCGAACATGAAGGAGTTCGTCGGCGACGACATCGCCACCGAGTACAGCGCGCTGATGTCCAAGGTGGTCGCCGACGGCACCCTGAAGGTCAAGTTCCCGATCAACGAACCGGCCATCGCCAAGAAGAAGTCCCAGATCGACGAGTACCTGGAGTTCTACGGCGGCGCGGGCGTCCAGCACATCGCGCTCAACACCAACGACATCGTCGAGACCGTACGGACCATGCGCGCGGCCGGCGTCGAGTTCCTGGACACCCCGGACAGCTACTACGACACCCTCGGCGAGTGGGTCGGCGACACCCGGGTGCCGATCGACACCCTGCGCGAGCTGAAGATCCTCGCCGACCGCGACGAGGACGGCTACCTGCTCCAGATCTTCACCAAGCCGGTCCAGGACCGCCCGACGGTCTTCTTCGAGATCATCGAACGCCACGGCTCGATGGGCTTCGGCAAGGGCAACTTCAAGGCCCTCTTCGAAGCGATCGAACGGGAGCAGGACCGCCGCGGCAATCTCTGACCGGCGTCAGCCCGGCAGCGGTTCCTCCGGTGGCTGTTCGCCCAGCGCCGCCAGGGCCGATCGCGCCACCGGGGCCTGGAGCGGGGAGAAGTACGGGTTGAAGCGCAGGGCGTCCTGGAGGTGACGGCGGGCCGGGGCGTCCTCGTCCAGGTCCCGCTCGATCATGCCCCGGTGGAAGGCGTACAGGGCACTGCGCACCCCGCCGCCCTTCGTCGAGTCCGTGGCGATCGAGGCGTACCGCAGGGCCTCCTGGTCGTCACCGGCCCGGTGCAGCGCCCAGCCCAGCGCGTCCGCCACCTCGATACCGGGCTGCCGCTCCCACTCGGCGGTCAGCCGCTGCACGCCCTCCTCGGCGTCCCCGTGGTCCGCCTCGTACCGACCGATCAGCAGGTCGTCGTCGACCCCGGCGGCCAGCTCCTCCTCCACCTGGGTGCGCATCAGCTCGTACTCCGTGTGCGCCTGCCGGGTCATCCCCAGCGACTCGTACAGCTCGGCCAGCTCCAGGGTGACCTGCGGGGTGGGCCGGTGCGCGAGCGCCTCCCGGTACGCGGCCAGCGCCTCCTCGGTGCGGCCCAGCCCGGCCAGCGCCCGCCCCTGCCCGGCGCGTGCGGCCGCCTCGTCCCGGTCCAGGCGCACGGCCGCCTCGAAGTGCCGCAGCGCGTCCTCCCGTTCACCCCGCTCCCAGGCCAGCTGTCCGGCCTGGGTGAGATAGGCGGCCTGCTCGGCGGGCGTCCGCGCGGCCGCCGCCGCGTCCGTCACCTGGGCCGCCGCGTCCTCGCGCCAGCCCCGGTCCCGGTACACCGCCGAGGCCCGCGCCATCACGGCCGGCCGCGCCGCCGCCCCGACCTTCAGCGCCGTCAGCTTGTCCAGCGCGGACCGGGCCGCCTTGTAGTCGCCGAGCCCGTCGCAGGCGTCGATCAGCACCGGATACGTCGACCACCGCTTCGGCGCCGCCTTCAACGCCTCCTCACCGAACCGCCTGGCCTCGGCGAAGTCCCGGCGCGCGTTCGCCAGCGCGGCGAGCCCGCCCAGCGCCTCGGCGTTGCCCTTGGCGGCCACCTGGAGGGAGGTCCGCAGCGCCTGCTCGGCCTTCGGATAGTCGGCCGTCCCGGCGGTCCGCCGGATCCGCTCCACGTACGCGGCCCCCAGCACCGCCCAGGCCGCCGCGTCCTTGGGCCGTTCCCGCACCCGCCGCTCGCGGGCCCCGATGAGCGAGGTGAGGTCGGGCAGCGCGGCCGGCAGGCCGTCGAGCACGGCCGCCTGCACCGCCGCCGCCCGCGCGCCCGAGAAGGCCGGCGGCCCGGCCGCCGGGCGCGGTGCGGCGGCGCGGTGCGGCTCGTGCGGCCACAGCAGCAGCGTCCCGCCGGCCGCCACCCCGCCGGCCAGCGCGACCACCAGCAGCCGCCGCAGCACCCGGCGCCGGCGCGGCGGCCCGGGCTCCGCGAGCAACGAGGAACCGGGCCCGGACTGTCGGTTTTCGAGCGCGCACATGCAGCTCACTGTGCGTCAATACGACCAGTGCGTCCGGGCGGCCCAAGGGCGGGCCCGGCGGGGTTCACACCGATGGCCCCGGGTGCGACGCTGTGATCATGAGCCGTATCGAAGCGCCTCGGGACGAGGCCACCAGCAACCTCACCGACCGGCTCCTCGCGGGCCTGCCGGCCGAGGCGGTCCTCGTCGACCCCGACGTGACCGCCTCCTACGCCAACGACATGGC
This sequence comes from Streptomyces humi, assembly GCF_001005085.2. Lineage (GTDB taxonomy): Bacteria > Actinomycetota > Actinomycetes > Streptomycetales > Streptomycetaceae > Streptomyces > Streptomyces humi. The sequence continues at coordinate 37,182 of NZ_LBMU02000076.1, forward strand.
GAGCTTCTGCCCGGCCGGCTCCCCGGCCGTCGTCGTGCTGCCCCGCACGGTCGAGCAGGTCCAGCACGTCATGCGCGTGGCCACCGACCTGCGCGTCCCGGTCGTCCCGCAGGGCGCCCGCACCGGCCTGTCCGGCGCCGCCAACGCCGTCGACGGCTGCATCGCGCTGTCCCTGACCCGGATGGACCGCGTCCTGGAGATCTCGCCGGTGGACCGCGTCGCGGTCGTCGAACCCGGCGTCGTCAACGCCGCCTTCTCCCGGGCCGTCGAGGAGCACGGCCTCTACTACCCGCCGGACCCCTCCAGCTGGGAGATGTGCACGATCGGCGGCAACATCGGCACCGCGTCCGGCGGGCTGTGCTGCGTGAAGTACGGGGTGACCGCCGAGTACGTGCTCGGCCTGGACGTCGTCCTCGCCGACGGCAGGCTGATGTCCACCGGCAGGCGGACGGCGAAGGGCGTCGCCGGGTACGACCTCACCCGGCTCTTCGTCGGCTCCGAGGGCTCGCTCGGCATCGTCGTGCGCGCCGTCCTCGCGCTGAAGCCCAAGCCGCCGCAGCAGCTGGTGCTGGCCGCCGAGTTCGGCTCCGCGACCGCCGCCTGCGACGCGGTGTGCCGGATCATGGCGGGCGGCCATGTGCCGTCCCTGCTCGAACTGATGGACCGGACGACCGTGCGGGCCGTCAACGAACTCACCCACATGGGGCTGCCGGAGACCACCGAGGCGCTGCTGCTCGCCGCGTTCGACACCGCGGACCCGGCCGCCGACCTCGCCGCCGTCGGCTGGCTCTGCGAGGCCGCGGGCGCCACCCAGGTGGTACCGGCCGACGACGCCGCCGAGTCCGAGCTGCTCCTCCAGGCCCGCCGCTCCTCGCTGATCGCCCTGGAGAAGGTCAAGGGCACGACGATGATCGACGACGTGTGCGTGCCGCGTTCCCGGCTCGGCGACATGCTCGAAGGGGTGGAACGCATCGCCGGCAAGCACGGGCTGACCATCGGGGTCGTCGCCCACGCCGGCGACGGCAACACCCACCCCACCGTCTGCTTCGACGCGCAGGACCCCGACGAGTGCGCCCGCGCCCGGGAGTCCTTCGACGAGATCATGGCCCTCGGCCTGGAACTCGGCGGCACCATCACCGGCGAACACGGCGTCGGCGTCCTGAAGAAGGAGTGGCTGGCCCGGGAGATCGGGCCGGTGGGCGTGGAGATGCAGCGGGCCGTCAAACACGTCTTCGACCCGCTGGGCATCCTCAATCCCGGCAAGCTGTTCTGACCCCATCCGCGGGCGCCCTCACTGGGCGAGCAACTGGTCGAGCGCGTCGTCGATCCCCAGCCGCGCGCCCTCCGTCCCCGGCGGCACCGCGCGCAGCGTCCGCTCCAGCCAGGCGGACACCTGGGCGGTCGGCGCCTCCAGGAGGGCGTCGCCGTCGGGCGAGCTCAGGGCCATCAGCACCACGCTGCGGCCCTCCGACTTCGTCGGCCACACCCGCACGTCCCCGTGCCCGCTCGGCCGGAACACCCCTTCCACCAGCAGGTCGCGGGCGAACGTCCAGTGGACCGGGCACTCCGAGTTGACGTGGAAGCCGACGTGGACGGCGTAGGGGTCGGCGGAGCGGTAGGTGAGCCGGGCCGGGACCGGGATGCTCCGCTCGGGGGACAGGACGAGCCGCAGCTCCAGTTCGCGTTCCACCACGGTGTGATGCATGACGTCCGTTTCCTCTCTCGATCAGTCGTACGAGCTCCCGTCGGGTTCTCCGCCGGGCCTGTACGAGTGGAGAGCGGCCGGGGCCGCGAGCATTACGCGGGTTCCGGGAAATTTTTTTCCGATGTGGTGAAGGGGGTGCACAGGGCTGCCCGGAAAGGGGCGGGTCCTGCGGGACTGGCGGTGACGGGCACCCGGGTCTGATAGATGTGGAGGCTCCCACACGACCCCCGAGCAGATACGGGACGACGGACATGAGCGCCCCAACTCCGGCACCCGGTGACGAACGGCCCCGCGAGGGCTACTACCCGGACCCGTCCATCCCCGGCTACGTCCGTTACTGGAACGGTGCCGCGTGGGTGCCGGGTACCAGCCGTCCGGCCCCGGCCGCCGGTGAACCGCTCGCCCCGCCGCCCGGTTCCCGCCCCGCGGCCGCCGTCGAGGAGACCGGCCCGCACTTCTTCGACGAGGACCCGCAGCCGTCCGCGGCCTCCGGCTGGACGGCGGAGGGAGGCGCCTGGAGCACCGACCCGAGACCGGCACCGGGCGCCCCGCCGGCGGACGACGGCGACCTCGACTCCGGCGGCACGTTCGTCTTCCGCAGGCCGACGGTCGGCCCCGCGGCCGGCCGACCCCCCGTGGACGAGGGCACGATGACGTTCCGCCCGATCCGGGGCGACGACACCCCGGAACCGGGCGCGGGCGCGCAGGGCGGCGGAGGCGCGGGCGGAGGCGCCGGGGGCGTGGCGGCACGCGGCGGTGCCGGCGCGGCGGGTGCCGGGGTGCCGGGTGCCGGAGCGGCCGGGTTCGGTGCGCCGGGTTCCGGCGGCTCGGGTGTCGCGGGTGGTGCCGGTGCCGCCGGAGCGGCAAGTGGTGTGTCCGGCGCGGGTCCTTACGGCGGTCAGGGTTCGGCCGGCTCCAGCGCGTTCGGTGCTCAGGGGCCCGTCGGCGCGCCCGGCGCCGCAGCGGGTGGTGCCGGTGCCGTCGGTGCCGTCGGTGCCGGGCGGCCCGGATTCGGGGCCGGGAAGGCCGCCGCGGAACGGGCCGCCGCGGCCCAGCCGTTGCCCACCGGCCCCGGCCCCGGCCCCGGCCCCGGTCCCGCTGCCGCCGGCGCCTCCCAGGCCGTCGCCCCCGGCGTACCCCCGCAGTCCGCCGGGCCGCAGCCCGTCTCCGCCGCTCCCGCCGGTCCCGCCGCTCCCGCCGGTCCCATGGCCTCCGGCTCCGGCGGCGGGCAGTCCTCATGGCCCCAGCAGGTGCACCAACTCGCCGGTGACCAGCAGGTCGCCCCCTGGAAGCCGCCGGTGGAGGACGTCTTCCAGGCGGCCGCCCGGCGCCAGGCGGCGGCCCGCCCCGCGGGGCTCGGCAGGCGGTTCGCGGCCCGGCTCGTCGACAGTCTGGTCGTCGGCATGGTGACCGCGGCCGCCGCCGTCCCGTTCGGCAGCAAGGCCGCCGACCACGTCCAGGACAAGATCGACGCGGCGAAACTGTCCGGCCGTACCGAGACCGTCTGGCTGCTCGACGGCACCACGGGCCTGTACCTGGGGATCGTGCTCGCCGTCCTGCTGGCCGTCGGCGTCCTCTACGAGGTGCTGCCCACCGCCCGGTGGGGCCGCACGCTCGGCAAGAAGCTGTTCGGCCTGGAGGTACGGGACATCGAGGGCCACCAGCCGCCGGCCTTCGGCGCCGCGCTGCGCCGCTGGCTGGTGTACACCGTGCCGGGGCTGCTCGGCATCGGGATCGTCGGTGTCGCCTGGTGCCTGTTCGACCGGCCCTGGCACCAGTGCTGGCACGACAAGGCGGCGCACACCTTCGTAGCGGCAACATGACCCGTACGGCGGCTCGCCGGATGCGGGCCGGGCCGCCTCGCGGTCCACTCGGGCCATGAGCACCGAACCGCCCCCTCCGCCGCCGGGCTCCGGAGAACCGCCGGAGGAAGACCCGTTCAGGAAGCAGCCCCCGCCGCCCTCCCACGGCGGCGGTCCCTACGGGGCGGGCGGCAGCGGTCCCTACGGAGGCGGCGGTCCCTCCGGAGGCAGTGGTCCCTACGGAGGCGGCGGCCCCTACGGAGGCGGTGGTCCCTACGGCGGCGCGGGTCAGGGCGGCTACCCGGCAGATCCGCTCGCCGGGATGCCCCCGCTCGCCGACAGCGGCAGGCGCACCCTCGCCCGGATCATCGACATGGTCCTGGTGCTCATCGTGGTCTGGTTGCTCACCTGGGCCTTCGGGGTGCGCGAGTACGAGGTGAACGGCGACAGGGTCGAGGTCGGCAAGTCCCTCGCGCAGTCGATCGTCGCCGCCGTCCTGTTCGTCGCCTACGACACCCTGCTGATCGCCAAGTCGGGCCAGACCCTGGGCAAGAAGTGGCTCGGCATGCGGGTCGCCAACCTGACCGACGGTGCCACGCCCTCCACCCAGACCTCGCTCGTCCGCGCCCTGGTGCTCTGGCTGCCGTTCGCGTTCTGCTGCGCCTGTGTCTGGACGGTGATCTGCGGCGGCTGGAGCTTCTTCGACAAGCCGTACAAACAGGGGCTGCACGACAAGGCCGCCAAGACGGTCGTCGTCAGTACGAGGTAACGACGAGGGGGGCACGGGGCGGTGCCGGGGGGCGCACAGCAGCCGGCGGGGCCGTCAGTCTCACGGCTCCGCCGGCTTCCGGTCCGTGGTGCGCGTCAGGGCGCGGTGGGCTCCCGGACGGGTTCGGCCGCCGCGGCGGCGACGGTCTCCCGCTGCACGGGGAACCGGATCTCGGAGGGTGCGGTGGAGGCGGGCTCGGACCGGGCGACCGTGCGCGGCCGGGGGAGCGGGACCGTCATGGCCACCAGCAGTCCCAGACCGAGCGCGGCGAGCGCGATGACCGCGATCCCGATGCCCGAACTCGTCTGTGACAGCAGCAGCATGGCGAGCGTCGAGCAGATCACGGTGCAGGAACCGTAGACGAGCTGTGCCGGGGTCGGACGAGGCATGGCAATCGTGTCCTCGGGAGATGTGGAGGTGAGACGGGTAGCCGGCCTGGCATTCCACCGGCTTCCGGGCGTTCCACCATTCGACTCTATTCGCGTGTGTGCCCGAGAGGAACGTCCGGTAAGCGTGACCTAACCCACGGTACCGGTGCACAGGGGGCGCACGGTCGCATGGGTCTCGCCCACTGGATGCATATGCGCGCCGGTTATCCATGTCCGGCTCCGCTCCGGAGTGTCCGTAAAGCGAACTTCTGCTCCGCATACTGGAGTTGAAGTGTCTGAGTCAAGGTCTGTCTTTTCTCGTAAACCAGTAGTCAAATGTCGTCACTTGAATCGACGCGTTGATCGTGCGCGCACGGACCCCCAACCACCACCCGGTCCCTTCCGTGCGCGCGGCGCGGGGGAGGAACTCAAGTGACCAGCAGACCCTGGACGTTCAGAGCAATCGCCGTCGGCGTGACGCTCGCGACCGCCTCCGCAGGTTTCACCACCTTCGCGGTCGCCCAGGCCGCGACCCCGGCGAAGAGCGCCACCGTCGACCGGCACGACCCGTCGGCGAAGCAGGACGAGCACGACCTGGACGGCCCGCTGAGCAAGACCCAGGCGGCCCAGCGCCAGGAGGCCCTCGACCAGGTCATATCCGGTAAGACCCAGGTCAAGGACCGTGACGGTTCCAAGGTCGTCCAGCTGAAGAGCAAGAAGGGCGACAGCAAGTACGTCGAGCTCGGCCGTGAGAAGACGGACAAGATCTTCACGATCCTGGTGGAGTTCGGGGACCAGACGGACCCCCGGTACAACGGCACGGCCGGCCCGCTGCACAACCAGATAGCCCAGCCGGACCGCACCAAGGACAACTCCACGGCCTGGCAGGCGGACTACAACCAGCAGCACTTCCAGGACCTCTACTTCGGCACCGGCAAGAACACCGAGTCGCTGAAGAAGTACTACGAGAAGCAGTCCTCGGGCCGCTACTCGGTCGACGGCGAGGTCACGGACTGGGTCAAGGTCCCGTACAACGAGGCCCGTTACGGCAACAACGCGTGCGGCTCCACCACCTGCTCCAGCGTCTGGAACCTGGTGCGCGACGGCCTGAACGCCTGGGTCGCCGACCAGAAGGCGGCCGGCGAGTCCGACGCCGCGATCAAGGCGGACCTGGCCCAGTACGACCAGTGGGACCGCTACGACTACGACGGCGACGGCAACTTCAACGAGCCGGACGGCTACGTCGACCACTTCCAGATCGTGCACGCCGGCGAGGACGAGTCCGCGGGCGGCGGTGCCCAGGGCACCGACGCGATCTGGGCGCACCGCTGGTACGCCTTCGGCACCGACGCCGGCGCCACCGGCCCCGCGGACAACAAGCTCGGCGGCACCCAGGTCGGCGACACCGGCATCTGGGTCGGCGACTACACCATGCAGCCGGAGAACGGCGGCCTCGGCGTCTACGCCCACGAGTACGGCCACGACCTTGGCCTGCCGGACGAGTACGACACCGACGGCGGCGAGAACTCCACCGGTTTCTGGACCCTGATGTCCTCCGGCTCCTGGCTGGGCACCGGCAAGGAGGCCATCGGTGACCTGCCGGGCGACATGAACGCCTGGGACAAGCTCCAGCTGGGCTGGCTCGACTACGACGTGGCGAAGGCGGCCACCAAGTCCCGCCACAAGCTGGGCGTCGCCGAGTACAACACCAAGAACAAGCAGGCCCTGGTGGTCTCGCTGCCCGACAAGGCGGTCACCACCACCGTCGTCACCCCCGCGCAGGGCTCGACCCAGTGGTGGAGCGGCAGCGGCAACGACCTGAAGAACACGCTGACCCGTGACGTCGACCTCACCGGCAAGTCGTCCGCGACGCTCTCGCTCGACGGCTGGTACGACATCGAGGCGAACTACGACTACCTCTACGCCGAGGTGTCCACCGACGGCGGCGCCAACTGGACCGCCCTGGACGGCACGGTCAACGGCGCGGCGATCCCGCGTGACGGCAGCGACAAGCCGGCCCTCACCGGTTCGATCGACGCGTACGCCAAGCTGTCGTACCCGCTGGACGCCTACGCGGGCCAGAAGATCCAGCTCCGCTTCCGCTACCAGACCGACGGCGGGGTGGCCCTGAAGGGCTTCGCGGCCGACGAGATCGCGGTGACGGCCGACGGCGCGACCGTCTTCTCCGACAACGCGGAGGCGGCGGACGCCGCTTGGACCGCGTCCGGCTTCTCCCGGATCGGCGCGTCCTTCACCAAGGACTACGCGCAGTACTACATCGCGGAGAACCGCCAGTACGTGTCGTACGACAAGACCCTCCGGGTCGGCCCGTACAACTTCGGCTTCTCGACGACCCGTCCGGACTGGGTGGAGCACTACCCGTACCAGAACGGCCTGTTGATCTGGAAGTGGGACACCTCCGAGGCGGACAACAACACGCACACGGGCGACGGCGGTCACCCGGGTACCGGTCTGATCCTCCCGGTCGACTCCCACCCGGCGCCGCTGAAGTGGTCCGACGGCACGCTGATGCGCAACCGCGTCCAGGCCTACGACTCGCCGTTCAGCCTCTACGGCACCGACGGCATCACGCTGCACAAGGCGGACGTCGCGACGAAGATCAAGGGGTCGCGCGGGGTGTCGGTCTTCGACGACCACGCCAGCACCTACTACGACGCGTCGAACCCGACCGCCGGTGTCAAGATCACTGACACCAACACGAAGATCAAGATCGTCAAGGAAGCGCGAGACGGCTCGACGATCTCCATCCAGGTTGGCCCCGCGGTGAAGTAGTTCGCATTCCCGCAGGTCAGACACGTATCGGCGGCGACCCCTTGGCGGGTCGCCGCCGATCGTGTTTAGGTGCGTCCTGTGGCTTTCTTATTGACACCGACGCACACGGGGGTGTGACCGCATGACCGCAGGAGGGTTCTGCAAGCTGCCGAACGGCATGGTGGTGGTGGCGCTGAATCTGCCCAGTCCGACCGCGGACGGCTCGTCCGCCGTGCGTGTGCTGGTGCACGCCCAGAACCGTGCCCGGGCCCTGACCAGGCTCCGCAACCTCGGCATGCGAGCGGTCTACCTGCGGGGCAACGCCGCCCCGCCGACCCCGGACGAGATCACGGCCGTCCTCCACCACCCCGACGGCCTCATATGGCGAACGACCCCTGACAACGGTGTCACCCCCCTGGAACTCTGGAGACCCATCAGATCCCTCCTTCGAAGATCGGCGGCGGCATAGCGCCCCGCCAGGGGCGCGAACCTGTCAGCGCCGGCCCAGGCGGCCGACCCAGGGGCGCGGGGAACTGCGCGATCAGCCCCCACCGGCCGGCAGATGCCCACCGGCGGGTCCGGCACCGCCGAAACCCGCCGGCGCGGCTGAGCCTCGCTACGGACCCGCCGTCGTGGTTGAGCGCCGCGGAGTGGAAATGGAGGTGCGGTTCCTATACGACCGGCTTGCCGGTCAGTTCCACGCCTGCCTCGCGGAGCTCCTCCAAGGCCCGCTGGGTGGTCGCCTCGGCGACGCCCGCCGTGAGGGCGAGGAGGACCTGGGTCCGGAAGCCCGCTTTCACGGCGTCCAGGGCGGTGGCCCGCACGCAGTGGTCCGTCGCGATCCCCACCACGTCCACCTCGTCGATCTTGCGGGCGCGCAGCCACTCCGCCAGTGTCACCCCGTTCTCGTCGGCGCCCTCGAACCCGCTGTACGCCGCCGCGTACGCGCCCTTGCTGAACACCGCGTCCACCGCGCCGGAGGCGACCGCCGGGGCGAAGTTCGGATGGAAGCCCACGCCCTCCGTGCCGGCGACGCAGTGCGCGGGCCAGCTGCGGACGTAGTCGGGGTTGTCCGCGAAGTGGCCGCCCGGCGCTATGTGGTGGTCGCGGGTCGCCACCACGTGGCGGTACCCGGCCGGCGCCTGCCCGATCAGCTCCGTGATCGCGGCGGCCACGTCGGCGCCCCCGGCCACGGCGAGGCTGCCCCCTTCGCAGAAGTCGTTCTGCACATCGACGACGATCAACGCGCGGCGCATGGTGGAGTCCTTCGGATTCGGTATCGGGTTGTGTCGAAGGGAGAGACGCGTGACGAGGGCGTGCGGGTCCGGCCTGACCTCCGAGCGTAGAGAGTTACGGGGGCGTAGGGGAGGGGGCTTTGCGGGGCGCGTACGCGGGCGCCCGCTCTAGCTACCCGAGCGCCCCTGGACGTACTCCGTCGGAATGACCGGTTCCCCCCGGGAGAGCTGGGTCGCGGAGAGGGGCAGGTTGGCCTTGGCCGCCGCATGGCGTGCGCGGGGCGCGTCCAGGGGCTCGCGCGCGACCACCTCGCCGGACTTCACCAGTTCGACCAGCAACTGCCGGTCGGCCAGCGCGGCCGGCACCTCACCGGTGCCGACGACCTCGGCCTCCGCCACCCCGTCGGCGTCCAGCCGCCGCGCGGCCCACTTGCGCCCCCCGACCGACGTCTTGCCGCCGGTCGACTTCTTCGCCACCGGCACCAGCGGCGCGTTCGGGTCGGCGGACTCGGTGCGCGCCACCAGCTTGTAGACCATGGAGCAGGTGGGGTGCCCGGAGCCGGTCACCAGCTGGGTGCCGACGCCGTACGCGTCCACGGGCGCCGCGGCGAGCGAGGCGATGGCGTACTCGTCGAGGTCGGAGGTGACGACGATCTTCGTGTCCGTCGCGCCCAGCTCGTCCAGCTGCTGGCGCACCCGGTGGGCGACCAGCAGCAGGTCGCCGGAGTCGATCCGGACCGCGCCCAGCTCGGGCCCGGCCACCTCCACGGCCGTACGGACCGCCTCGGCGACGTCGTAGGTGTCCACCAGCAGGGTGGTGCCCCGGCCGAGCGAGTCGACCTGGGCGCGGAAGGCGTCCCGCTCCCGGTCGTGCAGCAGGGTGAAGGCGTGGGCGGAGGTGCCGACGGTGGGGATGCCGTAGCGGAACCCGGCCGCCAGGTCGGAGGTGGTCGCGAAGCCGCCGACGTAGGCGGCGCGGGAGGCGGCGACGGCGGCCAGCTCGTGGGTGCGGCGGGCGCCCATCTCGATCAGCGGGCGGCCCCCGGCGGCCGAGGACATCCGGGAGGCGGCGGCCGCGATCGCCGAGTCGTGGTTGAGGATCGAGAGGATCACGGTCTCCAGCAGCACGCACTCCCCGAAGGACCCCTCCACCCGCATGATCGGCGAGCCCGGGAAGTAGACCTCGCCCTCGGGGTAACCCCAGATGTCGCCGCTGAAGCGGTAGTCGGCCAGCCACTGGAGGGTGGGGCCGTCGACGATCCCGCGCTCCTCCAGGAAGCCGAGCACGTTCGCGTCGAACCGGAAGTTCTGGACCGCGTCAAGGACGCGTCCGGTGCCCGCCAGCGCGCCGTAGCGACGCCCTTCCGGCAGTCGCCGGGTGAAGACCTCGAAGACGCTGTGCCGCTCGGCCGTGCCCGCCTTCAGGGCGGCTTGCAGCATCGTCAGCTCGTACTGGTCCGTGAAGAGCGCCGTCGAGGGAACGTCCACCGGCAGCCCAAGGTCCGCTGTGTTCATGACTACGGATGCTACACCCCTTCGCGTCAGTGTGACGATTTATGGCCCGCGTGGCAGCATGGGCCCTGTGACGTCACCCGCTCCCGTAGAGATCGAACGCACCGAGTCGGCGGAGGAGGTCTTCGCCGTACCCGAGCCCGACGTCCCGTGGATCACGATCGTGCACAACGATCCCGTCAACCTCATGAGCTACGTGACGTACGTCTTCCAGACGTACTTCGGCTATCCCAAGGACAAGGCCACCAAGCTCATGCTCGACGTCCACCACAAGGGCCGGGCGGTCGTCTCCAGCGGCTCCCGTGAGGAGATGGAACGCGACGTGCAGGCGATGCACGGCTACGGCCTGTGGGCCACCCTCCAGCAGGACCGGAAGTAGCCCCCGGGAAGCGGCCCCCACAACAGCCTCGCCGAGCAGCCAGGCTCCCCGACCAGGACCGGAAGCAGCGAACCCCCTCCATGCCAGGAATCTTCGAACCGCTCCCCGGCGGCGGCGCGGCCGTCGCGCTCGACGACGTCGAGATCTCCATCATCCGGTCGCTGGCCGTCCAGCTCCTGGAGCTCATCGGCCCGGGACCCGCCGAGGACGCCCCCGACGACCCGCTCGCCGAACTGTTCAACGAGGGGCCCAGTGAGGCCCCCGCCGACCCGGTGCTGCGCCGGCTCTTCCCGGACGCCTACTGCGACCCGGAGCGGGCCCCGGACTCGCCCGACGCGGCCGCGGAGCAGCAGGCCCACTCCGCGGAGTTCCGCCGCTACACCGAGAACGACCTGCGGGCCGGCAAGCGGGAGAGCGCCCTCGCGGTGATCCGCTCCCTGGACGGGCTCGCCCCCGTCGAGGAGAGCGGCGCGGTCCTGGAGCTGGCCCCGGGCGAGTCCCGGCAGTGGCTCGGCGCCCTCAACGACCTGCGCCTCGCGATCGGCTCGCGCCTCGACATCACCGACGAGGACGACACCGACCTGCTCTACCGGCTCCCCGACGAGGACCCGCGCAAGCCCATGGTGATGGCGTACCTGTGGCTCGGGGGCCTCCAGGAGACCCTGGTCGCCACCCTGATGCCGTAATCCGGGATGTCGTGATCCCCGATGCCGTAATCCGGGATGTCGTGATCCCGGATGCCGTGATCCCGGCCGTGATTTTGGACGCCGTGGTCCCTGGCGCCGCGGTCCGGCTCCCTTATGTCGTAGAAGATCCGGATTTCGCGTTCGCTCAGAGGACGCTCAATTCCGGATAACGATCCCGTCACCGATGCGGCCGCTTATGACCTTTTCGGCCGCACTTTGTCCGCTTCTTCCTGTGGTGTGCGCCACAATGCCCCTCGGCGGATCCCGGTGATCAATGTTGCGGGCGTGATAAATCTTCACGACCGCCCGGCGGACACCACCCACGTGTCGTCCGGGTGCGCCACCGACCCGGCGACCGCCGGACAGGCACCGCTCCATCAATCCGGGGGGATCGAAACCCGATCCGAGGCCGACCAGAGGCCCGGTTCGGCATGGAGAAAGGCGCACACCACACATGACCTCCGCTCAGGTCGACACGTCGGAGAAGGGCTCCGGAGCCTCCGGGTCCCCGGCCGCCTCCGAAGCTCCCGAAGAGGGGTACGAGCGCGGACTCGGCAGCCGCCAGGTCCAGATGATCGCGATCGGCGGCGCCATCGGCGTCGGCCTCTTCCTGGGAGCCGGGGCGAACATCGCCAAGGCAGGACCCAGCCTGATCCTGATGTACGCCCTCGCCGGCGCCATCATCTTCTTCATCATGCGGGCCCTCGGCGAGCTCCTGCTCTACCGGCCCGTCTCCGGCTCCTTCGCCGAGTACTCCCGCGAGTTCCTCGGCCCGTTCTTCGGCTACTTCACCGGCTGGACGTACTGGCTGATGTGGGTCGTCACGGGCATGGCCGAACTGACGGCCGCCGCGATCTACGTCCACTACTGGTTCCCGGCCATCCCCCAGTGGGTGACGGCCCTGGTGTTCCTGGTGGTGCTCTTCGGGGTCAACCTGATCTCCGTGAAGGTGTTCGGGGAGCTGGAGTTCTGGTTCTCCATGGTCAAGGTCACCGCCCTGATCGGCATGATCGTGATCGGCCTCGGCGTCCTCACCTTCGGTTTCAGCTCCGCCGGTGACACCGCGTCGGTCGCGAACCTCTACCAGTTCGACGGCTTCTTCCCCAAGGGCGTCGGCTCGTCCCTGATGACCCTCCAGGGCGTCATGTTCGCCTACCTCGCGGTCGAGCTGGTCGGCGTCACCGCCGGCGAGTCGGAGGACCCCGAGAAGACCCTCCCCAAGGCGATCAACACGCTCCCCTGGCGCATCGCCCTCTTCTACGTCGGCGCGCTCACCGTCATCCTCTGCGTCGTCAAGTGGACCGAGTTCGCACCGGGCGTCTCCCCGTTCGTGGCCGCCTTCGCGAAGATCGGCATCCCGGCCGGCGCCGGCATCGTCAACTTCGTCGTGCTGACCGCCGCCCTGTCCTCCTGCAACTCCGGCATGTACTCCACGGGCCGGATGCTGCGCACCCTCGCCGACAGCGGTGAGGCACCGGCCGCGTTCAGGAAGCTGTCCGCGTCCAAGACCCCGGCGTTCGGCGTCACGGTCTCGGTCCTCTTCATGGGCATCGGCGTGGTCCTCAACTACGTCGTCCCGGAGAAGGCGTTCGGCTACGTCACCTCCGTCGCCACCGCGGCCGGCATCTGGACCTGGCTGATGATCCTGATCAGCCACGTCCTGTACCGCCGCGCGGTCGACGCGGGCCGTCTGCCGGCCTCCTCCTTCCCGGCGCCCGGCGGCGCGGTGTGCAGCTGGATCGCCATCGCCTTCCTGCTCTTCGTGACCTGCCTGATCGCGTACGACGCCGACTCCCGGGTCTGCCTCTACGTGATGGCCGGCTGGGCCGCGGCGCTCGGCGTCGGCTGGCGGGTGCTGAAGAACCGCAGTCCCGAGGTCACCGAGCGCCGCGAGCGGGCGCCGGAGAAGGTGAGCTGACCACCCCCTCCCGGACGTCCGGCCACAGGGAGCACTCGTGGCGCTCCCCGCGGCCGCCGCTCAGGGCGTCCGGCATCTGGGCCGTCCCGTACCACCCATCGGTACGGGGCGGCCCTTCTGCTTATCCTGGCGACCATGCTGACCATCACCCAGGCCCTCGTCGACCAGATCGTCGCCCACGCGCGCAAGGACCACCCGGACGAGGCGTGCGGCGTCGTCGCCGGGCCGGCCGGCTCCGACCGCCCCGAGCGCTTCATCCCGATGCTGAACGCGGCGATGTCCCCGACGTTCTACGAGTTCGACTCCGGGGACCTGCTGAAGCTGTACCGCGAGATGGACGACCGCGACGAGGAACCGGTGGTGATCTACCACTCCCACACGGCGACGGAGGCGTACCCGTCCCGGACGGACATCTCGTACGCGAACGAGCCCGGCGCCCACTACGTCCTCGTCTCCACGGCGGACACGGACGGCCTCGGCGACTTCCAGTTCCGCTCGTACCGCATCGTGGACGGCGAGGTCACGGAGGAAGAGGTCGCGGTGGTGGCGTCGTACTGAGTCCGCGGGTCGGTGGGGGCCGGTCGCGCGGTTCCCCGCGTCCCCTCACGTCGGCCACGTCCCGCCTGTCTCAGAGTCCGGTCGGAATACGTCCATCATGCGGAATCACACTCCAGGATCCAGGCCGGGAATCGATACGATGACCCCATGGTTTTCCATGACGTGAGCGAGAAGGCGCCGGGCAGCATGCTCGTGGCGCGGCTGCACGTCGACCTGTGCAGGCTGAACAGCGCCATCTGTTGACGTCACCCCTGCCGCCGTACGGCCGTGAGCCGCGGCGTGCCGCTGCGCGCCCACCCACCCAGACTTTCCGACAGGAGCCCTGAGCCATGGCCATCGAGGTCCGCATCCCGACCATCCTCCGCCAGTACACCGACGGTCAGAAGGCGGTGGAGGGCAGCGGTGACACCCTCGCCGACCTCTTCAACGACCTCGAGACCCGGCATGCCGGCATCCACGCCCGCATCGTGGACGACGGCAAGCTCCGCCGCTTCGTGAACGTGTACCTGAACGACGAGGACGTCCGCTTCGTCGACGGCATCAACACCAAGCTCTCCGACGGCGACACCGTGACGATCCTGCCGGCCGTCGCCGGCGGCATGGCCTGAGATCGGCATGCGGTACGACTCCCCGCTGGCCGCGGTCGGCAACACCCCCCTGGTGTGCCTGCCGCGGCTCTCGCCGTCCCCCGAGGTCCGGATCTGGGCCAAGCTGGAGGACCGCAACCCGACCGGCTCGGTCAAGGACCGCCCCGCCCTGCACATGATCGAGCAGGCGGAGAAGGACGGCCGGCTCACCCCGGGCTGCACCATCCTGGAGCCGACCTCCGGCAACACCGGCATCTCCCTCGCCATGGCGGCCAAGCTCAAGGGCTACCGGATGGTCTGCGTGATGCCCGAGAACACCTCCCAGGAGCGCCGTGACCTGCTGGGGATGTGGGGTGCGGAGATCATCTCCAGCCCCGCGGCCGGCGGCTCCAACACCGCCGTACGGGTGGCCAAGGAGCTGTCCGCCGAGCACCCGGACTGGGTGATGCTGTACCAGTACGGCAACCCGGACAACGCCGGTGCGCACTACGCGACGACCGGTCCCGAGATCCTCGCCGACCTGCCGTCCGTCACGCACTTCGTCGCGGGGCTCGGTACGACGGGCACGCTGATGGGTGTCGGCCGCTATCTGCGCGAGCACAAGCCGGACGTGAAGATCGTCGCCGCCGAGCCGCGGTACGACGACCTCGTGTACGGGCTGCGCAACCTCGACGAGGGCTTCGTGCCCGAGCTCTACGACGCCTCCGTGCTCACCACCCGCTTCTCGGTCGGCTCGGCGGACGCCGTGACCCGGACCCGGGAACTCCTCCAGCAGGAGGGCATCTTCGCGGGCGTCTCCACCGGAGCCGCGCTGCACGCCGCGCTCGGCGTGGGGAAGAAGGCCGTACAGGCGGGCGAGAGCGCGGACATCGTGTTCGTCGTCGCCGACGGCGGCTGGAAGTACCTGTCGACCGGTGTCTACACCGCCGCCACCACCGAGGAAGCCATCGCGACGCTCCAGGGTCAGCTCTGGGCATAGTATTCATCATGTACGCGCCAACCCCCTCTCATGAGGGGGCCAAGCGCCATCTACGGGCCAGTAAAGATCTCCGCCCGGGGGAACCGACTTCGACGGAACCCCGTTAGGTTCTCCTCCGTCCTGTCATGCCACGCTCATCGGCATCCCAGGGTGTTCGAAGTGTCATGCTCATGACTGCGCACTCTGCCGCCGCTACGCGCGTCACGGGCCTGCCTTGTAACCCCACCGATGGAGGCAGTACCCCCATGCGTGAATCACGACGGAGCGTGCGAAGACTCCTCGCCTTCGCCTTCCCCGCCCTCGCCCTGGCCGTCTCCGGTTTCGTCGCGGCCCCGGCCGCGCAGGCGCAGGCGACCGCCGCCCACCCCGTCCAGGCGGCGCAGACCTCCCGGGCCACCCAGAACGCCAAGGCGCTGACCGACCCCGCCCGGCAGGCCGTGCACAGCACCGGCAGGGCCGGTCAGAAGGTGCCCACCGAGCACCTGTGCGCCACCGCCGCCAAGCCCGGTGAGGCCAACTGCTTCGCGCAGCGCCGCACCGACATCAGGCAGCAGCTGTCCTCGGCGCTCGCCGCCGCCCCCTCCGGCCTGAGCCCCACCAACCTGCACAGCGCCTACAACCTGCCCTCGACGGGCGGCTCCGGCCTGACCGTTGCCGTGGTCGACGCCTACAACGACCCCAACGCGGCCTCGGACCTCGCCACTTACCGCTCGCAGTACGGCCTGTCGGCGTGCACCGTCGCCAACGGCTGCTTCAAGCAGGTCAGTCAGACCGGTTCGACGACCTCGCTGCCGACGAACGACTCCGGCTGGGCCGGTGAGGAAGCGCTCGACATCGACATGGTCAGCGCGGTCTGCCCGAACTGCAACATCATCCTGGTCGAGGCGAACTCCGCCACCGACTCGGACCTCGGCACGGCCGAGAACGAGGCCGTCGCGCTCGGCGCCAAGTTCGTCTCCAACAGCTGGGGCGGCTCCGAGTCCTCCTCCCAGACCAGCGAGGACACCTCGTACTTCAAGCACCCGGGCGTCGCGATCACCGTCTCCGCCGGTGACGAGGACTACGGCGCCGAGTACCCGGCGACCTCCCAGTACGTGACCGCCGTCGGCGGCACCGCGCTCTCCACCTCCTCCACCACCCGCGGCTGGACCGAGTCGGTCTGGAAGACCAGCTCCTCCGAGGGCACCGGCTCCGGCTGCTCCGCCTACGACGCGAAGCCGAGCTGGCAGACCGACACCGGCTGCACCAAGCGCATGGAGTCCGACGTCTCCGCGGTCGCCGACCCGGCCACCGGTGTCGCGGTCTACGACACCTACGGCGGCTCCGGCTGGGCGGTCTACGGCGGTACGAGCGCCTCCTCGCCGATCATCGCGGGCGTGTACGCCCTCGCGGGCACCCCGGGCTCCAGCGACTACCCGGCGAAGTACCCGTACTCGCACACCGGCAACCTGTACGACGTCACCAGCGGCAACAACGGCTCCTGCTCGACGTCGTACTTCTGCACCGCCGGCACCGGCTACGACGGCCCGACCGGCTGGGGCACCCCGAACGGCACCGCCGCCTTCACCTCCGGCACCAGCACCGGCAACACGGTGACCGTCACCAACCCCGGCAGCCAGTCCACCGCGACCGGCAGCTCGGTCAGCCTCCAGATCTCGGCCTCCGACAGCGCGGGCGCGACCCTCACCTACAGCGCCAGCGGCCTGCCCACCGGCCTGTCCATCGCCGGCTCCACCGGCCTGATCTCCGGCACGGCGTCCACCGCGGGCACCTACAGCACCACCGTCACCGCGACCGACTCCACCGGCGCCTCCGGCTCGGCCTCCTTCACCTGGACCGTCAGCACCAGCGGCGGCGGCTCCTGCACCTCGTCCCAGCTGCTCGGCAACAACGGCTTCGAGTCGGGCAACACCACCTGGACCGCCTCCAGCGGCGTCATCACCAACTCCAGCAGCGAGTCGGCGCACGGCGGCTCCTACTACGCCTGGCTCGACGGCTACGGCTCCACCCACACCGACACGCTCTCCCAGTCGGTGACGATCCCGGCCGCCTGCACCAACACCACGTTCACCTTCTACCTGCACGTCGACACCGCCGAGACCACCACCAGCACCCAGTACGACAAGCTGACGGTCACCGCCGGTTCGACCACCCTGGCCACGTACTCCAACCTCAACGCGGCCTCCGGGTACGTGCAGAAGTCCTTCAGCCTCGGGTCCTACGCGGGCTCGACCGTCACCCTGAAGTTCAGCGGGGTCGAGGACTCCTCGCTCCAGACCAGCTTCGTCCTCGACGACACCGCCGTCACGACCGGCTGAC
>NZ_LBMU02000077.1 GCF_001005085.2 Streptomyces humi
GCCGCCGTGCGCGGTGTCAGGCTCCGCGCACCTCTGCGATCGTCACCGGACGGTGCTCGTGCAGAGACAGGGTGCAGGCCTCGGCGATCCAGCCGGCCTCCAGGGCGTCCTCGACCGTGCAGGGGGAGGGCCGGGTGCCGGCCACGACCTCGGTGAACGCGGTCAGCTCGGCGCGGTAGGCGGCCGTGAAGCGGTCCATGAAGAAGTCGTGCGGAGTGCCCGCGGGGAAGGTCACACCGGGCTCGACCGAGCGCAGCGGGAGCTTGTCCTCCAGGCCCACGGCGATCGAGTCCTGGAAGCCGTGCAGCTCCATCCGGACGTCGTAACCCCGGGCGTTGTGACGGGAGTTGGACACCACCGCGATGGTGCCGTCGTCCAGCGTGAGGATGGCGCCGGTGGTGTCGGCGTCACCCGCCTCCTTGATGTAGTCGGCGCCCCGGTTGCCGCCGACCGCGTACACCTCGGTGACCTCACGGCCGGTCACCCAGCGGATGATGTCGAAGTCGTGCACCGAACAGTCCCGGAAGATGCCACCGGACACGGCCACGTAGGCGGCCGGGGGCGGGGCCGGGTCCAGGGTGGTGGAGCGCACGGTGTGCAGCTTGCCCAGCTCGCCGGCCTGGACGGCGGCACGGGCGGCCACGAACCCGGCGTCGAAGCGGCGGTTGTACCCGATCTGGATCGGCACGCCCTTGCCCTGGACGGCCTTGAGGACCTCGACACCGTCGCTCATGTGCTTGGCGACGGGCTTCTCGCAGAAGACCGGGATGCCCGCCTCGACACCGGCCAGGATCAGGGCCGGGTGGGCGTCGGTGGCGGCGGCCACCACGATGCCGTCCACGCCGGCCGCGAGCAGTGCCTCCGGCGAGTCCACGACCTCGGCCCCGAACTTCTCGGCGGCGGCCTTGGCGGCGTCCGCGAACGGATCGGTGAACACGAGCGACTCGACGGCGTCGAGCCCGGCCAGGGTCTCGGCATGGAAAGCGCCGATGCGCCCGAGACCAAGAATTCCAATACGCATGGGCGTTCTACTCCTTGATGTGTACGCGCCCCGACAGGGGGGCGAGGAACTGCGCGGTCGGCCACGGCACGGCGGCAGACGACCGGCGGGACGGGCGGCAACCCCTCAGTCGAGACCGCCCAGGACGTTCTGGTCCCAGTCGATCACCGACCCGGTGACCACCCCCGACCGCTCCGACAGCAGGAACACCACGAAGTCGGCGATCTCGTCCGGCTGGCCCAGCTTGCCCATCGGGAGCCGGGCCGCCGCCTCCTCCAGCCAGTCGTCCCCCGCCCCGTGGAACTCCCGCTGGGTGGCGTCCTCGCCCTCCGTCGCGGTCCAGCCGATGTTCAGCCCGTTGATCCGCACCCGGTCCCAGCGGTGCGCGTGCGCCGCGTTGCGGGTCAGGCCGATCAGACCGGCCTTCGCGGCGACATACGGCGCGAGGAACGGCTGGCCGCCGTGCGCGGACGACGTGATGATGTTGACGACCGTGCCGGGCGCCTTGCGGCCGACCATGTCGGCCACCGCCGCCTGCATGGCGAAGAACGGCCCCTTGAGGTTGACCGCGACGTGCTGGTCGAACAGTTCCGGCGTGGTGTCCAGGAGGGTGCCCCGGGAGGTGAGCCCCGCCGCGTTGACCAGGCAGTCGATCCGGCCGTACGCGTCGACCACCTCGGCCACCGAGGACCTGGCCTGCTCGGCGTCGGCGAGGTCGGCCCGCACGTACCGGGCCTCGCCGCCCGCGGCGGTCAGCTCGGCCACCAGGGCTTCGCCGGGCTCCGGACGGCGGCCGGTCACGGCGACCTTCGCGCCCGCCCGTACCGCCGCCCGCGCGACGGCCGCGCCGACTCCCTGGCTGCCGCCGTTGACGAGGACGACCTTGTCGTCGAGAAGTCCCATGTCCGCTGTCCTCTCAGCTCTCACGCCGGGCCGCGGCGGCCCGCAGTTCGTCCCGCAGCACCCGCGGCACCCAGTCCTCGCGCAGCGCCCGCCGCACCAGGTCCGCCTGTGAGGGCGGGGCCATCCCGTCGACCGGCGGGTCGCTGTCGAGGTTGGTCGGGAACGGGTAGCCCTCGGCGCTCGCGGCGACGACGTTCTCCAGCCATGCCTCGCCCGCGCCCTCCGAGCGGCGCCGGCGCAGCACCGGGTAGACCGCGTTGGCCACCGCCTCCCGGTCCACGGTCTCCATGGCCCGGCCGAAGGCCGAGGACACCTGGAGCAGGTTGGCCGTCCGGCGCACGTCGAGGGTCCGGTTGGTGCCGGCCGCGTGGAACACCGCCGGGTTGAAGAACGCCGCGTCCCCCTTGGCGAGGGGCAGCTGCACGTGCCGGGCCTTGAAGTAGGCCAGGAACTCGGGCCGCCGCCAGGCCAGATAGCCCGGCTCGTAGGTCTGGGAGTAAGGCAGGTACAGCGTCGGCCCCGACTCCACCGGCATGTCGCAGTGCGCGACCGCGCCCTGGAGGGTGAGCACGGGGGAGAGGCGGTGCACGTGCGCCGGATAGGCCGCGGCCTGCTCGTCGGAGAGGAACCCGAGGTGGTAGTCGCGGTGCGCGGTCTGCGCCGCGCCACCGGGGTTGACCACGTTGACCTGCGAGGTGATCTGGTAGCCGGGGCCGAGCCAGGCCCGGGAGACCAGGGCCACGATGTCGTTGGCGTAGTAGTCGGCGAACACCTCCGGGTCGTACAGCGCCGCCTTCTCCAGGGCGTTCCACACCCGTTCGTTGGCACCCGGTTTCGCGAAGTGGTCGCCGGCGCCCGCGCCCGACTCGTTCTGCTCGGAGATCAGCGCCTCGAACACCGCCGTGGCCCGGTCGACCACCAGCGGGTCGGGGAACGCGCCCTTGAAGACGACCACACCGGGGCCGTCCGTCAGGGCGCGGACCAGTTCGGCCTGCACCTCGCGGGGTGACCGCGCGCCGCGCAGCCGCTCGCTGTCGTAGACGAGGACGTTCTCCACCACGGCCGACGCGTGCGGGTAGCCGGCCGGGTCGGTGGTCCGCTCGACCAGCTCGCGGAAGGTGTCGAGGTCGCAGTCCTGCGACGACAGCCAGGAGCGGCCCGGTTCGGCTGCGAGGGACATCGGCGTCCTGCTTTCGGTCACGGTCACGGCCACGGCCCGAGCCGGGGGTACGGCCACGGGAGCGGCGGGGCTCTGTCATTGTTGTCATTACAAACCCGTCGAACAATCAGCAGCAGGCCATCAAAAACCCCTCAAGGAGTCAGGCCGTGGGCCATCCCTTCCCGATCCGTGAGATCGCACGTCAGGCCGGGCTCAGCGAGGCCACCGTGGACCGGGTGCTGAACGGCCGGGGCGGGGTGCGGGAGAGCACCGAGCGGGAGGTGCGGCAGGCGATCGCCGATCTGGACCGGCAGCGCACCCAGGTCCGGCTGGTCGGCCGTACCTTCATGGTCGACATCGTGATGCACGCGCCCGAGCGGTTCACCACGGCCGTGCGCTCCGCGCTGGAGGCGGAACTGCCGTCACTGCATCCCGCGGTGGTGCGCTCCCGGTTCCACTTCCGGGAGACCGGACCGGTCGGGGACCTGGTGCAGACGCTGGACCGGATCGCCAGACGCGGCTCCCAGGGGGTGATCCTCAAGGCGCCGGACGTCCCCGACGTGACCGCAGCCGTCGGACGGCTGCGGTCGGCGGGGATCCCGGTCGTCACCCTGGTCACCGACCTGCCCGCCAGCGGCCGGCTCGCCTACGTCGGCAGCGACAACCGCGCCGCGGGTGCCACCGCCGCCTACCTGATGGGCCAGTGGCTCGGCGACCGGCCCGGCAACGTCCTCACCAGCCTCAGCAGCGGTTTCTTCCGCAACGAGGAGGAGCGGGAGATGGGCTTCCGCAGCGTCATGCGGGCCACCCACCCCGAGCGCGCCCTGGTGGAGATCGCGGAGGGACAGGGGCTGGACGCCACCCAGTACGAGCTGGTCCGCGCCGCCCTGGAACGCGACCCGGAGATCCGCGCCGTCTACTCGATCGGCGGCGGCAACATCGCCACCCTGCGGGCCTTCGCCGAACTGGGGCGCGAATGCGCGGTGTTCGTCGCCCACGACCTCGACCACGACAACACCCGGCTGCTGCGCGAGCACCGGCTGTCCGCGGTCCTCCACCACGACCTGCGCCAGGACATGCGCGAGGCCTGTCACCTGGTGATGCGCGCCCAGGGCGCGCTGCCCCCGGCGGGCCCGAGCCTGCCGTCTGCGATCCAGGTGGTCACGCCGTACAACATGCCCGCCTCCACGGCCCGCTGAGACGCTCAGAGGTTGATCGCGTAGGCCTTGCGCAGCGTCTCGTGCACCGTCCACGTCGTACGGTCGCCCGCGCGCAGCACGGCCATGTCCCCGGGGCCCACCCGGAAGGTCTCCCCGCCCTCGACCTCGATCGTCGCCGAGCCGCTGACCACCACGAACAGCTCGTCCGCCTCGGTGTCGGTGACCACCCCCGGGGTGATCTGCCAGATGCCGCGGACCTGCCTGCCGTCGGCCGACTCCCAGACCACCTTCCCGGACACCTCGGGCGTGCCGGACACGATCTGCGCCGGGTCGAGCGGGTCGGGTTCGAGGTCGGCGTCCGGGATGTGCAGGGCGAAGCTGTGGGTCGTCATGTGCCGACCCTAGCGAGCCGGCCGGGCGCCCGGCCGTGGACAGGGTGTGGGACATCGGACCTGGTGGAAGGACACTTCGTCGGGCTGCGCCCGGACCGGCGGGGACGATCCGTCCGCATGGCGAGGGTGATCCGTCCGCATGGCGCGGGTGATCCGTTCGTACGGCGGGGGCGGCGGTTCGGCCGGCGGGGCCTTCGTGCGGACTGGCGGGGGCGATCCGGCCGGGTGATCGTGGTGAACATGGCTGACCCGACGCCGGCCGCGGCCCGGCCGCGTGCGCACGACACCCGCGAGGCCGTGCTGTTCGGCGGGGTCTACGGCGCCGTGCTGGCCTGCTCGATGGTCGCCGCGCTCACCCAGTACGGCCACACCTCCGCCGCCAGCCGCAGTTACGACGCCGTGTGGCTGCTGGTCACCGCCTGCGCCTCCGCGCTGGCCCACGGCTATGCCCACCACATCGCCGAACGCGTCCCGTACCGGCGCTGGGACCTGTTGCACAGTCTGGCGGAGGAGTGGCCGCTGGTCGTCGCAGTGCTGCCGACGGTCTTCCTGCTCGCGGGCGCCGGCTGGGGCTGGTGGCCGGCCAAGGGCGTCGAGTACCCGGCGTTCTACCTGAACATCGCGATCCTGTTCGGCCTCGGGCTCGTCACCGCCCGCTGGTCCCGGCGGAGTTGGTTCGCGGCCGTGTTCATCGGCATGGTCGACGCGTTGCTCGGGGTGATCGTGGTGGTCGCCAACGCGTTCATCAAGTAGACCCGGGACCGGATCCGGTTCATTGAACGGTAAACGGGTTTACGATCACCGAAGGTCACTGTTCCTCCGGGCAAGGAGCCGGCATGACAACCGAGGACGCGGTCACCGCGGAGGCCGTCGCGAGTTTGCGGGGCACCGCGGACCCCCGGCTGCGCGAGCTGCTCGGCGCGCTGATCCGCCATCTGCACGCCTTCGCGAGCGAGACCCGGCTGACCCGGCACGAGTGGGAGGCGGCGGTCGCGTTCCTCACGGCGACCGGTCAGACGTGCACGGACACCCGGCAGGAGTTCATCCTCCTCTCCGACGTGCTCGGCCTGTCCATGCTGGTCGAGACGGTCAACGGGCACAGTGCCCCGGGCAGCACCGAGTCGACCGTGCTCGGGCCCTTCCACATGACCGAGTCCCCGGTCCGGGAACTCGGCGCCGACATCGACCTCGTCGGCACCGGCGAGCCCTGTGTGGTCAGCGGTGTCGTCCGGGCCGCCGACGGCACCCCGTTGCCCGGCGCGGCCCTGGACGTGTGGCAGGCCGACCCGCACGGCTTCTACGACGTGCAGCAGCCCGGTGTGCAGCCGGCCGGCAACGGCCGCGGCCTGTTCACAGCGGACGACGAGGGCCGCTTCTGGTTCCGCACCTGTGTGCCCAGCGCCTACCCGATCCCCACCGACGGCCCGGTGGGCGCCCTCCTCAAGGCCACCGGGCGGCATCCGTACCGGCCCGCGCACATCCACTTCATCGTCTCCGCGGAGGGGCACGAACCGGTCACCACGCACATCTTCGTCGCCGGCGGCGAGTACCTGGACTCGGACGCGGTGTTCGCGGTGAAGGAGAGCCTGGTCAAGGACTTCACCCCGACCGACGACCCGGCCCTGGCGAAGGAGTTCGGGGTGGCGAACCCCTTCCGGCACGCCCGCTTCGACCTGGTACTGGAACGCCCGTGAACCCCTCCGGCCCCCCGGGCTCCTCCGGCTCCTCCGGCTCTTCCGGCTCCTCCGGCTCTTCCGGCTCCTCCGGCTCCTTCGGCTCTTCCGGCTCTTCCGGCTCTTCCGGTTCTTCCGGCTCCTCCGGCTCCTCCGGTTCTTCCGGCTCCTCCGGTTCCTTCGACTTCGTGTACGAGGCCCGGCCCGCCAGGGTCGTCTTCCGGCCCGGCGCCGCGCTCACCGCGACCGCCGAGGAGGCCCGGCACCTGGGCCTGCGGCGGCTGCTGGTGCTCAGCGGCGAGCGGGGCGCGGACATCGCGCGGGCCGTCGCCGACTCGCTCGGACCGACGTGCGCGGGACTGCACACCGGGGCCCGGATGCACGTCCCCGCGGAGGTGGCCGACCAGGGCGTGGCGGCGGCCCGGGCCGCGGGCGCCGACGGCTGCGTGGCGGTCGGCGGCGGATCGGCCATCGGCCTCGGCAAGGCCATCGCCCTGCGTACCGGCCTGCCGCTGATCGCCGTGCCCTCCACCTACGCCGGCTCCGAGATGACCCCGGTGTGGGGCCTGACCGAGCACGGCGTCAAACGCACCGGCCGCGACCCCGTCGTCCTGCCGCGCAGTGTCGTGTACGACCCCGAGCTCACCCTCTCCCTGCCCGTCCCGCTCTCGGTGACCAGCGGGATCAACGCCCTCGCGCACGCGGTGGAGGCGCTGTACGCGCCGGACGGCTCGCCGCTGGTCGCGCTGATGGCCCAGGAGGGCGTACGGGCGATGGCGGACGCGCTGCCCGGCATCGCCGCCGCCCCCGACTCCGTACCGGCCCGCTCCCGCGCCCTGTACGGCGCCTGGCTCTGCGGGAGTTGCCTCGGGGCCACCACCATGGGCCTGCATCACAAGCTCTGCCATGTCCTCGGCGGCACGTTCGGGCTCCCGCACGCCGAGACCCACACGGTCGTGCTGCCGTACGTGCTCGCCTTCAACGCGCCGGCCGTGCCGGAGGCGGCGGCCGCGGTGGGGCGGGCGCTGGGTGCGGAAGACGCCCCGGCCGCCCTCCAGGAGCTGGCCGGTGGGCTCGGCGCGCCTCGGTCACTGGCCGGACTCGGCCTGAGGGAAGCAGACTTGACGGTCGCGGCCGAGCAGGTCGCGGGGCAGGCCTACGCGAACCCGAGGGCCGTCACGACCGATGACGCGTGGGGTGTGTTGCGGGCGGCTTACGAGGGCAGGCCCGTGCGGCGCGGTGGGATCGGGTGAGCGGGGATCCGCGGATCGGCGGGGGCCGGCCGCGCCCACGCGGCGGAGCCGCACGCCGGCAGCGGCCCCTGCGCCCCTGACGGGGCGTTCAGCGCACCGCCCGTACTCCGTCCAGGGCGATGGACATGACACGGTCGCGCTGGGCTTCGTCCTCGAAAGCCGTCGCCGTGATCCCCGAGACCATCCGCAGCAGGTCGCCGATCTCCATGTCGGTGCGGACCACGCCCGCCTTCTGGGCCCGTTCCAGCAGCGGGCCGCCCGCCGCGTACATCGAGTCCCGGCAGGCCGAGAAGATCTCCGACTCGTCGTTGAGCGCCTCGCGCACCGCCCGTTTGGTGACCATGTAGCCCGTGAAGCGGTCCAGCCAGGACGTCAGCGCCTCCCACGGCTCCTGTCCGGCCAGTTCCACGGCGGCCCGGCACAGAGTGTTGACCTCGTCCGCGTAGACGCTCTCGAAGAGGTCGCGACGGGTGGGGAAGTTCCGGTACAGGGTGCCGATCCCGACCCCCGCGCGGCGCGCCACGTCCTCCAGGGAGACGTCCGCGCCGTGCTCGGCGAACGCCTCCCTGGCGGCCGTGATCAGCGCGTCGTAGTTGCGGGCCGCGTCCTTCCGGTGAGGTCTGCGGGACGCGACGATCTCACCGACCGGGAACGGGCTGTCCGTCATTGCTTGCCTCCCGTGCGACAGGGGTGAACCGGAGGGGTTCCTCGACTTCGGTTGAAGCGGAGGGGTACCTCCGCTAGAGTGGAGGGGTACCTCCACTTTAGCAGTGCGGAGCGGCAGGGCCATGGCCGGACGCGACCTGTGCCCGCCCTCGCGCACGCTCCTCGACATCTCTCCCGTCTCCTTCCGATTTCGGAGAGGCTCCTTCATGCCCCGGAAGTCCACCCGCCTCACCTTCGCGGTCCTCGCGACCGGTGCGGGCGTGTTCTCCATGCTCCAGTCACTGGTCGCGCCGGCCCTCCCGACCGTCCAGCACGCGATGCACACCTCGCAGTCCACCGCGACCTGGGTCATGACGGCGTACCTGCTGTCGGCCTCGGTCTTCACCCCCATACTCGGCCGGGTCGGCGACCTGACCGGCAAGAAGCGCAGCCTGGTCGCCGTCCTGGTCGCCGTCCTGGCGGGCTGTCTGCTCGCCGCCCTCGCCCCGAACATCGGTGTGCTGATCATCGCCCGGGTCGTCCAGGGTGTCGGCGGCGCCCTGTTCCCGCTCTCCTTCGGCATCATCCGGGACGAGTTCAGCCCGGCCGAGGTCAGCGGCAGCATCAGCAACCTGTCCGCGGTGATCGCGGCCGGCGGTGGCGTCGGCATCGTGGCCGCCGGCCCGATCGTCTCGGCGCTGGACTACCGGTGGCTGTTCTGGATCCCGGTCGCCGTCGTCGCCGTGACCGTCCTGATCGCCGCCCGCTACGTCCCCGAGTCGCCCAAGAGGGCCGTGGGCAGCGTCAGTTGGCTCGGCGCCGGGCTGCTCTCCGCGTGGCTGGTGGCGCTGCTGCTGCCGCTCAGCCAGGCCGGGCAGTGGGGATGGGGCTCGGCCAGGGTGCTCGGCCTGTTCGGCACGGCCGTGGTGCTGTTCACGGTCTGGCTGCTGACCGAGTCCCGGTCCGCGACCCCGCTGATCGACCTGCGCGTGATGCGGCTGCCGGCCGTCCGGACCACCAACGCGGCGGCCCTGCTGTTCGGTGCGGGGATGTACGCGATCTGGTCCTTCCTGCCCGGCTTCGTCCAGACCCCGGGCACGGCCGGCTACGGCTTCGGCGCCACCGTCACCGAGTCCGGTCTGCTCCTGCTGCCGATGCTGATCGCCATGTTCCTCTCCGGCGTGGTCGGCGGCCGTCTCGAACCCCGCGTCGGCGCCAAGGCACAGCTCACCGCGGGTGCCGCGCTGGGCGCGCTGGCCTGCGGGTTCCTCACCCTGTGGCATGACGAGCGGTGGCAGATCGGTGTCGTCGCGGGGCTCTTCGGCCTCGGTATCGGGCTGGCCTTCGCCTCCATGGCCAACCTCATCGTCGGCAGCGTGCCGCCCGAGCAGACCGGCGCCGCGACCGGGATGAACGCCAACATCCGCACCATCGGCGGCTCCATCGGCGCCGCGCTCACCAGCGTCCTGGTCACCGGCCGGCTCCAGTCCTCCGGACTGCCGTACGCCTCCGGGTACACCCACGCCTGGGCCCTGCTCACCCTGTTCTGCCTCACGGCCGCCGGGGCCGCACTCCTCGTCCCGGTCCGCCGCACCGGCCGGGTCGCCGGTCCGGTGACGGACCGGACGGCGGCAGCACCCGTACGTGTGCGGTAGTGTTGACCTGCGTGATCACGCGGAACCTCCCGCGTGACTCCGCAGCGGGACGTGGCGCAGCTTGGTAGCGCACTTGACTGGGGGTCAAGGGGTCGCAGGTTCAAATCCTGTCGTCCCGACTTTACGAAGTCGCAGGTCAGGGGCCGTTTCAGAGGGGATCTGAAGTGGCCCTTTGATCATTCCTGGGGACCATTTGGGGACCAGGGTGCTTGACGGGGGCTGTGGCGCACCTTGACCCGGTCAAGGTGCGCTATGGAGCAGGTCGGTAAGGCGTAGAGCAGGCGGTTCGTGGAGTTGCCTCCCTGTTTCCGGTGATTCATCATGTGGAGTGCGTTGCCATCCTTGAAATCGACGGCGAGAACTCCTGCTCATGGGGCGCCAGGTGTGCTGCAGTGATGCTGTTCAACGGGGCTTCTTCGACGAACGGGCTGAGCTCTGGCAGGGCAGGAGGGTAGACATCTCCTTGAAGTTGTCTACCTGGGGGCGCTGACCTGAGGCGATACGGTAACTTCCGTCTCTCGCCTGTACACACGAGCCTTTCGGTGTCTTTCAGAAGCGTCCCGCGTTACGCAGGCGATTCTCCCCAGGCGGTCCCAAGCGCTGTCCGTACTCCCGCGATCCTCCCAAGGGAGACCCTGCTTGCGAGCGCGGGCGACTTGGTGTCTGTACACGTCCGACAGTCCATAGTGGTTACGACGGGTGAGCCCCGCTGCTCCTGGTGGGAGCGGCGGGGCTCATGGCCGGTGGGGTCAGTGCAGCGCGCCGACCTCCGTTGACGACAGCGTGCGCGGATAGACGTGGACGTCTGCCACGGAGCCCGGGAAGGCCAGGTATGGCGTCGTGGCCGAGGCGCTGTTGACGCAGCCGCCGATGGTCAGAGGCATGGAGGAGTCGTATTGGGGGCTGAGGTTGGTGGCTGTTCCCACCAGGGTGCCGTTCTGGTAGAGGGCCATGTTGCCGGTGTTGGACCTTCCTGCGACCGGTGCGCGGAAGGCGGCGACGAGATGGGTCCAGGTACCGATCGGTGCGGAGTTGTTGTCTCCTTCCGCGGTGGGGAAGTCGGCGTTCTCGTCGTTGGTGGTGGTCGTCTGGAACATCCAGGCGCTGCTTGCCTTGTCGTAGGAAAGGTAGAACGCCTGGTGTTGGGTGGTGCCTTGGCAGACGGCGGTGGTGCCGAGAGCTGAGTTGATCTTCACCCATGCCGAGACGGTGTAGTCGCCGAGGGTGTTCACGGCGCTCTGCTTGCTCTTGAGGAAGCCCGTGTTCCCGTCGAAGGCGACGCTGCCGGCCATCCCGCTCGGTGTGTCTGTGCCGTAGGTGGCGCTGCCGGAGGCCGTGAGCGGGTTGAGGGTGGCGGTGTCAGTGCCGTTGGCGGCGAGCTTCCATTCGTCCTCGGGCATGCCGTTCTCCCAACCTGTTGGCACGATCACGCTGGTGGCGCTCGCTTGGCTCGATGCCATGGCGTACGGGTAGGTGTGGACGTCTGCCACGGAGCCGGGGAAGGCGGCGTAGGGCGTGGTGGCATCGGGGCTGTTGACGCAGCCGCCGATGGTCAGGGGCATGGAGGAGTCGTACTGCGGGGTGAGGTTGGTGGCGGTCCCCATCAGGGTGCCGTTCTGGTAGAGCGACATCACGCCCGTACCGGTGTCGCCGTCGACGGGGGCCGTGTAGGTGACGAGCAGGTGGGCCCAGGTGCCGATGGCGCCGGTGTTGCTGTCTCCTTCCGCGGTGGGGAAGTCGGCGTCGGCGTCATTGGTCGTGGTGGTTTGGAACATCCAGCCCTTGTTGCCGCTGTCGTAGCCGATGTAGAGGGCCTGGTGCTGGCTGGTTCCCTGGCAGATGGCGGTGGCGCCGACATCTGAGTTGATCTTGACCCAGGCGGAGATGGTGTAGTCACCGGAGGTGTCGACGGCGGTGTGGTCGCTTTCCAGCATTCCGGTGCTGCCGTCGAAGGACGCTGAGCCGGCGCCGGCGTTGACCGCGTTGGGGCCGCTGGAACTGAAGGTCGCGCCGCCGATCGTGGTGAGCGGGTTGTCCGTGTTGCTGTCGGTGCCGTCGGTGGCCAGTTCCCAGTCGTCCTCGGGGGTGTCGCTGCCGGTGGTGAGCGGGACGATCAGGTTCGGCGGGATGCCGACCACGGTGTTGGTGTCGTTGAGGTACTGGCCGGCGAGGTCGGTGTAGTAGGCGTTGGACGGATTGCCGCCTGAGAGGTCGGCCGCTTTGACGGTCGGGGAGGTGGCGTTGCCGTCCGTGGACACGGCGGCGGCGAAGTCGATGACCTGAGTGGAGTTGTCGAGCAGGTAGCCGTTGACCAGCTCGCGCGCGGATTCCTGGGTTGCTGTGCCCGGGTGGGCGGCGGTGAAGGGCGGGATGGTGGCGAGGTAGACGGTGATGTTGGAGTACTGGGTGACTCCGGTCTGGCTGTCGTCGGTGTTGTACCAGGACAGCTGGCTGTTGAGGGAGGCCAGTCCGTTCTCCACGTTGGTGGCGCAGGTGTTGGCGTTGCTGGTGCAGTTGAGGAGGTCGGCGGCGCCGGTGGAGACGAGGACGGTGCGCACGTTGGCCTGGGCCAGCACGTTGCGGTCCACGGGGTTGAGTGCGTTTTCCGGGGTGGTGCTGTTGGTGTTCTGGGGCAGCAAGTTGTTGCTCAGGCTGGAGCTGTTGGTGCCCGCGTTGAGGACGCCGTAGTCGACGGAGTTGTCCCCGTTGGTGTCGTTGACCAGGGCATCGGTGATCGCATCGCTGAGATGGTACGGGCTGTTGCTGCCGGCTGCGGTATCGCCGTTGACGCTCTGGTCGCCGTAGAGGACGACCGAGCCGGTGGGGGCGGAGGTGGGGGTGGTGACGTCGATGCCCGCGAGGTAGGGCAGACCGGTGTAGGTGGTCTGTGTGTAGCTGGTGGCGGCGGTGTCACGGGTGTGGTTGGCGGTGTCGGTGCTGGTCCAGACGGGGGTCTGGGCCACGGCGTGGCCGGGGAGCGCGGACATGGAACCGTGCACCTGCAGGCTGACCAGGATGGTCGCCTGCTGTGTGACGGGCAGGGTCACCGGGTTGCTGGTGACGTCACCACCTGCCGGGATGGTGACCGAGGGGGAGGAGGTGCCGAAGACCAGCGGGGTCGGGTCCGTGGCGGCCGTCGCGCCTCCCGCGGTGGTGTCCTGGAGTGCGACAGAGGCCGCGTCGAAGGTCACCGGTGTGGTGCCCATGGCGTTGGACAGGTGGATGCGTACGCCGTTGCCGTCGTCGGTACCGACACTGACGTGCGCCGGGATGCGGAGCGTCTGTCCCCCGTTGAGGCCGGCGGCACTGCCGTTGGACAGCTGGACCTTGGCGGTGTCCTGGACCGAGGCCCACGTTCCGACCCAGTGCTGGGCCGCTGTTCCGCCGCCGGTGAGGGCCATCGGCCGCAGGCCGAGCCCGAGGACGTGCAGGGTGGGCTGGCCTGCTTGGACGCCGTTGGTGAACAGCGGCAGGGTGATGCTGCTGATGACCGAGCCGGGGCATTGCAGCGGGACGCTGACGGCGTAGATTTTCGGGCCGGAACTCGGGCTGGTCTGCGTGTTGTTGCTGTGGTTTTCGTGGACCAGGCTGAGCGATGCCGCGGAGCCTGGGCCGGAGAGCCAGTCGGGCACGGTGTCGAGTTGGTAGGGCTGATCGAATGGGTTGTTCTGGTCCACGCAGTTGTTCTTGGCGTAGGTGATGGTGCCGCCGGTGCCCTTGGCGGCGCCGCCGGTGGCGAAGGCGAGGAAGACCAGGGCGTCGCCGGTGTTCACGACTCCGCTGCCCGGCAGGGTGATGGTCTGGCCGGAGGCCAGCATGTTGTCGTACGTGCCGGTGCCGAACTTCGGCAGTGTGATGGTGGCGCCGTCCACGGTGACCGTCTTGTTGCTCTGCCAGCCCGAAGTGCTCGTCAGGTCGGCGGAGTTGATGCTGTTGCCGGAGCCGTCGGCGTCGGCCGTACTGGTCGTGGTGGTGAAGGTGCTGGTGGCGGTGTTGTTCAGACAGCTGGTCGCGTCGTTGATCGCGCAGGTCAGTGCTGGGCCGAGGCGCAGTACGTCGATGCCGGCCTGGTATCCAGCCGAACTGGGATTCTTGCCGGTCAAGGTGAGGGTCAGCGTGTGCACGCCCTGTCGGAGGGTGAGCAGTTGGCCGTTCGTGTCCTTGGGAATGCCCAGGTTGAGGAACTGGGTGGTGGTGTAGGAGTTGTAGGCGTCGAAGCCGCTGATCAGGGTGGACTGGGTACTCTGGCCCGCGTCCAGGACCAGGTGGTAGATGCCGTAGTCCTTGCCCTTGGTGAGGTTGGCGCCGAAGCTCCAGGGGCCATCCTTGGGGATGTCAAAGCTGAAGGTGGCACTGTCACCACTGACAACCTTCGACGTGGTGCTCTTGTTGCCGAGCATGGCCTGGTAGCCGTCGGCGAACTCGTAGCCGCTGAAGGCGGGTTGGCTGACCACCTGGCCACCGGCACTCGTGCTCGTGGCCTTGGGCACGACGGTGGCGGTGCCGTCGGTGTTGGTCGCGGTCCAGCCACTGATCATCTTGTCGCCGTAGGCGTACGTCGGGGTGCTGGTCCCGGCGTAGAAGGCGTAGGCCGTCTGGGAGATGGACGTCGAGCCGGCCTGGTCCACTGCCTTGGCGTAGAGGGTGTGGGGTCCGGTCGAACCCGGGGCGAACGAGGGTGAGGCGCTGCCGTTGATGGCAGAGGTGCCGGTGCCGGGGCCGTTGTCGGATGTGGCGTAGTAGATGTTGCCCTTCGTGATTTTCGTGCCCGCCGCCAGGTGGATGACTCCGCTGCTGGTGTACACCGTGTTGCTGAGGGTGGCGTCCAGAGAAAACAGGTAACCGGTGACGTTGTTGGTGTGGTTGTTGCCCAGGACGAAGGTCCCCTGGTCGCCGAAGGCGGCGCCGATCTGCTTGGCGGGGAACTGGCTTGAGGTCACCGCGGGCGCGGGCGGTGCGCTGGTGTCCACGGTGAAGGTCTGAGTCTTGGTCCAGATTCCGGAGCCGGTGCCGGCCCAGTAGCCCGCGGCGTTCTGTGCCGTGGCTTTCCAGGTGTACGTGCCGTCAGGCAGGCGTGGTGTCGTCCAGTCACTGCCGTTGGTGTTGTAGCGTGCACGTTTCTTGGAGTCCAGGTTGGGTCCGTAGCCCTGCCCCACGAGGGTGCCTGAGGAGTTGAAGACCTGGTAGTCGACGCGTACCAGTTCGCTGCCGCCTGCCAGGTCGGGGTTGACCGCGCGGGCGGACAGGGTCGGGGTGTGGGTGGTCGTCATCGTCTTGCCCGAGCTGACGATGGATGGCTTGATCGTGGGCGTTCCCGTGCCGTTCTTGAGTTTGGGCCGGTAGCTGTAGGTGACCGACAGGGTGGCGCCGCCGCCGTAGGCGAGCTGCTTCCACTGGTAGGGGTCGTTCATGTCGGGCGACTGGACCATCAGCGTCATGCTGCTCCAGCTGCCGCCCGCCGCGCTCTGTGCCCGGGAGGTGACATCGAAGTCCAGCGCTGGTGGGCTGACCCAGGAGTTGGCACCGTCGGTGACCGGGCAAGTGCCTGCCTCATGGCTCTTGGGATTGGTGGTGCCCAGTGAATCCGTGCGCACGGTCGGCTCGTGGCCCCAGTAGAGCGAGGATGATCCCCAGCCGGCGGGTCGGTCGGTGCCGTAGACGGCGGCCGGGGTGTCCGAACAGGAAGCAGCGGAGAGCTGCTTGACGTACAGCGAGGCGTGGCTGACTACGGCGCCTTTGATGCCACTGGTGTTGATCTGGTAGTAGGTGCGGGCGCGCTCGCCGTTGCCGGGGGTGTTGTTGTCCCATCCCTCGCGGGCGTTGGTCGCGCCTGTGGTGGACGTCGAGTTGTAGACGTTCCAACCGTTGTCGGAGATCCGGGCCCAGTCCAGTTGGGAGGGCCTGCCGCTCCACTCCGGGTCGACATAAACCGGGTAAGTCGTGGTCTTGGCGGTGAGCAGGGACGTGTTCAGGCCGAGCAGCTGCCTGCCGGACTTGAGGGTCACATGGACCTGCGCGCGATGCCTGCCGACCTTGGCCGCCGCGGTGTGCTCGGCACGTGCCGCTGAGACGGTCGCGGTGCGGGCGCGGGCCGTGGCCCCTGTCTTCTGGCCTGTGCTGTCCCACATCAGCGCGGTGTCGCTGTGGAACACTGTCTTGCCGGTGTGCTCGTCGGTGGCCCGGGCGCCGCCGTTCGAGGTGGCGGCCAGCTTGAGGTTGGCCGAGGTGGTGTTGAGCGCGAGTCTTTGCAGTCGCGGATCAGCTGCGGCCTTGGAAGTCTTGATCACCAGGATCGAGGAGTAGCCGGAGGCGTCTGCGGTCAGCTGCAGGTCGACGCCGGGCAGTACCTCGGGATAGGTGGCCGTGTCCTTGGAGACAATTGGCTTCGGGAGTGTGCCCGGCCAGGAGAAGCCTAGTTTGTCCGCGCCATCGTGCATGGTGACCAGCGTGCTGGAGCCACCGTCGGAGAAGGTCACGTGCGTGATGGCGGCTTTGGGGGCCCAGGTCCCGTCCGACTGCCGCAGCAGAGTGGTATCGATGGGGACCCATTTCCCTTGCTGCTGCACACGCTGGGGCATAGACGTATCGGTCCGGGTGAAGGTGCCGTCCGGGTTGGCCACCACCTGGGTCCCGGTGCCGGTGAGCTGACCGATGGTCACCGATTGGCCGGTCGCCTTCGCCTGCGCGGACGCCGACTCCGTGGGATTGAGCCGCGTGGCGGAGGACTCGGGGCGGTCGCTCGGCGACGCAGCCTGGCGTGATGGCGTCGGCGCGCTGGTTGTGGCGTAGGCCGGTGCCGTGGCCGCCAGTGACCCGGCAGCCAGGGCACCGGCGACAACGATGGCGATCGGTCTCGACGTGGGGAGCCTGGACGCGCGCACGGTTTTGCGAGAAGCGGACATCGCGGTTGGGGTCCTTCGCGGATTTCATGCGGTTCCCCCCGTGGGCCCCGCGCCGCTGTGCATTCTGTGTGGCCGGTGTGCGCGGGGTCCATCGTCAATGAATCGCCAAGTGACCGTCCGTAGCCCGATTTTGACGCATTGACGTCAACCTGCGTTCCGTTCTGGGTGATTCATTTGTGTTTCCTATGGAAATACTTTACGTATCGAGTCGATCTCGGGCCGTAGCGTGATCCCCCGCGGGGGGACTAGACCGACGTGTGCCTCCGTTTCACGTGCACTCAAATCACCCAAGTCGAGAGGGACTTAGGCGATTCGGGGCTGGGGGAGGGGACGCACGGCATGGCGTGGATTTCGGGGTGGAGACGCGGTCAGGCGGCCTGGGCTGCCCGGAGAGTTCGCCGCACGGCGGTGGTGATGGTCGGCGCCTTGGTGGTGGGCCTGCTACCCGCGGGCGCGGCCGCGGCGTCTCCAGCCAAGCCCCAGGTGGCACTTCCCGCCGCACCGCAGAACAGACGGGTCCCTCTATCCCGGCCATGGCCCAAACGCAGTTCAACTCCCAAGTCCTTCAAGCACTTCGACCCCAGCGGGCACACGAAGCTCCCTGCGCCGGGCAGCGCCATGGTGACCCTGCCCAACGAGGCTGCCTCCGCGAGCCTGAGCGCCAAGGCGACTCAGGTACGGGCCGGAAGTCTGCCCGTCCTGCTCGGTGCTGCCGCAGGTCCGCAGCCCCGGTCGGCAGCCGTCACCGGGTCACAGCGGATACGCGTGACAATGCTGGCCCAGAAGTCCGCGCGCACGGCCGGTGTTCATGGCGTGCTCTTGACGCTGCAACGCACCAGCCCGGGAAGCGGGAAGGTCGCGCTTCGCGTGGACGACTCGTCGTTCCGCTATGCCTTCGGCGGTGACTTCGCCTCGCGCCTCCACCTGGTTCAGCTGCCCGCCTGTGCGCTGACCACGCCGGAGCTGGCCAAGTGCCAGGCTCAGACCCCGGTGCGCACCGCCCCTGGATCGCCGCTGTCCGCGCAGGTCGCAGTTCCGGGACCGAGTGTGGCGTCGTCGGGTGCCACCGGCTCCGCCCGGTCGGTGACGGCGTCGTCCGGCGCCATGGTTGTTCTGGCCGCGACCGCTGGCACCTCAGGCTCGGCTGGTGACTACTCGGCGACCAGTCTGGCGCCGGGCGGTTCCTGGTCGACCTCGGGGAACACCGGCTCGTTCACCTACAGCTACCCAATTGCCGTACCGCCGGCTCTTGGCGGAGTGGCCCCGAATGTGGACCTGTCGTACAATTCCGCCGGCCAGGACGCGCGCACCGAGGGGACGAACAACCAGTCCTCGTGGTTGGGCGACGGCTGGGCCTCGACGGAGAACTATGTCGAACGCACCTACAAGTCGTGCGACGACGACTCCTCGTCCGGCGCGCCGAAGAACGACGGCGACGAGTGCTGGGCGGGCCAGATCCTGACCCTGTCGCTGAACGGCACGTCCACCGACATCGTCTACGACGACGCGACCAAGACCTTCCGTCCCGGCGACGACAACTCCACCACCAAGATCGAGGACCTGAGCAACGGCACGAACGGCACCAAGAACGGGGAGTACTTCAAGGTCACCGAGGGCGGGGTGCAGTACTTCTTCGGCCTCAACCGCCTGCCGGGCTGGTCC
This sequence comes from Streptomyces humi, assembly GCF_001005085.2. Taxonomy (GTDB): domain Bacteria; phylum Actinomycetota; class Actinomycetes; order Streptomycetales; family Streptomycetaceae; genus Streptomyces; species Streptomyces humi. Next base: position 18,405 of record NZ_LBMU02000077.1, read on the forward strand.
AGCGGCAAGGACGAGACCAAGTCCGTGTGGACGGTGCCGGTGTACCACGCGCACAGCGGCGTGTCCGACTGCCCGGACAGCACCGACTTCGCCTCCACCTCCTGCACGCTGGGCTACCGCTTCAACCTGGACTACGCGGTCGACACCCATGGCAACGCCACCGCCTGGTACTACACGCCGGAGACCGGTTACTACGGCGCGGACCTGAAGGACACCGCGGTGGCCTACACCCGCGGGGGCACCCTGTCCCGCATCGACTACGGCATGACCGCCACGACGATCTACTCCGGCACGGCGCCAGAGCAGATCGTGTTCGACGCCTCCGCCGAACGCTGCATCGCCGGCGCGCCCTCCGGCAATACCTGCGCGGACAGCCAGTTCACCCCTGCCAACGCCGCGTACTGGCCGGATGTGCCGGTCGACCTCAACTGCACCTCGGGCTCGTCGAGCTGCACCAGCCACGGTCCGAGCTTCTGGTCTCGCAAGCGCCTGACGTCGATCACCACCCAGATCCAGACGGGCGGCGTGACCAAGCAGGTCGACAAGTACAGCTTCACCCAGTCCTTCCCCGACGGCGGCGACCACGCCCCCACCCTGTGGCTGGACTCCATCCAGCACACCGGCCTGGACACCCTGGGCGGCGCATCGGGCAGCACCTCCACACCGGCAGTGAACTTCGACCCGCCGCTGCAGCTGCCCAACCGGGTCGGCACGATCCCGCAGATGCCGCTGATGTACCACGACCGCATCCAGACGGTCACCAGCGAGACCGGCGCCCAGACCACCGTCACCTACGACCGGCCCAACTGCTCCAGCGCCCCGGCCAGTGACCCCAACGACCCCACGGACGCAGCCGCCAAGACCTTCGCGTCGACCAACACACTGTCGTGCTTCCCCGTGTACTGGACCCCCGACGGGCAGCCGGCCCCGTGGATGGACTGGTTCTACAAGTACAAGGTCACCGCGGTCGTCACCGAGGACACGCACAACTCCTATCAGGACGGCACCGAGCCCAAGCTGGAGACGGACTATGCCTACAAGGGCAACCCCGGCTGGCACTACGACGACAACGAGCTCGTCAAGGCCAAAAACCGCACCTGGGGGCAGTTCCGGGGCTACCCGGAGGTAGACGTCACCACCGGTGACCCCACCGTGTTCCATCTGACCAACGGCTCCAACGTCTACGACCAGAAAACCCTGAGCAAGACCTATTACTTCCTAGGCATGAACGGTGACACCCTGCCCGGCGGCAAGACCCGCTCGGTGCCGGCGCTGACCAGCCAGGACGGCGCCGTCAGCGTGGCGGACAGCAATGCGCTGGCCGGGCAGGTCTTCGAGTCCGACACCTACACCGGTGCCACCGGAAGCCTGAACTCGGCCACCGTCACCGTGCCCACCATCATCGGACCCACGGCCTCCCGCTCCCGCAGCGGCCTACCGGACCTCACCGGGCAGATGGTCCGCACCGTCAAAAGCCTCACCCGGCAGGCGGTCTCCTACGGCTGGCGCAAGACCGAGACCGACACCTTCTACAACACCACCCTGGGCAAGCCGACGACCGGCATGCCCGTACAGGTCGACGACCGCGGCGAGACCGCAGCCAGCGACAACGTCACCAACTGCACGTACAACCGCTACATCACCGGCAGCGTGGACACCCTCGTACTGCCCGCCGAGACCATCGCCACCGACCAGGACTGTTCCGCAGCCGGGGCCACGCCTGGCGGCACGCTGATCTCAGACGTCCGCACGTCCTACGACGGCAACCCCTTCACCTACGACGGGGACGGCCAGCAGAACCCGATGCTTCCCAAGACCGGTGACGTCACCCTGGTCCAGAAAGCGTCCGCATCCACCGGCGCCACCGCGACCGCGTTCGTCGACGAATCCTCCGTCGCCTACGACGGCTACGGACGCGTCACACTGACCACACGCACGCCCCACTCCACCGCTCCCAACGGCGCCAGCCTCTCCCAGAACACCGCCACCAGCTACACGCCGGCCACGGGAGAGCTCCCGACAGACATCGTCACAGCCATCCAGGTCACCCCCGGGGCCACCTGCACCACCGCCACAACCAGCTCCAAAGACTGCCAGGTCTCCCACAGCACCATGGACCCGTCCCGCGGCCAGCCCACCGCCCAGACCAATGCGGCCGGCCGACTCACCTCACTCACCTACGACGCCCTCGGCCGCCTCAACGGGGTATGGCTGCCCAACGAGAGCAAGACCAACGGCGCCCCCGCGAACACGACCTACACCTACAGCCTGTCCCAGACAGGACCCTCGATCGTCGCCGCCAACTCCCTCCTGGACAACGGCAGCTACGCGGCCAGCGAAACGCTGTACGACGCCATGCTGCGCCCCGTGCAGACTCAGGCGACCGCAGAGAACGCGAGCACGGCGGTCAGCGACACCCAGTACGACTCGCACGGCTGGACCGTCGTCACCAACAACGCCTACAACGTGGCGGGCAGCCCCCGCAACACCCAGATCCCCGTGTCCCAGGTGAGCATCCCCGACACCACCGTCACCGACCACGACGCAATGGGCCGCGCAGACCTGGTCACCGAGGAGCACAACGGCCTCAAGACCTGGACCACGACCACCGCCTACACGGGAGACAAGACCACCGTCCTGCCCCCGAAGGGTGGCGTCGCCACCACTGCAGTCGTCAACGCACGCGGCCAGAACACTGAACTCGACCAGTACACCGTCGCACCCACCGTCTCCGGCAACGCGGCCAACGGGTTCACCGCCACCGACGGCACCACCTCACCCACCACCTACGGCTACGACGCCGCCGGACAGCAGCACCAGGTCACCGGCCCCGATCACACCGTATGGACGTTCGACTACGACCTCCTCGGACGCAAGAAGACCCAGAACGACCCTGATGTGGGCAAGAGCAGCTACGGCTACGACGATGCCGGCAACCTCGTGTCCACCACCGACGAGGCGAAACAGATCGAACTCGACTACACCTACGACCTCTTGGGCCGCAAACTCACCGCCAGTGACAAGTCGAAGTCCAACTTCCAGTTCGCCTCCTGGCTGTACGACACCAAGCGCATCGGCCTGCCGACCTCATCGACCCGCTACGTCCAGGGCACCACTGGCGGCTACACGATCGCCACCACCGGCTACACCGCCCTCGGCCAGCCGACCGGCACGACGATCTCCCTGCCGGCCTCCGAGACACCGCTGCCGTCGACCTACACGACGACTTACACGTACACCATCAACGACCAGTTGCTGGCCACCCAGACCGATCCGTCCACCAAGGGGCTGAGCAGCGAGGTCATCGACTACGACCACGACGCGCTGGGCAACCCGACGGCCAGCAGCAGCGGCAGCGTCAGCAGCTATGTCAGCTCGACCGTCTACACGGACTTCGGCGCCCCGTCGCGCGTCGTCCAGGGCGCATCGACCAACCCGGCCACGACCACCTATCACTACAACGACCAGACCCGCCGACTGACGGAACGGACCATCGACCGGACCCAGGCCCCCGGCCCGACAGTCGATGACACGAAGTACACCTACGACGCCTTCGGTAACCCGATCTCCACCACCGACCTGCAGTCGGAAACCGGCAACACCGTCACCGACCAGCAGTGCTACGGCTACGACGCCCTGGACCGGCTCACGGATGCCTGGACCGCCACCAACTGCACCGTCAACCCACCCACGGCCAGCACTCTCACCACAACGCCCGGCTCCTATTGGCAGTCCTTCAGCTACGACGCCATAGGCGACCGCCGCCAGAGCATCGACCATGCCATCGGCAGCTCCGGTACCAACGTCACCACGGCCTACGTCAATGGGTGCACCGCCAACTGCAATGCCACCGGCGCCCAGCCACACACCCTCACCTCCACCACCGGCGGCACCAACCCCACGACCTTCGGCTACGACGAAAACGGCAACCTACACACCCGCACCCCCACTACCGGACCCGGCCAGACCCTGACCTGGGACGACGAAGGCCACCTGGCCCAAGTCGACACCAGCGGCTCCAGCCCCGCCACCACCAAGTACCTGTACGACGCCGACGGCAACCAGCTCATCCGCCGCGACCCCGGCCAAACCACCCTCTTCGTCGGCGACACAGAGATCGTCGTCAACACCGGCGTCACCCCCAATGTCCTCCTCGGCGCCCTTCGCACCTACACCCACGGCGGCACCGGGACCCCCGTAGCCCTCCACTCCAGCCTTGTCGGCGGGGGCGTGAAGTACCTCTTCAGCGCCCCCAACGGCACCGCGACCCTGTCGATGGACACCACCACCCAGCAGGTCGCCCGCCAGCAGTACACCCCCTACGGCCAGCCCCGAGCCAGCGCCAACACCACTACCTGGCCCGACCCCACCCACACCTACCTCGGCAAACCCCAGGACACCACCACCGGCTACACAGACGTCGGCGCCCGGAAATACGACCCCACCCTCGGCCGCTTCATCAGCGCCGACCCGCTCCTCCAGCCGACCAGCCCACAGTCACTCGGAGGCTACACCTACGCCAGTGACAACCCCGTCACCAACAGCGACCCGAGCGGCCTCATGGCCTGCCAGACTCCTGACGAGTGTGGCGGCGGTGCCCAGTACGGCAACAACACGCCGACCCGGAACAGCGGCGGCAAGGCGCTCAACGACGCTTCCTGGGGTTGCAACGGCTGTGACGTCGTCAACAGCTCCAATAGCGACCCGAACAACCAGGGGGAAGTGGACGCAAGTAAGCGCCGCGCTGCCAGTGCGGCCTTCCACAAGAAGTACATGGAGATCTACCCGCAGGTCTTCATTCCTCGCAACTGGAAATACGCCAACCAGTTCGCCAAGATCTTCAACGAAGAGACTGACACCGCGTGCCGAGACTTCGGCTGGGACTGCCTGGCGGACCCGCAGGACGCTGCAGAGGCCGAGGCCGACCAGCACATCATTACCCACCTGAAATTCCTCACCTGCATGGCACTCGGCCACGGAACCGGCTGCCTGGGCAAGACCGGCACCTCCATCGGGGTAGCCGCGGCTGCCATATTTGCCCTCACAGGAGGCGGCGGGGAAGGTCCCGGCGGCGGCTTCAGAGGCAAAGGCCTTGGCGGTGGGAAGTGCAGCTTCTCGCCCGACACCCCTGTCCTCATGGCCAAGGGCAGAACCAAGCCCATCGGCAAGATCAAGCCGGGTGACAAGGTCGAATCCGCCGACCCCACGACCGCCAAGGACAAGGGTGCCCGAACCGTCCAGCACGTCTGGATCAATCACGACAACGACCTCCTCGACGTCATCATCAATACCGGTCACGGCCGTACGGAGATCATCCACACCACCTCCAACCATCCCTTCTACGACGCCACCACCCGCACCTGGGTACCCGCCGGCAGCCTCAAACCCGGCGACCACCTCGCCAGCGTCCATGACCAGCCCACCACCGTCGTAAGGGTCCACGGCACACCTGGCGCCGCCAACCGCTACAACCTCACTGTCGAGCAGCTCCACACGTACTATGTACTGGCTGGGTCGACGCCGGTCCTGGTGCATAACACCTGCGGCGACGTCGCGCTGGGGGCGGGTGAAGGAACTGCTGACGCCCTGAAATCCTTCACATCGACGAAGCCGGAGACGGAATTTGTCTTCGATTCGAGCTCGGGGAGATTCCTGGCAGGTGATCGTGAGCGCATTCCCGGGGGTCTCAGCCCGCATGAACAGCTTGCGGAAAAGGCGGGCATGGATAGAGGGACAGTCCTGGGCGGCACGCTCTTCCGAGATAATGGGCGCCTGGTGTTCACGGAAAATAGCGGTCACTACGGCCACAGATGGACAGACTCCACGCGCCAGCAGTTCCAGAAATTCATGAGTGATCAAGGCATTGACTTCGACTACAGGCCATGGGGTTGAGATGGGCAATTGGACTCCGGTGGTGTACCGAGGAGATGGGGCATGGATCGGGATCATGCCTGACGGCCGTATTGGGGTCGGGGTGGAATCGGAAGGGCGCGCTGCGCTTGTGAGCTCCGGGTTCGTTCCTATGTGGCCCTACATGGAACGTGATCTCTCTGAATCCTTGACTGAATTTTCCGGCTCGTGGGTACAACTCCGTCAGGGTGGTGTATCAACTCCTGAGAGGCTAATTGAGTTGACGGTCGAGTCGGCGTGGAAGTCTGGCCGTTCGTACTGGATGCAACTGGCCGCTCCGTGGGTGATTGAAATGTCTCACCGAGAGGATTTCGATCAAGATGTCGTTCGAGGGATTCTCCGTGAAATGGAAACCTCTGAGGTGTTGCCCGTAGAGGTTCGAGATCAGGCGCGGTGTGCTGGTGAATAGGCTGTGCCTGCAAATGTCTCGTCTGGTTTCACTCTCGCGAGAATTCTGTAGCGTGGATCTGGTGAACATCCAGACGGCGGATTGGAATTGGGTGACCGTGCCGGACTGATGGCGGTCGGTTACCTTCTGGTGATTGATCGAGATCTACGTGAAGAGCCCCGCCGGGAGATCGCGGCGGGGCTCTTCACGTAGCTTGACGGCAGTAGTTGACGGCAACGTCAGGGGACGGGGGCTACGCAGAGGGGAGGTTCGTCGCCGTCGTCGGGCTTGCTGGTGTTCCAGGTGGGCTCGCGGAGGGCGTGACCGAGGAGGTCGATGGCGTCGCGCTGGAGGCGGAGTCGGACGTGGGCGTACACGGCGGCGGTGACGCCGATGTGGGCGTGCCCCAACAGCTCCTTGATCACGACGAGTTCGACGCCCTGTTCCAGGAGGAGGGTCGCGGCCGAGTGCCGCAGATCATGGAAACGAATGCGGCGGAGACGGGCCCGGTGGAGCAGGGTGTTGAAGTGGCGGGTGAGGGTGGCTCCTTCGATTGGGGAGCCGTCGGGGCGGGTGAAGACGTAGCCGCTGTCCTTCCAGTCCGTCCCGGCCGCTTCGCGTTCTTTGCGCTGCCGGTCGCGGTGCTGTTCGAGGGAGCGCAGGCACGCGGTGGGCAGTGCGATCCGTCGCTCCGAGTTCTGGGTCTTCGTCGGGAGGGCGGTCAGGCCGCTGGAGTTGGTGCGCTGGAGGGTGCGTCGGATGCTGGCGGTTCCGCCGGCCAGGTCGAGGTCTTCCCAGCGCAGGCCGAGGAGTTCGCCCTTGCGGAGGCCGGTGTGCAGAGCGAGTTCGAACAGCGGCTGCAACCGGTGTCCGCTGGCGGCGGCCAGAAACTCGCGCGCTTCTTCGGTGGTGAGGGGTTCGAAGCGGCGCGGCCATGGTGCGCCGGTGCGGACGTTGCGGGCTACATTGTGTGGGATCTCCCCCTCGCGCACGGCGTGCTCCAGGGCGGGCTTGAGCACGGAGTGCACGTAGGTCAGGGTCAGCGGTGAGAGCCGTCTTGCGCAGCACTTTCCGGCAGCGCAGCAGAGGGGCTCGACACGGGCGGCGTCGAGACCGCGCGCAGCATTGGCAGGTGGTGCGGAGCTGGTTGAGCCAGGTGCGGACGTCCTTGGCGGTGAGTTTGGCGAGCTTCTTCCGTCCGAGGCCGGGGATGAGGTAGAGGCGGGTGACAGCGGTGTAGCGGGTGTGGGGTGTTTTCGCGGAGCTGGTGGACGGCGACAGCGTCGAGCCAGTACGTCAGGTAGGCGGCCAGGCTGCCCTGTGCGGGCGGCGCGGGGAGGCCGCGGTTGCTGGCGGCGATCTTCTCGCTGAGTTTGGCCAGTGCTTCCTTCCGCGAACTGCCGTAGACGCGGATGCACTTGCGGGTATTGCCGGGGGCGAGGACGTATCCGGCGGCTTCCCAGCGGTTGTCTTTCCGCTGGTAGACGGTTCCGTCGCCGTTGGCGCCGGCTGGCTCTGTCCGATGCCCTCGTACCCCCACGACTTGTAGAGCGCGTGGACCTTTCCATGGCTGGCGGCTGGGTTGACCGTCGCGGCCGATCTGTTGTTCTTGATCCGGCGGTGGGTGACGTGGCGACTCATGCCGGGCTGACGGGTCACGGGCGCGTTTCCGGCATGAGCCTTCAGATTGCCAGCGTGGGTGGACCGGGTGTGGTCGTCGCCGATCTCGGCGAGAACCCGTGCGCCGGTGAGAGCGGCCAGGCGGAGGAAGCTCGTGATGATCTTGGCGTCGGGATGCTGCAGAAACAGCTCTTCTGTGTCGGCTGCCAGGTTGTTGCATGCCTGGCAGGCGGCGTCGAGCTGGGCTAGGAGGGCGAGTGTCTGCCGTTTCATCGGCTTCTCGACCAGAGCCGGGCGGCGAAGCCGGCTCCGGCGGAATGCCTGAAGCAGTCGGGCGTCCTCGGCTACAGTGGGCGCGATCGACAGGACCGTGCGGGCTTCCCGGGTCAGCAGCTGCTTGCGCTTCGCTGCGAACGCCTCAAGGATCGCGGGTTAGTACTCGCGCAGGTGCGATCGGGGCCGGTTGTGAGCTCGGGTAGGGCCCCAGACCGAATCCTGCTGAGCCCTGGCGAGGACGGCGATTGCCCTGATCAGGTCCGAGCCGGTCGGCAGCGGGCGGTGGAACTCGGTGTCCGTGCGCAGGATGTTCGCCAGGGCAACCGCGTCCTTGGTGTTCCGGCTTCTTCGGGGAGACGGCGAGCCGGCCCGTAGGCAGGCGACCAGGAGTCCTAGGGAGGTCTCGATCGCCACCCGGATGGGATCGGGGGGCGCCCTCGTGGTCTTGATGCCGTGGGGACCAGTGGGGGACCACGCGGTACTCACGACCCTGAACGGCACGCACGGAGGCGCGCGTTCTGCGTCCTAGTTATGCCTGATATGTGCGGGTAGTTTCTGTGGCCCTCACTTCTGGGGGGCAAGGGGTCGCCGGTTCAAATCCTGTCGTCCCGACTGGAGACAGTCGCAGGCCGAGAGCCGGTTCGGGAGACATCCGGAACCGGCCCTCGGCCGTTCGCGTTCAGTCGAGGACCGCGGTGGCCTCGATCTCGACCAGGTGCTCCGGGACGTCCAGGGCCGCGACGCCGATCAGCGTGGCCGGCGGGACCGGGGTGATCCCGAGCTTCGCCGCCGCCCGGGAGATGCCGTCCAGGAGGGCGGGCATCCTGTCGGGGGTCCAGTCGACGACGTAGAAGGTCAGTTTCGCGACGTCGCCGAAGGAGCCGCCGGCCCCGGCCAGGGCGGCGCCGATGTTGAGGTAGCACTGCTCGACCTGGGCGGCGAGGTCGCCCTCGCCGATCGTGCGCCCCTCGGCGTCCCAGGCGACCTGTCCGGCGACGAGGACCAGCCTCGATCCGGACGCGATCGCCACCTGCCGGTAGACGTCGATCTCGGGCAGTCCGTCGGGGTTCACCAGGGTGATGGCCATACCGTCCGTCTCCTTGACTCTCTTGTGGTTACCTGGGAACCGTAGGAGAGTGGACGCTGACGTGGAAGAACGCACTTTTCAGTGACTGGGGAACCCGATGGTGACCAAGCAGTTCAGGGGCTCGCCCGACGACGCGGATCTCGGGCGCGCGGACTCCCTGGCACGGGAGATCTTCTCCGACGTCGCGAACAAGTGGGCGTTCCTGATCATCGAGACCCTCGGCGGACGCACCCTGCGCTTCAGCGAACTGCGCGACGGGATCGAGGGCATCAGCCACAAGATGCTCACCCAGAACCTGCGCATGCTGGAGCGCAACGGCCTGGTCGAGCGCACCGTGCACCCCACGGTGCCGCCCCGGGTCGAGTACACCCTCACCGAGCCCGGCCAGGGCCTGCGCGCGACGGTCGACGGCATGTGCGACTGGACCCGTACCCACCTCGGTCACATCGAGACCGCCCGCCGCCGCTTCGACGCCTGACGGCCCCGGAGCCGCCGCTCAGTCGTCGGCGATGCCGGCGCCGCTGAGGGCGGGCACGGTGTCCTCCGGGCGGGTCAGGGAGCGGGCGCCGAGGCGGAACTGGGCGAGCGTGTCCACGATCGTCCGGCCGACCGGGAGATGCCCCCACACGCTGATGCCCTGGTGGGTGCTGGGCTCCCAGGTGGTCTCGTCGATGACGACGGGATTCCAGCCGACTTCCCATTCGAAGCCGGAGGGGGTGCGGGCGTAGTAGGACAGTTCGCGGTCGTTGGTGTGCCGGCCGACGGACAGCGCCATGTCGAAGCCGAGTTCGTGGACGCGCTGGTAGCTGCGGGCGACGTCGTCGAGGGTGGCGGCCTGGACGTTGAGGTGCTGGACACGGGTGCGGATCGGGTCGACCGGCAGGCCGCGGACGTTGGCCACCGCGATGGAGTGGTGGCGTTCGTTGACGCGCAGGAAGCGGATCCTGAGCCGGACGCCGCTGATGGTCTCCTCGATGACGTCGGTCAGACGGGCGTCGAAGACCGTGTCGAAGTACCCCCGGATCCGCGACGGCCTGGTGGAGGTCAGGGCGATGTGGCCCAGGCCGGAATCCCCGGTGACGAAACCGGAGGCGAGCATGCGCAGGGGCTCGGCGGACTTCGCCGGGGTGGTGCACAGCTCCTGCGTGATGCCTTTGGGCCCGGGGAACCGCAGCAGGCGTTCGACGCCGCGCAGGGCCGCCTCCTCCTCGGTTCCGGCGACCAGGGGCACGCCGTGGGCGCGGACGCGGGCCTCGATCCGCTCGAAGGTGGTGTGGTCGTCGACGTGCCAGCCGGTGGCCACGACGTCTTCGGCCGGACCGCGCCGCAGCAGGAAGCGGCACTCCCGGTCATCGAGGCGGAAGCGCATCAGGTCGCGGGAGAGCGCGTCATGGTGCATGCCGATGGCGTCGGTGCCGAAGCGGGCCAGTCGGCGAGGCGGTCGGTCTCGATGACGAGGTGGCCGAGGTGGACGGCGCCGAAGACCTCCGCGCGACCGGACCGGGCGGCGTGCCCGTCGTCCCCGGTCACCGGCGGCCCGCCAGGAAGTCCGCGCAGAGGCGGTTGAACAGGCCGGCCCGTTCGAACTGCACCCAGTGCCCGGTGTTCGCCACCAGGTAGAGGTCGCAGTCGGGCATGCGGTCGGCCAGCATCCGCGCGCCGGACGGGCGGTTGACCCGGTCCTCGGCGCCCCACAGCACGAGGGTGGGCACGGGCAGCCGGCGCAGACGCGGGTCGCGGGTGAAGTCGGTCCGCCACAGGGTGCGCAGAGCGCCCGGTCCGGCCGGACGCCTGAGAGGCGGAGCGGCGACCACCTCGGGGTCGATGCTGGCCCGGTAGCGCTCGTCGATGACCGACTCCGGGACACCGGCGGCGTTGAAGACCAGATGGTGGCGGATGAACTTCTCCAGCTTCAGCCGTGAAGGGCCGTCGCCGGAGTAGTAGTCGAGGAGGCTGTTGAGGCCGCGGGTGGGCAGGGCACGGGTGGTGCCGACGCCGCCGGGACCCATCAGGACCATGCGGTCGACCCGGTCGGGGGTGTCCAGGGCGAGCCGCAGGGCGCAGGCGCCGCCGTAGGAGTTGCCGACCAGGTGGGCCCTGTCCAGGGCGAGCCGGTCCAGCAGACCGCGGACGCGGCCGGCGAGATGTCCGAAGGGGTCGGCGCGGTCGACGCCCTTGGTGCTGCGGCCGTAGCCGGGCAGGTCGGGCACGATGACCCGGTACTCCTCGGCCAACTCGGCGATGTTGCGCGCGTAGTTGGAGACGCCGGTGGCGCCGGGGCCGCCGCCGTGCAACAGCAGCACCGGCGGCCCGCTGCCCGCCTCGGCGACGAAAACCCGCGTCCCGCCGACGTCGTACGTCGTCTCCTGCATCACCGGCAGGCCGGTCGATGTGGTCATGTCGTTCCTCACTCGGGACTCGGGCGCACGTCTCGTGCCGTGTCGCTCCAGCTGTACCGTAGCGTTCACTCCAATTGGAATGAACGCTACGCTAGCCAGGGTGTCCGGGGTGGTCAAGGAGGGCGGTGGCGGCAAGGACCGCCGAAGCCGCCGGGCGTCGGGGGGCGCAGGCCCGCGGCGGCGCACCGCGGCCGGGCGCGCACGCCATGCCGTGCGCCCGGGCGCGGTGGCCGCCGCCTGTCCGGGCCGTCGGGGGAAGAGGATGCTTACCCGGGTCGGCCCTCGGCAACGGGCCGGAATCCAAGGGGGGAATGTGCCGTACCTTCGCCGTGCCATCTCGTTCACCGCGGTGTTCGCCGCCGCACTGGGATCGTCCTTACTCCCCGCCGCGGCCGCGCAGGCCGCCGGCGTGACGACCGTCCACCGCCTCGAACCGTCCGCGGTCGCCCCGGCCCTCGGGGCGCCGGCCGCCACCCGGTACCGGGGCCGGCTGCTGCCCGGCGGCCGCCTCAACCCCGGGGACCGGCTCGTCAGTCCGAACCGGCTCAACGTCCTCGTGATGCAGCAGGACGGCAACCTGGTCGAGACCATCCCGCGTGGCCGCATCGTCTGGCAGAGCGGCACCCACGACCCGTACTCCGTGCTGTTCATGCAGAACGACGGCAACCTGGTCGTGGTCGCGCCCGGCAACCGCCCGGTCTGGGCGTCCGGCACCGCCGGCCGTCCGGGCTCGGACCTGGAACTCCAGAACGACCGGAACCTGGTCGTCTACGCACCCGGCCATGTCGCGGTCTGGGCGAACAACATCGCGGGCCGGCCCTGAACCGGCGATCCTGAACCGGCGGCCCTGAACCGCTAGTCGAACTGGCTCGGCATCGGTGCCGGGGTCTTGCCGGCGAGCACGTCCTTGAGGCGCTGGGCGCCGTTCTGCACCGCCAGCGTGGTGCTGTCGTGGTCGACGGCGTCCAGGGCGCCGTTGGTGACGGCCGCCCCGGACGCGCCGATCCGCAGCACCGCGACATCCGTGACGTAGGTGACGGGCTGCCCGTCGCTGGTGCCCTGCACGGTCACCGTCAGGGCCGCCCGGCCGTCGCCCACGTCCGGGATCTGCGCCGAGACGACCTGGATCGTGCGCTTGTCACCGTTCTTGCCGGTGGCCGTGAACTGGTTGCACTTCTCCGGCAGGCTCTTCAGCCAGGTCAGTGTGGAGTTGAGGCTGTCCGAACCGTAGTCGCCGACCTGGTACAGCATCCGGGCGGTGTCCGAGGTGAAGCCGCGCAGCCCGGAGGCGCCCGAGGCGCGGCCGAGCAGACTGTCGGAGTACAGGCCGTCGAGCAGCCGCTGGCAGTCGGCCGCGTCGGCCTTGGCGGTGAGGAACCCGGCCACGTCGACCTTGCCGACCAGCATGGTGTTGCGCCAGGTCGCGGCGTCCGTGGCCAGCTGCCAGTTGTCCTCGATGTCGGCCGGCGTGATCAGCGCCGCCTGCGCGCCCGCCCCGGTGAGGGCGGGGGTCGACGACGGCGCGGGAGAGCGCTCGGCGGCGGGCGAGACGGCCGAGGCTCCGGAGCCGTCGCTCCCGCCCGAACAGGCGGCGGTGGCGAGCAGGGCCCCCGCCGCCAGGGCCGCGGCGACCGTACGCGCGGGTCGGGACGGACGGGTCATGGCGGCTGCCTCCTCGGGAACGCGGTACGTCACTCCGCGGGAGGCGCCGCTGCGCCCTCGCGGGGAACGCGGGTACGTTCCTCCACGCCACCATCCGTTCCGGCCACCGACCACCCGCGCGCGCCGTTCGGGTGAGCGCCGCGGTCCCGGGGGGTGCCGTGTACCACCCCGCCGACGGGGCGAAGCCGGTGTCCCAGGCGTGGACGCCCTCTTGACGCCGGGCGGAGCCGGATCGACACTCCAGATGGGAATCCTAGTGAAAAGGTAGGGAAAGATGGATCGGCTGCGCGTGGTCACCGGCACGGAGCGCCGAGAGTGCCGTACGCCCTGGCCGGCTTCCCTGCTCACGTCCCCGCTGCTCACCTCCCGCCGGCACATCGACCTGCTGCGGGTGTGCAGCGCCATCAGCCGTACGGGTTGACCGCCGGCGCCCCGTGGCCCGGTACGGCCGTCCGCGCCCCGTGGCCCGGTACGGCCGTCCGCGCCCCGTCGCACGGTACGGCCGTCCGCGCCCAGCACCGGGCACCACCGCCCGCGCTCCGCCGCCCGCGCACCGTCGCCCGGGCCGGCGCCCGCCCTCCGACGAACGCTTCCGCCGCGCGTACGTCCACGCGCCCGTACCCGGGGAGACGCATGTCCATCACTCCACTCGCCGCCCTTCCGTCCGTCCGCACCGCGCCCGCCTTCCGCGGCCGGATCGGACGGGACGCGCGCAGCGGTCACTACGCCGTGCCGGGCCGCTACCGGCTCCACCTCGCCACCGCCTGTCCCGACGGCCTCCGCATCGCCGTCGGCCACAGCCTGCTCGCCCTGGACGACTGTTGTCCGGTGACCTTCCTGCCCGCCGTCCCGGACCATCCCGACGGCAGCCACACGGCGCTGCGCCCGCTGTACGAGGCCAGCGCCCACCGCTACTCGGGACCGGCCCTCGCGCCGGTGCTCAGCGACGACTGGTCGGGCCGGATCGTCTCCACCCACGGCCGGGACATCCTGCGCGACCTCGACCGGCACTTCGGCGACGGCGTCACGCGCCTGTACCCGTGCGGTGCCGAGGCCGAGATCGAGGCGGTCGAGCGGCTGTGTGCCCAGGACGTCGAACAGGCCGCGCAGCGTGCCGGCCGGGAGGGCGGCGACCCGCGGGCGCTGGAGACCCTGCTCGCCGCGCTGGACGAGCTGGAACACCGGCTCACCGGCGTCGAGTTCCTGGCCGGCGGTCGACTGACCGCCGCCGACGTCGAGTTGTGGGTGACCCTGGTGCAGCTCGACACCGTGCACCGCAACCACCTGGACGCCTCCGCCGTGCACCGCGTCGCCGACCACCCGGTGCTGTGGGCCTACGCCCGGCGGCTGGCCGCGCACCCCGCCTTCGGCGCCCACCTCGACCTCGACGGCATCGCCCGCCGCCACCACGGCCGCTGCCAGGGCCTGGAAGCCGCCGGCGCGGCCGTCCAGATCCTGGACTGGGCCGGGCATGCCGCGGACGCTTCCCGCAGGTGAGAGCCGGTCCAGCCGTTCCGCCAACTGGACAGGCGTTGACATTTGTTCGGGCGGCTGCCTAACTTACGGACCAGAACGGTCAAGAGCGTCAGCATCGAGCCCTGGCTTGCTGACCGGCAACCCTCGCACCGCGGTGGGGTGCCCCAGGTGACGACCCGACCGAATGACGACGTTCGGTAAGCGCGCGGCCCACCGGGCCACCAAGTGACAGGTGACGGACATGTACGCAGCTTCCAGCACGGCCCCGCGCCGCGCCGCGGGCTGCGTACAGCCGTACCCGAGCCCGCTCGTCGCCGACCGTGCCGTCGACCTGCTCCGTGTCAACAGCGCCCTGTGTAGCGCGTGTACCGCACCGGGCTGTGCCCGCTGTCGGGTCTGACCAGGCTTTCTCGCCCCGTACCCGCAGCATCGCGCCTCAGCGTTCCTGACGAAAGCACCGGCCGTCCGGTGTGACGCCGTCCGCCCAGCCTCAGTGTCCCGCGCGCCCCCGCGCCCCGTGCCGTGCCCGAACACGGCGCGGTGCCGCGTGCCCGGCCGCGGGACCCGAGGTGTCCGACTCCGCCGGAGCCCGCCATGAGTGAACCCCCAGGCGCCACCCTCGCCCCCGAGGCGCCGTCCGCCGCCGACGAACCGTCAAAACCCCTCGCCGCCCAGCGCGTTCTGCCGCTGCGCAGGCCCGGACGCTGGATGGCCACCGCCGCCGTCCTGGTCCTGGTCGCCCAGTTCGCGCACGGACTGGTGACCAACCCCTTCTACCAGTGGGACCGCTGGGGCTACTGGTTCCTGCGGCCGAGCATCCTCGACGGGCTGGTCATCACCCTCGAAGTAACCGCCTACAGCGCGGTGTTGGGACTCATAGGCGGCATCCTGCTCGCGCTGGCCCGGCTCTCGAAGAGCCCGGTGCTGCGCGCGGTCAGCTGGACCTACGTCTGGGCGCTGCGCTCCATACCGCTCATCGTGGTCCTGCTCTTCCTCTACAACTTCAGTGCCCTGTACAGGACGTTGAGTGTCGGCGTCCCCTTCGGGCCGGCCTTCTTCTCCTTCGACGAGTCGAAGCTCGCCACCGACATGGTGATCGCCGTCGTCGGCCTCAGCCTCAACGAGGCGGCCTACGCGGCCGAGGTGGTCCGCGGCGGCATCCTCTCCGTGGACCAGGGCCAGCACGAGGCGGCCGCCGCACTCGGACTGCCCAAGGGCTACCAGTTCCGCAGGATCGTCTTCCCGCAGGCGCTCCGGTCGATCATCCCGAACTACGTCAACCAGCTCATCGGTCTCGTCAAGAGCACCTCGCTGGTCTTCTACGTGTCGCTGCTCGACCTCTTCGGCACCGCGCAGAGCATGGGCTCCACCTACCCCGGCGACATCGTGCCGCTGCTGCTGGTGGTCACCGTCTGGTACCTGATCCTCACCAGCGTCGTCTCCGTGATCCAGTTCTACGTCGAGCGGTACTACGCCCGGGGCGCCACCCGCTCGTTGCCGCCGACCCCCTGGCAGAGACTGCGGGCCGGCCTCACCGACCTGCGCGCCCGCGTCCGCCGGGAGGCCGCCGTATGAGCATCACCGACACCCTGGAGACGGCCCCCGCCGCCCTGGAGATCCACGACGTCCACAAGTGGTACGGCGCCCACCGCGTCCTCGACGGCGTCGACCTGACCATCCGGCCCGGCGAGGTCACCGTCATCCTCGGCCCGTCCGGCTCCGGCAAGTCCACGCTCCTCAGGGTCATCAACCACCTGGAGAAGCCCGAGATCGGCTACGTCAGCGTCAACGACGAACTGATCGGCGTGAAGCGCCAGGGCGAGAGGCTCAAGGAGCTGAGCGAGCGCGCCATCCTGGCCCAGCGCGGCCGGATCGGCTTCGTCTTCCAGAACTTCAACCTCTTCCCGCACCTGACCGTGCTGGACAACGTGGCCGCCGCCCCCGTCGCCACCGGGAAGCTGACCAAGCCCGAAGCCCAGGCACTGGCCAAGGAACTCCTCGAACGCGTCGGCCTCGGCGAACGCGTCGGCGCCTACCCGCGGCAGCTGTCCGGCGGCCAGCAGCAGCGCGTCGCCATCGCCCGCGCCCTCGCCCTGCGCCCCGGCGTCATCCTCTTCGACGAGCCCACCTCCGCCCTCGACCCCGAACTCGTCGGGGAAGTCCTCTCCGTCATCAAGGACCTGGCCACCAGCGGCACCACGCTCGTCATCGTCACCCACGAGATCGGCTTCGCCCGCGAGATCGCCGACCGGGTCGTCTTCATCGACGAAGGCAGGATCGTCGAGCAGGGCCCGCCCTCCGAGGTCCTCGACAAGCCGCGGCACGAGCGCACCAGGGACTTCCTCAGCAAGGTCCTCTGAACCGCCGCACCCCAGACCTCCCCCCACGCCCTCACCCTCATCACCGGCACCGACAAGGAACGGCCATGTCTACCCACTTCACCCGACGCAGCCTGATCAGAGGCATCACCGCGGCCACCGCCGTCGCCTCCCTCGCCACCGGGCTCGCCGCCTGCGGGGGCGACAGCGACGCGGCCACCACCACCGACAGCGCCAAGTCCGGGGAGGTCGTCGTCGGACGGGTCTCCAACGGCGCGGCCACCCAGACCGCCGTCAAGGTCTCCGAGGTCAAGTCCATCAGCGCGGAACTGCCCGCCGCCGTCCGCAAGAGCGGCAAGCTGGTGATCGGCGAGGGCGCCCTGCCCGCCGGGTTCCCGCCGCTGGCGTACGTCGGCAGCGACCAGAAGACCCTCACCGGCTCCGAACCCGACCTCGGCCGCCTGGTCGCCGCGGTCCTCGGACTCCAGCCGGAGATCAAGAACTTCACCTGGGAGAACATGTTCGTCGGCATCGACAGCGGCAAGGTCGACGTGGCCCTCTCCAACATCACCGACACCGAGGAACGCAAGAAGAAGTACGAGTTCGCCTCCTACCGGCAGGACAACCTCGCCTTCATCGTGCCGAAGAAGAGCACCTGGAACTTCGACGGCAACTACGAGAACCTCGCCGGCAAGACGGTCGCCGTCGGCTCCGGCACCAACCAGGAGAAGATCCTCCTGGAGTGGCAGTCGAAGCTCGCCAAGGAGGGCAAGAAGCTCACCGTCAAGTACTTCCAGGACAGCACCAGCACCTTCCTGGCCCTGAACAGCGGGAAGATCGACGCCTCGTTCGGCCCCAACCCCGGCTTCGCCTACCACAACAAGCAGACGGCGAACACGCCCAACGCCACCCGCACCGCGGGCACCTACTCCGGCGCCGGCGCCAGCCTCCAAGGCCTGATCGCGGCCACCGCCAAGAAGGACAGCGGCCTCGCCAAGCCCCTCGCGGACGCGATCAACTACCTGATCGAGCATGGTCAGTACGCCCAGTGGCTCAAGGCCTACAACCTCTCCGACGAGGCCGTCGCCAAGTCCGAGGTCAACCCGCCCGGACTGCCGCTCGACAACTCGTGACGCCCCGCACCGGCACGCCCGTCGGCTTACCAGGAAGGACTTCGCCTCCGTGACCGTCCGGACCGACCTCCGCGGAGGCGGAGCCCCCCTCACCCCCGACACCACACCGCTCGACAACGCCGTCTGGGCCGCCCTCACCGGCCCGCACGCCCACCTCGCGGAGCGGTTCGGCAGGGCCGCCCGCTACCCCGACGACGTCTACGCCTACGCGGCGCTCGCCGACGCCGCCGACCCGGCCGCCTGGGCCGACCTGCACGCGCTCGTCGGCCCCGGAACGACCGTGAAGATCAAGCCCGTCGAGCAGGCACCGCCCGGCTGGGAGGTGGTCGGCGGCGGGCGGGGCGTCCAGTTCGTGGACACCGCGCTGCGGGCCGAGCCCGACCCGGAGGCGGTACCGCTCGGACCGGCCGACGTGCCCGAGATGCTCGACCTGGTCGAGCGCACCCGGCCGGGCCCGTTCCGCACCCGGACCGTCGAGATGGGCGGCTATCTCGGCATCCGGCACCGGGGCAGGCTGATCGCCATGGCCGGGGAGCGGCTGCGGCTGCCCGGCTGGACCGAGATCAGCGCCGTCTGCACCGACCCGGACCACCGCGGCCGGGGCCTGGCCACCCGTCTGGTCCGCGCGGTCGCCGCCGGCGTCCGGGAGCGCGGGGAGACACCGTTCCTGCACGCGGCCCCGGACAACGCGACAGCGATCCGGCTCTACGAGTCGATCGGCTTCACCGAGCGCCTGCGCGGCCGCACCCTGCTGGTGCGCAGCCCGGGAACAACCGCGGACGCCCGGCTGTTGTGACTCAGGACGAGATGTACGCGAAGCAGGCCGAGGAGGTGCGGGACATGACACGTGTGGTCAGTCCCAGCCGCCGTACCGTCCTGCACACCCGGCCGCACATCGACCTGCTGCGCGTGGCCGGCGCGCTCTGTTGTTCCTGACTTTCCTCCGCCGCGCCCCAGCACCAGGCGCGCCCTCGTACGGACCTCAGGAAGGCACCACTGTGTCCTCATCTCCCCATTCCCACCTGCACCTCGCCGTCGCCCTCGACGGCACCGGATGGCACCCCGCCTCCTGGCGCGAGCCGGTCGCCCGTCCCCGTGAGCTGCTCACCGCCGGCTACTGGGCCGACCAGGTCGCCGAGGCCGAGCGCGGCCTGATCGACTTCGTCACCATCGAGGACGGCCTCGGCCTCCAGTCCTCCCACCACGGCGCGCCGGACGGGCGCACCGACCAGGTCCGCGGCCGCCTCGACGCCGTGCTCGTCGCGGCCCGGATCGCACCGCTCAGCCGGCACATCGGCCTGGTGCCGACGGTGATCGCCACCCACACCGAGCCGTTCCACATCTCCAAGGCGATCGCCACCCTGGACTACGTCAGCACCGGCCGCGCCGGAGTGCGGGTGCAGATCTCCGCCCGCCCGAACGAGGCGGACCACTTCGGCCGCCGTACCTTCCCGCCGTTCGACCTGGCGGATCTGGCCTCCCCGGCCGGTCAGGAGCGGCTCGCCGAGCACTTCGACGAGGCCGCCGACTACATCGAGGCCCTACGCCGGCTCTGGGACAGCTGGGAGGACGACGCCGAGATCCGGGACGCCGCCACCGGCCGCTTCATCGACCGGGACAAGCTGCACTACATCGACTTCGAGGGCGGCAGATTCAGCGTCAAGGGCCCCTCCATCACCCCGCGCCCGCCGCAGGGACAGCCGCTCGTCACCTCCCTCGGCCACCAGACGATCCCCTACCGGCTGATCGCCCGGGGGACCGACGTCGGCTATGTCACCCCGCAGGACGCCGCCGAGGCCCGCGCGATCGTCGCCGAGATCCGCGCCGAGCAGGAGGCCGCCGGCCGGGCCGACGACACCGTGCACGTCTTCGCCGACCTCGTGGTCCTGCTGGACGACGACCAGGCCGCGGCCGAGGCCCGCAAGGACCGCCTCGACGCCCTCGACGGGGGCGCATACACCAGCGACGCCCGGATCTTCGCCGGGACGGCCGCGCAACTCGCGGACCTCCTCGAGGAGTTCGCGGCCGAAGGGCTGACCGGTTTCCGGCTGCGGCCCGCGGTCCTCGGCCACGACCTGCCCCGCATCAGCCGGGACCTGGTCCCCGAACTCCAGCGCCGCGACCGCTTCCGGACCGCCTACCAGGCAGCCACCCTGCGCGGCCACCTCGGCCTCGCCCGCCCCGCCAACCGCTACGCCGCTGCCTGAGCCGGAAGGACCCGCCCCGTCATGAGCAAGCCGCTGAAGCAGATCCACCTGGCCGCCCACTTCCCGGGCGTCAACAACACCACCGTGTGGAGCGACCCGGCCGCCGGCAGCCACATCGAGTTCAGCTCCTTCGCGCACTTCGCGAAGGCCGCCGAACGCGCCAAGTTCGACTTCCTGTTCCTCGCCGAGGGCCTCAGGCTGCGCGAACAGGGCGGCAAGATCTACGACCTGGACGTCGTCGGCCGCCCCGACACCTTCACGATCCTCGCCGCCCTCGCCGCCGTCACCGAACACCTCGGCCTGACCGGCACCATCAACTCCACCTTCAACGAGCCCTACGAGGTGGCCCGCCAGTTCGCCAGCCTCGACCACCTCTCCGGCGGCCGGGCCGCGTGGAACGTCGTCACCTCCTGGGACGCCTTCACCGGCGAGAACTTCCGGCGCGGCGGCTTCCTGCCGCAGGAGGAGCGCTACTCCCGCGCCAAGGAGTTCCTCGCCACCGCGAACGAGCTCTTCGACTCCTGGCACGGCGACGAGATCCTCGCCGACCAGGCCACCGGCACCTTCCTCAGCGACGCCAAGGCCGGCTCCTTCGTCCACCAGGGCCCGCAGTTCGACATCCACGGCCAGTTCAACGTGCCGCGCTCCCCGCAGGGCCGCCCGGTGGTCTTCCAGGCCGGCGAGTCCGACGAGGGCCGCGAGTTCGCCGCCTCCGCCGCCGACGCGATCTTCAGCCGGTACGCCACCCTCGAAGCCGGGCAGGCCTTCTACACCGACGTCAAGTCCCGCCTCGCCAAGTACGGCCGGCACCCCGGCGACCTGCTGATCCTGCCCGCCGCCAGCTTCGTCATAGGCGACACCGACGAGGAGGCGGAGGAGATCGCCCACCAGGTGCGCCGCCAGCAGGTCAGCGGGGCGACGGCCCTCAAGCACCTGGAGTTCGTCTGGAACCGGGACCTGTCGTCGTACGACCCGGAGGGGCCGCTGCCGGAGGTCGACCCGCTGGTGAGCGAGGAGCACATCTCGCGGGGCCGCGCGCAGGTCCGGATGTACCGCGACCCGGTCGCCGTCGCCCGTGAGTGGCGAGAGCTGGCCGAGGCCAACAAGTGGTCCATCCGCGACCTCGTGATCAACACCGGCAACCGGCAGTCCTTCGTCGGCTCCCCGGCCACGGTCGCCCGGACCATCAACGAGTTCGTGCAGGCGGACGTCTCCGACGGCTTCATCCTGGTCCCGCACATCACCCCGGGCGGCCTGGACGTCTTCGCCGACACGGTCGTCCCGCTCCTCCAGGAACAGGGCGTGTACCGCACCGAGTACGAGGGCACCACCCTGCGCGACCACCTCGGTCTCGCCCACCCCGACCAGCGGCGCGCCGAGCGGGCCGCGTCGTGAAGTTCCTCGCGATCACCCTGATCGTGCACCGCCCGGACCCGGTCACCGGCATCCTGAAGCCGACCCACGACCGGTTCCGGGAAGTGCTGGACAACGCCGTGCTCGCCGAGGAACTCGGCTTCGACGGGTTCGGGGTGGGGGAGCGGCACGAGCGGCCGTTCATCTCCTCCTCGCCGACGGTCGTGCTCAGCCATGTCGCCGCGCTCACCCGCCGGATCCGGCTCTTCACGGCCGTCACCACGCTCAGCCTGCTCGACCCGGTCCGGGCCTACGAGGACTACGCCACCCTCGACCACCTCTCCGAGGGCCGCCTGGACCTGATCATCGGCAAGGGCAACGGCGCAGCCCAGCGCGAGCTGTTCCACGTCACCCCCGAGGACCAGTGGGACCGCAACGCCGAGAGCTACGAGGTGTTCCGGCGGCTCTGGCGCGAGGACAGGGTGACGGCCCGGACCCGGTTCCGGCCGGAGCTGACCGACGCCGAGGTCTGGCCGCGCCCGTACCAGCGGCCGGTGCGGGTCTGGCACGGCAGCGCGACCAGCAGGGAGTCCGTGGACCTCGCCGCCCGCTACGGCGACCCGCTGTTCTCCGCCAACGTCACCAACCCCATCGAGCCGTATGCCGAGCTGATCCGGTACTACCGCGAACGCTGGGAGCACCACGGCCACGACCCGGCGGACATCGCCGTCGGCGCGGGCAGCGCCGGCCTGTACGTGGCGCCCACCTCCCAGCAGGCGGTGGAGGTGTACCGGCCCCTGTTCGAGAGCAACCTCGCGTTCCAGAAGAAGGCCGGGCTGCCCGTGGTCTTCGAGACCGTGGAGGACTTCGTCGACCGCAGCTCGGCCCTGATCGGCAGCCCCCAGCAGGTGATCGACAAGGTCCACCGCTACCACGAGCAGTTCGGGCACACCGTCCTGCACCTGCACGCCGACGCGAGCGGACTGACGGACACCCGGCACCGGGACTCGCTGGAGCTGTTCCAGTCGGCGGTGGCACCCGTGCTCCGCAGGGACATCCCCGACCCCCCGTTCGACTGGGCGCCGGTACGGCCGGCCACCGAGGAGCCCGCGCATGTCTGACACCCCCCTCGGCATCCTCGACCTGGTGCCGATACCGAGCGGCGCCACCGCCGCCGACGCCCTCCGCAACTCCATCGAACTCGCCCGGCGCGCCGAGGAGTTCGGCTACTCCAGGTACTGGTTCGCCGAGCACCACCTCAACCCGGGCGTCGCCGGCACGTCCCCCGCGGTCGTCCTCGCGCTGACCGCCGCCGCGACCTCCACCATCCGGCTGGGCTCCGGCGCCGTACAGCTGGGCCACCGCACCGCGCTGTCCACGGTCGAGGAGTTCGGCCTGGTCGACGCCCTGCACCCGGGCCGCCTCGACCTGGGCCTCGGCCGCTCCGGCGGCCGCCCGCCCGCGGCGCAGGCGGCCCCGTCGGCGACGGCGACCCCCGTGGTCGACGGCCGGGCCCCGAACGGACTGCTGATCCCGCCCCGCTTCTCCTTCGCGCACCTGCTCGGCTCCCCGCGCGTCGCGCTCCAGCGCAAGCTGCTCCTGCTCCCGAACGCCGAGTCCCAGGAGTACGCCGAGCAGGTCGACGACGTCCTCGCGCTGCTCGCCGGCACCTACCGCACCGCGGACGGCCTGGAGGCCCATGTCGTGCCCGGGGAGGGGGCCGGCATCAAGGTGTGGATCCTCGGCAGCAGCGGCGGCGAGAGCGCCGAGGTCGCCGGCGCCCGGGGGCTGCCCTTCGCCGCCAACTACCACGTCAGCCCGGCCACGGTGCTGGAGGCGGTGGACGGCTACCGGTCCTTCTTCCAGCCCTCCGACCACCTCGACAAGCCGTACGTCAGCGTCTCCGCCGACGTCGTGGTCGCCGAGGACGACAGCACCGCGCGCGAACTCGCCACCGGGTACGGCACCTGGGTCCGCAGCATCCGTACGGCCGAGGGCGCCATCCCCTTCCCCACCCCGGAGGAGGCCCGGGCCCACGTCTGGACGGACGAGGACCGCGCGCTGGTCCAGGACCGCCTCGACACCCAGTTCGTCGGCAGCCCGCAGCGGGTCGCCGACCTGCTGGAGCAGCTGCGGGAGGCCACCGGGGCCGACGAACTGCTCATCACGACGATCACCCACGGCCAACGGGACCGCGTCCGTTCGTACGAACTCCTCGCGGCGGAATGGGCCCGACGCTGACCTCCGGTCACACCTCCGCCGCGACCAGGCCGAGGAGTCCGCGGCCGGCCGGTCCGGTGAACCACTCGGCGTGGCCGACGTAGTACTCGTACGCGAGGCGGGTGTTGCCCGGTGACCGGGTGACACCGTGGAAGTAGTCCAGTTCGGAGAGGGCGAACTCGGCGTGCACCAGCGGGAGCAGGGCCGGCAGCGCGGCCGACTCGGCCGGTGAGAGCGGGCGGACGGCCTGGTAGCCGCGCAGCAGTGCGACCGCGTCCCGCTCCCGCACCGGCCGGTCCGGGCTCAGCCACTGCACGGTGTTGCGCTCCAGGGCCGTCGCCAGGTCGTGCACGGCGGTCGTGCGGTCGCTCATGCCGAAGTCCAGGACCGTGGACACCGAACCGTCCCCGCCCCACAGGAGATTGGAGGCGTGCCAGTCGTTGTGGGTCCACAAAGGCTCCAGTCCCGCCAGGTGGGGAGCCAGCCGCTCGTGCAGCGGAAGCAGCACGCGTTCGGTGTCCTCGCGCCAGGGGAGGTCCGACAACGCCCCTGCCAGAGCGGGGCGTTCGGCCACGTAGGCCGCCAGCGCCGCGCGCGGGTCCGGGGCGGCGAACACCGTGAAGGAGGCGATCAGCGGGCGCGGCGCACGGCGGGGAACGGTGAACCCCTCCGCCGCCAGGTGCAGCCGGGCCAGCGCCGCGCCCGCCGCCCGGGCATGGGCCGTACTCGCGAAGGGCGACCAGGACAGGGCGTCCCGGTACAGGTCCGTGCCGACACCGGCCGAGTGCACCTCGTACGTCCACTCGCCGCGTGCCACCGCGTCCAGCACCGTCACCACCGGCGCCCCCCGTTCGCGCAGGTGGCGCAGGAAGGCGTGCTCTTCGGCGAGGCCGGGCAGGGAGCGGACGGAGACGTGGTGCCGTTTCACGAACAGGCGCCGTCCGTCGCGCTCCACGACGGCCGCCGCCGACAGCGGGCGCGGGCTGCGCCAGCGGACCCGGGCCGCACCGACCACGTCCGTGACCTCCGCGTCGGTCAGCGGCGGCCAGTCCGGCTCGACCAGGTCGGTGCCCAGGCCATGGGCGAGATGCGTGCTCATGGCGCCGGCACCGCCGTCGTACCGCGCAGGGCGCCCAGGACCCGGCGTTCCACCGCCGTGAACTCCGGTGCGGTGACGTCCCGCTCGCCGTGCGGCAGCGGGACCGGCACCCGCTCGACCACCGTCGCCGGGCGCGCGGACAGCACGTGGACGGTGTCGGCGAGCAGCACCGCCTCCCGGATGTCGTGCGTCACGAGGACGACCGTCCAGCGGTGGTGCTGCCACATCCCGGCCAGCCACAGCTGCATCTCGGTACGGGTCAGCGAGTCCAGCGCGCCGAACGGTTCGTCCAGGAGCAGCACCGGCCGCTCCAGGACCACCGTGCGCAACAGCGCGGCCCGCTGCCGCATGCCGCCGCTGAGCTCGGAGGGGTACGCCCGCTGGAAGCCGTCCAGTCCGAAGTCGGCGAACAGCGCCCCGGCCCGGGCCCGCGCGGTCTTCTTCCGTACGCCCTGTGCCTCCAGGCCGAGCGCCGTGTTGTCCAGCACCGTCCGCCACGGGAACAGCAGGTCCTTCTGCGGCATGTAGGCGACCTTGCCGGACGCCACCCCGGCCGGCTCCTCCTCCACCAGGACCTGTCCGGAGTCCGGCCGGTCCAGCCCGGACACCAGGTTGAACAGGGTGCTCTTGCCGCTCCCGCTGGGCCCGATCACGGCCGCGAACTCGCCCGGTTCCACGTCCAGTTCCAGTTCGCGGAGCACGTCGAGCGCCCCGAACGACTTGCTGACCCGCTGTACACGCAGACCGCTCACGACCGGCGCTCCTTCCGCTGCCACGGCAGCACCAGCCGCTCCACCAGATACGTCGCCGCGAACAGCGCGACGCTCAGCGCGGCGGTCACCGTGACCGCCGCGAACACCAGGTCGGTGCGGAACGCGCTCTTCTGTGCCTGCATGTAGATCCCGAGCCCCGACTCGGCGCCCGCGTACTCGGCGAAGACCGCGCCGACCACGGCGTAGGTGATGCTCACCCGCAGCCCGGCGAAGAAGTACGGCATCGCGCCCGGCACCCGTACCAGGCGGAAGGCCCGCCACCGGCCCGCGCCCAGGGAGCGCAGCAGCCGCATGGCCTCCCGGTCGGTCGCCGCGAACCCGGCGGCCAGGTTGGCGGCCAGTGGGAAGAACGTGGTCAGTGTCACCACCAGCATCTTCGGCAGCAGTCCGAAGCCGAACCAGATGATCAGCAGGGGTGCCACGGCGACGATCGGGACGGTCTGCGAGGCGACCAGCAGCGGATACAGGCCCCGGCGGGCGGCGGCCGAGAAGTCCAGCAGCGTCGCCACCAGCCAGGCCGCCGCGAACGACAGCGCGAAGCCGAGCAGCGTCTCCTGGAGGGTGGGCAGGGTCTGCGACCAGAGGTCCGCGCGGTTGGCCCAGCCCTGCTCCAGAACCCGGGCGGGGGAGGGCAGCGTGGTCGGATCGACGCCGGCCGTCGTGACGTACAGCTGCCAGCCGCCGACCAGTACGGCGAGCACCAGCACAGGCGGCCACAACGACCGCAGCAGGGGCCTCACTTGGCGTCCGGGAGGTAGGCGTCGGTGAAGAACGCGGTGGTGTCGGGAGCCTTCGTCAGCTTCTTGCCGTTCGCGTCGACGAGCAGCCCGGCACCGTACTCGAAGTCGGCGAAGGCCTTCCAGCGGGCGGCGCTCTGGGTGCCGGTCGAGCCGTCCGCGCTCCGGTAGTACTCCTTGGCCAGCAGCCGTGAACTCTCCTTCACCAGCTCGGTGTCGGTCAGGACGCTCTTGTTGGCGGCGATGAGGAGACCGGCGGCCTGATCGGGGTGGTCGGCCGCGTAGCGGTACCCCTTGTCGACGGCCGCGAGGAACTTCCTCGCCACCGCCGGGTTCTTCTTCAGGTACTGGTCGGAGGACGCGATCAGCGTCGAGTAGATCGCCGGGAAGCCGTAGTCGGAGAGCTGGAAGTCCTTGAGCGGCTTCCCGCTGAGCTTCGCCTCCAGACCCTCCCAGGTCGGCATCGGCATCGCGAAGTCGGCCTTGCCGGCGTAGAGCGCGGTGTACGCCGAGGTGTTGAGGGTGACCTGCTTGAAGTCGCCCTTGCCGCCCGCGTTCCGGATCACCTTCCGGAGCAGCGGCTTCTCGTAGGCCGCGCCGAATCCGGCGTACGTTCTGCCGTCCAGGTCCTTGGGCGAGGTGATGTCGGTGCGGTCGGCGCGCACGGAGACGGTCACGTCGGTCTTCTGGGTGACCGCGTACACGGAGGTGATGTCCTGGCCGGCGGCGCGGGCGGTGGTGACGCCCTCCTGGTAGGAGATGCCGAAGTCGGCCTTGTGGGCGGCGATCAGGGTCTCGGGCGCGGTCGAACCGTACGGGACGATCTTCAGGTCGATGCCGGCGTCCTTGAACCAGCCCTTGGCCTGGGCGACGTAGATGCCGGTGTGGTTGGTGTTCGGGGTCCAGTCCAGGGCCAGGGTGACGGTGGTGGTGCCGTCCTTGGCGGCGGCCGTGGACTCGGCCCCGGCCGAGCAGCCGGTGGTGACGGCGAGGAGGGTGGTGGCGGCCAGGGCCGGCAGCGCGGTGCGGCGGAGCATGCGGAGGTCCTTCGTACGGAGGGGAGTCGGGCTGCGGGGCGGTCAGGCCCGACACAGCGCGCTCGCCACCCGTTTGAAGTCCACGGCGAGCCGCCGGGTGAGCAGGGTCATGCCGGCACGGCCAGCAGGCCGTTGGTGAAGGACCGGTCCCAGTCGTGGCCGTGCGCGATGGCGCCGTGCTCGGCGAGCCAGTGCGCGTACGGACCCATCCGGTCCGCGTCGATCACGCCCCAGCGGCCCTGGACGTCCGTCCAGGTGGGGGCGACCAGAGCGAGCGAGCGGGCGATGAGCGGCCGCGGGAAGTACGGGATGACCCGCTCCAGCAACTCCAGCGTCCCCTCGGGCTCCTCGGCGGCGGAACGGTAGCCACGGGCGGTGGCGGTCAGGAAGTCCCGTACCAGGGCAGGGTGTTCGTCCAGCATCCGCTCACTCGTGCCGAGCAGGTAGCTGTGGTACCGGGGCGCGCCGATCTCGTCCACCGGCCAGGTCACCCGCAGGTCCTCCGGCAGGTCGCCGCGTAGGGCGTCCCAGGACCAGTAGTTGCCGAAGGTCGCGTCCGCCTCGCCCGCCTCGATGTCGTCCACGGTGAGTTCCCGGGTGCCGGCGTCGACGGTGATCACCGCGTCCGGATCGCCGCCGTCGGCCGCGACCAGGTGACGGACCATGGCCCGCCCGCGTGGGGTCGGGTTGTAGGCGAGCCGCCGGCCGCTGAGGTCACGCGGCCTCGTGATGCCCGTGGTCCTCGTGGTCTGCACCGCCTCCAGCCCCCGGTGGTTGACCGCGGCGACGGCGATCAGCGGCTGGCCGTGCAGCGCCCGCCGGGCGAGCAGCCGGTTCGGCGGGAAGATCCCGAAGTCCACCTCGCCGCGGGCCAGGTACTCCAGCGTGTCGCCCCGCCCCGGATCCTGCACCACCAGTTCGACGTCGAGTCCGGCCGCGTCGAACCACCCACGGGCACGAGAGAGATACAGACCGGCCGAATTCGGCCAAGGATGGAAATAGTCGAGCATGACCCGTATGTGTGGCATGGGGGTACTCCGTGAGCGGCGCACGAGAGTGCGAGGGAGGCGGAAGGGAGGCGGCCGTGTCAGTGCGCGAGGCGACAACAACAGGAGCGGGCAGCTCGGTTGGGCACCGGGGGCTGCGGCTCGACTGCTGCGGACACGTGAACTCCTACGCGGGGCGCAAAGCGCTGCTGGTGCGGTCGGCGTCCCCATGGGGACCGCGTCCGCGACGTGGCGGACGGATCCCAGACGCCCTCTCAGCCCGGTCGGGGAGGGGCTCCCGCGTAGATGGCCGAAACCATAACCGCAACTCCCGGATGCTGTGCAAGCCGCGTCCGGAATATGGGACGTGACTGACCGGGAACTGAGACGCCCAGGTCACGAGCGTACGATCGGGCGCCATGACCTCCCTGCTGCCCGGCCCTCTGGTCGACGACGCCTGGCTCGCCGCCCACCTGGACGACCCCCGGCTGGTCGTCCTCGACGCCACCGCGCTGCTGCCCTCGCCCCGCCACGACGGCGACCACCGCTCGGCCGGCGGGCGTGCCGGCTGGGCCGAGCGTCATGTCCCCGGCTCGCACCACGCCGACCTGACCGGGGACCTCTCCGACCCCGACGCGCCCTACCACTTCGCCGTTCCGGCACCCCGGGCGCTGGCCGCGGCGCTGGCCCGGCTGGGTGTGGGGGAGGGCAGCGAAGTCGTCGTCTACGACACCGGGGGCGGTATCTGGGCGGCCCGGCTGTGGTGGATGCTGCGGGCGGTCTCGATACCGGCAGCGGTGTTGGACGGGGGACTGGCGGTGTGGGAGGCGGCCGGCCGGCCGCTGGCCACCGGCGACACCGAGGCGGAGCCCGCCGCGGTACCGGTGACGCCGGTGCCCCGGCCCGAGCTCTGGACGGGCATCGAGGAGGTGGCGGCGATCGTCCGGGGCGAGCGGCCGGGGGTGCTGGTGTGCGCGCTGCCGACGGGCGGCTACGACGGCTCCGTGCCGACGCGGTACAGCCGTCGGGGGCACATTCCGGGGAGCGTCAGCGTTCCCGGGCGGGGGTTGCTGGACGCCACGGGGCGGATGCGGCCGACGAGCGAACTCGCCGACCGGGTAAGGGTGCTGGCGGGCGCCTCACCTGTTGTTCTCTACTGTGGCGGGGGGATCTCGGCGGCGGGGGCGGCACTCGCGCTGACCGTGCTCGGCCGGACGGACGTCTCGGTGTACGACGGGTCGCTGGAGGAGTGGTCCAAGGACCCGGAACGGCCGCTGGAGTCCGACGGGTGAGGGGTGGGGCGGCGCGTCCACCGGGTGCGGGTGAGGGCAAGGGTGGGTCGACGCGTCACCGGGTGAGGGGTGGGGCGAGGCGGCGCGTCACCGGGTGCGCGTGCGCGGGGGCCGGTCGCGCGGTTCCTCGCGCCGCCCCTCGGCCGACTGCGCCCCCGTCGGTGACCGGTCGAGGCACGTATCCCTCCCCCGAAGGCTACGTGCCTCGACCGCTTCCCCCCGGCGCCGGACCGTGGTCCGGGCTCAGTGTCGCCGCCCGGTGCCGGTGTCACCAGCACATGACGGCTGTCTCCCCCGACCCCCACGTGGAATGGAGACGGACACGGACGGCGTAGCGCCGGCCCTTGACGAGCCGGACCCTGATCCTCGCGTTGCCCGGGGTGCCCCCGTCGTCGTGGCCGGCCAGGTAGCGCGGTTCCCCGTCGCGCTCCTCGAACACCACGACGACGGAGTCGCTCTCCCCGAAGGTGCCCACGGTGTAGACGCGGGTCTCCGGCGGCTCCACGGCGAAGTCGGCCTGCCCGCCCGGCCCGAGACCCAGGGGTGCCGAGCGGAACGGCACCAGCGGGGCCGGGGCCGCCGCGGGCGGGTACCAGCGGAGCGCGAACTCCTTGTCCGCCGGGGACAGCGAGCCGGGCGGGTACAGCCCGCGGTGGTACTGCTCCGGCTCCAGGATCAGCCCCGGGCCGAAGGGGTACTGCATCACCGACTGCGGATCCCACACCGAGCCGTTCGCCTCGGCCGCGTCCAGCCTGCGCAGGATGTTGGCGTCCGTGCGGTCCCGGCTCCAGTGGTTCGGCGGTCCGGCGAGGTCGGCGTAGACCGCCTCGTCGTCCCAGTGGACACCCGCGAACGGGCTCTGGTGCTCGTGCCGCATCCCGAGCGCGTGCCCGATCGTGTGCAGGGCCGTCCAGTGGCCGTCCGGCTCCGTCAGGTCCCAGCCCAGGTTCATGGTGCGCTCGCCCAGACCGACCGACAGCGCGTCCCGGCCGATCGCCGACCAGGAGCCGTCACCCCGCTGGAAGCCGATCCGCAGCTCGGCCTCGCACCGGTCCCGGACCTCGGCGAACGTCAACCCGATGCCGAGGCCCTGCCACTGCCGGAAGCACTCGCGCACCACGTCCCGCTGGTCCTCCGCACCGGCCCAGGGCACCCGGCGGGTCTCCCCGGTCCCGGGGACCGGGATCACCGAGGCGTCGGTGTCGGCGTCGAAGAAGCAGTAGTGCAGAACCGTGCCGTTGACCCACATCGGCCGCCCGCCGACGAGCGCGCCGAGCCGTTCGGCGGCCAGTCCCGGGGCGAACGCCGGGACCGGCTGCCGCGGTAGCGAGCAGTAGCGTCGGGTCATGCGCCCAGAGTGCCGTGCCGTCCCGCCGGACGCCTGAGTCGGCAGCTACTCAAGTCTCCCTGTATCAGAGCTGAGTAACGCGACTCATACTCGTGTGACGACTTACGAACAGGGCGCGCGCACCCTCGAACTGCCCTGGCCGTTCACCGGCCGGGACGGTGAACTGGAGCTGGTCAGGCGGTCGTCGCCGGCCGGCCGGCGGGGTGTCGTGGTGACCGGCCCGGCCGGCGTCGGCAAGACCCGGCTGATCACCGAGGCGGTACGGGGCACCGACTGCACCCGGGTGACCGGCACCCCCGAGACCAGCGCCCTCCCGTTCGCCGCGTTCGCGCACCTGCTCCCCGACCGGGTCTCGCTGCCGGGCGCGGTGCGCCGGCTGAACGAGGTGCGGCTGCTGGTCGTCGACGACGCCCACCTCCTCGACGAGGCCTCGGCCGCCCTGGTGCACCAGCTCGCCGTGCACGGCCGTACCCGGCTGCTGGTGGCCGCCGCCGACCCGGCTCCGGTCCGCGACGCGGTCTCCCGGCTGTGGACCGGGGAACTCCTCACCCACGTCGTCCTGGAACCGCTACCGTACGACGAGACCGCCCAACTGCTCGCCGGGAGCCGTCTGGAGCCGCTCACCGTGCGCCGGCTGCACCGGGTGTGCCGGGGAGATCTGCGGCTGCTGCGCGAACTGCTGGGCGCGCTGCGCGAGTCCGGGTCGCTGACCCCGGTGCCGGACACCGCTGAGCTGGCCTG
The DNA here is from genome assembly GCF_001005085.2 of Streptomyces humi. Classification (GTDB taxonomy): domain Bacteria; phylum Actinomycetota; class Actinomycetes; order Streptomycetales; family Streptomycetaceae; genus Streptomyces; species Streptomyces humi. The sequence continues at coordinate 50,467 of NZ_LBMU02000077.1, forward strand.
GCGCGGCCCGCTGCCGCTCACCGCCACCGTCCGGGACCGGATCAGGCCCCTGCTGGAGCGGCGCGGCCACGGCGAGCGCGACACCCTGGAACGCCTCGCGTTCGCCGAGCCCCTGCCGCCGCACCTCGACGAGGGTCTCGACCTCACGATCCTCGAACGCCTGGAAGCCGACGGCCTGGTGCAGGTCGACGAGCAAGGCGCGATCCGTCTCGCCCACCCGCTGTACGGTCCCGCGCTGCGCGCTTCGGCGGGCCGGCTGCGGGTCCGGCGGCTGGCCCGTACCGCCGGCCTGGGCGGACCCGCCCTCAGGGCCGAACAGGACCGACTGGAGGAACGCATCGAGCAGTTGGACGTACGGGAGGTGCCGGCCCCGGTGGGGGAGTGGCCGGCGTCGGGAGACCGGCCCGTACCGGCCGGGTACGCGGCGGCGCGTGCCCGGTACTCGTGGCTTCGGGGGGAGCTGCGAGAGGCGGCGGCGTGGGCGAGGGAGGGGCTGCGCGGGGCGCCGGGCGACGCCTCCTGCCGTACCGAACTCGCCCGCGCCACCGCCGAGTCGGGAGAAGCTGCCGTAGTGCGCGGGGACGGGGGTCTCGCGCACTACGGCGCCGTACGGCTGGGGGAGCCCGAGCGGGCCGCGGGGCGGCCGGCGGGCGTGCTCGGGCTGCACGCCGACGCCCTCGCCCGCGGTGACGGACCCGGCCTCGACCGGGCCGCCGCGGCGCTGGCGGAGCGCGGCCTGCTGCTGTTCGCCGCGGAGGCGCACGCGCAGGCCGTGCGCGCCCACCGCGACCCGCGCGCCGCGCGGACGTCACGCGCCCGCGCGGTCGCCCTCGCCCGCCGCTGCCAGGGCGCCCGCACGCCGGCCCTGTCCGGCCTGTTCCTCGGCGAACTCACCGCCCGCCAGCGGCAGATCGTCACCCTTGCCGCCACCGGCCTCAGCAACCGGCAGATCGCCGAGCAACTGGCCCTGTCCGTAAGGACGGTGGGCAACCACCTCTACAGCGCGTACACCCGCCTCGGTGCCACCGACCGCACGGACCTGCCCTGGCTCCTGGAGCAGCCGGACGCCCAGTCGGCGTGAGCGGATCCCCGGCGCCTGCGGCCCCGCCGTGGCCGCCGGAGCGGCAAGACGGGTGATCGGCGTGAGCGAATCGTCGGGCCGTCCCGGGCGGTCCGGGGCAGTCGCGGGCGGTCCCGGGCCGTCCCGGGCCGTCCTGGGCGGTCGCCGGCGGTCGCGGGCGGCCAAGGTCATGTGGCGGGCCGTTTCCCGCGGGCCCTCCCCGAGCCGGTCCCGCTCAGGCCCCTCAGGCCCTTCAGGCCCCTCAGGCCCCTCAGGCCCCTCAGGCCCCTCAGGCCCCTCAGGCCCTTCAGGCCCTTCAGGCCCTTCAGGCCCTTCAGGCCCCTCAGGCCCCTCGGGCCGCTCAGGCCGCTCCGAACGCCGCGAAGGCCCAGCCCGTCGCCTGGTGGACCGCGTCGGACGGCAGGGCCGCCCGGGCGTCCCGCAGTGCCTCCGCCAGCGACAGGCCGGCGCCCAGGCCCTTGTGCAGGGCCAGCATCAGGGGCACCACCGCCGAGTCGTTGACGGGCGCGCTGCTCGCCACCACCCCGGCCGTGCCGAGCGGCAGCAACGCCGTGACCAGGCCCAGGAGTTCGTCGGCGCCGACCGAGGCGAGCCGGGCCGTGTCACAGCTGGAGAGGATGATCCGGTAGGGGCTGCGGCGGAGCCGCTCGAAGTCGTGCACGATCAGCGGACCGTCGGCCATCAGCAGCGACGAGAACAGCGGGCTGTCCGCCCGGAAGGTGCCGTGCGCCGCGATGTGCGCGAGCGCGGCCCCGTCCAGCTCCGCCAGAACGCGCGGCACCTGGGCGTCATCGTGTTCCAGGACCGTAGCCGACGGGTACCGGCCCGCCACCTCGGGCACCTCCGCGCCCCCGGTCGCCAGCTCCGGCCCGCGCACCAGCACATGCCGGCCACCCGGCGGCGGCTCGGTCTCCCGGGCCCGCAGCCAGCTCCCCGCCGACGGCGACACACTGAGCACCCGTTCCCGCAGGGCGGGCAGCAGCGCCCACGGCACCCGGTGCAGGGCGCCCGGCGGGACGACCACCACGGGACCGGAGCCGAGCTGGTCCGCCGCCGCGCCCAGCAGCAGTTCCTGAAGACGCCGACCGGACGCCTCGACCATCGCCAGCCGCCCCTCCGCCCCCGGATGCGCCAGCCGTCGCAGCCCCGCCTGGACGTGCTCCGCCTCGGCGACCGCCTCCGCCAGCAGGCCCCCCGCGAAGCGCCGTACCCGGCCGCGGCCGCACAGCAGCACCTGCACCCGGCCGTCCAGAACGGCGAGTTCGACCAGCCGGGCGGCGCCGAGCCGGTCGAGCAGCCGGGCCGGATCGAACCGGGCGCCCTCGCCGGGTGCCGCACCGCGGATGTGATGGGTGCGGGAGCGGATCTCCCGTTCCAGGCGCCGCTGTTCACGCTCCAGCGCGGGCACCGGACGGCGGTCCCGGCGGGCCCGCTCGGCGCGGGAGGCGATCTCCCGGAACGCGGTGAGCGAGGAGAGCAGCGCAGGGTCGGCGGGCGGCCGGGTCGGGGGAGCGGACAGGACCGTGGCCCGCCAGCGCTCGCTCCACTCCAGCAGCCGGCGCGGACCGCCGTGCGCGAGGCTCGCCTGCTGCGCCAGCGCCGCCAGTTCGGCGCCCTGCGCGGTGGCCCGGGCCCGCAGCTCCGAGGCGCCCAGTGTCATCCGGTGGTCGTCGAGGACGTCGAGGCCGCGCCGGCACGCCTCCAGCACGCCCCGCCGTGAACCCGCCGCGCGGGCGCTCAGCGCCTGGGCCGCCCAGCCGGTCATCCGGGCCAGCGGCGGGCCGCCGTGCCTGCTGCGCGCGGCCACCGCGAGATGCCGCTCCGCGTCCGCCGTCCAGCCCAGCTCCAGCGCGATCCGCCCCGCGAGCAACGAGGCCTCCGGCGCCGCCGGGGCACCGAAGGACGCCAGCCGGTCCGCCACCCCGGCCGCCTCCTGCACCAGCCGCCCCGAGGCGGCCCCGCCCGCCACCCGGGCCTCGATCAGCTCCAGCCGGGCATGCGTCTCCCACCAGCTCCGCCGCTGCCCCGAGAACAGCCGCACCGCGACGGCCGCACGGGCGGTCGCGGTCCCCGCGTCCCCCGCCGAGCGGGCGGCCCGGGCGGCGGCCAGCAGCAGCTCGGCCTTGCGGGTGGACTGCCCGCCGAGCCGGTCCAGGGTCGCGATCGCCGCGTCCGCCTCGGCCAGCGCCTCGGGCGCGAGACCGGCCGCCATCAGCACCTCGCAGCGCGCGATGTACAGCATGAACGGCGGAGTGCCGAGTTCGGTGTACCGCTGCTCGGCCTCGGCGAGCAGCCGCAGCGCCGCCGGGACGTCCCCGGAGCGGAACGCGGCCAGGCCCCGGCTCTCCACCGCGACCGCCTTGTCGTGCTCCTGGCCCGTCGTCTCCCACAGCAGCTCGGCCGCCGTGAAGTCCGCGTCCGCCCGGTCCACCGCCCCCAGGGCCAGGTGCACCGTGGCGCGCACGCTCAGCGCCCGCGCGGTCCAGATGACGTCGCCGGCCTGCCGCAGTGCCGGTATCGCCCGCCGTACGTCCTCCAGGGCCTCCTTGTGCCGGCCGAGCACCCAGCACGCGTACGCCCGCCGGTACAGCACCCGCGCCCGGGTGTGCCCGTTGCTCCGGGCCACCCCGCGCTCGATCGCGGCCAGCCCCTGCCGAGTGCGCCCCGCGTGCACCAACGCGACCCCGAGGGTACCGAGGACGTCCGCCTCCCGCTCCGCCGAGTCCGCGCGGGCCGCGAAGTCCCGGGCGCGCCGCAGATGGTCGAGGGCCACGCCCAGATCCCCGAAGTCCCGTTGCCAGATGCCGATGACCTGGTGCGCGACGGACGCGTCGAACGGCGGCGGACCGGACCGGAGCACGCGTTCGGCCCGCGCCAGGGCCTCGCCCGGGGCGGCGAACACCATGGGCAGCAATTCCGTAACCGAATCGCTTCGCGCAGTCACCTCTCGGATGGTAGTGGCCTGGGCAGACATGCCCCACAGGTTTGACGCTGTATCAAGCGGCGGCACGGCGACTCTGACTGAAGAACGCCGTTTCCGGGGGAGGACAGGCCATGGCACCTCAGCGATTCCAGGAGCAGTTCGATCACATCCAGCGCTCCATGCCGGACGTTCCACTGGCGATGGGGCCCGACGACTCCGCCGAGTTCCTGTACGAGAGGGGGGTCGTGCTGGCCCGCGACGGGGAGGAGGCCCGGGTCGTCGAGGACACCGTGCGCGCCCACTTCACCGCGACCGCCGGACTGGTGCCCGACCACGTCGGCAGGACGGGTCCCGAGAGCAACCGCACCGGGGTCACCCGCATCCGGGTCGGCGACCCGGCCCACGGCGACCACACCCGGGACCACGCGGTCGGCCACGCGCTGCGCGCCCTGCGGGAGGCGGAGGGCCGCACCGGACGCCGGCTGGTCAGCCGCAACCACGTGGTCGCCACCACGAACGCCAACTCCTGCAACCCCTGCGAGCCGCTGCCGGCCCTGCTCGCGCAGACGCCCAACCCGCAGGCCGCACAGGGAGGTCACGACCCCGACACCGCGGTCCGCGTCATGGTGATCGACACCGGCCTGGTGCACGACTACCGCTCCTACCCGCTGCTCGCCCACGCCCAGGGCGACCCGCAGATCGCCGAGACCGACGCGGCGGGAGTGCTCCAGCAGTACGTCGGCCACGGCACGTTCATCGCCGGCCTCATCGCCGCGCTCGCCCCCAACACGGACATCACCGTCACCAACACCATGAACGACGTGGGTGCCATCCTGGAGTCCGAGTTCGGCGGCAAGCTCTTCGAGGCGGTCGACCGGCACGGCTGGCCGGACATCATCAGCCTCTCCGCCGGCACGTCGAACGGCAGCGCCGACGGACTGCTCGGTGTCGAGGCCTTCATGCAGGCCCTGCGCGACCAGCCCACCCTGCTCGTCGCCGCCGCGGGCAACAACGGCAGCGCCACCTCCTTCTGGCCCGCCGCCTGCGCCGACGTCTCCGGCTACGAGGACACCGTCCTCTCGGTGGGCGCGCTGCGCAGCGACGGCGAGTACGGCGCCTGCTTCACCAACCACGGCGGCTGGGTCAAGGTCTACGCCCCCGGCGAGCAGCTCACCGGCCCGCTGGCGGGCTTCGACACACCCGTGCCGTACGTGTACCAGCACACCACCTACGACGCCTGCCGGTTCGGCTTCACCTACGCCTGCACCTGCCAGTACCCGCGCCACACCGGCGTGCTGACCGACACCGGGGCGCCCGGCCCCGGCAAACCCGACCAAGTGATGTTCGAAGGATTCGCACAGTGGAGTGGAACATCGTTCGCCACCCCCATCGTCGCCGGACTCGTCGCCGACTGGATGACCACCCATCAGGAGCCCGACCCGCGCGCCGCGCGGACCCGGCTGCTGGCGAGCGGCACGGAGTACGCCGAGGTGCGCGGGACACCCGTCCCGGCGCTCCGCCCGGCCACCTGGCAGCCGGTTCCGGTCGTCCAACTGGCCGGCACGGCCTGAGTTCCGGAACACTCCCCTCCACGGCGTACGATGACTTGCCGTACACGAGGGGTGGGACCGTGGACCGAGCAGAGGTCGGCGCGCTGGTCCAGTCCGCCGTCGACGGCGACGCGGCGGCCTGGAAAGCGCTCGTGGAGGGGCTGAGCCCGCTGGTGTGGTCCGTGGTGCGCGCGCACCGGCTCTCCGACGCCGACGGGCACGAGGTGTACCAGACGGTGTGGTTCCGGTTCGCCCAGCACCTGGGCCGCATCCGGGAACCCGACAAGGCCGGTTCCTGGCTGGCCAGTACGGCCCGCAACGAGTGTCTCAAGGTGATCAGAGGCCTCACCCGGCTGCTGCCGACCGACGACCCGCAGGTACTGGACCGGGTCAGCGAGGACCGCACGCCCGAGCAGTCCCTGATCGACGCCGAGGAGCAGGCGGCCGAGGCCGAGCGGATCCGCCTGCTCTGGCAGGAGCTGGAGGAACTCGGCGACCGGTGCAGGCAGTTGCTGCGGGTCCTGATGGCCTCACCACCGCCCAGCTACGTCGAGGTTTCGGTGGCGCTGGGCATCGCGGTGGGCAGCATCGGCCCGCTGCGCCAGCGCTGCCTGCGCCGGCTGCGGGCCCGGCTCGACGCGAGGGGTGCGGCATGAGCGAGGACGGGTTCCCGACGGCGGAGGACGGCTTCGACGACACCGGGTCCGGCACCGGGTCCGGTATTGGGTCCGGCACCGATTCCGATGCCGATGCCGGGGCGGACGCGGAAGCCCTGGACGCCCTGGAGGAGGAGCTGCGCCAGACGGCCGCCGTCCTCGACCCGCTCCCGGCCGGGCTGCTCCAACTGGCCATGGACGCCTACGCGCTGCACGACCTGGACGCCCGGATCGCCGAGCTGACCTTCGACTCGCTCGTCGACGCCGTCCCGGTCAGGGGAGTCGACGACCCGCCCCGGATGCTGACCTTCCAGGCGGGCGGGCTCACCGTGGACGTCGAGGTGAACGGCGACGGACTGCTCGGCCAGGTGCTGCCCCCGCAGCCCGCGCACATCGAGGTGCTCGGCGGTCCGGGGGCGGTACGCCCGCTCTCCGCCGACGGCATGGGCCGCTTCGCCGGTGACACCCCGCCCGCCGGTCCGTTCGCGCTGCGGCTGCGGACCGGCGGCGAGGTGATCGTCACGGAGTGGCTGCGGGCCTGAACCCCGCGGGCGGCGCTGTGTCACGTGCCTCCCCAAGTGTGCGGTGACACAGCGCTGTCACCATGCCACCGGCAGCGCCAGCGGCCCGCGGATCATCGTCCGGCGGCGCCACGGCACGTCCTCGGCCGGCAGCGCGAGCCGCAGCTCCGGCAGCCGGTCGAGCAGGGTGCCGACCAGCAGCTCGGTCTGGAGCCGGGCGAGGACCGCGCCCGTGCAGTAGTGCGGGCCGTGGCCGAAGGCGAGGTGCGGGTTGGGCTCACGGTCCGGCACGATGCGGTCCGGGTCGGGGAAGACGTCCGGGTCGCGGTTGGCGGCCAGATAGGAGACGTACACCGGGTCGCCGGCCGCGATCCGGGTGCCGTCGCCCAGCTCGATGTCCTCCAGGGCGATCCGGGCGAGCCCGACCGTGCTGCGGTGCGGGATCCAGCGCAGCAGCTCGTCCAGGACCGGTCCGCGCTCCGCAGGCCGCTCCCGCAGCCGTGCCATCAGCTCCGGCCGGGTGAGCATCAGGAAGAGCATCTGGCCGCAGTTGTGGGTGACCGCCTCGCCGCCGATCTGTAGCGGACCGGCCAGGCCCACGGCCTCCTCCTCGCCGATCTCACCCCCGGCCACGGCTGCCCCGAGCAGCGAGTACACATCGTCGCCGGAGCTGCCGGCCCGGGCGCGCACCGTCTCCGTGATCCACCCGTACAGCCCCTGTTTGGCCGCGTCCGCGGCCTCGGCGCCGCCGGAGGTGGAGATGATCTGCCGGGTCCAGGCGTGCACCCGCTCCCGGTCCGCCTCCGGCACCCCCATCACCTCGCTGACCACGGTGACCGGAAACGGCTCCAGCACCCGCTCGACCAGATCGGCGGGCGGCCCGTCCCGGACCACCCCGTCCACCAACTCGTCGAGGATCTTCTGCGCCCGGGGCCGCAGCCGCTTCATCGCGCCGACCGTGAAGGCCCCGGCGACCGGTCGGCGCAGCCGGTTGTGCTCGGGCTGGTCGGCCCAGGCCAGCGAGCCCGGGCGCGGCTCGAAGTGCGGGGCGAGCCGGGTCACCTGCCGCCGGGTCACCTCGGCGCGGCTGAACCGAGGGTCGTTGGTCACGGTCCTGACGTCCTCGTACCGGGTGGCGAGCCACGCCCAGCCCTCGCCGAACGGCAGCCGGATCCGGGTGACCGGGCCCTCCGCCATCAGGCCGGCGAGGACCGGGTCGAACTCCGTCCCCGCCAGGTCCAGCGCGGGCCAGTCCCGCACGCTCGGCGCGGCCCCCGAGCCGGACCCGGCCGCCGCGGGACAGCCGGGGCCGTCCCGCTCCGCGCCGAGGGGCGCGACCGGCCCGACGTGGACGGGCGGGGCCGGTTCCGGGGGCGCGGTCGTCTCCGTGGGGGTGGGCGCGGTCGTCTCCGTGGTCATGCCTCCACGGTCGTACGGCCCTCACCCGGTGTCCTGCGGGAGTGCTCCAGCCGGATGGGTCAACGGGCCGGGCCGGGACGGCCGGCGGAGTCCACCAGCGCGGCGAGCGCGGCGGCGAGCCGTTCCAGACCCGCGCCGGCCGGACCGCCCGGCTCGGTCATGTACAGGTCCCGCCGGATCTCCACCATCAGCGCACCGACCCGCGCGTCCTTCCCGTAGTACTCCAGCGGTACGTACGTGCCGCTGAACGGGGTGTCCAGTGCCGTCTCCCCGCATCCCGCGAACGCCCCGCGCGCCGCCCGCGTCAGCTCTCCCGGCGTGTGGAAGCGGTCCGTCCCCAGGCACACCGGTGGCCGCGGCCCCGCGCCGTGCAGTTCGTAGGGGAGCGCCCGGCTCGGATAGGAGTGCACGTCGATCACCACCGCCCGCCCGGTAGCGGCGAGCCGCCCGGCCACCGCCCGGGTCATCGCCTCGGCGTACGGCCGGAAGTACCGGTCGACCAGCGGCCCGGGGTCGAACCCCTGGTCCCGCAGCGCCTCCCGGTGGGTGGTCCGCGTGTACACCGCTCCCATCCCGACGGCGAGCATCTCCTCCCGCTCGTCCGGGAACCGCTCCGGGTCGACGACCAGCCGGGACAGCCGGTTGACGAACCGCCAGGGCCTCACCCCGGCCGACCGGGCGGCCACCTCGGCGAGTTCGGCCGTGTGCGCGTCCGTGATGTGGTCCAGCTCCCGGGCCAGCGAGGCGTCGTCGAGTGCGATGCCCGCCCTGACGCCGGCCGGGATCGTCCGCGCCGAGTGCGGCACATGCAGGAGCACGGGCGACTCGTCGGCGCCGGGCAGGAGTTCGTAGGACGGCTGGGACACGGGCGGCTCCTGGGCATCGGTGCGGACGGCGTATCCGGTCAAGGTGCCACACCCACGGCGGTGCGGCCGCTCAGCCCAGCAACTCCCGTACCAGCGCGCCCACCTGCCCGGTCTCGATCAGGAAGCCGTCGTGCCCGTACGGGGACGCGATCAGCCGGAGCCGGTCGGCGGACGGGATCAGCGCGGCCAGTTCGGCCTGCTGGGCCGGGGGATAGAGCCGGTCGGAGTCGACGCCCGCGACCAGCGTGGCCGCCGTGACCCGGCCGAGGGCGGCACGCACCCCGCCCCGGCCGCGGCCGACGTCATGGGCGTTCATCGCCTGTGACAGCACCACGTAGCTGCCCGCGTCGAAACGCCGTACCAGCTTGGCCGCGTGGTGGTCGAGGTACGACTCGACCTGGTAGCGGCCGCCGGCCAGGGGGTCCTCGCCGTCCTGCGGTGCCCGGCCGAAGCGGAGCGCGAGCTCGGCCTCGCTGCGGTAGGTGACATGGGCGATCCGCCGGGCCAGGCCCAGTCCGGCGTGCGGGGCCCGGCCGGTGCCGTGGTAGTCGCCGCCGTGCCAGTCGGGATCGGCGCGGACCGCGCCGAGCTGGGCGTTCGTCCACGCGATCTGCTCCGCGCCGGCCGCCGCCGTGGTGGCGAGCAGCAGCAGCGCGCCGACCCGCCCCGGGTACGACACCGCCCACTCCACGGCCCGCATCCCGCCCATCGAGCCGCCCACGACCAGCGCCCACCGTCCGATGCCGAGCGCGTCGGCGAGTCCGGCCTCGGCCGCGACCTGGTCGCGCTGGGTCAGGGAGGGGAAGGCGCCGCCCCAGGCGCCGTGACCCCCGGTCCGCGGGGAGGCCGGTCCCGTACTGCCCTGGCAGCCGCCCAGCACGTTGGGGGCGACGACGAACCAGCGGTCGGTGTCCAGGGCCAGGCCCGGCCCGACCAGGCCGTCCCACCAGCCCGGCGTCGGATGCCCCGGTCCGGCGGGCCCGGCCGCATGGCTGTCACCGGTGAGCGCGTGCAGCACCAGCACGGCGTTGGAGGCGTCGGGGGCGAGCCGGCCCCAGGTCTCGAACGCCAGCCGTACACCGGGCAGTTCACCGCCGGTCTCCAGCGGAAGCGGGTGCTGGGCGGCATGCCACTGGCGCCGGCCCGGCGGATCCCCCTCCCGCCAGCCCCCGTGGGCCGCCGGAAGGGGGACCTGGGCACGTGGTACGGCGTTCAGGACGCGGCGCCCTTGGCCGCGCGGAAACCGGCCTCCAGGTCGGCCTTGAGGTCGGCGAGGTTCTCGATGCCGACCGACAGCCGCACCAGGCCCGGCGCGGTGCCCGTCGCCGTCAGCTGTTCCTCGTCCAGCTGGCTGTGGGTGGTGGACGCCGGATGGATGATCAGGCTGCGGACGTCACCGATGTTGGCGAGGTGGCTGAACAGCTCGACCGCGTCGACGAACCGCTTGCCCGCCTCGATGCCGTCCCGCAGTTCGAAGGAGACGATCGCGCCGGCCCCGTTCGGCAGGTACGTCCGCCCCGCCTCGTACCAGGGGCTGGACGGCAGGCCCGGATAGTGGACGACGGCGACCTCGTCGCGCCGCTCCAGCCACTCGGCCAGCGCCAGGGCGTTGGCCGAGTGCCGCTCCAGACGCAGGCTCAGCGTCTCCACGCCCTGGAGCAGCAGGAACGCCGAGTGCGGGGAGAGCGCGGGACCGAGGTCGCGCAGCAGCTGCACCCGCAGCTTGACCGCGAACGCGCCGGGGCCGAGCGCCGGCCAGTACCGCAGACCGTGGTAGCTGGGGTCGGGCTCGGTGAAGTCCGGGAAGCGGTCGGAGTGGGCGCCGAAGTCGAAGGTGCCGCCGTCCACGACCACCCCCGCGATCGCCGTGCCGTGGCCGCCGAGGAACTTGGTCGCCGAGTGCACCACGATGTCCGCGCCGTGCTCCAGGGGCCGCAGCAGGTACGGCGTCGGGACCGTGTTGTCCACGATCAGCGGCACGCCCGCCGCGTGCGCCACGTCCGCGACCGCCCGTACGTCGAGGACGTTGCCGCGCGGGTTGCCCAGCGTCTCCGCGAACAGGGCCTTGGTGTTCGGCCGGACCGCCGCCCGCCAGGCCTCGGCGTCGTCCGGGTCGTCCACGAAGGACACCTCGACGCCGAGCCGCGGCAGCGTGTGCCGGAACAGGTTGTACGTGCCGCCGTACAGCGACGTGCTGGACACGATGTGGTCGCCCGCGGCCGCCAGCGTCAGGATCGCCAGGGTCTCCGCGGCCTGCCCGGACGCCAGCGCCACCGCCGCGACCCCGCCCTCCAGCGCCGCGACCCGCTGCTCGAAGACGTCCTGGGTGGGGTTGTGGATCCGGGTGTAGATGTTGCCGGGCTCGGCGAGCGCGAACAGGTCGGCGGCGTGCCGGGTGTCCCGGAACACGAACGACGTCGTCTGGTAGATCGGCGTCGCGCGGGCGCCGGTCGTCGGGTCGGGCACGGCGCCGGAGTGGACCTGCCGGGTCTCGAATGACCAGGCCGGGGCGGGGGTGGGCTGGCTCATGGTGCTGCTCCTCGTGCGGGAAGGCATGACGGCGTGCGCGTACGGGCACGCGTCGGCAGAACGGAGGGATCGGGGCGGGGCCGGAGCATCAGCTCACGGCGGGACACCCCATGGTGGTGACACGCACGAAGTCCACGTGGCGTCGGCTCACAAGCACCGTCATGCGCTGAGCGAACCACAGCGGATCAGGACGGACCAGACACCGGGCTCGCGTGACATGCAGACTTCACGAACGGGATACACACCGCCGGCCGCGGCCGCGGCGGCGCGTGCCGGGCCCGGACAGGGCTCCGCCCCGGCAGGCGGGGTGCCTGCCGGGGCGGAGACTTCAGGACGTCAGGAGGCGGCTTCGGCTCAGAGGGCCGCGAGCGCCGCGTTCCAGGTCGCCGACGGGCGCATGACCGCGTCCGCCTTGGCCTTCTCGGGCTGGTAGTAGCCGCCGATGTCGGCCGGGGAGCCCTGGACGGCGTTCAGCTCGTCGACGATCTTCCGCTCGTTGGCGGTGAGCGTCTCGGCGAGCGGCGCGAACGCCTTGGCGAGCTCGGCGTCGTCGGTCTGCGCGGCCAGCTCCTGCGCCCAGTACAGGGACAGGTAGAAGTGGCTGCCGCGGTTGTCGATGCCGCCGACGCGACGGGTCGGGGACTTGTCCTCGTTGAGGAAGGTCGCCGTGGCCCGGTCGAGGGTGTCGGCCAGCACCTTGGCGCGGGCGTTGCCGGTGAAGTCGGCGTACTGCTCGAAGGACGGCACCAGGGCGAAGAACTCGCCGAGGGAGTCCCAGCGCAGGTAGTTCTCCTTGACCAGCTGCTGGACGTGCTTCGGCGCCGAGCCGCCGGCCCCCGTCTCGAACAGGCCGCCGCCCGCCATCAGCGGGACCACCGACAGCATCTTGGCGCTGGTGCCCAGCTCCAGGATCGGGAAGAGGTCGGTCAGGTAGTCACGGAGCACGTTGCCGGTGACGGAGATGGTGTTCTCGCCGCGCCGGATGCGCTCCACGGACAGCTTGGTGGCCTCGACGGGGGACAGGACGCGGATGTCCAGGCCCTCGGTGTCGTGCTCCGACAGGTACTGCTCGACCTTGGCGATCAGGTTGGCGTCGTGGGCGCGGCCCTCGTCCAGCCAGAAGACGGCCGGGTCGCCGGTGGCGCGGGCACGGGTGACGGCCAGCTTCACCCAGTCCTTGATCGGCGCGTCCTTGGTCTGGCAGGCGCGGAAGATGTCGCCGGCGGCGACCGGCTGCTCGATCAGCGCGTTGCCGGCGGCGTCGACCACGCGGACGGTGCCGGTGGTGGCGATCTCGAAGGTCTTGTCGTGGGAGCCGTACTCCTCGGCCTTCTGCGCCATCAGGCCGACGTTCGGGACCGAGCCCATGGTCGACGGGTCGAAGGCGCCGTTGGCCCGGCAGTCCTCGATGACGGCCTGGTAGACACCGGCGTACGAGGAGTCCGGGATCACCGCCAGGGTGTCGGCCTCCTGGCCGTCCGGGCCCCACATGTGGCCGGAGGTGCGGATCATGGCCGGCATCGAGGCGTCGATGATGACGTCCGACGGGACGTGCAGGTTGGTGATGCCCTTGTCGGAGTCGACCATCGCGAGGGCCGGGCCGTCGGCGATCTCGGCGTCGAAGGAGGCCTTGATCTCGGCGCCCTCCGGCAGGTTCTCCAGGCCCTTGTAGATGCCGCCCAGACCGTCGTTCGGGGACAGGCCGGCCGCCTTCAGGGTCTGGCCGTACTTCGCGAACGTCTTCGGGAAGAAGGCACGCACCACGTGACCGAAGATGATCGGGTCGGAGACCTTCATCATCGTGGCCTTCAGGTGCACGGAGAACAGGACGTCCTCCTGCTTGGCGCGGGCGATCTGTGCGGCCAGGAAGTCGTTGAGCTGGGCGACGTGCAGCACGGAGGCGTCGACGACCTCGCCGGCGAGGACCGGTACGGAGTCCTTGAGGACGGTGCTGGTGCCGTCCTCGGCGACCAGCTCGATCCGCAGCTCGCCCGCCTCGGAGACCACCACGGACTTCTCGGTGGAGCGGAAGTCGTTCTCGCCCATGGTGGTCACGTTCGTCCTGGACTCGGAGGTCCAGGCGCCCATGCGGTGCGGGTGGGTCTTGGCGTAGTTCTTGACCGAGGCGGGGGCGCGGCGGTCCGAGTTGCCCTCACGCAGGACCGGGTTCACGGCGGAACCCTTGACCTTGTCGTAGCGGGCGCGGATCTCGCGCTCCTCGTCGGTCTTCGGGTCGTCCGGGTAGTCCGGCAGCGCGTAGCCCTTGCCCTGGAGCTCGGCGACGGCGGCCTTCAGCTGCGGGATCGACGCCGAGATGTTCGGCAGCTTGACGATGTTGGCCTCGGGGGTCTTGGCCAGGTCGCCCAGCTCGGCCAGCGCGTCCGGGATGCGCTGGTCCTCGGCCAGGTACTCCGGGAAGTGCGCGATGATGCGCCCGGCCAGCGAGATGTCGCGGGTGTCCACGGCGACACCGGCCTGCGAGGCGTACGCCTGGACCACCGGCAGGAACGAATGCGTCGCCAGGGCCGGGGCCTCGTCTGTGTAGGTGTAGATGATGGTCGAGTCAGTCACCGGGTGCTCCGCTCCACGTCTGCAACATTGCTCGACATCAAGATATCTCGTGACCGACCCGCTCTCGACAGGGGTCCGCGACTCCGCAGATCTGTTTGTCATACGACAGGCAACCGGATCGGTCAAAAGGGTGGTCAGGACAGACGAGCCACCACCATCGGCCGGCGGACGGACCGACCACCCGTCCGCCCGAGCGAAACCGAGTGAAAGCGGACCATGAGATATCGCACCAGAGTGACGGCCCCGGCGGCCGCCCTGTTCGGCACCGCGACCGTCCTGGCCACGGGGGCCCCGGCCTTCGCGCGTCCCTTCTCCGCGGGGGAGAAAAGCGGCGCCGCGAAGGCCGGGGGCGAGGCACCCGCCCCGGGCGCCGAGACCCTCGGCGACCCCGTGTACCCGGCCCTCGGCAACGACGGCTACCGCGTCCACGCCTACCATCTCGACCTCGCCTACGACGCCACGACCCGCCTCGTCGCCGGCACCGCGACGCTGCGCGTCCGCACCACGGACGACCTGTCACGCTTCTCCCTTGACGCCCTCGGCCTGGACATATCCGCCGTGCGCGTCGACAACCGGGACGCCGCCTTCGAGCAGGCGGACGAGAAGCTGCGGATCACCCCGGCCAGGCCGCTGCGCGAGCGCGACGACGTCACCGTCCGCGTGACCTACTCGGCCGACCCGCGCCGCACCCTGCCGCACACCGCCTGGGTGCCCACCCCCGACGGCTTCGCGATCTGCCCGCAGCCGGACTCCGCGCACACCGTCTTCCCGTGCAACGACCACCCATCGGACAAGGCGGACTTCACCTTCCGCATCACCGTCCCGAACGGCGTGCGCGGTGTCGCGAACGGCCTGCTCACCTGCGTCGAGGACCTCCCCGGCGACCGGACGGCGTACTCGTACCGCTCCCGGTCCCCGATCGCCACCGAACTCGTCCAGATCACCGTCGGCGACTACGTGGTCAAGGACCGGCAGGGCCCGCACGGGCTGCCGCTGCGGGACGTCGTGCCCACCGCCCGGGCCGCCGCCCTGGAGCCGGCGCTCGCCCTCACCGGCGGCCAGGTGGCCTGGCTGGAGGACCGGCTCGGCATCGCTTTCCCGTTCGAGACCTACGGTCTGCTGCCCTGCAACTCCGACGACCCGAACGCCTTCGACTTCACCGGCCTGGAGACCCAGACCCTCACCCTCTACAAGCCGAACTTCCTGCTCCAGGAGGAGGCGAAGATCGGCTCGCACATGATGCACGAGCTGGTGCACTCCTACTTCGGCAACCTGGTCTCCCCGGCCACCTGGGCCGACCTCTGGCTGAACGAGGGCCACGCCGACTTCTACGGGCTGCTCTACCGCTACGAGCGCGGCTGGCCGGACTCCCTGGGCCTCACCACCATGGAGGCCCGGATGAAGGACACCTACGCCCGTGGCGACCAGTGGCGCCACGACTCGGGGCCGGTGGCCGCACCGAACGCGGTCAACCTCTTCGACAGCCAGCGCTACCTGGGCGGCGTGCTGACCCTGTACGCCTTCCGCCAACTGGTCGGCGAGGACGTCTTCCACGCCGTCGAGCGCACCTTCCTGGACCGCTTCCGCCGCCGGTCGGCGTCGACGGCGGACTACATCGCGGTGGCCTGCGAGGTCTCCGGCCAGGACCGGTCCGGGTTCCTCCGCGACTGGCTCTACGGCACGACGACCCCGCGGATGCCCGGCCACCCGGACTGGACGGTCACCCCGGTGACCCCGGCGCCGGCCACCCCGCACAGCCTGCGCGGCGGCCACCACCACGACAACTCGGCCACCCTGTAGACGACCCGGCAGGGGGCTAGTCGGTGTGCGGCAGGCCGGACGGCATCTCGTCCGTGACCCGCTGCTGCGGGATCACCACGGCCCCCTGCTGGAGCGCCACCGTGCGCGTCGGCGCCGGGATGCGGATGCCCTCCTCGCGGTAGCGGCGGTGCAGGCGCTTGATGAACTCGTGCTTGATCCGGAACTGGTCGCTGAACTCGCCGACCCCGAGGATCACCGTGAACCCGATCCGTGAGTCGCCGAACGTGTGGAAGCGGATGGCCGGTTCGTGCTCCGGGACCGCACCGGTGATCTCGGTCATGGTCTCGGCGATGACCTCGTGCGTGATCCGCTCCACATGGTCCAGGTCGCTGTCGTAGCTCACGCCCACCTGCACCAGGATCGTCAACCGCTGCTCGGGCCGCGTGTAGTTGGTCATGTTGGTCTTCGCCAGCTGGCCGTTGGGGATGACCACCAGGTTGTTGGAGAGCTGGCGGACGGTCGTCTGACGCCAGTTGATGTCCACGACGTATCCCTCCTCACCGCTGCTCAACTGGATGTAGTCACCCGGCTGGACGGTCTTGGAGGCGAGGATGTGGACGCCCGCGAAGAGGTTCGCCAGGGTGTCCTGGAGAGCCAGCGCCACCGCCAGACCACCCACGCCCAGAGCGGTGAGCAGGGGCGCTATGGAGATGCCCAGGGTCTGGAGCACCACCAGGAAACCGATCGCCAGCACCAGCACCCGGGTGATGTTCACGAAGATCGTGGCCGAACCGGCGACCCCGGAACGGGACTGGGTGACCGACTGCACCAGACCGGCGACCACCCGCGCCGCCGACACCGTCACCGCGAAGATGAGCAGCACCTGAAGGCACTGGTTGGTGTGGTGCTGGACCGTCCTGGTCAGCGGCAGCACGGCCGCCGCGGAGGCCGCGCCGCCCGCGAGCGCCGCCCACGGCACCACCGTGCGCAGCGCGTCCACCACGACGTCGTCACCGCTCCAGCGGGTCCGCTTGGCGTGTTTGGCCAGCCAGCGCAGCAGCCCGCGCGACAGAAACGCCAGCAACAGACCCGCCGCCAGCGCGATTCCGGCCAGGACCAGGTCATCGACGGTGAGCGCTCGGTTCACCGGTTACCTCCATTCGGATGTGCAACCGCTCATCCTGCCGTATCCGCACAGAGGTTCGTACCCGCACGGGCCCAGACCCGCCTCGGCGTGAGGCAGTTGGAAGCCGGCAGGTCAGCCGTCCGAGAAGGAGCCGTGCCGGCCGGCCCCCGCCGCGAAGCGGGCCGCGCCCTCCAGGCCCTCCGCCAGCACGCCGATGCCGCCGCGGATCTCACCGGCCATCGCCGCGCTCTCGTCCAGCCCCTCCTGGTCCAGCACCGACGCCCGGTCGGCGCGCAGGCAGGCCTGCGGGAAGGCGGCGACGGACGCGGCCAGTTCCTCCGCCGCCGCACGGGACCGGCCCCTCGGCACGACCCGGTTGGCCAGACCCATCTCGTACGCCTCGGGCGCCGGCACCGGGCGGCCGGTCAGGATCAGGTCGAGCGCCCGGCTCGTGCCGATCAGCCGGGGCAGCCGTACCGTGCCGCCGTCGATCAGCGGCACACCCCAGCGGCGGCAGAAGACGCCGAACACCGCGTCCTCCTCCGCCACCCGCAGATCGCACCACAGGGCCAGTTCGAGGCCGCCCGCCACGGCGTGCCCGGCGATCGCGGCGATCACCGGCTTGGTGAGGCGCAGCCGGGTCGGGCCCATCGGTCCGTCGCCGTCCTCCGCGACCCGGTTGCCGTGCCCGGCGCCCATCGCCTTGAGGTCCGCGCCCGCGCAGAACGTGCCGCCCTCGCCCCACAGCACCGCCACCCGCGCCTCGTCGTCCGCCTCGAACTCGCGGAAGGCGGCGGCGAGTCGTGCCGCCGTCGGTCCGTCCACCGCGTTGCGCACCCCGGGCCGGGAGAGGACGACCGTGGTGACAGGACCCTTGCGTTCCAGGCGGACCGGCATGCGTCTCCTCGGGATCGGAGGTCAGATGACCTTCAGCCGCACCAGCGCTCCCAGTGTCAGCGCTCCGGGCAGCAACGGCACCCACACGGTGATGATCCGGTACGCCAGCACGACGGCCGTGGCCACCGCCACCGGACCGCCCGCCGCCACCAGCGCCACGATCAGCGCCGCCTCCACCGAACCCAGTCCGCCGGGCGTGGGGATCAGCGCGACGGCCACCGTGGCCGCCAGGTACGCCAGCGCCATGTGCGCGGGCGGCACCTGGAGACCCAGCGCCTGCCCCACCGCCACCAGGCCGACCGCCTGGAGCGCGGGGAACGCCAGCGAGCCGCCCCACAGCGCCAGCGCCCGGGACGGCCGCGTGTGCACCGACCGGGCCTCGCCCAGCGCGGCGCGCAGGAACCGGAACACCGGCCGGCGCACCCGTCGTACGAGGAGCAGTACGCCCAGGGCCGCGGCCGCCAGCGTGCCGGCGACGGCCAGCACCGGGCCGACCTCCCCGCGGGGGAGCAGGCCGTCGAGGCGCAGCGCGTCGGGGAAGGCGACGAACAGCACGGCCATCAGGCCCACCCGGGCCACCGACTCGGCCAGCAGGTACAGGGCGAGCGCGGCCGAGGAGGTGGCGAGCGGCACCCCGCACACGGTCATGAACCGCAGGTTGACCGCGCCCGAGCCGAGCCCCGTCGGCAGCAGGTGGTTGGCCGAACCGGCCGCGAGCTGGGTCGCCAGCAGCCGCCAGCGGGGCAGCGGCTGGATCACCGCACCCTGCCGGGTGAAGGCGGCGGCCACCCAGGTCAGACAGGTGGCGCCGCCCGCCGCCAGCAGCCAGGGCCAGGACGCGGAGCGCAGGTGGGCGAAGCCCTCGACCAGGACCGGCCAGTGCTGCACCGCGATGACCGCGACCAGTACGAGCGGGATCAGGGTGAGGGCGTGCCGCACGGGGATGCGGCGGACGAGCCGGGGCACACGGCCCGCACGGAAGCCGGGGATTCTTACCGCTGTCACACCCGGAGAGGTTTTCCGCGCCGCCCCAACGCCGGGTGGCGGAAGAGGAGACTCCGCATGACGGCCGGGATGCGGCTGAGGGTCCCTCGTACGGGGAACCGGCGAGCGGGCATTGACCTCAACGAACCTTGAGGTTCTACGGTCTCCCTCATGAGTATGGAGACCACCGCCTGGACGCAGTTGCACAGCGTCATGACCGCCCAGCAGGAGCGGCGCCCGTTCGACCCGGCCACGCTGCGCCGCATCGCCGCGTTCGCCCGCCCGCACCGGGCGGGCATCGTCCGGTTCGTGCTGCTCGGGGTGGTGACCGCCCTGCTCGCCGTCGCCACTCCCGTGCTGGCCGGCCACGTCGTCGACGCGATCGTGTCGGGGCACGACGCCGGCACGGTCGTACGGCTGTCGCTGCTGATCGCGCTCGCCGCGGTCGCCGAGGCGGCGCTCGGGGTGCTCGGGCGGCGGCTCTCGGCGACGCTCGGGGAGGGACTCATCCTCGACCTGCGCACGGCTGTGTTCGATCATGTGCAGCGCATGCCCGTCGCGTTCTTCACACGCACTCGTACGGGAGCGCTGGTCAGTCGTCTCAACAACGACGTGATCGGCGCCCAGCGCGCCTTCGCCAACACCCTGTCCGGCGTGGTCAGCAACCTGGTCACGCTGCTGCTCACGCTCGCGGTGATGCTCACCCTGTCGTGGCAGATCACCCTGCTCGCGCTGGTGCTGCTGCCGCTGTTCGTGGTGCCCGCCCGCCGGATGGGCGGCCGGATGGCCCGGATGCAGCGCGAGGCCGCCGCCCTCAACGCGGCGATGGGCACCCGGATGACCGAGCGTTTCTCCGCGCCCGGCGCCACCCTGATCAAGCTCTTCGGCCGGCCCGAGGAGGAGTCGGCGGAGTTCACGGCACGGGCCGCCCGGGTCCGGGACATCGGCGTGCGCACCGCCACCGCCCAGTCCGTCTTCATGACCGCGCTGACCCTGGTCTCCTCGCTCGCCCTCGCCCTGGTGTACGGCCTCGGCGGCTGGTTCGCGCTGCGCGGCACCCTGGAGGCGGGCGCCGTGGTCTCCCTCGCCCTGCTGCTGACCCGGCTGTACGCGCCCCTCACCTCGCTCGCGGGCGCCCGCGTCGAGGTGATGAGCGCGCTGGTCAGCTTCGAGCGGGTCTTCGAGATCCTCGACCTCAAGCCCCTGATCGAGGAGAAACCCGACGCCCGGGAGGTTCCCGAGGGGCCGGTGGCCGTCGAGTTCGAGAACGTCCGGTTCGGCTACCCGGCCGCCGACCAGGTCTCCCTCGCGTCGCTGGAGGAGGTCGCGGTCCTCGACCCGCGCGGTGGCGCCGAGGTCCTGCACGGCGTCTCCTTCCGGGCCGAACCCGGCCAGACCGTCGCCCTCGTGGGCTCCTCCGGCGCCGGCAAGTCCACCATCGCCCAGTTGCTGCCACGCCTGTACGACGTCGACGAGGGCGCCGTCCGGCTCGGCGGCGTCGACGTCCGCGACCTGACCGCGGGTTCGCTGCGCGGCACCCTCGGCATGGTCACCCAGGACGGCCACCTCTTCCACGACACGGTCCGCGCCAACCTGCTGCTCGCCCGCCCGGCCGCCACCGACGACGAGTTGTGGGAGGCCCTCGGCCGCGCCCGGCTGGACGAGGTCGTGCGGTCGCTGCCCGACGGTCTGGACACGGTGGTCGGCGAACGCGGTTACCGGCTCTCCGGCGGTGAGCGCCAGCGGATGACCATCGCCCGGCTGCTGCTGGCCCGGCAGCGGGTGGTGATCCTCGACGAGGCCACCGCACACCTCGACAACACCTCGGAGGCGGCCGTCCAGGAGGCCCTCACCGAGGCCCTGGAGGGCCGTACGGCCGTCGTCATCGCGCACCGGCTGTCGACGGTGCGGTCCGCCGACCAGATCCTGGTGGTGGAGGCCGGGCGGATCGTGGAGCGCGGCACCCATGCCGCGCTGCTGGCGGCCGACGGGCGGTACGCGGAGCTGTACCGGACGCAGTTCGCGGAGGTGCCGTCGGTCTGAGGTGGCGGGGGCTCGCCGTAGGGTTGCGCGCCGGCTCCGGGTGCACCTTCGATGTGGCTGGTCGCGCAGATCCCCGCGCCCCTTCGGGGCGCACCCCTTGACGCCGGTGGTCCGGACCTTTAGTTTCACGCCTTAAACAAAGCCTCGCGGATGTGCTCAACGCCCACGGACAACAAGGGTGTTGAGCACATGCCGTGCGGTATCCCCCCGCGTGAAAGGCCACCCCCCCCATGGCCAGACCTCTGCCCACGGTTGTCGCCATAGCCGCCCTGACCGTGTCGGCCGGCTTGCTCACCGCCGTTCCCGCGCAGGCCGCCACCGGCACCATCACCGGCCTCGCCGGCAAGTGTCTCGACGTCGCCGGCGCCAACTCCGCCGACGGCACGGCCGTCCAGCTCTACGACTGCAACGGCACCGCCGCCCAGCAGTGGACCGTCGGCAGCGACGGCACCGTCCGCGCCCTCGGCAAGTGCCTGGACGTGACCGGCAACTCGACCGCCGACGGCGCCCAGGCCCAGCTGTGGACCTGTACCGGCGGCGCCAACCAGAAGTGGACGGTCACCGCCGCCCACGACATCGTCAACCCGCAGGCGAACAAGTGCCTGGACGCGACCGGCAACTCGTCGGCCAACGGCACCCGCGCCCAGATCTGGACCTGCTCCGGCGGCG
Source organism: Streptomyces humi (assembly GCF_001005085.2). Lineage (GTDB taxonomy): Bacteria > Actinomycetota > Actinomycetes > Streptomycetales > Streptomycetaceae > Streptomyces > Streptomyces humi. The sequence continues at coordinate 72,063 of NZ_LBMU02000077.1, forward strand.
CCAACCAGAAGTGGACCGCGCCCGCGTCCGGCGACGGCGGCACGCCCTCCTCGCCGATGGCCGTGGCGCCGTACCTGTACAACGGCTGGGGCGACCCGCCGAGCCCGACCACCGTCACCAACGCGACCGGCGTGAAGTACTACACGCTCGCGTTCGTGCTCAGCAACGGCTACTGCAACCCGCAGTGGGACGGCAGCCGGGCGCTCACCGGCGGCGTCGACCAGGGGACCGTCAACACGGTGCGGGCGAACGGCGGTGACGTGATCCCGTCCTTCGGCGGCTACAGCGGCAACAAGCTGGAGAGCTCCTGCTCCAGCGCGAGCGAGCTGGCGGCGGCCTACCAGAAGGTCATCAACGCCTACGGCGGACTCAAGGCCATCGACATCGACCTCGAGGCGGACGCCTACAGCAACGGGACCGTGCAGCAGCGGGTCGTGGACGCGCTCAAGACGGTGAAGGCCAACAACCCCGGCCTGAAGGTGTACATCACCATCGGCACCGGCCAGAGCGGCCCCGACACCAGCCTGATCAACCGCGCCGCCTCCTCCGGACTGGGCGTCGACGCCTGGGCCATCATGCCGTTCGACTTCGGCGGTGCCGGGCAGAACATGGGGAACCTGACGGTGCAGGCGGCCGAGGGCCTCAAGACCGCGCTGAAGAACGCCTACGGCTACAGCGACGACACGGCCTACCGGGACATGGGCATCTCGTCCATGAACGGCATCACCGACAACAACGAGACGGTGACCGTGAACGACTTCCGGACCATCCTCGCCTACGCCCAGCAGCACCACCTGGCCCGGCTCACCTTCTGGTCCGCCAACCGCGACCGGCCCTGCACCGGCGGCTCCGCCGACAGCTGCTCCGGCGTGAGCCAGTCCAACTGGGACTACACGAAGGTCTTCGCCGGATACACCGGCTGACCGCCCCCCTCCGCGTACCTCTCGCACCTTCCCGAACCAGGAGAACCCGTGCCTCGCCTTCCCCGGCGGCACAGAGCAACGGCCGCCGCCGCGGTGGCCGTTGTCGCCGCCTCCCTGCTCACCGCGGCGGGCGCCGGCACGCCCGCGTCCGCCGCCACCCTGCCCCCCGGCAACGTCACGCTCCTCAACGCGGCGAGCGGCAGGTGCGTCGACGCCAAGGCCGCCGCCACCGCCGACGGCACCGTCGTCCAGCAGTACGCCTGCAACAACACCACCGCCCAGCAGTGGAGCCTCACCGCCACCAGCGGCGGCTACGTCCGGATCAACAACGGCAACAACGCCGGCGAGGTCCTTGACGTCACCGGTGTCTCCACCGCCGACAGCGCGGCCGTCCAGCTGTGGACCTACGGCGGCGGCGGCAACCAGCAGTGGCTGCCCGTCGACGACGGCGGCGGCGCCTACCACTTCGTCAACCGCAACAGCGGCAAGTGCCTGGACGACCCCGGCGCCTCGACCGCCGACAGCGTGCAGTTCGTGCAGTACACGTGCAACGGCACCGCCGCCCAGCGCTTCCAGGTCGTGCCCGTGACCCAGACGGGCAACCCCGACCTCGGCTCCAACGTCGTGGTCTTCGACCCGTCGATGTCCGCCGCCACCATCCAGAGCAAGCTGGACTCGATCTTCCAGCAGCAGCAGACCAACCAGTTCGGCTCCCAGCGCTACGCCGTGCTGTTCAAGCCCGGCGCCTACAGCGCGGACGTCAACGTCGGCTTCTACACGCAGGTGCTGGGCCTGGGCCTGACGCCGGACGCGGTCTCGGTCAACGGCGCGGTGCACGCGGAGGCCGACTGGTTCCAGGGCAATGCCACCCAGAACTTCTGGCGCGGCGCCGAGAACCTGTCCGTCAACCCGACCGGCGGCAGCGACCGCTGGGCGGTCTCGCAGGCGGCGGCCTACCGCCGGATGCACCTGCGCGGCAACCTCGCCCTCGACGACGGCGGCTGGTCCAGCGGCGGCCTCATCGCCGACAGCCAGGTCAACGGGCAGGTCAACTCCGGCAGCCAGCAGCAGTGGCTGACCCGCAACTCACAGCTCGGCAGCTGGACCGGCTCCAACTGGAACATGGTCTTCGTCGGCAGCACCGGCGTGCCCTCCACCACCTTCCCCAGCCCGCCGGACACCACGGTCGCGCAGAGCCCGGTGACCCGTGAGAAGCCGTTCCTCTACGTCGACGGCTCCGGCAACTACCAGGTGTTCGTGCCGTCGGCGCGCTCCAACACCTCCGGCACCAGCTGGAGTTCCGGCTCCGCCGCGGGCAGCTCCCTGTCCCTGGACAGCTTCTACGTCGTGAAGCCGGGCGCCACCGCCTCCCAGATCAACGCGGCCCTGACGGCGGGCAAGAACCTGCTGGTCACCCCCGGTGTCTACCACCTCGACCAGACCCTTCAGATCAACCGTGCCGACACCGTCGTCCTGGGCCTCGGTCTCGCCACCTTCGTCCCGGACAACGGCATCACCGCCATGAAGGTCGCGGACGTCGACGGCGTCCAGATCGCCGGCCTGCTCTTCGACGCCGGCACCACGAACTCCTCCACCCTGGTCGAGGTCGGGCCCGGCGCCTCCTCGGCGTCCCACGCGGCCGACCCGACGTCGCTGCACGACGTGTACTTCCGGGTCGGCGGCGCGGGCGTCGGCAAGGCCACCACCAGCCTGGTCGTCAACAGCGACAACGTGATCGGCGACCACATGTGGATCTGGCGCGCCGATCACGGCAGCGGGGTCGGCTGGACCAGCAACACCGCCGACACCGGCCTGGTCGTCAACGGCGACAACGTGACCATGTACGGGCTGTTCGTCGAGCACTTCCAGAAGTACCAGACGATCTGGAACGGCAACGGCGGCCGCACGTACTTCTACCAGAACGAGATGCCGTACGACCCGCCCAGCCAGGCGGCCTGGATGAACGGCTCCACCCAGGGCTACGCGGCCTACAAGGTCGCCGACTCGGTCACCAGCCACCAGGCGTACGGCCTCGGCAGCTACTGCTACTTCAACGTCAACCCGAGCGTGGTCGCGGCGCACGCCATCGAGGCACCCGGCAACCCGAACGTGCGCTTCACCGACATGGTCACCGTCTCCCTCGGCGGCACCGGCACCATCAGCCACGTCGTCAACAACACCGGAGGCCCGTCGAACTCCTCGAACAACGTGGCGAACCTCGTCTCGTACCCCTGACCGGCGCGCGGGTGACCCGGCGGACACACCGGGTCACCCGCGCCCACCCCGGGGTGCCGGTACGTGTGGGACGGCGTGACCTGGATACCCGGCCTGGACGGCAGTACGGCCCGTCCGGAAGTCAGGCACGTCATGGACAGTGAGATCCAGCGCTCCGAAGCCACCCTCCGGGTCAACGGCAAACCCCACACCCTGCTCCTCGACCACCGGCGCGTCCTGCTGGACGTGCTGCGTGAGGACCTCGACCTGACCGGCGCCAAGAAGGGCTGCGACCATGGCCAGTGCGGTGCCTGCACCGTGCTGGCCGACGGGCGCCGGGTGAACAGCTGCCTGCTGCTCGCCGTGTCCCTCGACGGCAGTGACATCACCACCGTCGAAGGCCTCTCCGCCGACGGCGAGGGCCCGCACCCGCTGCAACGGGCCTTCCTGGACCGGGACGCCTTCCAGTGCGGCTACTGCACCCCCGGCCAGCTCTGCTCGGCCCTCGGCGCGCTCGCCGAGGCCGCCGCCGGACACCCCTCGCACGTCACCGATCCCGCGCTGCCCTCCGGCCGGCCCGTCCCGCTGGACCGGACCGAGATCCGCGAGCGGCTGAGCGGCAACCTGTGCCGCTGCGGCGCCTACCCCCGGATCGTCGAGGCGGTGGAGGACGTGATCCCGTGAGGTCCTTCGACTACGTCCGCGCCCGCACCGCCGAAGAGGCCGTCGAGGCCTTCACCACCCACCCCGGCGCCCGCTACCTGGCCGGCGGCACCAACCTCGTCGACCTGATGAAACTGGGCGTCGAACGGCCCACCGCGCTGATCGACGTCAGCCGCCTCCCGCTGGACCGGCTCGAGGAACTGCCCGACGGCACCCTGCGCGTCGGCGCCACCGTCCGCAACAGCGACCTCGCCGCCCACCCCCTGGTCCGCGACCGCTACCCGGTGCTGTCCCAGGCCCTCCTGGCGGGCGCCTCCGGCCAGCTGCGCAACGTCGCCACGACCGGCGGCAACCTCCTCCAGCGCACCCGCTGCACCTACTTCCAGGACCCCGGCAAACCCTGCAACAAACGCGAACCCGGCAGCGGCTGCGGGGCCCTGGCCGGCGTCCACCGCGACCACGCCGTCCTCGGCACCTCCCCGCACTGCGTCGCCACCCACCCCTCGGACATGGCCGTCGCCCTCGCCGCCCTCGACGCCCGGGTCGAGCTGTACGGCCCGGAAGGCACCCGCACCGTCGACGTGAGCGACTTCCACCGGCTGCCCGAGGACCGGCCCGAGCGGGACACGGAGATCCGCCACGGCGAGCTGATCACCGGGGTGCTGTTGCCCGCCGCCGCGGCCGGCGCGCCCTCGGCCTACCGCAAGGCCCGCGACCGGGCGTCGTACGCCTTCGCGCTCGCCTCCGTCGCCGTCGTGATCCGGGTCGCCGGCGGCCGGGTCAGCAGGGTGGGCCTGGCCTTCGGCGGGCTCGCCCACCGCCCCTGGCGGGCCCGGGTCGCGGAGGCTGCGCTGCTGGGCGAGCCGGCCGCCGCCGGGGTCTTCGCCAGCGCCGTCGACCTGGAACTCGCCGCCGCCCGGCCGCTGCCGGACAACGCCTACAAGGTGCCCCTCGCCCGCAATCTCGCCCTCGACGTGCTGACCCGGCTCGCGCCGGCGCCCGCCCCGCTCTGACCCCGGAGGTTATCCATGGCCCGCACCGCCCTCGGCGCCCCGGTCGAGCGCCGGGAGGGGCTCGCCAAGGTCACCGGCGCCGCGCGCTACGCCGCCGAGCACCACCTGTCCGGCCTGGCGCACGCCCGTGCCGTGCCCGCCGGCGTGATCCGCGGCCGGATCACCGGCATCGACACCGGCCCGGCCCGCGCCGTCCCCGGGGTCCTCACCGTCCTCACCCACGAGAACGCCCCGCGCCTGGCCGAACCGGACGACGCCACCCTCGCCCTGCTCCAGAACCCCGACGTACCGCACCGCGGCTGGTGCGTCGCCCTGGTCGTCGCCGAGACACCCGAGGCGGCCCGCGCCGGAGCCGACGCCGTGCGGGTCTCCTACGACACCGCGGACCACGACGTGGTCCTCGCCCCCGGCCACCCCGGCGCCCACGAACCCGAGGAGGCCAACGGCGGCCAGCCCGCCGGGCACCGGCACGGCGACCCGGAGTCCGCCTTCGCACAGGCAGCCGTCCGGGTGGACGTCACCTACCGCACCCCGCCCCTGCACAACCACCCGATGGAGCCCCACGCCAGCACCGCCACCTGGGACCGCGGCCGGCTGACCGTGTACACCTCCAGCCAGGGCACCAGCGACGTCCGCAGCGTGCTGGCCGGGCTGTTCGCGGTGCCCGTGGACCGGATCACCGTACGCGCCGAGCACGTCGGCGGCGGCTTCGGCTCCAAGGGCTCCGCACGTCCGGACGTCGTCCTCGCCGCCCTGGCCGCCCGCCACACGGGGCGGCCCGTCAGGGTGACCTGGCCACGCCGCCGCATGCCCACCGCCGTGGGCCACCGCGCCCCCACCTACAGCCGGCTGCGGCTCGGTGCCACCTCGGACGGCCGGCTCACCGCCCTGCTGCACGACGTGACCACCCACACCTCGCCGGTCAGGTCGTTCGTGGAACTGGCGGGCACCACCTCCGGGGTCATGTACGCCACGCCGAACCTGGACGTCGTCCACCACGTGGTCCCGCTGGACGTGCCCAGCCCGTCCTGGATGCGCGCGCCCGGCGAGGCGACGGGGATGTACGCCCTGGAATCGGCGATGGACGAACTCGCCGACGAACTCGGCATGGACCCGATCGAACTGCGGATCCGCAACGAACCCGACCGCGAACCCGCCGGCGGCCTGCCGTTCAGCAGCAGGCACCTCGTGGAGTGCCTGCGCGAGGGCGCCCGCCGCTTCGACTGGCACCACCACGTCCGGCACGCCGAGGGCCCGGTGCTGATCGGCACCGGCGTGGCCGCCGCCACCTACCCGGTCATGGTCTCCCCGTGCGCCGCCACCGCCGCGGCCCTGCCGGACGGCACCTTCGAGATCCGGGTGAACGCCTCCGACATCGGCACCGGCGCCCGGACCGTCCTCGCCCAGATCGCCGCCGACGCCCTTGCCGTACCCCTCGACCGGGTCCGTACCGAGATCGGCGACAGCGACCTGCCCCAGGCCCCGGTGGCCGGCGGCTCCTCCGGAACCGCCTCCTGGGGTTCGGCCGTGCACGAGGCCTGCGCCCGGCTGCTGAACCGGCTCGCCGACCACACCGGCCCGCTGCCCGAGCACGGGATCGGCGTCCGCGCGGACACCTCGGGGCGGGCCGACGCCGACTGCCCCTACGCCCGGCACGCGTTCGGCGCGCACTTCGCCGAGGTCGCCGTCGACACCGTCACCGGCGAGGTCAGGGTGCGCCGGCTCCTCGGCGTCTACGCGGCCGGCCGCATCCTCAACGCCCGCACCGCGCGCTCCCAGTTCGTCGGCGGTATGACGATGGGCCTGGGCATGGCCCTGACCGAGGGCAGCACCCTGGACCCGGCGTTCGGCGACTTCGCGGAGGCCGACCTCGCCTCGTACCACGTCCCCGCGCACGCCGACGTCCCCGACATCGAGGCGCACTGGATCGACGAGGACGACCCGCACCTCAACCCCATGGGCAGCAAGGGCATCGGCGAGATCGGCATCGTCGGCACCCCGGCGGCCATCGGCAACGCCGTCCACCACGCCACCGGCAGCCGCCTGCGCACCCTGCCGCTGACCCCGGACCGGGTCCTCACCGCTCTGAACGCACGGTGACCTGCGCGGCGGGGGAGGGGCGGTCCTCGGCACCGCGGTGACCGCCGCGCAGCGCGGAGGCGACGGCGGAGACCAGGGCCATGCCCGCGGCCACGCCGAAGACGATGCCCAGGCCGTGGTGGAAGGGGCCGGACACCAGCCGCGGGAAGAAGGTGTGGCCGGTCAGCACCGACCGCTGGGCGGCGGACACCCGGTCGAGGACGCCCTCGGCGGACAGCAGGTGCTGGACCGGGTTGTTGCCGAGGAACGTCGCGAACAGCGTGCTCACCGGTGGCAGCGACGCGGCGTGCGCGGCGGAGCCGGCCGGCACGCCGTGCGCCGTGAGCCCGTTCCTCAGGGTGTCCGGCAGCGAGGACGCGAGGCCGGACACCATCAGCGAGAAGAACACCCCGATGGACAGGGCCGTACCGGAGTTCTGGAAGGTGGAGCGCATCCCCGAGGCGACACCCCGGTACTCGGCCGGCACGCTGCCCATGATCGAGGACGTGTTGGGCGCCGAGAACATGCCCTGGCCGAGCCCGTTGAGCAGCAGCAGCGCCGCGAACAGCCCGTAGTCGAAGTCCACGGGCAGCGCCAGCAGCCCCAGGAAGGACAGGGCGACGACCACCAGTCCGGCGGTGGAGAACAGCCGGGCGCCGAACCGGTCCGACAGGTAGCCGGAGACCGGGCCCGCGACCAGGAAGCCGAGGGTGAGCGGCAGCATGAAGACGCCGGCCCACAGCGGGGTGTCCTCGAAGTCGTAGCCGTGCAGCGGCAGCCAGATGCCCTGGAGCCAGATGATCAGCATGAACTGGAGCCCGCCGCGCGCGATGGCGGTCAGCAGCGCGGCCAGGTTGCCCGCGGCGAACGCCCGCACCCGGAACAGGGCCAGGTCGAACATCGGCTCGGCGACCCGGGTCTCGATGAAGCAGAAGGCCAGCAGCAGGACGGCACCGCCGACCAGACCGCCGAGCACCCACGGGTTGCCCCAGCCGGTGGCGCTGCCGCCGTAGGGCTGGATGCCGTAGGTGATGCCGGCCAGCAGGACGCCCGCGCCCACCGCGAAGGTGAGGTTGCCGAGCCAGTCGATCCGCCCGGGACGGCCCGTCGAGGTCTCCCGCAGACTCAGGTATGACCAGACCGTGCCCGTGATGCTGACCGGGACGCTCACCCAGAACACGGCGCGCCAGTCGACGACGGCCAGCAGGCCGCCCGCGAGCAGGCCGAGGAACTGCCCGGCCAGCGCGGTGATCTGGTTGATGCCGAGGGCCGTGCCGCGCTGCCGGGCCGGGAACGCGTCGGTGAGGATGGCGGCCGAGTTGGCGGTGAGCATGGACCCGCCGAACGCCTGCACGATCCGCCACAGGATCAGCCACAGGGCGCCGCCCCCCGCCCGGAACGGGTCGAGCGACAGCGCGACCGAGGCGCACGCGAAGATCAGGAAGCCGAGGTTGTAGATCCGCACCCGCCCGAACATGTCGCCGAGCCGCCCGAGTACGACGACCAGCACGGCGGAGACCAGCAGGTACCCCAGGATCATCCAGAGCAGGTAGCCGATGTTGCCGGGGGCGAGCGGGTCGAGGCCGATCCCGCGGAAGATCGCCGGCAGCGAGATGATCACGATCGACGCGTCCATGGTCGCGATCAGCACGCCGAGGGTGGTGTTCGACAGCGCGACCCACTTGTAGCCGGGCCCCGGGGGAGTGTCCCTGCGCCGGGCCGAGCGCAGCGCGCCGGCCCATGAGCCGAACCGCGAGCCGGCGGGTGCGCCGGGCGGCGTGGGCGCGCTCACAGCCGTTCCGCCAGCCGGCCGAGCAGCGGCAGGGCCGCGGCGAGGCTCGCCCGTTCCGCCGCGGAGAACTCGTCGAGCACCGCCGCGAGCCGCCGGACGGACTCCGAACGCCGCTCGGCGAGTACGGACCGCCCCTCCTCGGTGACGGCCACGATGCTCCGCCGTCCGTCCGCGGCATCGGGGGTACGGCCCACCAGGCCGCGCTGTTCGAGCTGGGCGAGGGTGCTCGCCATGGCCTGCGGCCGTACCCGTTCCATCTCGGCGAGCGAGGTCGGCGAGTCGGGTCCGTCGGCGGCGAGCCGCGCGAGCACGGAGACCCCCGAGAGCGAGATGTCTCCGACGGCGTGGGCCTGCCGCAGGCGCCGGGTCACCCGTCCCACCGTGAGCCGGAGCTCGGAGGCGAGCCGGGAGGGGTCCTCGTCCGGGCCGGGTGCGCCGCCCTCACCGGCGGCCGTGTCGGTCTTCACATGTACTAACGCTAGGTTTATCAGTTTGAACTGTTCAACCAATCTTCAGTAAATCCGATCGACGGTGTGGTGGGCGACGGCGCCAGGCGGCCCGGACGTCACGTCTCCTCCAGCCGGCGTACGTCCTCCTCGTCCCAGGTCCTGGTGTCACGAGGCTCGGTGTAGGGCTCGGCCTCGGGCGGCAGCCCGCCCGCCACGGCCCGCTGCCGCGCGGTCTCGGCGTCGAACTCCAGGCCGAGCAGAACGGCCAGGTTGGTGATCCACAGCCAGACCAGGAACACGACGACGCCGGCCATGGTGCCGTAGGTCTTGTTGTAGGAGGCGAAGCCCGCCACGTAGAACGCGAAACCGGCGGAGGCGACCAGCCAGATCAGCAGGGCGACGAAACTGCCCGGCGTGATCCACCGGAACCCCCTGACCTTCGCGTTCGGACTGGCCCAGTACAGAACGGCGATCATCAGCGTGACCAGGAGGACGAGGACCGGCCACTTGGCGACCGACCACACCGCCAGCGCCCCGTCCCCGATCCCCAGGGCGGCGCCGGCCTGCCGGGCGATGCCGCCGGTGAAGACCACGATCAGCGCGCTGAGGACCGCCATCACCATCAGCGTGAAGGTGAGCAGCACCCGCAGGGGGAGGATCTTCCACAGCGGGCGGCCCTCCGGGATGTCGTACACCGTGTTCGCGGCCCTGATGAAGGCCGCGACGTAGCCGGAGGCGGACCACAGCGCCAGCACCAGGCCGACGACCGCCATCACGGACCCGGCACCCGCCCTGCCCTGCAACTGCTCCACGGCCCGGGTGATGATGTCCCGGGCCGCCCCCGGCGCCAGTTTCCGGATGTTGCGCAGCACCGCGTCGATGGCCGAGCCGCCCGCGACGCCCAGCAGGGAGACCAGCACCAGCAGGGCCGGGAACAGCGACAGCACGCCGTAGTACGTCAGGGCCGCCGCACGGTCGGTCAGCTCGTCGTCCTTGAACTCGCGCAGGGCGCCTCTGAGGACGGCGCCCCAGGCCCGCTTCGGGAGTTTCGTCGGCGTGTCCGGCGCCCGCCGTTCGACCTCCGGCCCGGGTCCCGCCTCCTCCGGCGCCGGCACCTCGCGTCCCGGGTCCGCGCCGTCGTCCCGGGATGTCTTCCGCCAGGGGATACGAAGTCTCTGCATGCGCACCGGGTAACCCTCCGACGCCGCTCCTACGCCGCTCCTACGCCGCCGAACGGTCGGACAGGCTCGGACAAGGCTCGGACAGGCATGGAACGCGCTCACGGAAGCACCCGGGAGGGCATGGAATGCGAGATCTACCAGACCCGGACGGGTGCGAGCGAACGGATCGGCCGCGGCCAGGAGGACGCGGGGTGCGGGGCGGCCCTGGACCGCCTGGCCGCCCTGGCGCCGGGCGAGTTCGCCTGGATCCGGGTGAGCGACCCCTCCCAGGAGGAACTCGAACGGCTGGGCAAACACCTCGACCTCCACCCCCTGGCCGTCGAGGACGCGGTCCAGGCGCACCAGCGGCCGAAGCAGGAGCGCTACGGGGAGGTGCTGGCGGTCGCCGTGAAGACGCTCTGGTTCGTCGAGCGGACCGCCGACGTGGAGACCGGCGAGGTCATGATCTTCCTCGGTCCGTCCTTCGCCCTGACCGTGCGGCACGGGGCGAGCGACCCCGCCGCGGAGGCGGCGCGCCGGCTCGCCGAGCAGCCGGCCATGGCGCGGCTCGGGCCCCCCGGGGTCCTGCACGCGGTGACGGACGTCGTCGTCGACGCCTACGCCGAGGCGGCCGCCCAGGTGCGCACGGACCTCACCGAGCTGGAGCGGTGCGTGTTCTCACCGGTCCGCCAGGACCTGACCGAGCAGATCTACTCGCTCAAGCGTGAGGTGGTGGAGTTCCGCGACGCGGTGCAGCCCCTGGTCCCCGTGATGCGCTCGCTGACCGGGCCGGGGACCGACTGGCCGCGCGAACTCGTGCCGTACTTCCGTGACGTCGTCGACCACGTCACCCGTACCGGCACCGAGGTGGGCGCCCTGGACGACCTGCTGGGCTCCGTCCTCGACGCGCACCTCGCGATCGTGGGCACCTGGCAGAACGACGACATGCGCCGTATCAGCGCCTGGGCGGCCATCTTCGCCGTCCCCACCCTGGTCGCGGGCATCTACGGCATGAACTTCGCGCACATGCCCGAGCTGGACTGGCGCTACGGCTACCCGGGCGCGCTGGCCGTGATGGCCCTCGGCGCGGGCTGGCTGTACCGGTCCTTCCGCCGCAACGGCTGGCTGTGAGACGGGGTGTCGACCGCGCGCACGGCGGAACCCGGGCGTCCGAGGACGCCGGGCCGGGGAACTGCCGGCCGGGCGGCCGGCCGGCTGCGCCGACGGCGTGGCCCGGACCACCGGTACCACCGTCACCGTCGAAGGGGCCACGGTCCGTCGCGAGCACATCCGCGGTCCGTTGCCGGCACTTCCGCGCAGTCGGCCGATCTCCGGCCGCTTCGCGGCGCACCTGGCACGGACCGGCTTCGCTGATCATCGATGCACGGACCCGCTTCGCTGATCATCGATGAGGCGGGAGGCGCCCATCCCGCAGTACGACCGGGTTGCGCCGAAGGCCCTGGAACAACGCGAGGACCTGCTCGGCACCACCAGGGCCTCCTCGCCGGTGTACGCCTCCCTGGACGGCCGGCGCCGACAGACGGCCGGACAGGGGCGCGCCGCGGGACCGGTCACCCGGGCCCGCGCTCTCCGGGGCCGGCGGGCGGCAGCGCCTCGCCCGGTACGACGTGCACCGCGGCCTCCTCCGCGCCCGCGGCCCCGCCGTCCACGCCCTTGTCCTCGGCGACCGCCTCCCCGGTCGTGTCCGGGTGCGCTCCCTCGTCCGGTGACACCAGCCGTCCGGCGCGGCGGTCCCCGGCCTCGGGGTCGCGCGGCTCGCCGTCGCCCCCGGGCAGATCCCCGATGCCGTCGCCCTCGGGCGGCGCCACGTCGGGGACCTCCTGGCGCAGCCGCTCGTCGAGGGATTCCCCCGCGCGCTGCTCCGCCGCCGTCGTCCCCTTCCGGGTCACGCCCAGGGGCTTCTCGGGCGGTGACCAGCCCTCGTCGAGGATGTCGTCGTAGGTGCGCTCGTCGACCGCGTCCTGGAGATCCAGCGGAGCCGCGTCCTCCTGCTCCTCGTTGCCGCCGACGGGCTGGTAGGCGTCGTCCGCCATGTTCTCTTCACTCATTTCCGAACCTCCTCCGGTCGCCGGTGGATCCTCTCTGCGAAGTACCGAGGACAGCCCGGACCATGCCTTGCGCGGCCTGAGAGGATCGGTGGATGGTGCACTCCTCTCTGCGGATCAACGCCCTGATCGTCGACGCCGAGGACCCGGAGCGGCTTGCCGCGTTCTGGTCCGGACTGCTCGGCAGGCCGATCGTGGGCCGAACCGGCCCGTACGTGTGGCTGCGGCGGGAGAACGACCTGGGGATGGGTTTCCAGCGGTCCGCGCGGCCCAGGGCGGGCAAGAACCGGATGCACGTCGACGTCAGCACGCCCGATCCCGCCGCCGAGCAGCGGCGGGTCGAGGCGCTGGGCGGCCGGCGGCTGGAGCAGTACGCCGACGGCGGGTTCCTGGTGATGGCCGACCCCGAAGGCAACGAGTTCTGTGTCATCCCGGAGGGCCCCTTCGAACTCGACGACGAGGGCCGCGCGGACTATCTCGGCTGACCTGCCGGGTGTCGCGCGTCAGCCGCCCTGCGGCATCGCCGCGCGGTTCGCCGGACGGGCGACCTGACCCGGGCTGAGGATGGTCCGCCGGCCCGTACCGGGCGCGGCAGCCGTGCCGGCCACGCTGTCGACGGCGCTGTCGACGGCGCGGTCGAGGTAGTCGTGTGCCACCCGCAGCGCGTGCGAGACCTCCCGGGTCCCGGTGGACACACAGAGGGTGTAGGTCAGATCCTGTAGCCGGGTGTCGACGGACACGTCGTCGGCGAGCGACTCGGTCGCGAGGAGTGTCTCGTACTCCTTGACGAGTCTGCGCAGGGTCGCGGGGTGGGGCATCAGCATGGGACGGGCTCCTCGGATCCGGTGGGCGGGAACGGCTGTGCCGCGGGTGGAGTACGGGGGACGGGTCATCGGCCGAGTGCTTCGGCGCGGACGCGGGCGC
>NZ_LBMU02000078.1 GCF_001005085.2 Streptomyces humi
GGCCGGCAGTCGGGCGCACCGCCTGCACCACCGTCCCTCCCATCGGAAGGGCAGCCCTCCACGGGGCAGCGCCGGGCGGCGCCCCACGGGCGCACGCGGAGCGCCCCGCCCGCCCGCCCGCACCCCGGCCGACCCCGCCCTCCACGATCTGGTCGCGCTCTCCGGCGCCATGTTCGGCGCTCCGGACGAAGTCGAGATCCTGCGCCTGGCCATGAACCACGTAACCGCCGCGGGGCCGTACAGCGCCGAGGCCGGATACCTCAAGGTGGGCGGCGACCTGGTCCCCAGCCCGAGGAACGGGCAGACGCATGCCTCGGCCGTGGGCAGGAGAGTGCAAGAGCTGGCCGGGCAGGACGGTAACGTGGCCTTCCCTGGCAGGCGCTGGGGCCGGGCCCTGGGGCTACGCGGACCTGCGGGACTCATCGGCTACCTCGTGGTCACGTCCCGCTGCCGGCCCACCGAGGCCGAGCGATACCTGCTCGCCATGCTCGTCCGGCACACCGCCGCCGCACTGTCAGCAGCCTTCGCACACCGCCGCCAACGCGAGGACGCGCGGGAGCTGCACCGGCTGAGGGCGGAACGCGCGGCCCTCCAGGAGCAGCTGATCTCTGTGGTGGCTGAGCTGGCCTACGAGCGAGCCGTTCACGCTGTCATGGCCGACGTCGCTGCCTCGGGTGGCGGCGAGGATGCTGTCACCCGAGCACTGCACACGCTCACTGGACTTCCCGCGCTGGTCGAGGACCGCTTCGGTCGGCTCAGGTCCTGGTCCGGCCCCAGCCGCCCCGTCCCCTATCCCGAACCAGACCCCGTGCACCGGGACGAGATGCTGCACGCCGTCGCCCGTCAGACCGGGCCGGTGCGGATAAAGGACCGGCTGATCACCCTGATCCGCCCGCACGGCGAGATCCTCGGCGTGCTGGCCCTGGTCGATGCCCGGGACGAGGCCGACCAGCACACCGTACTCATGCTGGAACACGCCGCCGCGTCGCTCGCACCGAAGCTGACGCACGTGCGCGATCTGGCCGAAGTGGAGCTCAGACTGCACCGGGAGCTGACCGACGACCTTCTGGCAGGGACGGACGAGACGAGCGCCTACGCCCGGTCCGAGGCAGTCGGACACGACCTGCACCGCACCCACTACATCGTCGTTGTGCAGTGGGCGAACCGGACTGCGGACGATCTCTTCGCGAAGACCGTGAGCCGGGCGGCCACCGCCGTGGGCATGCGCTCGCTGCTGACCCGACGTTCCGGCTACGTCGTCCTCATCGCCGACGGCAGGCCGCACACCCGCGCGTTGTACGAGGCGCTCGCCCGCGAGACCGGGACACGGTCCGGGACGATCGGAGTGAGCGCCCCCTGCGACTCCGTGGACGACATCCCCCGCCGCTACGAGGAGGCGCAGCGCGCCCTGGAGGTGCGCCGCCACTGCCGCGAGCGCTACGGCACGTCGTTCTTCGACGAACTCGGCCTCTACCGGATCCTGGGGCCCGGCAGCGATTACCGGGAACTGGAGACATTCGTACAGGAGTGGCTCGGGCCGCTCATCGACTACGACTCCCGGCACCACGCGACCTTGGTGGAGACCCTCTCCCGGTACTTCGACTGCGGCGGCAACTACGACGAGACCGCCGACTCCCTCGCGATCCACCGCAGCACACTGCGCTACCGGCTCCAGCGCATCCGCGACATCAGCGGCAATGACCTCGCGAACGTCGAGGACCGGCTGAACCTCCAGGTGGCGACCCGGGTGTGGAGGATCGTGCTGGGCGGGCCCGGCTGACGCCTCGCTGGAAGTCATGTGACCAGCACCGCCCGGAGGAGAACGGGGCATCAGATGCCCGCGGTGCGCTCCTGGTGCCGACGCAGCGCGTACGGCCGGCCAGTGCGAAGAGCTCTCACCGCCGTCCGTGGGCGGGCGCGGGCCGGGTCGGCGTGGCAGGCTTGCAGGGGAATCCGCGCCGTTCGTCGCAACACAGCAGCGAAGGAGGACGACGCATGGATGAGCAGGAATTCGTCCGTACCGTCGCCGAGCGCACCGGCCTGAGCCGGCAGGAGGCGGCGGACCTGACCTGGGCCACGCTCGAGACGCTGGCCCACCGGCTCAGCCCTGGTGAGGCCAGGGACCTAGCCACCGAGCTCCCCAAGGGTCTCGCGGAGGCGGTGCGCCGGGGAACCACGGACCGCATCGAGCGCTTCGGCCACTTGGACAGCGTGCTGCGCGTGGCCGAACGCACCATGCTCAAGAGGGAGGAGGCCGACCGCGGCGTGCGAACCGTACTGGCCGTGCTCCGGCAGGCGATCAGCGAGAAGGAGTTCAACGACCTGATGTCGCAGCTCGGCAAGGACTTCTCCCAGGCCCTCGAATCCGCCGGGTGACCCTTCGGCCTCTCCGTGACGGACACCCGCGTCACAGGGCGATGACGTGGAGGTCGACCAGGTCGAGCAGCGCCCTCAGGGCCGAGCTGGGCCGCCGGGTCGACGACGTGCCGAGATGCATGCTCCAGCGGAGCATGGTGTCGTACACGTCCAGGACGTGCAGGCCGGGGGTGCGGGCGACGGTGAACGCGGGCAGGAAGGCGATGCCCAGACCGTGCCGGACCAGTGCCGCTCCCATGTCGATGTCGGGCACTTCCAGTGCCACTCGGCGTACGACGCCGGCCGCCGCGAACGCCCGGTCGACCACCTCGCGGTTGCCGTAGCCCGGCGGGAAGTCCACGAAGGGCTCCCCCGCGAGGTCCGCAAGTGACACCCTTCCCTGCCGCGCGAGCGGATGGGCGGCGCTCACCACCGGGACGAGCGGCACGGTGGCCAGCTCCCGCGCGTCGATCCCGGCGGGCCTGCGTTCGGGCAGCGACAGGAAGGCCACGTCGAGGTCCCCGCTGAGCAGCGCGCGCGCCAGTCCCGCCGAGCCAGCCGTCGCCAGCCGCAGGCGGACATCGATCGCCGCATGTCGCGCGTGCAGCTGGCCGAGGAGCGCAGGGAGGTCCACCACCTCGACCGAGGCCATGGCCCCCACGTTCACCGTGCCGCTCAGTGTGTCCTGTGCGGCACGCACGGCGTCCTGGGCCGCCTGGGCGGCTTGCAGGGTGGCCCGAGCCTCCGGCAGCAGCGCCGCGCCCGCCCCGGTGAGCCGGACCTGCTGCGACGTGCGCTCGAACAGCGCACAGCCGAGCTCGCGCTCCAGGGAGCGGACCGCGGCGGACACCCCCGACTGCACCACGTGCAGCCGGCGGGCGGCACGCGTGAAACTCAGCTCCTCGGCGACGGCGATGAAGTGCTCCAGCTGACGTAGCTCCACACCAGAAGTATCGCTCACATTGCTGGAACTCAGCAAAAACATTCGTTGGCACTGATTCTCCCTGGTGAGGAGAATGGAAAACGTCATCCACTTCCATTCGAGGAGGGGTACTCCTGCCTGCCGTACCGACGTCGCTGAGCCGTCCCACGACCGATGCTTTCCCCGACCTGCCGCCCCGCGTCCCCGCCCGCCGCCGCGCCCCGCACACGACCGGCTTCTGGTTCGTGGCGGTCTCCTTCGCCGTGCTGATGGCCTTCGGTACCGCACCGACCCCGCTGTGGCCGTTGTACGGTGCCCGGGACCACTTCGGCGCGACCACGGTCACGGTGGCGTACGCCTCGATGGTCGTGGGCGCAGCGGCCGCCTTCCTGGGACTGGGACACCTGTCGGACCGGCTCGGCCGGCGCCGCATCATCGTCCCGGCGCTGCTCGTCGGCATCGTCGCGTCGGTCGTACTGATCGTGTGGCGGGACCTGCCGGGGCTGATCGCGGGCAGGGTCCTGAACGGTGTCGGACTGGGGCTGATGGCCTCGACCGCGACGACGTACCTGCACGACCTCCACCGGGAGGCCCGTCCGGACCGGACGGGTTCGGTGCTGCCCGGCATCGTGGCCACCGCCGCCAACCTGGGCGGCCTGGCCTCAGGGCCCCTGGTGGCCGGAGCCGCCGCCGAGTGGCTTCCCACTCCTCTGATCACCGCACAGGCGATCTTCACGCTCGCCATGGCGGTGTGCCTGGCGCTGGTGCTGTGCACCCCGGAGACCGTGGACCGGGAGCTGCCCGCGGCCGAACCGGCCAGGAGGTTCGTCCTGCGCCCCGGCGGCCGGCGGACGTTCGGCGCGGCTGGCGCGCTGGGCGCCTTCGCCTTCGCGATCCTCGGCCTGATCTCGTCACTCGGGGCGAGCGTGCTCCACGGCACCCTGCACACCGACTCGCATTTCGTGGTCGGCCTGGCGGCCTTCCTCATGTTCGGTTCCGCGGCTGCCGCCCAGCTGGTGCTGGGACGCCTCCCGCTGCCCCGGGTCCTGACCGTGGGGGCAGTGGTCTTTCCGGTAGGCCTGGTCCTGTGCGCCGTCGCCCTCTACCACCCGGCGCTCTGGCTCTACCTGGTCGCCGTGTCCCTCTCGGGAGCCGGCTCCGGGCTGCTCTTCAAGGGCGGAGTCGACCGTGCCGGTTCAGTGGCCGAGCCCGCCTCACGCGCGGGGGTCCTCGCCGTGTTCTTCGTCGTCGCATACCTCGGAATGGGCCTGCCCTCCGTGCTGTTCAGCATCGCCCTGCGGCACTTCGCCGTGCAGACCGCGATGATCGGCTTCGCGACGGTCCTCTCCTGCGGCGCCGTCGTGTCGGTGGCCGTCGCTCTGCGCGGTGGCGCACCCGGTCCCGGCGAGCGCTCGGCGCAGTCCGCTCGGCGCTCCTGACCTCACTCTCCGGCTCATCAGACACCTGTTGTCTGGGAGGCGCGGACCTGGGCACCCGGAGCGGGTGCCGCGGATCCGCGGCAGACGGGAGGCCCGAGATGTCCGTGGAATCGGCCAGAACGGTAACGCTCCCCTCCGGTGAGGAGATCGCGGCGCTCGGGCAGGGCACCTGGTATCTGGGCGAGGACCCGGCCCGGCGCGAACAGGAGATCGCCGCGCTGCGGCTGGCCGTGGACCTGGGCATGACCCTCGTCGACACGGCGGAGATGTACGGCGACGGCGCGGCCGAGGAGCTCGTCGGGGAGGCCCTCCGGGGACGCCGGGAGGAGGTCTTCCTCGTCAGCAAGGTGCTGCCCGGAAACGCCGACCAGAAAGGCACCGTCGCCGCCTGCGAGCGCAGCCTGCGGCGGCTCCGTACGGAACGGCTGGACCTGTACCTGCTGCACTGGCGGGGACGGTGGCCGCTCGAGGAGACCCTTGCCGGGTTCACCGACCTGATGGAGGCGGGGAAGATCCGTTACTGGGGTGTGAGCAATCTGGACGTCGCCGACATGGCCGAGCTGACCACCCTCCCCGGTAGTGACGCCGCGGCCGTCGACCAGGTGCTGTACAACCTCTCCCGGCGCGGCATCGAGTGGGATCTGCTCCCCTGGTGCCGCGAGGCGGGGGTGACGGTCATGGCCTACTCCCCGGTCGAGCAGGGGCGGCTCCTGGAGGGCGGGGCACTGGATGCCGTGGCCCGGCCCCTCGGAGCGACGCCCGCCCAGGTGGCACTCGCCTGGGTGCTGGCACAGGGGGTGGCCGCGATCCCGCGTTCCGGATCACCCGACCACGTTCGGGAGAACCGCGGCGCGGTGGACCTCCGCCTTCCCCCCGAGGCGCTCGACGCCCTCGACGAGGCGTTCCCGCCACCCAACGGGCCCACGCCCCTGGAGATGCTCTGAAGGAGTTGACAGGATGACGCGCCCGCTCGTCGTCGGAATGGGAGGGTCGCTGCGCACGCCGTCGACCAGCCTCACCGCACTGTGTGTGGCGGTCGAGGGGGCGGCCGACGCGGGCGCCGGCACCCTGGTGATCGACCTCAAGCGGCTGGCTCTTCCGTTCTACACGTCCGAGCACGGGATCCCTGCGTCCGCCCGTCGGCTCGCGGACACCGTTCAGGCCGCCGACGCCCTGCTGTGGAGCAGCCCGACCTACCACGGGTCGGTCAGCGGCGCGTTCAAGAACGCGGTGGACTGGCTCTCCCTCCTGGCCGACCACGACCCGCCCTACCTCAGCAACAAACCCGTGGGGATGCTGACGACCGCCGGTGGAGTGCAGGGCCTGCAGGCGATCAACGCGATGGAGTTCATCGTGCGGTCGCTGCGCGGCTGGGCCGTGCCGCTGGTGTTCGCGGTCCCGTGGTCCTCCAGGGTCTTCGACGGCGACGGACGCCTTACCGACCAGGCGGTCGGGGACCAGTTGCGGGGCCTCGGCGCGGAGGTGACCAGGGCGGCCCTGCAGTTCCGGGCGGAGGGCACGTGCGACTACGCGCAGCAGTTGCCGTCCGGGGCGGTCCGGGACTGAGCGCGGCCTTGTCACACAGGGGGCGCCGGGGTCGTACTTCCTCAGCGCCCGGTCCGCTCCACGGGCCGCCGGTGTTCCCCGCGCGCCCCGGGACGCCCGGGCGGGAAGTGCGGCAGCACGTGTTCGGCCAGTTCGTCGATCACTTCGGCGACCGGGCGGCGGCTGTGCTTGAAGTTGATCATCAGCTGGTCGATGCCGATGTCCTGCCAGGCCCGCATCATCGCCAGGAACGACTCCCGGCCCACCGAGAATCCCTGGTGGATGCGTCTGGGCAGGGCCAGCGGGTCCTTGGTCAGATCCAGATAGGTGGCCTGTGCGTACGGCTTGAACCCACCGCCGTCGCCCCGGGTCAGCTCCCGCCACCGCTCGATGTTCTCGGCCTGCTGCTGGAGCGGCGGGGTGTAGTACAGCCAGCCGTCCGTGTTGTCGGCGATCCACCGGAGGTCCTGCCTGCCGTGTCCCGTCATCAGTACGGGGATCCGCCGGTACACCGGCTTGGGCAGCAGATCGGTGCCGCGCATCCGGCCGAGCGGCGACTCCACGTGGGGGAAACGGTGCTCGAGGACGATACGGAAGTACTCCAGCGACTGCCGGAACGTCTCGGCCCGGCTGCCCAGGTCCTGGCCGAAGGCCGGGAACTCCACGGGCCGGTCACCGGTGGCCACCCCGAGCAGGAGGCGTCCGCCTGACAGCCGGTCCACCGTGGCGGCCGCCTTGGCGGTGTGCAACGGATGCCGCAGCGGCATGACGATGCTGGCGGTCCCCAGGGTGATCGAGGTGGTGCGGGCACTGAGCTGCCCCAGGTACACCCACGGGTCGAAGACCTGCCCGGCGTCCCCGAAACTCGGGTCCAGCAGCGGCACGTCACGGACCCACACCGAGGCGAAGCCGGCCCGCTCGGCCTGCTGGATCCGCTCGAGATGCCCGGCCAGGCACGGCACGGGCCCGTCGAAGCCCTCGAGGGGCGTGATGGCGCCCACGGTCATCCTGCCGCCGGGATACGCCCTGGCCATGGCCGCGTGCTCGGCGAACGGCAGCTGCGCCCCGCCTTCGACGTCCACGGGTGCGCCGGCTGAAGGAACTGTCGATTGTGTCATGCGATCCTCCGGCGATTTCATGCCGAGTCTGCGTCGGACGTGTGCCGAGGCCGCCCGACCGGAGGTCCTCGCGCATCCCCTCGCCGACGTAGCGCCGACGTTCCAACAGGAGTTCGCTCTGCGCGCCGTGTGGCGGGACGCGGAGCGAACATGGTGCTGTCGTGGGGGAAGGCACGGCGAGGTGATGCGCCGCTGGACGTCGCGGAAGAACAGCCCCCGCGGTACGTCGGTCATGACTCCTTTCAGCCCGGGGCGCCGACGACGGCCTCGAAGTCCCGGGGCAGCTGGGACATCACGTGGCGGAACTCGCCGTCACTGACCGCGTCCCTCAAGGTGCTCAGCTCCGCCCGTACGCCCTCGCGGGCCTCGTCCGGGCTCACCCCTGCGCGCCTGCTCACCCGGTTGATGAACTCGTCGAGTCCGAAGGGCTCGGCCTGCGGAGTGGGTGCGACCAGCGGTTCCTTCAGCTGCTTGGGGAGTTCGGACGCGAGGTCCTCCGCCTCACCCCTGGTGAGCCGCTCGGCCAGGGTTTCCAGGGTGGCACGGGTGAGGGGCTCCGCCTTCTCCGGGGGGACAGGGGCCCGCCGGGTGATGGTGTCGAGGAAGGTGTTGTAGTCCATGAGCCGTTCGCTCTCCGTCGTGCGAGTGGGGATGGCGGGCTGACGCGCGGCGTGGTGCGTGCGCGTCAGCGGAGGCCATCTCCATGCTCCGGCTGTGGGCCGTCACCCTGCCTGCTCCCGGCGGGCGGAAAAGCGGCCGGCTCCATGGGCCTCCGAGCACAAGTGCAGACGGCCTCCGCCACGGGAAAGGGGACACCGGCGCCTGACGGGCGTCAGGGCGCCGTGTTCGTCCAGCGGCGGGGTGATGCCATTTCATGCTGCTCTGCCAGGGCAGGAGGGGGCGTTCTTTTTCGGCCTGGAGTGCGGAGGCGCTCAGCAGGGGGCTCTGCGAATCTCGACCGGTAACAGCCGATGGCGACGCCGGCGGGAGCGAAGGACGCCGTCCGGTTCCCGGTGAGGAGGCGAGAGGCATGACCGTGATGGGTGTGTCGAAGTTCGAGAGGTTCTTCCGCGCCGCCGCGGGCCTCGACGTGGACAAGAACGACCTGAAGCGGTACGGCGACTTCGTCGACGCCAAGCTCTACGACCTGCTGGTAGTCGGCCAGGCATCGGCCAAGGCCAACGGCCGGGACACCGTCGAGCCGTGGGACCTGCCGATCACCAAGGGCCTCCAGGAGAGCGTCCACCGGTTCCGGCGGCTGGACGAGGAGGTCGAGCTGAAGCCGATCCTGGAACAGCTCGCCACGCACCCTCCCCTCGACAGGACACCCACCCAGGAGACCGAAGAGCGCTACCCCGAGATCATCGGCGGTCTCAGCGTCGCCCTCGCCGATACGTTCAAAATCATGTATCCGGACATCAAGAACCCGCAGACCAGCCACTGGGACGGCGTGACCGCGGTGTTCGACCGGCTGCTGTAGCAGTCGCGTCCCGTTGCATGTCACCGGACTCGTCCTCACCCGGACGGCGGGGAGGCGGACCGGCCCTGCCGGGTCTCCCGACCGCTCGCGGCCCGCAACCAGCGACTCGTGAAGGGAGCCTTGACCATGACACAGGAACTCCGGGGGATGCGGGTGGCGATTCTGGCCACCGACGGCGTCGAGCGCGTGGAACTCGACCAGCCGCGCGGTGCGCTGCAGGGAGCAGGGGCGAAGACCGAGATCGTCTCGCTCCACCCCGGCGAGATCCAGGCCCGCCAGTTCGACCTCAACGCGGCCGGAACCTTCCCGGTGGACCGCCTGGTCGCCGACGCCTCCGTCGACGACTACCACGCGCTGCTCCTGCCCGGCGGGGCCATGAACCCCGACCAACTGCGCATGGACCGCGACACGGTGCAGTTCGTCAAGGACTTCATGGCCAGCGGCAAACCGGTCGCATCGATCTGCCACGGTCCGTGGACCCTGGCGGAAGCCGACGCCGTGCGCGGCCGCCGTCTGACGTCCTGGCCCAGCATCCGCACCGATCTGCGCAACGCCGGCGCGGAGGTCGTCGCCGACGAGGAGGTGGTCGTCGACGGGCAGCTGGTCACCAGCCGCGGCCCGGCCGACCTGCCCGCCTTCTGCGCCGCCGTCGTGGAACAGTTCGCCCGGGCGCACCACCCCGTACCCGGCTGACTCGGCGGCCCGACCGCGGGCGCTGCACAGTGGGGCGGGCCCCGCGGCCTGTTCCGTGGTGCCGCGCAGCCGCGTCGAATGCCGCCGCACCCCCGCGCCCCGACCGCGGCTGAATGGTGCTCAGCCCCCCCGCGCTGTCGTCAGGAGCGCGCGAGCCGGGCCGCGAGATAGGGCGCGGTGGCGCTGCGGCGGGCTCTCGCCACCTTGGCCGGCGGGCCCGCCGCGACCACCTGCCCGCCCGCGTCGCCGCCGCCCGGACCGAGGTCGATGACCCAGTCGGCGGTGGCGATCGTGTCCAGGTCGTGTTCGACGAGGACGACCGTGTTGCCGGCGTCGACGAGCCGGTGCAGCTGTCGCAGCAGCAGGGCGATGTCCGCCGGGTGCAGCCCCGCCGTCGGCTCGTCGAGCAGGTAGAGCGCGTGCCCGCGGCGGGCTCGCTGCAGTTCGGTCGCCAGTTTGATGCGTTGCGCCTCACCGCCGCTGAGTTCCGTCGCGGGCTGGCCCAGTCGCAGGTAGCCCAGTCCCACCTCGCGCAACGTCTCCAGACTGCGGGAGGCGGCCGGGACTGCGGACAGGAACTCGGCGGCGGCGTCGACGGACAGCGCGAGTACTTCCGCGATGTTCCTGCCGCGATAGGTGACTTCCAGCGTTTCGGCGTTGTACCGGGCGCCTTCGCAGGCCGGGCACGGGGCGTAGGTGCCGGGCAGGAACAGCAGTTCCACCGCGACGAACCCTTCGCCCTGACAGGTCTCGCACCGTCCCTCGGGCACGTTGAAGGAGAACCGCCCGGCCGAGTAGCCGCGCGCCCTGGCCTCGTCCGTCGCCGCGTACAGCTTGCGCACCGCGTCGAACATCCCGGTGTACGTGGCCAGGTTGGACCGAGGGGTTCGGCCGATGGGCCGTTGGTCGACCCGGACCAGCCGGTCGAACGACTCGACCCCCGAAGCGTCCTGGACGTCGACCTCCAGCCGCGCCTCGTCGGGCTCCTCGGGCACGAGTCCGAGGTGGCCGCGGACGACCTCGGCGAGCACCTGCGTCACCAGCGTCGACTTTCCGGAACCGGACACGCCCGTCACCGCCGTCAGTACGCACAGCGGTACGTCGACGGACACGTCGTGCAGATTGTGGCGGGAGACGCCGCGCAGGTGCAGCCACCCGTGCGGGGTGCGCGGGCGGTGATCGAGCGGCTGGGCGCGCCCGAACAGGTACCGGCCCGTGGCCGACTCCCCGATCCGCTCGAGACCGGCGACCGGGCCGCTGTACAGCACGCGTCCGCCGCCCTCGCCCGCACCGGGGCCGATGTCGACCACCCAGTCCGCCCGCCGTACGACGTCCATGTCGTGCTCCACGACGAACAGCGAGTTGCCCGCCGCCTTGAGTCGGTCCAGCACCTCCAGCAGCGGTTCCGCGTCAGCCGGGTGCAGGCCCGCGGAGGGTTCGTCGAGGACGTAGACGACGCCGAACAGTCCCGAGCGCAGCTGGGTGGCGATCCGCAGGCGCTGCGCCTCGCCGGGTGACAGGGTCGTCGAGCGGCGCCCGAGGCTGAGATATCCGAGGCCCAGGTCGAGCAGTACGTCGATCCGCGCGACCAGATCACCGCAGATCCGGACCGCGACCTCGGTCGTCTCCCCGGTCCGGGCGGTCGAGGTGGTGGCGTCGGCCTCGGACCGCCCCGCGACGGGCCGCAGCAGCGCCACGACCTCGGTGAGCGGCATCGCGTTGATCTCGGCGATGGAACGTCCGGCGAAGGTCACGGCGAGAGCCTCGGGCCGCAGTCCGCTGCCGTGACAGGCAGGGCAGGGCACACTCCTGACGAACCGGAGCGCCCGCTCGCGCATCTTCTCGCTCTTGGAGTCGGCGAGGACGTGCATGACGTGCTTGCGGGCGCTCCAGAACTTGCCCTGGTAGCCCCAGTCGATCCGGTCCTCCTCCGGCTCGATGTACACGGCGGGCTGCTCGTCCGTGTACAGCAGCCAGTCCCGGTCCTTCTTCCTGAGCCTGCGCCACGGCCGGTCGATGTCGATCCCCAGGTTGCTCACGACGCTGCGCAGGTTGGCGCCCTGCCAGGCGCCCGGCCAGGCGGCGATCGCCCCCTCGCGGATGCTCAGCGAGGGGTCCGGGACGAGCAGGTCCTCGGCGACGTCGTGCACGACGCCCAGTCCGTGGCACTCCGGGCAGGCGCCGGCCGCGGTGTTGGGGGAGAACGACTCGGCTTCCAGCCGGGCGGCCCCGGGCGGATAGGTGCCGGCGCGGGAGTACAGGATGCGCAGCAGGTTGGACAGCGTGGTGAGGGTGCCGACCGTCGAGCGCGAGCTGGGCGCCCCGCGTCGCTGCTGAAGGGCCACGGCCGGTGGCAGTCCGGTGATCTTCTGCACGTGCGGTGCGCCGACCTGTTGCAGGAGCCTTCGGGCGTACGGTGCCACGGACTCGAAGTAGCGCCGCTGGGCCTCCGCGTAGAGCGTGCCGAACGCGAGCGAGGACTTGCCCGAACCGGAGACGCCGGTGAAGGCGACCATCGCGTCCCGCGGAACGTCGACATCGATGTTGCGCAGGTTGTTCTCACCGGCGCCCCGGACATGCACGAAGGGGTCGGTCGCGTCCTTGTTCACCGTTCCTGATTACCTGATCGTGCCGGGAACCGCGCGACAGGCGCCGTCACGGGGCCCCGCTCCCGAGGCACATTCCAGAGTGCTTCACCGTCGCCTGCCCCCTGCCTGCGCACTTCCGGGCAGGACACCGAAGCGGGTGTCCGGTGGCGCGGCGTGCGGTGCCGCCCGGGTGGCGCGGAGCTGGTGTTCGCGGTGGCGCATGTAACCGTGTGGCCTGATGGTAGAGCAGGCCCTACGCAGGAGGTCGAGGAGATCTGACTGTACCGATTGCGCCTGCTGGCGGGGGCCTGCGTGTCACGCGGTGTCGGCGTTACTTGGGGGCAGCCTGTGGGCACTCGCGATCGCGGGGTAGCCGACGAGAGGAGTCATGCGGGTGTCGTCTCAGGACGTTACGGTCGTGGCTCTTCTGGCGGATCCGGACGCGCCGACGGAGATCGCGCAGCGCATGGCCCAGATGCTTCCTGATCGACTCGCCGACAGGTCAGGCCCGGGACGACGGTTCGACGTCGTGGTGGTCAGTGAGCCCTTCACCGCGGGGACCGAGGACCTGTCCACCCTGACGCGGCGGATCATGGACCGCGGAAGTGAGGGGAACTGGGACATCGTCGTGGCCCTCACCGACCTTCCGCTGCATTCACACGGGCGCAAGCTCGTAGTGGATCTGAGTCACGAACACGGCCTTGCGCTGCTGTCCCTTCCCACGCTCGGAGGCTTCCGGCTCCAGAAAAGGGCCCGGCAGGCCGTGGAGGAAGCCGTGCTCAGCCTGGCGGGCCCGCGCGCCACCGGGCCTGAGGGGCGTACGGGAAGTCAGCCGCTGCGGGGGCCCTTCATCGGTCGTCTCGTGCCCATCCGTCCGGGCCAGGTCGGTGAGGAGGAGATCGCCGATCTGCGGTACGTCGTCAGTGGGCCGCGCGGCTACCTGAGGGTGCTCGGCGGTATGGTCCGCGCCAACCGGCCGTGGCGGTTGGTGCCGGGTCTGTCCAAGGCGTTGGCGGCCGCGCTCGCCACGGGAGCGGTGGCCACCGTGAACTCCACCATCTGGAACCTGGCCACCTCCCTGAGCACGCCACGTCTGGTGATCGCCATGGTCGGGTCCGTCGCTCTCATGATCGGCTGGCTGATCGTGGACGCGAACCTGTGGCATCGGACGGATGAGGTTTCGCCGGAGGCGAGGAAGCGGACGGCTCTCTACAACGCCTCGACGATCGTCACCTTGGGAATCGGGGTGATCCTCTGCTACGTGGGTTTGGTGGTCATCAACCTGGTGTGGGCGCTGTTCATCCTCAACGACCGGCTGTTCGCCTCCACGACACGGACCCCGCTGCACGCCACGGAGTACTGGACGCTGTCCTGGTTCGTCGCTTCGGTCGCCACGGTGGGCGGCGCGCTGGGATCGGGCCTGGAGAGCGACGAGGCGATCCGGGCGGCCGCCTACTCCAAGCGCGAGCAGGAGCGTCGCAGCATGTTGCGGGACGACCGCGGTGACTGACGGCTGACCTCAGTCGGAGATGTGCAGTCGGTTGGTGGTCGTCCGGGTCCGGAGATTTCGCTATTCGGTCGGCGCGTGGTCGTTTCGCCTCGGGAGCCGACGGGCACCCGCACCGCACGCCGCCGGAGCGCCGGAGCTCCGCCTGGCGGAGCCGGCGGCAACACGACCGTCCCACCTGATCCAGGTGAACGGCCCCACGGAGGCGTGCCGGAGTCCCGGACCCCGTCGCGGCACTTCCGACAGTCGGACTCTCCGCGCCTTCCCCATCACCGCCGTACCGCGACATCAGGGAAGCCATCATGAAAGCAGCGGTATACGAAGGCCCGCGCACGGTCACAGTGAAGGACGTACCGGACGCGAAGATCGAACATCCCTGCGACATCATCGTCAAGATCACCACCACCAACATCTGTGGTTCGGACCTGCACATGTACGAGGGCCGCACCTCGTTCGAGTCCGGCCGCACCCTGGGACACGAGAACATGGGCCAGGTCGTGGAGGTCGGCTCGGCCGTCCGCAAGGTCCAGGTCGGCGAGTACGTGGTCCTGCCCTTCAACATCGCCTGCGGCTTCTGCAAGCAGTGCGAGCAGGGTCTGACCAACTACTGCCTGACCATGCAGCCGGAACCGGCCCTCGCGGGAGCCGCCTACGGATTCGCCGAGATGGGCCCCTACCAGGGCGGCCAGGCGGAGCTGCTGCGCGTGCCCTACGGCGACTTCAACGCGCTGCGTCTGGGCGAGGACGCCGCCGAGCGGCAGACCGACTACGTGATGCTCGCCGACATCTTCCCGACCGGATATCACGCCACCGAGATGGCCCACGTCAAGCCGGGTGACCAGACGATCGTCTTCGGAGCCGGTCCCGTCGGGCTGATGGCGACCTACTCCGCCCTCCTCAAGGGCGCCGGCCGCGTCTGGACGGCCGACCACCAGCCCGACCGGCTGCGCAAGGCGGAGGAGATCGGGGCCATCCCGATCAACACCGCCGAGCAGAACCCGTCGGAGGTCGTCAAGGAGGCCACCCTCGGTCTGGGCGCCGACAACGGCTGCGAATGCGTCGGCTACCAGGCACACGACCCCCAGGGGCACGAGGACGCCAGCCTCACGCTCAACGGACTGATCGACTCGGTCAGGTTCACCGGCGACATCGGCGTGGTGGGCGTGTTCCTGCCCCAGGACCCCGGCGGCGCTGAGGCCCAGGGTGAGCTGGAGGCCCAGGGCAAGGTCCCGATCGACTTCGGCATGATGTGGTTCAAGGGCCAGCGCATGGGGACCGGGCAGGCGCCGGTGAAGAAGTACAACCGGGCCCTGCGGGACCTGATCGCCGGTGGGAAGGCGAAGCCGAGCTTCGTCGTCTCCCACGAGCTCAGCCTGGACGAGGCCCCCACCGCCTACGAGCACTTCGACGCCCGTGACGACGGCTGGACCAAGGTCGTCCTGCACCCCAACGGACACGGCAACGGCCACAAGCGGTAAGAAACCCGGGGCCCCCGTGCCCCCTGTATCCCTGGACCGGTCCGGGGGAGGGGTAGCGATCTGCCCGTCCCCCGGGCGGGACTGGGGCAGTCGCCGCGCTCCGGCCGGAACTGAACCAACAACGATCGCCCGCGCTCCGGCCTGGAGGACGGACGGCGGACAGCGGTGTCCGCAGTGGCAGCACCCCTCCAGCGGCTGCGGCCGCCAGCCGGTGAGCGAGGCCCTGGGAGGCTGCCTTGCCCGACGGCTGCCGCACCTCAACCAGACCGACGCGCCCCGGCAGGGCGTTTCGGCCAGGCGGACACCCGTGACGTGGCTCCGGACCTTCGGGGAGGTCGCACGATCCGGGCTCACGATCGAGGAGACGCGGCTGGAGCCCCTGCTCGCGCTGCGCGCAGCCGCTGGGGTGGCGATCGTCGTCGGGCCGACGCTGTGGCTGGTATCCCCTGCGTATGCCGCGTCCGCCGCTCTCGGCGCCTACTCCGCGGGTGGGGCCACCTTCCAGCGCAGCTGGCGTCCACGCAAGGTGGTCGCGCTCGGCGCGGGCACGGGTCTGGCGCTCAGCACCTTCGTGGGCTACCTGGCGGCGGGGCGACTCGTGACGTTCCTCCCACTGCTGGCCGTATGGGCCTTCGCCGCGGGAATGGCGTGGGCCGTCGGATCGACCGCTGGGATCGTCGCAGCGACGACCGTGGGCAGCATGCTGGTGACCATCACCTTGCCCACGAGCGTCGGGCGAGCCCTGGAGCACGCCGGGATCATCGCACTCGGGGGCGTGACGCAGGCCGTGCTGATCCTGCTGTTCCCGATCCGCCGTTGGGGAGCGCATCGTGACGCGCTCGCCGACGCTCTGGCCGCCGTGGCGGACTACGCCCGCCGGTTGCGGCACGACCCGACCGCCCCGTTCGACCCGGAGTCGTTGATGACGGCCCGGGACGCGGCTGCCGTGACGCCGTCACAGGCCCGCACCCGTCCCCCCGTCCTGCACGGCCCCCGGGGACTCGCCGAGCGCATTCGGCCGGTGGTCGCGGCGCTCGCCGACCCGGACGTGGGCGCCCCGGCGGAGGGACCCGGGCGGGACCGCGCGCGGGAGTTGCTCGACGCGGCCGCCGACGTCCTGGACGCGGCCGCCCGTACGATCCGACGCGGCACTCCCGCAGAGGTGCGGCCCGAGAGCCTCGACGTCCTGTGCGTCGACGAGGAGCATGAGGTACTGGAGGGCCCCGCCCGGCAGGCCGCCGAGCGGCTCGTGGAACTGCTCGGCGAGGCGTTGGAGATCGCCGGGAGCGGCTGCGTGCGCGGGAGGACGCCCACGCCGCCCGGCCCCGCCGGCGCCCAGTTCCTGGTGCGCCCGACCATGCTCCGGCTGGCCCCGGTCGTCGTCCGGGCGGTCCGCCGTGAGCTGCGCCGGGACTCGCCCGTGTTCCGGCACGCCGTCCGCCTGGCGGCCGTGGCCACGCTCGGCTGTCTGATCGCCGCCCGGTTGCCCCTGGGCCACGGCTACTGGGCGCCCATCGCCTCGGTGATGGTGATGCGGCCGGACTTCCACCGGACGTACGCGCGTGCGGTGGCCCGTCTCGCCGGGACCCTGGCGGGGGTCGCACTCGCCACCGGGATGGTGCGGGCCCTGGGCCCGGACGCCCATGTGTCCGGCGCGCTGGCGGTGGTCTCAGCGGGCCTGTCGTACACGCTGAACCGTACCGGCTACGCCTACTCCCAGTGCTTCACCGCCGCGTACGTCGTCTTCCTGCTCGGCATGGGCGGCCAGGCATGGGAGCAGACGGTCCCGGAGCGGGTGGTGCTCACCCTGCTCGGCGGGGCGCTGGCGATGCTGGCGTACGTGGTGTTCCCCGCATGGGAGACACCCCGACTGCCGGGCCGGCTCGCGGACTGGCTCGCCGCCAACGGCCGCTACGCGGCCGCGGTGCTCCGCAACTACGCCGAACCGACCCGGGAGCATCACGCCGACATGCGCCGGGCACTGCTGGAGAGCAGGGAGGCACGTGCCGCCTGGCAGGAGGCATACGACCGGGCAAGGCAGGAACCGGTTCGCCCCAGGGGTCTGACGTCGCGCGAGGCGCAGGAGGCACAGGAGGCGCTCAAGGGGTTCGGCCGGGCAGCGATGCTCATGGAGAGCCACGTCCCGCGGGCCGACAGCCATTTCGTCCCCGAGGCGGAGCGATTCGCCGAGGCCCTGGAGACGGACACCTCGAAGGCAGCAGCCGCCGTGCGCGAGCACAGGAATCCGGACTGGGGACGCGTGGAGGAGGCACTCCACGCGTGGGAGGACGCCACCGCCGGCAACGGGAGCCCGGTCGTGCGGCGCGAAGCGGAACTGCAAAAACAGGCCTTGGACGACCTCGCGACAGCCGTGAGCCGAACCCCCCTGGAACGGGACGTCGGCTCTGCTCGCGAGGAGCAGCGGATGCGGGCCTCCGCGGCGACGGAAGGTGACGGATCAGGACCCGCGCACCGAGATGGCTGACGGAAGCCGGCCACGGGGAGCGCCTCGCCTCCTGAGGCGGCAAGCAGTCTCCCCGCCACGTCGGGCGCCGCCTCACGTACGCCGCTGTCGCCATCACAGGACCGAAACTCCGACACGAACGTCTACTCTGCGCTGTGGGAGTTGTACCTGCACCAGATGTTGCTCGGTTCTGGTTGCAGTGTGGAGGTTGAGCGGCAGGCGGGAACGGGTGGCTACAAGCCCGACTTCCTGGTTACTCGCGGCAACGAGCAGTTCGTCGTCGAGGCGATCTGGAAGGCTCAGAAGCGCGACACTGGGTCTTCCTCGCTGCCACCGCAGTTGAGCGACGCCATCGATCGCTTGCCGAGTCCGAACTTCTTCGTCTCGTGCGAACTCCACAGCGTCGGTACGGTAACGCCGCCGCAGAGACGGCTGAAGTCCGGGCTGACGCGATGGCTTGCAAGCTTGGACCCCGACCAGGTCATCGCCGACCATGAGCGCAAGGTGCCGCTTCCCAGTGATCTTGGCAAGAGGCTGGCTGGTGCCTCACGTTTCAAGCGATCCTCCGCAGCCCAGGCAAACGTGGCAATCCATCCAGCAGGACAATCGGCATCTACCCTTCGGCATGGGCGGGCGAGGACGGAGCGGAGCGAGTGCTCGACGCCGTCACATATAAGGGTGGGAACTACGGTGACCTGGAGCTGCCATTCATCGTGGCAGTAGGCCATGCAGCCGACTTCCCCGAAGATGAGGACATCGAGAGAGCTCTGTACAGGAGTACGGTCGAGTACGCCTACGACAGCGGATCGACCTTCGGCAGAAAGCCCGATGGCTACTGGACTGCCACCTACGACCATGCCCACAGCCGTGTCAGCGGCGTGCTCGTCGTGAACAACCCAGCCCCCTGGACCTGGACGAAAAACACTCCCGTTCTCTGGCAAAGCCCGGATCCCGCCTCGCTTCCTGCCCCCACCTTCCCTACCTGGGCAACCACGCAACTGGCTGGGATCCAGGTCAAGCACCAGCCCGCGCATCGCTCCGTCCACACTGCTCTCGGACTGCCGGAACGCTGGCCGACCGGCGACCCCTTCCCCCGAAGTGACCCGAGATGACGGCAGCTGCACCGTCGGTCTTGACAGCGGCGCTCGTTGGTCGTTTGAGGTGTAGGGCCGCAGGTAGGCCCACTCGTCGAGGAGGGTGCGGTTGAAGCAGGTCATCAACGGAATGGTCTACAAGAGGGAGCATGCACCGCCAACGGATGCACGCCCCGGGCAGACACCCGCGCGTTCCGGGACCCTGCCCGGCTACACCACTTCATGGGACGCGACCCCGTTCACTGGTTCAAAGGCAGGACATGCGACGACTATCTGGCCAGCAGATCGACCGTTGCGGTTGAGGCGTGCGGCACCGCAGGGCGACATGAGCACGCCGGTCTCGATGAGCAGACGGTGCACAAGCCGAATCTTCGGTGCAGTTGGCAGGCAACCGCTTGACACTCAGCTCTGCCGCCGATTGCTCAGTGATCCAGCCACCGAGCTGAATGCCGGGGCCTAGTGTGTAAGGAGCAACGCCCTCCATCCGACCACCAGGGAGCGCCAGGCCGTGAAGGTCGAAATCCAGCCGGACGTACGCGACATCGCCGCCCAGCTCGGGGCAGGAGTCCTCTACGCGCTGAAGGCTGTGGCCGGCCAGTTGGCCGACGACCCGGGTATGGGCCGACCCTCGGCGCTGCCCGGCATCCTGACCGTGACGGTCGACGGTGGCATGTTCGAGGACTGCCCCGACCTGTCTGTCGGTTACATACGCGAGCCGGACCGAGTTGAGATCCGGTTTCTGCGGGCAGCGCCCTCCGCCGGGCCTTCCACGGAAGAGGCCACCGAGCCTTCCACGGACGCCCACGAGCCGGAGGAGCCCGCCGACCCTGCCGCTGCCGCGGTCGCAGTGAGGGAGGTCGCTGATGCCTGGCATCGCATCGCCGCCTGGCTCCAGTCGAACGCCCCTGACTCCTATGCCGCGCTCCGCACCGGCGCCGGCCCGGACGCTGTCGCCGCTCTGGAAGAGGATCTCGGCATCCCGATACCCGTCGAGCTGCGCACCCTGTGGATGCTGACGGGAGGCGACGACGGGGCTGACGGCTGGGGCTGTCTCCCCGGCAACATGGCTCTGATGAACCTGGACGCCGTGGCCTCCCGTTACCGGCTGAAGACGGATGCCCAGGCTCACCAGGACGCCCTCAACGCCAACCGTCCCGAAGAGGAACAGATCACCGTGTGGAGGGCGACCTGGATTCCGGTGGTCGCCCTGGGCCCGGCCGACAGCACCGCGGGTTTGTATCTGGACGCTGCGACCGGCTATATGGGCTCCTGGTCCCGCTACAACGAGCCCCCTGGTGAGGTACTCGACACGTTGGTCACTTACCTGGAAGAGACGGCCGACATGTTCGAGGCCCCTGCCCTCGCCGCGCGGGACAAGCCGGGCCTGATCGGCGGGACGCTGGTATGGCTCAGCAGCATCGACCCGGCTCAGGAAAGTCGGTGGCGGCCTGTGGCCGGCTGACCGACCCCGGAGGGGCCGGCTCTGCGTGTGCCGGCCCCTCCGCGTTCTTGCGCACTCCCCTTCGGACTGGGTCAGCCGACTTTGCTCCACGTGCAGGTGGTTGCGGTAGACGTGCAGTGTTCGTATCCCGGCAGGTTCAGGAAGAATCCGTCGCCGTCCAGGAGCCGCCATGCCGGAGCCGGGTAGCTGCTGAACGCCTCCTCGTTCTGCGTGCTCGAAATCGCTGCGCGCCCGCACCGCTCCGTGCCACTCGGCCCGTTGGTTGCGGTGCGCGTGTCGGCGAGGAGGCCGGAGTTCGCCGAGCCGTCGCCCATCTTGTCTGTGAACAGTTGGGCGCACTTGGTGCCCGACGTCACCAGGTTGACGCTCTGCGGGTAGCCGCCGGACTCGTGGGTCGTTGCCATCGCGTACTCATCGCAGTCGACCGAGCCTACGGATGCGTCGGACGGGTGGATGGTCCAGGCGGAGCCGCTACCGCAGATGACGTTCCGGCTGTTGGCCTGCGTCCACTTGTTGCCGGCGCTGTTGGTGAGGGGGGTGTCCGGGCCCAGGTAGTGCAGGAGTGAGTCCCATCGCTTCGAGCCGGCGTGGTCGGGCATCACCTGTTGCATGTACCAGTAGTAGGCGCCTGCGGCCGGGTACTTGTTGGTGTCCACCGTGTAGGTCGGCTTGAAGTGCGGCAGCACACAGCCCGGCAGCGAGGGCGTCAGATAGTCGTCGCAGCGCGGCGCGATCTCCCTTACCGCCGGAGTTCCGGAGGTCCCGAAGTCCGCGGTCGCGGTCGCGGTGGTGCTGGCGTCCACGTTCGCGGTCACCGACCAACCGAGGTCGATGGTCTCCTTGCCCGTGCCGTTCCAGGTGGTGGCGCGGGTGCCCCACCTGCCGTCGGTGTAGGCGTTCCAGTCGTTTGCGTCCCAGTAGGCGTTGTCACCTGCCGCGTTGTTGAAGTCGTCGGCCCACCGAGTCACCGATGTCACACACGCTGCGCAGGTCGTTTGGGTGTTCCACCGCAGCGTGACGCCCTTCAGCTCCGGCGAGATGGCCACCGGCATGATGCGGATCTGCTGGTCGAACTCCGCGAAGTCGGAACCACCCGCGGCTTTGTTCGGGTACGTCTTGATGCGCTGTTCGAAGTCGAAGGTGGCGGAGCCGATGGTCGTGTCCTCCGTGTCAACGAATACCAGGGTTCCGGACCCGATGCTCTTCATGCACGCGTCGGTGCGGTTCATGTAGTCCGTGCCGACCGGCTCGTCCGAACACCAGGGGACCAGATCCGCCAACGGCGCGTCAGCCGCGACCGCAGCCGCCTCGGCGGAAGACTTGCCGGCCTTGCGGGCCTTGGTCTCTGTCGCCTCGCGCAGCGCCTCGGTGCGCTTGTCGGCTCACGCCTTCGATTCCGCGGTAGGAGGGGACAGCTCGATGCAGACCTTGCGGCCCTCGGCATCGGGCTTGCCACAGGTACGCGCCTGGGTCGCCTCCCGCTTCACCGCGCCATTGGCGTCCAGCGTCGGCAGAGCCGGGCCCGGATCCGTCCGGGTGAACTCGACGTTCTCCTGCGCGACCGGGTCGATCGTCGACGACGCCTGCGGGGCGGGGAACTTCATGTACGGCTCGATACGGAAGTCCGCCCACGCCGACCATGTCGTCTCGTACAGGCTGCCGTCGAAGGCGGAGGTGCGGAACTTGTACAGCACGCCGGGCTTCAGGATGCCGTAAGGCACCGTCACCTTCGCCGTTCCGCCCGAAGCCACGAAGGGCGACACGAGCACGCCGTACCCGCCCGCCCCGTCGAGGTCCACCTGTGCTTTCGGAGTACCGTCCTCGTTCGTGGTGTACACCTGGAACGTCAGGTTCGCGGTATCGCCGTCCGCGTCGGTCACCGTGTTCCGCAGCACCGCCTCCGGCGCGATGACCCGCCAGACCGTGCCCGACTTCGAGAACTTGGGGCCGGCCGACGGAGCCTTACCCGACACCGGCCGCGCACCCCCAGCGGCGATGGCCGCCAGATTCTGCGGACCGGCGGCCGCCACCTCCGCGGGGGAAGCCCCCACACCGGGCGCCGGTGACACGGGAGCTGCTGTCGCAGTGCCTATCCCCGCCAACAACACGAGCACGGCACCCGCAGCGCCATGGCGCCACGACGACCTTCGTAAAAGTCTCACTCCGTCAATCCCCCTCGCAAACCTATGAGTTGCCCATGACTTGGTCATGACAGATGCAACATCAGCACACCCATGCACAAGTCACCGTGATCAAGGTCATGGTTTGCCGAAGGGGAATTCATTCAGGCCAGGGGGTCATCCCCCGGGCCATTGACGCACCATCGGCCGTTTGAACAACCAGCCTTCTGCCCATTTGAGGCTTTTTCACCCCGATTGCATAGCAAGTTGGTTGACTGAGGACGGAATTAAGGAAAATGGGGACCGTGTCCTCCCCGCCGACGCCGGGATGATCCGCTGGGACCCCGCCTACGATCAGAAGCGGTGGTGCCAGTGCTGGATCCCCCAAACGGGTGTACTCATATCGGCGTCGTAATAGGCGGGTTGATGGAGCGCGTCTTCCCCATACCAGGTCGAAGGCCACGTGACCAGGGTTGAGCTCCTCAAACGGATGGGCTACGGGCGGGCCAACCTCGAACTGCTCCGCAGACGCATCCTGGCATGATCGCCGAGCCTCGCCATATGCTGCGGACTGATGGAGGGATCGGACACGGTGAGCGAATCGTTCTTGCTGGTCTGCGACGACCTGCCGCACACAGTAGTTCTGACTGACTCTGGCCCCCGGGCCATTGAGATCGTGAAGCTACTTCACAGGCGAACCGGGCTGAGTTTGTGGCACTGCAAGTCCCTCATCAGCGAACTTCCGACGAGCATCCTCGAGAACGTGCCGGAAGAAGTCGCCACCGCCATGGTGGCCGAACTCCGCGAAGTCGGTGCCCGCGCCCATACCGAAGTGAATCATTAGGGCTTCGGCGCCCGACCGTCACAAGATCTTCGCCAGAGCCTAATTAGGCTCTGGCGAAGATCTTGTGATCGGGCCCGTGACGGCAAGGTTGCCTGACAAGGTGTCAGGTGTGCACTTGCGGAACCTTGAGGTACTCCTCCCTCATCTGGCAGGTGTGGTCGTCAAGTTCGTCCAGCAGTCGGCGGCCCGGATCGTCCCGCACGCCCACGTGCGGGCGGCCAGGGAAATATGTCCGCACTGCTCTCAGCCATCAGGACGGGCCCACGGGTGTCAATCCCTCGCAGCGTGGAGACGAGCTATGCGGCCAGTCCCTCGGTGAGGGTGGCTCGGTAGAGCGCGGGCCGAACGGCCGCCACCGTCGCGCTGTACGGGCCGGCGGCGGCGATCCTGCGCTTCCTTCTGGCGCCCCATCAGCAGATGTTGCGGTAGGGCAGTTCCGGGACGTAGTCATCCCACTCGGTGTGAGTGAACCCGTGCCCGGCACGGCGGCAGATTCGCGCCGCGAGGGAGGGCAGGTCGTTGGGATAGGCGTACAGCGGCACGTACATGCCTGACGTGCGCAACGTTTCGCCGTCCTCGTCGAATCCCACGGAGAGGATCGGTTCGTCGGCCGTGGGCAGCGCCGAGCCCAGCCGTTGGCCGGAAGGGACGTCCCACAGCTGGAGGGTGCCGTCGTCGCCTCCTACGGCGAGGGTGCGGCTGTCGGAAGAGAAGGCCAGGGACCGAACGGTTGCGCCGGAGTCCTGCCGGGCGTCGGTGAAACTGCCGGCCAGTACCGCGAGGCGATGCGTGGCTTCGCCGTCCCAGAGGGTCACCCGGCCGGACTGGTCGCCGGCGGCCAGGTAGCGGCCGTCCGGACTGAAGGCGAGTGCCGCGGTCGCGTCCGGTGCGAGGCGTCGGCCGGTGAGGCGCCGCGCTGACGGATCGCCGAAGTGTCCGTCCGAGGTGGCGATGTACGTGCCGTCGGGGCGGACGGCGACTATGTCTCCTCCCCCGGTGAACGGCCTTCCGATTCTGACACCGTGTTCGATGTCCCAGGACTCGATGTGGTAGCTGTCCGTCAGCCGGGAGATCAGCAGCGTTCGGCCGTCCGGGCCGAGAGCGATGGCGCTCACGACGCCCCGGGCGTTGGTGGGGCGGCCCAGGTCGACGGTCGCGCGGATGCGGCGGGCGCGTACGTCCCACACACCGGCCCGCTGTGTGGTGCGGGAGTCCTCGCCGGTGCTGGCCGTGTAGGCGAAGGTGCTGCCGTCGCTGCTGAAGGCCATCAGCTCTCCGCAGTCCTGAGGACCGTCTCCCGGCTCGTCCGGGTTCGCGGGGCACTGTATGCCCGGCAGGTCCGCCTGGGTGCGGCCGGTGCGGGCGTCCGTCAGGCGGAAGCGGCTCATGTGTCCGCTGCGCCAGGTGGTGGCCAGCGTCCGGCCGTCCGGGCTGAACTGGGCCTGTTGCCGTTGTTCGTCACGCCAACCAGGGGCGGTGGCGTCGCGCACCGACAGAGTGCGCACCGTGGTTCCCGTGACGGAGTCCTCTCCGGACTGTGTCATGTAGCGGATCGTGTGGCCGTCCGGATCCACGCCGAGAGGCCCCAGGAGACCCAGACGTTGGTCGCCGCCGGAGGGCAGCGAGTAGCGGAAGACGGGGCCGGACGCGTCTGCCGACAGCCGCCACAGCCGGATCTCCTGGTCATTGGCGGTCGCCAGGAAACGGCCGTCCTGGCTGAAGGACATGTCCGCGATGTCGGCGTAGCCGACCCCGGCGTCGTCACCGAAGCTGGTGGGGATGTCGTAGCCCTTGTGCGGGCCGGAGGCGTCGGGTCGGAGGTTCCACAGACGCAGTCCTCCCTCGGGCATGGCCGCGACGATCTGGTGGCTGTCGGGGCTGAAGAGGGCGGAGCACCCCATATCGGTGCCCTTGGGTCCGCCGGGCGTGGGAAGGACACGGTGCCGAACCAGATCCCGCACCTGCATCGGCCGACCCGTCTCACATACGGTGGCCAGGCGGTGGTCGGGGCTGATGGTCACGTCCTGGACGTTCCGGCCCTGCCGCTCGAACAGCAGCCGGTGCCGTCGCCAGTCCCATACCTGGACGCGGTTGATGTCGCCGGAGCTGTCGGTGACCTCGAACGTGTGCCCGCCGGGGTCGAACCCCCCGGAGCTGACGGTGTGCAGGGGGATGGCTGCCCCGGCGTACCTGCCCGCGACGATGTCCCATACGCGAGCGTCTGTGCCCAGCATCAGGAGGTAGCGCCCGTCGGGGCTCACGTCGTCCACGTCGTACATGTCGTTCTCCCCCAGACCGCGGAAAGTGCCGATCCTGCGGTGCGTCCTGACGTCCCAGCGCACCACGCGTTCGCCACTGGTGGCGACCAGGGTGCGGGTGTCGGGGGTCATGAAGTACTGGCTGACGTCGTCGCCGGAGGGCGCGAAAGTGTCCTGTTCCTTCTGGGCGAGGGCGCCGATGAGGCCCGAGCGCGTCTCGAGCGTGTCGGCGATCCGCCAGGCGGCGACGCTGAGGCGCAGGGCCGTGACCGGGTCGGTGTAGCGCAGGCTGTCCGCGAGGGCGGCGACCCTGCGGGCGGTCGCCTGGGTGCGCTGCACGGTGCTGGTCCGGTTCTGCTGCCAGGCGATCACTCCTGCTGTCAGGGCCAGCGCGACCAGGACGGACACCACGGTGGCCAGGATGCGCGGGCGAGCGCGCTCGCGGCGCCGGGCCTGGAGGCTTGCGGCGAGGAACGCGCCCTCCGGGGCCGTCAGGACCGCTTCCCGCTCCTGGGCGGGGATCGCCTCTTCCGCGGCGGCCAGGAGCGTGCCCCGGTACAGCGCACCGGGATCGCGGTCCAGCGCCTTCCAGGCAGCGGCGGCCTCCGTCAGCCGTCGATGGGCACGCAGCCGCTCACGATCGGTGTCGATCCAACTCCGAAGACGAGGCCAGGCACTGATGAGTGCCTCGTGAGCGAGGTCGACCTGCTCGCCGTCCAGAGTGAGCAGTCGGGCACGGGCCAGCTGCTCGATGACCGTCGTGGTGTCGGTGGCCTCGCCGAAGCCGAACTCCTCGCGGCGGACGGGTCTGCGGGTGTCGGGTGCGCCGTCTCCCGGGGTGACCAGGCGCAGCAGGATCCGACGCGCGAGGCCGGCCTGGTCCGGCGTGAACCGGTCGTAGATGTCTTCGGCGGTGCGGGTGATGGCACCGTGCAGGCCGCCGAGGGACTCATAGGCCTCGAGAGTGAGAGCCCGGCCCTTGCGGCGCCGCCAGGTTTCCAGCAGTGCATGCGACATGAGCGGCAGGGCCCCGGGTTCCCCTTCGACCTCGTTGAGAATGCGCGTCGTCAGTCCGCGTTCCACGATCAGCCCTGTGGCCTGTGCGGGTTTGACGATGGCCTGGCGTAGTTCGTCGCCGCTCATCGGCCCGGCGAGCACGGTCCCGTCCTGCAAGGCGGCGGTCAACCGAGGGTGTTCGGCGCAGCGGCCGAGGAAGTCGGCGCGTACGGCGATGACGACGCGCAGTCTGCTCCCGGGATCGGTGACGGTCAGGAGGCGGTCGATGAACCGGTCGCGCTCGTCCGGGTCGTGGCAGAGGGTGTAGAGCTCCTCGAACTGGTCCACGATCAGCCACGTGTCCCCGTTGCCGTCCTTCGGGGTCAGCCGCTGCTCATGAGTGCGCAGGGGGTGGTCGCCAGGGGTGAGGACGCGCAGCGCGGCCGGCTGTGGGCCGGCCGGGTCAGGGGTGCGGAGGCGGGGAATGAGGCCGGCCCGCAGGAGTGAGGACTTGCCACTGCCCGAGGGGCCGAACACGGCGGTGAACCGGCGGGAGCGGGTCAGCTCGGCCAGGCGGTCGGTGAGCTCGTCGCGGCCGAAGAACAGAGTGGTGTCGCCCGGCTCGAACCGGGCCAGACCCCGGTACGGAGGCTCGACGTCCTCCTCTTCGGCGCGGGGTTCCGCCGCCGCTTCGGCGGCCGCCTGCCGCCAACGCTCCTCCCACTCCTGCGGATCGCCGCCGCAGGCACGGACGTAGGCGAGGACGACGGGCAGGGTCGGCAACCGCTCGCCGCCGGCGGCCTGCGACAGGGTGCTCGTCCCGTGGCCCGCGCGCTGCGCCATCACCCGGTAGGTCGGGCTCCCGGCCTCCGCCCGGAGTTTGCGTAACTCGGCCGCGAACCGCGCCACCGGCCCAGTGGTGGGATCGAGTGGGCTCTCAGGACGTCCCGCCATCACCGGCTCACCCCTCCAGCCGCCCGCTTCCCCCGTGGACGCGGCGCGAGGCCGGACAACGTACGCAACCTCGTGGCAGGAGCGCAATCCGATGGCGTCTGCTTCGGCCACTGCCGCAGCGCCTGGCCGTGGCCTGCGGCGCGGCCATTGTTCAGGGCGGCGAAACCGGCTGCCCATTCAATTCCCGGCCCGCTGGACTCGGTGATGCACGGCGGTCGCACCGAACCGGCGCGGCCCACCACCCGAGCGAACAGACAAGGAGCCGGCACATGAGCGAGAACGACCAGACGCCGCCCTACCCGCAGGGCGGCGCGGGGGTCTTCGACATCGACCCCGACCAGACCGGCGTCAGCCAGGACCCCGCCCACGAGGTCACCTCCGACCTCGATGCGCTCCCCGACGACATGGAGCTCTGACACCTGCCATGGGAACCGCGAACGCAATGATCGCCGCCGCCCGCAAGCTGCTGGGCACCACCGAGCACCCGCCCGGCTCGAACCACAACCTCATCACCTCGTGGTACGGCTTCTCCGGCCCGTGGTGCGACATGTCCATCAGCTACGAGGCCGCGCACTCCGACAACCTCAAGGCCGTCATGGGCAAGTTCGCCCTCACCACCGCCCACGCCCGCGCCTTCCAGAGCCACGGCGGCTGGCACTACGGTCTGGGCGGCATCCGCCCCGGCGACGTAGTCTTCTTCGACTTCTCCGGAGGCCGCTCCATCAGCGGCATCGACCACGTCGGCCTGGTGGAGGCCGTCCACTCCAACGGCACCATCACCACCCTGGAGGGCAACACCTCCGACGCCTTCCGCCGCCGGGTCCGCGGCCGCGCCTGCGTGGTCGGCTACGGCCGCCCCGCCTACGACGGTGCGGCCCCGATGCCCAGCCACGACGGCATCCTGCGCAAGGGCTCCACCGGCCAGGCGGTCAAGACCCTGCAAAAGGACCTGAACACCGTACAGAAGGCCGGCCTCACCGTCGACGGCCAGTTCGGCGCCGCCACCGACAAGGCCCTGCGCACCTTCCAGTCCCGGCACAAGCTGACCGTGGACGGAGAGTACGGGCCCCACACCGCCGCCGTGATGAAGGCCGCCCTCGCCGGCCACAGCGGCGTCATCAAGCCCAGGGCCCTCGTCGCGGCCCCCGCACCCCTCGCCGTGGACGGCCAGTTCGGGCCCGCCACCTGCGCCGCCCTGCAACGCGCCCTCAACAGCAGGACGGCGGCCGGGCTGGACGTCGACGGCGCCTTCGGCCCGCTGACCGTCACGGCCCTTCAGACCTACCTGCGGGTCACTGCCGACGGCGTCACCGGACCCGACACCGTCACCGCCCTCAACAAGCACCTCGGGCTCACTCCCCAGGACACCTGGGACACCAGCACCACCACCCAGCTCCAGAAGGCCCTCAACGCCAACGCCTTCTGACCGGGCCCAGACAGCACCCCATCCATCAACCCAGGGAGATCACATGCGCCATGCCAGGCACGCCGCCATCGCGGTCGCCGCAGTCACGCTCAGTTGGGGCGTCGTCGCCGCGGCTCCCGCCCCCGCCGGCCACGGCCCGGCCAGCAACCTCTCCGCGTCCTCCTGCAACGGGCCGCTGCACACCTACCGCGACGCCGGCTACCGGGGCGGCTGGAAGAAGTTCTGCTCCTCCGACAAGGACCTGTCCAACAACAAGTTCGACAACGGGTCGAAGGTGGACGAGCAGATCACCTCGGTGAAGAACACCGGCGGCTGCTACTGGAGCCTGTTCCGCAAGAAGAACTTCCACGGCGTGAGCACGCGCTCCTACCCGCACACCAAGGACGCGAACCTGAGCAACGACGCGGTCGGAAACGACGCGGCCCGCTCGCTCAGGCAGGAGTGCTGAGCGCTTTGCAACTGTGCGATCCGCGGTTGCCCCGCCGTCACCGTGCGGCGGGGCGCCGCTCTCTTCGACACCCCAGGAGGCCAGCCATGCGTCACCGCCGCATCGCCGCTCTCGCCGCCGTACTTGC
This sequence comes from Streptomyces humi, assembly GCF_001005085.2. Classification (GTDB taxonomy): domain Bacteria; phylum Actinomycetota; class Actinomycetes; order Streptomycetales; family Streptomycetaceae; genus Streptomyces; species Streptomyces humi. The sequence goes on from NZ_LBMU02000078.1 coordinate 29,319, forward strand.
CGCCATCGTCCTCGCGCTGGCCTGCCTGCACCAGCTGCCCACCGTGTCCGGCAGCCGCCGCTCGCCTCCCCCGGCCGTACCCGTGCCCGCGGCCGACCAGGAGGCGAAATCCCTGCTCCTCCCCGTCGACGCCTACACCCTCGACACACCGCAGACGGCATTGATCCTGTCCGCGGAGGACCGGCTCACCGCCGCGTGCATGGCGCGCCTGCACCTGAGATGGCCCCAACTGACCCGCCACCCCTCGCCGTTCACCCCGAACCGACTGCGGTACGGTCCCATCGAGCCCCAAGTCGCCGCGCGATACGGGTATCACGAGCTTCCCGACCCCGACCTGTCCCGGCGCGAGCAGCAGAGCGCCGAACGCGACGCCGGGCTCAGCCCCCGCCAACGAGCAGCCGCTTACGGCACCCCGCACCGGCCGGGTTGCCGTTCCCAGGCCCACACACGTCTGCTGGCACAGGTGCCGGACGTCCCCTGGGACCTGCTCAACCAGATCACCACCACCAGCTACGGCCTCGCACGCCGGTCGCACGCGGTCACCAGCGCCGGCCGTCGCTGGAACACCTGCATGCGCTGACGTGGTTTCCACTATCCCGACCCGGCAACCGCAGCCGACGATCCCCGCTGGAACACCAGGTTCGCGAGCCGCGCCGAAATCGCCACCGCCCGGGCCGACGTCACATGCAAACAGCTCACCGGCCTGGTCCGGACCTGGTGGCGGACCGAGACCGCGCTACAGAACGAAGCCATTGCCCGGCACGTCCACCAGTTCCGCGCCATCGCCGCCGCCCGCAGCCGGTACCTGACCCGGGCCCGGCAAGTCCTCACCATCACGTCGGCAGCTGACTCAGCCGGGCTCTTCCGAGACCCGGCTCTCCCCTCCACTCACGACGGAGCCAACCATCATGAACTCATCCACCCACCCTGACCAGCCACGGCCATCCCCGCCCGAACCTGGCCTATCAGGTACTCCGCAGGAAGGGCGGCCTCGGGAAGGATCCCGAGCGCGCCGCGGTGCGGGCGGCACAGCTGGCGGCGATCGACCCGGACTGGGACTGCCCGTGGCCGCTCGACTGGCAGCGCCACTACCGCGTCCTCGCCGACCTGGTCGACGCCGAAGGCGTCCTGCCGGCCATCCAGCCGGGTGTCCTGTTCGAAGGCGACGACCTGGGCCGATGGCTCCAGCGGCAACGCGAGGCGAGCACCTGGGCGCAGCTGGCCACCGAGCAGCAGGAGCGCCTCTCCAGGCTGGGCGTCACACCGCTTGAGGCGCCGTCCCCCGCCCCGGCGGCTGCGCGGTCGACAAGGACCCGAGCAAGGCCCAACAGGCGTTCCAGCGAGGCGTACAGGCCCTCGCGCAATGGGGGGAGCGGGAAGGCGCAGACCCTCCGGTGCCGCGCGGAGCCGGCGAGCAGATCACCGTCGACGGCGAGAGGGAGCCGGTGACCGTGAAGCTGTGCGTACGGGTATCGAACACCCGCACGAGGCGCGACAAGCTCAGCACCGAACAGCTGGACGCCCTGCGGGAGCTGGGCATGGAGTGGGCGGCAGTGGAAGGCGCGGTGTGATGACCGGGCGCGACGGAGAGCAGCGTGTGCGGGACGCCGTACGGCGGCACGTCCGCACCGCGCTTTCACGGAGGCGGAGAAGGCCGTTTCGTTCGTGCTGTCCGACCCCGGAGTGCAGGAGGCGACTACAGCTTGGCCCCAACCGCCATCCCCGACAAATTAACGGCCGCACCCACTAGCGCAATCACCTTGTCTACCATCACCCTTCTTGCTGTTGGCGGACAATCCGTCACAGGGGGGATGCAATGGGTCTGTTCAAGACGTTCCAGTTACTCGCGTACGAGGTGCCGACGGGTGCCTATGACGGGACGAACGTGCTGTCTGCCTGGGATGCGGGGCCCCGCCCGGTCTTCCAGGGCGGGAGGGTCGGCACCCCGGACCCGCGCCACCCCGGTGCCGCGAACCCCGCTGAGCTGGCCGACGCGCACTCGCGCCTGGACCGGTTCGCCTCCGTCGTGGAGCGGACCTACGTGGACGGCGGCGAGGCGAGGCGGTGGGGCATCAAGGGGATTCTGAAGATCTTCACGGCACCGGAGTTCTACTTCCGCCCCGCGCTCCCCGCGCAGGCCTACGCCTACAGCGAGCCCCAGGCGCAGGTGATCATGTCGGAGCTGGAGCGCATGTTCCGGCACGAGGTCTTCGCGGACTGGGTATTCGTCTGCGGCACCGTGGTCCACTTCAAACAGCTGTCGACCGGCCCCGTCTACTTCAACACCGCGGTGGTCGTCTTCGGCGGACCGCAGGGCAGAACCTTCCGGTTGGAGAAACAGGACGCGTCGGGGATCGACGGGGTGCCCATCGCCCTCACGCCCGGCCAGCACCCGGCGATGGGGCCACGGATCAACGGCTACAGCGATCGGCGGAACCACATCATCGAGGCCCATGGGACGGAACTGGGTCTGGAGATCTGCCTGGAGCACCACGGCACCTACCGGGTGCTGCGAAAAGTCCTTCAGGACCGGAGCAAATTCGAGCCGCAGAAGCCACCAGGCGTGCCACTCCACATCCTGACCGCGGGCGGCATGCCGCCGAACAACGACTCGATAGGCGCCCTGACCAACGGTTACCTGCTGCGCGTGGACGGGGTCGCGGGGCCGCCCTCTTCCCTGCTGAAGGTGATCCGGTGGCGCAGCGGTCAGGTGGGGGGCGCGACGCCGTCGACCGAGGGGGCCACCGCGGAGACGCAAGCGGTCCAGCCCAGCCAGGGACTGTCGATAGCGATACCGCACGGCCTCCACGTGCCCGCACCGCCGGTGAAGACCGCTGCGGATCCGCTCCCGGCCCAACCCTGGGGCGTGTCCGTGCCCTTGCAGCAGATCAACGTCTATCCGACGGGGGACATCGTCAGTGGACAGAACTGAGCTCCGGTCCGCCCTCGCCCAGTGCGTGGAGCGGGAAGGCGCAGACCGTCCGGTGCCGCGCGGAGCCAGCGAACAGATCACCGTCGACGGCGAGACGGAGCCGGTGACCGTGAAGCTGGGCGTATGGGTCTCCAACACCAAGACCCGCCGCGACAAGCTCGCCCAGGACCAGCTGGCCGCACTGCGAGAACTGGGCATGGAGTGGACGTAGGACCGTCTTGAGCGACTGACCGGCCGATTCAACGGCCGGTCGTTGTCATGAGCTGTCACGAGGCACGCCGCAACCAGGCCCGCGGATTCACCGGCGGTCAGCAGCCGGACGCGGCGGGCCGGGACCTGAGAGGTGGGGCAGGTCAAACCTGTCACCCGAACCTGCATCAGACCCAATTACCTGCGAAATTAGCTAGGTTGCCGTCACCTGACCTGACGTCCACAAGGGAACGGCAGCCATGAGCCAACAGCAGAAGACCTTCCGGGCTATCGAGGTCGGCGACGGGAGCGACGGGCGATGGGCCACCCATACACAGGCCCTGTGGCCGCTCGCGGAGGGGTGGATGACCGAGGAGAGCCGGACGTCAGAGGGCGCGGGCCGTGCTCGGAAGCTGTTCGAGGCGCACATGCCGGAGCTGGTTCCAGTTCTCGACCGCCTCGCCGGTCAGCTCGACCGGCCCGAAGGGGCAACCTTCCTCACCCTCGCCGCCCTGCGACCGTTCTTCTCGGGCTGCACCCAGATCGGCGGCAGTGGCACCCTGCTACGCAACTACGACTTCAGCCCCGATGAGTGTGAGGGCACCATTGTCTCCTCCCACTTCCTCCGACCGGTGATCGGCATGCAGGATGCCGCCTGGGGCTTGCTGGACGGGATGAACGACGCCGGGCTCGCGGTGTCACTCACCTTCGGGGGGCGATTCGTCCATGGCCCCGGCTTCGCCATTCTGATCGTCCTGCGCTACTTGTTGGAGACGTGTGACACCGTTGACGAGGCACTCGGCAGACTGCGGTCCATACCGATCGCGATCCCGCAGAACGTCACTCTCGTCGACTCCGAGCAGGCAGTGACCGTGTTCGTGGGACCGGACATTCCGATGACTGGGGCAGCGGATGCCTGCGCTGCCAACCACCAGCACTTGCCGGTCCCCGACGAGCAGGAGCGGTTCTCCCGGACCCAAGAGCGGCTGAAGGCTATTCGTGCAGCGGGTACGGACGTGGCGGCGATGCTGAAGCGACCGCTGTATCAATCCGCGTACGACGAGGGATTGGGAACGGTCTACACCGCCCGTTACCGGCCGTCCGAGGGCCGTGTGACCTACTACTGGCCAGGCGAGTCCTGGGAACAGTCCTTTGATGGCTTTGCCCCTGGATCCCGCACCGTGACCATCGGCCAAGCCAGCTGAGAGGTCCTCGCGGCCTCGAGCCCGACGAACGGTCGTACGGTGGACGCATCGGCAGGGACGGGGTGCCCCGGCTGCCCAGCCGCAAACGAGCCCGCACGCCGGCCAAGAAGACCGCCGCGCCCTCACCAGCGGAACAACCCTCGCTGATCGAACTGATCCGCCAACACCTCGCTGACCAGAGCGAACCACGCTCCACCGTCCAGATCACCGCCGCCCTCAACCAGGCTCATCCCGAACGTGGCGTCAAGAACACCGTCGTACGCACCACCGTCGAAAACCTCGTCGCCAAGGGTCAGGCCCAGCACACCAAGCGGGGACGCTCCGTGTACTTCACACTCTGTGAACGTTCGCGATATTCCCCAGCTCGACGCGTCGTCAAAGAACGTCTTGCCAGCTTCTCAGACATAACGGGAGGCTTGACATCGAGACCCGCATATCAGAGGTGTTCCGCGGAGCAAGGTCCGCTACGACAACCTGAAGTCTGCGGTCGCCCAGGTTCTGGGGCTCAGCCGGGCTCGGGTGGAGACGGACCGCTGGATCGCGTTCCGCTCCCACTTCGGTATCGAGAGTTTCCACCGCCGGCCCGGCATCGAAGGCGCCGACGAGAAGGGCGGGGTCGAGGGGCAGATCGGCTACTTCCGCCGCAATCACTTCACGCCTGTCCCGGAAGTGGCCTCGGTCGCTGAGCTGAACGAGCTGGTCGATCAGTGGGACCGCCACGACGGGCGCCGGCGCATCGGGGCGAGGCCGCGGACGATCGACGAGTACTTCGCCGTCGAACAGCCGCTGCTGGCGCTTCTGCCGGACGAGCCGTTCGAGGCTGGCCGCCTGTTCACGCCACGGGTGGATCGCTACAGCCAGATCACGGTCCGCACCAACCGCCACTCGGTCCCGGTCCGCTTGATCGGCAGGAAAGTCCGGGTCATGCTGCACGCCTCTCACCGGGACCGGGATGACGACGTTGCGGCCGTGGGGGTGTCCGCGAGCGTCCATGACTCGCCGGCGGTCTGGACTTGGAGTACGCGAGCGTAGGCTCTCAGGGATGCGGATAGGCGAGTTGTCCAAGCGCACGGGCGTGAGTCCGCGCTCACTGCGGTACTACGAAGAGCAGGGCCTGCTGACCAGCTCACGCTCCGACGCGGGGCAGCGTCACTATTCCGATGCTGCGGTCCAGCGCGTGTCGCTCATCCGACAGCTGTTCGACGCCGGTATGTCCAGCCGGGTGATCGCGACTGTGCTGCCGTGTGTGGACGTCCCGGCTGACCTGGGCGTCGCTGAGGAGACGTTCATGGCGATGATGCGCGAGCGCGACCGGATCGACGCCGACATCGCGCACCTCGTCGAGACCCGGGATGCACTCGACGTGCTGATCAAGGCCAACAGACGGCACCGGGCGGAGCTGTCCACGACCCCGGAACCGGTGGAACAGTCGGCCTGATGCCGTGACCTGCACCACAGTGGCTTGCCCCTTACATCGGTGTCAGAGGTGAGGATGGCGACAACGCCCGGAATCACCGGGTCGGTTGTACGAGAGGCGGCGGAAGATGGGGCAGGCGTGGGGTTTCGGCAGGTATGGCGGGCCTGAGGTGCAGGAGTTCTTCGATCGTCCCGATCCCCTCCCCGGTCGCGGTGAGGTACTGGTCCGAGTCACTGTGGCCGGTGTGAACCCCCTTGACCACCTTCTGCGTTCGGGTCTGGTCGACGGGCTCGACGGCGGGCGTCCGTTTCCCCGCGTGCTGGGCATGGAGGCGGCGGGAACGGTTCTCGCGCGGGGCGAGGACGTCGACGGGCTCGAGGTGGGTGACGCGGTCTTCGGCTTCGCACTCACGGGTGGCGGCACCTACGCCGAGACGACGGTGCTGTCCGCGCCGAACACCGCGCGCATCCCGGCGGGTCTGTCCGCGACCGTGGCGGCGACGCTGCCGGTGGCCGGGACGACCGCGGTGGACGTGCTCGACCAGCTCGGCCTCCCGGCCGGTGCCACGCTTCTGGTCAACGGCGTCGGGGGCGGGGTCGGCCTCGCCGTCGCCCGGCTGGCTGTCGGGCGCGAGCTGCGTGTGATCGGCACCGGGAGTACCGCCAAACGCGAGCACGCCGAGGCCATCGGGGTGCGGTTCATCGATTACACGGCCGGGGATGTCGTCTCCGCGGCACGCGAGCTGGTTCCGGACGGCTTCGACGGGATCGTCGACCTGGTCGGAGGCGCCTCGCTGCGGACGGTCGCCCCGCTGGCCCAGGATCCCCGCAACGTCATCGCTGTGGGTGACATGTCTGTGCCCGATCTCGGTGGGCGTTTCGTCGAGCGTCGCGTCGACCGCGAGAACCTGGAGCGGTCGGCCCGGCTGGCCCTCGATGGACTCCTCGCACCCGTGATCACCGCGGTCCACTCGTTCTCCGACGCCCCGGCCGCCCTCGCCACCGTCGAGAACGGTCACACCTCGGGCAAGGTCGTCATCAAGGTGGCATGAGGAGTGCGTGATTCGCACGGCGTCGACCTACAGGGCGATGCCAGCGGCCGGCGCACTCATCCACGGCTTGGCGCTCACTGGACTTCCCCAGTTTGTCGAGGCCTGGACCAAGCCTCCCGTCCGAACCCGTCCGAGCCGAACCCGGTTCTCGACATCATGGCGGCGGCCTCCGTCTGGCCGTCCTCGCCTACTGGGTGACGGTGGTCGAGGGCCGCGCCGGAGAGCATACGTTCCAGTGGCCGGGCCGCGACTACTACCAGGTACGCTCGGCCGGAGCATGGAGCCTGTCCACCACGTGACGAAGCCCGGACCGCGATCCACTGCCCGAATCGGCAGCTGCCCCGGCCGACTGTGGCGCTCAGGGTCGCCAACCGAAGGGTTCTGGCCGCGCTTCCGTGATGACTACGCCTGGAGACGCGAGACGCGGTCAGGTCTGAGGTTGGGTGACCACATGCAACGTGTAGAGGCTGAGCTGTTCACGGACCCCGGGAACGATGCGGTCGTCCGTCTGCCCCAGCATAACTTTCCTGGCGTGCTGATCCAGGGAGACTCCCTGTCGATCGTCCGCGCAGACGTCGCCCACATCGTTGAAGCATGCGACCAGGGCCGCGTCGGTGAAGCCCGCGAGGCCGCGGCCATCCTCCTTTCCAACCTTGACGAGCTGCTGGCTCGCTACACGGCGGCTCTGAAGGCTCACGACATCCCCATCCCCTTCTACCAGGCTCCCTGATCGTCCAGTTGCAGCACGTCGTATCCGACAACATGCGCTGAGGAGCGGAGATTTCAGGGACGTTCCGCCAGGGGATCACGCCTTCATGAAGGTGGAGATGCTCGAAGACGTCCTCTTCCCGGGCCTGGACCTCGTGGTGCAGCGGAGCGTGTCCAGGGGCAGGCCGGTCTCGCGGGCGATGCGCGTGTTGGAGCGCCCGCGTACGGCATGCGGCATGCGGCATGCGGCATGCAGCACCACCGTCGCGCGCATCCGCAGCCGATACTCGGTCTTGTTGCCGTAGGCCATCTTCTTCAGCCGCTCGCGCTCGGCGGCGCGCAGGACTAACGGGCGGGCAGCGGCAGCGGCAGCGGCAAGGCATGCAGGCCGATCGGGAGCGGCACGCAGCCGCGGTTAGATACCGAGACCGCCCGCGACGCACGTCTCCTGACGAGTGAACTCACCTGTCAGCAGCGGCATGACCTTGCTGATGGAAGCCTTCGCCTCGGGCAACTGCAACGACGCGTCGTGATGCTCTTTGCTCTCCCACACCTCGCTCACCCATACGGTGTCTTCGTCGGTGGCCGATTCGGTCACGACGTAGAGATGGCATCCCGCTTTACGCAGACCGTCAGCGCCGGCGACCAGTACGGCGACCACCTCCGCGCGGTGACCGGGTTTGACCTTCATCGAGCCGATGTAGCCGTAGCGCATGTCACTCCCCTTGAGCCACGAACGAGACGCACCCAGGAGAGTATCGGACACATGTTCGAAGTTGCAGGAGTGCTGCGGACCCCCCGCCTCTTGGACGAAGGCCGCCCACTCCATGAACGCCAATCTACGACCGACTTCTGACCAACCATCACGCACGACACCAGATCGCCCTTGGCTGTACTTCGCACAGGGCCCGGGCAGCTTCGAGGGTTCGCCCGCCGTTGCTGGTGACGCGCTACAACGTCTTCACTTGTGGTCGTGCAGGAAGGCAGGGATCTCGTCGCGGGTCGGGTAGTTCGGCAGGGGGGTTGGTTTGTCCTGAAGGAAGGCGGTGATGACGGCGGCAGCTCGGTCGTTGTTGTCGTCCAGGTCGTTCCACATGTGGTGTCCGACTCCGGGCATGTACTGCGTGCGCTGGATGGCGGGGTCTTCGGCAAGGACGGTGGTCTCCCATTGACGAAGCTGGGAGGAACACTCGGCGATCATCAGCATCGCGGGAGTCCGGGAGCGCCTCAGCTTCGAAGCGATGGAGGGGGAGTCCTTGACCGTCTGCTGGATGCGGATGCTGGCGGCGGGGCTGAAGGAGAAGTTCTGTGCGGTGTCCTCGGCGGGGATGCGGTGCGCGTCGCGAGCGCAGTAGGCGGATGCGGTGTCGCTGCCGAGGTCTGCGGCGGTGAAGGCATTGTCGCCTTCGGCCTGTCCGATCAGGCCGGTGTCGGGGGTGAGGAGTCCGAGTCGCATGAGGCCGAACGCCACGGCGTACCGGGGGACGTGCGTCGATCGCGGTCCGGACATGGCCGGCGCGAGGCCGTGCGCGGATTTTCGGCCCTGGTGCCCGGTGATGTGTGCGGTGGGGCCGTCCATGGGGCCGGGCTCGGCGATGATCGCCCGGTGCAGGCGGGCGGCGACGCTCGGGGCAGCCAGGGCTCGGGTGAGCACGGCCCCACCCGAGGAGAATCCGAGGATGTCGACCTTGCCCCTGTCCAGGCGGTCGACGAAGGCGGCGAGGTCACGGACCGACCTGGAGATCGTGTACTGGCTCATGGGCAGCAGGTCGCTTCGTCCGCCGCCGGCCTGTTCATAGGCGTAGACGTCGTAACCCTGGCGTGCCAGGAGTTGCAGGAACCGATGGTCGAGCACCGAGATGCCACGGACCGGTCCGCCGTTGAGGTACACGAGCGGGATGGGATGCCGGGTGCCGGGGTTCGCGGGCCGGTAGTGGTACACCGCGACCCGGCTGCCTGTGGCCAGGCTCCAGTGCTCCGTGGCCACGAAGGGTAGGGCGGGCGGGTATCGCCGGGCCGTCGGCACGGTCGGGATACAGACCGTCGCCGTCAATGCCGCCGCGACGACCACCGGCAGGAACGGCACGAGCCGCGCCGGCCAAGTGCGGCGCCGACCCAGCCACATCGCCAGGACAGCCCCGGCGCCAAGGGCCGTCAACCACGCGGCGAGCCCCGAGCCTGCCCCGTCTGTGAGGGCGATCAGTGCGAGAAAGACGACGACCAGCATCGTGACGGCGGCCAGGGCCAGCAGTAAGCGTCCGGTGAAGCGGACGAGGCGTATGGCGGACGTGGGCACAGCAGACCTCCGACGGTTTCAGAACGCCGTTTCAAAACGACGTTATCAAAGAAGGTAGGCTGCTGATCGTGGGTAGGCCCAGAACAAACGACGAGGCCGTCAAAGAGCGGCTTGTTGAGTGCGCGACCGAGATGCTCGCCACCCGTCCGCGGGAGTCGCTCACGGTCCGCGCCGTGGCCGCCGCTGCCGAGGCGTCGACGACGGCGGTGTACTCCTTGTTCGGCGGTAAGGACGGCCTGATCGGTGCGGTGCGCGACAGAGCCGTCGCCGGCCTGTTCCAGCACCTGTCGGCAGTGCAGACCTCCGCAGACCCTCTCGCCGACCTCTACGCGCTGGCCGTCGCCTACCGTCACTGGGGGCGAGGGCACAGCTACCTGTACACGGTGCTGTTCGGTGGCGTGCAGTCCTTCGACCCGTCGGGGGAGGCCGGTGCCAGCGACCCGATCCGTCCGCTCCTCGCGGCGATCGATCGCGCCCTGACGGCAGCCGTCCTCGTCGGCGACGCAACGGCGATCGCCCTGTCGATCTGGGCCGCCCTGCACGGGCTGGTGACTCTTGAACTGGCCGGGGCCCTGGACGCCACCGTAGCCGAGGCCGCGTTCCGCTCGTCGACTTACGCCACGCTGCGCGGATGGACGACCCCGGAGGTGTTCCGCAGTCTTCGCCAAGCAGAACTCGCTCGGTGACAGCATCCGCGCCGGTATCCGGGCTCTGCCGATCCTGGCTGAAGCAGTGGTGCGGGGTCGGTGAAAACCGGCACGCCAAGGGCGACCAGCTGCGGCCGGCCATCGGTCGGAGCCCGTTTCACGCTGTCGGCTTGGCCATCGCGGCGTCAAAGCTGACCTGAAGTCCTCCGGCTTCGCCGAGCCGGCCGTTGGCGCGGGCCTCGCGGATGCGCTCGCGGAGGTTCTGGATGATCTCCAGGAGGCGGGATCGCTGACGCGGATCCATCTGGAGGACCGGGGCAACGGATGCAAGCACGCCCACGCTTGCAGGGGGTTCCGTAGGGTCGCCCCCAGGTGCCCAGCGACACCTTGCGGAGCTCGAAGTGCTGCTGCAAGTCGCGCCACTCCTGCTCGGTGGGCTCACCGTACTCGTCCTGCGGTCGATCCGCCCCGCGCGGTCGAGGAAGCCGCGGTGGGTCCGCCCCAGGTCGTCCTGGAAGACCGCAAGGTGCGCCTGAGTGGTGGTCAGCGTCCCGTGTCCGAGATTGCGGGCGGCGGTTGGACGGGTAGGCCGCCGGTGACGGCCTCGGGGATGAACATCCGGCGGAAGTCGTACGGCGTGCAGGTCAGCGGCTGCCCTGCCTGGTCGCGCAGGCCCGTGGCTTCCAGCGTCCGGTCGAGCCGGTGCTCGACCGCGGCCTCGCTCAGAGCCAGCTGACCGCTCGCCCTGCCTGCGACGGCTTCCCGGCCGGCGGCCTTGTCCGGGCCTGCCCTTGCTGCTCGTCGGCCTCTGCCTCGCCGCCCCGCCGATGCCCACAGCGACACGACGGACAGCGTCCAGTGGACCATCCCCGCCCAGGCGGGCGGCGCCAGTCAGCGCTGGATGCTGCCGTCGGCTTGAAGCGGCCGTAACGGCCGTCCCGTCACTGACCGGTGCCGCACCGGTAGAGGTTCGGGGCGGTGGTGTCGGTGATCTCGGTGGTTTCCGTGCTGCCGTAGGCGGACGCGGGCACCCGGGTGCAGGAGGCCTGGACCCAGGTGGTGATCTGCGCCGTGTCCGTGGTCGTCGTGGGCCCGCTGCCGCCGAAGAAGGCGCCGGTACCCCGGTCGCCGCCGACCAGGACGTAGTGCAGCTTGCCGGAAGCCACGAGTTGTCGGAACTGCGCCTCGGTAGGGAAGGGCACCTGGCCGCTGAAGCCGCCCATCGGCAGGACGTGGGCGCCGGCGCCGAGGATGTACGGGGAGGCGGAGTTCCACCCCGTGGTCGCGAAGACGTACTCGGCCGAGCCCTGGTGCAGGGTGGTGTAGTGCAGCAGCTGCGACTGGACCGCGGTGAGCCGGCCGTCGGCCTCAAGGCCGCCGAAACCGGCGAAGCCGGCGAAACCGCTGCGGGCGGCGGCTTTTGTCCCCGTCCCGGCACGCATCGTGCCGGCGCCCCAGAGCAGTTCGCCGCGCCGACCGCTGGCCGACGTCACCGAACCGTGGCCGCGGTCCGTGCCGGACGGACCGACCGCACCCATGCCGGTGCTGCCGTACGAGGGGTTGAAGACCTGTACGGCCCACGCGCCCGGCGTGATCAGCAGCGCTGCCAGGGCCGCCGCCAGCCCGGCGAGAGCGAGTCGGCCGCCGGACGGCGTGCGCACGGAACGGGCCAGCGCCAGCAGGACGACGGCGGCGAGCCCCAGCACGCCCACCAAGGGTGCCAGCCACGGAAGGAAGGAGGGGAACTGGGCTGCGAGGTACACGCTCCAGGCAGCCGTCGCCGCCACCGCGCCCGGCAGCACCCAGGCCCGACGACCGCCGACCCGGAAGGCACGCCACATCTGCACGACGCCGCCACCGGTGAGCGCCGCGAGCGGGACGGCAATCACACCCATGTAGTACGTATGACCGCCGACGCTGCCCGCGCTGAAAACCAGGAAGTACATGGCCAGCCAGGTACCCCACAACAGGAATCCGGCTCGGATGCCGTCGGTGCGCGGCCGGCCCCGGCGCCACAGCAGACCGCAGATGACGGCGGCGGCGCCGATCGGGTAGAGCCAGCCGGTCTGCGAGGCGAGGGACGTACCGAACATCTTCGACCAGCCGTTCTGACCACCACCAGCACCGCCGCCCTGCCGCGCGGCAGCCGCCCGCGTACCCGTGAACCGGCCCTGGGCGGTCTGCGCGCTCTGGGCGTCCTGCGCGCCGGCTGTGCCGGTGCCATGGTGGGCGGCGGTACCGGTACCGGTACCGGACGACGTGCCGGCACGGTGCCGCGGTCCGGTGCCGGCCGTACCGTAGGCGCGGTCCGTGCTCCCGGCGGTGGCCTGCCGTCCGTGGTGGCCGCCACCGCCGCCCTGCGTCGCACTCACGCTGCCGGTGGCGGCCGCGCTGACACCGAGCGAGGAGAAGCGGTTCAGGAAGTTGTAACCGACCACCATGCTGAACGCGGAGTCGTTGGTGGTTCCGTCCACGTAGGGCCGGTCCCTCGCGGGGGTGAGGCTGACAGCGAGCATCCAGGACGCCGACACCGCGGTCATCACCACGGCGGCCACGCCGAGGTGCGCCAGCCGCTTGCGCAGCGCGGGGGGCGCCGACACCAGATGGACAAGGGCGAGCGCCGGAAGCACCACCCACGCCTCCAGCATCTTGGCCTGGAAGCCGACTCCGACCCATACGCCGGAGAGCACCAGCGGGCGCAGTCGGCCGTCCCGGGCGGCTCGCTGGGCGGCCTCCGCGGCCAGCAGCATGCACAGCGTGAAGGCCGGGTCCTCGACCGAGGTGCGGAAGAGCCCCACGGCCACCGGCGTCAGCAGGAACGCCGCGTCGGCGATCAGCGCCGCGTCGACCCCGGACCATCGGCGCACCAGCCGGTGCAGCACCAGCAGGCTGGCCACCCCTTCGACCACTTGAGGAAGAGTCAGCGCCCAGGGATGGAATCCGAAGAACCGCGCGGAGAGCGCCTGCGGCCAGAGGAATCCCGGCAATTTATCGAGAGTGATGGAATTTCCCGGGTCAAAAGAGCCGAAGAGGAAAGCCTTCCAGCTCTCCGTCATACTCCGGGCAGCATTCGCGTAGAAGGTGTGGTACTGGCTGTGATCGATCCCCCAGGTGTAGAACACGGCGGCGAGCGCCGTGATGACCAGCAGCGCAGGGCGCGCGTACGCCGGCTGGTCAACGGGAGACCGCCACGGCGCACGACGACCGACGCGCATGGGTGTGGCCGGGTCGAGAACAGTCGTAGACATGCACAGCAGTGTTCGACACAACGCGCGTCCGCAACGCCCGTGCAGCCCGGTTCAAGAAGATTCTCATGAGAATCAGGAGATCCCTTTAACGGATCCTGACGGGACTTCAGACTATGAAGATCTGTTCATTGCCTGCCGTATAAAATCCGCGTTCGTCAGGGTGTCTTCGAGAAGTTCTTGTCCCGGCCCCGTTCCAGGCGCAGGCAGGAGCCGGAGCTGATCCCGGCGAGCAGGGCGACGTCCTCACGGCGCAGGCCGGGCACGAAGGTGGCTGCCGAGCCGATTACCGGTTCCCCCGTCCTTCACACCGGCACCGTGATGCGGTGCGCGGGTCCCAGAGGGGGCTTGGCAGGACCAGGGAAGACGGCGGCTCTCCCCCACCCGGCGGGTGCCGTCGAGACTGCGCTTCGAAAGAGACAGAGAGCGTCGCCGTGTGCGCCGCGCCCCTGAACGTCGGCGACGCCCTGGACCGAGACGCTCTGGGCCGAGACGCTCTGGGCCGAAGGGAAGACCTCGTGGATCTCTCCAGCCACACCGTTCTCATCCTCGGCGCGATCTCGGGTATCGGGCGAGTGCCGGCCCGGCGGTTCGCTGCGGCGGGCAGCACCGTGGCCGTTGGCTGCCGCAGCCTTGAGGCACTCTCGGAACTCGCCGAAGAAGGCTTCGGCACGATCAGTATCGGTGCCACCGACCGCGCCTCCGTCGCGGCTGCCCGTGACGCCACGCTCGCCCGGTCCCCCGAGCTGGACACCGTGGTGACGATGTAGGGCGGCATGCTCTTGGGCGGCCTCCGCGCGCCCCGCGCACCTCGAGGCGGCGCAGACGACGATCGGCACCAACCTGCTCGGCACCATCCGGGTCATCGACGCCTTCACTTCGCATCCGGTCCGGCGGGGTGCCGGCGTCGTCGAGCTCGTCCCCCGGCCGTCGCCACGACCGGGCAGGAAAAGGTGAACCCGCACGCGTTGCCGCCCGACGACTTCCCCACCGCGGTCATGAACCCCCTGAGCATGCTCCCCAACCGCCAGCGCTGACGCCTCCCTTCCCTCCGGTCGGCCGCCTGCACCGCTCATTTCATCGGACCGCCGGGGCGGCCACGATCAGCCCCGCGCCCTGGACACCAACCCCGCCACCCGAACCACCCCGCCCTCAGGCTCCTCGCACCCGACACGAGCCCGGATGACGGGGCAGAGAAGAACGGGAGGGGCTGGTCGAACAGCGAAGTGCTGCCCCACCAGCCCCGGCTGCGGTGGGCAGGGATTAAATCTTCGGCGGTCACTTCGAGTCACTGGCGATAGTCGCGCCCAGGCCGGCCCTGTCCGGCAGGGTGACGGCGAGGGCCGGGTCGATCGCCTTGATTGCTTCGTTCAGCGCGAGCGCCGCGAAGTAGGCGGTGTCCTCGCTGATGTTCACCGACGAATAGCCGGAGTAACGCGCCTTCACGCCCATGGCGTTGACGTACGCCATCTGGAAGCGTTCCTGTAGTCCTTCCCAGTCCCGGCTGGTCGAGACCCGCGTGAAGCCGCCGCCTCCGGTGGTGTCGCCCGAATACGCCGAGACCTTCCTCGCCGCGGTCAGCACCGACGCCAACGGGTCGTACCCGCTGAAGTCCGCTCCTGATGAGGTCACCTTCACGGTGGTCGTGACCGGTGGCAGGCTCGGGTCGGCCATACTGGTACCGGTGATGGTCACCGTGCCCGCCCCGCGCGCGACCACGAGCCCGTTCTTGTCGACCATCGCCACGTTCTGGTCGCTCGACCGCCAGGCGATCCGCCGGTCGTAGGCATTGGCCGGCGACACCGAAGCAGTGAGCTGCATCCGGTTCGTGCCGGTCACCTTGCCCTTGTCGGCACCGGTGGACGCCGGCCCGTAGACCGTCGCCTCCGGCGGGCTGAGCAGGTGCAGTCCGGTCGGGACCGTGGACACGTCGGCGACCTTGACGTGGACGGTCTGACGTACCCCGTCGGCGGACAAGCCGCCGTGTTCGACAGCGTGCGCGGTGATCGTCACGTCCGCGACCTTGCCGCCGCCGGTGCCGACCGCCTGGAGCGTCGCCGTCCTGCCGGACCCGGTCACCGTCACGACGCGGCTGTTCGAGGACTTCCACACCACGGTGTCGCCCGGCTTGCCGCCCTCGAGCGCGGCCGTGACGGTGCCGGTGCCCGCAGAGGCGTGGCGGTGCGCGCTGTCGTAGACCAGCGTCGTCGAGTACGTGGACAGCGAGATTCCGGTGACGGTGTGGGCGTGGTCGGTGGTGTCGACCATGACCATGTACCGCTTGCCCTGTCCGGCGTCGAACACGAGCTTGCCGCCCCGCACGTCGTAGTCGACGCGCTCGCCCAGTGTGCTGTCGGCGTTGACCAGCCGGATGACGGGACGGCCGGCGGCCCACGGGTCGACCAGCGCGATCTTCCCGTCCCGCTTGCTGGTGAGGTCCACGTAGGACACCGTGCCCGTGTCCGCGTCGAACGCGCTCGACACCTCGACGTCGCCCTTCGCGCCCAGCCGCTCGTAGCTCACCGACTGGGTCCGGTCCCAGTTGGGGAACACCGACAGGGTCGTCGGCATCCGGGGCGTGGTGCTGCTCTGTAGCAGCATGGCGTCGACGCCCTCCATCGCGCCGACGGTCTCGACCGCGCCACCGCTGCCGTAGTAGGTCAGGTTGCTGGTACGCACCTTGGCCTTGAGCGCCGTCTTGAACTTCGCCAGCAGGTCCGCGGCCGGCCAGCCCGCGTGCGCCGCGATCGGGAACACCTTGGGGAAGCCGTTGTTCTGGCTGCTCCAGCCGGCGAACCCGGTGGCCGCCCAGGAGTTCATGTACTCGAGCGTGTTGCGGACCTTGCCGAGGAGTTCCGGGTCGCCGTCGAGCTGCTGCACGTTCTCGAAGGGGAAGACCACGCCCTCGAGTTCGACCGGCTGGTCGCCCGGCTCGATCATGTCGACGTGCGCCTGGTTCGGCGACTGGTAGTCGGTGGCCGTCAGTGTCGGGACGAAGTCGTCGTTGTTGTTCGCGGAGAAGACGCCCTGGGGCAGCTCGGCCTGAGGGAACGCCGTGTGGTCCGCCAAGTCCTTCCACCGTGCGACGGTGCCCTGGGCTTCGCCCATCTCCCGGGCATGCGAGGAGAGGAACTTCGACAGGTACTTGATGGCGCCGATGTCGAGATCGGGGTTGATGTCGGCGGCGTCGCCCTCGTGGATCGAGGAGCCGATCACCGAGTAGTGGTACTGCCCGTTCCCGTCGTCCTGCTTCAGCACGTAGGAGCTGTAGAAGTCGAGCAGCTGCTTGAGATACGGATAGAGCACCGTGCGCAGGTACTGATCATCCAATGTGTATTCATAGTAGGAGAGCATGTTGATCGCGGCGAAGAAGCCGTTCGACTTCTGGTCCGTGGACCCTGAGCTGAACCCGTAGACCGGCACGGACGCCTTCGGGTTCAGCGCCGGCCGGTCGCTCGCCAGCAGGTGGAAAGGCGACAACGTCCGCACGTGCACCGCGCCGTCGTGTCCCTGCGCGGCGGCGTTGTTCTGTTGCCACGGCAGGTCGTAGGCGATGACCCGGTCGAACGGCACTTCGGTGTCGATGCGGTTGCTCGAGCCGGCCGCGTAGTACTGCGCCTGCTGGTTGTAGTTGAGGAAGTACCGGCCACCCCAGCCCACGTTGTCGGCGGGTACCCACTCGCCGTACATCGAGCCCGGCAGGTTCTGCGGATTCACCTTCCCGTTCGCGCTCGTCGGCCGGTTGGAGCTGCCGAGCACGTACAGCGATCCGTAGTAGTACTGGGCGACCTCCGGATCGGCGAACTGGACGTAGCTGCGCAGCCAGTAGTCCTTCCACCATGCCCGGTGCTCAGCCCTGAGCCGGTCGACGGCGCTCTGCGACGCATACGCGCGCACCCCGTCCACGGCGTCCTTCTGCACGTCCGTGACGCTCTTGATCGTGTTGTAGTCGCCGCTGCTGCTGCTCAGGTAGGTGACCAGGGACGTGGTCGCGCCCGGCGCGACGGTGACGTTCCCTGATTCGCCCAGCGAGTTGTAGTACTTGCCCTTGTTGCTGTCGTAGTAGTCGTTCGCCTCGATCTGCTCGCGGGGGTTCACGAGCCCGGAGCCGACGACGCTCGTCGCGGTCGCCATCCGGCTGCGATAGCCGCTCGTGTTGGTGGTGGTGCTGTCCCGCGTCGTCCACAGGACCGGACCGGGCTGCGAGGAGTCCACTCCCCCGGTGTACGGGTAGGTCTGCTGCGCATCGGTGAGATCGGTCGCGCCCGAGTTCGCGTACGCCATCGCCGGGACCCACTGCTTGATCCTCAGCGTCACCGGCCCGGTTCCGTTGTTGCGGATCTCGGTGACGAAGACGTTCGCGGTGTCGGCGGTCCAGGAGTTCAGCTGGAGCGGCGCGTCGGCACCTTCGTCGTCCTTGAGCTCCATGTCCGTGGTGACCTGGGCGTTGAGGATGTCCTGCTTCATCGAGAACGCGCTCGCCGCGTCGGTACCCGCCGCGGTGGTCGGCCAGACGTCCAGCCCGCCGCCGGAGAGAATGCCCGCGTTGTCCTTGACCGAGCTGCCCTGCGCGTGCAGCGTGCCCCAGAAGTCGTTCTTGCCGAAGTAGAACTGCTGCGAGGTGTCGGACACGCCCGCAGCGACGGCACCGATGTCGCCGTTGCCCATGAGCTGGCCGGTCGTGTAGCTGCCCTTGTCCACGTCGCCGATCCTCAGAGGCGACGTCACCGAACCGGAGATCCCGGACAGGATCCTCTGGACCTGGGACCAGTCATCCTGGCGGAGATGGTCGAGTACCGCTGACGGCACCGTGAAACCGTGGTGGCCGGATGAACCGACGTCCGCGGCGGACGCGGGGGCGGCTGCGAGAGCCCCGACCATCGCGAGCGCGGGTATGACCGCTAGATGACGCCTCACATCAGCTCTCCTTGGCCATCAACACTTCACGAGCGGCGGCTACCGATGTCTGGCTACGAGGCCGTCAGCCGAGAGTATGGAGAGGAGATCCGATCTCTGTCAACGAATCAAGCCCGAATGCACGGCAGTTGAGGCCTTCAGCAGAGACGCTCCGACCAAGGATCCGATGTATACGACCAAGGGGTGATCGTGGGCAAACCCGCCCCCTGCGCACCTCGCATCAACGCGGCACAGCCACAACAGCCTTGGAACTCCCGACGAAATGATCTTTGAGGGGGTTGGATCGCTCCGGGATTGATGATCTGGGGGTGCGGGGCGGCACGGTCGAAGCCGTCGCAGGTGAGGCGGGCGGTGAAGGAGGCCGGCAGGGATGTGCGGGAGGAGGCTCGTGAGACGGGGAGGGCGTGGTCCAGAACGCGGTCTGCGAAGTGAACAGCTTCGTCCGCGGCACGCGGGTGCTGATGGCGGACGGTTCCACCAAGCCGATCGAGTAAGTGAAGGAGGACGTGGTCATACGGGAGACACCGGAGATCGGGGGGTTCGCCGCGGAAGTGGCGCGTATCGACGACAGATTCAGGCGGCTCCTCGACACCGGGTACGAGATCCCTGGTGGCACGGCGTGGTGGGACGGTCGAATCCCCCCTCGGCGGGCGAGGAAATGGCCCGAGATGTGAAGGAACACTTCGGGATCGAGCTGCCGATCTCCTGAGCTTTGAGCGCGCCGCCGTTGGGTAACTCGAGCGGGCACGCCGGGCCCCAGCCGACAGCCGATCGACCGGGGCCTCGCAGCGGCAGTCGCCGGCCGGACGGCTCGACGAAACCGACCAAGAGGGCGAAGGCCGGCGACAGGAGCGTCGCGACCGTCCCCCGGACGGGACAGAGCCTCGTCAGACGGCGGCGGCGAAACCAGCCGCTCGGCACGCTGCCGGTCCCGCTGGGCGGCATGCCGGAGCGCTGCCGCCTTGCGTTCTTCGGCGGCGATCCACCGGTCGATCTCCGCGAGCGACCGTTCCGCCTGCTGCTGCACGACCCGGCGCGCGAAGTACAGCAGGTCAAGACGGCTATTTTCGCTCGCAGGTTCGAGTCTAATTCGGTGACCTGCGGTGATCCCGTCGGGTCATCGTCGCAGCGTCCCACCAGTAGCCGGACGGTGCCCGACCGGGGCGCGGGTAGAGCCCCTGGGTGCACGGCCGCTCCGGTCCGGTGCTGCTCGGGGTCACGTACTACGGCTACTACGCGTTGGTCATCGCGCTCCGGGCGGCCACCGCCGCCCGGACGGGCCGGTGGCCGAAGGCCTGGCACCGCTACCTCGCCCCGCACCTGCGCCCCCGCCAGGCCGCACCGTCCGCTCCCCTGGCCACACCGGGCGAGGATGCGGCCGGCTGGCCCCGGCTACGGGCTGCCGGAGCTGGTGCGGCGGCCGACACCCCGCGGAACCCGTGGGCGTACCGCACGGCCGACGTCGCCGTCGGCCCGGAGGCGGTGGGCACGTCCGTGGTCGCGGTCGGCCCCGCCGCTTCCATGTGAGCGAGGAGAAGTAGCAGAAGAGGGTCACCGACGCCGACCGCCGGCCCTGTCCCGTCGGGGCAAGCCGACGGCGTCAGGCGCCGCTGACCACCCGCATGAAGAATGCCGGTTCGGTGTGCTCGTTGAGGTAGGCGTACTGCTGGTCGCTGGGGATGGTGGCGCTCTGCCCCGGCCCCACTACCCGCGGTCCGGTTTCCAGCACGAGAGTGAGACGGCCGGCGAGGACGTGATGGATCTCCTGTGCGCCGGGCCGGTCGGGTTCGGCGTCGTAACGGCCGCCTGGGGCGAGGGTCCAGCGCCACAGTTCGGCGCGCGGGTTCTCGGTAGCGGCCAGCAGGAGGGCGGTGCTGCCGTCCGCGGCCTCCCATACGAGCGTGCCTTCGGCTTCCGTGCCGGGGGCGCCGTTCTGTGGCAGGGCAAGGGCGGCGAAGTCGGTGCCGAGGGCACGGGCGACGCGGTCGACGGTGGCGAGGCTGGGGTTGGCCTGGCCGAGTTCGATGTCAGTGAGCATGCGCCGGCTGAGTTTGGCGGCGTCGGCGAGTTGCTGGACGCCCCAGCCTCGGTGTTTGCGCAGCGTACGAATGCGTGTGCCGATGCGGGTGACGAACTCCTGCGTGGCCTGGCCGTCTACGTCTGGGGCGTTCTCACGACTCATGGTGAGAACTATAGTGCGCAAAAATGTTGCCACCGAGCCGAGTGAGCAATATATTGCTCATCATGCGTGTGATCAGCTCTCCCCGCGTCTCCGAGCAGGCCGTTCTCGCAGCTCTCCGCGACGCCTTCGGGGCTCCCAGCCTCAGCACGGCACCGACTCCGGGCCAGTTCACGGTCGACCTGCCCGGTGGCGGTGACGTCATCCACTACCCGGCCGTCCTGCCCCATGCCGATGTGTACTCGGTCAAAATCTCGCCGTACCTGCCCGACCCCGCCGGTACCGCCGTGGTCACGGCGTGGACGATGCTCGTGAGCCTGGCCACGGGGAAGCCCCTCGCGCTGCTGGACGCCTCCGAGCTGACCGTCGAGCGGACCGCGGCCACCACCGTGCTCGCCGCCGACCTGCTCCTGCCACCCGGCGCCCGCACCGCGGCCGTCATCGGCTATGGGCGCATCGGCCGTGCGCACGCCCGCTACCTGCGCCACCTGCGCCCCGGCATGACCGTCCGCGCCTTCTCCCCGCAGGGCGTCGGCGAGGCCGACGACCGCGTCCAGGCCGCGGCGAACCTTGAGGACGCGGTGACGGGTGCGGACCTGGTGATGCTGTGCACCTCGGCCGCCGACGATGTGATCGACCCCCGCACCCTGCCCGCCGGCACGGTCGTCACCTCGATCTCCACCAACGCCCCCGGCGCCCGCGAGATCCCGCCCGCCGCCGTCAAGGCCCTCGACGTCTACGTCGACGCGCACACCACCCTGCACGTCGCCGCCGACCTGACCCGCGCCGCCGCCGAAGGCTGGGACCCCGCCGCCGTACGCGGCGACCTGGCCGGCCTCGTGGCCGGCCGCGCCCAGGGCCCGAGCGGCGCGCGGCCGGTGTACTTCCGGTCCGTGGGACTGGGCATCGAGGACGCGGCCGTCGCCTGGGCCGCCCTGCACAACGACAACGCCATGCCGAAGGGACAGCCCCAGTGAAGATCCGCCCGTTCGCCGTCGAGCAGTGGATGAACGACCACGAGGAGACCTGCCGCTACAACCTCGCCGAAACCTGCGTCCGCTCCCTGACCACCGGCGAGTTGCTGCGGATGTCCGGGCGGCGGGGCGAGATCCTCGCCGAACTCGACGCCACCCCGCTGACCTATGGTCCCATCCCCGGCAGCCCCCGCCTGCGCGGCCTCGTCGCCGGCCTCTACGACGGCCAGGGCCCGGACAACGTCCTGATCACCCACGGCGCGATCGGCGCGAACGCCCTCGTGCACGCCACCCTCGTCGAACCCGCCGACCACGTCGTGGCCGTCGTCCCCACCTATCAGCAGCACTACTCCATCCCCGACAGCTACGGCGCCCGCGTCACCCAACTGCCGTTGCGCGAGGAGAACGGCTGGCTGCCCGACCTCGACGAACTCGACCGCCTGGTCTCGGCCGACACCAAGCTCATCGCCGTCAACAACCCCAACAACCCCACCGGCGCCCTCCTCGGCGAAGCCGCACTGGCCCGCATCGCCAAGATCGCCGAACGGGTCGGGGCGTGGGTGCTGTGCGACGAGGTCTACCGGGGCGTCGACCAGGACGGCAACGGCTTCACCGTCTCGATCGCCGATCTGTACGAGCGCGGCATCTCCACCGGCAGCATGTCCAAGCCCTTCTCCCTGGCCGGCCTGCGTCTGGGCTGGATCGTCGGTCCCGCCCGCCTGCTCACCGAGGCAGCCACCCACCGGGACTACACCACCATCAGCGTCGGACGCGTCGACGACCTCCTGGCCTGCGTCGCCCTGGAGAACAAGGACGCCATCCTCGCCCGCTCCCACCAGATCACCCGCACCAACCTCGCCATCCTCGACGAGTGGGTCACCGGCCGCGACGACATCACCTACGTCAGACCGGCCTCGGGCACCACCGCGCTCCTGCGCTACAGCGCTCCGATCGGTTCCTACGAGTTCTGCACCCGCCTCCTTCAGGAGACCGGCGTCATGCTCACCCCCGGCGCCGCCTTCGACATCGAGCACACCATCCGCATCGGCTTCGCCGACGACACCGCCACCCTGCGCACCGGCCTGGAACTGGTCGGCCAGTTCCTCGACCACCTCGCCCAGGACTGACTCACCGGCAAGAGGGGCGGGGCAAGCGACCGGAGGACGCTTGCCCCGCCCCTCACGCGCATGTCCCGCACTGCCACCCCCAACTGCGCACCCTCTCCACGTCATGGGGTCGCTGCGTGAGGGATCGAGCAGCGTGCAGACGGCCTCTCACCGAACTCGGATTCCCATCACCGAATGACCCAGCGCAGCCCGAAGCGCCAGTTCAAAGAAGTGACCGCCGTCCTGCCTTCCTCGACGGCGATCCACCGATCGATCTTCGTCCTCGCGAACGTGGAGGAGCCCATGGGAACCAGGGGCAAGCACAGCACAGCCACATGCGGCCTGCTTCACCGTGCCGATCGCAGCATGATCCGCCAAGAGTCTGATGTGGCAGGCGTCCGCCGGGTGTGGGTCGAGGGTACCGAGCGTGATCGCCTGCCGGCGTCCTCCGGTTCGAGGTCGACGGGCGTGTGGTGTCCATCAGGCTCGTACGCCGTCCCGGCAGCAGGCCGAACACCTTCCTGGGTCGGGCGCTGCGGCTGGGCCGCTGAGCTCTACCGACGTCGCGGCCGTCTGAAGGTGAACGTCAGGCTCGTCACCCACTGACCGTCCTTGGTTCTTTCGTTCGGGGCGTGGCTCACAAGCTGCCAGCCCTCCGCGCCGTACTGCGCGAGCAGCGCGTTGACCTGCGGATCGGAGCTTTCGTCTATGAAGGGATTCCCCTTGAAGTAGACGAACTTGTGGTCCCAGATCTCCATGTCGTCACTCTGCCCGGCCTGATCCGTGCCGTCCAAGAGGCTGACGGCGATCGGCCGGGCTCACGCCGGCGAGGAGACGGCCCGCGCGCGGATCCTGGCCGGCCCCCCAGGATCGGCCTTCGCCGCTGTACCCGTGTGGCGTCGTCCGTCCCGCACCGGTCCATGTCGCGCACCAGGTCGTCGAAGGAGAGTGCGCTGCCCAGCAGGTCGGCGAGGACTCGCGGGCCGGGCCGGCGATATCCGGACGCCACGTCCGGATATCGCCGCCAGGTCCGCCAGCAACGGCCCGTCCCCGCCGTACACCACCGGGACGTCCGCCAGGACGGCGACCGGCAGCACGGGACCGCCGTCGGGGACGGGCGACGGGATGTTCCTCCCTCTCCTCAAGCAGCTGGTCCCATCTGCTGTCCTCCACCATGCGCAGTCGCACCCCCATGCCCCCGAGGGCGAGTCCGTCGTCTTCCCGGACGCCCCGGTCTCGTCGAGGGACTCGCCCCACGGAGCCCTGCCGTGCTCGCAGCACGTGCGGGCCATCAGCACCTCACCGGGTGCCGGCTGAGGAAGTTCGGGGTCCGACGTGTCTCTCCCGCGGCGGTGTCAGATGAGGAAGTCGGCGACGAGAGCGGCGAACTCGTCGGGTGTGGCGAGGCGGACGCCGAGGTCCTCGGCTTTGGCGCGCTTGGACCCGGCGTTGTCACCCGCCACCACCAGCGTGGTTTTCTTGGACACGCTGGAGGTGGAGCGGCCGCCGGCTCGCTCGATGAGTTCGTTCATCTGGTTGCGGCTGAGCTGTTCCAGAGGCCCGGTCATCGCGCCGGTGACCACGACGGTCATCCCGGTGAGCGGGCCGGCTGCCTGGGTGGAGGCTACGGTCGTGCCCTCGGTGCCGGTCTCTGCGGCGGCCGGCACGAACGTGGCGCCGGGCTCGGTCATGTTCACCCCGGCCGCGGTGAGTCTGTCGATCAGCGGGGCGAGTTCGGCCAGTTCAGCGACGATGGACAGCGCCTTCTCGGGACCGATGCCCTCGACCTGCTGAAGAGCCTCGACGTCCGCGGCCCGGATGGTGTCCATGGTCGCAAAGTGCCGGGCGATCCGCCGGGACATGGACCGGCCCGTGCCGCGGACACCGAGGGCGCACAGCACCCGCGACAACGGCTGTGTCCGGGCCGCGGCCAAAGCGGCGAGCAGGTTGTCGGTGCTGGTGTCCCCCATGCGCTCCAGACCGAGAAGCTGTTCGCGGGTGAGGGTGAACAGGTCGGCGAGATCAGTCACCAGGCCCGCCTCGACGAGCTGGACGACGCGGGTGGCGCCCAGGCCTTCGATGTCGAGCTGATCGCGACCGGCGGCGTAGGAGAGGGAGGCGACCAGGTGGCAGTTGCGGCCCTGCTCGCAACGCCAGCGTTCCTGGCTGATGTCGATGCCGGACCCGCACCGAGGGCACACCTGCGGGAACACGATCGGCTGCTCGGCGCCGGTGCGCAGGTGTGCGACGGGCGCCTCGATGCGCGGGATGACATCGCCGGCACGGTGGACCATGACGTGGTCGCCCAGACGCAGCTGGCGTCGGGTGATGTCGGCCGGGTTGTGCAGGGTGGCGTAGGTGATGGTGGAGCCGTCGATCTCGACCGGTTCCAGGACCGCGCGCGGGGCGATGATGCCTGTGCGGCCCACATTCCACTCCACTTCCAGCAGCCGGGTGATCTTCTCCACGGCGGGCAGCTTGTAGGCGATCGCCCAGCGCGGGGCCCGTGATCCGGAGCCGGCAGCCTGCCGATCGGCGGCGAGGTCGGCCTTGATGACGATGCCGTCGATCCCGAACGGCAGGTCGGAACGCAGCGCGGCGACCTCCTTGACACGGGCGAGCACCTCGTCAGTGGTGGCGGCGGTGATGCCGGGCACCAGGGTGGTGACGGTCGTGTTCACACCCAGATCGGCGGCCAGGGCCATCAGCTCGCTGTGCGCGAGGGCGGTCAGCCGTTCGGCCAGGACACCTTCGGTGCCAGGCAGCGGCAGCAGGCTGTAGCCGAAGAACGTCATCGGCGCCGTGTAGGCCCGGTCCCTGGCACGCAGCGTGCCCGCCGCGGCGTTACGCGGGTTGGCGAACGGCTGCCCGCCGTGTGCGGCGCGCAGTTCGTTGGCATGCTCGAACTGAGCGGTGGTCATGAGCACTTCGCCACGTACCTCCACCGTGACCGGCTCGGCCAGCTCATCCGGGAGACCCTCTACGGTGCCGATCGCGTGCGAGACGTCCTCCCCCGCGATCCCGTCCCCCCGGGTGATCAGCCGGGTCAGCCGGCCCCGGGTGTAACGGGCGGCGACGGCCAGCCCGTCGAGCTTCGGCTCAACGCTGAAGCGTTCCGCCTCATGACCGAGCCGGCGGGCCAGCGAGGCCGCCCAGGCGGCGAACTGTTCCGGCGAGAACACGTTGTCCAGGCTCAGCATCGCCACCGTGTGTGGCACATCGCCCTCGGCCGCACCACCGGCGACCTTCCCGGTCGGAGAGCCGGACAGCACCTGGTCAGGGTGATCAGCCTCCCACGCGGCGATTCCTCGCACGAGCCGGTCGTACGCGTCGTCATCCAGGCGCGAGGTGCCGCCCGCGTAGTAGGCGGCAGCGGCCTTCACCGCGTCCTCGACCGCCAGCGCGTAGGCGGCGGCATCCACAATCTCCACAACGGGTGTCGTCATGCCCGCCATCGTGCCTGCCACCACTGACATTGATGTTGGGAGGCGGTTCTGGCGGTCCAGGAACCCGATCAGTCGCGTCTCCGAACGCTGGAGCCGCTCCCGTTGTTCAGAGGGAAGGGATGCGAGGGCATCGGCCAGAACCCGCTTCCGCGGGACATGGACCATGTTCCCGGAGTAGATCCTGCAAGTCGAGCACCAGGCGAACCCGATGCACCGCTCGAACATGGGGGACTCGGGCGGATAGAAGCGGTACTGGTACGAGCGGACGGGCGTCCCACATGCGGCGCAGATCCGGCGGTCTCCACGCGGAACGGACCAGCTGCTCCCGACCTTGAGCCAGTGTTGCCGCCCGGCTGGTGCTCTTCAAATCGTCATGTCCAGCATTCTCTCCCACCGCGCCTGCCCGACATAGCCATCTGAGCAGGTCTCGGCTAGTCCCGGTCGCGCCTGGCGGTTCAACCCGTGAGGGTGTCGAGCCAGCCGGTCAGCAGACGGTTGACCTCCTCGGGGCGTTCCTGCTGGATCCAGTGGCCGCAGCCCTCTACGAGGTAGGAGGCGGTCAGGCCGGGGAGGGTGGTGGGGAAGGCGTCGATGGCGTCGGACATCCAGGTGGTGGAGGCGTCCAGGGCGCCGCCGATGAACAGGGACGGCTGCTTGATCGGGGCTCCGCGGTGGGGGGCGAGGTCCTCCCAGTCGCGGTCCACGTTGCGGTAGCGGTTGAGGGCGCCCGTCAGACCCGTGCGCTCGAACTCTCCGGCGTAGACGTCGAGGTCGTCCTCGGCCAGCCAGGCCGGAAGGACGCCGGCGGGGAAACGGTCACGTAGCCGGCCGCCGTGGGCGACGAAGTGCGGGTCGGGCTCGCCCTGAGTGGGCATGGTGTCGGCGGACAGGGCGGCGTAGAAGCCCGCGAGCCAGCCTCGCACGTCAGGCTCGATCTCCGTCTCGGCGCGGCCGGGCTCCTGGAAGTAGGAGACGTAGAACTCCTGCTCGGGGCCGCCGATCTGGCCGAAGATGTCGCTGGGGCGGGGGCCGCCGGGTGGCGCGTACGGGACGCTCAGCAGGGCGACGGCCCGGAAGACCTCGGGGTGGAGCAGGGCGGAGACGGCGGCGATGTTGGAGCCCCAGTCGTGGCCGACGACCACCGCGTTCTCCTCTCCGAGGGCGTGCACGAGGGCGACGTTGTCCTCCACCAGGTGCAGCATCCGATAGGCATCGGTCTCCGCAGGCTTGGAGGAGCGGCCGTAGCCGCGCACGTCGAGCGCCACCGCCCGGTAGCCGGCCGCGGCGAGGGCCGGGAGCTGGCGGCGCCAGGAGTACCAGGACTCGGGGAAGCCGTGCACGAGCAGGACCAGCGGGCCGGTGCCCTGCTCGACCAGGTGAAGGCGCCCGGCCGGGCCCTCGACGGTGCGGTGCCGGAGTGCGGCGGACGGCTCGGGCTGCATGGGGCTTCTCCTCGGTGCGTAGGTGGATGCCGGTACGCATCGATCATGCGGCGCAGCGACCGTCCACCGCGATTACCGTTGCCAGTCTGGCAAACTTGCAGGACAGGATGGTGCAGCGGCACGTCCGGAAGGGGGCGGAGCAGGTGACAGGCGACGACGTGGCCGACACGCTGGCGGCGATGGGCCCCCGGCTGCGGGCCGCACGCGAACACCGCGGCTCCACGCTCACCGGCGTCAGCTGCGCGACCGGCATCGCCCCGAGCACGTTGTCGCGGATCGAGACCAGCCGACGCAAGCCCACCCTGGAAGTGGTGCTGAAGTTGGCCAAGGAGTACGGCGTCTCCCTGGACGAGCTGGCCGGCACCGCTCCCGCCGCCGAGCCCCGCGCCTCCGCGCTCCAGCGTTTCGGCGACGACAAGGCGGTGCTGCCACTGACCCGGTACGTCGGGGGGCTGCACGCCCACAAACACGTCCTGCCCGCCGTCCAGGAGCCGCCCGCACGGCCCCGGCAGGTCTCCCACGACGGCTGGGAATGGCTGTGCGTCCTGTACGGGCGGCTTTGGCTCGCGCTCGGCGACCAGGACCTCGTCCTGAGTGCCGGGGACGTCGCCGAGTTCGACACCCGCGATCCCCACGGGGTCGCGAACGCCGGCCTCGGCGGCCCGGTCGAGTACCTGATCATGTTCGGACCGCAGGGAGAGCGCCTGCGACCGCGTACCCCGCCCGTCCCCGGCCCCAGGGCCCGGTAGCAAGCAGCGCATGCTCGCCGGGATCGCCCTCTTCCTCGAGCAGCATCACCATCGCGCGCTCGGTGTTCGTCACGAAGGCCAGCGACCGGCCGGACGAACTGGTCAGCCATGTCTCGAGCCGCCCGCTGTTGATCCTCGACCGAAGGGCCTCCAGCACCGTCTCGGACGACACGGGGACAGGGCTGCCGTCATTGATCACCCAGGACTCGATCACGAGCACGACGATCTCACGGACGGTTCGAAGCGACAGGCCTTCCGTCCGGGCCTGCACCGTAACGCTCTTGGGCAGGGCTCGGCCTCATGACTGACCGGTCCGGTCCCAGCACCACGACCGTCGTCCTCGCAGCACCGGACGACGGGCCTGCGGAGGTGGCGCCGGGCGCCCTCGCCGTCGACGGCCTCATGCCTGCTCCGTAAGTTGTTGGGTGGCCCGGGAGGGC
>NZ_LBMU02000079.1 GCF_001005085.2 Streptomyces humi
GAAGGTTTTCAGAAGCACTGGCTACCCAATCGTGTGGTGTGTCAGGTTCGTTCAGGGAGCAGGACGATGCCGTCGTCGTCCGCGTGCAGGACGTCCCCGGGGCGGAAGGTCACGCCGCCGAAGGTGACCGGGACGTCGACGGCGCCCGCGGCGGCCTTGGCACTCTTGCGGGGGATGGTGCCGAGCGCCTTGATGCCCAGGGGCAGACCGGCGAGGGCGACGCTGTCGCGGACCGCGCCGTGCAGGACGAGTCCGGCCCAGCCGTTCTCCACGGCCGCGCCGGCGATCAGGTCGCCGACCAGGGCGGTGCGCAGCGAGCCGCCCCCGTCGACCACCAGGACGTGCCCCTCCCCGGGAGTGTGGAGCAGTGCGCGGAGCAGGCCGTTGTCCTCGCGGCACGAGACCGTGCGCACCGGGCCGGCGAAGAGGCGGTGGCCGCCGAAGTGCCGGAACTGCTGGTCGCAGACGCGAAGTTCGCCGTACCGGTCGACCAGATCGGCGGTGGGGACGGGGGTGACGGGTGCGGTCATGGGGTGTACCTCGGTCTTCTCGGTCCACGGCGGCCGCGCTCACGGTGGCATCCGGCCGTCAGGTGGATGTGGGGGTGAGCGCGGCCGCCTGCTCGGGGGTGAGGGGACGGGTGGCGAGTCCCCTCAGGAGGAGGTGGAGCCTGGCGGTCTCCTCGAGTTCCTCGATCGCGTCGGCCGCCGTCTCCAGTGTCGGCCCGGCCACGACGGGGCCGTGGTTGGCGAGGAGGACGGCGTGGTGGGTGCGGGCGGTGCGCTCGGCGAGCGGTTCCAGGCCGCTGTCACCGGGCGCGTGGTAGGGCAGCAGCGGCAGGGTGCCGATCCGCATGGCGTAGTACGCGGTCAACGGGGGCAGTGCGTCGGCGGGGTTGAGGCCGTCGAGGCAGGAAACGGCGGCGGCGTGGGTGGAGTGCAGGTGCACGACCGCGTGGGCGGCGGGCCGAGCCCGGTAGAACGCGGCGTGCAGGAAGGCCTCCTTGGTGGGGCGGGCGCCGTCGAGATGCCGGCCGTGCAGGTCGGTGCGGGACAGTTCGGATTCCTGCACCGTGCCGAGGCTGGATCCGGTGGGCGTGAGCAGCAGGCTGCCGTCGGCGAGGCGGACGGACAGGTTGCCCGTGGAGCCATGCGTCAGACCGCGCTCGAACAGCGATCGTGCGGTGCGTACGACGTGTGCCCGGGCGGCCGGTTCGTCGGTACGGGCGGTCACCTGGCCTCCCCGGGTATGCCTTCGAGGGCACGGGTGAAGAGGTCAGGGCCGCCGAAGTTGCCGGACTTGAGCATCAGGGCGAGGTCTCCGTCCTTGTCCGCGGCGTACGTCCACGGAACGCCGGAGTCGGCTTCTTCACCGACCAGCACCGCGCGTACCCCCAGTGCCGTGGTGACGGCGCCCGAGGTCTCGCCGCCGGCCACGAGCAGCCGTCGCACGCCCCGCTCGACCAGGTGGGCGGCGAGGGTGCCGAGGAGTTCCTCCACCTGCGCGGCTGCCTCCGCGACGCCCAACCGGGCCTGTACGGCCGCGAGTTCCGCCGGGGAGGCGGACGCGTAGATGAGCACCGGCGCCACCGGGTCCTGTGCGTCGTACCAGTTCAGGGCCTCGCCGATGACGTCCCGGCCGGCCGCTGCGGCGAGCACGTCCAGGTGGAGCGCCGGCAGTCCGGCCGCGTAGAAGTGGGCGATCTGCTCCAGGGTCCGGGCTGAGCAGCTGCCCGCCAGGACGGCGGCCCGGCCTTCGCGGGGCGACGGTTGCGCAGTGCTCTCCCCGACCGCCGGATAGGCGTGACCGAGCCCTTCGGCCAGCCCGGCGGCCCCGGCGACGACGGCCAGTTCGAGTGCCCCGGCGCCGAGTACGGCGAGATCGTCGTCGGTGAGTGCGTCGGCGACGACGTGCCGGACGCCGGCCTGTCGGTGGGCCACGAGCGCTTCCCGGACGGCGTCGGTTCCGCGGCGCACCGTGTGCCAGTCGATCAGGCCGACGGCGTGCGGGGTCTGCGCCGACAGCAGCCGGAGCAGGGAGGAGTCGGTCATGGGGTTGAGGGGGTGGTGACGCAGCGGGGACTCGGACAGCAGCTCGTCGTGGACGAAGAGGTGGCCCTGGTAGACGGTGCGTCCGTTCGGCGGGGAGGCCGGGCAGTGCAGTGTGAGGGGGGCGCCGGCGGCGTCCAGCAGCGCGTCGGAGACCGGGCCGATGTTCCCCCGCGCGGTGGAGTCGAAGGTGGAGCAGTACTTGAAGTAGGTCTGGGCGGCGCCCTTGGACCACAGCCAGCGCTGGGCGGCGAGGGAGTCGGCGACGGCCTCTTCGGCCGGTGTGGAGCGGGACTTCAGGGCCACTACGGCGGCGTCGCAGTCCGCCGGCAGTCCGGTGCCGGCGTCCGGGGTGCCGAAGACCAGGGCGGTGCGCAGGCCGGCGCGCCGGAAGGCGGCGGCCACGTCGGTGCCGCCGGTGAAGTCGTCGGCTGTGCAGCCGATGCGCAGGGTCATGGTCGCTGTCTCTCCTGGGGCGTGCGGGCGGAGCACGGTCCGTGGGCGGGGTACGGCCCCGCCCCGGACACACGGGTCAGTTCCGGCTCGGGCCGGCGGTGACGGCCTTGACGACCGCGGCGGTGAACTCGCTGGTGGAGGCGTTGCCGCCCAGGTCGCGGGTCGAGGTGCCGGCGGCGATGGCATCGGCCACGCCCTGCTCGATGATCTTCGCGACGGCGGCCAGGGCCTCGTCGCCGTGCTTGGCCGCCAGCCACTCGAAGAGCATGGCGCCGGACAGGATCATGGCGACCGGGTTGGCGATGTCCCGGCCGGCGATGTCGGGCGCGGAGCCGTGCGAGGCCTGGGCCATCGCGGTGGTCGCGGAGGTGTTGATGGAGGGGGCGGTGCCGAGGGAGCCGGAGATCTCGCCGGCCAGGTCGGAGAGGATGTCGCCGAACATGTTCTCGGTGACGATGACGTCGAAGTCCTGGGCGCGGCGCACCAGATGGACGGTCATCGCGTCGATGTGGAAGTCGTCGACCGTGACGTCCGGGTAGTCCCGAGCGACCTCCTGGCACACGGTCCGGAACAGTCCGGTGGTGAGCTTGAGGACGTTGGCCTTGTGGACGATGGTGAGCTTCTTGCGGCGGGAGCGGGCCAGGTCGAAGGCGACCCGGGCGACTCGCTCGGTCGCCTCGCGAGTGATGATGCCCAGCATGATCGCGGTGTTCTCGGTGGGCATGAACTCACCGGTGCCGGCGAAGGTGTTGCGGTCCGCGTAGAAGCCCTCGGTGTTCTCGCGGACGATCACCAGGTCGGCGTGGTCGCAGATGGCCTCGGCCCCGGGGAAGCTCTTGGCGGGGCGGATGTTGGCGAAGAGCCCGAAGTGCTTGCGCAGGGTGCCCGAAGGGTTGAGCGCGGACTTGTGCGGCTCCGGGTAGCTGACCGAGTCGTGCGGGCCGAGGTACCAGCCGTCCAGTGCGGCCAGGGCTTCCTTGGTCTCGTCCGGGACGGGGGTGCCGTGGGTCTCGATGGCGGTGGCGCCGAGCGGCAGGGGCACCCATTCGACGTCGACGCCCGCGGCCCGGGCGGCCGCGGTGGCGATCTCGACGGCGGAGGGAACGATCTCGGGGCCGATGCCGTCGCCCTCCAGGACGCCGAGGCGGTAGGTGGTGCTCATGGTGCGGTTCCTTTCAGGAGGAGGGTTTTCGTCAGCCTTGCGGCGTTGAGCGGTGGTGGATCAGTGCAGGGCGGTGGCGGCGTCGGTGAGCGCCGTCCAGGAGCGGGCGGCGGCCCGCGGGCTGTCGCCGTCCTGGGTGTGTTCCAGCGTCAGCCAGCCGGTGAAGCCGGAGGTGCGCAGTGCTTCCAGCAGCCCCGGGAGCCGGGGGTCGCCCGCCTTCAGGGGGCCACGCGTGGTGACCGCGGCGAGCTGGAGGCAGCCGGTGACACCGGCATGCCGGGCGACCGCCCGGACCGGGTCGAGGCCTTCGGCCTCGAGGTGGTGGGTGTCCAGCACCAGCCCGGCCGGGGCGTCCAGCGAGCCGATGGCGTCGAGGGCTTCGTCGGGCGTGTGCCACAGCGAGGTGTTGGTCCGGGTCTGGGGCTCCAGAAGCAGCCGGCTGCCGTGCGCCGCGGCCTCCTCGGCCAGCACGCCCACGGCTCGTGCGGCCCACACACGCTGCACGTCCTCCAGACCGGGCAGGAAGGTGCCGCGGGTCTGGCCGAGGGTGACCGGCACACCGAGCGCGCCCGCGAGGCGGGCCGCTCCTCGCAGCCGTCCCGTGGCGTGGCGGCGGACGTCCGGTGCGGGATCGGTCAGGGTCAGCCGGTCCTGGGAGGCTACCGGTCCGGTACCGATCCCGAGGATCTTCAGGCCGACGTTCGCGACGGTGTGTGCCAGGCTCTCGGCGTCCCTCTCCGAGGCGTCGCGGACCTGTATCTCCACACCGTCGTAGCCGAGTTCGGCCAGCCGGCGGACGGCGTCGTCCAGCGGGGCGGCGAAGCCGAGAGGCACGGGCTCGGTGCAGTCGGGGGCCGACACGGTGTAGGCCAGCGGCCAGGGCAGGGACGCGGTCATCGGACGGCCGCCACGTCGAGCGCCTGGTGGGAGTCCGCCTCGGCGGTGAGCAGGCCGCGCAGTTCACGTGCCGCGGCACCGGCTCCGTCCAGGACGGGCACGTCGAGCAGGGCTTGCAGCGCCTCGCGGGCCGGGGCCAGGGAGTACTGCGCGAGCAGGACCGCGTCAGCGTCGGCGCCGCCGACGGCACGCAGGGCCTCGGCGAGACGGCGGGCGACCGTCCCGGGGTCCTTCGCGGTGGCGGCCTCCTCGCTCAGCGCGGTCACGACGTCGACCGGGCGGTCCACCCTGACCAGCGGAGCGAGCGCGGCCAGCTGCGCGGTGGCGGCCGGGACGGCGGGCGGTGTGGAGGCGACGACGGCGACGCGCCGGTACGGTCCCGCCAGGGCGGCCCTGAACATCGACTCGTCGGATTTCAGGACGGGCACGCCCCAGAGGGTCCGGGCGGTGTCCACCACCTCTCCGTAGGAGGAGCAGGTCAGCAGGAGCCCGTGCGCGCCGCCGTCCAGAACGTGACCGATCAGGCGGAGCATGCGGCGGCGCAGCGGGTCCGTGAGTCCGCCGGCGTCCCGCGCGTCGTCCAGGAGGCGGTCGTCCAGCACGTTCCAGAGCGCGGCCTCTGGGAACTCGCGTGCGAACGCTTCCTGGGCGACACGGGCTCCGGTCGGCACGGCGTGGATCATGGCGACCAGGGGGTGGGGTTCGATCACCGGGATTCTTCCTTTTCCGGTAGGTGGGGACCGGCTGGGTCCCGATCCTCGACCCGGTGCGGGGCAAGGGGCTCCGGCGAGAACACGAGCGGAGCCTGGGAGCGGCCGGAACCGTGTCCGTCGAGTGCCGCACGACCCACCATATGGCTAACCGGTCAACCGGTCAACCGGTTGCGATCGCGCGTCGGCCGGCACCCGCCGGACGACACGGCCGAGTCACGGCGAAGCGGCGGCAGCGGACCGCTGCGGACCGCTGCGGACCAGGGCACGGAGCGCGACGGGGCCGGGCACCCGGGAGCGCCGACCCCAGGTCGCCGACCACGGGCGCGCCCAGGCCGAACGCCGCCGGCCCCGGCCGGACGCCACCGGCCCCCACCGAACGCCGTCGGACCCCCGCCGAGCGCCGTCGGACGCCCCGAAGCCCGCGAGCCGGCTCACCCCTCGCGCCGCTCCAGTGCCTCCATCAGACGCCGGGACGCACCACTCATGTGCCGCGCCATCGCCGCCCGGGCCGCGTCCGCGTCTCCGGCCAGGACCGCCTCGAAGATCGGCACATGGTCGGCGTAGGCCACCTCGCGCGAGCGGACGGCCCCGGTGCGCTCCACCCAGCCTCGCTGGATCATGGCGCGCATCCCCTTGAGCATGTCCCTGAGGACGGCGTTCCCGGAGATCTCGCCCAGCGCGGCATGGAAAGCGGTGTCCGCCTCAGGGAACTCCTCGTCCGGGCACTCACGCATGGCCGCCAGCCTGGCCCGCAGCAGGGAGATGCCCGCCTCGTCCCGCGCCTCGGCGGCGAGACCGGCGACCACCGCCTCCAGTTCCGCTCGCGCCTGCACCATGTCACGGGCGCCCCGCTCCCCCAGCACCAGGCCCAGCTCGAACAGCCGGTACAGGACGTCCGAGTCGGCCCCCCGGAAGTACGTCCCACTGGACTGGCGGATCTCCAGCAGGCCCAGGAAGCCGAGTGACTTGATCGCCTCACGCACGGTCGGGCGGTTGACCCCGAGCATCTCGGTCAGCTGCCGCTCCGACGGGATGCGGTCGCCCGGCTGCACCTCGCCGGACATCAGGTAGTCGATCAGTCGGCGGGAGACCTCGGCTGCCAGCGGCTCACGCGGCTCGATCGTGATCCTGGCGAGTTCGGCCATCGATTTCCTCACTTCGTATTGACGCGATGAGCGAATTCTAGTTACCTACCGGCAATCCGGTAAACCGGTTCTCCGGTGACCGGGGCGAGACGCCCACCTCCGGATGTTCAGCCGCACATGGGGCGCCCGAGCCGGCCAGGCGTTTCCGCCGGCACCTCGCCGGGCCCCACCCACCGCTCGACCGTGCCGCCCGGGACGGTCTTCAGGAGCCGCACATACCATGTCCCGACCCACGCACGAGCCGAGTACGGCGTCGCGCGCGCTGTCGGCAGCCCACCGCAGCGACAAGCACTGATCGCGCGCCGTTCATCATCGCCGGTCCGCCGGCGCACCCCGGCCCTGCCCCCAAGGAGCAACGATGCTCGCCGTCCTCGGCTTCGCCACCCTGGGCAGCTTCATGCTGCTCGTGATGCGCAAGTACCTTTCCGCCTTCACCGCCATCATGCTCACCCCGATCGCCGCCGCCCTCGTCGCGGGCAAGGGCGGCAAGCTCGGCGACATGATCATGAACGGTCTCGAGACCGTTGCGCCCACCGCCGCCCTGCTGCTGTTCGCCGTCCTCTACTTCGGCCTCATGATGGAGGTCAAGCTCTTCGAACCGGTCTGCCAGACCATCGTCCGCGCCTCGAAGGGCGACCCGGTCCGCATCGTCGTCGGCACGGCCGTCCTCGCGCTCTGTGTCGCGCTGGACGGTGACGGCACCACCAGTTACATGATCGTGTGTTCGGCGTTCCTGCCCGTCTACCGGCGCCTGGGCATGAACCCGCTGATCCTCGCCACCCTGGCCGCGATGGCGCTCGGCACCATCTCCGGCACGACCCCCTGGGGCGGCGCCTCCACCCGGGGCATCAGCGTCCTGCACCTGAACGCCACCGACTACTTCGTGCACATGATCGGCCCGATGGCACTCACCAGCCTCGCCATCATCGCCGTCGCCTACTGGCTCGGTCTGCGCGAGCGCCAGAAGATCGACGGCGAGAAGCTGGCCGCCTACAAGCTCGACATCGCCTCGGGCGAGGCCTTCGAACCGGTGCGGGTGGACTGGCGCATGTGGTTCAACGCCGGCCTGACCGTGCTCCTGCTGGTGCTGCTCGTCCTGGAGGTCGCCGACCTGCTGGTGCTCTTCATGGTCGCCTTCGTGATCGCCCTGCTGGTCAACATCCGCAGCATCGGCGACCAGCAGGAACTCATCAAACGGCAGGCGTCCAACGCGGTCCCGGTAATGATCCTCGTCCTCGCGGCGGGCGTCTTCACCGGCATCATGACCGACTCCGGGATGATCAAGGCCATGGCGAACGCGGCCCTCTCGGTGGTCCCCGACTCGATGGGCAGTCTGATCCCGCTGTTCACCGCTGTGCTCGCCCTCCCGCTCGGCTTCTTCATGTCCAACGACGGCTACTGGTTCGGTGTCATCCCCGTACTCGCCGAGTCCGCAGCGCACTACGGCGTCGACGCCAACGAGATCGCCCGCGCCGGCGCCATCGGTCAGATCCTGCACATGATGGGCCCGACCAGCGCACCCCTGTGGGTCCTGCTCGGGCTCGTCCGCACCGAACTCGGCGAGTTCCAGAAGCACGCCCTGCGCTGGGGCGTCCCGGTGTCCTTCGCGTACATAGGCTTCGCCCTGCTCACCGGGGCGATGACCATCGGCTGAGCCGCCGCCCACCCGCGTCGCTTCCCGGGACCGGCGGGGAGCGGAGCGGGTGGACGGGCTCCGGGAGGCAGGGAATGCGGCGGGTACGCCGTGGCCCGTCCTCCGCTGTCGGGCGTGAGCCGTCGTCAGCGCCGTGGCGGGTTCCCGTAGCGGGGCAGGAACTCGATTTCCCTGCGGTTCACCGTCAGCGGCACGTGCCAACGGCCGGTGGCGCAGTGGGTCCTGCCCAGCCCGTTGCCGATGAAGAAGTACCCGAAGCAGTTCTGGCACGCGCGCCAGCCGGCCTGGTGCCGGTACCTGGGGTTGAAGTCCCGGGACGTCTCCACGCGGTACGTCTCGGGCGACGGGGTGTGGCCCCGCGGGTTGTTGGGACACAGCGTGGGCCCGCCGGCGTCCCAGTACGCCGCCTTGCAGGTCCGGCACCACTTCATGTCGAGGTTGCCGTTGGTCCTGCGGTCGTGGCTGTAGTCACCGCCCTGGTCGACGAACCAGTACACACCGCTGCCGTCGACGTAGTGGCTGTGGTCCCACCAGTGCGACACCGGACAGTGGCCGTTGTCCCCCGCGCCCGGGCGCCACAAGCCCTGGCAGCGTCGGCACCAGCGGAACGCCGCGTTCGTCCCGGCGAAGGCGTTCGCCGCGCCGCCCAGCACCGCACCGGACGCCAGTGCCAGCACACCCCCGAGCAGAACGCGCCTGCGGACCGCGCCATCGGCGTCCGCATTCCTGTTCGACTCACCGCTCATTTTCTTCCTCCCCCGGCCGGCGGATATCGGTTAGCGGCCGAAACGGCTCGGCCGCGGTACCGCCGTTTCCCGATGATTCAGCAGAGCCCTGCCGGCCACCAGCCCTGCCACCTGGGCGGGAGCGGGAAATACGGAGAACTTCGTAGGGCCGGGTCCTCCATGAGAAAGGGCGCGATGACGTCAGACGGAAACGCGCCCCGCCGGTGCGGCGGAATGCGGGATCACCGAACCGGAAACGCGTCTTCCCGCTCTGCTGGAGCGGGCGTCCGGCCGCTCTGGTGGGTGTGCCGGAACGCGCCGGGGGTGACGCCCGTGTGGCGGGTGAAGAACTTGCCGAAGTTGGTGGGTTCGGCGAAGCCGAGGCGGCGGGCGACGGTCGCCACCGGTTCGCCGGTGTGGGCGAGCAGGCGCTGGGCCTCCAGGGCGACGCGACCGTCGATGACGTGCTTGACGGGCTGCCCGGTGGCGGCCGTGCACGCGCGCGTGAGGGTCTTGACGGTGTAGCCGAGACGGCGGGCGTAGTCGGCGGCGCGGCGGGTGGTGGCGTAGGAGCGTTCCAGCTCGGCGCGGAAGCGCGCGTAGACCTCGCCGCCCGCCTGCGGGTCGCCGCCGCCGTCCGGGTGGGGCAGCCGACGGACCTCCAACAGCACGGTGGCCAGCAGGAGTTGCAGGATCTCCGCGGACACGGCGGGCTCCGGACGGTCGTACTCCGCCCGCAACTGACCCAGCAGGGTGGAGAGTACGGCGTACTCGGGCCCGGCGCCCAACTGCCAGCATCCGGCGCCGTACCACTCCTTGACCCAGCGGTCGGCGCCGCTGGTGTGGGACGGGAACGCGGACGTGAACAGCAGATGCGTGCCGGCCGTGGTGCCCGGCCGCACGAAGCTCTGCACCTGACCGGGGCGGACCCACAGCAGTGTGCCGGGCCGGCAGGGGTGGGTCACGAAGTCGACGGCGTGCTCGCCACTGCCCCCGGTGACCAGCGTGAGCGTGTGGAAGTCGACCCGGTGCACCAGGTCGGGCCGCCGGCCCACCTCCCGACGGCGGCGGCGCAGGGTCGCCAGGTCGATGATCTCGAAGCCGGGGACGTGCTCCCGTGGCGGGTTGAAGCCGAGCCGGAGAATGCCCTCCCCCGGGGACGCGGCAGTGCCGTCCTGGCCCGCGGAACTCATCACGATCTCCGAATGTCGCCGACTCACCGTCCCCCGGTTTCAGCGTATCCCGCCCGCCTGCGGTTTCCCGGTGAGAGCGGAGGCCGCCAGGGCTGCACAGAGCCCCCCGCACCCGTTCACGCACGGTGATCGTCGGGGATGCGCGGCGGCACGGCTGGACCTAACGTCGCAGGTGTGGACCAGCCAGGGAGTGCACATGAGCCGAATCAAGCGCAGCAGTACGGGTAAGCCGGTGCCGCGGACCGCGTCCCGCACCGGGACGGCACCCACCGCGCCCACCGCGCCCACCCCCACGGGACCCGGCCCCGCAGCGCCGCCGTCGGCGCCGGCCCGGGACCGCCCTCTCCCCCACGCTCCTCCGCAGCCGCCCACCCGGATACGCATCACCGGGACCAACCCCTGGTCGGTGACGGTGATGAGTTCGCTCTTCCTCGGCGGGCTGGGGGTGTGCGTCCTCGGCGCCATGCTCGGCACGTCGGTGGTCCTGGCCGTCGTGGCCCCGGGCGCCTGGCCGACGCCCTCGGACACGCTGTTCATCGCGACCGGGGTGGTCACGCTGGAGGTGGTCCTGGGCACCGTCATGGCCTGTCTGTGCAGCTTCATGTACAACTACACCGCACGCTTCAGCGGCGGTGTCGAGGTGGCCGTGTCCGACGACCTCGGTGATGCGACACCGGCCGCCCAGGCCCTCCGCGTCATGACACGACTGCGTGCCCGTCTGCGGTCGTCGGACGCCACGGTTCGCCGACCGGACGGAGAGTGAGTCCCGCCGGCCGGACAGAGCATGAGTCCCGCCGGCCGGACAGGGCGTGAGTCGCGTCCCGCGGACCCGTGCTCCGGTGGCCCGGAGGGGCTCGCCTCCGGGCCACCGGAGCCCGCGGTCAGCGGACTCGGATGAACAGCACGTCGTAGCCGCTGTTCGTGCTGCGGGTCTTGACGTAGACACCGTCCGAACCGCCGTTGGGATTGCTGGTGTTGCCCTCGACGGTCGTGAAGCTGGAGCCGCCGCTCACCGTCCGCACGATGCCTATGTGCTCGTGACCGCCGGTGTAGTCGTTGCCGCCGTTCCAGTCGAAGGCCACGATGTCGCCCGGCTGCGGGTCCGTCGTCACCGAGAGGTGGTAGTTGCCGGCCCGTGCCTGCTTGACCCAGCCCGAGACGTAGGTGTTGCGGTAGGAGCTCGCGCCGGTCTGCTTGGCCACCCAGCTCACGAAGGTCGCGCACCAGGCGTAGTTGCTGGTGGACAGCGACAGGCCGACGGCCGATCCGTAGCTGTTCGCCCGCGCGCTGCCCTCGACCGTGCCGACCTCGGCCGCGGCCACGTCCAGGATCTTGCCGTACCCGCCGCCGGGCGCGGGCGAGGACGGCGGGGTGACCGCGCCGTACAGGGCGGCCTTGGTGTTCGTCCCGACCTGGCCGTCGACCGACAGGCCCTTCTCGGCCTGGAAGTCGCGGACGGCGCTCTCGGTCAGCGGTCCGAAGTCGCCGTCGACGGCGAGGTCCGCTCCGTGGTGGTTGAGCAGGCTCTGCAACTCGGTGACGCAGCCGCTCTTCTGGCCCTTCACGATGTTGCCGGGGCACGAGGCGGAGTTCAGGTTGATCGGTGCCGGTGCGCCGCTGCCGCCACCGGTGCTGATGTTGGAGTTCAGGGCGGCCTTGGTGTTGGGACCGACCTCGCCGTCGACGGAGAGGCCCGCCGCCGACTGGAACGACTTCACGGCCGCCAGGGTGGCGGGGCCGAACTGACCGTCCACGTCGAGGTGCTGGCCCTTGCCGTTGAGCAGCGCCTGTAGCGTGGCGACGCAGCCGCCGCTCTCCCCCTCCACGATGTTCGCCGGGCAGGACGCCGACCGCAGGTCCAGGGCGGTGGACGGCGACTCGTCGGTGTCGTAGAGCTCACGCTTGGTGTTCGTGCCCACCTGGCCGTCGACGGAAAGGCCGTGCGTGGACTGGAAGTTGCGGACCGCGCTGTCCGTCGCCGAGCCGAAGTCGCCGTCCACGTCGATCGAGTAGCCGAAGTGCCGCAGCAGCCGCTGTAGTTCGGTGACGCAGCCGCCCTTGTCACCCTGGACGATGTTGGCCGGGCACGACGAGGAGTTGAGGTTGACGGGCGACGGTGCCGATCCGCCGGTGGCGTACAGCTTGGCCTTGGTCTGGGGGCCCACCCGTCCGTCCACGGCGATCGCGGTGGAGGCCTGGTACTGGCGTACCGCGTAGAGCGTGTTCGCCCCGAAGCTGCCGTCCACCGTCAGACCGGCGCCATGGGCGTTGAGCAGGTTCTGCAACTCCGTGACGCAGCCGCTGACCTGGCCCTGCAAGATCTCGTCGGGGCAGGACGCGGAGGTCAGCCTGATCGCCGCGGGGGCCGCCGACGCGGGGGCGGCACCGAGCAGGGTGCCCGCCGAGAGGAGCGCCGTCGTCGCGGCGAAGACGCCGGCTCTGACTCTCCAGCCCGGTCTCGCGGTCATGGTCCCCCGCTTCGCTGCGGGTGTCCTGCCGGCTCGGACGTGCAACGTACCCTTGTTCATCACTGGGCGTCTCCTTGGTGGTCCGCGGTCTTCGGCGTGCTGCCGGGGCGCTCTGGAACGAGCGGCGCAGACGCTATCGACGGCGGTGCCGTCCGAGGAGGAGTTCCGCCGGGCGCGGGAGACTGGGACGCCGTCGCCGCGGCCACCAGGGACGATCCGCCCGCTTTGGGACGCACTTGGGACGCCGGGCCGGCGGTGACACGGCACGCGGGCGCGGCAGCGCGGCCGACAGGGCGGACTGCGCACCGGCGGCGCTCTCCTGATGACCCGCCTCAGTGCCGGCCCGGGCAGGGGTGAACGCCGCGGCCACGGGCGGCAGTCGGGTGGGCCGGTGTGGTGTCCCGTGCCCTACGACGCCGTCGGCGCCCTCTCCCCTACGGGGGCCGCGTCCCCGCTGGGCCGCCCGTTCAGCAGGCCTGTCCCGGGAGGTGGCCGCCGGCGGCGGGCCGTTCGTGTTCGGTGCGAGCGGTCTCCAGCAGGGCCCGCCAGGACGTCACCGTCGGCCGGCGGCGCAGCAGACCGCGTCGGGCACGCTCGGTCATCCCGCCCCAGATTCCGTGCTCGACACGGTGGTCGAGGGCGTACGCGAGGCACTCGGTGCGCACGGGACACCCCGTGCAGACGGCCTTCGCCCGGTTCTGCGCGGCCCCTTCGACGAACAACTCCTCAGGGTCGGCGGTACGGCACTTCGCCCGCGCCTGCCATTCCTCGCCAGAACTGATCGCCATGGTCCGGTCCCCTCCCGTTCCTCTGCCGTCCGCCCTCGAACAGCGGCGATCCAGCGACCGTACGCCTCTCAGGCACCCCACAGGATTCTCCGTCCGACAGCAATCCGATCGGGTGACGGCTCCGTTGACAGCGGCGAACGAAGCGGTACGCGTGGCGGAGGTGCCGGGCCGGGCGGTGTCAGCGGATGCGGGCCACTCCCGCGTAGATGCCGCTGCCCTCCGGTTCGGTGTCCGGGGCGGAGGCGAACCACTCCGTCGCCGTCACCAGGCCGGGCTCCACGAGGCTCATGCCGTCGAAGAACCGCGCCACTTCCGGGCGGGTGCGGAAGGCGAGCCGGATGCCGCCCTTCGCGTACTCG
Source organism: Streptomyces humi (assembly GCF_001005085.2). Classification (GTDB taxonomy): domain Bacteria; phylum Actinomycetota; class Actinomycetes; order Streptomycetales; family Streptomycetaceae; genus Streptomyces; species Streptomyces humi. The sequence goes on from NZ_LBMU02000079.1 coordinate 13,609, forward strand.
GCGACGACCCGTTCGACGAGTTCCGGGTAGAGGTCGGACGCGGCGTGCGACAGGATCAGATGGCTGCCCGGCGGCAGGGTGCCGGCCAGCGCCCGGACGATTCCGTGGGCGTCCTGCTCGTCGGTGATGAAGTGCATCAGCGCGATCAGCGACAGGGCGACGGGCCGGTCGAAGTCCAGGACGTGCCGGGCGTGTTCGACGATCGCTCGCGGGTCGCGCACGTCGGCCTGGATGTAGTCCGTCGCCCCCTCGGGCCTGCTGATCAGCAAGGCCTCGGCGTGCCGCAGGACTATCGGATCGTTGTCGGTGTAGACGACCTTGGCCGACGGTACGACGTTCTGCACGATCTGGTGGAGGTTCGGCTCGGTGGGAATGCCGGTGCCGATGTCCAGGAACTGGTCGATGCCCTGCGTGGCGAGCCAGGCCGCCGCCCGGTGCATGAACTGACGGTTCTGGCGGGCGGCGTCGCGTGCCTGGGGCGGCAGCTTCTCGCCGACGGCCTCGTCCACCGGGTAGTTGTCCTTGCCGCCGAGCAGCCAGTCGTAGACCCGGGCGGGGTGCGCCCTGCTGGTGTCGACCGACACGGACGGCTGTGGGCTGGTCGTCATGGCAACTCCGTCGCGCCGGCGAAAGGTACAGACCGAACTTGTGATGATCGTACTCGGGCAGCTCATCTGCCGTACGCAGGGGGCGACTTGACGAGCCGTCCCGTCCGGCCGTTCCAGGGACATGTCGTTCGTGCAGGTCAGGGTGGGTGCGAACGTTCCAGTGTCCCGTGATCGCGTGGCGGGGTGGCGGCCGGGACGGATCCCGGCCGATGGTGTGGTCGTCCGACGGCGCGATCCACCTCGACCAGTGGCGCGCTCTCCAGATCTCTCTCGCAGGGGGAATCCCGCATGTCCGTTCACACCACCACCCGCCGCCGTACGGGTCTTGTCACCGCCACGCTCGCCGCGGCCGCCGCGCTCTCGCTGGCGGCGGGCGGTTCCGGCCACGCCGCCCCGCGGCCGGCCGTCGCCAAGGCGGTCGCCGAGAAGGCGGCGGCGCCGGTCACGTGCACCGGCGCCAACACCAAGGTGACGGCCCGGACCGTGACCCGTCCGCTGAACCACCTGCTCCTGACCGTCACCAACACCGGCACCAAGGCCTGCGACCTGTACGGCTACCCGGCCCTTCAGTTCACCGACGCCCAGGCCGTGCCCCCGGTGATCGACGAGTCGCAGCCGCAGGCCGTCGTCACCCTCGCTCCCGGGAAGTCCGGCTACGCGGGCGTGACCCTCTCCAGCGCCGACGGCAGCGGCGAGGGCGGCTACACGGCGAAGACGCTGCGGATCTACTTCCAGAACCGTGACCTCGACTTCCCCGGCACGGGCACCAAGGTCGCGCTGCCGGCCAAGGGCGTCCACATCGACAGCACCCTGCGCGTCACCTACTGGCAGAGCGACGCGTCCTCCGCCCTCACCTGGTAGGGCACCCGCGACCCGGCGGCGACAACGCCGTCGGACGGCCCGGGCGCGGAGCGTGGTGTCGAAGGAGTGTTCCGGAAGGGCTTCACGGGACACTTGTGGGAAGGAGACGGTGGGCGAGCAGGGCGGGGAGGCGAGTGTGGTGATCGCCGTCAATCCGACGGACAGCGCCTCGCTGCTGGCTGCCTTCGGGGCCCTCGGCGTGCTGGCGGTGATCTTCGCCGAGTCGGCCCTGCTGGTCGTCGGGTTCTTCCTGCCGGGCGACACGCTGCTGTTCCCGGCCGGTGTGCTGTGCGCGGCGACCGCGGACCGGCCGCCCCGGCTGGAGCTGTGGCAGGTGCTGGTGTGCGCGGCCGTCGGCGCCGTGGCGGGCGGGCAGGTCGGCTATCTCATCGGGCGGCACGGCGGACGGCCGCTGCTCGCCCGCACCTCCCGGCCCCGGGTGCGCGAGGGCGCGGCCCGCGCGGAACGGCTGCTGGCCCGCTACGGATACGGAAAGGCGCTGGTGATCGGCCGTTTCGTGCCGATGCTGCGCTCCGTGCTGCACCCGGCGGCCGGGGCGCTCGGGGTGCCGGTGCGGCCGTTCACCCTCTGGCAGAGCGTCGGCGGCATCCTGTGGTCCCAGAGCTTCGTCCTCGCCGGGTACGCGCTGGGTTCCTCGGTCTCCCACGTCGACGACTACCTGCTGCCGCTGGTCGGCGCGATCGTCGTACTCTCCGTGCTGCCGTTGCTGCTGGAGGCCCGCAGATCGCGCCGGGGGCGGACCGGTCAGGGTTCCCAGTGAGCCAGGCGGTGCAGGGCCGCGGCCGTGTCGGCGAAGCCGTCGGCGCCGAGCAGGGCCCGCAGTCCGGCGTTGAAACCGTCGATCTCCGGGCGGGCCGACTCCAGCGCGGCGGCCCCGGGCCGGGTCAGTTCGAGGACGACCGCGCGGTGTTCGCTCGGGTGCCTGCGCCGGGTGACGAGGCCGGCGTCCGTGAGCCGCCGGACCAGCGCGGTGACGCCTGACTCGCGTTGCTGGAGGACCTGGGCCAGCCGCTGCTGGGTGATGCCGGGCTCCTCGTCGATCGCCAGCAGGGCGCCGAGCTGGGCCGTGGTGATCCCGACGGTGGCGAGCAGGCGCCGGTCGGCGGTCGTGCGCAGCTGGTGGGCGGCGCGTTGCAGGAGGAAGAAAAGGCGCTGGTCGGGCTCGGGCATGGGCGGAATCTTGACAGACTCGGCGGCTGGACGCCATTGTCACTTCACTAGTGAATCGAGACTCGGTGTGGGGTGACGAGAGTGAACGACACGCCCGATCTGACCTTCGCCCGGAAGGTGCTGGCTGCCCAGCCCTTCAGTGTCCTCCTGGGTACCCGGCTGACGGCCTTCGGCGACGGCGAGGCCACGCTGGAACTGGACAACCGCGCGGAGCTGCGGCAGCAGTACGGGTACGTGCACGGCGGGGTGCTGGCCTACGTGGCGGAGAACGCGATGGCGTTCGCCGCCGGCACCCGGCCCGGCGACCGGCCTCTCACCGCCGGGTTCACCGTCGACTTCGTGCGTCCGGCGGACGGCGCGTTCCTGCGCGCCCGGGCCCGGGTGGTGCGGGCCGGCCGGGCGCTGGCCGTCTGCCGCTGCGACCTGGTGTCGGTGGACGCCGACGGCACCGAGACCCTCTGTGCCGTCGCCCAGGGAACCATCTCCTTCGCACCTCCGCCCGGACCCAGTATGCGCGAGGGAAAATTCAGTTCATCAGTGCGCAAACCGATCGCTGGATCGGTGTAATCGGCAGACATGTCGGACCGCGCGGCGATCTAGCGTCGGAGTGCACGGGGGCCACACGAACCAGAAAGCACCGAGGCACGCATGCCCATCCCGAACACCGACGTCCTCCCGAATACCGACGTCCTGACCGCGACCGAGTTCGACACCCTGAGCGCTTCCGCCGCCGACCTCCTCTCGCCCGTCGACGAGCTGCCCGAGTCGGCGGCCTCGCCCGACCTGGTGCTGCGGCGGGTGCGCGACGAGCTGATGCTCGACGGCAATCCCCGGCTCAACCTCGCCACCTTCGTGACGACCTGGATGGAGCCGCAGGCACGGCAGTTGATGACCGAGACCGCGGCGAAGAACCTCGCGGACCGCGCCGAGTACCCGCAGATCACCGCCATGGAGGAGCGCTGTGTGCGGATGCTCGCCAGGCTCTGGCACGCCCCGCATCCGGAGCGGGTCCGCGGCTGCTCCACCACCGGCTCCAGCGAGGCGGCCATGCTCGGCGGGCTCGCGCTCAAGCGCCGCTGGCAGGAGCGCCGCCGCGGCCAGGGCAAGGACACCGCGCGCCCGAACCTGGTGATGGGCGCGAACGTCCAGGTGTGCTGGAAGAAGTTCGCCAACTACTTCGAGGTCGAGCCGCGTTACGTCCCGATGGAGCCGGGCCGCTACCACCTCACGCCCGACACCCTCACCGCCTACTGCGACGACAACACCATCGGTGTCGTCACCGTCCTCGGCTCCACCTTCGACGGCTCCTACGAACCCGTCGCCGACATCTGCCTGGCCCTGGACGGCTACCAGGCGGCCACCGGCACCGACATCCCCGTGCACGTCGACGGCGCGTCCGGCGCGATGGTGGCCCCCTTCCTCGACCCGGGCCTGATGTGGGACTTCCAGCTCGAACGCGTCGCCTCCATCAACACCTCGGGGCACAAGTACGGGCACGTCTTCCCCGGCCTCGGCTGGGCCCTGTGGCGCGACGCCGACGCACTCCCCGACGACCTGGTCTTCGAGGTCGACTACCTCGGCGGCAGCAACCCCAGCTTCACCCTCAACTTCTCCCGCCCGGGCGCCCATGTCGTGGCGCAGTACTACAGCTTCCTGCGCTACGGCTTCGAGGGACTGCGGAAGCTGGCCACCCAGAGCCGTACGACGGCCCGTGCGCTGGCCACCCGCATCCGCTCCATTCCCCCCTACGAACTCGTCACGGACGGCTCCGAACTGCCGGCCTTCGCCTTCCGACTGGCGCCCGGCACCCAGGGCTTCACGGTCTTCGACGTGTCCCACGCCATGCGGGCACGCGGCTGGCACCTGCCCGCCTACGCCTTCCCCGCCCCCTGCCAGGACGTCTCCGTGCTGCGTCTGGTCGTACGCACCGGGTTCACCGCCGAACTCGCGGGCATGTTCGTCGCCGACCTGACGGAGATCACCAGGCAACTCCACCCGGCCCGGCCCGCACCCCTCGTCAAGCCGCTGGCCACGGCCTGAGCGGCGCCTCCGCACCGGTGGCCGGGCGCCGGCGAGCGGTCCCGTGCCCGCCCGCGGGGCTCAGTCGAGGGTCTCGACGACCGCTTCGAACTGGCGCGCCATGGCCGGTACCGAGCGTCCGTCCAGAAGGTCGATGACCCGCTTGCGGGCACTCGCCAGATGCACGGGGTAGGTGTCCTGGAGCCGCTTCAGCCCCTCGGGGGTCAGCTTGGCGACATTGCCGCGGGCGTCGCCCTCGTAGCGGCGCTTGGCGACCTGGCCGCGGCCCTGGAGCGCCTCGACGACACGGGTGATGCGGCTCGCCGACAGCGCGGTGGCCGAGGCGAGGTCCGTCATCCGCAGTTCCTGGTTGTCGGCCTCGGAGAGGTTCATCAGGACGACGTACTCGGTGAGGGTCAGCCCGGCGGACCGCAGCAGGTCGTCGTCCAGCGAGCGCGGCAGCGCGACGATGACCCGCATCAGCGCGCGCCAGAGGCGTTCTTCCTGAGCGGTCAGCGGATCATCGGCGGCCATCCGAGAAGGTTAGCGTGCTCTACCAGACCCCGACCGGCGTGATCGGTGCCTAAGGGCCTGTCTGACAGTTCCCGTCTGCTCCGCGACGCCCGCCCTTCGGGCGGACGACGGGAATGGTCAGACAGGCCCTTAGCCCGGCGGTGGTACCAGGCGGCCCTGGGAGATGAGGGAGGCGGCCTGTTTGAGGCGGCGGACCCGGATGCTGACGCTGTAGCCGTCGATGCCCGGGATGGCGGCGATGCTCGTGGTCAGATAGCGGTAGAAGTCCTCGGCGTCCCGGGCGATGACGATCACCATCAGGTTGTGCTCGCCGCTGATGGCCCCGACGAACGCGACCTCCTCGTGGCGGGCGATCTCCTCGCCGACCCGCTCCAGCCGGGCGGGGGCGACCCGCAGCCAGACGGTGGCGTTGAGATGGTGGCCGAGCCGTTCGGGGAGCAGCTCGACGTCGTAGGTGAGGGTGCCCGAACTCTCCAGCGCCTCCAAGCGCCGGGCCACCCGGGCCGGCGACCAGCCCGTGAGTTCGGCGAGCCGGGTCTGGGTGGTGCGGCCGTCCTCGGCGAGGGCGTCGAGCAGCGGGGTGTCCTCCTCGGCCGGGGGCGGCGGGGGCCCGGGGGCGGGTGCCGGCCGTTCCGCGGTGAGCTGCCGGACCTGCTCGGGGCCGAGGCTGTCGCCGTAGCCCGTCCACTCACTGCTGCCCGGAGTGCCGTAGGAGTGGATGAGCAGATCGACGGTGATGTCCAGGACCGCCGCGGCCCGCGGCAGCTGCCGCAGCAGGACGTCGTCGCGCTGCATGTCGAGCGGTGCCCTGATGACGCAGAAGATCTCCGAACCGCCCGAGGCCAGGTGGGCGTAGGCGATGTCGGGACGCCGGGCGAGGCTGTCGGCGAGCGGGCGGACCAGGTCAGGGCGGCAGCGGATGCGGGTGGCCCACTCCGCGGTGCCGTACACCCGCGGGTTGACCAGGCCCAGGACCCGTAGCGTGCCGGCTCGCCGCAGCGCCTGGTAGCGGCGGGCCGCGGTCTGCTCGGAGACGCCGGCCACCTCGCCGATCCGGCGGAAGGGCAGCCGAGGCGCGCACTGAAGGGCGCGGAGGATCTTCTTGTCCACGGTGTCGAGCATGGCGGAAGTCTGCCATGGAGAAGCGAGACGATGGAGGCTTTTGCAGGGTGACGGGGGTGTGGTTGGCGGTTGTGCGGCCTCGGGCCGGATGCTGTGGCGGCGGGTTTCCCCTCGGAGGCCCGGACGACAGCAGGCCGCCGGGGATGCCGGGCGGCCTACGAGCGCGGTGCCGTGCGCCGCGAAGGAGTGTCCCCGTGAATCTCACGACACCGGCGAGCGGGCCGGTCGAGCGGCGGACGGCCACGATCGTGATGGCCTGCCTGGGCGTCTTCGTCGCCTATCTGCCGGTCACCACCGTCGCCGTGAGCCTGCCCGCCCTGCAAGCGGCACTGGACGCCTCGACGGCCCAGCTGTCGTGGGTGCAGGACGCGTTCGTGCTGCCGATGGCCGCGTTCATCCTGACCGCCGGTGTGTTCGGGGACGTGCACGGGCGCAAGAAGGTCTTCCAGGCCGGTCTGCTGTTCTCGGCCGCGGGCGCGGTCACCGCCCTGTGCGCGCACTCCGTCGAGGTCGTCTGGGCCGGGCAGGCGCTGGCCGGGCTCGGTGCGGCGGCGTTGCTGCCGACCACGCTGGCGCTGATCAGCCATGCGGTGCCGGACCACCGGGAGCGCGGGAAGTTCATCGGCATATGGGCCACCTGCCTGATGGCGGCCCTGGCGGTCGGTCCGGTCGTCGCCGGTGTGGTCGTCGCGCACTTCTCCTGGCGCTGGATCTACCTGCCGTCGGTCCCCGTCGCGCTGCTCTCGGTCGCGATCGCGGCCCGGCAGCTGTCCGACTCGCGCGCTCCGCACGGGCGCCGGCTGGACTGGCCCGGACAGATCACCGCCACCCTCGCGATCACCGCGCTGGTGTACGGCGTGATCGAGGGCGGCGCCAGCTCGTTCACCGACGTCAAGGTGATGGTGGCGCTGTTCACCGCCGTGGTCGCCGGGGTCGCGTTCGTGCTGGCGGAGCGGCGCAGTGACAGCCCGATGCTGGACCTGAGCCTGTTCCGCAGTCCCGCGTTCACGGCCACCACGCTCGTGGCGATGACCAGCTTCCTGGCGCTGATCGGGTTCTTCTTCGTGCTCAGCCTCTACTTCGGCATGGTGCAGCGGCTGGACACCCTGCAAGCCTGCTGGCGGCTGCTGATGGTCACCGGGTCGGCCCTGCTCGTCGGCGGACCGGCCGGGCGGCTGATGCACCGGGTCTCCGCACGCTGGATGATCACCGGTGGTCTGCTGATGGTCGCCGCCGCCCAGTTCGCGCTGATCGGCCTGGCGGCCGACACCTCCTTCGGCTCCGCCGCCTGGCGGCTCGCCCTGCTGGGTCTCGGCATGGGTCTGGTGATGACGCCGATGACGGCGACCGCGGTGGCCTCCGTGCCGTACCACCTGGCCGGCATGGCGGCCGCGGGCAACAACGCCTTCCGGCAGGTCGGCGGCGCCCTCGGACCGGCCGTCCTGGGTGCCCTGCTCACCACCCGGGCGGTCGACGCGCTGCCCGGTCACCTCGCCGACGCGGGGGTGGGCGGCGCGGTCCAGGACCGGATCGTGTCCGTCGCGCAGACGGACGGTCTCGGCGCGGTCGCCGGACTGGACCTGGGCGCGCAGACCGGGCAGGCCATGGGGGCGCTCGGCGACTCCTTCCTGGACGGCATGCGGCTGTGCCTGATCACGGCGGGCAGCCTCACGCTGCTGGCGGCCCTGGTCGCGGTGGTCCTGCTGCGCACGCCCCGGCGGCAGCCCACGCTCAGGGCGGCGGGGGCCGAGCCGCGCACGGACGAGCAGCCCTCGGCCGTGCGGAGCGCCTGACAGCCCACCGCGCGCGGCCTCTGTTGGCTCACGCCACAGCGGCTCACGCCACAGCGCCTGAGAGCACACCACACAGCGCCTGAGAGCACACCCCGCAGCGCCCTGAGGGCACACCGCGCAGCCCTTGACGCCTCACCGCGCAGCCCCTGACGCCTCACCGCGCAGCCCCCCGACGGCTCACCGCACCAGGCAGGGGCGTTTGGGGTCGAAGGTCCAGTCCTCCACCAGGTACCGCATCCCGGTCGCGTCGTCCCGGCCCGCGCCGAGGTTCTTCTCCTGGTGGAGGGCGTGGGCCGCGAGCAGACGGTCCGTGTCGAGGCGGATGCCGAGCCCGGGGGCGTCGGTGACGGCGACCTCGCCGCCGACGATCCGCGGCGGCTCGGCCGTGAGCCGCTCCCGGCCCTCCTGCCAGATCCAGTGGGTGTCCAGGGCGTTGTACTCGCCGGGGGCCGCGGCACCGCAGTGGGCCATCATCGCGAGCGAGATGTCGAAGTGGTTGTTGGAGTGGCAGCCCCAGGTCAGCCCCATTTCGTGGCAGAGCTGCGCCACCCGCACCGAGCCCCGCAGGGTCCAGAAGTGCGGGTCCGCGAGCGGGATCGACACCGACTGGAGCGCGAGGGCGTGGGTGAGCTGCCGCCAGTCGGTGGCGATCATGTTGGTCGCGGTGGGCAGCCCGGTGGCCCGGCGGAACTCGGCGAGGATCTCGCGCCCCGAGTAGCCGTCCTCGGCCCCGCAGGGGTCCTCGGCGTAGGCGAGGGTGCCGAGCAGCGGCCGGCACAGCTCGACGGCCTCGCGCAGGGACCAGGCACCGTTGGGGTCGAGGGTGATCCGGGCCTCGGGGAAGCGCTGCTTCAGCGCCTGTACGGCCTTGACCTCCTCGGCGCCGGCCAGGACCCCGCCCTTCAGTTTGAAGTCCCGGAAGCCGTAGAGGTCGTGGGCCGCCTCCGCCTGGCGGACGATCGCCTCCGGGGTCAGGGCCTCCTCACGGCGGATCCGGTACCAGGGCACCTCCGAGTCGGCCTCGCGGAGGTAGTCCAGGCCGGTGCGGCCGGGGTCGCCGACGTAGAAGAGGTAGCCGAGGACCCGTACCGAGTCGCGCTGCCTGCCGTCGCCGAGCAGGGCGGCGACGGGCACCTCCAGATGCTGTCCGAGCAGGTCGAGCAGGGCGGACTCGACGGCGGTGACGGCGTGCACGGTGGTCCGCAGGTCGAAGGTCTGCGCGCCGCGGCCGCCGGCGTCCCGCCCGCCGAACTCCTCCCCCACGGTTCGCAACACCCGTTTCCAGTCGCCCAGTCGCGCGCCGACGACCAGCCGCTCCGCGTCCCGCAGGGTCCGCGTGATGGCCTCCCCGCCCGGCACCTCGCCGAGCCCGGTCCGTCCCTCGGAGTCCTCGACGACCAGGACGTTGCGGGTGAAGTACGGGGCGTGGGCGCCGGAGAGGTTGAGCAGCATGGAGTCCCGGCCTGCCACCGGGTACACGGAGAAGCGGGTGACGACGGGCTGGCTCATGACGGAACGTCCTCACTGGGAAAGGGATTCACACACCGACGGCGTCGAGGACCTGTTCCATGGCGAGGACCCCGCCCAGGCCGAGGACCGCGAGCACGGTCGTGTAGGTGGTCCGGGCTTTGACGGCGTCCAGGACGGACAGGTTGAAGTACTCCTTGAACATCCAGAAGCCCGGGTCGTTGACGTGGGAGAAGGCGATCGAGCCGCAGGAGACGGCGAGGACCATGAGCTCAGGATGGACCCCGCTGCCCGCGAGCATCGGCAGCACCACACCGGAGGCGGTGACCACGGCGACGGTCGCCGAGCCGAGGGCGACCCGCAGGATCGCGGCGATCAGCCAGGCCAGGAGGATCGGCGAGACGGACCAGCCGTCGGTGAAGTCCTTGATGTAGTCGGCGATCCCGCCGTCGACGAGCACCTGTTTGAAGGCCCCGCCGGCCCCGATCACCAGCAGGATCATCGCCATCGCCGACGCGGCCTCCCGACAGGACCGGGCGACCTCCTCCAGGCCGCGCCCGACCCGCGGCCCGAAGGCCCACATGGCGACGAGCAGGGTGAGCAGCAGCGCGACCGGCGCCGAGCCCACGAAGTCGACCAGGTGGATCGCGGGAGTGTCGGCGGAGGTGGCGAGGTCGGTGACCGCCGCTCCCGCGATCAGGACGACGGGGAGCAGGGCGACCGCCAGCGACCAGCCGGTGCCGGGCATCTCGTCGTCCTCGAAGACCCGCTCGCTCACCAGTCCGTGGGGCACCTCGGGGTTCATCGCCCGGACGAACGGCAGCCGGGGCCACACCAGGGCGATCAGCGCGCCGACCGGGACGGCGATGAACAGGCCGTAGAACAGGGTGAGTCCGGCCGAGGCGTGGAAGGTGGCGGCGACCGCGGTGGGCCCGGGGTGCGGGGGCAGGAAGCTGTGCATGGTGGACAGGGCGATGGACATCGGCAGGCCGACCCAGAGCAGGTTGGAGCGGGTGACCCGGACGAGGGTGAACGCGACCGGCACGATGATGACGAAGGCGGCCTCGTAGAACATCGTGACGCCGATGATCATGGCCGTGACCACCATGGCGATCTGTACCCCGCGCGGTCCGGCGACCGCGAGCAGCCGGCCGGCGATGCGCTGGGCCGCGCCGGAGTCGCCCATCACCCGGCCGAGCATGGCGCCGAGGCCGATGGTGAGCATGGTGTCACCGATCTGCCCGCCGATGCCGTCCGACAGGGTGTCCGGGATCTTCTCCAGCGGGATCCCCCGGACGACGGCCACGCCCGCGGCGACCAGCAGCAGGGCGACGAAGCCGTTCATCCGGAGCTTCGTCATCAGGAGGAGCAGGACGAGGACGCTGATTCCTACGACGACCAGAGGCAAGCCAGTTCCCCTTCGAACCGGGCGTCACGTACATGTCCGCGCGTACATGTCCGTTGCGTACATGTCCGTTGCGTACATGTCCGTGAATGACGCCTGCATACAGAGACAGCATCTACGTATGAAGACGGAGGCTAGGGACGCGGGCATGCTCAGGTCAATGGAGGTGCGGCAGGATTCTCAAGTCATCCGGTAGCCGGCGGCTCCACCAGGAAGACGGTGAGCCATTCGGCGTCCGCCGCGTGGTAGCCCAGCTCGGTCAGGGTGCGGGAGGCGGCCCGCATGTGCTCGGCACCGTAGACGACCCCGACGGTGAAGGCGCCGGAGCGCTCGCCCCAGGCCCGGTGGGCGTCGGTCAGGGCACGGGCGAGCAGCCGGTCCCTGCGTCTGACCACCAGGTCGTCCAGACCGGGGAGGGTGCCCTGTGCCGACTCCTCGGCCTCCGTCAACAGGTCCTCGGTCGTCAGGTGCCGGGCCAGGTACCGGCGGGTCCCGAACATCCGCATGCCGGCCACGACCGCGGGCACCAGCGCGGCCAGCACCACCCGCTCCTGCAACGGCAGCCGCCGGAAGCCGCGTTCGAACTCCGCCCCGCTCATGTCGGGGTTGACCACCGGTACGCCGAGGGAGTCGAAGTCGATGTCCTGCACGACCAGTCCGAGCCGCTCGTGCCGGTCCAGCCGGGCGTACGAGGCAACCAGCGCGTCCGCGCCCGGGGACCCCTCCCCCACCCCCTCCGCGATCACCAGGCCGCAGCGAGCGCGCAACCGGGACGTGACCTCCTGGTAGAACGCGGCCTCGCCCAAATGGATCATCGGGAAGAGCAGGAACTCCAGCCCCGAGTCCGGCCGCCGGAACCGTATGACGGCGGACCGCACCCCCGCCAGCCCGGTCACCTCGATGAACTGCATCCGGCCCCGCCCCCGTTCCGAGCCCCGGCCCCTTTCAGGGTAGGGGCGGCAGACGCGATTCCGTCCCGTCGGGGAAGCAGATCCCCATCCCGCCGTCGGCCGTCGGTGTCACCCGGGTGCCGGTGCGCAGGGCGTGCGGGTCCCCGTGCACGGCCGGATCCGCGGTGAGGACGACGAGGGTGGCGAGCAGCAGGGTGCCGCCGGGATGGGGGACGGTGAGCAGCGGGGTGGCGGAGTGTTCGCCGAAGGCGTCGCGGCCGCGGGCCCGCTCGACCGCCGAGGTACCGCCGGGCGGCCCGAGGAGGGTGGCGAGGACGGTGGTCAGTCCGTCCGCGCGCCGGGCCAGCGCCCAGCCGGACCCGCACTCCGCCGCCGGTGGCACCGCGTCGTCGGCGACCGCCCAGCCGCCCGCCCGTACGACCGTACCGGCGGGCGCCCGGACCCGGTGCACCCGCACCTCCCAGGGGCCGTGCACCACGCTGGCCGTGCCGATGCGGCAGCCGCCCGGCGCCTGCCAGGAAGCGGCGGCGCGCCCCTTCGCGTACGACGGGTGGATGCGCCCCCGCCGGCTGGGACCGTCGTTTACGAGCAGGGCGACGTGGTTGTCGGGGCCCGCCGGGGTCCCCGGCGCGGTGGCGCTGGAGTAGGCGAACTTCGTGTAGTGCGGGCTGTCCTCGGCGGCGGCGGGCGGGGGCGGCAGCCGGTCGGTGCCGTGGTTGACGAGCCGTACGATCCCGTCGGCGGCCGTGCCGTGCAGCAGCCAGCCCGGTGCGGGCAGCGCCATGGTCACGTCGGCCGTGTCGAGCGGGGCGGGCTCCTCGGGCGCCGTCCACACGGGGTGGCCGGCGGGCAGCAGCAGGCCGAGGAAGGCCTTGCTCGCCCAGTACGGGGAGGCGGGGCCCGAGTAGCTCTGGGTGACCGGCAGGAACGGCCGGTACCAGCCGAGGCTCAGCAGCCCCCGTTCGTCGGGCACACCGCGCTCGGCGAAGTGCTTCAGGGCACCCGAGGCGAGGCGCCTGGTGCGTCCGGGCGGCAGCGGGGTGGCGTCGGCGAGGGCGCCGGCCCACAACGGGGCGGTGGCGGCGAACCGGTACGTGAGCGAGCGCCCCTGATGGACCGGGGCCCCGTCGGTCCCGAAGAAGTGCTGGTGGACGCCGAGGAACTCGCGCAGCCGCGCGCGGTGCCGGGCCACGGCCGCCGGGTCCGCCCGCTCCCCCGCGATCCGCGCCCACAGCACCGGATACAGGTGCAGCGCCCAGGCGTTGTAGTAGTCGAACTTCTTACCTTCGCCGTCGGTGTACCAGCCACCACCCCGGTACCAGTCGTCCAGCCGGGCCAGCCCGGCGTCGATCTCGGCACGGCGGTGCGGGCCTCCGACGGAGGCGAGGAACTCCTCGACGATGACCTGGAAGAGCCGCCAGTTGGAGTCGTTGACGACGGCCCCGACGAAGTCCGCCAGCCAGGCGACGACCTGCTCCCGCACCCGCTCGTGGAGGCGGTCCCACAGCCACGCCCGGGACTCGTGCAGCGCCACGGCGACGGAGGCGGCCTCGACCATGGGCTGCCCTCGGTCGGTGATGGGCGGCCAGTGCTCGGGATGCCGGGGATCGGTACCGGCGGCGAGCCCGGCCGCGTACCGCTCGACGAGCGCGGGGCCGACCTCACCCGCGGAGCCCGCGATGCGGAAGGCGGCGAGCAGGAAGGACCGCGCGAACCCTTCGAGGCCGTCGGACCATTCTCCGGAGTGACCGGCCCGACCGGGCAGCCGGTACTGGGCGAACTTGGGTGACGCGTACGGCAGCAGGCCGTCCAGCAGGCGGTCGGCCATGCCCTCCCAATGAGCACGGGTCCACCCGGTGATCGGCGACAGGACATGGTCGGACGGCGGCACCAACAGCGTTCCTCCTTCAACCGACGGCTTGTTGCACGCCCCCGAATGGGGCGCTGGGGTCCCCCGGCCGAAGGCCCGGGGGTGGAACCGCGCGACCGGCCACGACGCACCCGCACTGTCACGACGGTCTCTCGACCGGCGCGACACTCCCCCGCACGACGATGTGCGTTCCGAGCAGATGACGTGCTCCGGCCGCGTCCTCGGGATCTCGCAGAGCGAACCGCACGGCGGCCCGCCCCAGTTCCTCGGCCGGCGTCCGCACCGTGGTGAGCGGCGGACTGAAGTCCTCCGCCAGCGGGATGTCGTTGTACCCGACGACGGAGATGTCCTCGGGGACCCGCAGCCCCCCGTCGGCGATCGCCCGCAGCGCCCCCGCCGCCACCATGTCGTCCCCGGCCACAACCGCCGTGAACTCCCTTCTGCCTTGAAGCAGTTCGGTCATCGCCCGCAACCCGGCGGCCCGCCCCAGCCCGCAGTCGACGACGTACGCCGCGTCCTCGGACAGCCCGTGCTCGGCGAGCGCCGCCCGGTAGCCGGCCACCCGTGCGTCGAGCGCCGTGTTGCCGGGCAGCCCTCCGAGGAACACGATCCGCCGGTGCCCCGCCGACAGCAGGTGCCCGGTGATGGCCCGAGCCCCCGCCTCGTTGTCGAACTCGACCACCAGGACCGGGAGGTCCGGATCCGGCGCGGGCCGGCCGCAGAGCACCAACCGCGAACCGGCGGCGTCCAGCGCCTCGGCGTACCGCGCCACCCGTTCCCGGTAGGCGTCGTCCTCCACGACCCCGCCGACCAGGATCACCAGCCGGGCCCCCTCCTCCCGCATCAGCTGCACGAACTCCATCTCGCGCTGCGGGTCCCCGCCGGTCGTACCGACCAGGCAGAGCCAGCCGTGGGTGGCGGCCTCCGCCTCCACGCCCTCGGCGACCTGGGCGTAGAAGGGGCTGGTGACCTGGCGGAGGACGACGGCGACCGTGTTGCGGCCGCCGCCGACGAGGGCGCGCGCGTGGGCGTTGGCGACGTAGTCGAGGGCGCGGGCGGCCCGCAGCACGCGGGTGCGGGTGGCGGGCGGGACCGGGTAGTTGCCGCTCAGCACCCGCGAGACCGTGGCCACGGACACCCCCGCCCGCTCGGCGACCTCGCGGATCGTGACCCGCCCCGTCCCCTTCACCGCCGCCCGCTTCGCCGCCGTGCCCTTCGCCGCCGCCCCCTTCGCCGCCGTCCCTTTTGCCGTCGTCATCGCGACCCCGTTCCCCTCGTCACCGGCCCTGTGGAACCGCCGTCTCAGCTGTTCGCGGCGTACTCCTTGGCGAACTCCTCGGCCATTGTGTCGCCGCCCCGGGCCCGCCATCTCTTCACGGCGGCGTCGTAGTCGGACATCGAGGCGCGTCCGGCGATGACGGCGGTGATCGTGTCGTCCATCAGGGCCTTGAGCGTGGTGCCCTGGGTGGTCTCGGTGGCGGACCTGAGGCCGTAGGAGGCGTTGCGGACGGCGACCGGGACGACCTTGGTCTGCCAGTCGTGCAGGGCCCGTACCGCGTCCGGCATGCCGGGCACGAACAGCACCTGGGGGCCTTCGGCGAGGTAGCGGAACGGCAGGTTGGTGACGTTCTCGACCTCGCCGAGCTTCGTCGCCTCGGGCGAGCCGTCCGGGCCGCGGGTGAAGTGGACGCCTTCCAGGCCGTAGTGGCTGAGTTCCCACTCCTTGGTGCCGAAGGGCGCGGCGAGGTAGTCGAGGATCCTGAGCAGCATCTCGATCCGTTCCTTCTTCGCCTGCTTCAGGATCGTGTAGCCGAAGGAGCGGCGGGCGGCGACGATGCCGCCGGGAGTGCCGCCGACGCTGTACGGCAGGGCGGGCGCCGGGGTGAGCAGGCCCTTGGCGTCGGGATACCGGCTCTGGTAGGCGCCGAAGCCGTCCTGGAGGGAGCCGACGGTGCCGTTGAGGTAGAGGGTGCCGAGGTCCGCGGCGGAGATCGACGTGGCGTCGGGGTGGTAGCAGCCGCTCTTGCGCAGTGCGGCCTGGAAGGCGACGGCCGCCTTGTAGCGTTCGTCGGTCAGGTTGCTGTGGAAGACGCCCTTCCGGTCGACGGCCCAGGTGTTGGGGGCGTTGTGCGCGGCGGCGTGCACGGCGTTGCCGAACAGGGAGCCGGCGGCGGCGCCGAGGGCGTACGTCCTGCCGTGGGTGGCCTTGGCGGCGACTGCGGCGAAGTCCTCGGAGGTCCAGCCGTCCGTCATCCCGGCGGAGGTGAACATGCCCTGGTTGAGCCACAACGTGGAGCCGGGCAGCGGGCGTTCGAGCGGGACGCCGTAGATCCGGCCGCCGATCCGGCCCATGTCCCGCCAGGCGTCGGTGGGGATGCCGGCCAGGTTGGGGTAGTCCCGGACGGCCGCGCCGGAGAGGTACGGCGTCAGGTCCTCGGCCCTGCGCTGCACGAACTGGGCCTCGCGGGGCAGGGCGAAGCCGGAGAACACGTTGATGACGTCGGGCAGCGAGCCGGGGTCGCCGGCCATGACGGTGGCCATCTTCTTCTGGTAGTCGGCCTGCGGGACCACCGTGAACTCGATCGTGACGCCGAGGGCCTTCCCGACCGCGCGCCAGTACCGGTTCTGCGCGGCGCCCTTCGGCGGGGTGCCGAAGGTGACCGACATGACGCGGACCGTGGAGCCGTCGCCCGGGGTGCGCCCGACCGAGGAGGTCAGGTCGGAGGGGTAGGTCAGGTAGCCGGGCTGGACACCCGCGGCGGTGGGGGCGAGATCGGGTTTCGGTCCGGCGGCGGACAGGTGGGCGGGCCAGGGCGCGAGTCTCTTGCCCGCGTTGGACACGTCACCGTCGTCCGGGGCGGTGGAGCAGGCGGTCAGCAGACCCGGGGCGCACAGGGCGGCGCCCCCCGTGGCCGCGGTACGCAACAGGGCGCGTCTGGACATGCTGGGCATGGCGAGTGACCTTTCCCGTGGCGGTTCTTGCGGTTGTCGTGCCTCTTGCTCAGCTCTTGACGGCGCCGGTGAGCACGCCCTTGGTGAAGTACTTCTGTAGGAAGGGGTAGACGGCGAGGATCGGCACCGTGGCGATCACCAGGACCGCCATCTGCACGGTCTGCGGGGCGTTGACCGTGCCGTCGCCGAGGGTCTGGTCGGTGAGCCCGGAACCGGCCACGACGTAGGTGCGCAGCACCTGCTGGAGCGGCCAGTGGTCGCTCTCCAGGTAGAGCGAGGCGTAGAACCAGGAGTTCCAGTAGGCGACGGCGTAGAACAGGCCGACGACCGCGAGGGCCGCCTTCGACAGCGGCAGCACGATCGACCACAGCACGCGCAGGTCTCCCGCGCCGTCGAGACGGGCCGCCTCGTACAGCTCCTCGGGGATGCCCTGGAAGAAGCCGCGCAGGACGACCAGGTTGAAGACGTTGACCAGCACCGGCAGGACCAGCGAGCCGTAACTGTCCAGCAGGCCGAGCTCCTTGACCAGCAGGAAGTTGGGGATCATGCCGGGCGGGAAGAGGAACGTGAACAGGACGAGCAGCAGTACCGGGCGCCCGCCGGTGGCGCCGGGGCGGGACAGCGCGTAGGCGAGGGTGACCGTGCAGGCGAGGCTGAGCAGGGTGCCGACGAAGGTGACTCCGGCGCTGACGCCGAGCGCGTGGGTGACGATGCCGCCGTCGAGGATGTCCCGGTAGGCCTTGAGGGTGGGGTGCTCGGGCCACAGCACCCAGCCGCCGTTCGCGACCACCTCGCGCTGGGAGGCCAGCGACGTCGACACGATGACGAGGAACGGGACGCACACCAGCAGCACGACGGCCGTCAGGGCCACCGCCTTGCCGGCCTGGGTGACGGGTTTCGGCTTCTCCATCCAGCCGGGCCGGTACGCCTGGGCGCTCACGCGTAGACCCCCTGTTCGCCGAGCCGGTGGGCGACCTTGTTGGCCACGTAGACGAGCAGGGCGCCGATCAGGCCCTTGCACAGGCCCGCGGCGGCCGCGTATCCGTAGTCGCCGCCGACGATGCCCCGGAAGTAGACGAAGGTGTCGATGACCTCGGCGGCCTGCGGTCCCACCGCGTCCCGCTGGAGCAGCATCTGCTCGAAGCCGACGGAGAGGATGTCGCCGAGCCGCATGATCAGCAGCAGTACGACCACGGGCCGGATGGCCGGCAGGGTGACGTGCCAGAAGCGCCGCCAGGGACCGGCGCCGTCGATCGCGGCGGCCTCGTACCGCTGCTCGTCGACCTGGGTGAGCGCGGCGAGGAAGATGATCGTGCCCCAGCCGGCGTCCTTCCAGATCACCTGGGCGACGACGAGCGGCCTGAAGGCGTCCGGGTTGCCGATGATGTCGACGGTGTGCAGGCCGGCGTCGCCGAGATAGCCGTTGAGCATGCCGGTGTCACCGAGGACCTGCTGGAACAGGGCGACGACGATCACCCAGGAGATGAAGTGCGGCAGATAGGCCACCGACTGCACGAAGCGGCGGACGGTGGACCGGGTGAGGCTGTGCAGGAGCAGGGCGAGGGCGAGCGGCACGGGAAAGTAGAAGACGAGCTGGAGCAGGGCGATCCACACGGTGTTGAGGACCGCGTCCCAGAACTCGGCGTCGCCGAACATGCGCTGGAAGTTGCCGAGTCCGACCCAGGGACTGCCCCAGAGGCCGTCGAAGGGCACGTACTCCTTGAAGGCGATGACGTTGCCCAGCAGGGCGCCGTAGTGGAACACCAGGAAGTAGGCGAGCCCCGGCAGCATGAGCAGGATCAGGGCCCGGCCGCGGCCGGCCGGTGCAGCGCGTCTCTGAAAACCTTTTCGGTCGTTCCGAACGCCCATCGCTGCCACGAAGCCTCCTCACCAACGGGTCTCGGGTGAGGGGAAGTTAAAACGTTTTCAGAAGGAGGGTCAACACTTCTGACACAACTGCCTTGTCAGGAGGGGCCGCTCGGGCGTGAGACTGGGAGGACCGCCGGATCCGGCCCAGGAGGGTGGACCATGGACGACGACCCGAACGACGACACGACAGCCCCGCCGCGGGTGGAACTCACACCGCGGGCGGCCGACCTGCTGCGCCGGCTGCACGCCGAGCACGGTCCGCTGATGTTCCACCAGTCCGGCGGCTGCTGCGACGGCAGCGCACCCATGTGCTACCCGGACGGCGAGTTCCGCACCGGCGGCTCCGACGTGCTGCTGGCCGAGCTGGCGGTGGACGGTGTCGAGGCGCCCGTCACGTTCTGGATGTCCCGCAGCCAGTACGAGGTGTGGAGCCACACCCGGCTGATCGTGGACGTGGTGCCGGGCAGGGGGAGCGGCTTCTCGCTGGAAGCACCCGAGGGGGTGCGTTTTCTCACCCGTTCTCGCGTAGTCGACGTCTAGCGGCCCCGTAGGTCACCCGCGTCTGCTGCACTTCCCTGTGTCCCAAGGAACTTGACGAGACATCAGGGGGTGCGGTGACGCATCGTCGGAGACGGCCCACAGCGACGATCCGAACTCTGTTCACGATTCTCACCACGTCCGGCGTGCTGGCCGGTGCGGCCCTCACGGGTGCGGCACCGGCCGGCGCCGCGCCGGAGGGCGGCCGGATCCCGTCCGGCGTCACCTACCGGCAGTTCGACGTCCGGGCGGCCAAGGGCACGGTCCACGTCCATCTGCTGACCGTCGACCTCACCGACCGGCACGTCCGGGTGGACCTGCTCACCCCGGGCGCGGTGGCCGCCCGTGCGCGGGTGTCCGCGATGGCGGACGCGGCGGGCGCCGTCGCGGGCGTGAACGGCGACTTCTTCAACATCAACGAGACCCAGCACCCGGGCGTCGAGGCGACCGGCGCGAGCGTCGGCCCGGCGATCGCGCACGGCAGGGTGCTCAAGGCGGCGGTGCCGACGGCCCAGCGGTTCGGCCCCTCGCTGCCGCCGGGCACCGCCACCACGGACGTCCTCGGCGTGGGTGTGGACGGGCGGGCCCGGCTCGACCGGCTGACGCTCGCCGGCTCGGTCCGCACCCCCGCCGGGAAGCTCACGCTGCGCGGCCTCAACCAGTACGCGCTGGCCCAGGGTTCGGTCGGCGCCTACACGGCAGCCTGGGGCTCGGTCTCCCGCAGGCGCGCCACCTGCGGTTCGGACACCGACCGGGCCGCCGGGTGCAGCACGGACACCTACGAGGTCCAGGTCCGCCACGGCAGGGTCGTCGCCGTGTCGGCCACCCCGGGCAGCGGGGCGATCGCGCCCGGGACCACCGTCCTGCTCGGCCGGGAGGGGGGCGCGGACCGGCTGCGCACCCTCGTCAAGGGTGACCGGGTCTCGGTACGCGAGCGGCTGGTGCCGTCCGCTTCCAGGATCCCGTACCGCTTCGCGGTCGGCGGCTATCCGGTGCTGCGCGGCGGCGAGCCGCTGCCCGGCCTGGACGACAACGTCTCGGCCGTGCGCACGGCGGCGGGCTACGCGCACGGCGGGCGCAGGCTGCTGCTCCTCGCGCTGGACGGCGCGACCGCCTACCGCAGGGGCCTGACCATCGCGGAAGTCGCCGCTGAAATGCGGGAGTTGGGAGCTGTCGACGCGTTCAGCCTGGACGGCGGCGGTTCCACGACGATGGTGGCCCGCACCGAGGGGGCCAAGACGGTGAGCGTGCTCAACCACCCGACCGACAGCCCGGAGCGCGCCGTGGCGAACGGCATCGGCGTCTTCTGGCGACCCTGACCGGTACGGCCCTGAGCCGACGGCCCCGGCGGCCGGCTCAGGGCCGCAGGGTGCTCACCAGGTCGGCGGTCGCGGTGAGCCCGCTGCTGATGGTGGGCGCCATGCTGGTACTGGCCAGGAAGAAGCCGAGCACCATGCAGACCAGGGCGTGCGAGATCTTCAGCCCGCCCTGGCGCATGAAGAGCACCGCCACGAACAGGAGCAGCAGCACCACAGAAATGGAAACGGCCATCGCGAACCTCCTCCGCCACGCCCGTTCCAGGGCGTTCGGCCGCAAGTGTGGCCCAGCGGAGGGTCGGCCCGTGCGGTTGACACGTCCCCCGTTCGGGTGGTCTTACGACGCCTGGTGGGCGTCCAGGAAGGCTTCCAGGCCCGCCAGGTCGTCGGTGTTGAAGTAGTCGACGCCGGCCGCGAGCAGCTCGCTCCACAGCGCGTCGCGCGCCGGTCCGGCCGTGTCCGGGGTGGCCCAGAACCGCACCTGCTGCCCCGCGGCGTGCGCCTGCTGGATGATGCCGCGCAGTTTCTGCCGCTCGGCCGCCGGGAAGTCGCCCTCCCCGAGCCAGGTGAAGTTGAGGGTCCAGTTGTCGCTGATCAGCGGGGCGAAGGAAGCGGGGGCCGGGGTGCCGAGGTCGGTGAGCCGGCCGTCGTAGAAGGCCCGGCGCACGGTCTGCGCCGCCATCGGCGTGCGCGCGGCGCGGTCGCCGGAGACGACGTTGGTGACCGCGCCGGGAACGACGCGGCCGTGGGCGTAGGTGGTGAACAGGTGCGGGTAGCGCCGCAGGTGCCGGTCGAGTTCGAGGTACGTCGAGGACCCCTCGGTCTTGATGTCGATCAGCAGTTGCAGCGGCCGGCGCCAACCCCGGTAGACAGCGCCTTGGTTGGCCTTGACCAGCGCGGCGAGCGGGTCGAGGTAGAGGGATTCGAGGGTGCGGCTCGGGTCGAGGTCGTCCTCGGTGTGGCCGATGAGGAGCTGGTCGCCGACGAGGAAGATGTCGGCCTCGACGCTGCCGAAACGGTGGCCGAGGGCGTCGAACAGGGGGTGGGTGTGCTCGTAGTCGTTGTGGGCGTGCGCACGCCACAGCGGCCGCCGACCGCGGTGCCGCCCGTCTGCCCAGGCCTGCGCGCCGGGCAGCACGACGGCACCGGCGAGGGCGGCACCGAGGGTGGTGAGGGCTCTGCGACGGGTGGTGAGGGCCATGATGCTCTGCCTCCCTTGTAGGGCCTTGTGGGACCCAAGGGAGTATGCGGGCAAACGGAGCCCGATTCAGTTGTCTGCGAAGGGAGTTGGCTGGACTGCCACCCCCGGTTCACTACGGCCGCCCCGAAAGGGGCGCGGGGAACTGCGCGACCAGCCCCCACGCACCCGCACCCGAACCCGCACCCCGCTACCTCACGGGGCCTCCAGTCCGACCAGCTCGCCCAGCGCCTCCCGATGCGCCCCCGCCGTACCGAAGGCGATCGAATCCGCCTTGGCCCGCTTCAGATACAGGTGGATCGGGTGTTCCCACGTCATCCCGATCCCCGCGTGCAACTGCAACGCCTCCTCGGCCGCACGCACGGCCACCGGCGCCGCGTACGCCTGGGCGACGGCGACCAGGACATCGGCGTCCGCGCCGGAGGCGAGCGCGTCGGCGGCCCCCCGCGCCGCGGCCCGCAGGTTCACGACCTCCAGCCACAGCTGCGCCAACCGGTGCTTCAGCGCCTGGAACCCGCCCACCGGCCGGTTGAACTGCTTGCGCTCCTTCAGGTACCGCACGGTCTCGGTCAGCGCCCACTCGGCGACCCCGAACTGCTCGGAGGCCAGCAGCCCGGCCCCGGCCCGCAGCGCACGCGGTACGGCGGGTTCCGCGTCACCGAGCCGACGCCCCGCGGCCCCGTCCAGCGTGACCGTGGCGAGCGGCCGGGTGAGGTCGAAGGCCACCTGCGGGGTGACGGTCACCGCCGCGGCGTCGACCGCGTACAGCCCGCCGTCGTCGCCCGGCACCAGCAGCACGTCCGCGGCGACCGCGTCCGCGATCCCGGGCAACTCGCCGTGCAGAAGCCCGTCGTCGACCCGTACGGTCTCGAACGCGGCGCCTGGAGCGACATGCAGGCCGACGGCCAGTGCCCCGATCGTCCGCCCGGACGCCAGTCGTCCCAGCAGCTCCTCGTCACCGCAGGCCAGCAGGGCCTCGGTCGCCACCACCGCACTGGTCAGATACGGTACGGGCGCCACCGCACGCCCCAACTCCTCCAGCACGACGGCGACTTCGCGGTGCGAGGCGCCCTGGCCGCCCAGTTCCTCCGGCACCAGCAGACCGGCCAGGCCCATGCCGTCGGCCAGCGCCTTCCAGGCCGCCAGGTCGTGCGGGGCGTCCGACTCGGCGCGGGCGATGACGCCGGGGGCGTCACAGTGGTCGGTGAGCAGGTCCCGCACGGCGGAACGCAGCGCCTCTTCCTCCTCCGAGTACAGCAGGTCGGGCGCTCCAGTCATCGGGCCAGGTCCTTCCATGCGACGTCCTTGTCGGTGCGCGGCTCGGCCGGCAGGCCCAGGACGCGTTCGGCGACGATGTTCAGCAGGACCTCACTGGTCCCGCCCTCGATGCTGTTGCCCTTGGCGCGAAGGTAGCGGTAACCGGCGTCCCGGCCGGTGAAGTCCACCAGTTCGGGCCGGCGCATGGTCCAGTCGTCGTACAACAGGCCTTCCTCGCCGCGGAGTTCGACCTCGAGGCCGCTGATCTCCTGGTTGAGGCGGGCGAAGGCGAGTTTCATGCCGGCGCCCTCGGGGCCGGGCTGTCCGGCGACGAGCTGCTGGCGCAGCCGCTCGGCGGTGAGCCGGGCGACCTCGGACTCCACCCAGAGCTTCAGCAGCCGCTGGTGCAGGTCGTGGGTGCGCAGTTCCGGGCGTTCACGCCAGGTCTTCGCGACCGGGCCGATCATGCCGCCCTCGCGGGGCAGGCGCATGCCGCCGATGGCGACGCGCTCGTTGTTGAGCGTGGTCTGCGCGACCCGCCAGCCGTCGCCGGTCTCGCCGAGACGGTGGGCGTCGGGGATGCGGACGTCGGTGAGGAAGACCTCGTTGAACTCGGCCTCTCCGGTGACCTGCCGCAGCGGGCGTACGTCCACGCCCGGGTCGGTCATGTCGCAGACGAAGTAGGTGATGCCCGCGTGCTTGGGCACGCTCGGGTCGGTACGGGCGATCAGGATGGCCCAGCGGGCGTTGTGGGCGCCGGACGTCCACACCTTCTGCCCGTTGACGATCCAGTCGTCGCCCTCGCGCACGGCGCGGGTGCCGAGCGCGGCCAGGTCGGATCCGGCACCCGGCTCGCTGAACAGCTGGCACCAGACCTCCTCGCCGATCCACAGCGGGCGCAGGAAGCGCTGCTTCTGCTCCTCCGTGCCGTACCTGAGGATGGTCGGGGCGGCCATGCCGAGACCGATGCCGTTGCGGCGCGCGTCGTTGTCGGGGGCGTCCGCTGCCTCCAGTTCGGCGTCCACGACGGCCTGGAGGGAGCGCGGGGCGCCGAGGCCGCCGAGGCCCACCGGGTAGTGCACCCAGGCCAGACCCGCGTCGAAGCGGGCCTTGAGGAAGTCGAGCTTCTCGGTCGTGGCGGGCGGGTTGGCGGCCAGCAAATCGGCTGTGCGGCGCCTCAGTTCGGCTGCGTCGGTCATGCGGCGGCTCCGTTCGGTACGACGGCGACCCGGCCGGTGGTGACACCGTCACCGACCCGCTGCACGGCCGCCGCGGCCTCGGTCAGCGGCACCCGCTCGCTCACCAGGGGCTTGATGGCGCCCTTGGCGGCCAGTTCGGTGAGCTGCTCGTGGCAGTGCAGGATCAGCTGCGGGTTCTTGGTGGCGTACAGGCCCCAGTGCAGGCCCAGGATGGAGTAGTTCTTCACCAGGGCGTGGTTGAGGGCCGGGCTCGGGATGGTGCCGCTGGCGAAGCCGACGACCACGATCCGGCCCTCGAAGGCGACGACCTTCGTGGACTGGGTGTAGGCCTCGCCGCCGACCGGGTCGTAGATCACGTCGGCGCCGCGCCCGCCGGTGGCCTCCTTCACCGCGGCGATGACGTCCTCGGAGCGCCGGTCGACGACGACGTCACAGCCCTGCGCACGGGCCGCCGCCACCTTGTCGGCGCCGCCGACGACACCGATCACCCGGGCCCCGGCCGCCTTGCCGAGCTGTACGGCCGCGCTGCCCACCCCGCCTGCGGCGGCGTGCACGAGCAGTGTCTCACCGGCCCGGAGCGCCGCCCTGCGGTGCAGGCCGAACCAGCCGGTCTGGTAGCCGATGTGCAGCGCGGCGGCCTCGGCGTCGTCCAGCGCGTCCGGGGCGGGCAGCAGGGCGGCGGCGTCCGCGACCGCGTACTCGGCGAAGCCGCCGTGGGGCAGCGCGGGGTTGGCGATCACCCGGCGCCCGTCCTCGGTCTCGCCGCAGATCTCCACGCCCGGGGTGAACGGCAGCGGCGGGCGCACCTGGTAGTGGCCCCGGCACATCAGGACGTCCGGGAAGTTGATGTTGGCGGCGCGTACCTTCAGCAGGACCTGGCCGTCGCCGGGCGTGGGCCGCTCCACCTCCTGGAGCCGCATCACCTCGCTCGGCTCACCGTTCTCGTGCACTTGCCATGCCTGCATGCGGTGCCTCCACAGACTGCTTCGTCAGGGTCCATCGCATACTAAGCGGTCGCTTGCCGACTAGGGAACCGTGTCCGGGGTAACAGCGTCACGCCTTGGGCCGGGCCCGGACGTGCATCCGCTCCCCCTGCGGCCCGAACAGGCTCAGGAACTCCACCGGCCCCTCCCCCGCCGACCCGAACCAGTGCGGCACCCGGGTGTCGAACTCCGCCGCCTCACCCGGCCCGAGGACGACGTCGTGCTCACCGAGCACCAGCCGCAGCTTCCCCGCCAGCACGTACAGCCACTCGTAGCCCTCGTGGGTGCGCGGCTCGGGTTCGAGTCTCCGTCTCGGCTCGACCACCTTGAAGGCCTGTAGGCCGCCGGGCTGCCGGGTCAGCGGGTAGAAGGTGCGGCCGTACCGCTCCATCGGCTTCGCCCGCACCCGGGGGTCACCGACCGGCGGGGCGCCCACCAGTTCGTCCAGGGGCACCTGGTGGGCCTGCGCGATCGGCAGCAGCAGCTCCAGGCTGGGCTTGCGCAGCCCCGACTCCAGCCGGGAGAGCGTGCTGACCGAGATGCCGGTGGTCTCGGCGAGGGCGGCGAGGGTGACCTCACGCTCCTTGCGGAGCCGGCGCAGCCGGGGACCCACGCCCGCGAGAACGTCGTCGGTAGTCATGGTCGTATTGCAGTTTCGGCAAAGACGTTTGTCAACGCGGCACCGGATCGGCGACCGTCGGGCGCGGAGGTGGTCACCATGACCGATACGTACGAAGTGGTCGTCGTGGGCGGGGGCGCGGCCGGGCTGTCCGCGGCGCTGGTCCTGGGCCGGGCCCGGCGACGCACCCTGGTCGTCGACGCGGGCGAGCCGCGCAACGCTCCCTCGGCCCACATGCAGGGCTTTCTGTCCCGGGACGGGATGGCACCCGCGGAGTTCCTGGCCGTGGGCCGGGAGGAGATCGCCCGCTACGGGGTGGAGCTGGTCCGGGACCGGGCCGTGGCCGCGACGAAGGGTGGGGCGAGGGAGGGTGACGGGGGCTTCACGGTGTCGCTGGCCGGCGGGCGGACGGTGCGGGCCCGGCAGCTGGTGGTGGCCACCGGCCTGAGGGACGAGCTGCCGCCCGTGCCCGGGGTCGCCGAACGGTTCGGCCGGGACGTGCTGCACTGCCCGTACTGCCACGGCTGGGAGGTCCGTGACCAGGCCTTCGGCGTGCTGGCCACGACGGTGCTGAGCGTGCACCAGGCGCTGATGGTCACCCAGTGGTCCAAGGACGTCACCCTCTTCCTGCACCAGGTCGGGGAGACCGAGCCGACCGGGGACGACCTGCGCCGGCTGGCCGTGGCCGGGGTGCGGGTGGTGCCCGGTGAGGTGGCGGGGCTGCGGATCGAGGACGACCGGCTCACCGGCGTGCGGCTCGCCGACGGCACCGTGCACGCGCGGGAGGCCCTGTTCGTCGCACCGCGCCCGGTTCCGCGCAACGAGCTGTTCGTCGGGCTGGGCGCGGAGCTGACGCAGACCCCCTTCGGGGCGTACCCGGTGACCGACGAGCGGGGGCTGACGACGGTCCCCGGGCTGTGGGCGGCCGGGAACGCGAGCGGGTTCGCCGAGCAGGTGGTCAACGCGGCGAGCCGCGGCTACCGGGCCGGGGCGGCGATCAACGGCGAGCTGCTCTTCGCCGACCTGGACGCGGGCGTGCGGGTGTAGCCCCGGCGCTCCCGGAGCACTATGGCTGCATGCTGCTGACCCGGCTCGCCGAAGTGTCCCGGGAGGTGGCCGCCACCGCGGCCAGGTCCCGCAAGACCGCCCTGCTCGCCGAGCTCTTCCGGGAGACGGCCCCCGACGACGTACCGATCGTCATCCCCTATCTGGCCGGCCGGCTCCCGCAGGGCCGTCTCGGCGTCGGCTGGAAGGTGCTGAGCCGGCCCGTCGAGCCCGCCGCCGGACCGGCCCTCACGGTCCACGAGACCGACGCCCGGCTGACCGAGCTCGGCAAGGTCTCGGGGCCCGGTTCGCAGGCCGAACGGGAGCGGATCGTGGGCGCGCTGATGGGCGCGGCGACCGCGGACGAGCAGCGGTTCCTGCTCGGCCTGATCACCGGTGAGGTACGGCAGGGCGCCCTGGACGCGGTCGCCGTCGAGGGGCTCGCGCAGGCGACCGGCGCGGACGCGGCGGACGTGCGGCGGGCGGTGATGCTCGCCGGGTCGCTCCAGGCGGTGGCCGGGGCGCTGCTGGCCGACGGGCCGCCGGCCCTGGCCCGGTTCCGGCTCACCGTGGGCCGCCCGGTCCTGCCGATGCTGGCGCACACCGCCGCCTCCGTCACCGAGGCGGTGGGGAGACTGGGCGTCTGCGCGGTCGAGGAGAAGCTGGACGGCATCCGCGTCCAGGTCCACCGGGACGGCGACACGGTGCGGGTCTTCACCCGCACCCTCGACGACATCACCGACCGGCTCCCCGAAGTGACGTCCGCCGTACGGGAGCTGGCGGGCGAGCGGTTCGTCCTGGACGGCGAGGTGATCTCGTTCGACGCGGACGGCCGCCCTCGCTCGTTCCAGGAGACGGCGGGCCGGGTCGGCTCCCGCACGGACGTGGCGCGGGCGGCGCGGGAGGTCCCGGTCTCCCCCGTCTTCTTCGACGCGCTCTCCGCCGGCGACCACGACCTGCTGGACCTTCCCTTCGCCGAGCGCCACGCGGCCCTGGCCCGGCTCGTCCCCGAGCCGATGCGGGTGCGCCGGGCGCTGGTGACCGGACCGGCGGACGCGCCGGAAGCCGAGGATTTCCTCGCCGCCACCCTCGCCCGCGGCCATGAGGGCGTGGTCGTCAAGGCACTCGACGCCCCCTACAGCGCGGGCCGCCGGGGTGCCTCCTGGCTGAAGGTGAAGCCGGTGCACACCCTCGACCTGGTGGTGCTGGCCGCCGAGTGGGGCCACGGGCGCCGCACCGGCAGGCTCTCCAACCTGCACCTGGGCGCGCTCAACCCGGACGGCACCCTCGCCATGCTCGGCAAGACCTTCAAGGGCATGACCGACGCGATGCTGGAGTGGCAGACCGCCCGGTTGAAGGAACTGGAGGTCTCGGACAACGGCCGGGTGGTGACCGTACGCCCCGAACTCGTGGTCGAGATCGCCTACGACGGGCTTCAGCGGTCCTCCCGGTATCCGGCCGGCGTCACCCTGCGGTTCGCCCGGGTCGTCCGCTATCGCGAGGACAAGCGTCCGGAGGAGGCCGATACCGTGGAGGCCCTGTTGGCCGCCCACCCGGAGGTAAGGCGTTGACGGAGCCGAGGCGAAGCGCGGGACTGCTGCTGTTCCGGCACACCGGCGACGGCATCGAGGTGCTGCTCGGCCATATGGGCGGTCCGTACTTCGCGAAGAAGGACGCGGGCGCCTGGAGCGTCCCCAAGGGCGAGTACGAGCCCGGCGAACCCGCCTGGGAGGCGGCCCGGCGCGAGTTCCGGGAGGAGCTGGGCCTGGCGCCGCCGGACGGCGAGGCGATCGCCCTGGGCGAGGTCCGGCAGGCCAACGGCAAGATCGTCACGGCCTGGGCGGTCGAGGCCGACCTGGACCCGGCGACCGTCGTGCCGGGCACGTTCACCATGGAGTGGCCGCCCCGCTCGGGCCGGGTCCAGGAGTTCCCGGAGCTGGACCGGGTGGCGTGGTTCGCCCCGGACCGGGCCCGCGCGGTGATCATTCCCGCCCAGGCCGCGTTTCTCGACCGGCTGGCGGAGCACTCGGGCTGAACAGGGGCCCACGCGTTGCGGTCGCCAGGGCCGCGCGGGAAGGTCGTAGCAAGCCCGCTCCCAGGGAGGTCAGCCATGCCCATCGCCACGGTCAACCCGGCGAACGGCGAGACACTCGAAACGTTCGAGGCCATGGACGAGAACGAGCTGGAACGCCGGCTCGAACTCGCCGAGGCGACGTTCCGCACGTACCGCACGAGCGGCTTCGCCGAGCGTGCCCGGCTGCTGCACCGGGCCGCGGACCTGCTGGACGCGGACCGGGACACCGTCGCGCGCACCATGACCACGGAGATGGGCAAGCCGCTGAAGCAGGCCCGCGCGGAGGCCGCGAAGTGCGCGAAGGCGATGCGCTGGTACGCGGACCACGCGGAGGAGTTGCTGGCCGACGAGGAGCCGGCCGAGACGGACGTGAAGGAGTCGGGCGCGTCCCGGGTGCGGGTGCGCTACCGCCCGCTCGGGCCGGTGCTGGCCGTGATGCCGTGGAACTTCCCGCTCTGGCAGGTGGTGCGGTTCGCGGCACCCGCGCTCATGGCGGGCAACGTGGGGCTGCTCAAGCACGCCTCGAACGTCCCGCGGACCGCGCTGTACCTGGAGGACCTGTTCCACCGGGCGGGCTTCACCGAGGGCTGCTTCCAGACCCTGCTGATCGGTTCCGGCGCGGTCGACGACGTCCTGCGCGACGACCGGGTGAAGGCGGCGACGCTCACCGGCAGCGAGCCCGCGGGCCGCGCGGTGGCCGCCACCGCCGGGGAGATGATCAAGAAGACGGTGCTGGAGCTGGGCGGCAGCGACCCCTATGTGGTGATGCCCTCGGCGGACATCGACCGGGCCGCGAGGATCGCGGTGACCGCGCGGGTGCAGAACAACGGGCAGTCCTGCATCGCCGCCAAGCGGTTCATCGTGCACACGGACGTCTACGACGCGTTCGCCGAGAGGTTCGTGGCGGGCATGCGGGAGCTCACGGTCGGCGACCCCCTGGACGAGGGGACGGACGTCGGCCCGCTCGCCAGCGAGCGGGGGCGCAAGGACCTGGAGGAACTGGTCGAGGACGCGAGGCGGTCCGGCGCCGAGGTGCTGTGCGGCGGGCAGCGGCCGGACGGGCCCGGCTGGTTCTACCCGCCGACCGTTCTCGCCGGGATCCACCGCGACATGCGCGTCCACCGGGAGGAGGCGTTCGGACCGGTGGCCACGCTGTACCGGGCCGGGGACCTGGACGAGGCGGTCCTCATCGCCAACGACTCGCCGTTCGGACTGAGTTCGAACGTGTGGACGCGGGACGACGCGGAGGTGGACCGGTTCGTACGGGACCTGGAGGCCGGCGGCGTGTTCGTCAACGGCATGACCGCCTCCCACCCGGCGTTCCCCTTCGGCGGTGTGAAGCGGTCCGGATACGGCCGTGAGCTGTCCGGGCACGGAATCCGGGAGTTCTGCAACATCACCACCGTTTGGCAGGGTGCGTGACGGTTACGCGGTTACGATCCCGGGTGTGAACCGCGAAGTGACCCTCCCTCTGATCGTCGACGACCGCGGTACCTTGCAGGTGACCGCGGCCGACGTGAGTAAGTTGTTGCGGACGATGGGGGCGCGGTGGCTGCGTCTTGTCGAGACCGACGAAGGCGGGCTCGACGAGGACACGGTGGCCGCTCTGACCATCGAGCTCGCGAAGCTGGCTGACCGGATCGACGTGGCCTGCATCGCCCACAGCAGTGGGCAGGGGGGGTAGTTCGGCGGGTGCGGCCCCGTGGCCCCACGTCGGGACACCCAGCGGCGTCCAGAACGCCTCCTCGCACGCCTGCGGCAGACGGCCGCGGGCGTGCGCCAGGTTCTCCGTCGAGGGCGCGCTGCGCCAGATGCAGGAACGCGCGCCGCGGCGATCACCCCGTGACGTTCAAGTGCCGGTACGGCCGGTGCTCTGACCTGGTTGTACGCGGCATTTCCGCGGCCGCGCCGGCCATCGCGTGCTCTCGCCCGAAGATGCCTCTGCGCTGATCCGGCCCTGACACCGGGTCACCGGTTCGGAGTAGTCCGGCGCGAGATCGTCGCTCTCCCGGGTGATCGTGAGGGAACCACCTCCTGAGGTGAACCACCTTCTGGCCGGCGGGCCCAAACCCGCCGGAAGGCTGAAAGCAGGCACGGTTCATGGCGACTTTGTGCAAGCCCTCAGTGTCGGTCCCGGAGTACGTGATCACGATGGAGGAGACGCTTGAACTGGCGCGCTCCCACCACGAGAACCACCCGCAGCTGCCGTTGGCGCTGAGACTGATCGAGAACACGGGCGTTCGCACCCGGCACATCGTGCAGCCGATCGAGGAAACCCTCAAGCACCCCGGCTTCGAGGAGCGCAACAAGCTCTACGAGGCCGAGGCCAAGGCCCGGGTCCCCGCAGTCATCCAGCGAGCGCTCGACGACGCCGAACTGCTCACCACCGACATCGACGTGATCATCTACGTCTCGTGCACGGGCTTCATGATGCCCTCGCTCACGGCGTGGCTGATCAACGAGATGGACTTCGACTCCACCACCCGTCAGCTCCCCATCGCCCAGCTGGGGTGCGCGGCCGGCGGGGCGGCCATCAACCGGGCGCACGACTTCTGCTCGGCGTACCCGGACGCCAACGCGCTCATCGTGGCCTGCGAGTTCTGCTCGCTGTGCTACCAGCCGACCGACCTCGGCGTCGGCTCGCTCCTGTCCAACGGCCTCTTCGGTGACGGCATCGCCGCCGCCGTGGTCCGCGGCAAGGGCGGCACGGGCGTCGAGCTGGAACGCAACGGCTCGTACCTGATCCCGAAGACCGAAGAGTGGATCATGTACGACGTCCGGGCCACCGGGTTCCACTTCCTGCTGGACAAGCGGGTGCCGGCGACCATGGAACCGCTCGCGCCGGCCCTCCAGGACCTGGCGGGACTGCACGGCTGGGACGCGGCCGACCTGGACTTCTACATAGTCCACGCGGGCGGCCCCCGCATCCTCGACGACCTGAGCAAGTTCCTCCAGGTCGACCCGCACGCGTTCCGGTTCAGCCGGTCCACGCTCACCGAGTACGGCAACATCGCGAGCGCCGTCGTCCTGGACGCGCTGCGCCGGATGTTCGACGAGGGCGGTGCCGAGCATCAGGCGCGCGGGCTGCTCGCCGGGTTCGGTCCCGGCATCACCGCGGAGATGTCGCTGGGTCGCTGGCGGCGTTCGGACGAAGGGGCGGCCTGACCGAGATGACGCTCACCGAACCGCTCGACCCGGCCGACGAGGCACCCGGCGAGGTGCCCGTCGAGACCGTCTGCCCGGTCCGGCACTGGGAGGTGCCGGACCTGGCGGGGGTGGACTTCGACCCCACCCTCACCGAGCTGATGCGCGAGGGCCCGGTCACCCGGATCCAGCTGCCGAACGGCGAGGGCTGGGCGTGGCTGGTCACCCGGTACGACGACGTACGGATGGTCGCCAACGACACGCGGTTCAGCCGGGAGGCGGTGATGGAGCAGCCGGTCACCCGGCTGGCGCCGCACTTCATCCCGGACCGGGGCGCGGTCGGCTTCCTCGACCCGCCCGACCACACCCGGCTGCGCCGTACGGTGGCCTCCGCGCTCACCAGCAAGGGCGTGGAACGGGTCCGGCAGAAGGCACGCCGGATGCTGGACGAGATCGTCGACGACCTCGTCCAGGCCGGCCCGCCCGCCGATCTCACGGCGGCGGTGCTCAGCCCGTTCCCGATCGCGGTGATCTGCGAGGTGATGGGCGTTCCGGCCGCCGACCGGCACAGCATGCACCTCTGGACCCAGCTGATCCTGTCCTCCAGCCACGGCAAGGAGGTCAGCGAGCGGGCCAAGCGTGAGATGAGTGCCTACTTCAGCGATCTCGTCGCTCTGCGCGAGGACAGCACCGGCGAGGACGTGACCTCGCTGCTCGGCGCCGCCGTGGGCCGTGGCGAGGTCACGCTGGAGGAGGCGGTCGGTCTCGCCGTCCTGCTCCAGATCGGCGGCGAGGCGGTCACCAACAACAGCGGGCAGATGTTCTACCTGCTGCTGACCCGGCCCGACCTCCTCGACCGGCTGCGCACCGAGCCGGGGATCCGTCCCCGGGCGATCGACGAACTCCTGCGCTACATCCCGCACCGCAGCGCGGTCGGGCTGTCCCGGATCGCCCTCCAGGACGTGGAGATCAAGGGCGTGCGGATCCGCGCGGGAGACGCGGTCTACGTCTCGTACCTGGCCGCCAACCGCGATCCGGACGTCTTCCCGGACCCGGAGACGATCGACTTCACCCGCAGCCCCAACCCGCATGTCGCCTTCGGCTTCGGACCGCACTACTGCCCCGGCGGCCAGCTCGGCAGGCTGGAGGAGGAGTTGCTGGTCGACGCGCTGCTCGACCGGCTGCCGGGGCTGCGGCTGGCCGTGCCCCCGGAACAGGTCCCCTTCAGGAAGGGCGCGTTGATCCGGGGACCCGAGGCCCTTCCGGTGACGTGGTGAGCGGCCGATGACCACCACCGAGGGACTCCTGGTGCCACCGGGCCACGGGCGGGTGGTCCACACACCGGCCCAGCGCGTCACGTTCAAGGTGACGGGCACGCACTCGCGGATGGCCTCCACCTTCGAGGTGGACGTCCCGCCTGGCTTCGACGTGGGCGCCCATGTGCACACCCGCAGCGAGGAGCTGTTCTACGTCCTCGAAGGCGAGCTGGATGTGCTCGCCTTCGAGCCCCGTATCCGCACACCCGACAACTGGCAGCGCTGGGAGTCGAGTTCGGGATCGAGGGTGGTGCGGGCGACCCCGGGCACGGTGATCGTCGTACCACCGGGCTGCCCACACGCCTTCGCCAACCCGACGGACGCGCCGGCCCGGATGTTCTTCCAGGCGTCCCCGCCCCCGGACCACGAACGCTACTTCGAGGAGCTGCTGGAGATCCTGGGCAGCGGCGGTCCCCCCGACCACGAGGCGATCGAGGCCCTCCGCAAGCGCTACGACATCGAGCAGCTCACCCCTTTGAAACACCGGTGAGTCGACGCGCCCGAAGGGGCGCGGAGAACTGCGCGAGCAACCACGCCACACCGTGGGCCCGCCACGCACCCGCACCCGCACCCCGACGGCGCTACCGGATCGGCATCCCCGCCAGCGTACGGGCGATCACCAGCCGCTGGATCTCACTCGTCCCCTCGAAGATCGTGTAGATCGCCGCGTCCCGGTGCATCCGCTCCACCGGGTACTCCCGCGTGTAGCCGTTGCCGCCGAGGATCTGGATGGCCTGCCCGGTGACCTTCTTCGCCGTCTCGCTGGCGCACAGCTTGGACATCGACCCCTCGGCGGCCGTGAACGGCTTCCCGTTGATCGCCATCCAGGACGCCCGCCACACCAGCAGCCGGGACGCGTCGATCTGCGTCCGCATGTCCGCGAGCTGGAAGGCGACCCCCTGGTTGTCGATGATCGGCCGCCCGAACTGCTCACGGGTCCTGGCGTAGTCGAGGGCGACCTCGTAGGCGGCACGTGCGGTACCGACGGCCATCGCGCCGACGGCGGGCCGCGAGGCCTCGAACGTGGCCATCGCCGCGTTCTTGACGCGCTCGCCGCCCGACTTGGCCCGTTCCCGGGCCCGGGCCAGCCGCTCGTCCAGCTTCTCCTTGCCGCCGAGCAGGCAGGAACCGGGGACCCGGACGTTGTCCAGGATGACCTCGGCGGTGTGCGAGGCCCGGATGCCGTGCTTCTTGAACTTCTGGCCCTGGGCCAGTCCGGGCGTCCCGGCCGGCACGATGAAGGAGGCGTGGCCCTTGGAACCGAGTTCCGGGTCGACGACGGCGACGACGACGTGGACGTTGGCGATACCGCCGTTGGTCGCCCAGGTCTTCGTGCCGTTGATCACCCACTCGTCCTTGGCCTCGTCGTACACGGCCTTGGTGCGCATGGAGGCCACGTCGGAACCGGCGTCGGGCTCGGAGGAGCAGAACGCGGCGACCTTGACGTCGTTCTGGTCGCCGTACATCTGGGGGATCCAGGTGCCGATCTGCTCCTCGGTGCCGTTGGCGAGGACGCCGACGGCGGCGAGGCCCGTGCCCACGATGGACAGCGCGATGCCCGCGTCGCCCCAGAACAGTTCCTCCATGGCCATCGGGATGCCGAGGCCGGTGGGGTCGAAGTACTGCTGCGCGTAGAAGTCGAGGGAGTAGATACCCACCTTCGCGGCCTCCTGGATGACCGGCCAGGGAGTCTCCTCACGCTCGTCCCATTCGGCGGCCGCGGGGCGGATGACGTCGGCGGCGAAACCGTGCAGCCAGTCGCGGACCTCCTTCTGTTCGTCGTTGAGCTCCATGGTGAACTCGGCCATGACCCCTCCAGCGGCGGCGCATAATGTGTTACTAGCGGTAACCCAAGTCTGTTACCCGTCAGTAGGAAAAGTCAACTCCCAAGGTCACCTCGGTAGCCAGTTCGAGACGGGCTGACCGTCAGGTGTTAGTTTGCGCAGGCGTCACCGAAACAGCACGGGGTGGGGAGAGCTCATGGACACCACACAGCGGACCGAACAGCAGCGGTCCGCCGACCGCCGACGGCGTGAGCTGTTGGAGGCCGCCGACCGGGTGGTGCTGCGCGACGGCCCACAGGCTTCCATGAACGCGATCGCGGCGGAGGCCGGCATCACCAAACCGATCCTGTATCGCCACTTCGGCGACAAGAGCGGACTGTACGCGGCGCTGGCCAAGCGGCACACGGACGCGCTGCTGAACTCGCTGCGCGCGGCGCTGGACGCGCCCGCGGACCGCCGTGAGCGGGTCGAGGCGACACTGGACACCTACCTCGCGGCGATCGAGGCGCGGCCCCAGGTGTACCGGTTCCTGATGCACCCCGCGGACGGCAGCACCGGGGCGGACCAGGGGTTCGACGTCGGCAAGCACTCGGCGCCGCTGCTGCGGAGGATGGGCGAGGAACTGGCGCAGGTCATCGAGGACCGGCTGGATCTGGGGCCGAGCAGTCAGCAGCTGGCCCGCGTGTGGGGGCACGGGATCGTCGGGATGATGCATGCGGCCGGGGACTGGTGGCTTGGGGAACGGCCGTGTTCTCGAGACGAGTTGGTCAAGAGTCTGGCCGATCTTCTGTGGGGGCGTCTGGCGGCCGCGGGGGACAAGGTGGGGGGTCCTGGGTTCTGAGGGGTTGAGTTCCGGCTGAGCGCCGGTGGGGGCTTGTCGCGCCCCTGGGTATGTCACCTCACCGGTGCCAAGAGGATCTGGCCACCTGGCGCATCAGCCTGCGCTTGCGCCAGCCTGTGACGTGGTCGGCGTAGACGCGGCCCTCCAGGTGGTCGGTCTCGTGCTGGAGGCATCTCGCGAAGAAGCCCGTGCCGTGGATCGTGACCGGGTCCCCCTGAGCCGTGAAGCCCTCCACCACGGCGTGGTCGTGGCGTTCCGTACCCGCCTCCAGGCCCGGCAGGGACAGGCAGCCCTCCGGGCCGCGCAGCGTCACGCCGTCCACCGCCACCAGCCGCGGGTTCACCACGTGCCCCAGGTGGCGGACGTCCTCGTCGTCGGGGCAGTCGTACACGAACACCCGCAGCGGCTCCCCCACCTGGTTGGCCGCGAGGCCCACGCCCTCGGCCGCGTACATCGTCGCGAACAAGTCCTCCACCAGACGGGAGAGTTCCGGGCCGAAGTCGGTGACCTCCGCGCAACGGGCGTGCAGGACGGGGTCGCCGAGCAGGGTGAGGGGCCGGACCCGCCCGTGGGCGCCCGGAATGGAACCGTGTCGCATGGTCGCAAGGGTACGGTTCGAATCAGCCCCCGCCCGCCGCGCAGGCGAGGGCCGGAATTCGGGTGTGCGAACGGATCTCGATAGGCTTACCTCACACCACGTTGCCGGATGGCTGAGGCGCGGCGCGTACGCAAGGAGGATCGAGAACTGATGGCAGGCAACTCGGACCCGCTCACGCCGCGGGCCAAGCTGGCCGTGACCGCGGGCAAGGCGGTCGCGGCGGCATCGCGGGCAGCGGGGCGCGGCAGCGGATCCGTGATCGGTGGCCGGGTCGCTCTCAAGCTCGACCCCGACCTACTCGCCCGGCTCGCCCAGAACCTGGACGTCACGCTCGTCTCGGCGACGAACGGCAAGACGACGACCACCCGGCTCATCGCCGAGGCGCTGAAGGCCGCCGGGCCGGTCGTGTCCAACGCGCTCGGGGCCAACATGCCGGCCGGCATCACCTCAGCGCTGGCGGGCGGCTCGGAGTCCAAGTTCGGCGTCATCGAGGTCGACGAGAAGTACCTGGCCGGGGTGGCCCGGGACACCGACCCGAAGTGCATCGCCCTGCTCAACCTCTCCCGCGACCAGCTCGACCGCGCCGCCGAGACCCGGATGCTCGCCGAGAACTGGCGGGAGGGCCTGGCCGGCTCCAAGGCCGTCATCGTGGCGAACTGCGACGACCCGCTGGTGGTGTGGGCCGCGTCCTCCTCCCCCAACGTGGTCTGGGTCGCCGCCGGGCAGATGTGGAAGGACGACGCCTGGTCCTGCCCGTCCTGCGGTGGCGTGATGCAGCGCCCGGGCGACGACTGGTTCTGCGGTGAGTGCGGGTTCCGGCGGCCGACCCCGAGCTGGGTGCTGTCCGGGGACCACGTGCTCGACCCGCACGGGTCCGCCTGGCCCATCCACCTCCAGCTGCCGGGGCGCGCCAACAAGGCGAACGCGGCCTCCTCGGCCGCCGTCGCCGCCGTCTTCGGGGTGCCGCCGCAGGTCGCCCTGGAGCGGATGTACCAGGTGCAGGCCGTCGCGGGACGCTACGACGTCGTGCAGTTCCAGGGACGGGACCTGCGGCTGCTCCTCGCCAAGAACCCGGCCGGCTGGCTCGAGACCTTCTCGTTGATCGACCCGCCGCCGGCGCCGGTGATCCTCTCGGTGAACGCGCGCGGCGCGGACGGCACCGACACCTCCTGGCTGTGGGACGTGGACTACACGCGCCTCACCGGCCACCCGATCTTCGTGCTCGGTGACCGCAAGCTGGACCTCGCCGTGCGTCTGGAGGTCGCCAACCAGCACTTCCAGGTGTGCGACTCCCTCGACCAGGCCGTGCAGATGTGCCCGCCGGGCCGTATCGAGGTCATCGCGAACTACACCGCGTTCCAGGACCTGCGCCGCCGCGTCGGCAACTGACTGACCCCGAAGGAACGATCACCTCATGAGCGACAACCAACTGCGGCTGGTGTGGATCTACCCGGACCTGCTCAGCACGTACGGCGACCAGGGCAACGCACTCGTCGTCGAACGCCGGGCCCGGCAGCGCGGTCTCGACGTGGCCCGGCTGGACGTGCGCAGCGACCAGCCGATCCCGACCTCGGGCGACATTTACCTGATCGGCGGCGGCGAGGACCGTCCGCAGCGGCTCGCCGCCGAGCGGCTGCGCCGTGACGGTCACCTGTACCGGGCGGTGGAGAACGGCGCGATCGTGTTCTCCGTCTGCGCCGGCTACCAGATCCTCGGGCACGAGTTCATCAACGACCTGGGGCAGCGGGAGCCCGGTCTCGGCCTGCTGGACGTCACGACCGTCCGCGGCACCGGGGAGCGGTGCGTCGGTGACGTCCTCGGCGACATCGACCCGCGCCTGGGGCTGCCCCAGCTCACCGGGTTCGAGAACCACCAGGGCGTCACCCAGCTCGGCCCCACCGCCCGCCCGTTCGCCCGGGTCCAGCTGGGCCGCGGCAACGGCACCGGGGACGGGACGGAGGGTGCGTACAACGAGACCGTCTTCGGTACGTACATGCACGGGCCCGTCCTCGCCCGCAACCCGCTCATCGCCGACCTGCTGCTGAAGCTGGCACTCGACGTGAACGCGCTGCCGCCGATCGACGACCGGTGGTACGACGCGCTCCGCAACGAGCGCATCGCGTCCGCCCAGCAGCCCGCCTGAGCTGTACCGGAGAGTCCGGTTCCGGGCCCGCCTGACAGGGTGTCCGCTCACATGTGCAGGCGCGTCCAGCAGGCGGACGCCCGGTACGGAATGACCCCCTTGCGCCGGTAGGGTGGCCGCGATGTCAGCCGGACAGCGTGGTCCGGTCTCAGGCCCACGTGGAGAAGGTTGTTTCGGGCTATGCGCATTGGTGTCCTCACGTCCGGCGGCGACTGCCCCGGCCTGAACGCCGTCATCCGGTCCGTCGTCCACCGTGCCGTCGCCGACCACGGCGACGAGGTCATCGGTTTCCGGGACGGCTGGAAGGGCCTCCTGGAATGCGACTACCTCAAGCTCGACCTCGACGCGGTGGCCGGCATCCTGGCCCGTGGCGGCACCATCCTCGGCTCCTCCCGGGTCCAGCCCTCGCACCTGCGGGACGGCGTGGAGCGGGCGAAGGGCCATGTCGCCGAGCTCGGCCTCGACGCGATCATCCCGATCGGCGGTGAGGGCACGCTGAAGGCTGCCCGGCTGATGTCGGACGCGGGCCTGCCGGTCGTCGGCGTCCCGAAGACCATCGACAACGACATCGCCGTCACCGACGTCACCTTCGGCTTCGACACGGCCGTGGGGGTCGCGACCGAGGCCCTCGACCGGCTGAAGACCACCGCCGAGTCCCACCAGCGGGTGCTCGTCGTCGAGGTCATGGGCCGGCACACCGGCTGGATCGCCCTGCACTCGGGCATGGCCGCGGGCGCCCACGCCATCGTCGTACCCGAGCGGCCCTTCGACATCGAGGAACTGGCCCGCCGGGTCGGCGAGCGGTTCGAGGCCGGGAAGCGGTTCGCCATCGTCGTCGCGGCGGAGGGGGCGAAGCCGAAGGCCGGCAGCATGGAGTTCGACGAGGGCGGCAAGGACATCTACGGCCACGAGCGGTTCGCGGGGATCGCCCGGCAGCTCTCCGTCGAGCTGGAGCACCGGCTCGGCAAGGAGGCGCGGCCGGTGATCCTCGGGCACGTGCAGCGGGGCGGGACGCCCACGGCGTACGACCGGGTGCTGGCGACGCGCTTCGGGTGGCATGCGGTGGAGGCCGTGCACCGGGGGGAGTTCGGCCGGATGACCGCGTTGCGGGGGACCGACATCGTGATGGTGCCGTTGGCCGAGGCGGTGGAGACGCTGAAGACGGTTCCCGCGCAGCGGTACGACGAGGCGGAGACCGTGCTGTAGGGGCTGCGCCGTAGGGGGTGCTGATCCGTTGCCGGGTGCGGGCTGAGTGTGGCTTGTCCCGCAGTTCCCCGCGCCCCCAGAGGCAGGGACACTCGCCCCCGGTCGCAAGCGCGGTCGGGGGCGGTTCTACTCTTGTGGGCGGCAGTAAACGTACAACCCCCCACGAATCAGGAGCCGCCGGATGGAGCACAGCGGGCACGGCATGACCATGGATCTGCCGCCGTTCACGCTGGGGCGGGGGCTGGTGTGGTCGGCGGATCCGTTCTTCCTCGTGGCCTGTGTCGCGGGGCTCGCGCTGTACGGATGGGGTGTGGTGCGGCTGCGGCGGCGCGGGGACGCGTGGTCCGTGGGGCGTACGGTGTCGTTCGTGGTGGGTGTGCTGACCATCATGCTCGTGATGTGCACCCGGCTGAACGACTACGGGATGGTCATGTTCAGCGTGCACATGGTGCAGCACATGGTCATCAGCATGCTGTCGCCCATCTTCATCCTGCTGGGCGCCCCGGTGACGCTCGCGCTGCGTGCGCTGCCCGTCGCGGGCAAGGGCCGCAAGGGGCCCCGTGAGCTGTTGCTGGCGCTGCTGCACAGCCGGTACATGCGGGTGATCACCCATCCCGCGTTCACGATCCCGCTGTTCATCGCGAGCCTGTACGCGCTCTACTTCAGCCCGCTGTTCGACTTCCTCATGGGTTCGAGGGCCGGGCACGTCGCGATGATGGTGCACTTCCTCGCGGTCGGTGTCGTCTTCTTCTGGCCGATCATCGGTGTCGACCCGGGGCCGCACCGGCCGGGACACCTGATGCGGATGCTGGAGCTGTTCGCCGGGATGCCGTTCCACGCGTTCTTCGGCATCGCGCTGATGATGGCGTCCGAGCCGATGGTGGAGACGTTCAGGAACCCGCCCGCCTCGCTCGGCATCGACGCGCTCGCCGACCAGAACGCGGCCGGCGGGATCGCCTGGGCGTTCAGTGAGATCCCGTCCGTGCTGGTCCTGGTCGCGCTGCTGTTCCAGTGGTACGGCTCCGAGCAGCGCCAGGCCCGCCGTACGGACCGGGCCGCCGACCGGGACGGCGACAAGGAGCTGGAGGCGTACAACGCGTATCTGGCCTCACTGAACGCCCGCGAGGGCTGAACCGGGGCACCATGGAGGGGACGGACCACGAGGAGGCTGCCGCGATGCCCGGTTCTACGAACGGTTCGAACGGTTCCACCAAGGCGATGGGGGTCCTCACCCTGGGCGGCCTGGTGGTGGTGACGGCGTACACGGTGGCGCTCGGCAGCAACGGCTGGCTGTGGTTCGGGTGGGTGGTGCTGGGACTGCTCACCCTGGCGATGGTGATGACCCAGCAGAGCAACTGACCGGTCAGTCCGTCGCGAGACGGGCGGCCTGGTGCACCCCGGGCTGGTACTTGGGCAGCCTGGCGGTGATCTTCATGCCCGCGCCGACCGCGGTCTCGATGACGAGGCCGTGGTCGTCGCCGTAGACCTGGCGGAGCCGGTCGTCGACGTTGGACAGGCCGATGCCGCCGGACGGGCTGAGCTCGCCGGCGAGGATCCGGCGCAGCAGTGCCGGGTCCATGCCGGCGCCGTCGTCCTCGATGACGACCAGCGCCTCGGCGCCCGCGTCCTGGGCGGTGATCTGGATGTGGCAGGTGCCGGTCTTGCCCTCCAGGCCGTGCTTGACGGCGTTCTCCACGAGCGGCTGGAGGCAGAGGAAGGGCAGGGTGACCGGCAGCACCTCGGGGGCGATCTGGAGGGTGACCGTGAGCCGGTCGCCGAACCGGGCCCGGACCAGTGCCAGGTAGTGGTCGATGGCGTGCAGCTCGTCGGCGAGGGTGGTGAAGTCGCCGTGCCTGCGGAACGAGTAGCGGGTGAAGTCGGCGAACTCCAGGAGCAGCTCACGGGCGCGTTCGGGGTCGGTGCGCACGAACGAGGCGATCACCGCGAGCGAGTTGAAGATGAAGTGCGGGGAGATCTGGGCGCGCAGGGCGCGGATCTCGGCCTCGATGAGCCGGGTCCGGGAGCGGTCCAGGTCGGCCAGTTCCAGCTGGACGCTGACCCAGCGGGCGACCTCGCCGGCCGCGCGGACCAGGACGGCGGACTCGCGCGGGGCGCAGGCGACCAGGGTGCCGTGCACCCGGTCGTCGACGGTGAGCGGGGTGATCACGGCCCAGCGGACGGGACAGTCCGGGGTCTCGCAGTGCAGCCGGAAGGCCTCGCCGCGGCCGGAGTCCAGCGGCCCCGCGAGGCGCTCCAGGATCTCGGCGCGGTGGTGGCCGCCGACGCCGTCCCAGACCAGCAGGTTCTCGTGGTCGGTGAGGCAGAGGGCGTCGGTGCCGAGCAGGGTGCGCAGCCGTCGTGCCGAGCGGCGGGCGGTCTCCTCGGTGAGGCCCGCCCGGAGCGGGGGCGCGGCGAGGGACGCGGT
The DNA here is from genome assembly GCF_001005085.2 of Streptomyces humi. Lineage (GTDB taxonomy): Bacteria > Actinomycetota > Actinomycetes > Streptomycetales > Streptomycetaceae > Streptomyces > Streptomyces humi. Next base: position 55,895 of record NZ_LBMU02000079.1, read on the forward strand.
GTGCAGGGTCTCGAAGGTGGCGTGCTCGACGGGGGTGCCCAGGCCGCCGAGGCTCTCGGGGCGTGCGGTGCGGCGCCCGAGCCAGAAACCGGCGGCCAGCAGCGGCAGGACGGCCACGCACAGGCCCGCCAGGAAACCGGTCACGCCTTGACCTCCGCGCGCAGCTCTTCCGGGAGGTGGAAGCGGGCCAGGACAGCGGCCGTCCCGGGCGGTACCCGGCTCGCGGTCGCCAGGGACACCGCGATCATGGTGAGGAAGCCCAGCGGCACCGACCAGAGGGCCGGCCAGGCGAGCAGCGCGTGCAGGTTGCCGGTGCCCGGGAAGTCGGCCATCGTCGCGGCCACCGCGCAGAACGCCGAGCCGCCGCCGACCAGCATCCCGGCGGCGGCGCCGGGCGGGGTCAGCCGTCGCCACCAGATGCCGAGGACCAGCAGCGGGCAGAAGGAGGACGCGGACACGGCGAAGGCGAGGCCGACCGCGTCGGCGACCGGCAGGCCGCCGACCAGGACTCCGGCGGCGAGCGGTACGGCCATCGCCAGTACCGTCCCGAGCCTGAAGTGCCGGACGCCGCGGGACGGCAGGACGTCCTGGGTGAGGACGCCGGCGACCGCCATGGTCAGTCCGGAGGCGGTGGAGAGGAACGCGGCGAAGGCGCCGCCCGCCACCAGCGCGCCGAGCAGTTCGCCGCCGAGACCGCCGACGACCCGGTCCGGCAGCAGCAGGACGGCGGCGTCCGCGTCCCCGGTGAGGGTCAGTTCGGGGGTGTAGAGGCGGCCGAGGGCGCCGTACACGGGTGGCAGCAGGTAGAAGAGGCCGATCAGGGCGAGGACGGCGACGGTGGTGCGGCGGGCGGCGACGCCGTGCGGGCTGGTGTAGAAGCGGACCACGACATGGGGCAGCCCCATGGTGCCGAGGAAGGTGGCGAGGATCAGCCCGTACGTGGCGTACAACGGGCGTTCCTCGCGGCTCTCGGCGAGCGAGGTGGACATGCCGCCGTTGGTGCCCCGGTCGGTGGCGGGCACCCGGGTGCCCTTGGCGAAGGTCAGCCGGGTGCCGGCGGCGATGCGGTGGGTGCCCTCGGGGAGGGTGACCCTGCCGGCGTGGTGGGCGTGGCCGTCGACGGTGCCGGAGACGGTGACGGTCAGGGGGCGGTCGAGCCGGACGGCCAGGGTGTCCTGGACGTCGACGGTGCGCCGGTCGCGGAAGGCGGCCGGTTCGTCGAAGGCGTGGGTGGGGGCGCCGGCGCCCTGCCAGGCGAGGACGAGGAAGAGGGCGGGGACCAGCAGGGCGGTGAGTTTCAGCCAGTACTGGAAGGCCTGCACGAAGGTGATGCTGCGCATGCCGCCGACGGCGACCGTGGCCACCACCACGACGGCCACGATGAGTCCGCCGAGCACGTCGGGGGCGCCGGTGAGGACCGTCAGCGTGAGTCCGGCGCCCTGGAGCTGGGGCAGCAGGTAGAGCCAGCCGACGCCGACGACGAAGGCCCCGGCGAGCCGTCGCACCGGCTGCGAGGCGAGCCGGGCCTCGGCGAAGTCGGGCAGGGTGTAGGCGCCGGAGCGGCGCAGCGGGGCCGCGACGAACAGGAGCAGGACGAGGTAGCCGGCGGTGTAGCCGACCGGGTACCAGAGCATGTCGGGGCCCTGGACGAGGACGAGTCCGGCGATGCCCAGGAAGGAGGCGGCGGAGAGGTATTCGCCGCTGATCGCGGCCGCGTTGAGGCGTGGTCCGACGGTGCGTGAGGCGACGTAGAAGTCGGAGGTGGTCCGGGAGATGCGCAGGCCGAAGGCGCCGACGAGGACGGTCGCGACGACGACCAGGGCGACGGCGGGTACGGCGTAGCTGGAGTTCATCTCACCTCGGCGCGGCGGGAGTTCATCGGTCCTCGACGAGGCGGACGAAGTCCTGCTCGTTGCGTTCGGCGCGGCGCACGTACCAGCGGGCGAGCAGGATCAGCGGGGCGTAGAGGCAGAAGCCGAGCACCAGCCACTCCAGGCGGCGGGCCTCGGGGGCGGCCGCGAAGACCAGCGGGAGCGGTCCGACGAGCAGCACGAGTACCGCGAACACGAGTAGGGCGACGCGGAGTTGGGAGCGCATGAGGGAACGGACGTAGGTGTGGCCGAGGGTGGTCTGCTCGTCGATCTCGGTGCGCGGCCGGTAGTAGCCCGAGGTACGGCGGCTGCGGCGGGGTGGTCCGGTGACGGTGACCCGGCGTTCCACGGGGTCGCTGGGCACGGTCAGACCCTCCTCATCAGCAGGTCCCGCAGCTCGCGCGTGTGGCGCCGGCTGACCTGGAGTTCCTCGCCGCCGACGAGGACGCTCACCGTGCCGGCGTCCAGGCGGAGTTCGCCGATGTGGCGGAGGGCGACGAGGTGGCGGCGGTGGATGCGGACGAAGCCACGGGAGCGCCAGCGGTCCTCCAGGGTGGACAGCGGGATGCGGACGAGGTGGCTGCCGCGGTCGGTGTGGAGCCGGGCGTAGTCGCCCTGGGCCTCGACGTGGGTGATGTCGTCGACGGCCACGAACCGTGTGACTCCGCCGAGTTCGACCGGGATGTGGTCGGGGTCGGGTTCGTGCACGGGTATCCGGGGTGCCGCGCCGCGCAGTTCGGCGACCCGCCGTACCGCCTCCGCCAGGCGTTCCTTGCGGACGGGCTTCAGGACGTAGTCGACCGCCTTGAGGTCGAAGGCCCTGACCGCGAAGTCCTCGTGGGCGGTCACGAAGACGACCAGCGGCGGCCGGGCGAAGCCGGTGAGCAGGCGGGCCATCTCCAGTCCGTCCAGGCCGGGCATCTGGACGTCCAGGAAGACGACGTCGACGGCTTCGGGGCCCTGCGGTCCGGACTCCAGGGCGCGGGTGATGCGGCGCAGCGCCTCGGTGGCGTCCGCGGCGCCCTCGACGCTGCCGATGCGCGGATCGGCGTGCAGCAGGTAGAGGAGCTCCTCCAGCGAGGGGCGTTCGTCGTCGACGGCGAGAGCGCGCAGCATGAACGGAGTGTAGGCGGCGGAGCGGGGCGCTGGACATGTCGTGGACGTGGACGTTCGCGGCGGACGAACCGGCTGAGGTGGTGTTCCCGAAGTGCCGTTCTCCGTGGTTACAGTGCGCACATGAACAGCGGCACCGCCTCCTTCGACGATCTCGACCGGAAGATCACCACCGCGCTGATGGCGAACGCGCGGACCAGTTTCGCCGAGATCGGCGCGGCCGTCGGGCTCTCTGCGACGGCCGTGAAACGGCGGGTCGACCGACTGCGCGAGACCGGTGTGATCACCGGGTTCACGGCCACCGTGAAGCCGTCGGCGCTCGGCTGGCGCACGGAGGCGTACGTCGAGGTGTACTGCGAGGGCGCGGCGCCGCCCCGGCGGCTCGCGGAGGTGGTGCGCAACCATCCGGAGATCACCGCGGCCATGACGGTGACCGGCGGCGCGGACGCGCTGCTGCACGTCCGGGCCCGGGACGTGGACCACTTCGAGGAGGTCCTGGAGCGGATCCGGGTCGAGCCGTTCATCCGCAAGACGATCAGCGTGATGGTGCTGTCGCACCTGCTGCCGGAGAGCCCGGAGGCCGGCGCGACGGTCGCGGCCCCGGAGTAAACGCACCGACGCTGCGTTTGTACGACCGGAGACGCAGCATTCCTGCGTGAACGCGCAGCATTTGTTTCTTGTCGCCCGTATCCGACGCTTTCTACCTTGGTGTCAACCCTCAGTCGACACCGTGGGAAAGCGGAGGAACCCCTCTGTGTCCGAAAGCCGTGTGCCGCGCCTCAGGCGCTTCCTTGTCTGCGAACCCAGACATTTCGCCGTGCAGTACGCGATCAATCCCTGGATGAACCCCGACACCAGGGTCGACGTCGATCTGGCCCGGGAGCAGTGGACGGCGCTGATCGACGCCTATCGTGCCCGCGGCCACAGCGTGGACCGGCTGGAGCCGGTCCCCGGCCTGCCCGACATGGTCTTCGCCGCCAACTCGGCGGTGGTCGTCGGCGGGCGGGTCTTCGGCTCGCTGTTCCACGCCCCCGAGCGGCGCCCCGAGTCGGGCCACTACGACCTGTGGTTCAAGACCGCGGGCTACGCCGTGCACCGTCCCGGTTCGGTGGTCGAGGGCGAGGGCGACCTGGTGTGGACGGGCCGGTACCTGCTGGCCGGTACCGGCTTCCGGACGTCCCGCGAGGCGCACCGGGAGGCGCAGGAGTTCTTCGGCCACCCGGTGATCAGCCTGACGCTGGTGGACCCGTACTTCTACCACCTGGACACCGCGCTGTTCGTCCTCGACGAGGAGAACGTCGTGTACTACCCGGAGGCCTTCTCGGCGGGCAGCCGCGAGGTGCTGCGCCGGCTCTACCCGGACGCGGTGCTCGCCACCCGCGACGACGCGCTGGCCTGGGGCCTGAACTCGGTCTCCGACGGCCGCCACGTCTTCATCGCACCGCAGGCCGAGGCGCTGGCCGGCCGGCTCGCCGACCAGGGCTACGAGCCGGTCCCCGTCGACCTGTCCGAGTTCCACAAGGCCGGCGGCGGCATCAAGTGCTGCACCCAGGAAATCCGCTGAGGACCAGGAGATCCCACACATGACCGCACCCGCACGCACGCGCTCGTCCGCCGGACTGATCAGGGCGGAGGAGCCGGTCCTCGCGCACAACTACCACCCGCTGCCCGTCGTCGTGGCCCAGGCCGAGGGCGCCTGGGTGGAGGACGTCGAGGGCCGCCGTTACCTCGACATGCTGGCCGGCTACTCGGCGCTCAACTTCGGCCACCGCCACCCCGTCCTGATCGAGGCCGCGCACCGCCAGCTCGACCGGCTGACCCTCACCTCCCGTGCCTTCCACAACGACCGGCTCGCCGAATTCGCCGAACGCCTCGCCCAGTTGACCGGGCTGGACATGGTGCTGCCGATGAACACCGGCGCGGAGGCGGTGGAGAGCGGCATCAAGGTGGCCCGCAAGTGGGCCTACGACGTGAAGGGCGTCCCCGCCGACCGCGCCACGATCGTCGTCGCCGCGGACAACTTCCACGGCCGTACGACCACGATCGTCAGCTTCTCCACGGACGAGACCGCCCGCGCGGGCTTCGGCCCCTTCACGCCGGGCTTCCGGGTCGTGCCGTACAACGACCTGGCGGCACTGGAGGCGGCGGTCGACGAGACGACCGCGGCGGTCCTCATCGAGCCCATCCAGGGCGAGGCCGGCGTGCTGATCCCCGACGACGGCTATCTGACCGGCGTCCGGGAGCTGACCCGGCGGGCGGGCTGCCTGTTCGTCGCCGACGAGATCCAGTCAGGGCTCGGCCGCACCGGGCGTACCCTCGCCGTCGACCACGAGGACGTCGTCCCGGACGTGCTGCTGCTGGGCAAGGCGCTGGGCGGCGGGATCGTGCCGGTGTCGGCGGTGGTGGCCCGGCGGGAGGTGATGAGCGTGCTGCACCCGGGCGAGCACGGCTCGACGTTCGGCGGCAACCCGCTCGCCGCGGCGGTCGGCACGGCGGTGGTGGAGCTGCTGGAGGGCGGTGAGTTCCAGCGCCGGGCGGCCGAGCTCGGCGTGGTCCTGCGGGACGGCCTCGCGGAGCTGGTCGGCAGGGGGGTGGTCGGCTTCCGGGCGCGCGGACTGTGGGCGGGCGTCGACGTGGACCCGGCGATCGGCACCGGGCGGGAGATCAGCGAACGTCTGATGCACGAGGGCGTGCTGGTCAAGGACACCCACGGCTCCACCATCCGGCTGGCCCCGCCGCTGACCGTCACGGCGGACGAACTGCGGTCCGCGCTGGCGTCGTTGGAGAAGGTGCTGGCACTCTGAGCGGACGGCGGCCGCGCCGGTGGGCGCGGCCGCCGCTGCTGCTCAGCCCTTGCCGAGGAGCTTGTTCATCTCCTTGATCTCGGCGTTCTGCCCGGTGACGATGGAGCCGGCCATGCTCGTGGCCGGGGCGTACGCGCCCTTGGCCTGCTCGGTGCCGGCCATCTCCACCGCGCCCTGGTGGTGCTGGACCATCATGGTCAGGAACATCTTGTCGAAGTCCGTCCCCTTGGCCTGCTTCAGCATGGTCATGTCCTTGTCGGACATCATCCCGGCCATGCCGCTGTGACCGCTGTGGTCCATGCCCGCCATGGGCACGTCCTCGCCCCAGGCCTTCAGCCAGCCCGTCATGGTGTCGATCTCCGGGTCCTGGGCCTTCTCGATCCGGCCGGCGAGGTCCTTCACCTGGGCGGAGGAGGCGCGGTCGGCGGCGAGGGAGGCCATCTCCAGGGCCTGCTGGTGGTGCGGGATCATGGCCTGGGCGAAGGACACGTCCTGCGCGTTGTGCGCGCCGGCGGAGGCGGAGGCGGTGCCGCCGGCCGCCGCCGAGGGGGACGCGTGCGTGGTGCCCGCGCTGTCGTCGCCGCTGCCGCACGCGGTGAGGGCGAGGGCGGCGGTCGCCGTGAGCGCGACGAGGACGGCACGGGTACGTGTGGTGGTCATGCTGAATCTCCTGCGATGGCGGTGAATGGGCACGCGGGAGCACGGCCGCCGCGCTGCGCACGGCCGGCTCGGGTGCCTCTAGATCCGCAGGAGTTGGAGTTCGGCCAGGTCGGGCGGCGCGCGGGCGCCGTCCGGTGCCGTGGCCTGGCGGGAGAGGGCGGTGCGCGCGGGCACGGGCACGTGCACCGGGTCGGGGGCCGGCGCGGGCAGCGCCGGTCCGCCGCTCAGCGCACCGGAGGCGCAGGTCGCGTCGGCGTGATGTGCGTGGCCGCCGCCGCAGTGACCGTCGTCACCGGCGCAGCCGTCGTAGGCCACGACCATGACCGCCGTGGCGGGGACGGCACGACCGTGACCGTCGTGGGCTCCCATGAGGCCACCGGGTGCCAGCGCGTGCATGCCCAGCAGCCCGGCCAGCACACCCAGTACGAGCAGCGCGCGCCACCGCCGGTGGGGCGGTCGCTCGGCGGTCAGCTCGGTGGGGCGCATCGGGGTCATCCTATGCGTACCCTGAGCGCGGCTTCGCACAGGCACCGCCGGGAACGTCATTCCCAGCGGTGTGCGTTGCTGTCGTCGAGGTTGCCGGGGGGATGCGGGATGACGCAGAACAGGAGTCCCGCCGGGTCGCGCATGACCCACCAGGAGTGGACGCGCCGCACACGTGCCGCCCCCAGTCGTTCCAGTCGCGTCACCTCGGCCTCCACGTCGTCGGTGTGGATGTCCAGGTGGACCCGGGGGCCGCTCTCCGCCGAGTCGAGGCGCTGGAAGTACAGCCACATGCGGGGGCTGCGCAGCGACGCGCTCAGGTACTCGGGCGAGTCGGGGACCACCGCGGTGGGTGCGCCCGCGGCGGCTCCCCAGAAGGCCGCGACGCGGTCGTGGTCGGCCGCGGGCACATCGACGACCACCTTGCAGATCCTGCTGTAGTGAGCCACGTCAGACGGCCTGCCGGGTCAGGTGCTCCGCCTGTAGGCGCAGGGTGGCGGCCAGGAGGTCCCCGGTCGTCAGGCGCTCCAGGAGCACCAGGGTCGCCCGTCGCAGGGTCTCCTGGGCCTCGGCCCGCGCCGCGTCGGACATGTGGGCGTGGAAGGCAGGCACCACCTGGTGGCCGACGGCACGGCCCCTGGCGACCTGCGCGAGGAACGGCAGGACCGCCGAGTGCAGCGACACCGCGGGGCAGACCAGGGACAGGCTCAGGGAATCCGCCTCGGAGAGTCCCGAGTGCAGCCAGAGGACCGGGATGTACAGCAGGTCTCCCGGCCGCACCTGGAAGGTCAGTACCTCGGCGTCCGGCAGGGCGTGGCTGCCGACGCCGGGGACGTCCATCATGCGCCGGGCCCTGGTCTCGGCCCGGATGTGGTGCGGTGCCGCGAGCGACCACTGCTTCGTACCGGTCTGCTGGAGCACGAAGTTGTCGCTGTGGTCGAAGTGGGCGCCGATCCCGTCCGCGCCGTGGGTGCGCACGGTGTCGAACCAGGCCCGGGGCGCGCCGAAGCGGCGGGCGAACTCCTCGGCGCGCTCGGCCAGGTCGGTGTCGAAGGCGGAGACCCGCTCGATGAACGTGACCTCGTCCGGGCGTTCGGTCACCGCGCCGGCGTCCTGTGCCAGCGCCCGGGTGCGGGCGGCGGCGAACTGGTCGGGGGACCAGGAACGGCCGAGGAAGGCTTCGGCCCCGCCCCGGACGAACAGCGGCCGCTGCCTCCAGAAGACCGCGAAGAACTCGTCGAAGTCGAGGGCGCTGCGCTCACATTCCCTGATCTCGGTCATCCACCGGCTCCTTCTTCGTGTCGGGTTCTTCACGTCGGGTTCTGCGGGTCGCGTTCTTCACGTCGGGTTCTGCGCTTCGGGTTCTGCGGGTCGCGTTCTTCACGTCGGGTTCTGCGCGTCGTTTCGGGTCGGTGCCCGTCAGTACCGGCGTTTCAACAGTGCGCACACGTAGCTCTGCTGATCGGCCGTCAGGCGTGGGTGGCAGGGCAGTGAGAGGGCGTGGTCCGCGTACCTCTCCGCCGCCGGCCACCGGCCCGGCGCCCCCGCGTACGCGGCCATCGCGGGCTGGTGCGGGACCAGTCGCCCGTAGAAGACCCGGGCGTCGACGCCGTTCTTCCGCAGGTATGCCAGGGTCTCGTCCCGGTGCTCAGGTCCGCCCGGCACGGTGACCGTGTACTGGTGGAACGCGTGCGTCCGGCCGACCGGGACCTCGGGGGTCCGGATGCCGGTGTCCCGGAGGAGTTCGTCGTAGCGGGCGGCGACCGCGATGCGCCGGGCGATGTCCTGCCGCAGGGTGCGCATCTTCACCGACAGGACGGCGGCCTGGACGCAGTCGAGGCGGGAGTTGATGCCGCCCTCCTCCACGGCGACATAGCCGTCGGGCTCGAAGCCGTGCTCCCGGAGCCTGCCGATCCGGGCGTGCAGCGCCGGGTCGCCGGTGACGACGGCGCCGCCGTCCCCGTAGCAGCCGAGGTTCTTCGTCGGGAAGAACGAGAACACCGCCGCGTCACCGAAGGAGCCCGCGGGCCTGCCCCAGTACGCCGCGCCGACGGCCTGGGCGGCGTCCTCGACGACCGCCGCTCCCACGCGGCGGGCGTCCTCCAGCAGCGGGTCCATGTCCGCGGTCAGCCCGAACAGGTGGACCGGCACGATCGCCCTCGTCCGCTCCGTGTACGCGTCCGCAACGGCGGACGCGTCGAGGGTGAACGAGGCGGGGTCGATGTCGGCGAAGACCGGTGTCGCCCCGGTGCGCACGATCGCGGAGACGGTCGCGACGAAGGTGACCGGCGAGGTGATCACCTCGTCGCCGCGGCCGACACCCAGCGCGGTCAATGCCATGAACAGGGCGTCCGTGCAGGTGCCGACGCCGAGGGCGTACGGCGTACCGCAGAAGGCCGCGAAGTCGCGCTCGAACTCCTGGACCGCCGGGCCGAGGACGAGCCGGCCGTCCGCGATCACCCGCGACATCGCCGCGTCCAGCTCGTGCTTGAGTTCCGCGTACTGCTGCTGCACGTCGTTGCCCAGGACGATCTGCCGGGACGGGTCGATCATGTGGTCGTCTCCCTCTGTGCCACGTCAGACCAGCGATCCCGACGATCCGCCGTCCAGCTTGCAGAGCATGCCGTTGGCCGTCGGGCCCAGTTCGGCGAGGTACCGGACGCTGCGGAGGCAGGACGCGTAGTCGATGAACTCGTCGATCACCAGGTTCGGGTTCGATCTGCGCAGGAACAGCCGTACGACGTCGGACGCCGGGAGCCCCTTGCGCGCCGCGACCGTCTCGGCCTCCGCGAGTTTGGCGCGGTCCGCCAGCGGGCCGAGCAGCAGCGTCGCCACGGCGGCGCCCGCGGACCGGCACCCGGCGGCCAGTCCGGCCGTGAGCACGCGCAGCGCCGCCTTGCTGGCGGCGTAGACCGCCGAGTGGTCGTCGGCTCCGTAGATGGCTTCGGAGTTGACGACGACGTGGGAGCAGAACCGGTCCGCGGGTTTGCGTGCCAGCAGGTCCAGCGCGAGGAGGTAGGGGGCGAAGGCGTTGACGCGGAACACCTCCTCCAGGTCGCGCGGCACGGGCCCGGACGGCCGGGCGGGCGGATAGGCCACGGCGCAGTGCACGACCAGGTCCAGGGCGGGATCGAGCCGCCCGGACAGGGCGGTGGCGGCCTGGGGACGGGACAGGTCCGCCTGGAGATAGGTGACGCCCGGCACGGCCGGGACGCGCTCCTCGGGACAGCGGCCGACGCCGGTCACGTCCCAGCCCTCGGCCGCCAGGCTCGCGGCGAGGTACCGGCCGAGTCCCTTGCAGGCGCCGGTGACCAGCGCGCGCCGGCCGGTCATCGGCGCTCCTTCCGGCTGATCAGCAGGCCGTTCTCGGTGCCCGCGAACGCCGACAGGAGCCGTGGACTGCGGCCGACGGCACGGGTGTACGCGGTCAGGGCGGCCACCTCGCGGGCGTCCGTGGGCTGGTCCGGGGACTCGGCGCCGTAGTCGCCGAGGGCGAGGACGTCGTCGGCGACGAGCAGTCCGCCGGGTTCGAGGAGCGGGAAGCCGTGGGCGAGGTAGCGCGGGTAGGACTTCTTGTCGGCGTCGATGAAGAGCATGCCGACGCTTTCCGGTGCCACCGTGGCGAGATGGTCGACGGCGTCGCCCACCACGACGGTCACCCGGTCCGCGACGCCGGCCAGGGCGAAGTTCTCCGCCGCTACGCGCGCCGCCTCGGGGTCCACCTCCAGGGTGGTGACGGTACCGCCGGGCGGGAGCCCCCGCGCGATGTGCACGGTGGAGTACCCGAACAGGGTGCCGATCTCGATGACATGGCGCGGCCGGTGCAGCTCGGTCAGCAGTCGGAGCAGCCGGCCGGTGTTGTCGTCGACCTGGATCGTGGGCAGCCCGGCGGCCGCCAGCGAGCGGTGCAGGATGGCGTCGAGGACCGGGTCCCGGGGGCCGAGCAGCGCCCGGGTGAATCCGTTCGACAGCGTGGTCATGTGGCGGGTTCTCCCCTCATCCGGTCAGGGCCGACGAGCCGTACAGCCGGAACACGGCCGAGCCGTCGGGTACTTCGGCCGGCGTGTCCGCGTCGAAGCAGGGGGCGAGGAGCCCGCGCAGTTCCGGCCGCCCGGTGATGTCCGCGAGGCTCAGCTCCCGGAACGCGGCGAACTTCGCGGCGCTGTCGGCGGCTCCCCACAGGTAACTGAAGTTGGCGCCGGGGTTGGCCACGTACATGGGCCAGGTGAAGTACGCCGCGACGTCGCCGAGCCGGTAGTGGCGGCCGATGCCGTACCGGCCGTCCAGGCGGTCGAAGGCGTCCCGCAGTCCGCCGGTGCCGCTGCGGTGCACCTCCAGGTCCAGGGCGGCGGTGACGGCCTGTTCCAGCAGGCCGGCCCGCTGTTCGAACATCTTGATGCGGACGCATCGCGCCCATTGCTCCTCGCCTGCGGGGCCGAGGGTCAGCCGACGGGCGAACTCCGGGTGGCAGGCCCACTTCTCGAACCACATGCTCAGGCACTCCAGCCGCTCCGGCGGCAGGGACTCGAGTCCGGAGCGGAACGGCACGCCGGTGCGCAGGAGGAGGTGGTTCAGGGCGTGACCGAACTCGTGGAACATGCCGTGCACGTTCTGGAACGTGATGTGTCCGGTGTCCTCGGCGTCCGGACGGAACCGGCACGAGACGTACGCGACGGGCCGCTGGACCAGGCCGCTCCAGTCGGTGCGGCCGCGCAGGCCGAGGGTGTGGTTGGGGCCGGGTGTCCCGCGGTCCGTGTCCCACAGGTCGAACAGGATGTCCCCGATCTCGTCGTCCGCGTCCCGCACGGCGACCTTGATCACCTGCGGGTGCCCGCTCGGCTGCCGGGTCAGCGTGAGGCCGAACACGGCGTGGGTCACGGCGGACAGGAAGTCCAGGCACTCCCCCATCCGGAACGCCGGCACGCGTCCGGCGCCGAACACGGTGCGCATCGCGAACCCGAGGTGGTCCATCGGCCGGCCGGTGGCGCCGGTGACGGCGGCGATCTCGGACTCCACCTGCGCGTGTGCGGCCAGCGCCGTCTCGAGGCTGCTCGTCACGAAGGCGGCGATGTCGGCCTCGGTGGCCCGGCAGCGGGCCAGCGTCCCCGCCGCGACGTTCGGATGACCGGCCCGCGCGCTCCGCCGGCGCCGTACCGTCACCATCGCGTCGAGCGCGGCGAGCAGGGCGGGCTGCCGGGCGTCCCGTGCCGCCGCCCACACGCGTGCCAGCTTGTCCCGGGTGGCCGTGCTCTCCATGGAGCCCAGCACGGTGTAGTAGACCGCCGCCGGATCGGCCTCCGCGTCCCGGACACCCACCCGCCGCAGGATCTCCCGCCGGGCGTCCCGCACCCCGGCCAGCACCGCCTTCGCCTCGTCGAGGAGGTCGTCGAGCCGGGCGTCCTCGGCCGGGTCGCGCCGCTCCGCCGCGGTCAGTTCCGCCAGGTACTCCTCGCGGACGGCGTCCAGCCGGGTGTCGGCGCAGCGCAGTTCCCGCAGCCGGCGCACGATCCGGGCGGTGCGGTCGTCGTCCTCGTAGAACGCCCGGCGCCAGGGCAGCAACCGGGTGAAGTTCTCGTCGTCGTCGACGGCCTCCAGGTAGAGGAACACGTAGGCCACGTTGTTGTAGACGGCCATGAGTTCCACGAGCGTCCGGTCGGTCAGGCGGTCGGCGGCGAGGATGGCGTCCAGACGGGACATCATTCCTGCCAGCGACTGCTCGATCGGGCTCGCGCCGGACTCGGGTCCGGCGCCGGGTGCTACTGCCGGCACGGGGCGACCTCCGTGTTCGCGGGCTGGAATCGGAATTCGTAGAAGTCCCCGGCGTAGGAGGCGCAGTAGAGGGCGCCGTCCGGCGAGGCGAGCGGGGTGGTGTCCATCCGGGGCTCGTGGTCGGGCAGGCCCAGGACCTGGCTGCTCTCCCAGCGGAACCGCCCGTCGGAGCGGCGCAGCGCGATCACGTTGCCGCGCTCGGCCGTCGCGATGAAGTCCCCGTTCGGCAGCACGCTGAAGGACGTGTACGAGTGCGGGGCTCCCTGGGGCGCCCGCCACACGGGCGTGTGCGTGCGGACGTCGACGCCGGTCACGGTGGCGTCCTGCGCGCCCACCGCCAGAACCTCCCCCGAGAGCGCGGGACTTGCCGTGATCTTGGCCCCCAGGAACTCCGTGTGCAGCAGCCGTCCGGTGCGGGCGTCCAGGAACAGGCAGGTGCCCCCGACGGTGCAGACCGCGACCTCCCCGGTGGCCCGGACGAAGACCGGGGAGGCCTTGATGTCGGCGTCGGCCGCGAACCGCCACAGCTCGCCGCCGTCGCCGGACAGGGCGATCACGTGGTGGCCGCAGCAGACGACGACCGTGCCCTCGTCCGTGCCGGCCGGACTGGCGTAGGGGTCCCGGTACGACGCCGTGCCGCCGTCCGCCGCGTGCCACGGTCCGGGCAGCTCCCGGTCGAAGACGGGCTCGCCGGTGGACAGGCAAAAGGCCAGACAGCGCGCGTGGAAGGCCGCCACCACGAGCAGGTCGGCGGCCGGGAGCAGGACCGGGGTCGCGTACACCGGAAGCCGCGTGCGAGCCGCCCACACCAGCTTCCCGCGCAGGTCGAGGCAGGTGATCAGCCCGCTGGTGGCCGCGACGACCACCCGGCGCCGCCCGGGGTCGACCACGAGCGAGGCGTACACCCCGCTGTCGAGGCGGCGCTCCCAGAACACCTTGCCCAGTCCCCGGCCGTAGAACCGCACCCGGCCGTCGTCGGCGGCGAGCAGCACGCCGATGCCCGGCACCACCGCGGGAGAGGCGCTGACCGGTACCGGCAGGGTGCGGCCCAGCCGTTCGTTGTGATGGGTGAGGCGGCGGTGGCCGAACACCACGGGTTCCCTGTCCCAGCGGAAGGTGCCGTGGTCGCCGCCGGGCAGGACGGACCTCACGGGGTCATGCCGGAACGCCGACACCTGTGTCACGGCCCACCTCGCTCCGGGTCCAGTGGTCCTTGCGGAGCGACCTGTGGAAGGCGGTGGCGAGCACCGCCGAGGGAAGCACGCCCGAGGCGGTCACCAGGAACGGGGAGTGCAGGACGAACACGCCGACGGCGGCCAGCGGCACGGCGAGGGCGTACGTGGTGACGGCCGAGGCCGTGGCGAGCAGGGCGCCTCGCTGGTGCACGGAGAGGATCTCCCCGAAGTGGTTCTCCAGGAGGTAGGCGGGGACGGTGAGCAGGAAGGCGAACAGGAGGGACCGGGTGAGCCGTTCGTCCTGGCCGGCGCCCGCGAAGAGCCGCACCAGCCAGGGGGCGGCCAGCGCCACGGTCACGGCGCCGGCCGCCGTGGGCACCGCCGCGTAGCGCAGCAGGGTGCGGGCGGTGGCGGGCAGGCTGCGGGCGGTGGCGGGCGAGCTGCGGGTGGTGGCGGGCAGGGTGCGGGCCGCTGTCGGCAGGTCGCTCTCGTCCTGGCCGAGCCGGTAGCCGTAGTACACGAACGTGCCGGACACACAGGCCTGCGGGATGCGGCAGAACAGGCTCCAGATCTTGGTGGCCACCGTGACCGCCGCGAGGACCTGCACGCCCAGTGTGCCCAGCAGGAGGGTGACGGTGATCGTGCCCGCGTAGTCGTTGAAGTGCCGGGCGCCCACGCCCGGCGCGTTGCGTGCCATCGAGCGTGTCTCGGCGACGACCGAGGCGCGCTCGGGGCGGGTGAACCGCTCGCCGCGTGCCCGCATCCGGCGCAGGAAGAAACGCAGGGCGAAGCAGGCGATCAGGAGCTGGGAGCCGGTGGTCGCCGCCGCGACCGCGACCACCGGGGACGCGAACCGGCCGGACAGCGGCGTGTAGAGGAAGGCCCAGTCGAGCGCCGCGTTCGTGGCGAGGCCGACCACCAGGAGCAGCAGGGACCTGTTCTTCAGCCCGCAGATCTTGAGGGCCTCGTTCAGGGCCGCGTAGAGGATCGTGAAGCCGAGGCTGCAACCGCGCACGATCACGAAGTCCGCGGCGAGACCGGCCAGTCGGGGGTCCTGACCGGCCAGGCGCAGCCCCGGCTGCACGGCGGACGAGAGCAGCACGGCCGACGCCTGGGCCACCAGGAGGAGGACGAGCAGGGCCGATGCCAGCACCGGCAGCCGCCGCGCGAGGTCCCCGCGGCCCTCGGCGATCGCCAGGCGGCTGCTGAAGGTGTCCACGACGCCGATGGCGAGCAGCGCGGTGAGGCCCGCGTTGATGACGTCACCGAGGCCGACCGCGGCCACCTGGTCGAGGCCCTTGGGCGAGATCAGCAGGATGTCGACGGCCCCGAAGCCGACCGAGACCAGTCCGGTGAGGAAGATCGTGGTCGCGAAACCGGTGTAGTTCCTGACGGTCAGTTCGGTGTGCTTCATGTCGCCTCGCCCGCCGGGGTGCGGAGCCGGTCGAGAAGCGACCGGAAGCGGTCGGCGGCCGGGTCGTCGCCGCGCCGCGCGACCGCCAGGCCCTGCCGCAGCACGCTCTCGTCGCCGGGCACGAGGTCGGCCAGACGCCCGTAGTGCTCCAGGGCGCGTACGTCGTCGCCGAGGCGCTCCCTGGCCCGGGCCGCCCGCAGGAGGTGGTGCCCGTAGTACGGCGGCCCGGTCGCGGCGGCCTTCTCGTAGAGCGCGGCCGCCTCCGCGAGCCGACCGAAGTGGGCGTAGGCGTCGGCGAGTTCGCCGTAGCTCGGGGACCAGGCCGGGTCCAGCGCGATGAGGTCGAGGCCCGCCTCCTCGGCCCGGTCCGGGTCCCGGGTCACGTACATGTGCTCCTTCAGCGTGGACTCGTGGTACGTCTTGAGGAAGTGGGCCTCGTAGGCACGCGGCCGTCCGGCCAGCGAGTGCGCGGCGGCCTCACGGGTGAACTCCATGTAGCGGCGCGTCAGCCGGGTCCGGCCGCGGGCCGCGGGCACCATGGCGAGGGCGCGGTACCAGGCCGACAGTGAGCCGGCGCCCAGGTCCCGCGGGTGCCTGGCGAGTTCGCGGCCGGCCGCCACGTACCAGAGGAAGTCCGCGGTCGGCAGGTCACGGCGTTTCATGTACCAGACGACGGCCTGCGCGCAGGCGTCGAGGGTGCGGTCGGCGGGCAGTGTGCCGGACTCGACGGCCCGGCGCATCGTGTGGAAGGCCCGGGAGACGGCGGGCCCGTCGTCCCGCCGGTTGGCCACCACGAAACGCAGCATCCCCACCTCGAAGGAGTCACGCGGGGTGGTGGCCCGTGGCGCGGTCCGGTCCAGGATCCGGGCGGCGGGGCCGAAGCGCGAGACGCTGATCAGGGCGGCCGCCACGTTGACCGCAGCCACCACCGACAGGTCGGCCGCGCCGTCGGCCAGTTCACCGAGCCGGGCGGTCGCCTCCGAGGGGCGGTGGCGCAGTTCGGCCAGCCGGTCGTAGCCGATCCCGTCGAGCAGGGCCACCTCGCGGAGCACGTCGGGCTCGAAGACCTGCGCGAACCGGTACGCGTGGCGGGAGAGGTCGGCGGTCCGGTACTGCTCCACGCACGCCCGTGAGAAGAGGTCGCTCTCCTGGAGCGGCGAGAACGTGAGACCGAGCATCGTCTCCTGGAAGGCGTTTCGGGTACGCGGTTCGCTGATGGGCATGGTCCCCCCGTGGGAAGGCTGCGGTACGTGCGGCTTCGGGCTTGCGGTGTCAGGGGTCCGTCCGGGTGTCCCGCTGCCGGCCGGCCCAGCTCAGCAGGTGGACGAAGACGAGTGCGGCACGCTGTGCGTCGGCGAGTGTCTTCGGGGACCGGTCCGCCCGGTCGGCCGCGAACTCGACGACGTCGAATCCGACGAGGCGGTTGTCCGCGAGGGCGAGGTCGATCAGCCGCAGCAGCCGGCGCAGGCTCAGTCCGACGGTCGCGGGGTAGCCGGTCGACGACATCTCGGCCGCGTCCAGCACGTCCAGGTCGACGCTGACGTAGACGTCCCCGCCCCGGCCGACCACGTCCCGGAAGGCGTCCGCGTCGTCGATCTCGGGGGCCGACACCGGCACCTGACGGCCGACGGAGCGCAGGAAGGCGGGCAGGGCGTGCGCGCTGTCGTCCTCGACGGTGGCGAAGGGGAAGACCCCGACCTGGAGCAGGCGTCCCGGACCGAGCACGTCGGACACGTGGGACATGACGTTGGTGTGGAAGACCGGATCCCGCTTCCCGGGCCGGGCGGGAGCGCCCTCCCAGATTTGCAGGTCCAGGTGGTGGTCGAACTGGACCACGGTGAAGGGGCGGGTGTGCCGTGCGGCGAGGGCCGAGACGACCGGGAGCGTCACGGTGTGGTCGCCGCCGATCACGCACGGCACCACGCGCGGCGGGAGCCCCGTGACGAACGCCCTGGTCGCGTCCAGGACGCCGGTGAGCGTGGTCTCGGTGGTGGCCAGGTCGCCCACGTCGACGATGCCGTCGAGCGGTGCCGCACCGTGGCGGAGGTCGACCACCCGGGCCGACGCGGCCGACCAGGTGTACTCCTTCGAGACGGTGCGCAGGAAGAACGGCCCGTGCTCCGCGCCGCGATGGGGGCTCCCCAGCGAATGGCCCACGCCGGCGACCGCGGCCACGGTACCGGCCGGAACGCTCCGCGGGTCCGCGAAGGGCAGCCCGCAGAAGGAAGTCGTCCTGTTGTCTCTGGACAATGCGCAGCCCTCTGTGCCGTACTGAGGTACGGGGACGGCGGGTCCGCCGCCCCCGCGTGATCACTTCACGGAGTGTTCCGGGCACGCGCGGACCCACCCGGCGTGCCCGTCCGCGGTCCGGTCAGGCCTCGGCGCCGAGCAGGGCGTCGAGTTCCGCGTCGACGTCGATGTCCTCGGCGAGCGAGCCGAGCACGACCTCGGTCTCCAGGGCCTCGGACTCGAAGAACATCGCGACCGAAGTGGTGCGGAAGAACGCCGGCTTCTTTTCCAGGGAGTAACTTTCCATCATGACCTCCTCCGTTGGACGGCGGCGCGCATCGAACCGGTCGAGAACAGCGGAACGCGGCCCCGTCGACCCGTCCCACGGAGCCGAAGCCCCCGTGGGAACGATGTCGCCCCCGTGCGATTGACTGCCGCTTCAGACTGAGGTCCGCCGGCCTGGCCTCACAAACGTTTCGACCAGCGTCAAATCCGGTGTGACGCTTAGCCCTTCCGGGCAGCCCCGGCCGGTGCCCGGCGGACAGCCGCCCGCGGCGGTCCGCTCCCGCCGAACCGGTCACCGGTGACCGTTCGCCCTGGTAGGAAGGGCCGTATGGAAGATCACTTCGGCACGGCCGTACGGCGGTTCAGGCTGCGTGCGGGGCTGACCCAGGAGGCGCTGGCCGAGCGTTCCGGTGTCTCGGTCAGCACGATCCGCGGCATGGAGACCGGCAAGCGCCGCAACCCGCAGCTCGCGTCGGTGCGGGGACTGGCCGCCGCGCTCGGCCTGCGGCCGGCCGAACGGGACGACCTGCTGGCCGCGGCGGGCGCGGCCGAACCCCCGGCGGTCCCGGTGCCGCGGCAACTACCCGCCCCACCGGCTCCGTTCGTGGGCCGCGAGCACGAACTGGCGCGCCTGGACGCCGCCTTGGGACCCCGTGCCGAAGCCGGACCGGGGTCGCGCTCCGGTCCGGCGACCACGGTGGTCGTCTCCGCGATCGCCGGGGCGGGCGGGGTGGGGAAGTCCTGGCTCGCCCTGCACTGGGCGCACCGGAACGCCGACCGGTTCCCCGACGGGCAGCTCTTCGTCGACCTGCGGGGCTTCAGCCCCGACAGCGATCCGATGGACCCGGCCGTGGCGGTCCGGGGCTTCCTCGACGCGCTGGGTGTCGAGCCGGGCCGGGTGCCCCTGGCCGCGCACGCGCAGGCGGCGATGTTCCGCAGCCTGGTGGCGGACCGGCGGATGCTGCTGGTGCTCGACAACGCCGCCGACACCGCCCAGATCACCCCGCTGCTGCCGGGCGGTGACACCTGCACCGTGCTGGTCAGCAGCCGCAAACGGCTGTCGGGCCTGATCACCGGGCACGGCGCGCACCACGTCTCCGTCGACATGCTCACCGACAGCGAGGCCCGTGGCCTGCTCGCCGCCCGTCTGGGCCCCGCGCGCATCGACGCCGAAGCGACGGCGGTGGACGAACTCGTGCGCCTGTGCGGCGGGTTCCCGCTGGCCCTGAGCATCATCGCGGGCCGCGCCCACACGGACCCGCACCTGTCGCTGGCCGATCTCGCCGCCGAACTGCGCGAGGACGCCCTCGACGTGCTCGACGACGCCGATCCCGCGGCGAGCCTGCCCGCGGTGCTCTCGTCCTCCCACCGCGCGCTGACCGACGAGGAGGCCGAGGTGTTCGGGCTGCTGGCGATCGCGCCCGGTCCTGACATCGGCCTGTCCGCCGCCGGCAGCCTCACCGGCCTGGGCCGGAGCCGGACCAGGGCCCTGCTGCGCCGGCTGGAACAGGCGTCGCTCATCGGCCAGGACACCGGGGGCCGCTACCGGATGCACGACCTGATCCGCCGTTACGCCGCCACCGCCCACGACCCGCCCGCCGGCACCCGCGGGGCTGCGCTGCGGCGGGTGCTGGACTTCTACCTCCGTACCGCGTACGCCGCCGACCAGTTGCTGGACTCCCACCGCGAGCCCATCGAGCTCGCTCCGCAGGCCCCCGGCTGCCACCCCCGGGAACTGGCGGACATCCCGGCGGCCATGGACTGGTTCGACGCCGAGCACCGCAATCTGCTCGCCGCCCAGGGCGCCGCCGTGGCGGCCGCCGCACACCGCACGGCCTGGCAACTGGCCTGGACGCTGTACAACTTCCACTACCGGCGAGGGCACCGCCACGACCAGCTCGCGGTGTGGCGGACCGCGGCCGACTCCGCGGCCCGGCTGCCCGACCCGGGCGCCCAGATCATCACCCAGCGGCTGCTCGGCCGGGCCCACGTCGTGCTCGGACACCACGAGGAGGCGATAGCGGCGCTCGACCGGGCACTCGCCCTCAGCGAGCAGCAGAACGACCGCGCGCTCCAGGCGCAGGCGCACTACACACTCGCGTCGATCTGGCCGGACGGCCGGCGGGCGCTGGAGCACGCCAGGCGCGCGCTGGACCTCTACCGGGGGCTCGACCAGCCGATCGCGGAGGCCAACGCGCTCAACGCGGTGGGCTGGTACGCCGCGCGCCTCGGCCAGTACGACACCGGCCGCGAGCACTGCCGGGCCGCCCTGGCCCTCTACCTCACCCACCAGGACGTGAACGGCCAGGCGCAGACCCTGGACAGCCTCGGCTACATCGACCACCACAGCGGCCGCCACGACTCGGCCGTCGAGCACTACCGCCAGGCCATCGTCCTGTACCGCGACCTCGACAACACCTACGAGGCCGCCGACACGCTCGACCGGCTCGGTCACCCCCATGCCGCGCTCGGCCGCCACGACCAGGCCCGCGCGGTGTGGCGGGAGGCACTCGACCTGTACCGGCGGCAGGGACGCGATCAGGAGGCCGAGGACGTCGAGCGGCTCCTTGACGGACTCGCCGTACGGGACGACGCTGACGGCGCCCGGTGACATCAGCGGCGACGGGCGCGGGCGGCGGGGTGCGTGGTCCCGGCCGTGTGTTCTCCCGGGCGGCGGTCGCGGCCGGCTGAACCGGTCACAGGTGAACGGTGCGTGAGCTGTTCGGGCACCCCGGCACACCCGCACGATGGTGCGGGGAAGCGGCCCGGCGTACGGTCCAGGGCGGACCGGGCGCCGGGCTTCAGCAGCGCCGATCGTGACCGGCGGCGGAATCCGGCCGATGTTCCCGGCCGTCCGTCCCCTCCCCGCAACCAACCATGGGTCCTGTCAGTCGTCACCCATGGCGACAGCCACCACTCGTCACCCCCGGCCGACCCCCCACCGTCCGAGAATGAGGCCGCATGCTCCGAATCCACTTCACTCCGCAGGACTTACAGAACATCCGCGTCGCGCGCCGGCCCGATCCGATGTGGGAACTAGTCTGCGCCGCCTGCCGGTTGGTCACGCAGCAGGGACCGCTCGAGTTCGGGTCCTGGCGCCGCTCCGTCCGTGAACGGGTCGCCGCGGATCCGGTGGCCGGCCGCGCCCTGCACACGCTGCGGACACTCGTCCCGCCCGCCGGGTACATCCCCGACTTCCTCACCCCGTCCGTCCTGGAGGGAGGGCTGCCCGCGGCCTTCGAGGAGATCCAGGCCACCCCTGCCGTCCGGCTGCGGCACGAGCTGGGCAGGCTCGGCGCCGCGCGTCCCCTCCCGGCGTGGACCACGGCGCTCGGCCGACCGGGCGACAACGGCATGCGCTCCCTGGTGAAGGCCCTGGAGATCTCCGCCCGGACGTTGCTCGAACCGCGCTGGGCCCACACCCGCCGAGCCGTCCGTGACGAGGTCGACCTGCGTTCCCGCATCCTCCTGGACGGCGGTGTCCTGGCCCTGCTGGAGAGCCTGCGTCCGCTGGCCCGGTGGCGGGCCCCCGTCCTGGAGGTGGAGTACCCGACCCACCGGGACCTCCGGCTGGAGGGACGCGGGCTGCTGCTCGTCCCGTCGTACTTCTGCTGGCGCAGGCCCACCGCCCTCGCCGATCCCGCCCTCGGCCCGGTCCTGGTCTACCCGGTCGGCGAACGGCCCCTCGACTCGGTGGCCCTCAACGACCACGGACTGGACCGCCTGCTGGGCCGTACCCGGGCCTCGGTTCTCGCCGAGGTGGCCCGCCGCGGTCCCCGGACCACCTCCGAGGTGGCGACGGCCGTCGGCATCGCCCTGCCCAGCGCCAGCTACCAGCTCGCCGTCCTGCGGGACGGGGGGCTGCTCGCGAGCCGGCGCGACGGACAGTACGTACGGCACTCGGTGACGCTCATGGGCCTGCGGCTCCTGGACGGCGAAGGGGACGCGGGAGAGCTGCGGCGGCTGGGGCAGCCCGTCGGCGGCATGCCGTAGCGGGAGCGGGGCCGCCGTGGCGGGGCCGACAGCGATTCGAGCACGTTCGAATTGCTTCTCCCCGGCCCGGCACACGGGCGAGCATCGGCGGCGGGGCGTGGCACGGCCCGGCAGGTGCCGCTGTCCGACGTCCCGCCGCACTCGACCCGACGGGGGAAGAACATGAACCTGGTCCGCAATCACCGCACCCGGCGCGCCGCGACCGCGGGTGTCGCCCTGGTCACGGCAGCCGTCCTCGGAACCGTCGGAGCGTCCACCGCCGACGCCGGGACCGCCGCGCCGGGGACTCGGCAGATCGCCTCGTCCGTCCTGGGCGGCGACTACAAGATCACGCTCACCGCGCTGCGGTCGCCGGAGGACGAGTACGCCGCCTCGGTGCGGTTGCAGGTCTTCACGCACGACACCGGCACCTGGAAGGAGTCCGACCGGGTCACGGTGGGCGAGGTCGACGGATGGTTCTGGTACCCGCTCACCGGCAGCCAGGCCGTCTGCGAGTTCACGACCGCGAGCACGGAGCCGGCTCCCCTCACCGTCAGTCTGCTGGTCACCCCGTCCATCGGCTGCTCGGCGCCGGCGCACTACGTCGTGAAGCAGGGCAGGGTGTACGCCGGCTGAACCGGTGAGCCGGCGAGCCGGTGAGGCGCCAGGTCGGTGAGCCGCCAAGCCGGTGAGTCGATGAACCGATGAAGTGATCAGTCGACGCGTCGACAGAGGGAGAGAGGAGTGGCAGGACTCCCCCGCCCGTGCCTCGGGCGGGGGGGGGCGCTCCCGGGGCCCGGGGTACGTCATTCGCCCGCGGTGTCCTCGGCCTCCCAGCGCAGCAGGTCGCCCGGCTGGCACTCGAGCACCTCGCAGAGCGCGGCGAGGGTCGCGAACCGCACCGCCCTGGCCCGGCCGTTCTTGAGGACGGCCAGGTTGGCGGGCGTGATCCCCACCCGGTCCGCGAGTTCGCCCACGGACATCTTCCGCCGGGCCAGCATGACGTCGATGTCGACGGCGATCGGCATCAGATCACCTCGTCCAGCTCGGCCCGCATCCGGGTCGCCTCCACGTCCCGGGCGACGGCCTGCGCGAGCAGCATCCGCAGGACGAGCACGATGAGCGCGACCCCCAGGATGGCCACGCCGATCCCGCCCATGATGAGGGTGACGCCCGGGTCGTCCCGCTGGCCCGGCGCGTTGACGGCGGTGACCGCGAACCACATGAGGGCGGCCGCGACGATCGAGCCGATCACGGCGTCCACGTACCGGAAGGCGGCGTGGGAGAACACGGTTCCACGGCGCACCATCGTCACCAACCGCCATACGCAGACCACGGCGACCTGGGCCGACACCATGCCCAGGATGGTGATCACACGCAACGGGGTCAGCGGGAGCGACCCGTCGTCCGGCTTGGCGGCCAACGCCCACACCATCCCCGCCTGGACGAACACGGTGCCGGTGAGCACCACGACGAGCACGGCTCGCAGCGCGAGCACCGTCAGCTTCCCCATGACCAGTCCTTCCATCGAATCACGATGGAAAGCTATCGAATTTCGATAGGTGCGGCAAGGGCCGGTGTCAGGCCGACGCCTCCCGCTTCCCGGCCGACGCCTCCCGGTTCCCGGCCGACGCCTCCCGGTTCCCGGCCGGGACCTGCCGGGCGACGGCCCGGACGGACTCGGGGTCCGGCAACTCGGCGCGGCGGACGATGAGTTCGCGGCCCAGGAGCAGGGAACGGCGGGAGGCGGCCACCTGGAGCGGGTCGGGCAGGGTCGTCAGGTCGGTGAGGTGGGCGAAGCCGATGACGCGGCGGATGATCTCCGTGCCCGCGAACCCGACCGACTCCGTCCAGACCCGGCGCAGGAACCGCTCCAGATAGGCGTCGTCGAAGAAGGTGTCGACGCGCGCGGGCCAGAGCCGGCGGAACTCGGCCTCGAACCCCGCCCAGCTCAGGCGCAGTTGGTCGGCGTGGTCGCCGTCGGCGCCCAGCGCGTGCGCACGGGCCTCGGAGACGAGGACGTTCGCCCAGTACAGGCCGAGGTCGAAGCCGACCGGGCCGACGAAGGAGAACTCGGGGTCGAAGACCCGGACGACCTCCTCGCCGTCCCGTCGGCCGACCATGACGCTGCCGGTGTGCAGATCGCCGTGGAGCAGCGCCTGCCCGCTCGTCATGAAGACGTGGCGGAGTTCGGCGACCTCGGTGCGCAGCCGGGAGTCGGCGCGGAACCCGGCGGCCAGGTCGTCGAGTCCGGGGTGCCAGTGGTTGTGCTCGTGCTCGACGTACGGCTCCGACAGGACCACGTCCTCGGTGATCTTGCAGAGCTCGGGGTTGACGGAGGCGGCGACCAGGGCCTTGCGGTCGGCGGAGGACATGCCGAAGTCGCTGGTGGTGAAGGAGAGTTGCGCGACGAGTTCGCCGATGCGGACCGAGGTGGACGGGCCGTAGGAGCCGCCCTCGTTGAGGTGGGTGCGCAGGACCGTCAGGTCGGACAGGTCCTCCATGACGAGGGCGTGGTTCTCGGCGTCGTAGCCGTGGATCGCGGGGATCTTGTCCGGCGCCGCCTTGGCGATCTGCTCGTACGCGCGGGCCTCGGCGTCGGAACGGTCGGGGCTCAGCGGCCACGAGGGACCGGCCACGCGCACCCACGGCAGGGCCTGCTTCACGGCGAGGCTGCGGGTGCCGGCGCCGTCCGAGGCCAGGAACACGCGGTTGAGGTTGCCGTCGGAGACCTCTCGGACGTGGATGTCGTCGAGGTCGTCCCAGTGGCCGCGCTCGTTCAGGTAGCCGGGGACGTCGTCGGTGTCCAGGATGCGGTAGCCCATGGTGTCGGTTTCCTTATGCGGTACGGCGCTTGGACAGGGTGAAGCTGAAGACCAGGGCCAGGATGAGGACGGCGCCCTCGACCACGTCCTGCGTGTAGTACGGCAGTCCCTTGATGGTCAGGCCGGTGGTGATGATGCCGATGAGGACCGCGCCCAGGGCCGTGCCCCAGACGTTCGGGCGGCCCCGGCCCAGCACCGAGGTGCCCACGAGGGCGACGGCCACCGCTTCCAGGAGCTGGGAGGTGCCGGCGCTCACGTCGCCCTGGCCGATCCGGGAGGCCAGGATCAGTCCGCCGACCGAGGCGAGCACACCCGAGATGACATAGGCCAGGGCGCGGTAAGCGCCGACGCGGATGCCGGCCAGCCGGGCGGCCTCGGCGTTGGCGCCGATGGCGTAGAGGACCCGGCCCCAGCGGGTGCGGGCGAGGAAGACCCAGGCGGCGACCGTCAGCGCGCCGAAGATCAGGACCGAGACGGGGATCCCCAGGACCGTGCCGCGGTCGATGCGCAGGAAGCCCGCGGTGAACTTGCCGGGCGCCGTGCCGCCGTCGGACATCGTCATGCCCGGGGTGACGGACTGGCCGTCGACCAGGATGAGTTTGCCGCCCTGGATCACGAACATGACGCCGAGGGTGGCCAGCATGTCCGGGATCCTGAGCACGACGATCAGGAGCGCGTTGAGCAGGCCCGCGACGGCGCCCGCCGCCAGCACCGCGAGGACGGCGACCGTGCCCACCTGGTTGTGGACGACCATCGTCTGGGCGGCGACCGAGACGCCGAGGCCTGCGACGGCACCGACGGACATGTCCATTCCGCCGACGGCCATGGTGAGGGTGACGCCGAGGCCGAGGATCGCGGCGACGGAGACGTACCGGAGCGTGTCGAGGAGGGTCGCCGACTCGCGGAAGGTGCCCTCGCTCAGCGCGAAGTACAGGAACAGCGCGATCGTGACGAGGATGAAGCCGTACTTGATCACGGCGTTCTGGACGCGTACGGCGGTGGTGGTCGCGGGCCGGATCGCCGCCGCGGCGGGAACCTCGGTGCTCTGGGTGGTGGTCATGGGTGCTGCTGCTTCCTTCGGCGGCCGGTGTCGGGGGCTCAGAGGGACCCGGCGATGGTCTGGATCACGCGGTCGCGTTCCGCGTCCTCGCCGTACGCGTCGAGATGGACCTCGCCGGCCGCGAGGACGACGACCCGGTCGGCGATCTCCAGGATCTCGTCGACGTCGGCGGACAGGACGAGCACGGCCGCGCCCTCGGCGGCCAGGGCGCGGGCCCGGCGGCCGATGTCGCGGCGGGCACCGATGTCGACGCCGCGGAACGGCTCGTCCAGGATCAGGACACGGGGGGTCTCGGCGAGCCAGCGGCCGACGACCACCTTCTGCTGGTTGCCGCCGGAGAGTTCCTCCACGGCGCTGTGCTCGTCGCGGGTGACGACCCCCAGGGCCGCGATCGTGTCGCGGCCCTGGGCGTCCTCGCGGGAGCGGTTCACCAGGCCCCCGAGGGAGAGGGACCGGAGGAACGGCAGCGAGATGTTCTGCGCCACCGACCAGCCCGGGACGAGGGCGTCGGCGTGCCGGTCCTCGGGGACCAGGTGGACGCCGGCCCGGATGGCGTCGGCCGGGCGGCGGGGCGCGTAGGGCCTGCCGCCCAGTGCGACGGTGCCGGTGCGGAAGGGCTCGGCGCCGAACAGACCGCGCGCGAGTTCGGTCTTGCCGGCGCCGAGCAGGCCGACGACACCGGTGACCTCGCCGGCCCGCAGGTCGAGGTCGAGCGGGGCGTGGCCGTCGAAGAGCCGGACTCCGCTCAGGGAGAGGGCGATTTCGCCCTGCTCACCCTCGCGGGTGGGCCGGGCCGTCTGGGCCTCCTGCGCCTGGGCGAGCATCGCGCGCAGGGCGGCGTCCCAGTCGAAGGGCCTGGCCTGGTCCTCGGTGAGACGGCCGTCGCGCAGCACGACCAGCCGGTCGGCGAGGGCGTCGATCTCGCCGAGGCGGTGGGAGACGTAGAGCACCGCGATGCCGTCGTCACGCATCTTCTCGACCAGTGCGAAGAGCCGTTCGGCCTCGGCGGCCGAGAGGGCGGAGGTGGGTTCGTCGAGGATGAGGAGGCGGGGGCGGGTGGCCAGGGCGCGGGCGAGGATCAGCAACTGACGGTCGGAGATGCCGAGTTCGGTGACGTCCTGGCGCAGGACCGCGTCGCTCCAGTCCAGGCCGAGGCCGGCCTGGATCTCACGGGCCCGGGCCAGGGTGCGGCTCCCGCTCAGGAACGGGTTGCCACGGCGCTGGGCCAGTTCCTCGAAGACCAGGTTCTCGGCCACGCTGAGGCCGGGCACGATGCCCTCGCCGATGCGCTGGTGGACGGTCTGGATGCCCAGCTGGCGGGCTGCGAGCGGGGACGGCAGGGCCACCGGCTCCCCCGCGACCCGTACCTCGCCGCCGTGGCCCGGGTGCACACCGGAAAGGATCTTGATCAGCGTGGACTTCCCGGCGCCGTTCGCGCCGAGCAGCGCGACCACGCTGCCGGGAGCGATGTCGAGCGAGACGCCGGCGAGCACCGTCCGGCCGCCGAACGCCATGCTGACGTCCGTCAGGCCGACCGCGGGCGTCCCGTCAGGCGCTCTCTCAGTGCGCGACATTGGGGATCCAGTCGGCGGTGCTGACCTTGGAGAGGTTCAGCGCGGGCAGCGCGGTGCGCAGCTGGTCCATGTTCTCGATCTTGTTCTTGACCAGGAAGTCCCGGGTGATGGCGACGGCCGGGAACTCGACCGAGGACTTGTCGAGTTGTCCGGCCAGTTGCAGCGCGGTGGTGCGGACCACGGCCGCGCCGACGGCGGACGGGTCGGTGCCGGCGGTGGCGACCCAGGGGCTGCCGGCGGCCGTCATGTTCTGGATGTCGGCGTTGGACACGTCCGCGCCGAAGACCTTCACCTTGCTCTGGAGCTTCTTGTTCTGCACGCCGAGGACGGTGCCCTTGGCGAGTTCGTCGTAGGGCGCGAAGACGCCGGTCACGTCGGAGTGCTGGGTCAGCGCGGCGGAGACCAGCGGGACGTTGTCGGTGGCGGTCGAGTCGGTGACCTTGCCGACCTTGAACTCCTGGGTCCAGCCGTTGGCGGTGAGCGCCTTCTTCCAGACCGAGTCGCGCTTGTCGAGGGCGGCATAGCCGGCCACGTTGACGTAGCCGACCTTGGTGTTCCTGCCGATCGTCTTGGCCATCACGTCGAGGACGGCCTGCGCCATGCTGGCGTCGTCCTGTTCGGTGCTGACGACGGACTTGTTCGTCTGGTCGACGTCGTACACGACGACCTTGATGCCCTTCTTCACGGCCTGGTCGATCTCGGGCTGGATGGTGGCCGGGAACCCGTGGTCGACGATGATCGCCTGCGCGCCGGAGTTGATGGCGGACGAGAGGTCGGTGGCCTGCTTGGCGTTGTCGGCCTGGGCGTCGTACACCGTCAGGTCGATGCCGAGGGCCTTGGCCTGGGCCTTGGCGCCGTTGCCCCACTGCTCGAAGTAGTCGCCGGCGCCGCTCTGCCGGACCAGGGCGACCTTGACCGTGCCCTTGCTGAACGGGGCGGGCTTCTCGCCGGTGGCGGCCGCGGCCGAGGCGGCGCCGGCGCCCGCCTGGGTGGAGGCGTCCGAGGACTGTGAGCAGCCGGAGAGGACGAGAGCGGAGACGGACGCCAGCGAGAGCGCGGCGAGGGGCAGGCGGACACGGGACATGACGGGCTCCAGGTGCAAGGGTGGTGCGCAAGAAGAGCAGAAAGAGGGGAACGCGGGAGAGCGCGAGGAGAAACGACGGTGGCTCGGACCGGAGCGGGAACGCGTCACTGCGCAGCGTGTGGCGCATGCCGTGCGACGGGCGTGCGGGGGCTCCGGGAGAGGTCAGCGACAGCTGGCCGTGGTCGACCGGAACAGGTCCACGTACAGCCGCCGCACGAGCAGCAGCGTCTTCATACGCAGATGATGGGAACGATTTCGGCCACCCGTCAAAGCATGGGAAGCGGTTTCTCACCACGTGAGACAACGACTGGGTCACACCCGGGCGCCCTCCGACCTGGAGTTACCATCACGAAGGCGGCGTTGCCCGCCCTCGCCAGCGCCGTCACGGTCCCCCCACCCCCTCCCCCCCAGGTCCGGTCCGTCTCGGTATCCGGACTTCCCCTTCCCGCATTGGAGTTGCTCTCATGACGCTGCTCACGACCTGGTCCGAATCCGGCCCCGAGACCCAGATCCGCCGTACCTCGGACCCCGCCGCGATCGCGGCGGCGCTCAAGCCGCTCGGAGTCCGCTTCGAGCAGTGGCCGGTCCGCGAGGACGTGCCGTCCGACGCCGACAGCGAGACCGTGTTCGCCGCGTACGGCGCCGAGATCGACAAGCTGAACGCCGAGGAGGGCTTCACCACCGTCGACGTCCTCGGTCTGCACCCCGGCGACGACCCGGAGTACCCCGTGAAGGCGAAGGCCGCCCGGGAGAAGTTCCTCCAGGAGCACACCCACGACGACGATGACGAGGTCCGGTTCTTCGTCTCCGGCTCCGGCATCTTCTACCTGCACGTCGACGGCGAGGTGCACGCGGTCTTCTGCGAGCAGGGCGACCTGCTGGGTGTGCCGCGCGGCACCACCCACTGGTTCGACATGGGCACGAAGCCGTCGTTCACCGCGATCCGCTTCTTCCACGAGGAGGACGGCTGGATCGGCAACTTCACCGGCTCGGCCATCGCCTCCCGCTTCCCCGACTACGACACGATCGCGGCGGGGTACGAGGCGGACAAGGGCGCCGCGTGAGCCTGCCGGACCCGGCCCGCCGTTTCGACGTGGACGCCGTGGTGCTCGACATCGAGGGCACCACGAGCGCCACGGGCTTCGTCGTGGACGTGCTGTACCCGTACTCGCGGTCACGTTTCGCGGCGCTCCTCTCCGAGCGGAGCGGCGATCCGGAGGTGGCGCGGGCCCTCGCGCAGGTGCGCGAGCTGACCGGCGACCCGCACGCGGACACGGCCGCGGTCGTGAGGACGCTGGACGCGTGGCTCGACGAGGACCGCAAGGCGACCCCGCTGAAGACCCTCCAGGGCCTCATCTGGGCGGAGGGATTCGCCCGTGGCGACCTCGTCTCGCACTTCTACGACGACGTCGTACCGGCCCTGCGCGGCTGGCACGCGGCGGGGCTGCGGCTGTACGTCTACTCGTCCGGTTCGGTGGCGGCCCAGCGGGCGTGGTTCTCCTCGACACCCGAGGGCGACCTGCTGCCCCTGCTCTCCGGCCTCTACGACACCGAGAACGCCGGTCCCAAGCAGGAGCCGGAGTCCTACCGCCGTATCGCGGAGTCGACGGAACTGCCCGCCGCGCGGCTCCTGTTCCTCTCCGACCGGCCCGGCGAACTCGACGCCGCCCGTGCCGCGGGCTGGCACACCGTCGGGATCCGGCGGCCCGGAGAGCCGTTCTTCCAGCAAGGCGTCGGCGACCACGCGCAGGCGGGGTCGTTCGGCGAGATCAGCATCAGCACCACCGGGAGCAGCACGTGAGCGCCGACATCACCACGACCGACCTCCGGGAGGCGGGGGCGGTCCTCGCCGCCGAGTCCGCCCGGTTCGCCTCCTTCGGCTGGATGCGCGGTACGTCCGGCAACCTGTCCGTGGTGCTCTCCCGGGAGCCGCTGCGGCTGGCGGTCACCGCGAGCGGCCACGACAAGGGCGAACTGACGCCCGCTGACGTGGTGCTGGTCGACGGGCAGGGCACCGCCGTGGGCGAGGGCAGGCCGTCGGCGGAGGCCGAGCTGCACGCGCGGGTGGCCGCGCTGACCGGCGCGGGCGCGGTGGTGCACGTGCACACCGTGGCCTCGGTGGCGATGGGGCACCGGCAGCCCGGCGGGATCGTCTTCCGGGACCTGGAGATGCTGAAGGGCGTCGGCCAGCCGGCCCACGACGTCGAGGTGACGCTGCCGGTCATCGCGAACAGCCAGGACATGAAGGTGCTCGGGGACCGGCTGGAGGCGGCGCGGGATCCGCGGATGCCCGCGGTGGTCGTGGCCGGGCACGGGCTGTACGTGTGGGGCGCCGATCCGCGGCAGGCCCGGCACCACACCGAAGTCGTCGAATGGCTCCTGGAGTTGGAGCTGACCCGGCGCTGAGCCGGCGGGACCACTCACGAGGGCCACGGCCGGGCGGCCGTGGCCCTCGGCGTGTTCAGCGCAGCCGGTCCCCGGGGAGTTCGCCCGCCGACACCTCCAGCACGCCCCGTTCGGTCACCAGGCCCGTGACCAGCCGGCCCGGCGTCACGTCGAACGCCGGGTTGTGGCCGCGCGACTCGGCCGGCGCCGTGCGGACGCCCGCCCACTCCAGCACCTCGTCCTCGCCGCGGAGTTCGATGTGGATGCCGTCCCCGGTCGGCGTCGACAGGTCGACCGTGGTCGTGGGAGCCGCCACCAGGAACGGGATGCCGGCGTACGCGCAGGCGAGGGCCACGCCCACGGTGCCCACCTTGTTCGCGGTGTCGCCGTTGGCCGCGATCCGGTCGGCGCCCACGATCGCCGCGTCGACCTCGCCGCGCAGGACGGTGCCGGCGGCGGCCGCGTCGGCCTGGACGTAGTGCGGGATGCCCTCCTGGACGAGTTCCCAGGCGGTCAGCCGGGAGCCCTGGAGCAGGGGGCGCGTCTCGTCGGCGTACACGACCTCCAGGCGTCCGCGCGCGTGGAGTTCACGGATGACGCCGAGCGCGGTGCCCCAGCCGGCCGTCGCCAGCGCGCCCGTGTTGCAGTGCGTGAGGATCCGCAGCGGCCGGTCCTCGCCGGCCTTCTTCAGCAGCCAGTCGGCGCCGTACCCGCCCATGGCGCGGTTGGCGTCGACGTCCTCGCGCTGGACGGCGGCCGCCTCCTCCAGCACGGCGTCGAGGCCCTCGGTGAAGCGGGTCATGACCCGGTCCACGCACACCATCAGGTTGACCGCGGTCGGGCGGGCCTCGCGTATTCGGGCCACGGCCTCGCGCACCCGCGCCTCGCTCCAGCCCTCCCGCTCGCCCTGGA
Source organism: Streptomyces humi (assembly GCF_001005085.2). Classification (GTDB taxonomy): domain Bacteria; phylum Actinomycetota; class Actinomycetes; order Streptomycetales; family Streptomycetaceae; genus Streptomyces; species Streptomyces humi. The sequence continues at coordinate 87,510 of NZ_LBMU02000079.1, forward strand.
TCAGCGCGAGCGCGACGCCGTAGGCGCCGGCCGCTCCGATCGCGGGCGCGCCCCGCACCACGAGCCGCTGGATCGCGTCCACCAAGGTGTCCACATCCCGGACGTCCACTGTCTCCGTACGGTGCGGCAGCCGGGTCTGGTCGATGAGCGTGAGGCCGGTTCCCGTCCAGTCGACGGCGCGCAGTTCCTGGGACATAACAGGACACTCCTGATGTTTCGATGGTGCCTGCCACCGTACATGACCTGGGAGAACCACAGTTCGAGACAGTTGCACGGTTGGCCGGATCCGGGTGTTACAGTCCAGCACCGCATCCCACGGGCCGATACCCCCGTTCCGCGGTCCGAGACGACGAAGGAGGACACATGCCCCTGCTCACCCGGCGTCTGTACCTCGACTTCGGCCGCTGCACCGGCGACTGCTGTCACCGCTGAGCCGCCCCCCTCGGCCCGCCGTCGTCCGATCACCCTCTCTCACGCGCCCACCGTCGAGCGCGCCTTGCCGTATCCGGAAGGTCCCCGATGCACCGCAGACACCGCCGTACCCTCCAGCTGACCGCGCTCGCCGCCGGCACCGTCCTGCTCGCCACCGCCTGCAACGCGGCGGCCAAGAAGGACGGCACGTCCGCCTCCGCGGGCGGCAGCGGCAAGTCCTTCACCCTCGTCACCCCGGACTCCGTGGGTGAGAACGAGTTCCTGAAGCTGGCCGTCACCGGCATCAAGGACGCGGCGAAGCAGCACGACGGGGCCTCGAAGGTCTACGAGTCCACGGACACCGCCTCCCAGCAGCAGAACGTGCAGGCCGCCGTCGACGCGAAGCCGGACGTCATCGTGCTGGTCGGCTTCGAGTTCGCCGACATCGTCGCCCAGCAGGCCGAGAAGAACCCGAAGCAGCAGTTCCTGATGGTCGACGCGTGCACCACCAAGACGTACAAGAACGTCAGTTGCGCGGTCTTCCGCGAGCACGAGGGCGTCTACCTCGCGGGCGCCGAGGCGGGTCTGCTCAGCAAGTCGGGCAAGGTCGGCGCGGTGGACGTGCTCGACACACCCCAGTTCCGCCGCTACAGCGACCCGTTCGCGGCCGGCGCCAAGAAGGTCGCCGCGAAGACCGGGACGTCCACCCGCTTCGTCGGCGGCCAGTCCCCCTTCGACGACTCCGCCCGCGCCAAGGAGCAGGCGAACACCCTGCTGTCCAAGGGCTACGACCAGATCATGGCGGCCGCCGCGGCCGGCAACTACGGCGTCTTCGAGGCCGCGAAGGCCAAGGGCGCCTTCGCGTACGGCGTCGACGTCAACCAGTGCCCCTCGGCGCCCGGCACCGTCGTCGACAACGTGATCAAGCGCACGGACGTCGCCGTCGACAAGGGCATCGAGGCGGTCCTCGGCGGGAAGACCGGCACGACCGTGTCGTACGGCCTCAAGGAGGGCGGCATCAGCCTGACCGGGCTCGAGGCCGGCGTCGACTCCTCCAAGTGCGTGATCGCCCAGCACAAGGACGTCCTGACGAAGGTCAAGGCACTGCGTGACCAGATAGTCTCCGGTGAGCTGACGGTCGATGACCCCGCAGCCAAGTGACCGTCCGGCCGGGGCCGTCCAGGCCCCGGCCGTGGAACTCCTCGGCATCACCAAGCGGTTCCCCGGCACCCTCGCCAACGACGCCGTCGACCTGACCGTCCGCCACGGCGAGATCCACGCCCTGATGGGGGAGAACGGCGCGGGCAAGTCCACGCTGATGTCGGTGCTGTACGGGATGACCCGGCCCGACGCCGGTTCGGTGCGCATCGACGGACGTGACGTGTCCTTCGGCGACCCGGGGGACGCGATGGCCGCCGGGCTCGGCATGGTCCACCAGAGCTTCAAACTGTTCGACTCGCTGACCGTCGCCGAGAACGTCGTCTACGCGGCCGAGCCGCGCCGGTTCGGGTTCGTGGACCGGGCCGCCGCGCGCGGCCGCGTGCGTGAACTCGCCGACACCCACGGCCTCACCGTCGATCCGGACGCCCGGGTCGGCGGCCTGCCCGTGGGCCTGCGGCAGCGCGTGGAGATCCTGAAGCTGCTGCACCGCGGCGCCCGCACGCTCATCCTCGACGAACCGACCGCGGTGCTCACCCCGGCCGAGGCCGACGCCCTGTTCGCGGTGCTCAGGTCGCTCGCCGCGCAGGGCCGCACGGTGATCCTCGTGACGCACAAGCTGCGCGAGGTACTGGAGGTCAGCGACAACGTCACGGTGCTGCGCGACGGCCGGGTCGCCGCCCGGCTGCGTACCGCGACGACCACCGCGGACGAGATCGCGGCCGCGATGACCGGCCGTGCGGTGGAACTGGACCGCGTGCACGCCCCCGGCGCCCGCGGTGACGTCGTGCTCGACGTGACCGGTCTGAACGCGGGCGACGCCGTGCGCGACGTCGACCTGACGGTCCGCGCCGGCGAGATCGTGGGGGTCGCGGGCGTCGCGGGCAACGGCCAGAGCGAGCTGGTCGAGGCGCTGGCCGGGCTGCGACCGGTCACCGCGGGCCGGGTCACCCTCTCCGGCCGGGACGTCACCCACGCCTCGGCGGCCGGCCGCCGCGCGGCGGGTCTCGCCTACGTGCCCGAGGACCGGCACGCGGTGGGCACCGCACCCGCCGCGTCCGTCGCGGACAACCTGGCGATGGGCCACCACCGCACGGCGCTGTCGTCCCGGCGCGGCCTGCTGCCGCCCGCGGCCGTACGCACCCACGCCGGGCGGCTGGTCGAGCGCTTCGGCATCAAGGCGGCCACGCCCGACCTGCCAGCGGCGACGCTCTCCGGCGGCAACCTTCAGAAGCTGCTGATCGGGCGTGAACTAGCCCATGACGCCCCGCTGCTGCTGGTCGAACAGCCCACCCGGGGCGTCGACATCGGCGCCATCCAGAACATCCACGACCAGATCATCGCCTACCGCGACGCGGGCCACGCCGTGCTGCTGGTCTCCGCCGAACTGAGCGAGATCCGCGGGCTCTCGGACCGGGTCCTGGTGATGTACGAGGGCCGGGTCACCGCCGAGTACCCGAAGGACGAACTGGACGAGCGCACGCTCGGCCTGGCGATGGCCGGCGGCACGGCGCGGCGGCCCGGCGCCGGGCAGGACGGAGACGAGGACTGACATGGCCCGCACACCGGACGTGAGGCGGGCGTCCACCGCACTCCGCTCCCCCGTCACGTTCTCCCTCCTCGCCGGAGTCGTCATCGGCGCGGTCTTCCTCGTCGGCACCGGCGCCGATCCGTTCGCGGCGTACGGCGCGGTCATCACCGGTTCGCTCGGCGCCGACGGGATCGGCGCGACCCTGACCACCCTCACCAGTGTGCTGGGCATGGCGCTCGCGCTGGCCGTGCCGCTGCGCGCCGGGCTCATCAACCTCGGCGGCGACGGGCAGATGGTGCTGGGCGGGATCACGGCCGCCGTCACCGGGCTGTACTCACCGCTGCCGCCGTCGCTCACCGCGGTGCTCGCGCTGCTCGCCGGGACGGCGGCCGGCGGCGCATACGCGGCCCTCGCGGCGCTGTGCGAGAACCGCCTCGGTGTTCCGCTGCTGGTCAGCAGCCTGTTGCTGAGCTATCCGGCGATCAGTCTCGCCTCCTACCTGGCCCGCTATCCGCTCAAGGAGCCCGGCTCCAGCCTGCCGCAGACGCGCCGGCTGCCCGAGGGCGTGGCGCTGCCCGCCTTCGGGTCGTCGACCGTGACGGTGGGACTGCTCGTGGTGGCGCTCGCCGCGGGCGCGTACTGGTTCACCGACTCCCGTACGGCCGTCGGCTACGAGATCCGGATGACCGGTCTCAACCCGCGCTTCGCCGCCTACGCGGGCGTGGACCGCAAGGGCCTGACGCTCCGTCTGATGGCTACCTCGGGGGCGCTCGCCGGGCTCGTCGGCGCGATCGGCGTGCTGAGCTTCCCGTACCGGTTCCTCGACGGCTCCCTCACCTCGCCCGGCTACACCTGGACGGGGCTGACCGCCGCGCTGCTCGCCTCCGCCTCCCCGCTGGGCACGGTGCTCGCGTCCTTCTTCTTCGCCGTGCTCCAGGTCGGCGGGCTCGCCATGGAGCGCACCACCGAGGTGCCTCGCGAGCTGACGCAGGTGCTCCAGGCCATCGTCATCGTCTTCCTGGCGGCCCGGCTGCGCTTCCCGCGCAGACGCGGGGCGTCCGGCGGCCACCAGCCCGTCACCCAGGGGGAGCCGGCCTGATGTTCCTCGACTCCGATCTCCTCATGTCCGTGCTGCGCGCGCTCACCCCGATCCTGCTGGCCGCGCTCGGCGGAGCGCTGTGCGAGCGCGCGGGCGTCTTCAACATCGGCCTGGAGGGCCTGATGCTGGTGGGCTGCTTCACCGCGGTGTCCACCAGCTGGTTCACCGGCAGCCCGTGGCTCGGCGTGCTGGCGGCGGCCCTCGCCTCCGCCGCGTACTCGCTGATCCTGGCCGTCGGCGCGGTCACCCTGCGCGGTGACGCGGTGGTCCTCGGCGTGGCCATGAACCTGCTAGCGGCCGGCCTGACCAGCTTCCTGCTCCGTACGGTCTTCGGCGTCCAGGGCACCTTCGACGACCCGAGCCTCGCCGGGCTCCCGGTCGTCGGCGGCTTCACCCCGCTGACCTACCTGTCGTGGGCCGCCGTCGTGGTCGCCGCCGTGCTGCTCTCGCGGCACGTCTGGGGGCTGCGCCTGCGCGGTGTCGGCGAGTCTCCGGACGCCGCGGCGACGCTCGGCGTGAACCCGGCCCGCCACAAGTACGCGGCGGTCCTCCTGTCCGGGGTGCTGTGCGGGCTCGCCGGGGCGCAACTCGCCCTCGGCAACGTCACGTTGTTCTCCGAGAACATGACCGCCGGACGCGGCTGGATCGCGGTCGTGGCGGTCATGCTGGGCCGTGCCGTGCCGCTCGGGGTGCTGCTCGCGGCGCTGCTGTTCGGCGTCGCGGAGGCGGTGGGCTTCCGGCTCCAGGGCCTCGGCCTGCCGCAGCAGGCGACCGACGCCGCGCCCTACGTCGTCACCCTCGGCGCGCTGTTCATCACCACGGCCCGGCGCCGTGGCCGTACGCCCCGGGCTTCCCGTGGCCCCCGTACTCCCGGTACTCCCCGTTCCACCGGTTCCACCCGTTCCACCGACCCTTCCGGAGTCGCCTCGTGACCCACGACCTGCTGCCCGTCACCCGCATACCCCGCACCGGCCTGCCGCCCCGCGCCCTGGTCGTGGGCGACCCGGCACGCGCGGCGGCGGTCGCCGCGCTGCTGGACGGGGCCGAGGAGATCTCGTACCACCGCGAGTACCGGGTGTTCCGCGGCAGCTGGAAGGGGCTGCCGGTCACCGTGGCCTCGCACGGGGTGGGCGCGCCCGGCGCGATCCTGCTCTTCCAGGAGCTGGCGGAGGCGGGCGTCCGCACGTTCCTGCGGTTCGGCACCGCGGGCGCGATGAAGCCGGGCATCCGGGACGGCGACCTCGTCATCGCGGAGGCGGCCGTACGCGACGACGGCGTCACCCAGCAACTGCTGCCGCCCGAGTACCCGGCCGTGTCCGCCCCCGAGGCGGTGTTCGCGCTCCGGCGCGCGGCCCGCGAGGCGGCCGCCCCGCACCACCGGGGCATCGTGTGGACCCGGGCGGCCTTCCAGCCGGGGCTGCTGCCGCTCACCGCGTACGACAGGGCCGGGCTCGCCGCGATCGAGATGGAGCTGTCGGCGCTGCTGGTGACCGCCTCGCTGCGCGGGCTCGTCGCGGGCGGCGTCCTGGTCGTGGACGGCGCGAACGCGGACGAACTGGTGGACGAGGACGCACCTCTGTCGACCGGTCACTACGACCCCCATCGCGAGGTCGTGGTCCGGGGCGTGGAGCGCGGCGCCGTCGTCTCGCTGGAGGCGCTGCGGCTGCTCGCCGAGGACTCGGCGGAGGAAGGGGCCGACACGTGACCGTCGTCGCCGACCTCCTGGTGCACGGCGGTGACGTCCTCACCGTCGACGACGCCGGCACGCTCGTACGGGACGGCGCCGTCGCCGTCCGCGACGGCGAGATACTGGCCGTCGGACCCGCCGACGCCCTGCGCGCCCGGTACACCGCGGCCGACACCCTCGACGCGACCGGCTGCCTGGTCATGCCCGGCCTCGTCAACGCCCATACCCACCTCGCGATGACGCTGCTGCGCGGCCGCGCCGACGACGTGACGCTCCAGGGCTTCCTGGAACGGGTGATCCGCTGGGAGGGCGAGCTGCTGTCGCCGGCGAACGTGGCGGCGGCGGTCCGCGTGGCGGTCGCCGAGAGCGTACGGGCGGGCGTGACGTCCGCCCTGGACATGTACTGGTTCCACGAGGCCGCCGAGCGCGCGGCACGGGAAGCGGGCTGGCGGCTGCACACCGGCCCCACCTTCATGGACGTACCGGACCCGGCCGACGGCATCGCCTACGAGGACCGTCTGGAGTGGGCCCGCCGCGACCTGGCGGCGCGCCCCGCCCGGCCGGGTACCCGGCCCGTCCTCTTCGCGCACTCCACCTACACGCTGTCCCCGGAGCAGCTGACCGGGATCGCCGCGCTGGCCGGGGAGTTCGGCGCGCTGCTGCACATCCACGCCGCGGAGAACGCGATCGAGGTCGCCACTGTCGAGGTGGCGCACGGCAGGCGCCCGGTGGAGCTGCTGGACAGGCTCGGACTGCTCGGCCCCGACCTGCTGATCGCCCACGCGGTGGACCTGACCGGACCGGAGATCGCGGCACTGGCCCGCACCGGCACCTCGGTCGCCCACTGCCCGGTGTCGAACCTGAAGCTCGGCTGCGGCATCGCTCCGGTGCCGCGGCTGCTCGGCGCGGGCGTGACCGTCGGACTCGGCACGGACGGCGCGGTCAGCTCCAACACCCTCGACCTGCTGGGCGCGGTGCGGCAGGCCGCGCTCGTGCACAAGGCGGGCGGCGACCCGACGGCGGTCGGCGCCGAGCAGGCCGTGCGCATGGCGACCGTCGAGGGCGCCCGCGCGCTGGGCCTCGACGGGCAGCTGGGCTCCCTGGAGCCGGGCAAGCGCGCGGACCTGATCGTGCTGGACCTCGGCAAGCCCCATCTGACACCGCGCCACGACGCGTGGTCGATGCTCGCCTACGCCGCCCAGGCCTCCGACGTACGGGACACGGTCGTCGACGGGCGGGTGCTGATGCGCGACCGCGCGCTCACCACCCTCGACGAGGCCGCGGCCCTGACGGCCCTGACGGAGCTGGACACGGTGTCCGGCCCGGACGCGCGGTCCGGTCCGGAGGTCCTGGCATGACCGTCACCCGGGGCTTCGCCGGACGTTCACCGGCCGGCGAACGCGATCCGCGGCTGCCGCCCGGCCAGTACGACGCGGGCGACTCCTGGCCCGTGCTGTCCGCCGAGGTCACCCCCGACCTCACGGCCGCAGAGTGGACGTTCCGCGTCGACGGCCTGGTGGCCGAGGCCCGCACCTGGTCGTGGGAGGAGGCGCACACGCTGCCGCGGTCCGGGTACGAGGGCGACATCCACTGCGTCACCAGCTGGTCGAAGTTCGGGGTGCGGTTCGGCGGCGTGTCCCTGGACACGTTCCTGGACCTCGCCCGTCCGCACGCCTCGGCCACGCACGCCGTCGCGTACGCGCACACCGGGTACACCACGAACCTGCCGCTGTCCGACCTGACCGGCGGACGCGCCTGGATCGCCTGGGAGTTCGGCGACGGGCCGCTCGACCCGGCGCACGGCGGCCCGGCCCGGCTCGTGGTGCCCCACCTGTACTTCTGGAAGAGCGTCAAGTGGATCGCGGGCCTGCGCGTCCTCGACCACGACGAGCCGGGTTTCTGGGAGCGGAACGGCTACCACGCCCGGGGCAACCCGTGGGACGAGGAGCGCTACGCCGGTGACTGAGCACCCGCCCGAGCCCTTCGTCCCGTCGACCCGGTTCGCCGTGCCGGGACGGATCGTCGCGAGCAACCGCGCCGCGGCCACCTGGCAGCCGGCCCGCCTCGTCGAGGTCCGCCGCGAGACGGCGCGGGCGTCGACGTTCCGGTTCGCGGTGCCCGGCTGGACCGGCCACCTGCCCGGCCAGCACCTGATGGTGCGCCTGACGGCGGCCGACGGTTACGTGGCCCAGCGGCACTACTCCATCGCGTCGCCGCCCGCCGACAGCGGTCATGTCGAGCTCACCCTCGACCACGTCGAGGGCGGCGAGGTGTCCGGCTGGTTCCACCGGGTGGCCCGGCCCGGCGACACCGTCGAGGTACGCGGCCCGCTCAGCGGGTTCTTCGCCTGGCCCGGTGACCGGCCGGCCCTGCTGCTCGGCGCCGGCTCCGGCGTCGTACCGCTGATGTCGATGGTCCGCGACCGCCGCCTGCGCGGAACGGACGTCCCGCTGCGCCTGCTGGTCTCGGCGCGCACTCCCGAGGAGTTGATCTACGCGGACGAGTACCGGGACGAGACCACCCCCGTCTTCACCCGCGTGGCCCCGCCCGGCGCGCGGCCCGGCCGCCTGTCGGCCGCTCATCTGGAGCCGTACCTGGCGCGGCCTCCGGCCGAGGGCTGGGAGGCGTACGTCTGCGGTTCCAACGGCTTCGCGGAGCACGCCTCCCGGCTGCTGGTCGCGCTGGGCCAGCCGGTGGACCGGATCCGCGTCGAGCGCTTCGGCTGACTCCCGGGACGGCGTCCCCGACACGATCACTTCCAGGGGATCTCCGAAAAACACGATCCAAAAGTGGTGCAAAACCTCTCTTTCCGGAGCGTACCCGCCGGATCGGTGTGAGGGTGGTCAGTCCACGGCCGAGCACAGGGAGTTGACCATGCCGCAGCCCCAACCACCCACATCGGCATCGACGGAAGGCGGCGCATGACGGCCTCGTCCACCTGCCGGGGCATCGACGTCTCCGAGCACCAGGCCCCGCAGGACTGGGCCGCCCACAAACGGGCCGGCCTGGCGTTCGGTTTCGCCAAGGCGAGCGAGGGCGAGCACAGTCACGACAGCCGCTTCCCCCTGCACATCTCGGGCATCATCGCCGCCCGGCTCCTGCCCGGCAGCTATCACTTCGCGTGGCCCAACCAGGACGCCGGGACCGAGGCCGCGAACTACGTCGGCGCCGCCCGGCCCTACGCGGACGCGCAGCCGCTGTACACCCACTGGCTCGACCTGGAGGCCTACCCCGACCGGCGCAACTACGCCGGCCGTTCCGCCGCCCAGATCCGGTCCTGGGCGGCGGCCTGGATCGCGGCCGTCCGGGCCGCGTTCCCCGGGCAGCGCGTCGGGATCTACACCTCGGCCGACGACCTGGCCGCCGGCCATGTCCCCGGCGGCCTGCCCCTCTGGTACCCGGCCTACCCCTGGGGCGCCGCCGACTACCCGCGCGCGGAGGCCGCGGCACGGCCCGCGCCGTCCGGCTGGACGCCGCTGCTGTGGCAGTTCACCAGCACCCCGCTCGACCGATCCATCGCCTACCGCTCCGAGGCAGCCCTGCGCGCCTGGGCCGCGGGCACCACGGCGAGCACCGACGAGGAGGACCCTGTGCCCGACCAAGTGAACCTCGGTATCGCCGCGCCCTACCAACTGGCCCCAGGAGCCTGGGACTCGGTGGAGTTCACCACCGAGTGGGCCGACACCGCGGACCAGCACGCCACCGGCGGCTCCGTCTTCGCCCGCGGCGCCTGCCGGTTCACCGGCTCGGTGAGCCTGCACATCACCGGACTCGCGGCCGGCGCGACCGTCCAGGTCCGCATGTCGGAGTACGAGGGTGACCAGCACATCGCCGACCACCCGATCGACGAGGCGGTCGGCACCCTCGGCGACACCTACCACGTCACCCCCCTCACCAAGCACCTGACGGCCGGCCGAGGCATGCGCGTCCGGCTCCTCAACAACGGCGGCGCGCCGGTCACGGTGCAGAGCGCGGTCCTGACCGCCCTCAGCTGGCCGACACACTGAGCCGCCCCGTCCGCCCGGCGGCGGGTGGACCCGTGCAGGTGGGGGTGGTACCAGTAGGTGCCCGCCGGGTGGTCTTCCGGCACGTGGACGGTCGTCTCGTACCGCGGCTCGGCCACACCGCCGACGGCTTCCTGTGCGGTACGCGGTACGGGAGGCTTTCGGCGGGCCTTGCACGGTAGACGGGTGTATACCGATAGGTATGGGCGCGGGCCGTGTGCCGGTGGACCGTCTTTCGGAGCAGAAGCTGGGCCGGAGGCTGGTGGCGATCCCCCTTGTACTGATCGTCGTGATCACCGTGGTCGACATCCATTCCCCGCCGGACGTCCACCTGGGGCCCTTGCTGGTGATCGCACCCGCCCTGACCGCGTCTCTGGCAGGGCCGCGACTGACCGCTCTCGTCGGTGCACTGGCCGTGGCCGCCCAGGTGCTCATCGGCGTGTTCCACGGCGGACTGACCACGCCCAACCACCTCTCGCAGATCATCGCCCTGACCCTGCTGTCCGTCCTGGTCGTCTTCGTCTGCCACGTGCGCGAGCGACGGAGCCGTGAGCTGAACCGGGCACGTTCGGTGGCCGAGACGGCACAGCTCGTGCTGCTGCGGCCACCACGACGCCGGATCGGGCCGCTGCGGGTGGCGTGGCTGTACCTGGCAGCCGAGGACGAGGCCCGTATAGGCGGTGACCTGTTCGCTCTGGCCCGCTCGGACCGCGGCACCCGCGTGATCATCGGTGACGTCCGCGGCAAGGGACTGGCCGCCATCGGTGAAGCGTCCATGGTGCTGGGCGCGTTCCGCGAGGGCGCGCACCGCTGTGACACGCTGCCCGAACTCGCCGCGGGCCTCGAGGTGAGCGTGTGCAGGAGCCTGGAGGACGTCGCGGACATCGAGCACGATCCGGGCGAGCACTTCATCACCGCCCTCCTGCTCGACATTCCCGATCACGGCACGCAGGTCGACATGGTCAACCTGGGCCACCCGCCGCCCCTGCTGCTGCACGACGGCGAGGTCACCGTCCTGCACGCGAGACGCCCCGTACCTCCCCTGGGCATGTGCGAACTGCCCATCCAGAGCCACCGCGCCGACCCCTTCACGTTCGAGGACGGTGACACGCTGCTGCTCTACACCGACGGCGTCATCGAGGCCCGCTCATCCGCGGGGGCCTTCTACCCCCTCACCCGTCATGCCGCCTCCGCGCCCGCGTCGGGACCCGAGGCCCTGATCCGTCACATCCACCACGACCTGCTGAACCACATCGGCCACGAACCCCGGGACGACGCCGCGCTCCTGGCCATCGAACGCCACGGCGCCCAGCACCTCCACCGATAGGTTCGCCGGGTCGGACCAGGGGCACTCCCGGCGGGCGCCGCGGTGCCGAAGCGGAGGATCCCGCCGCCCGCAACGGCCTTACCCTGGGCATGAGTTCGCGCACCGCCCAAGGCCCAGGTGTGTTGCCCTCGGATGTGCCTCCGAGGCTCTTCTGCGGAAAACGGCACCTGTGGATATTGGACAGCCGCGCCGACCAGGACAGGGGGTCCTCTTGCGTGCACGAGAACCGCGGACCGAGGCGGTCGTCGACCGGCCAGATCCACCCCGCGCGAACCCGACGGGGCGGTCCGCCGAAGTCCTGGCATTGCAGCGTTCGGCAGGCAACGCGGCCTTGGCGCGAGTCATCGAGGAAGAACGAAACGCCCGTGCCGTCGGCGGCGCGCAGGGAGCGCCGGCCCGGCGCTCACCGGTGCACGACGCGCTGGGCCCCGGGCGAGGAGCCCATGCCCGGTACGGCGGTGGAGGAGAGCGCGGGCCGCGTGCGGACCCGGCGAGCCCCGGTCATGCGCCGACGGTCCAGCGTTTTCCGAAGCAGTCAGAGGTACGCAAGGAGGAGTTCCACCGACTCGCCACCGATCGTCGGAACAACCTGTCCTCCTCCCAGGCGAGCGATCTGTATGCCGCTGCGGTCGGCGGCCTCGAGAGCGACTTCGAGAAGCCGACGGACTACGAGGCGACCATGCGGCGCGCTGCCGAGCATGTCCGGGCGGAGGAGGCGATGCGGGTGCGCGGCAGGTCCGAGCGGACGACCGGCGCCTTCTCGGTCAGTGTGTCCGTCCGCAACCTCGGCGGTCTGAACGCGCTCATGGGACACAACGGTGCCGACGGCGTGCTCGACACCTTCACCCGGTGTGTCTCGTCGGCCATGGACAAGGTCGGCGGAAGCGTCTCCAAGTTCCGTTTCGGCCCCAACCTGGAGTTCATCGTCGTCGGTGAGGATGTGCGGCGCAGTCACATCGAGGCGCGGCTGATGGCCGCTCAGGCGCAGATCCAGAAGCAGGCCACGCTCAACGCTCTCGACGATGTCACGCACCCGAAGTACCAGCGCGATCTCTCCGAGAAGGGCAGCGGAATCCGCTACGACATCCACCCGATCAAGCCCGCCCACGTATCGGACAAGGAGGAGCGGACAACGCGTGCCGCGCCGAGCCACGGGCGGGGCACCGCGTTCAAGAGCTCCGCCCAGGAGCGCAAGGAGCACTTCCTCAGCACGGCGGTGAACGCGTACGGGCTCTCACCCTCCCATGCCGCGGAACTGCTCACGGCCAGTTCCGCGGACGAGGTCGACGGGCTCACGGGATTCGACAAGGCGGGAGACCGGCGCCTCACCCTGGGCAACGCCGTCCGCCATCTGGCCGACGCCGACACCACGGGCGTGTATGTCGAGGTCGATCTGCGCAATCTGGGGGGACTGACGAAGGAGCGTGGCAGGCAGCAGGCCGACGAGGTCTACGCGGCCATGTCGGCGATGTGCGAGAAGGCCGTACTCAGCCTCGACGCCGACGTCTCCCGGTTCCGGCACGGTGGCGACGAGTTCAGCTTCATCCTCGTGGGACGTGATGCCACGCCGAGTGCGGTGGGCGCGGCTCTGACCGCCGCTCAGAAGTCCATCGCCCGGTATGTCGCGGATCGAGGACTCAGCGAGATCGAACATCCGAAGCATCCCGGAGACCCCGGCAGGCGGGGCACCGGGATCATCTTCGGCACCGCTCCGATCACTCCGGCCAGGGAGAACGTGGAGGCCGTGGTCAACAGCATCCTTTCAGCCGCCGACAAGCAGGTGGAAGCCAAGAAGTGAGTGCGCACGCCGGACGACGGACGCCGTAGGCCAGGACCCGGACACGACCGGTGCGTCGGAGGCGGGGTGATCGGGATACCGTGTCCCCCCTGTCTCACCCAGGCACGGGCAACCTGACGAACCGTCACGTGTCTCAGCGACGGGTCAGCATGAACCCGACCGAACATGGCCACACATGACGACAGGTGCACATCACTCCAGCCCCGCTATGGCCAGCGTGACTGGGGAAACGCCGGCTCCAGCGGGAACTGGCAAAGTGAGGAGAGAGCCGTGTTCTACTACCTGCTCAAGTACGTCCTGCTCGGGCCGCTGTTGCGCGTGGTGTTCCGTCCCCGGATCGAGGGGCTGGAGCACGTGCCCGGGTCGGGACCGGCCATCGTCGCGGGCAACCACCTCTCCTTCTCCGACCACTTCCTGATGCCGGCCGTCCTGAAGCGGCGCATCACCTTCCTGGCGAAGGCGGAGTACTTCACGGGACCGGGCGTGAAGGGGCGACTGACCGCGTTCTTCTTCCGCAGCGCCGGCCAGATCCCGGTGGACCGCTCCGGCAAGGAGGCCGGCCAGGCCGCGATCCGGGAGGGTCTCGGGGTGCTGGGCAAGGGCGAGTTGCTCGGCATCTACCCGGAGGGCACCCGCTCGCACGACGGCCGCCTGTACAAGGGCAAGGTCGGGGTGGCCGTGATGGCGCTGCGGGCCGGTGTCCCGGTGATCCCCTGCGCGATGATCGGCACCTTCGAGGCGCAACCGCCCGGGAAGGTCATCCCCAACGTCCACCCCGTCGTGATCCGCTTCGGCAAGCCCCTGGACTTCTCGCGCTACGCGGGCATGGAGGGCGAGAAGGCGATCCTGCGGGCCATCACCGACGAGATCATGTACGCCATCCTGACCCTCTCCGAGCAGGAGTACGTCGACCAGTACGCGGCGGTCGTCAAGGCCGAGCAGACGGCGGCGAAGGGCGAGAAGGGGCGCAGGTTTCCCCGGGCGCCGCTGAGTTGACGTTCCAGGACAGGACGCGGGCACGTCGTACGGCGAAGGGGCGGCGGGAGTGATCCCGCCGCCCCTCACCGCTGTGCGTACGTGCCTACGGCTGCGGGGTGGCGTGCGGCGTGCAGGTCACGTCCGCGCCGTCCAGCTTGCCGGTGAGCAGGTAGGTGTCGACACGGCTGTTGATGCACGGGTTGACCAGGCCGGTCACGCCGTGCGAGCCGGCGCCCTGCTCGGTGATGAGCCGGGAACCCTTGAAGCGCTTGTGCAGTTCGACGGCGCCCGGGTACGGGGTGGCGGCGTCACGCGTGGACTGCACGATCAGCACCGGCGGCAGACCCTTGTGGGTGGAGACGTTCACCGGGGTCTGCTGCTTGACCGGCCAGGTGGCGCAGGGCAGGTTCATCCATGCGTTGGCCCAGGTCATGAACGGGTACTGCTTGTTGAGCTCGGTGTTGTCGCGGTCCCACTTCCGCCAGCTGGTGGGCCACTTGGCGTCGGTGCACTCCACGGCGGTGTAGACGGCGTTGCCGTTCTCCGAGGAGATGTTGCCCGCGGTGTCGGAGAGGTCCGGGGCGGCGGCGTCGACCAGCGCCTGGGTGTCACCGGCGACGTACTTGCTGAACACCGTGGCGACCGGGACCCACGAGGAGTCGTAGTACGGGGCGCTCTGGAAGAAGGAGATCAGCTCGGCCGGGCCGACGACCCCGCCGATCGGGTTCGCCTTGGCGGTGGCGCGCAGCTGGAGCCACTTGGCCTGGACGGCGTCCCGCGTGGTGCCCAGGTGGAAGGCGGAGTCGTGGGCGGCGACCCAGTCCTCCCAGTCCTTCCAGCGGCCCTCGAAGGCGATGTCCTGGCCCAGGTTGGCCTCGTACCAGATGTTCTCGCGCGACGGGTTGACGACGCTGTCGACGATCATCCGGCGGACGTGCCCCGGGAACAGCGTGCCGTAGACGGCGCCGAGGTAGGTGCCGTAGGAGACACCGAGGTAGTTGAGCTTCTTCTCGCCGAGCGCGGCCCGGATGACGTCGAGGTCACGGGCGGTGTTCGGGGTGGTCATCTGCTGGAGCATCGCCTTGCCGGTGCGCTCGGCGCAGCCGTCCGCGTACTCCTTGGCCAGCTTGCGCTGGGCGGTCTTGTCGGCCTCGGTGTCCGGCACCGGGTCGACCTTGGGCGCCTTGACGAACTCCTGCGGGTCCATGCAGGAGATGGGCGCGGAGTGGCCGACGCCGCGGGGGTCGAAGCCCACGAAGTCGTACGCCTTCGAGGCGTTGACCCACAGGGGGTTCTTGGTGGTGACCCGGAGCGGGAAGCGCATCCCGGAGCCACCCGGGCCGCCGGGGTTGTAGACGAGCGCGCCCTGGCGCTCCGCCTTCGTCCCCGTGCTGCCTATTCGGTCGACCGCCAGCCTGATCTGCTTGCCGTTGGGCTTCGCGTAGTCGAGCGGCACGCTGACCCAGCCGCACTGGACCGGCTTGGCGAAGCCCCAGTCGGCCGGACAGTCCGCCCAGTCGATACCGGCCTTGGCGGCCCGCGCGGCGGCGACCGCCGCGCCCCGCTGCTGCCGGTCCTGGCCGCTGTGCCGGACCTCGGCACCGGCCGCAGGGGCCGCGAGTGCCCCGGTGATGAGGCTCGCGGTGACGAGCGCCCCCGCCGAACCGAGCGCCAGCGTCCGGCTCCTCGATCTGAAGTTGTCCCTCAAGTGGGCCCCTCCCCGCTCATTCTTACGAATCGTCAGGGAGGATCTTTCCGGCTGTGACTCGCCTGTGCACAAGGCATGTCAGCCGTTCTTTACCAATCCGATATCCGGATGATCAGGCCCCGCTGAGCGGATCAGCCGCCCAATTCGCCCAAGGCCGCGTCCAGCACCCGCCGCAGCCGCAGCCCGTCCGCCGCCAGCGCGCTCACCAGTACGGCGGGCC
This sequence comes from Streptomyces humi, assembly GCF_001005085.2. GTDB lineage: Bacteria > Actinomycetota > Actinomycetes > Streptomycetales > Streptomycetaceae > Streptomyces > Streptomyces humi. Next base: position 103,431 of record NZ_LBMU02000079.1, read on the forward strand.
CGGCGAGCGGGGTGAGCGCGACGCACTCCCCCAGCATCCGTGCCACCACCGGCTCGGCGACGAACTCCGGCCGTACGACGATGAGTTGCCCCACCGCGCGGTGTCCCGCCAGCACGGCGGGCCCGTCCCAGCCACCCGGCGCCCCGGGCCCGCAGGACAGCTCCTGGTCGAGTACGGGGGCCCCGGCGACCCGCACGGTGAGCCGGCTGCTCAGCCGCCCCGGCGCCTCCCCCGCCCGCCCGAGCACCTGCTCCTCGCGCAGCACGAGCCGGCCGCCCGCCGCCACGTCGACCCGGGTGGTGACGTACAGGTCGCTCCCTTTGACCGAGATCAACTGCTCGGGCAGCCAGTGCAGTTCGCCGCCCTCGGCGACGTCGAGCCGGACGTCGTAGCGGGCCTCGCCCTTGGCCTGTCCCGGCAGTGCGATGGTCGCGGCGGCGGACCCCACCCGCAGCCTGGCCCCGCGCTCCACCGTCGCCGCGATGGCGAACCGGTCCCCGCCGAGCGGACCGCTCATCGCCCCGACGACCGTCACCCGGGCCTCGGCGCCACTGCCCCGGGTGCGCCGCAGGGCCAGCGGCCCCTCGCCCTCCAGCACGGGCAGCGAGGTGGCGCCGCGCCCGTCGGCCCGCGCGACGATCCGGGCGGTGGCGCGTACGCCGGTGCCGGTCACGCCGTCCACGCGGCGAGCCGCTCCCGCACCCACCGGGCCACGTCGGCGACTCCGGTCTCGCCGCGCAACGACTGGAAGACCACGGGCAGTTCGGCGCGCTGCGCCTTCGCGTCCGCGGCCATCCGCGCCAGGTCGGAACCCACGTACGGCGCGAGGTCCGTCTTGTTGACGACCAGCAGGTCGGCGGTGGTGACGCCGGGACCGCCCTTGCGGGGGATGTCGTCGCCGCCGGCCACGTCGATCACGAAGACCTGCGCGTCCACGAGCCCCTTGGAGAAGGTCGCCGTGAGGTTGTCACCGCCGGACTCGACGAGGATGAGATCGAGCGGGCCGACCTCCTCCTCCAGGTCCTCCACGGCTTCGAGGTTGGCCGAGATGTCGTCCCGGATCGCGGTGTGCGGACAGGCTCCCGTCTCGACGGCGGTGATCCGCTCGGGTGGCAGCACGGCCTCCCTGAGCAGGAACTCGGCGTCCTCACGGGTGTAGATGTCGTTGGTGACGACGGCGAGCGACAACTCGTCCCGCAGCACCCGGCACAGGGCGGCGACGGTGGCGGTCTTGCCGGACCCCACGGGCCCGCCGAGCCCGATCCGCAGCGCGCGCCGGGTCCCGTCGGGCCGACGGGCGTCGGCGCTGACGGCGGCGGGACCGTGCTGGTGGTCGTGGTCGAGATGCATGTACGGCTCCTTGTTCAGCGGGCTCTGTCCGACAGCCCGTCCAGGGGTTCCTTCCGAGGGGACGCGCACGGGCGGGGTGCGCATGGGGTGGGCGTGGGCTGCGCGTGGAGGCTGCGCATGGGAGGTGCGCCGCCGGGAACGCCTACGACGCGAACAACCGCACCGCCCACCCCGCGTGCCACTCCGCCCCGATCTCCAGCAGCGGCGCCGACGCCGCCGGCAGCGCGTCGACGCCCTCGTCGACCGCCTCGCGTGCCGCCTCCGCCGCCCGGTCGACCACCCGGTCCACCTCCGGAGCCAGCCGCCCCAGCACGGCCGTCGCCTCGAACGGGTCCAGGCTCAGCAACCGCACCACCGCCGTGGCCGGCCCGCTCACGCACTCGTACGCCGCGCAGTAGGCCGCGTCCCGCGCCGACAGCCCCGCCGTCCGGGCCACCACGCCGAGGACCACGGGCTGATGAGCTCCCTTGGGGAACTCCGCCGCGACGGCGTCGAGTTCGGGGCTCGGCCAGGTCGCACGGGCGGCCCGCAGCAGTTGCCGGCCGAGTTTGCGGGCGGCGCCCCGGAGCGCAGGCGACGGCGTCCGCGCGTCGGCCGCCGCGTCCAGCTCCCGCACCTCCAGGCCGAGTACGGCGGCCGCGGCGAGGGCGGCCGCGGTCAGTCCCGCCGTGTGCAGCCGCCCCCGGCAGAACTCCTCGAGGCTCGCCGCCCCGGTGATCCGCCCGGCCCTGACAGCCACCTCCGCCCCGCCGGAGTGCGCGTGCCCCCCGGCGGGGAAGCGGCCGTCGGCCAGCACCAGCAACGCTGCCCGTGACATCCCGTACCTCTGCTCTCAGAACAGGAAGTAGCGCTGGGCCATGGGCAGTTCGGCGGCCGGTGTCGCCTCGACCAGCTCCCCGTCGATGTGCACGGCGAAACTGTCGGGATCGACCCGTACGCTCGGACGCGCGTCGTTCTCGCGCATGTCCGCCTTGGTCACCCCACGGGTCGACTCGATGGCCACGAACCGCTTCCCCAGCTGCAACCGCTCCGGCAGTCCGTCCTCGACGGCGAGCGGGGCGACGAAGTTGAAGGAATTGGCGGCCGGCGCCCGCCCGATCGCCCCGTACATGGGACGCGGCAGGATCGGCTGGGGCGTCGGGATGGAGGCGTTGGCGTCCCCCATCTGCGCATAGGCGATCTGCCCGCCCTTGACGACGAGTTGCGGCTTGACCCCGAAGAACGCGGGCTCCCAGAGCACGAGGTCGGCCAGTTTCCCGGTCTCCACCGAGCCGACCTCGCGGGCCAGTCCCTGGGCGATCGCCGGGTTGATCGTGTACTTGGCGACATAGCGCCGTACCCGGCGGTTGTCGGCCCGGCCGTCCCCGGGCAGCGCGCCGCGCCGCCGCTTCATCACATGGGCGGTCTGCCAGGTCCGCAGGATCACCTCGCCGACCCGGCCCATGGCCTGGGCGTCGGAGGAGATGATGGAGATCGCGCCGAGGTCGTGGAGCACGTCCTCGGCCCCGATGGTCGACGGCCGGATCCGTGACTCGGCGAAGGCCAGGTCCTCCGGCACCGCCGGGTTCAGGTGGTGGCACACCATCAGCATGTCGAGGTGTTCCTCGGCGGTGTTCACCGTGTACGGGCGGGTCGGGTTCGTCGAACTCGGCAGCACGTGCGGCTCGGAGACGACGGTCATGATGTCCGGCGCGTGCCCGCCGCCCGCGCCCTCGGTGTGGTAGGCGTGGATCCCGCGCCCGCCGATCGCGGCGAGGGTGTCCCCGACGAAGCCCGCCTCGTTCAGGGTGTCGGTGTGGATGGCGACCTGGACGCCCGTCCGGTCGGCGACGGTCAGGGCCGCGTCGATGACGGCCGGTGTGGAGCCCCAGTCCTCGTGCAGCTTCAGGCCCAGCGCCCCACCCCGGATCTGCGAGAGCATCGCCTCGTGCGAGACGGTGTTGCCCTTGCCGAGGAAGCCGATGTTGAGCGGGTACCGCTCCATCGCCTCCAGCATCCGGGCGAGGTGCCACGGGCCGGGGGTGACGGTGGTCGCCTTGGACCCCTCGGCAGGGCCCGTGCCGCCGCCCACGAGGGTCGTGACTCCCGCCGCCAGCGCCTCGTCGGCGACCTGCGGGCAGATGAAGTGGACGTGGGCGTCGATGGCACCGGCGGTCAGGATCCGGCCGTTGCCGGCGATGACCTCGGTCTCGGGCCCGATGACCAGGTCCGGGTGCACGCCGTCCATGGTGTCGGGGTTGCCGGCCTTGCCGATCCCGGTGATCCGGCCGTCGCGTATGCCGACGTCGGCCTTGACGATGCCCCAGTGGTCGATGATCACGGCACCGGTGATGATCGTGTCCGGCGTGCCTTCCGCCCGCGTGGCGCGCGACTGGCCCATGGACTCGCGGATGACCTTGCCGCCGCCGAAGACCGCCTCGTCGCCGGCGAGCCCGGGGCCGCCGGAGCGGTCCTCCTCGATCTCCACGAGCAGGTCGGTGTCGGCGAGCCGGATCCGGTCGCCCGTGGTCGGGCCGAACAGGTCGGCGTAGGCGGCGCGGGAGATCTCAGGCATCGAGGGCACCTCCGGTCTCCCCGCGCAGACCGGGCACCACACGGGCGCCGGTGAGCGGGACGAGTTCGACGTCCACCGGGATGCCGGGCTCGAAGCGGACGGCGGTACCGGCGGGGATGTTCAGCCGCTTGCCGCGCGCCGCGGCCCGGTCGAACTCCAGTCCGGGGTTGGCCTCGGCGAAGTGGTAGTGGGAGCCGACCTGGACGGGCCGGTCGGCGGCGTTCAGGACGGACAGCGAGGTGACCTCGCGGCCCGCGTTGTACACGACCGGCCCGTCGGCGAAGAGGACCTCTCCGGGGATCATCGGCGGCCTCTCAGACGATCGGGTCGTGGACGGTGACGAGTTTGGTGCCGTCCGGGAAGGTCGCCTCGACCTGCACGTCGTGGATCATCTCGGGGATGCCCTCCATGACGTCGTCCCTGGTGAGCAGCTTGCGCCCGGAGGCCATCAGTTCGGCGACGGTACGGCCGTCACGTGCGCCTTCGAGGATGTGCGACGTGATGAGCGCCACCGCCTCGGGGTGGTTCAGCCGCAGGCCGCGGGCCCGGCGCCGCTCTGCCACGTCGGCCGCCACATGGATCAGCAGCCGCTCTTGCTCGTGCGGGGTCAGTTGCACGTCCCACCTCACAGTCCTCGCTCCGGACCGTGCGGGGTCCGGTTGCCGCAGCCACCGCGGCGAATCGGGCTCGCGAACCCAATCGGGCCAGGAAAACCCCTGGTGGCGTGGATCGGCAGGCTAGTTTGCCGGAGTTTCGGTGACGTTAACCGGACCTTGATCGCTTCATGACCGGCGCATGGGGGCGCGCGACTGGGCCGAACGGGTCGTCCGGCCACCGCCCACCGCCCCAGCCGCCCGAACGGGTGACCGCCCGGTCTGCCGGGCGCACGGATGACGCCCCGGGGGCCGGCCGTACGGCTGACCGCCCGGGGTGCCGGGCGCACGGATGACGCCCCGGGGGCCGGCCGTACGGCTGACCGCCCCGGGGGCAGGGCGCACGGATGACCGCCCGGGGGGCAGGGCGCACGGCATCGGCCCTCCCCGGACACCCCGGGGAGGGCCGATGCGTTGTCCTGCTGCCGTGCCGGTGCCGCGCCCGCGGCTAGGAGCCCGCGGCCCCCCGGTGCTCGGCGGCGATGCCGAAGCGGCCGCGCTCGGGGCGTACGGCGGCGGTCTCGCGCACGCTGGAGACCGAGCTGACCACCTGGCCCTCGGCGGCTTCCGAAAGCTCTTCGAGGCGCTCGAGGTCGGCGGCGGAGACGAGGGCGACCAGCGGCTTGCCGTGCCGTGTCACGACGACGCGTTCACCGCCGTACACCACCCGGTTGATCAGTTCGGCGAGCTCAGCCCTGGCTTGCGTCACCGGAATCTCGTAGGCCATACACCCCAGCTTACGGGGCGGCCCCGACAACACCTCTTGTTCGGCGACAGCGGAATCCCCACTCGAGCGCTTGTACGTCCTGTACATTTTTTACAGACAGCCGGTGGCAGCCGGCCCGGCCGCCGAGATGCCCAGCCGCGAGGAGTGGTACGCCATGACCCGACCGTCCGCCCGCTACGTCCTGCCGGAGTTCACCGAACGCACCACCGCGGGACACCGGACCCTGGACCCGTACTCCAAGCTGCTGGAGGAGCGGATCGTCTTCCTGGGCACCCCCGTCGACGAGACCTCGGCCAACGACGTGATGGCGCAGCTCATGTACCTGGAGCACGCGGCCCCGGAGCGGGACATCTCGCTGTACATCAACTCCCCGGGCGGGTCCTTCAGCGCGATGGCCGCGATCTACGACACGGTCCAGTACGTCACCTGCGAGGTGGAGACCGTCTGCCTGGGCCAGGCCGGCGCCTCGGCCGCGGTGCTGCTCGCGGCGGGCGCGCCGGGCAAGCGCTCGGTGCTGCCCGGCGCGCGCATCGTGCTCCAGCAACCGGCGCTGCCGGAACCGGTGCAGGGCCAGCCGAGTGATCTGTTCATCCAGGCGACGGAGCTGGAGCGGGTCCGCGGGATGCTGGAGGCGATGCTCGTCCGGCACACCGGGCGCACCCCCGAGCAGGTCCACCGGGACCTGGAGCGGGACCTGGTGCTGGACGCGCCGGGAGCGCTGGCGTACGGGCTGGTGGACCGGGTCATGCCCAGCCACCGGCCGCCGCTCGGCCGTCCGCACGCGGGCTGAGCCGCCGATGCTGCCACCGGAGCTGCCGCCGCTGCCCGCGCTGACGCGCGCCGAGGGCGAGTTGATCGACCGTTACCTGGACGTGGTCGACCTGCTGGGCCGCATCAACCCGGCGCAGAACGAGGACACCTACCGCGGGCTGCGCGCCGCGCAGGCGCTGGTGCGCGCGGCGTCCGAGCTGCGGGACGCGCTGGCGCTGATGCACCGGCGGGGCGAGACGGAGCTGCACGGGGACACGCTGGCACGGGCGTTGCGGGTGCTCGACGGTGAGCGCCGGACAGCTCGCGTCGCACTCCCGCCCGACTGCGTACGGTGAACTCCGCAGGAACCCGGTCCGCGTGTCGACGCCACGCCCGGGCCGGAGTTGAAACGACCCAAAAGGGTTACCGCCGTTCGGCGGAGTGTGGCGTGGTTTTACCTGACCGAACGGACCGCTCGACTGGCCCGCGCGGGGGCGCCCGCGGAGCGCTTCGGCGCAGGTCCGGGGCTACGCAGGCGAGTTGACGGATAATCGAACACAGGGCTGTCCACCCGAACGGGTGGGTGGTGAGTAACCCCACAAATCCCCGATTCCATTGGGATTTTCGGACACGAGTGCGTGAAGATCCCTGTCTGACGACAAGCCCCCGCTACCAAGGCGGGGCGGTCCGGGCGGACGCCGAGTCCTGCCGCCGCCCGGATGACGTCGACAGAAGTGCATCGGCAGGAGTGGAGGACCCAAGCACGACGGGTCGCCGGAACGGTCACGCCATGACCGGCCCGAGCAGCCCTTGGGGTGAAGCCGTGGCAACGCGGCCGGGCAACTTCGCCAGCCCGAATCCGACAGGTCATCCTTCACAGGCGGCTGACGAAGGGTTGCGCATGACTGCGCTCAATCGTGTTCCGTCGCTCATGGCCCGGGCCGGTACGGCCTCGGCGCTGACCATCGCCGCCGTCGGCGGCTCGATCGTGATCCCCGGTGTCGCCTCCGACGCCTCGGCGGCCACGATGGCGACGAAGGCACTTCAGGTCGCTGCCTCGAAAAAGGGCTCGCCCTACCGGTGGGGCGCCACCGGACCGAACCGGTTCGACTGCTCCGGGCTCACGCTGTACTCGTTCAAGAAGGCGGGCAAGACCCTGCCTCGTACGGCGGCCCAGCAGTACAACAAGACCCGTCACATCTCGGCCGGCCACCGCAAGGCCGGGGACCTGGTCTTCTTCCACTCGGGCTCCAGCGTGTACCACGTCGGCATCTACGCCGGGAAGGGAAAGATCTGGCACGCCCCGAAGACCGGGGACGTGGTGAAGCTCCAGAAGATCTGGACGAGGAGCGTCTGGTACGGCCGGGTCAGCTGACCCCGCCGCGCGCCGGCCGGCAGGGGCCCAGGGCTACGGCTCCTGCTGGCCGGCCGCGGTGACGGGGCGGGCCGGCACCGCCCAGGGCAGTTCGATGAAGACCGTCTTGCCGCCCTCCCGGGTGGGGCGGACCCGGAGCTTGCCGCCGCACTCGGCGGTGAGCCAGCGGATGATGACCATGCCGCGGCCGTTGTCCTGCTGGACCGCGGCGGGAAGTCTCTTGGGGAAGCGCGGATGACTGTCCGTGACGCCGACGCGCAGCCGTTCGTCACGGTCGAGGACCAGGTCCACCGTGAAGGTGGGTGACTGCCCGAAGGTGTGCTGTACGGCGTTGGTGGCGAGTTCGGAGACGATGAGGCGGATGGTGTCCGCCGTTTCCGTCTCCGGTGGCAGCCCCCATTCCGCGAGGGTGTCCAGCACGTAGGACCGGGCCGTGGAGACCGAGGCGGGGTCGCTCGGCAGGGTGACGGATGCTTCCAGGTGGTCGGCCATGGCGACGTCGTCCCTTTCCTCGGGACCGGAGTCCGACACGCTGCGGATGGTTCGAGTACGGTCCCGGACTGGTGCTTCTTCGTCAGACTGCCATCACGGGGCCGGTCACGGGGAGCGATCCACCAAGATGTGCATATATCTGTCGCTCGAAGCGGTGAACTCTGCGACACCGGACCGTATTTGGGTGGCTTGGTAGGAGTAAGGAGTAGCCCATGCAGAACGGTCCCGCGGTACGCCGCCGGAAACTGGGCACCGAACTGCGCATGCTGCGCACCGGTGCGGGTCTCACGAGCGGTGAGGCCGCCCGTCTGGTGGGCTGGCACCAGTCGAAGGTGAGCCGGATCGAGACCGGCGCCAGCGGTGTGAAACCGGCCGATGTGCGGTTACTGCTCGACGCCTACGGGGTGGCCGAGGGACAACTGCGCGAGTTGCTGCTGGTATTGGCGGGGTCGGAGGACACGGCGGGACGACATCACTGGTGGCACGCCTACCGGGGGGTACTGCCGCCCGCCTACCGGGATTTCATCAGCCTGGAGTCGCAGGCCGACACCATGCGCACGCTGGAGACCTCGGTGGTGCCGGGGCTGCTACAGACCCCCGAGTACGCCCGTGCGGTGACCCGGGTGGCCGCCGACGGGCTCGACGACGAGGCCCTGGACGCCCTGGTGGAGGTGCGTCTGGCCAGGCAGGACGTGCTGCGGGGCGATCCGCCGCTGAGACTGAGCGCGGTCCTCGACGAGGCGGTGCTGCGGCGCGAGGTGGGCGGTCCGGGGGTGATGGCACGCCAGCTGGAGCGGCTGACGGAGGCGGCCCGGCTGCCCCAGGTACGGCTCCAGGTGCTGCCGTTCGCGGCCGGGGCCCATGTGGGCATCACCGGCCCTTTCGTAATCTTCTCATTTCCGAGCACTTCTGATCTGGATGTGGTTGTTCTCGACCAGTTGACGAGTAGCCTCTACCTCGAACGGAAAGAAGACCTCCAGGCCTATGCGGAGGCCTTCAACACCCTTCAGATCCACGCCCTTTCGCCCGAGGACTCGTTGGATTACATCGCCGGGATAGGTGACGGCGCGTAAGGAGGCACCATGACTGCACTGCCTCGGAACGTACCTTCAAGTACTGATCTGCCCGGTGTGCGGTGGCTGCGCAGCAGCTACAGCACCGGAGCGAACAACTGCGTGGAGACGGCCCGGCCGTGCTCCGGCCCACCGGCCGGACTGCTCGCCGTGCGCGACTCCAAGCGCCCGGCCGGGCCCGCGCTGCTCTTCTCCCCCGAGAGCTGGGCGGGTTTCGTGGCCACGCTCACCGGCTGATCAGACGGTAACCGGTTCCGTATCCGCATTCGCGCAAGGCCCGGCCGTGTCACGCCGACTCATGGTCGTGTCTCGCCGATCACACGTACAGCGCGTTCGATCTCGGCCCCGGAGAGGTCGGCACGGGCGGTCAGCCTGAGCCGTGAGATGCCGTCCGGCACGGAAGGCGGACGGAAACAGCCCACGGCCAGGGCGGCCGACCGGCAGTCGGCCGCCCACCGCACGGCCTGCTCCGGGGACGGGGCCCGCACGGAGACCACCGCAGCGTCCGGCCGTACCGCTGCCAGACCCGCGGTGGTCAGGCGTGCGTGCAGTTCGGCGGCCACCTCGCGGGCCCGGGCCGCGCGGCCGGGCTCACGCCGCAGCAACCGGAGCGCCGCCAACGCGGCACCCGCGGCGGCGGGGGCGAGGCCGGTGTCGAAGATGAAGGTCCGTGCCGCGTTCACCAGGTGGTCGATCACCCGCGCCGGGCCCAGCACCACGCCGCCCTGACTGCCCAGCGACTTGGACAGGGTCGCGGTGACCACCACGTCGTCGGCGCCGGCGAGCCCGGCCGCGTACGCCGCGCCCCGGCCGCCGTCCCCGAGCACCCCGAGCCCGTGGGCGTCGTCCACCAGCAGTCCGGCACCGTGCTCCCGGCCCGCCTCGGCCAGCGCGGCCAGCGGGGCCGCGTCGCCGTCGACCGAGAAGACCGTGTCGGAGACGACCACCGCGGGTCCCGGGCGGGTCCCGAGCGCCTTGCGCACGGCCTCCGGATCGGCGTGCCCGACCACCTGGGTGGTGCCGCGGGCCAGCCGGCAGCCGTCGATCAGGGAGGCGTGGTTGAGGGCGTCGGAGACGATCAGGGAGCCGTGCGGGCCGAGCGTGGTGACGGCGGCGAGGTTCGCCGCGTAACCGGAGGAGAAGACCAGGGCCGCCTCGAAACCGCAGAATCCGGCCAGCTCCCGCTCCAGCTCGGTGTGCAGCTCCGTGGTGCCGGTCACCAGCCGGGAGCCGGTGGAGCCGCCGCCCCAGGTCCGGGCGGCCCCGGCCGCGCCCTCGGCGACCTCGGGGTGGTGGGCGAGGCCCAGGTAGTCGTTGCTCGCCAGGTCCAGCAGCGGCGAGTCGGCGGGCCGGGGGCGCAGGGTCCGTACGAGTCCGGCGCGGCGGCGCAGTTCCGCCTGTTCGTCGATCCAGCCGAACGCCATGGCCCCTCCGGTGATTTTGTAGGCAATGAACAGACCCTAGCGGGACCGCCGGGCACCCAGTGTGTGGTGATACCCACATGTCGATCTGCCAGGGTTGTGCGAACTCTCCTTGGCCCCGGGCAGTCTCGTAGTACAGGATCGGCTCTCATGGACCTGCTGAACACGCTGGTGGACAAGGGGCTTCGGCGCGAGCTGCCGACCCGCGAGGAAGCGCTCGCCGTGCTGGCGACCTCCGACGACGACGTGCTCGACGTGGTGGCCGCGGCCGGCAAGGTGCGCCGGCAGTGGTTCGGCCGGCGCGTGAAACTCAACTATCTGGTGAACCTCAAGTCGGGCCTGTGCCCCGAGGACTGCTCGTACTGCTCGCAGCGCCTCGGCTCCTCGACCGGGATCCTGAAGTACTCCTGGCTGAAACCCGACGAGGCCTCCAAGGCGGCGGCCGCGGGCCTCGCCGGGGGCGCCAAGCGGGTCTGCCTGGTGGCGTCCGGACGCGGTCCGACCGACCGGGACGTGGACCGCGTCGCCGGCACCATCAAGGCGATCAAGGAGCAGAACGAGGGCGTCGAGGTGTGCGCCTGCCTCGGTCTGCTCTCCGACGGCCAGGCCGAGCGGCTGCGCGAGGCCGGCGCGGACGCCTACAACCACAACCTCAACACGTCCGAGGGGACGTACGGGGACATCACGACCACGCACACGTACGCCGACCGGGTGGACACGGTCAACAAGGCGCACGCGGCCGGGCTCTCGGCCTGCTCCGGGCTGATCGCCGGCATGGGCGAGTCGGACGAGGACCTGGTCGACGTGGTCTTCTCGCTGCGCGAGCTGGACCCGGACTCGGTGCCGGTCAACTTCCTGATCCCGGTCGAGGGCACCCCGCTGGCCAAGGAGTGGAACCTCACCCCGCAGCGCTGTCTGCGCATCCTCGCGATGGTCCGGTTCGTCTGCCCCGACGTCGAGGTGCGGATCGCGGGCGGCCGCGAGGTCCATCTGCGCACCATGCAGCCGCTCGCGCTGCACCTGGCCAACTCGATCTTCCTCGGGGACTACCTGACCACCGAGGGCCAGGCCGGACAGGCCGACCTGGAGATGATCGCGGACGCCGGGTTCGTGGTGGAGGGCTCGGACGAGGTGACGCTGCCGGAGCACCGGACGGCGGCCGAGGGCGCCGGCTGCGGGTCGCACGCCGACGCCGGGTGCGGGTCGCACGCCGACGCCGGGTGCGGGTCGGGCTGCGGTTCCCACGAGGACGTCTGCGGTACGGCCGCCGCCAACGAGCCGCGCACGGACCTGGTCGCCGTCCGCCGCCGGGGCGCCGGGACGGATCTCGCGCCCAATGCCTGACCTGAGCGTCCCCGAGCTGCTCGACCTGGACCGGCGGCACGTCTGGCATCCGTACGGTCCGATGCCCGGCCGGGCCGAACCGCTCGTCGTGGAGTCGGCGAGCGGGGTGCGGCTGCGGCTCGCGGACGGCTCGGGCGAACTGGTCGACGGGATGTCGTCCTGGTGGTCGGCGGTCCACGGCTACAACCACCCCGTGCTCAACGAGGCCGCGCGCGGGCAGCTGGGGCGGATGAGCCATGTGATGTTCGGCGGGCTCACCCACGAGCCCGCCGTCCGGCTGGCGAAGCTCCTTGTCGACATGTCTCCACAGGGCCTGGAGCACGTCTTCCTGGCCGACTCCGGCTCGGTGTCCGTCGAGGTCGCGGTCAAGATGTGCCTCCAGTACTGGCGTTCGCTCGGCCGCCCGGCGAAACAGCGCCTGCTGACCTGGCGCGGCGGCTACCACGGCGACACCTGGCAGCCGATGTCGGTGTGCGACCCCGAGGGCGGGATGCACGAGCTGTGGTCCGGGGTGCTGCCCCGCCAGGTGTTCGCGGACGCGCCCCCGGCCGAGTACGACGAGTCGTACGCCGACGGTCTGCGCTCCATGATCGAGCGGCACGCCCATGAACTGGCCGCGGTGATCGTGGAGCCGGTGGTGCAGGGTGCGGGCGGGATGCGCTTCCACTCCCCCGCCTACCTGCGGGTGCTGCGCGAGGCGTGCGACGCGCACGACGTGCTGCTGGTGTTCGACGAGATCGCGACCGGCTTCGGGCGTACGGGCGCGCTGTTCGCGGCGGACCACGCGGCCGTCACCCCGGACGTGATGTGCGTGGGCAAGGCGCTGACCGGCGGTTACCTGACCATGGCAGCGACGCTGTGCACGTCCCGGGTGGCCGAGGGGATCTCGCGGGGCGAGGTGCCGGTGCTCGCCCACGGCCCGACGTTCATGGGCAATCCGCTCGCGGCCGCGGTGGCCTGCGCCTCGCTCGGGCTGCTGCTCGGGCAGGACTGGGCGGCGGAGGTCAGGCGGATCGAGACGGGCCTGCGGGAGGGACTCGCGGCCGCCCGTGAGCTCCCCGGGGTGCGGGACGTGCGCGTCCTCGGGGCGATCGGGGTGGTCCAGCTCGACCACGAGATCGACATGCAGGCCGCGACCGCGGCCGCGGTACGCGAGGGCGTGTGGCTGCGGCCCTTCCGCGACCTCGTCTACACGATGCCGCCGTACGTCACGGACGACGCGGACCTGGCACGGATCACGCGCGCGGTGTGCGCCGCGGCGCGGGAGGGATGAGCATGCCGATCCTGGTGATCACAGGGACGGGTACGGAGGTCGGCAAGACCGTCACCACGGCCGCGGTCGCCGCCGCCGCGGTCGCCGCCGGCCGCTCCGTGGCGGTCCTGAAGGCCGCGCAGACCGGGGTACGACCGGACGAGCGCGGGGACGCCGACGAGGTCGCGCGGCTCGCGGGAGCCGTGACGGCGGCCGAAGTGGCCCGTTTCCCCGAACCGTTGGCGCCCGGTACGGCGGCCCGGCGGGCGGGCCTGCGGCCGGTGCGTCCGCAGGACGTGGCGGAGGCCGCCGCCAAACTGGCCGCCGAGCACGATCTGGTGCTGGTCGAGGGCGCGGGCGGGCTGCTCGTCCGGTTCGACGAGGCGGGCGGCACGCTGGCGGACGTGGCCCGGCTGCTGAACGCGCCAGTGCTGCTGGTGGCGTCGGCCGGGCTGGGCACGCTCAACACGACCGAGCTGACGGCCCGTGAACTGCGCGCCCGTGAGTTGGAGTTGCTGGGCGTGGTGATCGGCAGCTGGCCGGACTCACCGGATCTGGCGTCCCGTTGCAATGTCGCGGACCTGCCGGAGGTGGCCGGCGCCCCGCTGCTGGGCGCGCTGCCCGCCGGCGCCGGCGTCCTCTCGCCCGCGGACTTCCGTGCGGTGGCGCCGAGTTGGCTGTCGGCGCGCCTGGACGGCAACTGGGACGCGGAGGCGTTCCGCACGCGGGAGGCGGCGTAGGACGGCGGCCGTAGAGCTGGGCCCTCGGTCGGGTGCGGCGCCGTCGTGGCCGGTCGCGCAGTTCCCCGCGCCCCTGAAGAGGCGCTCCACCGACGTCCCCGTAGGGGCGCGGGGAACTGCGCGACCAGCCCCCAGCCAGCCGCACCCGACCGACGGCCCGCCCGGATCGTGCCCTAGGTCGGCTCGCCGAGCAGCCGCACCAGTTCGATCCTGGACCGGATCCCCAGCCGGCTGAAGACCCCCCGCAGATGGTGGTCGATCGTGCGCGGGCTGAGGTTGAGCCGGTCGGCGATCTCGCGGTTGGTGGCGCCCTCGGCGGCCATCCGGGCCACCATGAGCTGCTGCGCCGTGAGCACGGCGGCCGGATCGGCGCCCGGGTTGGGCGCCAACGGCGTTCCCAGCGCGCGGAGTTCGGCGCGGGCCTGGGCGGCGCAGTGCGGGGCGCCGAAGGACTCGAAGGCCTCCAGTGCGCTGTGCAGCCGGTCCCGGGCCTCGGTGCGCTGCCGGATCCGGCGCAGCGCACCGGCGAACAGCAGCTCGGTACGGGCGCGTTCGAAGTCCCGGGTGCCGCGGGCGTGCAGGTCGAGGGCGGTGCGGTAGTGCGGGACCGCTTCGGCGCCGGGGGCGAGCAGGGCCCGGCAGCGGGCGCTGAGCGCGAGGTCGTCGGGGCTGCGGACGGCCGTGGCCCAGCGGTCGTAGTCGGCGTGCGCGGCGCGGGCCACCCTGGTGTCGCCGGTGCGCACGGCGGCCTCGACGTAGTGCGGGGTGGCCAGGTGCCGGATCGCCCGGTGGCCGTGGCCGGGGCCGAACCCGGCCAGGGCGCGCAACCGGGCGGCCGCCGCGGGGAAGCGGCCGTGGGTGAGGTCGAGGAAGGCGAGCGCCCACTGGGCGAGGGCGGCCGGCAGGCCGAGGCCGTGCGCCAGGGCGTACGGGCGGACGGCCGCCGCGCGTTCCCGGCAGGCCTCCTCGTCGCCCGTGACGGCGGCGAACATGGCGAGCGCGGCCTGGAGATGGCAGGCCCCGTTGTCCTGCCCGATGGCGTACGCCTGGTGCAGGGCCTCCTGCGTGGCGGCCTCGGCGGCCCGGGTGCGGCCGGTCCAGAAGTCGGCGTAGACGCGGAACTCCATGGCCTGGACGACCGTCCCCGGGGTGCCGCGCGCCCGGGCGGAGGCGGCGGCCCGCAGGGTGGCGGTGGCGGCCCGGGTGGGGTCGCCGAGCATCAGCGCCGCGATACCGGAGTGGATCAGCAGACCGGGGTCGCCGCCGGGTCCGCAGCGGCCGGCGGTGCCCTTGAGGAGGACGCGGGCCTCGTCGTAGCGGCCCTCCACGGCGGCGGCCAGTCCGGCGAGCACACCGGACGGGGCCAGTCCCAGCCAGTGCGCGATGACCTGGGCCTCGCGGCAGCGTCTGAGGTCACCGGTGTAGACGGCGGCCTCGGCGGCCAGGACGAGCAGTCCGGCGGCATCGGCGGAACGTTCCTGCCGGACGGCGGCGGTGAGCAGGGCGTCAAACGCCTCGGCGGCGTTGCCCACCCTGAGCGCGAGCACCCCGTCGAGGGCGGAGTTGTCGGTGCGGGCGGCCAGCCGTCTGGCCCGGTCGGGTTCGCCGGAGCGCCAGGCGTCGGCGGCGGCCAGCGCGAGCAGCCGGGCCTCGGCGACCGGGTCCGGGCTGAGTTCGGCGGCGCGTTCGGCGAGGGCGCGGGCGAGCGCGGGTCTGCCCTCGGCACGGGCCCGGTCGGCGGCAGGCCGGAGTTCCGCCGCGAGCCGGGCGCTGGGGCCGAGGGCGGCGGCACCCCGGTGCCAGGAGCGGCGGGTCGTCTCGCCCTTGCCCCCGAGCACCCGGGCGAGCAACTGGTGCGCGGCGCGCCGGTCTGCGGCCGAGGCGGTCTCGTAGGCGGCGATCCGGGTCCAGGCGTCCCGGAAGAACACCCCGCCGGCGCTGGCGTGGGCGACCCCGGCGGTCTCGGCGGCCTCCAGCGGGCGGGTGTCCACCCGGACGGCGGTGACCGCGCGCAGGAAGGCGTGGGTGGCGACGGGGTACTGGTCGGCGGCGGCGAGGAGCAGCAGCAGCCGGGTGTCGTCGGGCAGGGCCCGGATCTCCCGGCGCAGGGCGTGCAGCAACCGCGGTGCCAGTTCGGCCGGTTCGACGGGCAGCGGGTCGGCGCCGGCGGCCTGGCGTGCCGTGAGGCGCGGCACGAGTTCGGCCGCGGCGCGCGGGTCGTCGTACACGACCCGGAGCACCCGGATACGGACGCCTTCGGGGAGCGCCGAAGCCGGGCACGGCCCCGCTTCGGCGGTCTGCGGTGGCGAAGTGCGGTCGAGAGGTGGGGGGTTCACCGGTATCACCACACCAAAGACGTTACTGGCGAGTTAGTTGACTCGTAAAGACTGGCGACTTCGCCGATGCGCCGCGCGTAGACCCGTCCTGACACTCCTGAACAACCCCACCCGTTTCAGGAGGCATCATGCAACGCGCCAAGCGTCGCATCGCAACGGCTCTGTCGGCGATTGCCGGTTCGCTCCTTCTGTCACTCCCCCTGGCCACGACTCCCGCGCACGCGGCGAGCCACGACCCGATCGTGTTCGTGCACGGCCTGAGCAGCGACTCCACCAGCTGGGACGACTGGATCGCGGACTTCGAGGCGGACGGCTACTCGTCCTCCGAGCTGTACGCGATCTCGTACGACTGGACCAAGTCGAACGTCACCACCGCCTCGACGCTGTCCAGCTACATCCAGTCCGTCCTCTCCAAGACGGGCGCCTCCAAGGTGGACCTGGTGGTCCACTCCATGGGCGCGCTCAACAGCCGCTACTACCTCAAGAACCTCGGCGGGACCTCGTACGTGGACCACTTCGTGTCGGTCGCCGGGGTGAACCACGGGACGAGCGTCGCCTCGCTGTGCGGATGGCTCTACACCTCCTGCAAGGAGATGACGACCGGCAGTTCCTTCCTGACCGCCCTCAACTCCGGTGACGAGACACCGGGCAGCGTCTCCTACGCCGCGTACTGGTCGGACTGCGACGCGGCGATCGACCCCGACACCTCGGCGGAGCTGAGCGGGGCGACCAACGTCGACGTCGGCTGCATCTCGCACACCGACATGAACAACGACCACGGCGTGTACGAGCAGGTGCACGACTTCATCTCCTAGGTCGTCGCCGGCAGCGGGGGTGCGACGGGCCCGTACGGGGGACAATCACCGTGGACCTGCTTCCGTCGGGAGGTCGTCATGCGGCTGATGTCCGTCAGTACCGGCACACCGGTGCGGGATCCCGTCCACCACCCGCTGTTCGCCCGCTTCTACGCCCGGTGCAGCGTGCGTGCCGAGACCGGACTCGGACTGGCGGCGATCCGGGAGCGGCTGCTCTCCGGGCTGTCCGGGCGGGTGATCGAGATCGGTGCGGGCAACGGGCTGAACTTCGCGCGGTATCCGCGGGCGGTCGCGGAGGTCGTCGCGATCGAGCCGGAGCGCACCCTGCGACTGCTGGCGGCGGAGGCCGCCGTGCGCGCCGAGGTCCCGGTGGACGTGGTGCCGGGCGCGGCGGAGGCGCTGCCGGTCAAGAGCGAGGCCTACGACGCGGCGGTGCTGTCCCTGGTGCTGTGCAGCGTCCGGGACGTGCCGCGGGCGCTCGCCGAGGCACGGCGGGTGCTGCGGCCGGGTGGTGAGCTGCGGTTCTTCGAGCACGGCCGGGGCGGCGGGCCGGCGATGCGGTTCACCCAGCGGGCCCTGGACCGGACGGTGTGGCCGGTCCTGGCAGGCGGCTGCCACCTCGCCCGCGACCCGGTCACGGCGCTGCGCGCGGCCGGGTTCGAACTCGGCCCCTACCAGCAGCTGCTGGTGCCGGGGGCCGGGCCGCGGCTGCCGTCCTCGTACTGCGTCCTCGGCGTCGCACGCCGGCCACCGGAGCCCGGGGCCTGAGTACCGCTCGCAGCGAGTACCGCGCGCAGGACACACCGCTCACAGCGAGGACCGCGCCCGAGGCGTACCCCTCGCAGCGGGGACCGCTCACAGGCTCCAGCGGCGCAGTTCCTCGGCGATGTCGGCGACACCGGCCTCGCCGGACTTGACGAGCCGGGCCAGGTCACGGACCTGCTCGGGCGAGGTGGCGACCTTCAGGCCGCTCGCGACCAGGTACGCGTAGGCGACGGAGGACGCGAACAGCGCGTTCGAGCGTTCCAGCGCCGGGACGTGGATCAGAAGTTGCAGCAGGGCCGCGGCGCGGGCGTGCGGGGTGTCGTAGACGGGGACGTCGAATATCTCGGCCTGGTGCCGGGCCACGGCCGCGATCAGCGCTCCCCAGTCGGTGACCTGGGGGTCACCTGGGGTCTTCTGTTCGGCGAGCATGAGGAGCCAGGCGAGGTCGATGGTCACATCGCTCAAGGGATCAGTGACGGCCTTCGGTCTTGTCGGCGGTGTCGGTACCGTGGGGCTCGCCGAACTCCTCGGCGAAGACGGACTCGTACTGCTTCATGAAGTCGGCGGCGGCCTCGACGAACGTCCGGCCCGCTTCACCCGTGTCCTGCATGACCAGTTCCTCTATGTAGCGGTTGACACTCATGCCCCGCGCGAGGGCGCGTTCGCGGGCGGCCTTGGCGGTGCCCTCGTCCACCCGCACGTTCAGCTGGGTCTTAGCCATACCTCGAAGCTAGCGCCGGAGCGCTAGCAACGGCAAGCGCGCATCGGAATCGAAAAGTGATACCTCCTGTGGGACGGGTCACACTACGCTCGCCCCGGACGAAGAGGTCCGCGCCAGCGCACGCCAGCGAGGGAGGCAGTCTTGTCGACACCTGCTGCTCAGGCACCCGCAGCCGACGCGATCGCGGCCCGCGCGCGCGGGCTGACCAAGGCCTACGGGGCGGGTGAGACGGCCGTGCTCGCGCTGGACTCGGTGGACGTGGACATCGCCCGCGGCCGCTTCACCGCGGTGATGGGTCCGTCGGGTTCCGGGAAGTCCACGTTGATGCACTGCCTGGCGGGGCTGGACGACGTGTCGGCCGGCCAGGTCTGGCTCGGCGGCACCGAGATCACCGGGCTCAAGGAGCGCGAGCTGACCCGGCTGCGCCGGGACCGGATCGGGTTCATGTTCCAGTCGTTCAACCTGATACCCACGCTGAACGCGGCGGAGAACATCACGCTGCCCATGGACATCGCGGGCCGCCGGCCCGACCGGAAGTGGGTGGACCAGGTCATCGACACGCTCGGGCTGCGGGACCGGCTGGGACACCGGCCGGCCCAGCTCTCCGGCGGCCAGCAGCAGCGGGTGGCCTGTGCCCGGGCGCTGGCCTCCCGCCCTGAGCTGATCTTCGCCGACGAGCCGACCGGCAACCTGGACTCGCGGGCGGGCCTGGAGGTGCTGGGCTTCCTGCGGGAGGCCGTCGACCGGCTGGGGCAGACGGTCGTGATGGTCACCCATGACCCGAGCGCCGCCGGCCACTCCGACCTGGTGCTCTTCCTCGCGGACGGCCGGATCGTGGACCGGATCGAGGAACCCACGGCGGAGGCCGTGCTGGAACGGATGCGCCGCTTCTCCGGTGGCGGTGACGAGGGCGGCGGCCGCGACGAGGGCGCCGACGGCGGCTCCGCGGGTCGGGGTCCCGCCGAGCGAGACAGCTCCTCGGCGTCCGAGGAGGACTGAGCCGGTGCTCAAGGCGACCCTGCGGAGCTTCCTGGCCCACAAGGGACGGCTCCTGCTGTCCGCGCTGGCCATCGTCCTGTCCGTGGCGTTCGTCGCGGGCAGCCTGATCTTCTCCGACACCGTCACCCGCACCTTCGACCGGCTGTTCGCCTCCACCTCCGCCGACGTGACGGTCGAGCCGAAGCAGGACCTCAAGTCGTCGGTGCCCACGGGTGCCGTGGGCACCGTGCCGGCCGCGCTGGCCGACCGGGTCGCGCAGGTCGACGGCGTCGCCGGGGCGCACGCGGACGTCTCCGTGCAGAACATCGTGGTGGTCGACCGGCACAACGAGTCGGTCGGCTCCACCACCGGCGCCCCGACCATCGCCACCGACTGGTACCTCACCCACCGAAGCGCGGTGCGACTCACCTCCGGGCACGTACCGCGGGGCGCCGGCCAGGCCCTCCTCGACGCGGACACCGCCGACAGGAAGCAGGTCCGCATCGGCGACACGCTGACCGTGCAGGCGCAGCCCGGCACCTTCCGGGTCGAGATCGTCGGCATCGCCACCTTCACCACCACCAACCCGGGCGCCGCGCTGGTGTTCCTGGACCCGGCGGTCGCCGCCAGGGAGCTGCTGGGCTCCCCCGGCCGGGCCACCAGCATCTCGGTGGACGCGGCCGGGGGCGTGACGGACGCCGAACTGAAGGGCCGGATCGGCGCCGCGATCGGCACCGGGACGTACGACCTGAAGACCGCCGACGAGCAGGCGAAGTCCTCCGCGGCGGACCTCGGCGGCTTCCTGGACGTCATCAAGTACGTGATGCTCGGGTTCGCGGGCATAGCGACCCTGGTCGGCGTGTTCCTGATCGTCAACACCTTCTCCATGCTGATCGCCCAGCGCACCCGCGAGCTGGGCCTGCTGCGCGCCCTGGGCGCCGACCGGCGACAGGTCCGGCGGTCCGTGCTCACCGAGGCGGTGCTGCTCGGGCTGGCCGGCTCGACGCTGGGGCTGGGCGCCGGAATCGGGCTGGCGTTCGGACTGATCGGGCTGATGTCCGCGATCGGCATGAACCTCAAGGCCACGGAGATGGTCATCGGCTGGGGCACCCCGGTCGCCGCGTACGCGGTGGGGGTGGGCGTCACCTTCGTCGCCGCCTACCTGCCCGCCCGGCGCGCGGCCGCCGTCTCGCCGATGGCGGCGCTCGCGGACGCCGAGATCGCCGGGGTGGGCAAGCCGTTGAGGGTGCGGGCCGTGGTGGGCTCGGCCGTCGGGGCACTCGGGGCGGCGGCACTCGCGGGCTGCGCGGCGGCCACCAGGACCGCCGGGGCGGCCGCGCTGCTCGGGGTCGGGGTCGTCCTGACCCTGATCGCGACGGTGATCGCCGGACCGCTGCTGGTCCGGCCGGTGATCCGGGTCCTCGGCGGGGCCTTCCCCGCCCTGTTCGGCCCGGTCGGCCGGATGAGCCAGCGCAACGCCCTGCGCAACCCGCGCCGGACCGGCGCCACCGCCGCCGCGCTGATGGTGGGCCTCGCCCTGGTCGGCGGGATGTCGGTGGCCAGCGCCTCCATGTCCGCGTCGTTCGACCAGCAGATCGACAAGACGCTGGGCGCCGACTTCGTGATCCAGAACGGCAGCTTCCTGCCGTTCACCGAGGAGGTCACGGAGAGGGTGCGCGGCACCGAGGGCGTGGGACTCGTCGTACGGCAGCGGTTCGCGCCGGTGGCGGTACGGCTGCCGGACGGCAAGCGGGTCACCACGACCGCCGCGGGATACGACCCGCAGGTCGACCAGGTCGCCCATGTCGCGTACAAGGGCGGCGACACGGCGGCCGCGCTGGCCGCCGGCAGTCTCGGCATGGACGCCCGCTTCGCCGAGGACCACCGGGTCCGGCTGGGCACCGTGCTCCCCGTCGAGTTCCCGGGCGGCAGGACCGCGGACATGAAGGTGGGCGCCCTCAGCGACCAGGACGGCGGCAGCGGATTCGGCACCCAGGGCGGGCTGTTCTTCGGCATCGCCACCGTGCAGAAGTACGTCCCCGGCGGCCAGGACTCGGCGCTGTACGTCAACCGGACCGCGGGCACGAGCGCGGACCGGCTCCGCGCGAACCTGGAGCGGACCCTCGCCCCGTTCCCCCAGGTGCAGGTCCGTGACCAGGCCGACTACAAGAAGCTGGTCCACGACCAGATCTCGGTACTGCTCTATCTGGTGTACGCGCTGCTCGGTCTGGCGATCGTGATCGCGGTGCTCGGGGTGGTGAACACGCTCGCGCTGTCGGTGGTGGAGCGCACCCGGGAGATCGGGCTGCTGCGCGCGATCGGGCTGGCCCGGCGGCAGCTGCGCCGGATGATCCGGCTGGAGTCGGTGGTGATCGCGGTGTTCGGAGCGGTCCTGGGGCTGGCGCTCGGCCTGGTGTGGGGCGTGTGCACCCAGCGGGTCCTGGCGCTCCAGGGCATGAAGGCGCTGGCGGTCCCGTGGGGCACGATCGTCGCGGTCGTGATCGGCTCGGCGGTGGTGGGCATCGTGGCCGCGCTGCTGCCGGCGCTGCGCGCGTCCCGCATGAACGTGCTGGCGGCCATCGCGCACGAGTGAGACGACCCGTGCGGCGGGGCGCGTGACGGGGACAGGGAGCGCGCGACCGAGACGGCGGGGGCGTGTGACGGCGGCGGCCTGGGCGCGTGACGGGGGCGACCGGGGCTCGTGACGGAGGCCGCCGGGGCGCGTGACGGAGGCGGCCGGGGCGCGTGACGGAGGCGGCCGGGGCGCGTGACGGAGGCGGCCGGGGCTCGTGACCTGGGCGGTGGGGTCGTCCGCATTCTGGAATTGGCGGGTCCGCAAAGGCGGTTGTGATGGGATCACCGCATGACAGACCTTCGTGTACGAGCCGCCACGCCCGACGACCTGGACGCCGTGCTCGCCTTCTGGAGGACGGCGGCCGAGGGCACCAGCATCAGCGACGACCGCGGCGGGGTGGACCGCCTGGTCGCCCGGGACCCGGAGGCACTGCTGCTCGCCGAACTGGACGGCGAACTGGTGGGCACGGTGATCGCGGGCTTCGACGGCTGGCGCTGCCACCTGTACCGGCTGGCCGTGCACCCGGAGCGGCGCCGCCGGGGCATCGGCACGGCGCTGCTGGCGGCCGCCGAGGAGCGCTTCGTACGGCTCGGCGGGCGGCGCGGTGACGCGATGGTGCTGGTCCGCAACGAGACCGCCCACCATGCCTGGCGCGCGGCGGGGTACCAGCCTGAGGAGAAGTGGCGGCGGTGGGTGAAGCCGCTGGCCGAGGCCTCCGAGTGAACGCTTTGCCGATCCTTTACCATTGAGGGGTCGTCCCGATCCTCGATGAAAGGTGTGTGAGCGTCCGCCCATGGGCGAGCCTCCCAGTCCTCAGTACCGGCAACACCGCGCGGTCCCGTCCGCCCTGTCCGATCATGGGACGGAGGTGACCCGATGACCGAAGTGCTCCTCCTGCTGGTGGCGATCCTGCTGTCGCTCGCCTGCGGTGCCTTCGTCGCGGCCGAGTTCTCGCTGACCACGGTCGAACGCGGCGAACTGGAACGCGCCGTGGAGCGCGGCGAGCGCGGAGCCGCGGGCGCCCTCGAGGCCGTACGGAACCTGACGTTCCAGCTCTCGGGGGCGCAGCTCGGCATCACCGTCACCAACCTCGTGGTCGGCATGCTCGCCGAGCCCTCCATCGCCAAGCTGCTGGCCGGCCCGCTGGAGGCGATCGGCGTCTCGGCCTCGGCGGCGAGCTCGGTCGGCCTGGTCATCGGCACCGCGCTGTCCACGGTGTTCCTGATGGTCGTCGGTGAACTGGTGCCCAAGAACTGGGCGATCTCCTCGCCGCTGCCCGTGGCCAAGCGGGTGGGCAACGCCCAGCGCTGGTTCAGCGCGGCCTTCCGGCCGTTCATCACCCATCTCAACAACTCAGCGAACCGGGTGGTACGACGGTTCGGCGTGGAGCCCGCCGAGGAGCTGGCCTCCGCGCGCGGCCCCCAGGAGCTGGCCGCGCTGGCCCGGCACTCCGCCAGGCAGGGCGCGCTGGAGGCGGACACCGCCGAACTGTTCGTGCGCACGCTGAACCTCGCCGACCTCACGGCGGAGAACGTGATGACCCCGCGCGTGCAGGTGGTCGCCCTGGAGGTCCGGGCGACCTGCGAGGACGTGGCGAACGCGACCCGCGCGACCGGCCTGTCCCGCTTCCCGGTCTACCGGGACAGCCTGGACGCGGTCGTCGGCACCGCCCACATCAAGGACGTCCTGGCCATGCCCGCCGAGGAGCGGGCCCGGGTCCGGGTCGACCAGGTGATGCGCGAACCGCTGCTGGTCCCCGAGTCCCTCACCGTCGACCGGCTGCTGGACCGCCTCGGCGGCCGGCGCACCATGGCCGTCGTCATCGACGAGTACGGCGGGACGGCGGGTGTCGCCACCCTGGAGGACATCGTCGAGGAGGTCGTCGGCGAGGTCCGCGACGAGCACGACCCGCACGAGACGTCCGACCTCGCCCCGGCGGGCGCGGACGAACAGGGCCGCGCGCTGTACTCGGCGGACGGCGCGGCCCGGATGGACCAGCTCGCGCGCGTGGGCCTGCGGGCGCCCGAGGGGCCGTACGAGACGCTGGCCGGTCTGGTCGCGGCCGAGCTGGGCCGGATACCCGAGGCCGGGGACGGTGTCGAGGTCGCCGGATGGCGGCTGGACGTGGTGGACGCGGCGGGGCGGCGAGCGGCCCGGGTGCTGCTGCACGCCCCGCTGGACGACGAGACGGAGCGGGAGGCGCACCGATGACCGCCGTACAGCTGTTGATCGGGCTGGCGACGCTGGTCGTGAACGCCTTCTTCGTCGGTGCCGAGTTCGCGCTGATCTCGGTGCGCCGCTCCCAGATCGAGCCGTACGCCGAGGCGGGCGACCGGCGGGCCAAGAGCGTGCTGTGGGGCCTGGAGCACGTCTCCGCGCTCCTGGCCGCCGCCCAGCTCGGCATCACGCTGTGCACGCTGGTGCTGGGCGTGGTCGCGGAGCCCGCGATCGAGCATCTGCTGGAGCCGGTGTTCCACACGGTCGGCGTGCCCGAGAGCGCGGGCCACGTCGTGTCCTTCGTGATCGCGCTCGCCGTGGCCACCTACCTGCACATGCTGCTGGGCGAGATGGTGCCGAAGAACGTGGCACTGGCCGAGCCGGTGCGCAGCGCGCTGCTCCTCGGACCGCCGCTGGTCACGCTGTCGCGGGCGCTGCGGCCGGTGATCTTCACGGTCAACGCCTTCGCCAACACCCTGCTCAAGCTGCTCCGGGTGGAGACCAAGGACGAGGTCTCGGCGACCTTCACGGACGCCGAGCTCGCCGAGATCGTCAAGGACGCCAGCGAGGCGGGCCTGATCGACGACCGGGCGCAGGAGCGGCTGCACGACGCCCTGGAACTGGGCCGCCGCCCCGTGCGGGACGTGGTCGTACCGCTGGAACGGGTCGTCTACGCGCGCGTGGGCGTCACCCCGGAGCAACTGGAGCGGCTGTCGGCGGAGTCCGGCTTCTCCCGTTTCCCGGTGGTCGACGAGGTACGGCGGATCGTCGGTTATCTGCACGTCAAGGACGCGCTGGACGCCTCGCCCCAGGACGTGGCGTTCCGGCTGCGCGACATGCGGCCCATCGCCCGTGTGCGCGAGAACACACCGCTGGACGACGTGCTCACCGCGATGCGCGGCAGCCGTACCCACGTGGCGGGCGTGCTCGGCGACGACGGGCGGATGGCGGGCCTGGTGACCATGGAGGACGTGCTGCGGGAACTGTTCGGGCAGCGTGCGTGACCGCTCCACGGAGGGTGCCGCGCGCGGTCCTCGGACCGTGCGCGGCACCGCCGCGGCCGCTCGCACGATTCCCGTTTCCCTTCGGGGCGCCACCGGACCGACTGACGGGTATGCGCCTCGGGATACCATTTCCGTCGCCATGCAGACGAATTCCGTGCCTCCCGCACACTCCAGCCTGGTCGCGGTCGGCGACTCCTTCACCGAGGG
Source organism: Streptomyces humi (assembly GCF_001005085.2). Lineage (GTDB taxonomy): Bacteria > Actinomycetota > Actinomycetes > Streptomycetales > Streptomycetaceae > Streptomyces > Streptomyces humi. The sequence continues at coordinate 128,780 of NZ_LBMU02000079.1, forward strand.
CATGTCGGACCTGCTGCCCGACGGCTCCTACCGGGGCTGGGCCGACGTCCTCGCCAACCGGATGGCCGCCCGCACCCCCGGTTTCCGCTACGCGAACCTCGCGGTGCGCGGGAAGCTGATCGGACAGATCGTCGAGGAGCAGGTGGACGTGGCGGTCGCGATGCGGCCCGACGTGATCACCCTGGTCGGCGGCCTCAACGACACGCTGCGCCCCAAGTGCGACATGCAGCGCGTCCGGGATCTGCTCACCGAGGCAGTGGAGCGGCTGGCGCCGGCCTGCGAGCAGCTGGTGCTGATGCGCAGCCCAGGCCGCAACGGTCCGGTCCTCGAACGGTTCCGGCCCCGCATGGAGGCGCTGTTCGAGATCGTCGAGGAACTCGCCGGGCGGCACGGCGCCCGCGTGGTCGACCTGTACGGCGCGCCCTCGCTGGCCGACCCCCGGCTGTGGGACGTGGACCGGCTGCATCTGACGCCCGAGGGGCACCGCAGGGTCGCCGAGGCGGTGTGGCAGAGCCTCGGCTACGACCCCGAGGACACCGAGTGGCGCACGCCGATACCGGCCACGGCACCGCCCGGCTGGGCCGCGCGCCGCGTCGAGGACGTCCGCTTCACCCGGCAGTACCTGCTGCCCTGGATAGGCCGCCGGCTCACCGGCCGCTCCTCCGGCGACGGCCGCGCGCCGAAGCGGCCGGAGCTGCTGCCGTACGAGGCGTAGCGTCGGTCCTGTGTCCACACGGGTCATCAGTGTCCGGGGCCTGATCCACGACTTCGGCCCCCGGCTGGAGCACGCCCCCGCGGACGTCGTCTACGTCGGCCGCCGCTGGACCATGGGCGGCTGGGACCTCCCCGCCCACCCGCTCCGCAACCCCTTCGCCTACGACATCCCGAAGAGGAAGCGGGACGGCACCCGGACCGAGGTGATGGCGATGTACCGGGCGTACCTGCTGGAGCGGCCCGAACTGCTGGAACTGGTGGCCGACCTGCGCGGACGGACGCTGGCCTGCTGGTGCGCCCCGGAGCCGTGCCACGCGGACGTCCTGGCGGAGCTGGCCGACCTGCCCCAGCCGTGACGCGGCTCTCGTAGCTTCGCACGACTGGGCCCATGGCGCTGGCCTGCACGAATCGACCAGTAGAATCCGTACACGTGACTTCTGCCGCAGCCGCCAAGCCCCGCATCCCGAACGTCCTCGCCGGACGCTACGCCTCCGCCGAGCTCGCCACGCTCTGGTCGCCCGAGCAGAAGGTGAAGCTGGAGCGGCAGCTCTGGCTCGCCGTGCTGCGGGCCCAGAAGGACCTCGGGATCGAGGTGCCGGACGCGGCGATCGCCGACTACGAACGCGTCCTCGACACCGTCGACCTGGCCTCGATCGCCGAGCGCGAGAAGGTCACCCGGCACGACGTGAAGGCGCGCATCGAGGAGTTCAACGACCTCGCCGGCCACGAGCACGTGCACAAGGGCATGACCTCCCGGGACCTCACGGAGAACGTGGAGCAGTTGCAGATCCGGCTCTCGCTGGAGCTGGTGCGCGACCGCACGGTGGCCGTCCTGGCGCGGCTGGGCAGGCTGGCGGGCGATCACGCCGAGCTGGTCATGGCCGGCCGCTCCCACAACGTGGCGGCACAGGCCACCACCCTCGGCAAGCGGTTCGCGACCGCCGCCGACGAGCTGCTGGTGGCGTACGGGCGGGTCGAGGAGCTCCTGTCCCGGTACCCGCTGCGCGGCATCAAGGGCCCGGTGGGCACCGCCCAGGACATGCTGGACCTGCTGGGTGGGGACGCGGCGAAGCTGGCCGAGCTGGAGCACCGGATCGCCGGGCACCTGGGCTTCTCGCAGGCGTTCACCTCGGTCGGCCAGGTGTACCCGCGCTCGCTGGACTACGAGGTGGTGACCGCGCTGGTGCAGCTGGCCGCGGCGCCGTCCTCGCTGGCCAAGACGATCCGGCTGATGGCCGGGCACGAGCTGGTGACGGAGGGCTTCAAGCCGGGCCAGGTGGGCTCCTCGGCGATGCCGCACAAGATGAACACGCGGTCCTGCGAGCGCGTCAACGGCCTGATGGTCATCCTGCGCGGCTACGCCTCGATGACCGGCGAACTGGCGGGCGACCAGTGGAACGAGGGGGACGTGTCCTGCTCGGTGGTGCGCCGGGTGGCCCTGCCGGACGCGTTCTTCGCCCTGGACGGTCTGCTGGAGACGTTCCTGACGGTCCTCGACGAGTTCGGCGCCTTCCCCGCCGTCGTCGCGCGTGAGCTGGACCGCTACCTGCCGTTCCTCGCCACCACCAAGGTGCTGATGGGCGCGGTGCGCGCGGGTGTCGGCCGGGAGGTGGCCCACGAGGCGATCAAGGAGAACGCCGTCGCCACCGCCCTCGCGATGCGGGAGCAGGGCGCCGAGCGCAACGACCTGCTCGACAAGCTGGCCGCCGACGAGCGGCTGCCGCTCGACCGCGAGCAGCTGGCCGCCCTGATGGCCGACAAGCTGTCCTTCACCGGAGCGGCGGCCGCCCAGGTCGGTGTCGTCGTCGGCCGGATCGAGGAGATCGCGAAGCAGCACCCGGAGGCCGCGGGCTACACGCCGGGGGCGATCCTCTGACCCGCTTCACGGCGGCGGAACTGGAGGCCGCCCGCGACCGGCTCGTCCCGGACGTCATCGCGGACGGCCTCCGTGTCCTGTTCTGCGGCATCAACCCGGGCCTGATGACGGCGGCCACCGGCCACCACTTCGCGCGTCCCGGCAACCGCTTCTGGCCGGTGCTGCACCTGTCCGGTTTCACCCCGCGGCTGCTGAAGCCGGAGGAGCAGGGTGAGTTGCCGTCCTACGGGCTCGGCATCACCAACGTGGTGGCGCGGGCGACCGCGCGGGCCGACGAACTGACGGCGGCGGAGTACACCGAGGGCGGCCGGCTCCTGACGGTCAAGGTGACGCGGGTCCGCCCGAAGTGGCTGGCGGTGGTCGGCGTCACGGCCTACCGCGCCGCCTTCGCCGACCGCACGGCCCAGGTGGGGCCGCAGGAACGGACGATCGGGCAGACCCGGCTGTGGGTACTCCCGAACCCCAGCGGCCTGAACGCACACTGGACGGCGGCGACGATGGCGGAGGAGTACGGCCGCCTGCGGCAGGCCACGACGAACACCGTCCCGTGATCCCGCTGCCCTCGTCCGGAGTTCGGCTTCCGGCCCGGAGAGGCGGCCGGCGAACCTGCCCTGCTCGTTCCGGAGCACGCTCTGTCGACAGCTCCGGTGGGCCGGGCCGGGCGGCCGGGCCGCCTTCTCAGGGTGGGTCCATGACGGTGACGACGGCCAGCAGCTGGAAAGGCAGTTCGGTGTCCCACTGGGAGACGCCGAGGGCGACCCAGCGGCCGGCGTCCGTCCGCCAGAGATGTACGTCCGGGACGTGGTCGCTGAGCGAGGCCCAGGGCTCGTCGAGGTCCTCGCCGTCCACGCCTCGCTCGAAGGTGCTGTACAGGCTGAACTTTTGGGCCGGTCCCCACTTCCCGCGGAGCCGCTCCCCCAGCGCGTCCCGGTCGGCCTCGTACTGCGCCTCCGTCTCTTCCCGCTCGCTCCCGCCGTCCTCGTAGAAGTCGCCGCTCGTCTGTAACTCCGCGGTCAGGTACCCCGGGCCGCCCTCGCCGACCGCCGTCCGGCCGTACTGCCTCGGGAAGTCCGCCGCGCACAGCTCGTCTATCACGGCGAGGCACTTCGCGATGTCCATGTGATGCAGTAAAGCCGGTCCCACTGACAATTGGCGGGCTGTCAGGCGTCCCGCCGGCCCGGTACCGGCGGCCGAGCACTCCCGGGGTGGCGCCCCGGCGTGCGGATCTTTCGAGGGTCGTGGGTGCCGGGCACTCGCCCGGGTCGGTGGCGGCGAAGTACGATCCGGCCAACACGCGGAGCTAGCTGGGAGGACGGACGTTGGCGGGGCTGACCGGCGGTGATCCGTCTCTGTTGCGGAGGATCAACTCCGCGGTGGTGCTGCACGCGCTGCGGGCCACCGACTGCGCGACGCTCACCGAGATCACCCGGGTCACCGGGCTGTCCCGGCCGACGGTGGAGGGCGTCGTCGAGGGGCTGATCGAAGCCGGTCTGGTGGTGGAGAAGGCGGCCGAGGAGGGTGCCGCACGGCGCCAGGGGCGGCCGGCGCGGCGGTACCGGTTCCGCGCCGAGGCCGGGCATCTGCTGGGACTGGAGATCGGGCCGCACCGGGTGGCCGCGCTGCTGGCCGATCTGGACGGCCGGGTGCTGGGGGCTCAGGCCAAGGACGTGGACGAGGCGGCCGACGCGGACGAGCGCCTGGAGCGGCTGCGCACCGCGGTCGCCGAGTTGCTGCGCCGGGCCGGGGTGGCACGCGGTTCGCTGCGGGCCGTCGGGGTCGGCACGCCCGGGATCGTCGAGGCGGACGGCCGGGTACGGCTGGGCACCGCGCTGCCCCAGTGGACCGGACTGCGGCTCGGTGAGCGGCTGAGCCGGTCCTTCAAGTGTCCGGTGCTGGTGGAGAACGACGCCAACGCGGCGGCCGTGGCCGAGCACTGGAAGGGCGCCGCCACCGAGTCCGACGACGTGGTCATGGTGCTGGCGGGGCTCAGTCCGGGCGCGGGTTCGCTGATCGGTGGGCGCCTGCACCGCGGCTACGGTGGCGCGGCCGGGGAGATCGGCGCGCTGCATCTGCTGGGGCGCGAGGTCACCCCGGAGACGCTGCTGTCGACGACCGACGAGCCGCTGCATCCGCTGGACGAGCAGGCGGTCGCCGAGGTGTTCGCGCTGGCCCGGAAGGGGGACACGCGGGCGCGGGCCGCCGTCGACCGGTTCATACAGCGGCTGGTCCACGACGTGGCGGCGCTGGTGCTGGCGCTGGACCCGGAGCTGGTGGTGATCGGCGGCTGGGCGGCGGGGCTGGACGGCGTCCTGGAGCCACTGCGCCGTGAACTCGCGCGGTACTGTCTGCGGCCGCCCCGGGTGGCCCTCTCCCTCCTCGGCGAGGCGGCGGTGGCGACGGGCGCGCTGCGGCTTGCCCTGGACCACGTGGAGGAGCAGTTGTTCGCGGTCGACGGGACGGTCACGGCCCGCCGCTGAGCGCCGGGGAGGCCAGGTGCGCGGACGGTCCGAATCCCCGCACCGCCGCCCGGTGAGGCCGCCCGGTGAGGTCGCCCGGTGAGGTCGCCCGGTGAGGCCGCCCGGTGAGGCCGCCCGGTGAGGCCGCCCGGTGAGGCCGCCCGGTGAGGAAACGTCGCGCGCCTCGGAGGGGTTCCGGGGCGCGGCTCGTCGGTGTGGGCGCGGTCGCTACGAGGCCTGGCGTTCGGGGCCGTGGTGGATCTCCACCCCGCCGGAGGCCCCGAAGGTCAGCCGGCAGGTGTCCGCGCGGTAGGTGGCGACGGACAGCGCGGCGGTGCGGCCGGCGGCGAGGAAGCGGGTGGTGACGACCAGGACCGGGGCGCCGGGCAGCCGGTCGAGTTCCTTGGCGTCGTCCGCGCGGGCCGAGCCGAGTTCCACGGCGCTGTCCCGCCCGTCCAGCTCCAGGTGCTGGAGTTCGCGCAGTACCGCACGCGCGCGTGCCGCTCCGGCGGGGGCGTCGATCGCCGTGAGGTCCGGGACGGCGGACGCCGGGACGTAGAGCAGTTCGGCGGCGACGGGCTGGCCGTGGGAGACGCGGGAGCGCCGCACGACGTGCACGGGTTCGTCCGTGCCGGTCTCCAGCGCGGTCGCGACGGCGGCGGGCGGCACCGCGAGGGTGCAGTCGACGGGCTGCCAGGCGTCGTCCGGAGCACCCGGCCAGGCGTGCTGGTCGGTGCCCACCGCCACACCCACGCGCGGGGGCGCGACCGTCGTACCGACACCGCGGCGACGCTGGAGGCGGCCTTCCAGTTCGAGCTGTTCGAGGGCCTGACGGAGGGTGGCGCGGGCCACGCCGAAGCGGGCGGCGAGGTCGCGCTCGTTGGGCAGGATCTCACCGACCGAGAACTCCGAGTCGAGTGCCTCACTGAGCACGGTCCTGAGATGCCAGTATTTCGGTTCCGGCACCGTTTCCAGCTGCGTGGTCCCCACCCTGTCCTCCGCAATCGCCGTGGTCCGGCGGCGTTTTAAGCGCCCTTGTTTATTAAAGGTTGTTGTACTTATCTGCGACCATAGGACGGCGCACACCCTTGGTCAATACCAATCCTCGAACCCTTGGCCAACGCACAGCGGTGGCACGGCGCAGCGTTCACGAGGCGTTCGCGCGGGGTGCTTTTCGTGACATGGCGGCAAAGCTCCCGTCGTACGGCGGTCACCGAGGGGAGCCGTGCGCCGCCCGGGATCAGAGGGGTCGCAGGGACCGCAGCTTGTCCGGGTTGCGGATGACGTGGACAGCCCGGACCAGACCGTCGGCGACGTCCAGCTGGACCACGCTGTCGGGCCTGTCCCCGGCCAGCAGGAGGACGGCGAAGCCGCCGTTGACCTCCATGGGCCGGAAGGACAGCCCGGCCCCTTCCTTGCGGGCCACGCCGACGAGGAACCGGCCGACCTTGACGGGGGTGTCGATGACGCGGAGTGCCGCCGTGGCCTTGCCGCCGCCGTCGCTCACCAGGCGGACGTCCGGCGCGAGCAGCGACATCAGCCCCTCCAGATCGCCCTCGGCAGCGGCGGCGAGGAACCGCTCGGTGAGGTCCCGACGCTGGGCCGGGTCCACCGCGTAGCGCGGCCGCCGTTCGTCGACGTGGCGCCGGGCGCGGCCGGCGAGCTGGCGCACCGCGGCCTCGCCCCGGTCGAGCATGGCGGCGATCTCGGCGTGCGGGTAGCCGAAGGCCTCGCGCAGCACGAACACCGCGCGCTCCAGGGGCGACAGCGATTCGAGGACGACGAGGACCGCGAGCGAGACGGAGTCGGCCAGCTCGGCCCGTTCCGCGGTGTCGGGCGCGGTGGCGCCGAAGTCGGTGACGTACGGCTCGGGCAGCCAGGGCCCGACATAGCTCTCGCCTCGCGTCCGGATCTGCCGGAGCCGGTCGATGGCGAGCCGGGTGGTGACGCGCACGAGGTAGCCGCGGGGCTCGCGCACCTCGCCCCGGTCGCCGCCGGACCAGCGCAGCCAGGCGTCCTGGACCACGTCCTCCGCGTCGGCCACCCGGCCGAGCATGCGGTAGGCGACTCCCATGAGGACGGGACGGTGTTCCTCGAAGACATCGGTGAGGGTGTCGGTGGTCACGGCACCATCCCATCCGACACGTTCCCGCCTGTCCAGGCGGAATCGGCCCGGACACCGGACCTGCCGCCCAGAATGGTCCGCGGGCCGCCGGCGGCCGAAGGGCTGCCGGGCGCGACACGCCCCACCGGGGACTACCCGCCAGTAGCAATTGCTGACAAGCTGTCTACGGCGTCCGCCGAAGCCGCCAGACGAGGAGTCCCCATGTCCGCCACCGTCTCCTTCAAGGTCGCGACCCCGCACGGTCAGCAGGACGTGACCGTCTCCTACGCGCGCGTGGGCCGCGGTGAACCCCTGGTGCTGATCCACGGCATAGGGCATCACCGGCAGGCCTGGGACCCGGTGGTGGACATCCTCGCGACCGAGCGGGACGTGATCGCCGTGGACCTGCCCGGCTTCGGCGCCTCCCCCGGCCTGCCCGCCGGCCTCACCTACGACCTGCCGACCACCAACGCCGTGCTGGGCGCCCTGTTCGAGGCGCTGGAGCTGGACCGGCCGCACGTGGCGGGCAACTCGCTCGGCGGGCTGCTGGCCCTGGAACTGGGCCGCGAGAAGCTCGTACGGTCCGTCACCGCGCTCTCCCCGGCCGGGTTCTGGTCGCAGGCCGAGCGGCGCTACGCCTTCAGTGTGCTCATCGCCATGCGCCGGATCGCGGAGCGCCTGCCGCTCCCGCTCGTGGAGAAGCTGTCCCGGACGGCCGCCGGGCGGACGGCCCTGACGAGCACCATCTACGCCCGTCCGGCGCGCCGTTCACCCGAGGCCGTGGTCGCCGAGACCGTCGCGCTCGCGCGGGCCACCGGGTTCGCCGACACCCTGCGGGCGGGCGCCGCCGTCCAGTTCACCGACGACATCCCCGGCGTGCCGGTGACCGTGGGCTGGGGCACCCGGGACCTGCTGCTGGTGCGCCGCCAGGGCGTCCGCGCCAAGCAGATCATTCCCAAGGCCCGGCTGATCCGGCTGCCCGGCTGCGGCCACTGCCCGATGAACGACGACCCGGCCCTGGTCGCCCGCGTCATCCTGGACGGCAGCCGCTGACGGACGGCGGCCGACGCCCCGTCACCTCCGGCAGCCGGCCGGTCACCCGCCCCGTGCGCCCGGCCTCCCGCGTCCGCGAGGTGACCGGGCGGACCGCGCGCCGGGCCCGTCGGTGCCCTCGCTCTTCTCCAGTGCGCCCGGAGCCGCACCGACCGCACCGCCACCCGGAGCCGCACCGACCGCACCGCCACCCGGAGCCGCACCGAACGCACCGCCACCCACCCACCCCGGAATCCCTCCTGGCGGCGGCACCCGGCGGGTGACGGCCCGCGCGTGGTCAGAGTTCACCCGTGGTTTCCGTGTGCGCCGCGACGCCCCAGTAGTTGTGGCGGTGCACATTGGCCGGATCCCGTCCTGGAGGCCCTTCCCATGTCCCTTTCGCTCCCCGGCCGCCGCAGCGTGCTGCGCGGCTCCCTCGCCGCGTCGGCGGCCCTGGCCCTGCCCACGGCGCTCGGTTCGGCGCCGGCGTTCGCACTGTCCGGGCGGCCCCGCGCGGACTGGGGCGTGCAGGCGGGCGACGTGACCGCCGACTCCGGCCTGGTGTGGGTCCGTTCGGACCGGCCGGCCCGGATGATCGTGGAGACCTCGGCCACCGAGTCGTTCCGCCACGCCCGCAGGTGGCACGGCCCGCTGCTCGGCGCCGGCAGCGACTTCACCGGTACCACCAGGCTGCACGGACTGCCGTCCGGCGAGCAGATCCACTACCGCGTGCTGCTCGCCGACCCCGACGACCCGCGCCGCACCGGCGAGCCGGTCGCCGGCACCTTCCGCACCGCGTCCACGCGCCGCCGCCAGGGCGTGCGGTTCGTGTGGTCCGGCGACCTGGCCGGGCAGGGCTGGGGCATCGACGAGTCCATCGGCGGTTACCGCATCTTCGACGCGATGGCGAAGGTGGACCCCGACTTCTTCCTGTGCAGCGGCGACAACATCTACGCCGACGGTGTGATCTCGGCGACGCAGGCGCTGCCCGACGGCAGCCTGTACCGCAACGTCACCTCCGAGGCGAAGTCGCACGTCGCCGTCACCCTGGACGACTTCCGCGGCAACTTCCGCTACAACCTGCTGGACCGGGCGCTGCGCCGGTTCAACGCCCAGGTGCCGAACGTCATCCAGTGGGACGACCACGAGGTCCGCAACAACTGGTACCCGGGCGAGGTCATCGGCACCGGCACCGCCTATCCCGCCGGCACCGAGCTGGACGACATGGCGGTGCGGTCCCGGCAGGCGTTCTCCGAGTACTTCCCGATCTCCACGATCAGCGGCCGTCCCGACGGCCGGATCTACCGCGTCCACCACCACGGTCCGCTCCTCGACGTGTTCGTGCTCGACATGCGGACCTACCGCAACGCCAACTCCCCCGACGACCAGACGACCGACCCGCAGGGCATCCTCGGCGCCGAGCAGCTGGAGTGGCTGAAGCGCGAGCTGTCCCGGTCGCGTGCGGTGTGGAAGGTCATCGCCGCGGACATGCCGCTCGGGCTGGTCGTGCCCGACCCGGTCGAGGGCAAGGCGAACTTCGAGGCCGTCGCCCAGGGCGACCCGGGTGCCCCGCTCGGCCGGGAGTTGCAGATCGCGGAGCTGCTGCGGCACGTCAAGCACCGGAAGATCACCGGCACGGTGTGGCTGACGGCCGACGTGCACCACACCTCGGCACAGCACTACGACCCGTCGCGGGCCGCGTTCAAGGACTTCGCGCCGTTCTGGGAGTTCGTCTCGGGTCCGCTGAACGCCGGCGCGTTCCCGGCCAGCGCACTGGACGGCACGTTCGGACCCGACCGGGTGTTCGTCAAGGCGCCGACCGCCTCGAACGTGTCACCCGCCGAGGGCTACCAGTTCTTCGGCGAGGTCGACATCGACGGCGACAGCGGGGAACTGACGGTGCGTCTGCGGGAGTACGACGGCACCGTGCTGTTCACCCGGACGCTTCAGCCGGGCCGGGTCGGCCAGTAACTCCCGTACGCTCGACACAGGGCCGCGTACCGGCGTCATCCCCCGGTGCGCGGCCCCCGTCGTCTCCGCGGTCGGGCTCTCGGCGACCTGCGGACACCTCCCGAACTCGGCCGCCCTCACAGCGTTCTAGCTGGTCAGAGGGATTGTCAGTGGTCGCCTCTACGGTTTTTCCCATGACGCGATCTTCACAGGCCGTGGCCTATCGCCGACCCTCCGTGCTGCGCTCCGCCGCCGACGGACGCCGTCTCGGGCTCGAGACCTCACGGGGTGCGACGCCCACCGGGGTCGAGGACCATCCGCGGTTCTTCACGGGCTTTCTGACCTCTCCCCAGGAGGCGGCCGCCGGGCTGCTGGCGGTGGCCGACGTGGCGGCGGCCCGGTACTACCAGCCGCAGCTGCGTGCCTCGCTGGACCCGGTGGTCACGGGCAACGGCGACCGGCTGCGCTTCGAGTCGTTCTCGGGCTGCGGTGGGGTGTACGCCCGGCTGGACGTGCTCGGACCGGGCCTGGAAGGCGGCGAGGTGGGGCACGGGACGACGAACGTCGACGTCAACAACCCGCTGCGGGACGCGCTCTCCCGGATCGGCACCGACGATCCGCTGCATCTCCGGGTCGGCCCGGAGGAGTTGGCGGTCACCACCCTGGACGGACCGGTCGTGGAGAAGAAGGTCCCGCTCCCGGACCGCTGGCTGCGCGGCTTCGCGGAGGCCCAGGTCATAGCGGCCGGGTTCGAGCAGCGGGCCGAGCTTCCGGCGGCCGAGGCGGTGCGGTTCCTGCGCTCGCTGCACCGCGCCGGCACGGCTCGGCGGGGCGCGGCAGGACCCGGCTGGGTGGTGCCGGCGGGGCGGGGGCTGCGGCCGACGACCCGCCCGGTGCCGGGCGCGGTGTGCCTGCCCGGCCCGGAGCGGCTGGCCGCGCTCCAGCGCGTCCTGCGACATGCGACGGCCCTGCGGGTCTACGGCCCGCCGGGCGCGCTCGCGGCCGCCGGCACGGCCGCCGCCTGGGAGGTGGTGCTGCCGGGCATGCGGCTGACGCTGACCCTCTCGCCCGACACCGCGCGCGGGTTCTCCGGCGAGGGCGGGGTGCTGGACGCGCTCGCCACCGACGAGGCCGGCGAGGACGCGGAGCTGATCGCGGTACTGCTGGCCTGGGAACCCCGGGTGGACGTCGCCGACCTGGCCGCCTCCTCCGGGCTCACCCCGGAGCGGGTCCGCGCGGCACTGGTCCGGCTCGGCACCTCGGGGCGGGTCGGCTACGACACGGCGGAGGCCGCCTACTTCCACCGTGAACTGCCGTACGACGCCGGGCGCGTGGAGCGGCACAACCCGCGGCTGCGGTCCGCCCGGGCGCTGGTGGCCGCGGGCGCGGTGACCGTGGACGGCGCCGTGGGCACGGTGACCGCCGAGGACGGTCATGCGCACCGGGTGCGGGACGCGGCGGGGGTGCTGAGTTGCAGTTGCCTGTGGTGGGCGAAGTACCGGGGCGGGCGCGGTCCGTGCAAGCACGCGCTGGCGGTGCGGATGGTGCGGCGGGGCGCGGCGCCTGGCGGGGACACGGCGGGGCGCGAGGCGGCGGGACAGGACATGGCGGGGATCGGCGGGGGTGCGCGATGAGTGCGGTGCTGGAAGCGGTGCGGGCGGGGCGCGCGGGCGAGACGGCGCTGCTGCTGACGAAGCTGCCGGACGCCGAACGGCGTGCGCTGGTGCCCGAGTTGCAGAAACTGCGCAAGGAGATCCGGGCCACCTCGTGGGCGGAGCGGAACGAACGGATGTACCCGGCGCTCCAGGTGGCTGGAGCGATGTGCCACACCGGAGCGGCCGCGGCGGCGACCTGGATCGCCGGGGCGGACATGCGCTGGCGGCAGGCACCGGTGGAGACCCTGCTCAAGGCGCTGGCCGACCGGGACACCGGCTGGCAGGCCGACGTGGCCCGCCGGCTGGCCGCGCGGCCGGTCTCGGCGGACGTCCCCTTCGAGCTGATGGCGGGGCTGGTGCGCCGCTCGGGGTGCGAGGTACCGGTCACGGAGGCCTACGTGGTCGGCTGGGTACGGCACGTGGGTCACACCTGGGGGCGCCTCTCCCTCGTCGAGCGGCTGCGCGCCGAGCCGGATCTGGCGGCGCTGGTGAACGGGCTGTTCGAGCTCTCCGATCTCGCCGAGGTCCGCTGGCTGTTCGGCGACGGGCCCGGTTCGTGGCAGAGCTCCCTGGCCGAGCTCGCCCACGCGGGCACCCTGGACCGCCGGGCGGTCCTCGACGCGTGCGTCGCCCGGCTGCTGCGCGGCGGCGGCCCGACCGACCACCGGGTCTTCCTGCCGCTGCTGGTCCAGCTCGCCCCGAACCGGGACGAGGAGCGGGCCCGCGTCGCCGACTGGACGTCCCTGGCGCGTGACGCCGTCTCGCCCGTCGCCGCGCATGCCCAGTCCGTGCTGGCCGCCCTGGCCCTCGACGGCGTCCTGACCCCGCGGCAGCTGGCGGAAGCCTCCGAGGGGCTGCTGTTCCGGGCCGAGAAGAAGCTGGTCCGGGCCCAGCTGGTGCTCCTCGGCAAGGTGCTCGGCCGCGAGCCGTCCACGGCCCCGGAGCTGCTGCCGGCGGTGGCGCAGGCGTTCGGCCACGAGGACACCCAGGTGCAGGAGCGCGCGCTGAAGCTGGTCGAACGGCACGCCGGGCGGCTGGACGAGGACGCCGCGGCGCGGTCGGCGGTCGCCGCCGCGGTCGGGCAGCTCAGTCCGGCCCTGCGCGTCCGGGCGGCCGCCGTGCTGGGTCTCGCGCCCGGACCGGAACCCGAGGCGTACCAGGAGGTGCTGCCGCCGGCCCCGGAACCGCTGCGGCTCGCACCGGCACCGGATTCGGCGCTGGAACTCGCCGAGGAGGTGGGGGCGTTGCTGGCGTCCGGCGGGGACGTCGCCGCGTTCGAGCGGGCGCTGGACGGTCTGGCCCGGCACGCCCACCGGGACCAGGACGCGTTGCGGGAGGCGCTCGAACCGACGGCGGCCACCCGCTGGTGGCGGCAGCCCGAGGCCCATCGCCGGTCGCACGCCGAGGAGTACTTCGGCCCCACCCGGCGTGGCCTCCTCGACACCGAGGACGGCCTGGAACTGGTCCTGGCCACGCTGTACGGGGTCGTGAGCACGGCCACCCTGCTCGCCGCGCAGCAGCGCGGGCCGGCCGATCACGAGTGCCCGCGCCACGGGTTCTCCCGGGTCCTCGACGTCCGGTTCCGTGAACTGGCCTACCGGATACGGACGGATCCGCAGCCGCTGCTGCTGGCCACCCCGTCGTGGAGCACCGGTCTCCTGGAGCCGGACGAACTGGTCGACCGGCTGGACGCCTACCGTCGTCTCGGCGCGCGGGCCGGCGAAGCCGACTTCGCGCAGGCGCTGCTGCGGGTGCGGCGCGAGGACCGGGCGACGGCCCTGGCGGCCGCCGGGCGCGCGAGGTGCCTCGGCACGCCGGAGGGCGAGCGCCTGGCCCACTGGCTGTCCGCCGGTGGCCCCGCCCTGCCCACGTCCGCGCGCCGCACGTCGGGCCCGCGCATCCTGGTCGAGTCGGGTGAGGTCCTGGAGGTCCAGCTGCACTTCCCCGAGGCGTTCCGGCGGCTCGGCCGGCCGGTCACCGTCTCCGACCAGCGCCGGTACTGCTACCACTGGGTCCAGGAGAACCACGGGACCTGGCTGGCCACCCTGCCGGAACAGCGCGAACTGGTGGCCGTGCGGCTGCTGCCCGACCTCGCCGAGGCCGCCGTGGACGACCAGCGGGGCACGGCCGCGGCGCTGCCGCTGCTCGCCGAGTCCGGCGGCGCGGCGGGCGAGAGCACGCACCTGTGCGTGGCCTACGGCCTGGGCGCCCGGCATCCGGAGGACCGGCTGGCCGCGGTGGACGCGCTGCTGGTGCTCGCCGCCCGTGGACAGCTCGACGCCCAGCGGCTCGGCGCCGACCTGGGCCAACTGGTGCGGCGCGGTGCGGTCAAGCCGCTGCGGCTGGCCGAGTCGGCCCGGACGGCGGCGGCCACCGGGGCGAACACGACGATATGGGAGATGCTCCGGTACACCCTGCCCGTCCTGCTCGCCGACCTCGCGACCGCGGGCACCCCGGGTTCGGCCCGCGGGCTCGGGGAGTTGCTCTCGGTCGCGGCCGAGTGCGCCGAGCGGACCGGGGCACACGGCGAGCTGCCCCATCTCTCCGGGGCGGCGGCGCGGCGCGGTTCGTCCCGGCTGACGGTCCAGGCCCGACGGCTGCGGGACGCGCTGGCCGAACCGGTGGCCGCCTGAGCCACTAGTAAAAACATCAACAAAAGGAACATAAGCATGCTTTACCCATCGGTCACAGAGCGTTCGTGATCACGCAACACCCTTCCTTCACAGTGGCTGCATGAATCGAGACATGTCTGATGTGACACGAGCGAGGAACGGGCGCCCCGTGCACCACTGGCGGCGGGACGTCGTCGAACTGGCCGCGCTGTTCACGGCCGTCGCGGTCGCGGACGCGGTGGCCAACCTGGTCGGGCACGGTCCCGACGGTCCCGCGCTGCTGGTGATCTCGGCGCTGGTGCTGGCGGCGACCGCGGGCTTCCACGTCTGGTGGGCGAGGCGCCCAGGTCACGCACCCCCGGTGACGGATACCGATACCGGCGCCCGGCCGGCCGTCTCCGCGACGGAACAGGCCGGGCCCGGTACGGCGGGACAGGCGGCCGGTGACACGCCCGCCGCCACCCTGTGGCGGTTGCGGACGACGGTGCGGGACCAGCCCGGTTCGCTGGCCGCGCTGTGCACCGCGCTCGCCGGCCGGCGGGTGGACATCCTGAGCCTCCAGACGCATCCGCTGGCCGACGGCACGGTGGACGAGTTCCTGCTGCGCGGCCCGGGCGAGCTGACCGCCGGTGAGATCACCCGGGCGCTCGCGCTGGCCGGGGGCACGGACACCTGGATCGAGCGGGCCGACACGCACGACCTGGTGGACGCGCCGACCCGGGTGCTGGGCCTGGCGACCCGCACCGCGTTGGACGCGGCGGAACTTCCGCTGGCACTCCGGCAGTTGTTGGGTCGGTGCACGATCCGCTCGCTCCCCGCCCATCCGGTGGGCGGGGCCCGGCGCCCCGAGACGGTTCCCGTCGAGGGCGCGCTGGAGGACACCGTGATGCGGCTGCGCGCACCGGAAGGCGGTGTGATCACCGTGGAGCGGCCGTATCTGCCGTTCACGCCCACCGAGTTCGCGCGGGCGCGGGCGCTGGTGGAGCTGGACGCCCGGCTCGGACCGCGTATCCCGCACGGCCAGGACGTGCTCACGCTGCCGGAGGGCAACGCGATCACCGTGCGCCGGGCCGACACGGGGGACCTGGAGGCGGCGAAGGCGATGCACGAGCGGTGCTCGGCGCGGACCCTGGGGCTGCGCTACCACGGTCCCGTCGGGGACGCGGACCGTTATCTCAACCACCTGCTCAGCCCCCGCTTCGGCCGGACACTGGCCGTGCAGACCGCGTCGGGCCGCGTCGTGGGCCTGGGGCATCTGCTGTGGGACGGGGACGAGACGGAGGTGGCGCTGCTCGTCGAGGACGAGTGGCAGCGGCGCGGCATCGGGGGTGAGCTGCTGAGCCGGCTGGTGGGCATGGCCGTCGAGGCGGGCTGCGAGAGCGTGTACGCGGTGACGCAGGCCTCCAACACGGGGATGGTGGCGGCCATGCGGGCGCTGGGGCTGCCGCTCGACTACCAGATCGAGGAGGGGACACTGGTCATCACCGCGCGGCTGGACGCCGTCGGGGTCGCGGGGCGGCTCTCCGGTGCGGGGGAGCCGGGGAGGACCGAAGCGCCGTAGGGGCCGGGGGTCGCGCGGCGAGCGCGAGTCGTCCGTGGCTCGTCGCGCGGTTCCTCCCGGGCGTTCGGCCTGGGGCACCCCCGGCACCCCTGACGGGGCGCTCCGGCACGGGGCGCTCTAGCAGGGCCCCAGTGACCGGTCCAGGTCCGACCACAGGTCGTTCACGTCCTCCAGGCCTACCGAGAGCCGTAGCAGTCGGTCGCTCACGCCCGCGTCGTGGCGGTCGCCCGCGGCCACAATGCGGTGACTGATCGACGCCGGGTGCTGGATGAGGGTGTCCACGCTGCCGAGGCTGACGGCCGGGGTGATCAGCCGTACCCGGGAGACCACCTCGTGCGGGTCGCCGTACACCTCGAAGGCGATCATCGCGCCGCCCAGCCGCGGGTAGCGCACGCGGGCCACCCGGGGGTCGGCGGAGAGGCGGCGGGCGAGTTCGGCGGCGTTGGCGGAGGCGGCGCGGACCCGTACCGGCAAGGTGGAAAGACCGCGCAGCAGGAGGTAGCCGGCCAGCGGGTGCAGCACTCCCCCGGTCGCGAAACGCATCTTCCGCAGCTGCCCGGCGAACTCCTCGTCGCAGGCGACCACGCCGGCCAGGACGTCGCCGTGGCCGCCGAGGTACTTGGTGGCACTGTGCAGCACCAGCCGTGCGCCGAGTTCGGCGGGGCGTTGCAGGACGGGGGTGGCGAAGGTGTTGTCGGCGAGCAGCGGGACCGTGCCGCAGGAGTGGGCGACGGCCCGCAGGTCGAGCTCGGCGAGGGTCGGGTTGGCGGGCGACTCGACCAGCACCAGACCGGTGTCGGGGCGCAGCGCGTCGGTGATGCCGGCCGGGTCGGTCCAGGTGACCTCGGTACCGAGGAGACCTGCGGTGAGGAGGTGGTCGGTGCAGCCGTACAGGGGGCGCACGGCGACCACATGGCGCAGGCCCGTCGCGGCGCGGGCGAGGAGGACGGCGGACAGGGCGGCCATGCCGCTGGCGAAGGCGACGGCGGACTCGGTGCCCTCGAGACGGGCGAGGGCGGTCTCGAAACGGGCGACCGTCGGGTTGCCGAGCCGTCCGTAGACCGGGGGTCCCGTCGGGTCCGCGCCGTCGGCCGCGAAGGCGTCGACGCGGGCGGCCTCGGCACGGCTGTCGTAGGACGGGTAGGTGGTGGACAGGTCGATCGGCGGGGCGTGCAGACCCTGCCGGGCGAGGTCGTCACGGCCGGCGTGCACCGCCTCCGTGGCCAGGGCGCGCGGGGTGCCGGTCAGGTCACCGGGGCGGGACGCCGGCTCGTCGTGCATGCTCGCTGAGTCCATGGCGGAAGGGTGAACACCTGCCGGGTTGTCCGGGGCATGACCCGTGTTACGTTCGGGCCATGGCCGATTCCGTCGTACTGGATCCGGTGGACCTGCATCTGCTGCGGCTGCTTCAGAACGACGCCCGGACCACCTACCGCGATCTCGCCGCCCAGGTGGGCGTGGCGCCGTCGACCTGTCTGGACCGGGTGGCCCGGCTGCGCCGCTCCGGGGTGATCCTCGGGCACCGCCTCGAACTCGATCCGGCCAGACTCGGGCGCGGTCTGGAGGCGTTGCTCTCGGTGCAGGTCAGGCCGCACAGCCGGGAGTTGGTGGGGCTGTTCGTGGAGCGGATCCGGGCGCTGCCGGAGTCGCGGACGGTGTTCCATCTGACCGGTCCCGACGACTACCTGGTCCAGGTGGCCGTGGCGGACATGGCGGACCTGCAACGGCTGGTCCTGGACGAGTTCACGTCCCGTCGCGAGGTGGCCCGGGTGGAGACCCGGCTGATCTTCCAGCGGTGGGACTGCGGACCGCTGCTGCCGCCTACGCCGTCAGCTCAATCCCAGTGACGCGCGGCGGCCGTCGTACGAGGATGGACCGCATGTCACAGACGAACAGCCCGCTGCCCCGTCAGGTCGCCGACACCTTCGTCGACGAACTCATCGCCCTCGATCCGATCACCGGTACGTTCCTCGGCGTGAAGGAGAGCTCGGGCCGGCTGCCCGACACCTCGCCGGCCGGTGACGAAGCACTCGCCCAGCTCCAGCGCGCCACGCTCGCCAGGCTCGACGAGGCCGAGCGGCAGCCCGGCGCGGACAGTGACATCGAGCGCCGCTGCGCCCGTCTGCTGCGGGAGCGGCTCACCGCGTCCCTCGCCGTGCACGAGGCGGACGAGAGCCTGCGTTCCGTCAGCAACCTGAGCTCCGTCGCACACGCCGTGCGCCAGGTGTTCACCGTGACGCCCACCGCCACCGACGAGGACTGGGCGGCGGTCGCGGAGCGGCTGCGGGCGGTGCCCGCCGCGCTGGAGGGCTACCGGCAGTCCCTCGAACTCGGCCTGGACCGCAAGCTGTACGGGGGCCCGCGGGCCACCGCCACCTTCGTCGGGCAGCTCGGCGAGTGGGCCGACACGGGCGACGGCAGGGGCTGGTTCGAGCAGTTCGCGGCAGCCGGGCCGGAGGCGCTGCGCACCGAGCTGGACGAGGCGGCCCGATCCGCCACCGAGGCGGTCGTGGCGCTGCGCGACTGGATGCGGGACGTGTACGCGCCGGCGATCGAGGGCGCGCCGGACGTGGTGGGCCGCGAGCGGTACGCCCGTTGGGTCCGCTACTTCAACGGCACGGACCTCGATCTGGACGAGGCGTACGCGTACGGCTGGTCCGAGTACCACCGGCTGCTGGGCGAGATGAAGGCCGAGGCGGAGAAGATCCTGCCCGGCGCGGCCACGCCCTGGGAGGCACTGGCGCACCTGGACGCGCGGGGCACGCACATCGAGGGCGTCGACGAGGTGCGGGACTGGCTCCAGTCCGTGATGGACGAGGCCATCGAGCGGCTGGACGGCACTCACTTCGACCTGGCCGAGCGGGTCCGCCGGGTGGAGTCCCGGATCGCGCCGCCCGGCAGTGCGGCGGCGCCGTACTACACGCCGCCGTCGGACGACTTCTCGCGGCCCGGGATCACCTGGCTGCCGACGATGGGCCAGACCCGGTTCCCGGTCTACGACCTGGTCTCGACCTGGTACCACGAGGGTGTGCCCGGCCACCACCTCCAGCTGGCGCAGTGGAAGCACATCGCCGACGACCTCTCCCGCTACCAGGCGAGCGTCGGCATGGTCAGCGCCAACGCCGAGGGCTGGGCGCTGTACGCGGAACGGCTGATGGACGAACTGGGCTTCCTCACCGACCCCGAGCGCAGGCTCGGCTACCTGGACGCGCAGATGATGCGGGCGGCGCGGGTCATCATCGACATCGGCATGCACCTGGAACTGACGATCCCCGACGACTCCCCCTTCCACCCCGGGGAGCGCTGGACCCCCGACCTGGCGCAGGAGTTCTTCGCCGCGCACAGCAGCCGGCCCGCGGACTTCGTGGTGAGCGAGCTGACCCGCTACCTGTCGATGCCGGGCCAGGCCATCGGCTACAAGCTGGGCGAGCGGGCCTGGCTGCTGGGCCGGGAGAAGGCGCGGGAGCGGCAGGGTGACGGCTTCGACCTGAAGGCCTGGCACATGGCGGCCCTGTCGCAGGGGTCGCTGGGCCTGGACGACCTGGTGGAGGAGCTGTCCCGGCTCTGACGCGCGGGTGCGGCCGGCGTACCCCCTCGGGTGAGGGGGGGTACGCCGGCCGTGTGCCCGTGTGCTGCTTGTACCGGCCGGCCCTGGTGGGCCGTCAGGACACGTCCACGGGCGGCTTGCCGGACACCGCCGCCGGCACGGGCCCGGCGGAGGCGACCCACAGCGGCTTCAGCCGGTACGTCAGCAGGTACAGCACCGCTCCCGCTCCGGCCGCCACGAACATGCTCAGGTCGCCCGCGCCGGGATGCGCCTTCGAGAACGGGCCGGTGTAGAAGCTGGACTGCCAGAACGGCACCGACGCGGCGACCCCGCCCGCCCAGGCGACGAACCCCCAGTCCAGCACCCGGTGGCGGTCGTACAGCTCCTCGATCCGGGACGGGTCGGAGCGTCCGCCGAGGTAGAAGTCGAGCAGCAGCACGGCGGCGAAGGGGGCGATGAAGTAGGCGGTGAGGTTGAGGAAGACCTTGAACTTGTCCTCGGTGCCGGACTCGCCCCACAGGCTGATGCCGTAGGCCAGCAGGCAGATCACGGTGACCGCCTGGGAGCGGCTGACCGGGACCTTCAGGGTCTGGACGGAGATCGCGCCGCCGTAGACGTTGAGGAAGTTCTGGGCGAGCGCGGAGAGTCCGACGGCGATCAGCGCCGGGACGGCGAACGGGCCCGCCAGTTCGTGCAGCGCGGTGATGGAGTCGGAGCTGGTGGCGCTGCCGCCGACGACCACGCCGAGGATGCCCAGCCAGCAGATGGTGACGAAGTTGCCGAGCCCGGTGTACCAGGCGGTGCGGGTGACCACCTCGGGGGTGTCGGGGAGGTACCGCGAGTAGTCCGACGCGAAGGGGGCCCAGGCGACCAGGAAGGAGAGGAACCAGCCGCAGAAGGTGATCCAGCCGCCGGTGGCGCCGATGTATCCGGAGGCGTGCGGGTCGGAGTGGAAGAAGCTGCCGCCGCGCACCACCGCGACCACGGTGATCAGCAGGAACAGCGGGGTGAGGACGTAGGTGAGGACCCGCTGCAAATAGTTGATCATGTTGTAGCCGTAGATCGACACCACCAGCTCGACGGCCGTGAGCACTCCCGCGCACAGCCAGAACGGCAGGTGGGTCAGTTCCGCGAACGCCTTGCCGCCGAGGATCACGGTGACGGACGCCCAGCCGATCCCGGCGAAGACGTTGATGTAGGCGACGGGCAGGAAGTTGCCGAAGAAGCCGAGGGGGCCGCGGGCCTGGATCTGCTGGGGCACCCCGAGCCGTACGCCCATCCGGGACATCACGGCCATCAGCAGGGAGCCGGACGCGGCGCCGATCACGATGGCGGCCGTGGCGGCGCCGAAACTCAGTCCGAACCAGGCCGCGCTGAAGCCGAGCAGGATGATCGGGAAGTTCAGGCCGGCCGCGAACCAGACGAAGAACTGTGAACTGGGTCGGCCGTGCCGCTCGCTGTCGGGGATGTGGTCGACGCCGAAGGGTTCGACCTTGGTGACCGAGCTGCCGTAGACCGGCGCCGGTGTTCCTTCTGTCATGCGGTGCTCCTGGTCTCGGGTCTCAGCGGAGGGTCACCACGGCAGCGGCGCCGTGTGCGAGATGTCGAAGAAGCCGCCGCCGCTGTAGACGAGCGGGGCGAGGTCGTCGTGGCGGGCGGAGACCACCCGGCCGGTGAACACCGTGTGGCTGCCGGCCTCCAGGCGCTCGCCGATCTCGACCTCCAGCTGGGCGCAGGCGCCGTCGACCAGCGGGGCGCCGAAGGCTCCGGGCGTCCAGGAGATCCGGGCGAACTTGTCCTCACCCTTGGTGGCGAAGGTCTTCGCGACGTCGAGCTGGTCGGCGGCGAGGATGCTGATGCCGAGGTGGCCGGCCCGGTGCAGGGCGGGATGGGTGGCGGAGCTGCGCTGGACGCACACCAGCACCATCGGCGGGTCGAGGGAGATGCTGGAGAAGGCGTTGACGGCGAGCCCCCTGGGGGTCCCGTCGTCGTCGGTGGTGACCACGGTGACGCCGGTGATGAACTTGCGGTGCACGCCGCGTACCAGGTCGGGATCTACGGCGGCCCGCTGGGCGGTGGTGATGATCCCGAGGGCCTCCAGCAGCTGACGGGAGTCGAAGGTCACCCACTCCTCGGCGACGGCTGTTCCGTCGAAGCGGGCGAAGGTGGCGCCCGAGACCTCGACGGGCCGTCCGGTGGGCGGCACGCCGAGGAAGGCGCCGGTGTGCCGGCCGGTGCTGCGCCAGCGGACCGCCACCCGGTCGCCGTCCTCGACGACCTCCTCGATCTCGGTGCGCAGGTCGGGAAACGCGTCGCGCACGGCGCGGATGGAGTCCTTGAACTGGTCGCGGGTCTGGGTGGTGCCGGCGGGCCCGCGGCGACGGACGTAGGTGGGGCTGAGCAGGTCGTCGAGCGCTTCGACCCTCCCCTCGTCCCAGGCGGCCCGCCAGGCGGAACGGAGGAGGGAGGTGCGGTCAAGAGTGTGGGTCATGGCGGTCCCATCGGTCAGCTCTTGTATGGCAGAGGACGGTAAGTACGCCACACAATGCTGTCAACACCCCTGGCACAAAAGCTCGATCCTCCCTGGTGGGCCCAGTAAATACACAGGTCATGCCTGTTTCGCCAAGGCGAGCCCTTGACGGGCCTCATCGACACTCCTAGCCTCGCTTGCATGGCACAGCCGGAGTGGAAAGGACACTCGATGCGGTTCTCGATATTCCACAACCTCGGAGCACCCGGGCGCCTCGGCGAGTACGCCCAAGTCATGGACGAGGCACGCGAGTTCGCCGTGGCGGCGGAGGAGGCGGGCTTCTGGTCCACCTGGTACACGGAGCATCACTTCGGGCACGAGGCCATCGAGATCACCCCGAACCCGGTGCTCATGGGCGCCGACATCGCCGCCCGCACCTCGCGCATCCGGATCGGCCAGGCGGCCTCGATCGCCACGTTCTGGCATCCGCTGCGCCTGGCCGAGGACATCGCGATGCTCGACCAGCTCTCGGGCGGCCGGGTCGAGGTAGGCCTCGGCCGTGGTCTCTACGGCCGCGAGGCCCTCAACCTCAACGCTCTCGCGGACCCCCGCGACCAGGAGCAGAACCGGGCGCTGTACGACGAGACGGTGGAGATCCTGCGCAAGGCGTGGAGCGGCGAGTTCTTCTCGCACCGGGGCCGCTTCTACGAGTTCCCGGCCCCCGGCGTGAAGTGGAACCACCCGCTCTCCCCCGCCACCGACGACTACACGTCCGCCGGTGTCATCACGAAGATGCAGGTCACGCCGTTCCCGGTGCAACGCCCACACCCTCCGCTCTGGCAGGTCATCGACAGCCCACGGTCCATTCGGGCGGCGGCCGCGGACGGCGTCCAGGGCATGTTCTGGCTGCCGCCGGTCTCCGCCCTCAAGGACCGCTTCGAGCTGTACCGGTCCACGGCGAGCGAGGCGGCCGGCCGCGAGTACGCACTCGGCGAGGGCATCGGCCTGGTCCGTGACGTGTACGTGGCCGACACCATGGAGCAGGCCCGCGCCGACTTCGAGGAGTCGCTGATGACGACGTACCGCTGGATCATGCACTGGCGGGGCCTGGCCAACCTGATGGAGGCCGGCGAGGAGCTCACCGACGCGCACGAGTTGTCGTACGACTTCCTGCACGGCCGCAACCTGCTGGTCGGCACGCCCGAGTACGTGGCGGAGAAGATCGCCGAGTTGCGCGACGAGGTCGGCCTGGAGCACCTGCTGCTGTGGACCACGCACCCGGGCCTGGAGCACCGCAAGGCGATGCGCAGCCTCGAACTCTTCGCGGACAAGGTCATGCCGGAGTTCACCGTATGACGGGCATCCGGAAGGTCGTGACCGTCGTCGACGAGGTGCTGCTGGAACTGGGCCGCCCGGTGGCGGTTCCGGTACGGCGGGTCGCGACGGCCGCGGTGATCCGCAATCCGTGGGCCGGCCGCGGCTTCGTCGCCGACCTACAGCCCGAGGTGGCGGCGGTGGCACCGGAGCTGGCGCGGCTGCTGACCGGCAGGCTGATCACGGAGCTCGGCGGTGTCGACCGGGTGGCGGCCTTCGGCAAGGCGGCCGTGGTGGGACTCGACGGGGAGATCGAGCACGGCGGCGCGCTGATCCACACCCCGTACTTCGGCAACGTCCTGCGGGAGCTGACGGAGGGCACCTCGATCATCGTCTTCAGTGACGACCGGCTGCCGGCGGGCGAACCGCTCACCGTGCCGCTCTGGCACAAGACGGCCGCCGCGACCCGCTCGCACTACCAGACCGTGCAGATCCGGGTCCCCGACGCGCCGCGCCCCGACGAGATCGTGGTGGTGGCCGCCGCCGCGTCCGGCCCCCGCCCCAACGCCCGGATCGGGGACCGCCGTACCGACCCCGCCGTCCGCCTCGCCGACCTGGAGAAACTGGAGAGCGCCCGATGAACGTCCGGAAGATCATCACGTACACCGAGGACATCCACACCGAGGGCGGCCGCCCGGTCGATCCGCCCGCCCGTACGGCGGTGGTGCTCGCGGTGATCGAGAACCCCTGGGCGGGCCAGGGCTTCGTGGCCGACCTGCTGCCGGGCATCGACGAAGTCGCCCCGAAACTGGGTGAGTTGCTGGCCCCCCGGGTGGTCGAGGCGCTCGGCGCGCCGGTGGCGGCGTACGGCAAGGCGGCGATCGTCGGGCTG
Source organism: Streptomyces humi (assembly GCF_001005085.2). Taxonomy (GTDB): domain Bacteria; phylum Actinomycetota; class Actinomycetes; order Streptomycetales; family Streptomycetaceae; genus Streptomyces; species Streptomyces humi. The sequence goes on from NZ_LBMU02000079.1 coordinate 152,963, forward strand.
GACGGCGAGGTCGAGCACGGCTCGGGCCTGATCCACACGCTCAAGTTCGGCGACCACTTCCGCCGGGCCGCGCACGCCACGACCCTGCTGCCGGCGGTGGAGAAGCGGGCGGCGGCCGGGACGGTCTTCGACATCCCCCTCAAACACGTCACGGACGCCACGGTCCGCTCCCACCACCAGAGCATCGAGGTCCGGGTGCCCGACGGCCCGCGCGCCGACGAGATCGTGATCGGCCTGGCGGCGGCCGCCCAGGGCAGGCCGCAGGCACGGCTGGCCCCGCTGTCGACGGAACAGTGACATGGCGGCGGCCCTGCACCACGAGGTCCACGGCTGCGACGGCCCCGACCTGGTCCTGCTGCACGGCGTGGGACTGGACCGGACGATGTGGGCGCGGTGCCTGCCCGCCCTGGCGGAGCGGCACCGCGTGACCCTGGTCGACCTGCGCGGCCACGGTGACTCGCCGCGCGCGGAAGCCGGGGTGTCGCTCGCGGAACTGGCGGCGGACGTCGCGGAGTTGCTGACCGGCCCGACGCATCTGGTGGGCTTCTCGCTGGGCGCCCTGGTGGCCCAGCGACTTGCCGTCGTCCGGCCCGAGTCGACGGCCACCCTCACCCTGGTCAGCTCGGTCGCCGGGCGGACGGAGGCGGAACGGACGGCGGTGGCCCGGCGCCGGGAACGGGCCCGCTCGGACTTCGAGGCGTCCGCGCGGGCCGCGGTGGACCGCTGGTTCTCCCCCGAGTGGCGAGCGGCCGAGCCCGAGTTGCCGGGGCGGGTGCTCGCCACGCTGCTGGCCAACGACCGGACGTCGTACCTGGCCTGCTACGACGTCTTCGCGACGGCGGACGCCGGCCTGTGGCCGCTGCTGCCGGACATCGCGGCCCGGACGCTGGCGGTGACGGGAGCGGACGATCCGGGCTCCACTCCGGAGATGACCCGACGGCTGGCCGCGCGGATCCCGGACGTGTCCACGTGCGTGCTCCCCGAAGCCCGTCACCTGCTGCCACTGGAACGCCCGGCCGAACTGACCGAGCTGATCCTGGGACACACGGCACCCCCGGCGCCCCTCCAGGGGCCCTGGGGCACCCCCGGCCGCGAGCCGGGGAAGGAACCCCGCGAGCAACCACCCACCACCCGCAGCCGAGGAGCCACGGCATGACCCCACTCCCTCGTCACCAGCACTACATAGCCGGCGAATGGACCGCTCCGGCCTCCGGCGACTACTTCCCGAGCCTCAACCCCACCACCGCCGAACCCTGGTACGAAGCCGCGAGCGGCACCGCCGAGGACGTCGACCGCGCCGTCAGGGCGGCCCGCACCGCCTTCGAGGACCCCCGCTGGCGCGACCTCAGCCAGACCCGCCGGGGCCGTCTGCTGCGCAACCTCGCCGACCTCATCGGCGAGCACGCGGAGGAACTCGCCCGCACCGAGACCCTCGACAACGGCAAGCTGCTCCGCGAGATGCGCGCCCAACTCGCCGGTCTTCCCGAGTACTTCCACTACTACGCGGGTCTCGCCGACAAGATCCACGGTGAGGTCGTGCCGGGCGCCAGCCGTGACCTGCTCAACTACACCCTGCGTGAACCGGTCGGCGTCGTGGGCGCGATCACCCCGTGGAACTCGCCGCTCCTGCTGACCGCCACCAAGCTGGCGCCGGCCCTCGCCGCGGGCAACACGGTGGTGGTCAAGCCGTCCGAGCACACCTCTGCCTCCCTTCTCGCCCTCGCCCCGCTGTTCGAGGAGGCCGGTTTCCCCCCGGGTGTCGTCAACGTGGTGACCGGCTTCGGCGCGACCGCGGGCGGTCCCCTCACCGAGCACCCGGACGTGGCCAAGGTGACCTTCACCGGTTCCACCGAGACCGGCCGCCGTATCGCCCGCACCTGCGCCGACCGCCTGGTCCGCTGCACTCTCGAACTCGGCGGGAAGTCGCCCAACATCGTCTTCCCGGACGCCGACCTCGCGTCCGCGTCGATGGGCGTGGTCGCCGGCATCTTCGCGGCGGCCGGCCAGACGTGTGTCGCGGGCAGCCGCGTGCTGGTGCACCGGGACGTGTACGACGAGGTGCTGGAACGAGTGGCCGCGCGGGCCGCCACCATCCGGATCGGCGACCCGCTGGCGGACGCCACCGAACTGGGCCCGCTCGCCCTCGCCGACCAGCTGGCCAAGGTCGAGTCGTATGTCGAACTCGGTGTCGCCGAGGGCGGCAAGGTGGTCTGCGGCGGGGCCCGGCCCGACACCGCGGGTCTGGACGGCTGGTTCTACTCCCCGACCGTCTTCACCGGGACGGACAACTCGATGCGGATCTGCCGTGAGGAGATCTTCGGGCCGGTCGCGACGGTCATGCCGTTCGGCTCCGAGGAGGAGGCGCTCGCGATCGCCAACGACTCCTCGTACGGCCTGGCGGCGGGCGTGTGGACCCGGGACGTCAACCGGGTGCACCGGATGGCGGCGCGGCTGGAGGCGGGCACCGTGTGGGCCAACACCTACCGGTCGATGTCGCCGATGTCCCCGCGGTCCGGCTTCAAGAGCAGCGGTACCGGCGTCGAGCACGGGACGGAGGTGATCCGGGAGTACACGCGGCTGAAGAGCGTGTGGATCAACACCAGCGAGGAGCCGGCCGGAGACCCCTTCGTCCTGCGCTCGTGAGACGGCACTTGCATGGCAGCCCACCTCCCCCGTTCCCACGTGGTTGACGCCGTGCCGGAGCGCGGACTACGTTCACGTACCATGCAACAACCCAGTGGGCGGGCCCGGAAGCCGCTTCAGCAGACGAGCATGCAGGCCCGTGTCGCCGAGGAGCTGCGGCAGATGATCATCACGGGCGAGCTGCCGCCGCGGTCCGGCCTGTCCGAGATGGCGCTGTCGGAGACCTTCGGCGTCAGCCGGACCCCGATCCGCGAGGCGCTCAAGCAGTTGCAGATCGAGGGCCTGGTCGAGGTACGGCCGCGGGTGGGCACGTTCGTCGCGGTGCCCTCGCGGCGGGAGATCACCGAGCTGTTCCAGATGAAGGAGCTGCTGGAGGGCGCGGCGGCGCGGCTGCTGGCCTTCCGGGGCAACGTGCCCGAGCTGGCCCGGCTCCGGGAGAACATGCGCGAGGCGGACGAGGCCGTGCGCGGCGGCGACGCCGAGGGCTACGCGCGGCTGGTCCACGAGTTCCACGACCTGATCGTGACCGGCGCCGACAACACCAAGCTGGAGGCGCACTACCGCACCCTGATGAACCAGCTCGCGTACGCCCGGCTGGTACGCACCTCGCTCGCCCGGCCGGGCCGGCTGACCGAGTCCGATCACGAACACCACCGCGTCCTGGACCTGATCACCGCCAAGGACGGCGACGGCGCCGAGCGGGTGATGCGCGAACACGTCCGCCGCAGCCACCAGGCGCTGATGGCCGGAATGGACGAACGCGAGGACCGGCAGGAGAGCTAGCGGAGCCGGAGGTGAGGCGGAGGCGTCTGCCGTTCGGGGGTGTTCCGGTGGCGGCGGGCGGGTGCGGGCGGCTTGCTGGTGGCTTGCCGGTGGCGGAGGCCACCGGAGTCACCGGACAGGAAGCGAGCCTCGTATGCAGACCGCCACGCGCCCACGGGAGCCGTTGGAGACCCCCCGCGCCGCCGGGGTGGCCGGGATCCTCTTCGCGCTGCTGCTCGCCGCCGCCATGGTGCTGATCCGGCTGGGGATCCCGCAGGGCGCAGACGCGGTCACCACCCAGCGGGCGGACCCGGCGCAGCGCAGCGCGGTGCACGCGGCCCTGCTGCTGGTGCCGTTCGCGGGAATCTGCTTCCTGTGGTTCGCCGGCGCGGTGCGCGCCCATGTCGGTGAGGGCGAGGACCGGTTCATGGCCACCGTGTTCCTCGGCAGCGGACTGGTCTTCACGGCGACGATGTTCGGCGCCGCCGCGGCGGCCTCGGCCGTGCTCGACACCGCGCATCCGGCGGGCACCTCGCCCTCCAGGGCCGTCTGGGACTACGGCCAGCATCTGGCGTACACGCTGATGATCGGGTACGCGATGCGGATGGCCGCCGTCTTCACCTGTTCCACCTCGGTGATCGGGCACCGGCTGGGCATCCTGCCCCGCTGGCTCAGCGTGCTGGGTCTGCTGGTCACCGTGATCCTGCTGTTCGCGGCGACCTCCGTGCCCTGGAGCGAGCTGGTGTTCCCGGCCTGGTCGCTGCTGCTCAGCGTCTACATCGTGGCGGAGAGCTTCCGCCGCTCCCCCGCCGGGGCCCCGGCGTCCTGAGGGCTCACCCGATCGGCGGGCCCCGGCGGGCGGGGACGGACGGGGGCTCCCATGCTGGCGTGCGGGGAGTTCTCCCCGGTCCGGCCCCGAGGTGCCGGACCGGCGGTATCCACCGGACCCGGCCACCGGAAGGGCGGAGCCATGATGCGCCTCGTCGTCGATCTCAACCGATGCCAGGGATACGCGCAGTGCGCGTTCCTCGCGCCGGACGTCTTCGCCATGCACGGCGAGGAGTCGCTCGTCTACAGCCCGCGCGCCGAGGAGGAGCAGCGGGAGCGGGTGGCCCGCGCCGTGGCCGCCTGCCCGGTGCAGGCGATCACCGCCGACGGCCTGGAGACGGTCGCGGGAGGGGCGTCGGATGCCGCCCGCTGACTATCTGGACTGGCTCCGGCGCGAGGGCCGGATCGTGATCGTGGGTGCCTCGCTGGCCGGGCTGCGGGGCGCCGAGACGCTCCGGGCGGAGGGCTTCGCGGGCGAACTCACCATGATCGGCGACGAGCCGTACGAGCCCTACGACCGGCCGCCGCTGTCCAAGGGAGTGCTGCTCGGCAAGGCGGAGCCGCACCACACGGGGCTGCCGCACCGGCGGGAGATCGACGCGAAGTGGCGGCTCGGTGTCGCGGCCACCGGGCTGGACATCGAGGCCAGGCGGGTCCGGCTGGCCGACGGCGACGAGATCGAGTACGACCGGCTGCTGATCACCACCGGAGTGCGGGCGCGGCCCTGGCCGAAGGAGGAGGAGGCCCGCCTCGACGGTGTCTTCACGCTGCGCACCCGGGACGACGCGGCCGCCCTGCTGCGGCGGCTGAAGGCCGGGCCGCGCCGGGTGTTCGTGATCGGTGCCGGGTTCACCGGTTCGGAGATCGCCTCGGCCTGCCGGGAGCACGGCATCGCGGTCACCGTGGCGGAACGCGCGGGCGCGCCGCTCGTGGGCGCGTTGGGCGGGGTGATCGGCGCGGTCGCCGCCGACATGCACCGGGAGAACGGGGTGGACCTGCGCACCGGGGTCATGGTGACCGCGCTGGAGGGCGACACGGCGGGCCGGGTGCGGGCGGTCCATCTGTCCGACGAGAGCGTGATCGAGGCGGACGTGGTGGTCGTGGGGCTCGGCGCGGTCCGCAACACCGACTGGCTGGCCGGGTCCGGGCTCGGCGCGGGACCACGGGGCATCGCGTGCGACGCGGGCTGCCGGGCCTTCGACTTCCGGGGCATCGTCACCGACGACATCTTCGTGGCCGGTGACGTCGCCCGGTCCCCGCACGCGCTGTTCGGCTACCAGTTCCTGTCCCTGGAGCACTGGGGCAACGCGGTCGCGCAGGCCGAGACCGCCGCGCACAACATGATCAGCCCGAGCGCGGAGCGCAGGCCGCACCTGTGGGTGCCCGCCTTCTGGTCCTCGCAGTTCGGTGTGAACATCAAGTCGGTCGGGGTGCCCCCGATGGGCGACCAGATCATGATCACGCAGGGTTCGCTGGCCGAGCGCCGCTTCGTGGGGGTGTACGGCTTCCAGGGCCGCACGATCGCCGCGGTGAGCTTCGACAACACGCGGTGGCTGGAGTTCTACCAGCGGCAGATCGAGAAGGGCGCGCCGTTCCCGGTGGAGTTCCCGACGGTGGACCGACGGCCCGAGGGACGGGTGCCGGTCGACGCCGACTTCCCGGACCCGGCGCTGCCGACGCACGGCCCCATGGTGACCCTCAGCGGCTACTCGCCGACCGACCAGCAGCTGGTCTTCCACCCCGCCCGGCACTGACCGCAGACCGGCCACGACGCCCCCAAGGACCAGTCATGACGCAGACCTCGATGTTGCGGCAGATCACCGACTTCGCGAACCGCGCCGACCCGTACCCGGTGTACGAGGAACTGCGCAAGACACCGGTGCTGCACGAGGAGGACGGCCCGTACCTCATCAGCGGCTACCACGACATCGAGGCGCTGCTGCACGATCCGCGGATCAGCTCGGACGCCGCCAACCTGGCCGCCCCCGGCGCGGACGAGCTGTCCGGCCCGGAGGCGACGGGGCTGCCGCCGAGCTTCATCCGGCTGGACCCGCCGGAGCACGACCGGCTGCGCAGGATCGCCAACAGCTCCTTCGGGCCGCCGCACCGGCCGCGCCGCATCGAGAACATGCGGGGCCAGCTGGAGGAGATCGTCACCGAGCTGATCGACGGCCTCGGGGACGCGCGGGAGTTCGATCTGGTGGACCAGGTCGCCTACCCGTTCCCGGTCACCGCGATCTGCCGGGTGCTGGGGGTGCCACGCGAGGACGAGCCCCGGTTCCGTGCCTGGGTCGACCCGATCGTGGCGGGCCTGGACCCGGACACCCGTACGGCCGGCGACTCCGAGAAGGCCGCGCAGGAGGCCCGGCTCCAGCTCGGCATGTACCTGAACGGGCTGGTGGAGCAGCGCGCCAGGGAGCCGCGCGACGACATGCTCTCCGACCTGGTGCACAGCCACGGGCCGGACGGCGCGATGACGACCATGGAAGTGCTCAGTACCGCGGTGCTGCTGCTGATCGCGGGCCACGAGACGACCGTCAACCTCATCACCAACGGCATGCTCACGCTGCTGCGGCACCCCGGGGTCCTGGCGCGGCTGCGCGACGACCCGGAACTGTCGGTGCGGATCGTGGAGGAACTGCTGCGCTACGAGCCGCCGGTGCAGCTCCTCCCGCAGCGCACCTGCATCACCGACATCGAGGTGCACGGGGTGACCATTCCGAAGGGGTCGCGGATCTGGCTGGTCCTGGGCGCGGGCAACCGGGACCCGCACCGGTTCACCGACCCCGACCGGTTCGACCCGGACCGCCAGGACATCCAGCACCTGGGCTTCGGCAGCGGTGTCCACAGCTGCTTCGGCGCCCCACTGGCCCGCATCGAGGCCCAGTTGGCGCTGTCCCAGCTGGCCCGGCGGCTGGACAACCCGCGGCTGGTCGAGGACCCGCCGCCGTACCGGCAGAACGCGGTGCTGCGTGGTCCGCGGCACCTCAACATCGCCGTGGACGGCATTAGATGACGGACCGTCAGTTCGTGTCCTTGCGCAACTGCACCAGGCCGAGCCAGGTTTCCGGGCCGGGCCTGGTGTAGGCGGCGCGCACCGTGTAGGTGCCGGGCTCCAGCGGGACGCGCAGATGGTCCCCGCCGGCCACCTCGCCGCCCGGCCAGGCGGAGTCGAACAGGACCACGGGGCCGGGGACCCGCCAGCGGATCTCGTTCTCCCAGACGGCGCTGTCGAGCGCGGCGGGGACCTGGGCCAGCAGTTCGTCCTCGGAGTTGGCGGCGGACCAGCGTACGAAGGTGCCGTGGTCCGGCAGGAAGGACGTCGAGGCGGGTTCGTCGCCGAAGACCAGGGCGGCGCTGTCCCCGACCGGGAGCAGTCCGACGAAGCCGTCGACCTCGCAGGCACGGTCGTAGTCGGTGGCCAGTTCCTCGCTGTCGGCTCCGGCCCAGAAGGGCAGGACCGTCTCCGGGACCGCCACGAGCGGGCCCCCGCCCGACTCGACCCACTCCACCGCGCCTGGATCCGCATAACGAGTCATGGGCTGAACCTACACGTACAGCGACGGCACAGGTTCGCCTCCGGGAATCAGCAACCGCAGTCGCCGTGCACGGGCGCGGTCAGCGGGTCCGGCGCCCGGCGCTCGCGTCCCCGCCAGGTCTCGAACTCGAAGCCTTCACGCACCCAGTACTCGAACCCGCCGAGCATCTCCTTGACCCGGTAGCCGAGTTGGGCGAGGGCGAGGGCGGCGCGGGCCGCGCCGTCGCAGCCGGGCCCCCAGCAGTACGTCACCACGGGCACGTCCGGGTTCAGGAGTCCGACGGCCTGCTCGGCGATGAGCGCGGTGGGCAGGTGGACGGCGCCCGGGACGTGGCCCTGGTCCCAGGATTCGGTGGAGCGGGAGTCGAGGACGACGAAACCGGGGTCGCCGTCGGCGGCGAGGGCGGCGGCCACGTCGGACACGTCGGCGTGGAAGGCGAGGCTCGCCCGGAAGTGGGCGGCGGCCTCGGCGGGGGCGGCCGGGGCGACGCGCAGCACGGGGTTGCGGGTGGTGACGTCCGTCTCGGTCATGTCGTGCCTTTCGCCTCGGCCGCCGAAGGGGCGGCTCTCCATGACCGGAAATCTACGGCCGGTGACCGGCCGACCTGAAGCCGTGATCCCCGGCCCGGACCTTGTCCGGCCGGGGATCACCTGTTATCCATCCCTCATGACCGTGTTTTCCCCGGACGCCACCGACCGGCGCATCCTCGACGTCCTACAGCGCGAGGGCCGGGCCAGTTTCGCCGAGCTGGCCCGTGCCGTCGCGATGTCCCCGAGCGCGGTGACCGAACGCGTCCGCCGCCTGGAGGAGGCGGGCGTGATCCAGGGGTACGCGGCGGTGGTGGACCCGGAACGGCTCGGCCTGCCGATCCTCGCCTTCGTCCGCCTCCGCTACCCCAACGGCAACTACAAGCCGTTCCACGACCTGGTCGCCGTCACCCCCGAGATCCTGGAGGCGCACCACGTCACGGGCGACGACTGCTTCGTCATCAAGGTCACCGCCCGCTCGATGCGCCACCTCGAGGAGATCTCGGGCAGGATCGGCACCCTCGGCTCGGTGACGACCAGTGTCGTCTACTCCTCACCGCTGCCACGCCGGGCGATCGGCACCTAGACGCCGCGCAGTCGCAGTGCGGAGCCCGAGCGGCTCTTGGTGACCTCCAGTTGGGCGTGGACGCGGCGGCGCAGGTCGGCGACGTGGCTGACGATGCCGACGCTGCGGTCGCGTTCGCGCAGCGAGTCGAGGACGTCCAGGACCTCGTCCAGGGCCTGGTCGTCGAGGCTGCCGAAGCCCTCGTCGATGAAGAGGGTGTCCAGGCGGATCCCGCCGGCCTCGTCGGTGACCACGTCCGCGAGGCCGAGGGCGAGGGCGAGGGAGGCGAAGAAGGTCTCGCCGCCGGAGAGGGTGGCGGTGTCGCGTTCCCGTCCGGTCCAGGCGTCGACGACGTGCAGTCCGAGGCCGCTGCGGCCGCGTCCGGTGCGGTCGTCGGAGTGGACCAGGGTGTAGCGGCCGGAGGACATCCGCTGGAGGCGTACGGTCGCGGCGGCGGCGACCTGCTCCAGACGGGCGGCCAGGACGTACGACTCCAGTCGCATCCGGCGTTCGTTGTCGGCGGAGGTCCCGGCGGTGAGGGCGGCGAGCCGGGCGACCCGGTCGTACTCCTCGCGGAGCGGGGCGAGCCGGCGTACCGCCGCCGTCGCGCGGGCGGACAGCCGGTCGAGTTCGGCGCAGCAGCGCTCCGCCCGGTCGCGGGCGGAGGCGGCGTCACGCAGGGTCCGGGCCGCGGCGGTGGCGGCGCCCTCGGCTGCGTCGAGGTCGGCGGGCGCCTGCCGGGCGGCTTCCGCGGTGTCGGACTCCGCCAGCACCGCGCGGACCGCGGCCTCCTCCGACTGCCGTTCGTCCAGGCGCCGTTGGAGTAGGCGGTACGCGGTGTCGGCGAGCAGCGCGGCGGCCGCGGCCTGCGGGGTCTCGAAGCCGGCCCGGTAGGCGGCGTCGGCGAGCCGGGCGTCGGCCTCCTTCAGGTGCCGGGCGGTGTCCTCGGCGGCGCGCGCGGCGTCGGCGGCGTCGGTGAGCAGCGCCACCTGCCGCTCCAGCTGCGCGGCCCGCGCGGCGACGCTGTCGGCACTCCCCCGCGCCTGGGTCAACTCCTCTTCCAAAGAGGCGAGTTCGACGTCGAGTCCGTCGCGCCGGGTGAGCCGGGAGGCGGTCCGGACCTCGGCCTGCTGGCGGTCGGCCAGCCGGCGCTCGCGCTCCCGCTCGGCCAGCCGCAGCTCCTCCTGCGCCGGGTGCAGGGCCGAGGCGGCGCGCCGGGCCCGGGCGTACTCCTGCTCCAACTCGTCCGCTTCAGCGGCCAGTTGACTGGTCGGCGCGTCTCCGGCCGCGGCGGTGGCGGCGGCCAGCGCCTCACGGGCGGTGGCCAGGCGCCGTTCGTCCCGGGCGTGCTGGGCTTCGGCGCGCTGGTGGGCGGCTTCCGCGCGCTCCTCGGCCTCGCCGTCGACGTGGCCCGCGAACTTCCGGGCGGGCGCGGGGTGTTCGGTGGCTCCGCAGACGGCGCAGGGCTCGCCCGTGATGAGCCGGGCGGCCAGCTCGGCGGCGATGCCGGCCAGCCGCTGCTCCTTGAGCCGCAGCCAGTGCTCCTTGGCCTCCAGCGCGAGGGTCCCGGACGCGAGGGCCGTGCGCTGGGCCTCGTCGGTGTCCCGGCCCAGTTCGTCCCGCAGCCGGGCCGCCGCCAGCCGCCGGCGCGCGGGTTCGCGCCGCACGTCGAGCTGTTCGGCCCGCGTCGCGGCCTCCTGGGCGGCGTCGACCCGGGACTGGAGTCCGGCACGGGTGGTGTCCCAGTCGGCGAGCCAGCTCTCGGCCTCGCGCAGCACGTCCTCGTCCGCGCGCTCCTGCCGGTCCAGGCGGCCGCGTTCCTCGACGACGTCGGCGAGCCGCCGCTCGGCCCGGCGCGCGGATTCCAGCCCGCCCAGCTCCTCGGCGGCCCGGCGCGCGGCCCCGGCGAGCCCCGCCGCACCGGCTCCGGCGAAGGTCTCCGGCAGCAGCGCGCGGGCGCGCATCTCCGCGGCGGCCGCGTAGCGGTGCCCGGCCTCGGCGTCCTCGCGCAGCTCCAGCGCCGGCGCCACCGTCTCAGCCTTCCGCGCCCGCTCCATCCGCGCCTGCGTCTCGCGGTGCTCGCCCGCGCTCTCCTCCAGCCGTGCGGCGCGCTGCCGGGCCTGCGCGAACCTGTCCTGCAACCGGGCCAGTTCACGGACGTCCGCGAGCGCGCGATCGGCGGTGAACTGGGCCGACTCGGCGGCAGTGAGACGGCAGTGGGCGACGGTACGGCGCTCGCGGGCGGTGCTGCGTGCCACGGCGGCGGCGGCCAGGACCGCCTCGGCGAGTCCGGGCTCGCCGGGAGCCAGCTCCGGCAGTTCCATCGCGTCGCCGGCCTCCTGCTGCATCCGGTGCGCGTCGGCCAGCAGCGCGGAATCGCCCTCCCGGACCCGGGCCTCGGTGGCCTTGCGGCGTTCGGCGAGGCGCTTCTCGACGTCGGCGAAGCGCTGGGTGTCGAAGAGCCGGCCGAGCAGCTGGCCGCGGGCCTGGGCGTCGGCGCGCAGGAAGCGGGCGAAGTCGCCCTGGGGCAACAGCACGACCTGGCAGAACTGTTCGCGGCTCATGCCGAGGAGCTGGCTGATCTCCTCGCCGATCTCCTGGTGGGAGCGGCTGAGGTCCTTCCAGGCGCCGCCTTCCGCGTCGTACTCGCGCAGCCAGGTCTGGGCCTTGTCGAGCGTCGTGCCGGAGCCGCGCCTCTTGGGGCGTTCCCAGGGCGGCTGCCGGGTGATCTCCAGCCGGCGTCCGGCGACGGTGAGCTCCAGGCGGACCTCGGTCCGGGTGGCCGGGTCGGCGTGGTCGCTGCGCAGGGTGCCGCCCTGGCCGCTCTGGCGGGCGCCGGGGACGGTGCCGTAGAGCGCGTAGCAGACGGCGTCCAGGACGGAGGTCTTGCCGGCGCCGGTCGGGCCGTGCAGGAGGAAGAGGCCGGCGGCGGAGAGCGCGTCGAAGTCGACGCTCTGAGTGGCGCCGAAGGGGCCGAAGGCGGTGAGGTCGAGCCGGTGGAGTCTCATGGGGCGGCCTTCCTGAACGGTGCCGCGCCCGCGGTCGCCGCGTCGGCCGAGGGGTCGGTCACCGTGCCGCCTCCCGGACCGCGTCGTCCGCGCGGACGGCGTCGAACGCCTCGCCGAGCACGGTCAGCTCCCGCTCGTCGGGTCCCGCGCCGCGCACGTGGGCGACGAAGTCCTCGGCGATCTGCCGGTCGGTGCGGCCGGCCAGCCGGCGGGCATAGGTCACGTCGGGGTCGTCCGGGGCGCGGTCGGGTGCGAAGAGCAGGCTGAGGGTGTGCGGGAAGCGGTCGGTGAGACGGGCCATGGGGTCGGCCGGGCGGACCGGGTCGGTGAGGGTGGCCTCGACCCAGGCGCCCACGTGCCGGGTCAGGGCCGGGTCGGCGAGCAGGTCGTCCAGGGTGCCGCGGAGGCGGGCCAGCGGCCGCGGGACCGGGCAGTCGAGGCGCTCGGCGGTGACCGTGCCGTCGGCGGCCAGGTCGACCAGCCACATGCTCTTGCGGTGGTCGGTCTCCGAGAAGGAGTACGCCAGCGGTGATCCGGAGTAGCGGATCCGCCCGGTGATGGTCTGGCAGCCGTGCAGATGGCCGAGCGCCACGTAGTCGACGCCGTCGAAGACCCCGGCGGGGACGGCGGCCACCCCGCCGACGGTGATGTCCCGCTCGCTGTCGCTGGCCTCGCCGCCGGTCACGAACGCGTGGGCCAGGACGACGGAGCGGGTGCCTGGCGCACGGTCGGCCAGGTCGGCGCGGACCCGGTCCATGGCGGCCGCCAGCACCGCCTCGTGACCGGCCCGTTCCGCCCCGAACTCGTCCTTCACCAGGGCGGGTTCCAGGTACGGCAGCCCATAGCAGGCCACGTCGCCGTGGGCGTCGGTGAGCACGACGGGCGTACCGGCGGCGGACGGTTCGGTGCGCAGGTGGATGCCGGCGCGGTCGATGAGACCGGCGCCGACGCCGAGGCGGCGGGCCGAGTCGTGGTTGCCGGAGATCATCACGGTGGGTACGCCGAGCTCGGCGAGCCGGTGCAGGGCATCGTCGAACAACTCGACCGCGGCGAGCGGCGGAACGGCGCGGTCGTAGACGTCCCCCGCCACGAGCACGGCGTCGACGGCCTGTTCACGGACGGTCGCCACGAGGTGGGAGATGAAGTCGGCCTGGGCGCCGAGCATGTCGACCCGGTGGAACGAGCGGCCGAGGTGCCAGTCGGACGTGTGCAGCAACCTCACAGAACCGCCCCGCCCCGCATGTCTCGCCCTCCCGCACGTCGGCCACCGCCCCGGCCGGCACAGCCCGCCGGTCAGCGCCCACCACGCTAACCCCTGCGGAACCCTGCTCCACCACGAAACCCAGCCCTCCACCCACTTCCGCCCCCGAATAACCGGAAATGTCCCCCAGTAATCCATTTCACGCCAGACCAACGCGCGTACGGGGGGACGGACGACCGGGACACGGAGCGAGCACCCCGACCGGCCGGTTACGGGCGGGGGCGGGTGGCGCCGGTCCGCCGAGCGGGCGCGTGCCGGGGGCGGGCGTGGGGCGGGTGCGTGCGGTGTGCGGG
>NZ_LBMU02000008.1 GCF_001005085.2 Streptomyces humi
GGCTGGAGTTCATGGTCGCCGACAGCGGGGCGCAGGTCGTGCTCCGCGAAGGAGATCTCGCGCAGACGGCTGCCCTGCCGTCGACGGCGCCGGACATCGTCGTAACACCAGGCCAGTTGGCGTATGTGATCTATACGTCGGGTTCGACGGGGCGTCCCAAGGGTGTGCAGGTCTCGCACGCGAGCGTCGTCGGCATGGTGACGGCGCTCGGTCCCGAGCTCGGCGTCGACCCCGGGGCGCGGGTGTTGCAGTTCGCGTCGTTCAGTTTCGACGCGGCGGTGCTGGATCTGGCGGTGACCCTGGCGCGTGGGGGCACGCTGGTGGTGGCGCAGGCGGAGGAGCGGGGCGAGCCGGAGGCGCTGACCGCCATGATCGGGGCGGAGGGTGTCAGCGCGGCGAGCGTCGTGCCGTCCCTGCTCGGTGTGCTGGATCCGGAGCAGGTGCCCGGTATCGAGACGTTGTTGCTGGGTGCGGAGCGGCTGACCGAGCAGGTGGCGCGGGTGTGGGCGCCGGGCCGGCGCCTGGTGAACACCTACGGCCCCACCGAGTCGACCGTGATGGTCACCGCTGGCCCGGTCGACGGGCAGGGGCTTCCTCCCATCGGCTCTCCGGTCGCGAACGCCCGTCTGTATGTGCTCGACGACCGGCTGGAACCGGTCCCGGTGGGTGTGGCGGGTGAGGTGTTCATCGCGGGTCCGCAGGTGGCCCGTGGCTATGCCGGCCGCCCCGCTCTGACTGCCGAACGTTTCCTCCCTGACCCGTTCGC
>NZ_LBMU02000080.1 GCF_001005085.2 Streptomyces humi
CTCCCCACCCCCGCCGAGGCCACGGAAGCCACCCCGGCCCCGCGCGGTCCCCGCCGGACCTTCGGTCTCGCCACCGCGACCGCCCTGGTCATGGGCAACATCATCGGCGGCGGCATCTTCGCGCTGCCCGCCGCCGTCGCCCCGTACGGCACGGTCAGCCTGCTCGCCTTCGTCGTCCTGTCCGTCGCCGCCGTGCTGCTCGCCCTGCTCTTCGGCAAGCTGGCCCGCCGCAGCCCGGTCACCGGCGGCCTGTACGTCTACCCGCGCGACGCGTTCGGGCCGTTCGCCGGCTTCCTCTCCGCGTGGTCGTACTGGACGATGTGCTGGGTCAGCATCGCGGCCCTGGCCGTCGCGGTCGTCGGCTACGTCGACGTCCTGGTGCCCCTGCACGGCAACCACGTCCTCGAAGGCGCCGTAGCGCTCGCCGCGCTCTGGCTCCCGGCCGCCGCGAACTTCGCCGGCACCCGTTATGTCGGCGCGGTCCAGATCGTCTCGACGGTCCTGAAGTTCGTGCCCCTCCTCCTGGTCGCCACCGTCGGCCTGTTCTTCGTCGACACCGACAACTTCGGCCCGTTCAACGCGTCCGGCGACAGCACCCCCGGTGCCCTCGCCGCCGCGGCCGCCCTGCTCCTGTACAGCTTCCTCGGCGTCGAGTCGGCCGCGGTCAGCGCCGGCGAGGTGCAGAACCCGGAGCGCACGGTCGGCCGCGCGAGCGTGCTCGGCACGCTGGGCTCCGCCGTCGTCTACATCCTCGGCACGGTCGCCGTCTTCGGCCTGGTCCCGCACGACAGGCTGGTGAAGTCCGGCGCGCCCTTCGCCGACGCGGTGAACGCGATCACCGGCGGCGGCTGGGGCGGCACCGCGATCGCGCTGGTCGCCGTCGCCTCGATCGTCGGCTGCCTCAACGGCTGGATCCTGATGGCCGCGCAGATGCCGTACGCCGCCGCCCGCGACGGCCTCTTCCCGAAGCCGTTCGCCAAGGTCGGCAAGGGCGGGGTGCCCGGCTTCGGCGTCCGGGCGGTCGCCGTCCTCGGCACCGTCCTCATCGCCTTCAACTACACGGCGGGCCCCGACACCACGTTCCGCGTCCTGGTCCTCATCACCACCTTCACCGGCTGCGTCCCCTACCTCCTCTCCGCCGCCGCCCAGCTCTACTGGCTCGCCCAGGGCACCCGCGAACGGGTCCGGCCGGCCGGGCTGGTCCGCGACCTGATCGTCGCCGCCCTCTCCTTCGCCTTCTCCTTCTGGCTGATCGCGGGCGCCGGCTACGCGGCCGTCTACCAGGGCGTGCTGTTCCTGTTCGCGGGCATCCCGGTGTACGTGTGGCTCCGCGGACGGCAGCGGGAGGAAGCCACCGTCTGACGCCACCACGGCGGGTTCGGCTACGCTCGCGGCCGTGACCGTCACCATCGCGAGGTTGCGGGTGGGGGGTGCCGGACCGTCGGGATGCAACGCCGGGCGGTAGACGTTCGGCCCCGGGCCCACGAGTTCGGGGGCCGCGCCCTCGGTGATCAGGTCGAAGGCGGTGTTCGCGGCGACCGGATCGCCGCGCCGGTCCACCACCAGCGCCGGGTACGGCCGGTACCCGCGCAGGATGTGGTCGATCGCCGTGCGCACGGGCGCCAGTACCGGGTCTTCGAGTGGGCTCTCGGAGTGGGCGGGCGCGTACCCGGCGGCCGGCAACAGGTCGTTGCGCTCACCGCAGTGGCAGTTCCAGGGACTCGGCCGGCCGCACCACCATGTTCCGGCCGGGGACGGACCTGCCGGACTCGATGCGGCTGAGGTGCCGCTGGGTGGTGCCCGCCCGCAGCGCCAGGTCGAGCTGTGGCCCACGGTCAGGCCGCGTGCCGGCCGCCGCCCCTGTGGCGGGTTCGCTTCCGGGTGCGCAGGCCCGCCGGGACCATCAGGCCGCCCAGCAGACCGAGGGACAGGGCGTACGGCCACCAGCCGAAGGCGTCCCTGGAGTCGGCGGCGGTGCGGGTGGTCACGCCGGGGGCGGCGGTGGACGCCACGGAGTCCGTGGTGCCGGTCTTCGCCGTGTCTCCGGCCGTCCTCGCGACGAGGACCACGTCGTTGCCGTCGCCGCCCCGGTAGGTGATCCGGTAGACGGTGTCGGCCAGTTTCACCTCGGTGCCCTCGCGCAGGCCGTCGAAGGTGCCGGTCGTCCGGTCCGCGCCGGTGTGGTCGATCAGCGTGACGCGGCGTGCGGCGGACGTGCCCGCGTCGGACAGGTCGAGGGCGCCGGCCAGGGCGAGGCGGCCCGTCACCGTCAAGGGCCGGTCGCGCAGCACCAGTTCGCCCTGCCTGCGCTGGGTGTAGTCCCCTCGCACCGTCAAACCGCTCGTCACCAGGCTGTCGTTGGTCACCGAGCCCCGTACGGTGCCTCTGCCGGTGAGGCTGGTGGCGACCCGCAGGCCGGCCGTGCCCACGTCCAGCCGGGCGGCCGCGGACGTCAGCCGGATCGCCCTGCTGTGCGCCAGGGTCGCCCCGGCGCGCAGCGCCAGCGTGCCCCTGCTGACGGTCGTCGTCCCCGTGTACGACACCGCGCTGCCGGTGAGGGTGGTCCGCGCGGCGCCCGCCTGGACGAGCGACCCGGAGCCCTCTACGTACGCCAGGGTCACGGGAGTCGACGTGTCACGGACGTACAGCGTGCCGTCGTTCACGATCCGGCGCTGCTCCGTGCCGGTCAGCAGGGAGCCGTCGCCGCCCTTCGCGCCCGAACCGAGCCGCAGCACCGCGCCCTTCTCGATGGTCGTGGAGCCGTCGTAGTCCTGGGCGGCGGCGAAGGTCACGTCGTTCCCGCGGGTCCCGGCGATGACGACGTCCCCGGCACCGGGGGCGGCCAGGGTGTCGTGGTAGCGGCCGCCGCCGATCGGGGCGCCCAGGGTCACCGGGCCGTCGTAGTCGAAGGTGAGCTTCGAACGGCGGCCGCTCGCCGCGTGCAGGTTGATGTAGACGGTGTCCCTCGTCCCCGGCATGAAGATGCGGTGGGTGGTGCCGTCGCCCCAGTGCACGTCGGCGCCCTCGATGTTGGTGCCGCGCTTGTTCGACTGGTGCGGGATCGACCTCCAGTTGAGGGACGGGTCGCTGAGCGACGGGTTCGTGTCGCCGCCCCGGTCGCTGTAGCTGTACTGGCCGGTGAGGACGACCTTGCTGCCGGGCCGGGAGTGGACGTTGACGTCGCTGCCGTACTCCCGCTGGTAGAAGTCCTGGCGCAGGGTGATCGTCCGGTACAGCGGGGTGTCGACGATCCAGGAGCCCTGGTTGAGGATCGCGCGGGCGGCGGGCAGCGCCACCGGGTACTCGGGGCGGCCGGCGGCCATGCCCGTGCCGTTGTCGATGACCCCGGAGAAGGGGTGGGTGCCCGCCAGGTCCAGCGTGCCCCACATGTTCCGGGGCTGGGTCACCAGGCCCGAGCCGCTGATCGTGCCGATGTTGAAGGTGCGGGTCAGGGACAGCCGCAGGGTGCCGTCGACGCGGACGTTGAGCTGGTTCAGCCGGTAGCCGGGCGTGTCGTACGGGAAGTGGCCGATCAGTCCGGTGCCGCCGCCCGTGCCGTATTGCAGGGTCGTGCCGCGCTCGACGGTGATCGCGGGTGGGTCGGGGCGGGTGACGGTCGTGTACGGGTGGTTGCCGCCCTGGGTGCGGACGACCTGCCGTTGCCGGGACCTCGGCAGGGTGAAGTCGCTGTCCTCGGTGAGGATCAGGGTGCCGCCGCCGCGCACGGTGAGCGTGCCCTCGCCGTGGAAGGCACCGGCGTACGTCGTCGTCCCGGCCGGCACGGTGACGACCGTGTCACCGGTGAGGGTCACGTCCCGGCCGGCGAGGACGTCGGCGGTGGCGTCCCGGGCGCCGGCGGCCAGGGCCGGGGGAGCGGAGGCCAGCAGGGCGGCGAGGGCGCCGACCGCGGCCGCGGTGGTGTGGAGGTGGGTGCGCACGTGAGAGGAGACGGCGGGGGACCGGCCTCGATAACAGAAAAACGGGCCCGGGCGGCCCTGCTTCGGAAATCGCTTTCTCCCGTGTCACGTCAGACCCGTTGACCCACGGGTAACACGCCCTTACCTTTTCGGCGATCACAACGTTCGTCATGCCAGCTGCCGTTCGGAATCCCGAACCGCATTCCTTTCCCCCAAGGAGCGTGTGTGAGATGAGACGTGCGTACGCGGTCCTGGTGGCCCTCTGTCTGGCGGTGATCGGCGCCCTGGCCACCGCGGGACCCGCAGCGGCCGCCGCCCAGACCGTCACCAACGGCACCGGGTTCACCGACACCTCGGGGAACGCCGTGCACGCGCACGGCGGCGGGGTCATCAAGGTCGGCTCCTACTACTACTGGTTCGGCGAGGACCGCAACTCCGACAACACCTTCAAGTCCGTGGACGCCTACCGTTCCACCGACCTGAAGACCTGGGAGTTCCGGGGCCACGTCCTCACCCAGTCCTCCGCCACCGAGCTCGGCACCGCCTACATCGAGCGTCCGAAGGTCATCTACAACGCCTCCACCGGCAAGTTCGTGATGTGGATGCACAAGGAGAACGGCGTCGACTACAGCGAGGCCAAGGCCGCCGTCGCCGTCTCCGACACCGTCGACGGCACCTACACCTACCAGGGCAGCTTCCGGCCCCTCGGCCAGTACATGTCCCGGGACATCACCACGTTCGTGGACACCGACGGCACGGCCTACATGGTCTCGGCCGCCAACGAGAACGCCGACCTACAGATCTACCGGCTCACCGCCGACTACACCGCCATCGACAGCCTGGTCGCCAACCCCTGGGCCGGCGCCAGCCGTGAGGCCCCGGCGCTCTTCAAGCGGGGCAGTGTCTACTTCATGCTGACCTCGGCGGCCACCGGCTGGAGCCCCAACCAGCAGAAGTACGCCACCGCCGCCTCGCCCGCCGGGCCCTGGACCTCCTGGACGAACGTCGGTGACTCCACGGCGTACGGCTCCCAGACCGCCTACGTCCTCCCGGTCACCGGCACTTCGGGCACCTCGTACCTCTACATGGGTGACCGCTGGGGCAACTCCTTCGGCGGCACCGTCAACGACTCCCGTTACGTCTGGCTGCCGTTGACCTTCCCCACCAGCACCTCGATGTCGATGTCCTGGTACCCGGAGGTCTCCGTCGACACGGCCGCCGGCACGGTCAGCGGTACCGGTGCCACGTACAACACGCTGATCGCCCGGCACAGCGGCAAGTGCGCGGACGTCCCGAACCAGTCCCTCTGGGAGGGCGTCGCGGTCAGCCAGTACACCTGCAACAGCGGTACCAACCAGAAGTGGTGGTTCAAGGACCTGGGCACCGGCTACTACGAGCTGATGGGCCGCGGCAGCTCGCTCTGCCTCCAGGAGAACGACACGAACGTCACCCAGGAGGACTGCACGGGCGCCACCACCCAGCAGTGGTCGGTGGTCACCTCCGGCTCCTACGTCAACATCAAGGCGCGTACGACCGGCGAGTGCCTGGACGTGAACGGCGCGTCCACCGCCAACTCGGCCGCCGTCATCACGTACACGTGCAACGGCGGCACGAACCAGCAGTGGACGCGCGGGAGCTGAGTGTCGGTCAGCCGACCGGATTCCAGCCGTCCGTGCCCGCCAGGTACTTCTGGGCCGTGTAGTTCGCGGCCTGCGCGTCGGTGAGCTGCGGGCGGTCGGAGTTCACACCGGCACCGGCACCGGTGTTCCCGTACTCGAAGAAGCGGGCGTTCTTCCAGGAGTAGCCGCTCATGTCGGTCCACGGTCCGGCGGTCTTCACGGCCGCCGGCAAGGACGTCTGGCGGATCACCAGCTGCCCGACGGCGTCCGCGGTCGGATGCCAGGGACGGCCCAGGTAGTAGGTGTTCGCCGCCGCGGAACTCGTGATGCTGCTGCCGGTGACCAGGATCCCGTACGTCTTCGCGGAGCTGGTGTCGGGCGCGGCGAGGAAGCCGTTCAGGCCGCCCGCCGCGGCGCCCGAGTCGCGCAGCTGGATGTTCACCCGGTCGTAGACGGCGGTGGCGTTGCCGAAGACGAAGTCCACGTCCCCGGTGACGAAGGACGAGTAGAAGTACTGGCGGTACTGGCCGGTGGCGGACGGTGCCCAGTTCAGCACGGTGTCCTGGCGGCTGATGAACCGGTCGTTGCGGAAGGTCTGCCGGTCGCCCTGCGCGGTCATGGCGACGGCCTGGGTGTCGGTGATCTCCGGGTGGGCGCCCTTGTCGAAGGTGTTGCGGACCGTGAGACCGGTGACGGTGAGGTTGTTCGCGGAGAAGGTCGCCACCGAACTGCCCAGCGTGCCGTACTTGTTGCCGTCGGAATCGGTGTAACCGGCCGCCCGGTCGTAGGTGATGACGACGTCCTCGGCGTTGCCGGTGGCGCCCTTGATGGTCACCCCGGACTTTGCCGCCGGGACGTTGACGATCTCCTGGTACGTGCCCTTGGCGACAGAGATCGTGTCACCCGCGGCGGCCGCGTTCACCGCCGCCTGGACGGTGGTGTACATCCCGGAGCCGTCCTTGGCGACGGTGAGGGTGGACGCGGCGCTGGCGGGCCCGGCCAGGGACACCGCGGCCAGCCCGAGGGCCGCCGCGGTACCGGCGGCCAGTGCGGAGGTGTGACGCCGGGCGGGGGTGTGGCGCCGGGCGGGGGTGGGGGGTCGCTCGTTCGAGGGGGTCATGCCCTCAGGTCGCCGCCCGGCCACCGGGGGTTGCCGGGTCTCAGGCCAGCAGGTCGATCGCGTCGATCGCGGTCCCGGCGCTGAGGAAGGACGTCGTCCCCGAACCGCTCGCCACGTAGATCTTCAGCGTGTTGTAGGCGCTGGTGTCCGTCAGCCAGGCGGACGCCGGGACGCTGTAGCTGAACGTGTAGTTGTTGCCCCGGTAGGAGCCCACGGTCAGCGACCGGGTGCTCGGCTGGGTGGGCGGCGAGGGTACGGCGGAGGTCCAGGTGTCGTTGACGACGACCTGCGGCCGGCCGTTCGCGTAGGCCGTCGTCACGCCGATCCGGAGGGTGTGCGCGGCGGCGGCCTGGGCGGCGGTCAGCTTGAAGTAGACGATGATCCCGCTGTTGACGTCCTTCCAGAGATAGCAGGGGAAGGCCGAGGTCTCGGTCCCGCTGCCGATGACCACGTTCCCCGTCCATGACGAGGCCCGTACGTCGGAGGGATGCGCGTACGTCATCAGGTCGGCGTTCTTGAACCCGCCCGGCGTGCCGTCCCAGTTGTTGATCCGCCAGATCGCCGAGGCGTTGCTCGGGTCGTTGGAGGAGGGGACGGCGATCGTGTTGAGGGTGGTCGTGGTACCCGCTGTCACCGTCACCGACCCGGTGTAGACGGCGAGTTCGCCCTTGAAGACGGTGAGGGTGTACGTCCCCGGCAGCACCCCGGCAATGGAGAAGTAGCCGTCCGAGGAGCGCGCCGAACCCCAGTACTGGGCCGCTGAGTTGGCCAGTCCGACGGTGTAGGCGTAGGCCGTGTCCCGGCCCGAGATGCCGACGCCCGCGACCCGGCCGCGTCCGCTCGCGGAGACGTACCCGGAGATGCCCAGCGAGTCCGCCCAGGAGGTGGTGAGGGTGCCCGGGTACAGGGACGAGGAGGGTGCGCCGCCGTCCGTGAACGCGATGACGTAGGGCCCCTGGAGGCCGAAGCGCTCCGACTCGGTCTGGTTCTCGCCGTAGTACAGGATCTCGTACAGCCCGCCGCCGTCGGCGCTCTGGTGGCGCAGCAGCGAGCGGTAGAACGGGCCGCCGGACGCCTTCTCGTGGTTGCTGCGCACGATCCACAGGCCGACGGCGCCGGTCGTCCAGCCGATGTAGCTGTAGTCCATCACCCGCAGCTTCGAGTAGTGCTTGGCGCGGGTCTGGCCGTCGGACTTCTCGAAGACGTCCGCGGACTCGATGACGGTGGGCGCGTAGGTGTAGGAGTCCGGCTCGTCGTTGAGGAACAGGCCGGCCTTGACGCGCACGATGTAGCGGGTGGCGGTGACGGACGAGTCGGCCTTGTTGGTCCACAGGTAGACGTTGTTCTCGCCGCTGCGGGCCGCGTAGTAGTGCTTCAGTGTGCCGTACGTGACCGAGACCAGGATCGTCGAGCCGGACTGGGCGATGGTCACCGTCGAGGTGCCGAGGCCCGACTCGACGTGCGAGTTCTTGCCGCCGTAGCCCTGGTACTCGGTGCCCTTGTAGACGAGCGAGGTCAGGTCGCCGTCGGTCTTGCTGACCTTGAAGACGAGGCTCGCGCCGGTGTCGACGACGTAGTTGGAGCCGTCGTCGGACCAGCCGAAACTCGCGGCCGAGGCGGTCTCGGCCAGCGGTCCGGTGAGGGCCGCGGTGCCGGCGGCGGCCGCGCTGCCGAGGACGAAGGTGCGGCGTCCGAGCGGTCTCCCGGTGGTTCCGGACATGGGGGTGCCTCCTTCGGTGGGGCGGAGGTGCGGGTGTCCCCGAGAGTGACAGTTGAATCGATTTCGCGAAAGGGCTTTCGCCTTCATGGAGTTGGCAATCTTGCGAAATCGGTCCAAGGTCTAGAAAGCGCTTGCGAGCAGCGGTACGGTCCCCGCCGGACCTGTCGGCCTGACTGTCCCGTGACGGAGGAGTCCCGAGTGAGACGTTTCAACGGTGTTCGCGTCACCGCCCTCGCGGCGGCCGTCCTCGGCGCCTGCCTGGCGACCGCTCCCGCCGCCGGGGCCGACCCCCGGCAGCCGCCGCCCGGCCTCGCCGACTGCACCGCCACCGCCTGTCACTTCGACGTCCCGCCCGGCGACTACGACGTCACGGTCCGGCTCGGCGGCGCGGCCGCGTCCAGCACGAGCATCAGCGGGGAGACCCGGCGCGCGCTGCTGCCCGAGACGGCGGTGGCGGCGGACCGGCACGTCACCCGCGCCTTCACCGTCGACGTCCGCACCCCCGAGGGCGAGCCGACGGGCCCGGACGGCAGCCCGGGTCTGGACCTGACGATCGGCGGCTCCGCGCCCGCCCTCGCCGGCATCAGGGTCTCCCCCGCCGCCCGGCACACCCGGCAGCTCTTCCTGGTCGGCGACTCCACCGTCTGCGACCAGCCGGCCGCCCCCTACACCGGCTGGGGCCAGCAGCTCCCGCAGTTCCTGCGCAGGGGTGTCGCCGTCGCCAACTACGCCGACTCCGGCGAAAGTACGGTGACCTACCTCCAGAACCCCCAACTCTGGGGTACCGTCCAGCCGTTGATCCGCACCGGCGACCTGGTCCTGATCCAGCTGGCGCACAACGACAAGACGACGGACGAGGCGACCTACCGCGCCAACCTGGAGACCCTGGTGGCCGGCGTACGGGAGAAAGGCGGGCGGCCGGTGCTCGTCACCCCGATCGTGCGCCGCTGGTTCAACGCCGACGGCACGCTGAACAACGACACCGCGCTTCTGGTCAACGGGCTCGGCGTCAATCATCCTGAGGTGATCCGCTCGGTCGCGGCCGCCGAGGGCGTCCCGCTGATCGACCTCACGGCGCGGACCAAGGCGCTGGTGGAGTCGCTCGGCGTGGAAGGCTCCAAGGCGATGTACCTGTACAACGAGAAGAAGGACAACACGCACACCTCGGAGTACGGCGCCACCGTCTACGCGGGCCTGGTGCGCGACGGACTCCTCGCCCAGCACCTGGTGCCCCGCGGCACCGTGCGAGCGCACTGAGCCCCTGGGGCGTCCCGACCGGAACCGGGGCGCCCCAGGTCCGAACGGTACGAGCGAGAAAGAGCCCCGATGCACCTGCCTCCCGAGGACCGCCGTTCCAGCCCGCGTACCGGCTACACCCGGGCCCACTGGGAGGCGGCGGCCGACGCCCTGCTCGCCGCCGTGGAGCCGTACGCCACCGAGGACCGCGCCCTCTACCACCTTCCCGGCGACCACCAGAGCTGGTCGGGCCGCCGCTCCGACGGCCTGGAGGGCTACGCCCGCACCCTGCTCCTCGCCGCCTTCCGGCGTGACGAGACCGCGCTCCAGCGGTACGCGGACGGACTCGCCGCCGGCGTGTCCGGTGTCTGGCCGCGCATCGAGGACCGCAGCCAGCCACTGGTCGAGGCCGCCTCGATCGCCCTCGCCCTGCGCCTGACCCGCCCACTGCTCTGGGACCGCCTCGACGACGCCGTCCGGCAGCGCGCCGCGGCCTGGCTCGCCGACGCCCTCACCGCCGAACCCTGGCCCTGCAACTGGGAGCTGTTCCCCGTCACGGTCGGCGGCTTCCTCGCGGAGATCGGACACGAGACCGAGGCCGCGCACAAGGCCGTCGACCACGGCCTGGCCCGGATCGAGGACTGGTACCTCGGCGACGGCTGGTACACCGACGGCGACGGCCGGAAGTTCGACTACTACAACGGCTGGGCCATGCACCTGTACCCGGTGCTGCACGCCTGGCTCGCAGCGGACACCGAACTCCTCGACCTCTACGGCGGCCGACTGGAACGCCATCTGAGCGACTACGCCCGGCTGTTCGGCGGCGACGGCGCCCCCATGCACCAGGGCCGCTCCCTGACCTACCGCTTCGCGACGACGGCCCCGCTGTGGCTGGGCGCGCTCACCGGCCGCACCCCGCTGGCCCCCGGCGAGACCCGGCGGCTCGCCTCCGGCGCGCTGAGGTACTTCCTGGACCGGGGCGCGGTGGACCCGCACGGTCTCCTGACCCTCGGCTGGCACGGCCCCGACACGGCGGTGCTCCAGGGCTATTCGGGGCCGGCGTCCCCCTACTGGGCGAGCAAGGGTTTCATCGGCCTGCTGCTGCCCCCGGAGCACGAGGTGTGGACGGCGGCCGAGGAACCGGGGCCCGTGGAGCGCACGGACGCGGTGACGCCGGTCGCCCCCGCCAACTGGCTGCTCCAGTCGACGCGTTCGGACGGAATCGTCCGCCTCCACAACCACGGCAGCGAGGACGTCCGCTACGACCCCTACTACACCCGGCTCGGCTACTCGACCGTGACGGTGCCCTCGGCGTCGTACGACAACAGTGTGATCGTCGGCGACGACCCGGGCCGGACGGACATCGAGCCGCTGGGCGTGGGGGAGGGCTGGGCGGCCTCCCGGCACACGGCCGGCGCGGGCGCCCGGGTGACGACCGTCGTGCTCGTGCGCGGGGCCGTGGAGGTGCGGGCGTTCCTGGTGGCGGGTGCGGAACCCGGGACGCCGGTGCGGGTGACCGGCTGGGCGGCGGCGCCGGGGCTGCGGACCGAACTGCTGCCCGCGGTGGGACTCGACGACACGCCGGCCGGGGTCACGGGGGAGGGCCCGACCCTCTTCGTCGCGCTGAGCCGGCTCACGGGTGCCGCGGACACGGTGCCGCTGGGCGAGACGGTGACCGTACGCGCGGAAGGACAGCGGGAGTTGACCGTCCGGTGGCGGGACGGCGCCGCCCTGCGGGTCCGGTGGCGGGACGCCGGGGTGGAGGTGGCGGAAACCGCGCAGGACTGAGCGGCCTCCGCCCCCGGCCCCCGGCCGCCCGCCGGCCGTCACGGCGTGAGACGGGCGATCCGCAGGGTCGTCGTGGTCGGGGACGCCCCGGTGAGCGGGGTGCCGTAGGTCGGTGTCACGGGCGCGTACGCCCAGGTGAGAGCACCGTTCTTGAGCACCGCGACGTCACCGGTGAGCCGTGCGCCCACCACCTTGTCGGCGCCGACGAAGGTGCCGCTCCAGTCGATCAGCCGCAGATGCGTGCCCGTGAAGGTGCCGGTGCAGGTGCCCGACGAGCACTTGGCGTTCTTCAGGGACTCCCAGGAGAGCAGGAGCCTGTCCTTGCCGTACGGGGCGAGGTGGACGTTGACGTTCTCGACCGTCTTGGCGCTGGTGAGGTAGACCGCCTTGCCGGGACCGGAGTTGCGGTTCTTGAGGAACGCGACCGCGACCTGGTGGGTGGCGGTCCTCGGGGTGACCGTCCAGCCGCGGCCGCTGCTGTCGTCCGGGTTCTTCTTCGCGGAGGCCGCGCCCCGGGAGGCGAACGCCGTCGCGTACCTGCCGGTGGACGACTTCACCAGGTCGCCGGTGCGGCCGGGGAAGGTACCTCCGCAGTACCCTGCCCAGCACTGCTCCCGCTGGACGACCGGGGCCACGTCCGGGGCGGCTATGCCGGTGGAGACGAACAGGCCGGAGCGCCAGTCGTCGAAGCACAGGGAGGTGAAGGCGCCGGAGGTCTCGGCGTGCAGGGCGATGCCCTCGTTGTGACTGCACCCCCAGCTCCAGCCGCCGCTCAGCTTCCTGCCCTTCGCGCTGACGTACGACAGCTTGTCGCCGTAGTGCCCGTCGGCGAAGCCGCCCGCGCCGTGCACCACGAAGTAGGCGCCGTACTTGCCGCCGTTCCAGGTGAGCTGCCCGTCGAGGGTGGGGGAGGTGTCGTGCGTGGCGGTGCCGGTGAGCTTGGCCGTCCAGGTCTTCTTCCCGCCCGTGTAGCGGATGATCGCGGCCGCCGTCTCCTTCCACTTGTTGGTGTCGGAGACCCGGGTGAGCAGCGCGAAGCCGTCGTCGTGGGCGACCAGTCCGCCGACCTCCCGGGCGCCCTTGACGACCGTGTCCGCGCCGGACCGCTTGCCGGCCGAGGTGAGGGGGGTGACGTGGACGCCGTCGGCGGCGGGCCAGGCGACCCGGATCGTGCCGTCGGGGGCGGCGGCGGTGGCCGTGCGGTTCCACTCCCGGGTGTTGTTGTAACCGGCCGAGAGATAGGGGTACTTGGCGCTGAGGGCCACCGCCGTGGACGTGACCCGGAGCGTCGGGGTCGTCGCCGCGCCGGCGGTGGCGTACCAGGCGCCGGCCAGCAGTCCGGCGGCCGAGAGGGCACCGATGGCGGGCTTCCGGAAGGCGTGCACGCGGCGGTGTCCCGCGGTGCGTGGTGCGGTTGTCATGCCCTGTGGTCGCCGCCGGGCCGGGGAAGGTTGCCGCGCCCGCCACCGGGTCACGCCGTCCGGGGGGCCGTGACGCAACGACCCGGCACAAGTCAGGCGACCGCCCCCCTCGCACCGCACCGCCGAGCGACCGACCGCCTCGGACCGCGCCGCCGAGCGACCGACCGCCTCGGACCGCGCCGCTGAGCGGGCGGCCGCCTCGCACCGCGCCGCCGAGCGGCCGTCTCGGGCCGTATCGCCGAGTGGCCGACCGGCTCGGGCCGCGCCGCTGAGCGGGCGGCCGCCTCGCACCGCGCCGCCGAGCGGCCGTCTCGGGCCGTATCGCCGAGTGGCCGACCGGCTCGGACCGCACCGCCGAGCGACCGACCGCCTCGCACCGCGCCGCTGAGCGGCCGTCTCGGGCCGTATCGCCGAGTGGCCGACCGTCTCGGGCCGCACCGTCGCGCGGGTGGTCGTGATGGGGTGAGAGGGGGTGGCCGGTCGTGTCGTACGTGGTGGTGGTGGCGGAGCATAGGGTTGCGCGGAGGTGGGAGGGGGAGTCGTGGTGAACCGGGCGCGGCGGGTGGCGCGGGTGGTGGGCGAACGGGGTGCCGAGGGGCGGCCGTTGTGGCGGCAGCGTGACTTCGGGTGCTTCTGGCTCGCCCAGACGCTGTCCGTCCTCGGTGACTCCTTCAGCCTGGTCGCGCTGCCCCTGCTGGTCCTCCAGGCGACCGGCTCGGTGGCCCGGATGGGCCTGCTCACCGGAGCCGGCGGCGCCGCCATGGTGGTGGCCGCGGTCTTCGCCGGGGTGGTCGTGGACCGGGTCGACCGCCGCAAGCTCCTCATCGCCTGCGACCTGGTCCGCATGGTCCTGTACGGGCTGGTCCCGGTCGTCTGGCTGGCCGGCCCGCGACTCTGGCTGCTGTACGTCGTCCTGCCCCTGTGCGAGGCCGTCGGCATGCTCTTCGCCGTCGGGTACGTCACCGTCGTCCGCGGACTCGTCGGCACCGGCCGGCTGACCGAGGCCAACGGCCGGCTGAACGCCACCGCGGCCGCCGCCGGTGTCCTCGGGCCGCTCGGCGCGGGCCTGGTGGCCGCCTGGGCCGGCCCCGCGGACGCCGTGGCCGTGGACGCGGCCAGCTACGCGGTCTCGGCGGGCTGCCTGCTCCTCGTGCGGGTCGGGGAACGGGCCGGGGACGAGCAGCCGGCGCGGGGCAAGGGCCTGTGGCGCGATCTGCGCACCGGCGTCGACCACCTGGTCCGCCAGCCCGTCCTGCGCTCGCTCACCGGCCTCCTCGCCGTCTTCAGCTTCCTCAGCCTCGGCATCACCGACCTGGTCATCTACCACCTGAAGCACGACCTCGGCCACGACGACGGCACGGTCGGCACGGTGCTCGCGGTCGGCGCCGTCGGCACCATCACCGGTGCGCTGCTGGTCGCCAGGCTCCGGCGGCGGCTGGGCTTCGGACCGACCTGGATCGGCTCGACCGCGCTGTGCGGAGCGGCCTTCGCCGGGCTCGGCTTTGTCCGCCCGGTCCCCGCGGTCGCCGTGCTCACCGCGGTCTACCTGGGCTGTGCCGGGATGGCCGGCACCTGTTCCATGTCCCTGCGTCAGGAGATCACCCCCGAACCCCTGCTGGGCCGGGTCACCTCCGCCCACTGGACGCTCCAGTACTCGGTCGCCCCGGTCGGCGCGGCCGTCCTGACCTGGGCGGCCGAACAGTACGGCACCGCCCGGGTGGCGGCCGTCGCCGGAGCCTGCTGCGCCCTGACCGGCCTCGCCGGACTGGTCACCCCGATCCGGGGCGCGGGGCGCGCCCCGGCACCAGGTCAGCCGTTCACCCCCGTGTAGTGCCCGAGCGCCCAGCGCCACAGCCACCGCGACGCCAGGTAGGCCAGCAGCCCGACCAGCGGCGAGGCCGCGGCCAGCCAGTAGGGGACGACGGTCTCGTGGCCGTGGCCGGTGAGGACCGCGGCCGGGAGGTAGGCGACGAAGGCGAGCGGCAGGCCGTAGGTGAGCAGGCCGCCGACCGCCCGGGGCAGCACGTTCAGCGGGTAGCTGCCGAAGGTGCCGAGCAGTTCCTCCAGCCAGCGGCTCCAGTAGTCGGCGGCCGGGTAGCGCAGCGAGGCACAGGCCACCACCGTGAACAGGGCCGCCTCCAGCAGCATCCCGCCGAGGACCGCCGCGATCAGGTACGAGACGCGGCCCGTCGTCCAGTCGAGATGGCTGCGGCCGAGCGCGCCCGCCATCAGGCCGACGGCCACCGTCAGGTCGCCGATGGCGTTGGTCGGGAAGTACTCCAGCTGCACCTGCCGGTACACGGGCAGCGGACGCAGCAGATAGGCGTCGATCCTGCCTTCCTGGATGTACCGGCCCACCCCGTGCACCCGGCCCAGCAGCAGCACGAACAGACCGTGCGCCAGCATCCGCGTCGCCGGGATGAGCAGGACGTCCGAGCTGTCCCAGCCGCCCATGCCGGTGAACCGGGTGAGCAGCACCGTGGCGAACACGATCACCGACACCTGCCAGACCGCGCCGATCGCGATCATCATCAGGAACTCGGTGCGGTACTCGAGCTGTGCGCGGAAGTTGAGGCGCGTGATGCGCCATGCGATCCGGACGGCGTTCAACGGCCTCAGCCTCCCTGGGAGATGACACGGCGGGCGGCGCGCCGCCACACGAAACGGGTGAGCAGATACAGCGCCACGACCCAGCCGGCCTGCACGCCGAGCTGGAGGCCGGCGTCCGACAGCGGGATCCGGCCCACGTACAGCGACAGCGGCACACTCAGCGTCGCCTGGAAGGGCAGGAAGGAGCTGAGCGTGATGAACCAGTGCGGGAAGAACCAGAGCGGCGCGTACACCCCGGACAGCAGGTTCTGCGCGAAGACCAGGATCAGCATCGCGGCGCTGTTGCGCAGCGTCCAGAAGCAGAACTGGTCGATGAGGAGCATGACGTAGTACAGGACCAGTTGGCCGAGCAGCAGGCTGAGCGCGGACACCGCCGCCACCGCCGCCGACCCCGGGGGATCCACCACGCCGGCGGCCAGACAGACCACGTACCCCGCCGACGCCCAGGCCAGCCCGTACAGTTGCTCGCCCACCGCGCGCAGCGCGTGGTAGCGCTGCGGCGGCAGCGGGCGCAGATACCAGTAGACGATGGTGCCGAAGTGCATGTGCTGCATGACCGAGTCCCGGCCCGCGTACTGGTCCAGCTCCCGCAGCCGGGAGGCGAGCACGGCCAGCACCGCGTAGGTGACGGCCTGACCGCGGTCCATGCCCGCGGTCGTACCGGACTGGGCGTACAGACCGCGCCACAGCGAGGCGACCAGCACCACCTGCACGGTCAGCCGCAGCAGGACCCCGGTCATCCGGGGCGGGGTGTACAGCTCGCCGAGCGGGGTGACCCGGGCGGCGCGCCAGGCGTACAGGAGGGCCATCTCAGACCTCGGCCTTCGCCTGCGCGTAGGCCGCCCGCATGACGTCCTCCAGGTCAGCCTCGTCCACCGCGACGCCCGTCACCTCGTACCGCTCGATGACCAGCTTCAGCGCCTCGTGGACCGTGGGTGCGGCGGCGCCGTCCGGGCCGAACACCACCTGCGGCCCCTCCCGGTGGACCAGCGTGATGCCGGGCAGCGGGCCGACCGTGGTGTGCGCGTCGGCGAGGGTGGCCCGCACCTGCCAGGTCGAGCCGAACCTGCGGCGCATCTCGTCCAGGGTGCCGTCGAGGACCAGCAGCCCGTGGTTGACCAGCACCACCCGCTCGGCGAGCCGCTCCACCTCGGTCATGTCGTGGGTGGTCAGCAGCACGGTACGGCCGCGCTCGGCCACCTGGTACCGCAGGAACTCGCGGACCTGCTCCTTCACCACCACGTCCATGCCGATGGTCGGCTCGTCCAGGAACACCACCGGCGGGTCGTGGAGCAGCGCGGCGGCCAGGTCGCAGCGCACCCGCTGGCCCAGCGACAGATGCCGCACCCGGGTGTCCCAGAACGCGGAGAGCTCAAGGAGCTCGTCGAACTCCCGCAGCCGCGCCGCGTGTTCGGCCTGGGGAACCTGGTAGATGTCGCGCAGGATCGCGAACGACTCCCGGACCGGCAGGTCCCACCACAGCTGGGTGCGCTGCCCGAACACCGCGCCGATGTTCCGGGCGTTGCGCTCCCGCTCCCGGTACGGCACCACGCCCGCGACCCGGGCCTCGCCGGAGGTCGGTGTGAGGATGCCGGTGAGCATCTTGATGGTCGTCGACTTGCCGGCGCCGTTCGGGCCGAGCAGGGCGAGGAGTTCGCCGGCGGCGACGTCGAAGGAGATGTCGGAGACCGCGTGCTTCTCGACGCGTTCCGGGTTGACCAGGGATCGCAGGGCGCCGGTGAAGCCCGGACGCCTGACCGTGGTGTGGAAGGTGCGGGACAGACCGCGGACCTCGATGTTTCCGGCCACGCCGGGACCTCCCTCGTTCCGTGCACGAAGTACGGCCGGTCGGATGGAGGCCGACCGGCCGCTGACACGTCACGACGTTCGCAGAGCGCCGGAGGGCCCGGCAATGGATTAATCGACGGGCGAATTGGACTGTTCGATCACCGGGCGGGCGGGGTGCTCAGCAGGGAAATACCCCGTGGATCACCGGGAAGCGGAGGGTGCCCGGCCGGGGCGTCCGCCGTTGCGCAGCCCCACCGAGCGCAGCGCGCCCTCCAGCGCGAAGGTGGCCGCGCCCAGGCACACCGGGTCGCTGGGAATGGGGGACAGGACGATCTCGGTCGCGGCGAACGGCCGCCCGAGCGCGTGCCGGCGCACGGCCTCGCGCACCTCGTCGAGCAGCGGTTCGCCGAGCCTGCGGGCCACCCAGCTGCTGAGCACGACCAGTTCCGGGTTGAGCAGGTTGACCAGGTTCGCGACGCCGGCGCCGATGTAACGGGCGGTGTCCCGCACCACCTGGACGGCGACCGGGTCGCCGTCCGCCACACCCCGGGCCAGCGCCTCGATGGTGGCGGTCTGGTCGTCGGGGCGCAGCAGCGGGCTGTCCGGGCTCGTCTCGCGCAGGTTGAGCATGATCCCGGGCGCGCCGACGTAGGTCTCCACGCAGCCCTGGTTACCGCAGTGGCAGGGCCGCCCGTCGAGCACGAGCGTCGTGTGCCCCCACTCACCGGCGCTGTTGCTGACACCCCGGTGCAGCCCGCCGGCCAGCGCGAGCCCGGCGCCGACCCCGGTGCCGAGGTTCACCACCACGGCGTCCCCGCGTCCGCGGGCCGCCCCGAACCACTGCTCGGCCACCGCACAGGCGCGCAACGGGTTGTCCAGGTGGAGCGGGTAGGCGATGTGGTCGGAGAGCAGGTCGAGCAGGGGCACGTCGTGCCAGTCCCAGTTGGGCGCGTACTCGGCGACGCCGGTGTCCCGGTCCACCTGCCCGGGCACGCTCACCCCGACCCCCAGTACCCGGGCGCCCTCGATCCCGGCCTGGGCGACCACCGACCCGACGGCGGCGGCCACCTGGCCCACCACCTGCTCGGGCCGGTCGGCGCCGGGACGCATGTCCTCGTCCGCGCGGGCCAGCACGTTCAGCGCGAGGTCGAACAGCTCGACGTGGACGTACGTCTCCGCGATGTCGACGCCGATCAGCGCGCCTCCCGAGGCGTTGACCGCGACGAGGCCGCGGGGACGGCCGCCCGCGGAGTCCTCGAACCCCACCTCCGTGATCATCCGCAGATCGAGCAGTTCCCCGACGAGCGTGGCGACCGTGGCCAGGCTCAGCCCGGTGACGGACGCCAGCTCCTGCCGCGAGGTGGGAGATTCGGCGATGATGTGCCGAAGCACCTCATAGCGGTTGGCGGTGCGGATGTCACGTGATGTGTGCTTCACGCCGCGCAAGGCTATGGCCTGGGAAGCGCTTTCGACAAGCCATTACCTTAAGGGTTGGATTAAGTCCGGCGGTCAGTTCTCCAGGACCTCCGCCACGAAGGGGTTCGTGAACTTCCCTTCGGGGTCCAGCTCCCGGGCCAGGGCGCGGAAGTCGGCGAGTCGCGGATAGCGGTCGCGCAGGGCCTCGCCGGACATCGCGTACACCTTGCCCCAGTGCGGGCGCGGATCGAACGGCTCCAGCGCCTCCTCCAGCCGGCGCACCACCGGCAGCACGGCCGTCAGGTCGTCGACCCAGGTGAAGTGCAGGGCCACCGAGTCCCGTCCGTGGGCCGGGCTGAGCCACTGCGGATCGGCGGCGATCGTCCGCACCTCGCAGGTCTGGAGCACGGCGGAGACCGTCCGCCGGATGCCGTCGACCGCGTGCAGTGCGGCCTCGGCCGCCGCTCTCGGCAGCAGGTACTCCGACTGGAGTTCGTCGCCGCTGCTCGGCGTGAACTCGGCGCGGAAGTGCGGGAGCCGCTCGTGCCAGGGCCCCGGCACCCCGAACTGCTCGGTGCAGTTGCCGCCCGGCATGCCCGGTACCGGGTGCATCGCCACCTTCGCGGGCACGCCCCACCCGAACTCCACGGCCGCCTGGTCGGTGCGCCGCTTGACCCACGCCTGCCGGAACCCCGGATCGCGCCAGTCCGTGAACAGGCTCACGCTGTACGCGGCCCCGGTCACGGCCTCGAAGTCCAGCCCCTCCAAGGGCAGTTCGACATGAACGGTCTGCTCGACCTCGTACGCCGGCTCCAGGTCCAGGGTGAGCGCGGTGACGACGCCCAGCGCGCCCAGCGAGGTCACCGCGCCGTCGAAGCGGGCGTCCCCGCGGGCGACGGTCCCGGTCGAACCGTCGGCGAGGACCAGCTCCACCTCCCGGACCGGCGCCGCGAGCGGCCCGTTGGTCACACCCGAGCCATGGGTGCCGGTGGCGACCGAACCGGCCACCGAGATGTGCGGCAGCGAGGCCATGTTGGGCAGCGCGAGGCCTCGCGCGTGCACCGCACGGGCCAGTTCGGCGTACCGCACCCCGCCCGCGACCCGCACCGTACGGGCCGCCGTGTCCACCTCGATCCCCGGCGGCAGCCCGGCGATCGAGACCAGCACGCCCCGCGGGCCCGGATCGGCGATGCGGTTGAAGGAGTGCCCGCTGCCCAGCACCCGTACCCGCGCGCTGGCCGCCACCAGGGACCGCAGCGCGTCCGGCGAGTCCGGGCGGTGGAACTCCGCGGCGGTGTACGTGATGTTGCGCGCCCAGTTGGTGACCTTCTGCACCGGATCCGTCATCTGTGCCGTGCCTTTCCTGTCGTCCTCCGAAGCGGCCGGGACCGGCTCCGGGGAGTGCTTGTCCATTGACCCTCTCATTCGCCGACACCTACGGTAGAGACCGGTTGCTATCCGCGCGTCACCGAGCCGGAAGGTCACTTCCTTGCCCGAGCGTCCCCAGGCACTGTTCGCCATGACGGCCCAGAACGTGCCGCACATCTTCCCGCCGGACGTGCTCGCGCGGTTGCGCGAGCACGTAGAAATCGATCCCACTCTGGTGGCGCACGACTTCGCCGATCCCCGGGTACGGGAGACGCTCGCCCGCACCGAGGTCCTCGTCACCGGCTGGGGCTGCCCGGTCCTGGACCCGGCGGCGCTGGACGCGGCGCCCAGGCTGCGCGCGGTGCTGCACGCGGCCGGCTCGGTCAAGGGCTTCACCACGCCGGAGGTCTGGCGGCGCGGCATCCTGGTCTCCTCGGCGGCCGCCGCCAACGCGCTGCCCGTCGCCGAGTACACCCTCGCGATGATCCTGCTCGCCGGGAAGGACGTCTTCGCCTTCCGTGACCTGCTGCGCAGCCGCCGCGCCTTCCCGTACGGCGACATCGTCCCCGGCATCGGCAACTTCCACCGCCGGGTCGGCATCGTCGGCGCCTCCCGCATCGGCCGCCGTCTCATCGAACTCCTGCGCCCGCACGACCTGTCGGTCAGCCTCGCCGACCCCTACGTGGACCAGGCCGAGGCCGCCCGGCTCGGGGTCCCGCTGCTGCCGCTGGACGAGTTGCTGCGCACCTCGGACATCGTCACCGTGCACGCCCCGCAGACCCCCGAGACCCGGCACCTGGTCGGCGCCCGCGAACTCGCCCTGATGCCGGACGGGGCGGTGCTGATCAACACCGCGCGCGGCTCGCTGGTCGACCACGACGCCCTGGTCGGGGAACTGCGCACCGGCCGGCTGAGCGCCGTCCTCGACGTGACCGACCCCGAGCCGCTGCCCGCCGACTCCCCGCTCTTCGACCTCCCCAACGCCTTCCTCACCCCGCACCTCGCGGGCTCCCAGGGCAACGAGGTGGCGCGGCTCGGCATCACCGTCGTCGAAGAGGCGCAACGGCTGCTGACCGGTGACGGGCTGCGGTACGCGATCGACCACTCGGTCCTGGAGCGGGCCGCGTGAGGTCCGTCTCGTAGGGTGACATGAACGACATGACGAAGGGGAGCCGAGCGGTGGCGAAGAGGACCCAGCCGGCACTGAACGGGGACGCGTCGACGGTACGGGACGTGGCCGCGCGGGCCGGTGTCTCCGCGTCGACCGTCTCCCGGGTCCTGGGCGGCACCTACCCGGTGGCCACCGCCACCCGCGCCAAGGTCCTGAAGGCGATGCGCGAGCTGGACTACGTGGTCAACGCGCACGCCCGGGCGCTCGGCGGCGCCACCAACAACACGGTCGCCTTCGTCGTGGACGACGTCACCGGCCCGTTCTACGCGCACATCGCCCGCGGGGTCGAGGAGCAGGCCTCCGCGGAGGGCCGGCTGTGCATGCTCTGCACCACGCACGGCGATCCCCGGCGCATCCTCGCCGTCGTGGAGACCATGCGGGAGCAGCGGGCCGACGCCGTGATCGTGGTGGGCGGCGCCCTCCAGGACAAGGCCTACCACGACCGGATGACCCACTTCGCGCACGCGCTGGA
The DNA here is from genome assembly GCF_001005085.2 of Streptomyces humi. GTDB lineage: Bacteria > Actinomycetota > Actinomycetes > Streptomycetales > Streptomycetaceae > Streptomyces > Streptomyces humi. The sequence goes on from NZ_LBMU02000080.1 coordinate 21,647, forward strand.
CCGGGCCGGATCCCGGCTGGTGCTGGTGGGCAGGCCGCCGCTCGGCCCGGGCGTCCCCGCCACGGTGGTCGACTACGACAACGAGGGCGGCGCCTTCGCCCTCACCGGCCACCTGCTCTCCGGCGGCCACCGGCGCATCGCCTACCTCGGCCGCGTCCCCGGTCTGTCCACCAGCGCGCAGCGCATCGCCGGCTTCACCCGCGCCCACGAACTCCTCGGCCTCGCCCCCGACCCCGAGCTGATCCTGGACGGTGTCTTCTCGCGCTCCTACGGCTACCAGGCGGCCCGTGAACTCCTCACCTCGGGAAAGGAGTTCACGGCGATCTTCGCCGCCACCGACATGATCGCCACGGGTGTGATCCAGGCGGTACGGGAGGCGGGCCGCCGTATCCCGCAGGACATCGCGGTGGCCGGGTACGACGACATCCCGGTGGCCCGCGACGTCCACCCGACCCTCACCACGGTCCACGTGCCCCAGGAGGAACTGGGCCGCGCCGCGGTCCGCCTCGCCCTGCACCGCGACGAGCTGCCGGACGGCCAGCATCTGGTGCTGGGGACGCACGTGGTGCTGCGGGAGTCGACACGCAGGCCGGGGCCGAGTAGTCGAGGTGCGGATTTCGTCGCGTTGGGCCCGGTGGATTCGTAATCCGTGATTGTGTGGCCTTGAATCTGCGATATCGGTAGCGTTGGCGTCATGAGTGCAGACCGGCTTCCCGACACCGACCTCACCCGGCACCGGCGGCTCCGTGAGCAGGGCAGTCTCGACCGCGCCGATCTGGAGGCGATCCTGGACGCCGGGTTCGTCTGCCATCTCGGGGTGGTGGTCGAGGGGCGGCCGCTGGTCGTGCCGACGGTGTACGGGCGCGACGGCCGGCAGCTGTACCTGCACGGCTCGGTCGCCAGCCGCAGCCTCGCGGGCGGCGCCCCGGTGTGCGTCACCGTGACCCATGTGGACGGTCTGGTGCTGGCGCGGTCGGTCTTCGAGCACGGGGTCAACTACCGCAGCGCCATGATCCACGGCACCGCCCGCAAGGTGACCGACCCCGAGGAGAAACTGGCGGGCCTGCGCCTGCTCACCGAGCACTCCGCCCCGGGCCAGTGGACGTACGCCCGCCGCCCGGACCGGAAGGAGCTGGCCGCCACCACCCTGCTCGCCCTCTCCCTCGAGGAGGCGTCCGTCAAGATCCGCACCGGCGCCCCGGAGGACGGGGAGGGACCGGACGCGGAACTCGGGCTGTGGGCGGGTGTCCTGCCGCTGACCTCGGTCTGGGGAGCCCCCGTGACGGATCCCGCACTGCCCCCGAACCACCCCGTACCGGAACATGTCGCGCGTCGTGGGGGGACCCGGCACGGCTGACGGCCGGGCGGGGGCATACCGTGAGGAGTCGAACGCCTGAGCCGGGAGGAGACACGGGATGGGCAGCCGTACCGCGCTGGTCGAGGATCTGATGGAGAGGTTCCCGCACGTACCACGGGAAGCCGTCTTCAAGGAGGACCTGCTTCGGGGCGGTGTGGCCTTCGATCCCTCCGCGCTGAGCGACAACGAAGGGGGCGAGGTCAAGCCGAAGTCGTACTTCATCTTCTCCTTCGACCACGGCACCCTGCCCGAGCTGGGCGAGGCCGCGCTGCGCCGGCCCCCGGAGGAGATCATCCTCACCGGCGGCCCCTACGACCTGCGGCGGACCGTGGTCTCGGTGCGGGTGAACCCCACCTCGCCGTACCGGGTCGCCGCCGACGACGAGGGGATGCTCGGCCTCTACCTCGACGGGCAGCGGATCGCCGACGTCGGCGTGCCCCCGATGCCGGAGTACTACCGGCACAAGCTCGCCAACGGGAAGTCCGTGATGGAGGTCGCCCCGACCATCCAGTGGGGCTACCTGATCTACCTGACCGTCTTCCGGGTCTGCCAGTACTTCGGCGCCAAGGAGGAGTGCCAGTACTGCGACATCAACCACAACTGGCGCCAGCACAAGGCGGCCGGCCGGCCGTACACCGGCGTCAAGGACGTGGAGGAGGTTCTGGAGGCGCTGGAGATCATCGACCGGTACGACACCGCGAAGACGTCCACCGCCTACACGCTGACGGGCGGTGCGATCACCAAGACCGTCGCCGGGCGCGACGAGGCCGACTTCTACGGGCACTACGCCAAGGCCATCGAGGAGCGCTTCCCGGGCCGCTGGATCGGCAAGGTGGTCGCGCAGGCGCTGCCGCGTGACGACGTGCAGCGGTTCAAGGACTACGGCGTGCAGATCTACCACCCCAACTACGAGGTGTGGGACGAGTACCTGTTCAAGATGTACTGCCCGGGCAAGGAGCGGTACGTCGGCCGGGACGAGTGGCACAAGCGGATCCTGGACTCCGCCGAGATCTTCGGCGCCCGCAACGTGATCCCCAACTTCGTGGCCGGCGTGGAGATGGCCGAGCCGTTCGGCTTCAAGACCGTCGACGAGGCGATCGCCTCCACCACCGAGGGCCTGCGCTTCTTCATGTCCCAGGGCATCACGCCCCGGTTCACCACCTGGTGCCCCGAGCCCACCACCCCGCTCGGCAAGGCCAACCCGGCGGGCGCGCCGCTGGAGTACCACATCCGGCTGCTCCAGGCCTACCGCCAGACCATGGAGGACTTCGGCCTCTCCTCGCCCCCCGGCTACGGCCCGCCCGGCCCCGGCCGTGCCGTCTTCTCAGTGAGCTCCTTCATGGACAGCCTCCCCGCCGAGACGCCGGTGGAGGCCTGATCCGGAACCGTTCGGACGAGACTTCCGGGAACGGTGAGTCGAATGGCGGTCGCGGTCCGTACAAGAGGCCGGAGTTGTGGGTCACGGCACCGAGTACGGCACTGAGCACGGCGGCTTGACGCAACACCGGTGACCGATGGTATGGGTGACGGCAAGGAATCGTCGCACGACCATCGGTCACCGGTTTTGAATATGCCGCTTGTCAGTTGTGCAGGAGACGTGAAAAGCTCGGGTCCTGCCGCGAGGTTCCCCCCAACTCCATTGCCGATATGGTGAGTTGACCTCGCATTGGATGCAGGAGACCCATGCCTGACCTGCCGACCCCTCAGGACGCCGCTGAGGCAGCGCTGTTCTCCGAATGCTGGGACGCGGTGCTCTCCTATGCCGACCTGTGCACGTCCGGCTCTCTGACGGCCAATCAGCTGGCCACCGAGGCCTTCACGCTGGGTATGCGCGAGGCCCGTGAAGCGGACTTCGCGCCCCCGCGCACCAGCGGACGGCGCGCCGCCCGGCTGCCGATGATCCCGCTGTTGCTCACCGCGGTCCGCAACACGGCCGCCGGCTGGGAGGCGCAGGGACTCGGGCACAAGCTCGACCCGGACCTGAGGCTGTGGCTCAACTCCGAGAAGGCCGCGCGCTACACGGGCCTGCCGTTGCAGCGGCCCGTCGCCCTGCGCGGCCTGCGGGACATGCAGGAGGCGGATGCCTCGCTGCTGTGGCTGGCCGAGGTGGAGGCGCTGCCGCTGCCCTCCGTGGCCCGCCGGCTCGGTCTCGACCCGGCCGTCGCCGCCCAGGAGCTGGAGCAGGTCCGCGGACTCTTCCGCGACCGCGCCCACCGAGCCCACCTCGACACGCCGATGGAAGCGGAGTGCCGCAGCTACGCCCGGCTGCTCGACGCGGTCACCCGCTCCTCGGCGGCCGACACGCCCGACGACCTCTCCCGGCACCTCGCCACCTGTGTGCAGTGCGCCGAGGCCGCCGCCTGTCTGCGGCTGCACGGCGGCGGACTGCCCGCGGCGCTGGCCGGCGGGGTCATAGGCTGGGGCGGCCTCGCCTACCTGGAGCGCCGCCGCCGTGCCGCCGAGGTACGGCTCGGCGCGGGCCGCCCGGCCGCCCCCGAGAGCGACGGCGGCGACCCCAAGGAGGGCACCGGCCGGAGCAAGGTGCTGCGCCACGGCCTACTCGGCGCCGCGGTGCTGATCTCGCTGGTCGCGCTCGGCGTCTCGATGATGCCGATGGGCGGTGGCGCCGGCGACGACACGGCCGCCGCCTCCCACGACGACCGCCAGCCGGTCGCCGACCCCACCTCCGTCCTGCCCTCCGCCTCGGACCCGGCGTCCACGCACACCGCCTCGGCCGCCCCGTCCTCCTCGGCCACCACCGGCAAGCCGGGCCACAAGAACCCCGACCCGGAGCCGCAGGGCACCTCCTCGTCCACCGCGAGCACCGGCCCCGACCACCGGGCCACCAGCTCCGCGAGCCCCACCGCCCAGGAGGCGGGCACCTGCCACGCCTCCTACGACCTGGTCAACCAGTGGACCGACGGCTTCCAGTCCACCGTCACCGTCACGACCACCCAGGCGCTGTCCGGCTGGCGGGTCGAGTGGTCCTTCCGGGACGGCCAGAAGGTCACCCAGATGTGGGACGCCTCGGTCAGCCAGAGCGGCGGGCAGGTCACCGCCGACGCGGCCGACTACAACCAGTCGGTCTCCGCGAACGGCAGCCTCTCCTTCGGCTTCCTCGGGACCTGGAGCGGCGAGAACTCCGCGCCGTACGCCTTCACCCTGAACGGCGAACCCTGCTCGCTGAGTTGAGCCGCGCGTACGACCGGCGGCCGGGCGGACCCACGAGGGCGGGTCGGCCCGGCCGCTGACGGCACGTCAGAGTGCCGCCGAGTACCGCGTCAGCACTGCGACTTGTAGAAGTACTTGCTGACCGACGGGTCGTTCATGTTGTCCTTCGTGATCGCCACCATGTCGGTGCCGATCGACTTGCTGACCGACTTGCCCTCGAAGGCGTCGGCGAGCTGGTCCACCGCCTGCCTGCCGATCGCCGCCGGGTCCTGCGCGACCAGCACCTGGAGGGTGCCCGCCTTCAGCGCGGCGACCTCGTCCGGCTCCGCGTCGAACGCGGCCACCTTCACCGCGCCCTGCTTGCCGGCCTGCTTCAGTCCGGTGGCGATACCCGTCCCGGTGTTGGTGTTGCCCGCGAACGCCCCGCCCAGGTCGGGGTGGGCGGCGAGCGTCGACTGGATCTGGGAGGCCGCCGTGGCCGGCAGGTCGTTGTCGTAGAGCGTGGGCAGCACCTTGATGTTCGGGTACTTGCCCATCTCCTCGGTGAAGCCCTTGATCCGTGCGTCGGTCGTCGACACACCGGGCTTGACGCTGATGACGATGACCGAGCCCTTCTCGTTCATCAGCTTCGCCAGCGCGTCGGCGGCCACCCGGCCACCCTTCTCGTTGTCCGACGAGATCCGGGTGATACCGACGGAGTCGTCGCTCACCGTCGTGTCCACCAGCGCCACCTTGGTGCCGGCCGACTGGATCTGCTTCAGCGACGGCGTCAGCGCGCTGGTGTCGACCGGCGATATCAGCAGCCCGTCCGGGCGGGCCGCCGCCACCGAGTCGAGCAGCGGGCGCTGCACCGACACGTCCCACTGCGCGGAACCGTCGGCCGTGAAGTCCATCCCCTTGGCCTTGGCCTCCTGCTGCGCCGCACAGGTCATGGTGATGTAGAACGGGTCGCTCTTCACCCCCGTGATCAGCCGCACCTTCTTGCCCTTGGCGCCGCCCGAACTCCCCGAGCCGCCACCGTCGTCCGACGAGCCGCACGCCGAGGCCGCGCCCAGGGCCAGCACCGTGCCCACCGCGACCAGCAACCCGCGCCTGCTGCGAATGCTCCCCATCACAGAGTTCTCCTTGTCCCTCGTCATGCGCGTTCCCGGGTCTTCCTGCGCAGCTGGTCGACGTACACGGCCACGACCAGGACCACGCCCACCGCCACGTCCTGCCAGTACTGCTGGACGCCGATCACGATCAGCCCGGTGGTCAGCACCGCCGGGATGAACACGCCGATCACCGTGCCCAGCACCGAACCGCGGCCGCCGAACAGGCTGGTGCCGCCGAGCACCACCGCGGTGATCACCTTCAGGTTGTCGGTGGAGTGCCCGGCGATCGACGTCGTACCGTACGAGGCCAGCCACATCACGGCGCCGAGCCCGGCCAGCAGCCCCATCAGCCCGTACACCTTCACCAGATGCCGGCCCACCGGAATGCCCGCCCGCCGTACGGCAGTCGGGTTCGAACCGATGGCGAGGGTGTGCTCGCCGAACCGGGTGCCGGCCAGCACCGCGCCGAACAGCGCGGTCACCACCGCGGCCAGGATCACCATCCAGGGGATGCCGAGCACCTTCCCGAAACCGAGGCTGTTCTGAAGATGGGTGGAGGCCGCCCCGGCGGGATCCTGGCCACCGGTGGCGAGTTCGGCGATCCCCAGTGCCGCGCCCAGCCCGCCCAGCGTCACGATCAGCGGCGGCACCTTGCCGCTCGCCACCACCGCGCCCTGGAGCGCGCCCCACGCCGTGCCCACCGCCAGCGCGATGACGACACAGAACGCGACCGTGCCCCAGCCGGAGTCCGGGCCGCCGTGATGGAGGTTGTACTCACCCGCCGCCACCGCGGCCAGCACCAGCACCGAGCCGATCGACAGGTCGATGCCCGCCGTGATGATCACGAACGTCATGCCGACGCCGAGCACCAGGTAGATGGCCGCGTTCACGGCGATCTGGGTGATGTCGTACGTGGTGAAGAACTTGCCCGGGGCGGCGATGGTGAAGAACGCCACCAGGGCCACCAGGATCACGAAGGTCCACAGTTCGTTGAGGGTCGCGGCCCGCCGGAGCCAGTCCGGCACGCCCGGACGGCCGTCGACGGCCGCCGCCTTCTGACTCTCCGCGGTCATCGCGCGCCCTCCGCTTCCTTGCCCCCGTTCGGGCCGTCCAGCGACCCGGTCATGGCCCCGACGAGCTCCTCGATCGTGGTGTCCGCCGCGGTGTACGACGCGACGCGCCGGCCCAGCCGCAGCACCTCCACCCGGTCCGCGACCGACAGCACCTCGGGCATGTTGTGGCTGATCAGCACGACGCAGATGCCCCGGTCGGCGACCTTGCGCACGGTCTCCAGGACCCGGGCGCGCTGGACGACGCCCAGGGCGGCGGTCGGCTCGTCCATGAAGATGACCTTGTGCGCGAAGGCGACCGCGCGGGCCACCGCGACGGACTGCCGCTGACCGCCGGACAACGTTGTCACAGCAGCCGTCACATCCTTCAGTTCGACGCCGAGTTCGGCGAAGGCCTTGACCGCCTCCCGGCGCATCGCGGGCCGATCGAGGACGCCGATGCGGCCGAGCAGCCCGCCGCGTACGCTCTCCCGGCCGAGGTAGAGATTGGCCGCCGCGTCGAGGTCGGGTGCGAGTGACAGGTCCTGGTACACCGTCTCGACGCCGTGCCGCTGGGCGTCCATCGGGCCGGAGAACCGCACGGGCGCCCCGTCCAGGCGGACTTCGCCGGCGTCGGGCGCGAGGACGCCGGACAGTACGTTCACCAGAGTTGACTTGCCGGCGCCGTTGTCGCCGATCAGGGCGACGACCTCGCCGGGATATGCCGTGAAATCGGCGCCCGAGAGCGCCTCGACGTGACCGAAACGTTTGACCACGCCGTGTGCGGTGAGCAGTGGTTCCCTTGCAGAGGCCATGTTGTGCCTTCTGGTTGGTATCGTTAACAGCTTGGCTGATTCTTGGGGCGCCCACAGCGGGGTGTCAAGGGTGGTGCACACGGCGGCCGATCGCGGGGCCGGGTCCTCGATTTCCCTTGTCCGCACGGCGGTTGATATGCCGTCGAGTTGGTAACGTTAACGAGTCGACGCTCAAACGTGACGCAGGTGGAGGACGTGGCGTGGCAGCCACCCGGCCGACCATGAAGGACGTTGCCGCGGAAGCGGGCGTCAGCGCGATGACGGTGTCCCGCGTCGTCAACGGAGATTCGGCCGTCGCCCCGCGGACCGCAGCACGGGTGGAGGCCGCGGTCCGCAAACTGGGCTACCAACGGGACGACGTGGCTCGGCAGTTGCGCCGCACCCATGAACTGAGCCAGACCATAGGGCTGTTGGTCGACGATGTCGCCGACCCCTTCATGGCGGCGGTCGCCTCCGCCGCCGAGGACGTGGCCCGGCAGCGCGGCAGCGTCATGCTCATCGGCTCCAGCCGGGCCGATCTGCGCCGGGAGCGCGAGGTGATCGCCGCGTTCACCGCCCGCCGAGTCGACGGGCTGATCCTCACCCCGGCGGCCGGCAGTCACCGGTTCCTGCGGCCCGCCCAGGTGCAGGGCACGAAGATCGTCTGTGTGGACCGGGCGGCACCCGGTCTGGACGTGGACGCCGTGGTGGTCGACAACTTCGGCGCGGTGCGGGAGGCGGTCGGGGCGCTGGTGGCACACGGCCACCGCAGGATCGGGTACGTCGGGGACAGGCCGGAGATCTGGACGTTCGGCGAACGCCGGCGGGGCTATGTCGCCGCGCTGGCGGCGGCGGGGATCGCGGCGGATCCGGCGCTGGTGAGGGAGGGTGCGCGGTCGGGGCCGGAGGCGGCGCGGGCGGTCGCCGGGATGCTGGCGCTGCCCGACCCGCCGACGGCGCTGCTGGCCGGCAACGAGATCCTCGCCTTCGGTGCCCTCACCGAACTCCCGCCGGGACTGGCCTTCGTCGGTTTCGACGACTTCGCGCTCGCCGCCCGGCTGACCCCGCCCGTCACGGTGATCGCCCAGGACCCGGTCGCCCTCGCCACCAGCGCGGCCCACCTGCTGTTCGCCCGCATCCACGGCGACACCTCCCCGGCACGCACCGTGGTGATGCCGACCCGCCTGATCCAACGCGGCTCGGGCGAGATCCCGGGCCCGTTCGCCGCGTAGGGGAGCCGGGCGGCATTCCCTACGGGGGCCCGGAAGCCCGCCGGAACCGGGAGCCTGTCGAGGTCCGGGGGCGGGTTCCGGCGGGCACAGCGGCCCCGCCCACCGTTTCTCGGAGCTCGCCGGGGGCGGAATGCCCGCCGGAACCCGCTGTTCGGCTGGGCCCCGGGTGCCGGTCAGTCGCCGCGGGTGGCGGTGCCTCTGGTGCGGGTGGCGGAGCCCCTGGTGCGGGAGGCGCCGCCGGTGGTGCGGGCCGGGGAGCCCGCGCCGCGCTGGGTGGCGGCCGTCGTGCCGCGGGCACCGGCGCCCGCGGCACGGGCGGAGCTCCCCTTCGCGCCGCGGGAGGACGTGCTCCGGGTCTGGCCGGCGGACGTGCTCCGGGTCTGGCCGGTGGACGCGGTCCGCGCCTGGCCGGTGGACGCGGTTCGGGACTTGCCGGTGGTGCCCGTCGCCTGGTCGGTGGTGCCCTTCGTCCGGGTGTTCGTGCCGGCCGCGCGGCCGTTGGTGTTCGCCGTCCGGGTCGTGGTGTCCGGGGACCCGGAGCCGCGGGTGCCGCCCCGGCGGCGGGCGGACCGTCGGCCGCTGTCGGTGCCGGGCCTGCGGTCCGGGCGGGACGCCTGCGGTGGCGTCGGCTGGGGGACCTCGATGGTGACGGGCACGCCGGAGGGCTCGCGGGCGCCGGTGAGGGTGGCCAGCTCCGTGTCGGCCGACGTGACGCGGGCCGTCCTGGGGCGGATGCCGGCGTCGGACATCAGCCGGGTGACGTCCCGCTTCTGGTCGGGCAGGACCAGGGTGACCACACTGCCGGAGCCGCCGGCGCGGGCCGTGCGGCCGCCCCGGTGCAGGTAGTCCTTGTGGTCGGTCGGGGGATCGACGTTCACGACCAGGTCGAGGTCGTCGATGTGTATGCCCCGGGCCGCGACGTTCGTCGCCACCAGCGCCGTGACCTGGCCGTTCTTGAACTGCTCCAGGGTCCGGGTGCGCTGCGGCTGGGAGCGGCCCCCGTGCAGCGCGGCCGCGCGCACGCCGACCGCCAGCAGCCGCTTGGTGAGCCGGTCGGCGGACCTCTTGGTGTCGAGGAAGAGGATGACCCGCCCGTCACGGGCCGCGATCCGCGTGGTGACGGCCTTCTTGTCGGTCTCGTCCTGCATGTGGAGCACGTGGTGCTCCATGGTGGTCACGGCTCCCGCGGACGGATCCACGGAGTGCACCACGGGGTCGGTCAGGAACCGCTGCACCAGCCGGTCGATGTTGCGGTCCAGGGTGGCCGAGAAGAGCATGCGCTGCCCGTCGGGCCGTACCAGCTCGATCAGCTTGGTGATCTGCGGCAGGAAGCCCATGTCGGTCATCTGGTCGGCCTCGTCCAGCACCGTGACGGCGACCCGGTCGAGCACGCAGTCACCGCGCTCCACGAGGTCGTTCAGCCTGCCGGGGGTCGCGACCAGCACCTCCGCGCCGCGCCGGAGCGTGGCGGCCTGCTTGGTGATGGAGAGCCCGCCGACCACGGTGGCCACCCGGAGGTTCACCGCGGTCGCGTACGGGGTCAGCGCGTCGGTCACCTGCTGGGCGAGTTCCCGGGTGGGCACCAGCACGAGGGCGAGCGGGGCCCTGGGCTCCGCGCGCAGACCTGCCGTGCGGGCCAGCACCGCCAGACCGAACGCGAGGGTCTTGCCGGACCCGGTACGCCCTCGTCCCAGCAGGTCACGGCCGGCCAGCGAGTTGGGCAGGGTGGCGGCCTGAATGGGGAACGGGTCGGTCACGCCCTGCGCGGCGAGGGTCTTCAGCAGCCCTGCGGGCATGTCCAGGGCCGCGAAGTCCTCGACGGCGGGAAGCGGGGGCGTCGTGCTTTCCGGCAGCCGGAACTCCGTCGACGACGATGCGGCGGGTCTGGTCGAGGGGGTGCGCCGGTTCGGCTTCTGGGGCCTGCGGGACATGCGGTGGTCTGCCTTCCTGGAAACAGCACAAACCGGGGTCCGCACCTTGACGGTGCGGACCCCGGTCAGCGGATACGCGTCCGGTGATCAGGCGGGGACGATGTTCTCCGCCTGCGGGCCCTTCTGGCCCTGCGTGACGTCGAAGCTGACCCGCTGGCCCTCGAGGAGCTCACGGAAGCCCTGGGCGCTGATGTTCGAGTAGTGGGCGAAGACGTCGGGGCCGCCGCCGTCCTGCTCGATGAAACCGAAGCCCTTTTCGGAGTTGAACCACTTCACGGTTCCCTGTGCCATGACATTCTCCTTCTGTAGGCAGAGGCCCCATCCGGAGATGCCGGAAAACAAACAATGCGCCTGATGGATTGAGCATTCCCGTCAGGCGCACATAAGTTCATGGGTACCACAACTGCGACTCCACGACCGTAGCACAGCTCGCCGGACCGTGCCGGTCGACGCGTCGCCTTTCACCCGGCCGGCCTACTCGCGCCCGGTTCACACCCGGTCCGCCACCCGGGGCACTGCGGGCCGGCCGGGCCGGCGGGCCGCGGTCCACCCGGTGAGCAGCACCAGCGCGGTGCCCAGCGTCAGGCCCGCGGCGGGCAGCAGGGGGAGCCGCCCGTCCGGCGCGAAGCCCCGCACGGCCAGCCGGCTCAGCGCGGCGACGGTCATGGCCAGACCGGGCCACAGGGACCAGGCGCGCCGCAGGCCGGCGTCCGGGCTGGTCCGCTCGTACAGCACGGCCAGCCCGCGCTCCAGCGGACCGAGCACGGTCACGACCCCGGCCAGGACCACCCCGAGCACCAGCAGCCACGGCAGCCGCAGCGCCCACCAGGCGGCCGACCCCACGCCCGGCTCGGGTGCGAGGCCGGTCAGGTAGAACGCGGCGGCGGCGACCAGCACCGGCAGCATGTGCCACAGGTACAGCGTCATGCTGGCCGCGCCCACGGGACGGACCACGCGCCACACCCGCTCGCGGTCCAGCAGCCGCCGTACCGGCGGCGCGACGAGCAGGCACAGCCCGACCTGGGCCACCACCCACGCCAGCATCGCGGCCGACGGCGGATCGGTGTTGCCGGGGTGCTGCCCGGTCACCAGGATCAGGCTGACCGGGAACGGTCCGAGGGTCACCAGCGCGGCGAACGCGGCCACACCGCCCGCCGCCATCACCGGCGGCAGGAGCCGCCGCCCGGTCAGCAGCCCGTCGCGCCAGCAGAAGCCCAGCTGATAGGCCACGCCCCAGACGAGCAGGTAGTCGAGCAGCCCCACGTACGGCATGTGCTCCCGCACCACGAGCACGTCGACCACCAGGGCCGCCGCACCCATCGCCGGCGGCACCCGCGCCCCCCAGCGCCGGTGCGCCGCGTACATCACCGGTGTCAGGGCGCTGAGCATGAGGTACACCGGCAGGAACCAGAACTGCATCGCCATCGCCCAGCCCACCAGTGCCAGCGTGTCCGCGTCCACGCCGGCCGCCGCACTGACACCGACGGCGAGCAGCACCAGACCGCTGTAGACGCCCACCGGCAGGAGCAGCCGCAGCGCCCGCCGCCCCAGCCACCCGGCGGCGGTGGCGCCGCTCTCCCGGGCCCGCGCCCAGGAGCCGCCCGCGGCATGGCCGCCCGCCAGGAAGAACAGCGGCATGATCTGGAACGCCAGGGTCAGCCACTGGGTCCAGGGCACGGTCGCCAGCAGCTCCGGGGCGACGATCCGGCCGTCCGGCTCCCTGACCAGGACGGTGATGAGCCAGTGGCCGAGGACCACCAGCCCGATCGCCCACGCGCGCAGGAAGTCGACGTAGCGGTCTCGGCTCATGAGCGGACATGCTGCCGCAGCCCCGGCACCGACGGGCCGGGACGCCCATGCCGCAACCATTCCGTGCCCGGTACGACACCCCCCGCACCGCCGGCCGGTAATTCGTTGGCGCCCCTTCGCGCACACCCCTAGGCTGAGCCCCGCTTCACGCAGTGGCCGCCGGCCGCTGCCGTCCGCCGAGCAGGACAACAGGAGGTGTGACCGATGGCTGTCGTTGCGATGGGCGCTGCCCGTGACCAGAAGTTCATCCATTCCACCTCCGCGGCCACCGGCTGACCAACTCTCTTTCCCGGGGCCGCCCTTGTGAAGGGTCACCCTTGACTTCCAGCTCTGCTGACCTCTCCGCGCTCGCTCCCTACGGCTGGGACGAGGCCTGGGCGACGGAGTTCGCCCCCTACGCCGCCAAAGGCCTGCTGGCCGGGCGCGTCGTCCGTGTCGACCGCGGGCAGTGCGACGTCGTCACCGCCGGCGGGACGCTCCGCGCCGACACCGCGTTCGTCACCCCGCACGATCCGCTGCGCGTCGTGTGCACCGGTGACTGGGTCGCCGTCGAACCCGGCGGCAACCCGCGCTACGTACGGGCGTGTCTGCCGCGCCGTACCGCCTTCGTGCGCTCCACCTCCTCCAAGCGGTCCGAGGGGCAGATCCTCGCGGCCAACGTCGACCACGCCGTGGTCGCGGTGTCCCTCGCCGTCGAACTCGACCTCGGCCGCATCGAACGGTTCCTGGCGCTGGCCTGGGAGTCCGGGGCGCAGCCGGTGGTCGTCCTCACCAAGGCGGACCTGGTCCCGGACCCGGTGACCCTCGCGCACCTCGTCGAGGACGTCGAGGCGTCGGCACCCGGCGTGCCCGTCCTGACCGTCAGCGCGCTCGCGGGCGATGGCCTCGACGTCCTCGTCGCGCTGGTCGGCTCCGGTACGTCGGTGCTGCTGGGCCAGTCCGGCGCCGGCAAGTCCACGCTCGCCAACACGCTGCTCGGCGAGGACGTGCTGGACGTCCGGGCGGCCCGGGACGTGGACGGCAAGGGCCGCCACACCACGACCACCCGGAACCTGCTGCCGCTCCCGGGCGGCGGCGTGCTGATCGACACGCCGGGCCTGCGGGGCGTCGGCCTCTTCGACGCCGAGGGCGGGGTCGGACAGGTCTTCTCCGAGATCGAGGAGCTGGCCGACGGGTGCCGGTTCGCAGACTGCGCGCACCGGAGCGAGCCGGGCTGTGCGGTCCGCCTCGCGGTGGAGAACGGGGAACTGTCGGTGCGGCGGCTGGAGAGCTACCGCAAGCTCGTGCGGGAGAACCAGTGGATCGTCGCCAAGACGGACGCGCGGCTCCGGGCCGAGATCAAGAAGGACTGGAAGAAGAGGGGAGCCGAGGGCAAGGCGGCGATGGAGGCGAAGAGGGGGCGGTGGGAGTAGCCGTCAAGGGGCGGGGACAGGGGCAGTGACGGGGGCGGGGGAGAGGGCGGAGGCGGGGCGGGAGCGCCGTGTCCGTTTTCCGCCAGTGGCGTGGTCCGGCGTCGCTCACAATGGAACGCGTGATGGACGAGGACACCAGGTACGAGGCGGTGCGCAGCCGGGACGCGCGGTTCGACGGCGCGTTCTTCTTCGCCGTCGAGACGACCGGGATCTACTGCCGCCCCAGCTGCCCGGCGGTCACGCCGAAGCGGCGCAACGTGCGCTTCTTCCGTACCGCCGCCGCGGCCCAGGGCTCCGGGTTCCGGGCCTGCCGGCGCTGCCGCCCCGACGCCGTCCCCGGCTCGGCCGAGTGGAACGTCCGTGCGGACGTCGTCGGCCGGGCCGTACGGCTGATCGGCGACGGCGTGGTGGACCGGGAGGGCGTCGGCGGCCTCGCCGACCGGCTGGGCTACAGCGCGCGCCAGGTGCAGCGGCAGCTCACCGCGGAGCTGGGCGCCGGGCCGGTCGCCCTGGCCCGCGCCCAGCGCGCCCACACCGCCCGCGTGCTGCTCCAGACCACCGGGCTGCCGGTCACGGAGATCGCGTTCGCCAGCGGGTTCGCCAGTGTGCGCCAGTTCAACGACACCGTCCGCGCCGTGTACGCCACGACCCCGAGCGCCCTGCGCTCGGCGGCGCCCGGCGGCCGCGGCGCCCGGCGTGGCGACCCCGTCGCCGGGATCCCGCTCCGGCTCGCCCACCGCGGCCCCTACCAGGCCGGCCCCGTCTTCGATCTGCTGGCCCGCGAGGCCGTACCCGGTGTGGAAGAGGTCACGGGAGCTCCCGGCGCCCGCACCTACCGCCGTACCCTCCGGCTGCCCTACGGCCACGCCGTCGTCGCCGTCGAGGAACGGACCGCCGGCGCCGCCGCGGGGACCGGCGCCCACCCCGGCGGCTGGCTCGACGCGCTGCTCCGCCTCAGCGACCCGCGTGACCTGACCACCGCCGTGCAACGCCTGCGCCGGCTGTTCGACCTCGACGCCGACCCGTACGCCGTCGACGAGCGGCTGGCCGCCGACCCACGGCTCGCTCCGCTGGTCGAGGCCCGGCCGGGGCTGCGGTCGCCCGGCGCCGCGGATCCCGCCGAGGCGGCGGTACGGGCGCTGGCCGGCCCGGACGCCGAACGACTGGTCCAGCGGTACGGCAAGACACTGGACGCCCCGTCCGGAAGCCTCACCCACCTCTTCCCGGACCCCGCCGTGCTCGCCGGAGCCGAGCCCGCAGGTGCGCTCGGCGCGCTGACCGGGGCGCTCGCGGACGGCACGGTACGACTCGACCCGGGCGCCGACCGGGACGCGGCGGAGGCGGCGCTCCGGGCCCTGCCCGGCATGCCGTCGGCGGCCGTCGCCGTGATCCGCGTCCGCTCGCTCGGTGACCCCGATGTCGCCCCGCCGGACCTGGACGTACCGGACGCCTGGCGGCCGTGGCGCTCGTACGCCGTCCGGCACCTGCTCGCAGAAGGCCGGTAGAAGGCCGTTAGAGGGCCCACAGAAGGCCCGTAGAAGGCCCGTAGAAGGCCGTTAGAAGGCCCGCAGAAGACCCACAGAAGGTCTGAGAAGGCCCGTAGAAGGCTCATACAGGGAGAGTCGAGGAACTGATGGACGTCACCTACTGGACCCGGATCCCCTCACCCGTCGGCGAGCTGCTGCTGACCGCCGACGCGGACGGGGCGCTGTCGTCCCTGTCCGTGCCCGGACAGAAGGGCGGCCGGAGCGTCGAGGCGGGATGGCGGCAGGACCCCGGTCCCTTCACGGCGGCCGAGGAACAGCTCGGCGCCTACTTCGCCGGTGAACTCAGGGAGTTCCGGCTGGAGTCGCGGGCGCGGGGCACCGAGTTCCGGGAACGGGTGTGGGCCGCGCTCGACGACCTGCCGTACGGGGCGACGACGACGTACGGGGAGATCGCCGCGCGCATCGGGGCGGCCAGGATGGCGGTCCGCGCGGTCGGCGGCGCGATCGGCGCCAACCCGCTGCTGATCGTGCGGCCCTGCCACCGGGTGATCGGCGCCGACGGCTCGATGACCGGCTACGCGGGCGGACTGGAACGCAAGGTCCACCTGCTGAGGCTGGAGGGACTGGACATCGTCCCGTAGGAGCCCGGAGAACGGCGCGACCCGCCCCCACGGCCCCACGGCCCCACGGCCACACG
>NZ_LBMU02000081.1 GCF_001005085.2 Streptomyces humi
ACCAGCTCAAACCCCGCGACTGGGACCGCGCGGAGACGGACGGCATCGCCCCCCTCATCACCCGCCTCAACACCGTCCGGCGCGCCAGCCCGGCCCTGCGCCAGCTGCGCGACCTCCACTTCCACCACGCCGACCAGGAAGCGGTGATCGTCTACAGCAAGCGGAGCGGATCGAACACGGTTCTGGTGGTCGTCAACCTCGACCCCCACCACACCCAGGAGGCCACGGTCTCGTTGGACATGCCGCAACTCGGCCTGAACTGGCACGAGTCGGTGCCGGTGCGCGACGAGCTCACCGGCGAGACCTACAACTGGGGCAGGACCAACTATGTGCGCCTGGATCCGGGACACCGGCCCGCGCACGTTCTCACCGTCCTGCGACCGTCCCCGCAGATCGGAGGGTCACCCACACAATGATCGTCAACGAACCCGTCCCGGACACCTTCGAGGACACTCCCGCCAAGGACCGGGACCCCGACTGGTTCAAACGCGCGGTCTTCTACGAGGTCCTGGTGCGCTCCTTCCAGGACAGCAACGGCGACGGCATCGGCGACCTCAAGGGCCTGACCGCCAAGCTCGACTACCTCCAGTGGCTCGGCGTCGACTGCCTCTGGCTGCCACCGTTCTTCAAGTCCCCCTTGCGGGACGGCGGTTACGACGTGTCCGACTACACCGCCGTCCTCCCGGAGTTCGGCGACCTGGCGGACTTCGTGGAGTTCGTCGACGCCGCCCACCAGCGCGGTATGCGCGTCATCATCGACTTCGTCATGAACCACACCAGCGACCAGCACCCGTGGTTCCAGGAGTCGAGGAAGGACCCGGACGGCCCGTACGGCGACTACTACGTCTGGGCGGACGACGACAAGCAGTACCAGGACGCCCGGATCATCTTCGTCGACACCGAGGCGTCCAACTGGACCTACGACCCGGTCCGCAAGCAGTACTACTGGCATCGCTTCTTCTCCCACCAGCCGGACCTCAACTACGAGAACCCGGCCGTCCAGGAGGAGATCATCTCCGCGCTGCGGTTCTGGCTGGACCTGGGCATCGACGGCTTCCGCCTGGACGCGGTGCCGTACCTCTACCAGCACGAGGGCACCAACTGCGAGAACCTGCCGGCGACCCACGACTTCCTGAAGCGGGTGCGCAAGGAGATCGACGCCCAGTACCCGGACAAGGTGCTGCTCGCGGAGGCGAACCAGTGGCCGGAGGACGTCGTCGACTACTTCGGCGACTACCGCAGCGGCGGCGACGAGTGCCACATGGCGTTCCATTTCCCCGTGATGCCACGGATCTTCATGGCCGTGCGCCGGGAGTCCCGCTACCCCGTCTCGGAGATTTTGGCCAAGACCCCCGCCATCCCCTCCGGCTGCCAGTGGGGCATCTTCCTGCGCAACCACGACGAACTGACCCTGGAGATGGTCACCGACGAGGAACGCGACTACATGTGGGCCGAATACGCGAAGGACCCGCGTATGCGCGCCAACATCGGCATCCGCCGCCGCCTCGCCCCCCTCCTCGACAACGACCGCAACCAGATCGAACTCTTCACCGCCCTGCTGCTCTCCCTGCCCGGCTCGCCGATCCTCTACTACGGCGACGAGATCGGCATGGGCGACAACATCTGGCTCGGCGACCGCGACGCCGTCCGCACCCCCATGCAGTGGACCCCCGACCGCAACGCCGGCTTCTCGTCCTCCGATCCGGGGCGCCTGTACCTGCCCACGATCATGGACCCGGTCTACGGCTACCAGGTCACCAACGTCGAGGCCTCCATGTCCTCGCCGTCGTCCCTGCTCCACTGGACCCGCCGCATGATCGAGATCCGCAAGCAGAACCCCGCCTTCGGACTGGGCACCTACACCGAACTCCAGTCGACCAACCCGGCCGTGATCGCGTTCCTGCGGGAGTACGAGGACGACCTGGTCCTCTGTGTCCACAACTTCTCCCGGTTCGCCCAGCCCACCGAGCTCGACCTGCGGCAGTTCAACGGCCGGCACCCGGTGGAGCTGTTCGGCGGGGTGCGGTTCCCGGCGATCGGCGAGCTGCCGTACCTGCTCACCCTCGCGGGGCACGGCTTCTACTGGTTCAGGCTGCGCGCGGACACGGCCCAGTAGCGGACACGGCCCAGTAGCGCACACGGCCCTATAGCGGACACGGTCCAGTAGCGGACACGGTCCAGTAGCGGACACGGCCGACAGCAGACACGGCCCGATGAACGAGAGCCCGGGCGGCGGCGGTTTCCTCCGGCCCGCCCGGGGCACGCATCACTCACACCCCCGACGACCCGGGGAAAGGACGTACCGCCATGGCGGAAACGGTCACCCCCTCCACGCCCGCTCTTCTCGCCTCGCTCGACCCCCTGCTGCGCGAGTGGCTGCCAAGGCAGCGCTGGTTCGCGGGCAAGGGGCGCCCGGTCACCGGCTTCTCCCAGGTCGCCGAGACCGAGCTGCTGCCGTCGGACGGCAGGGTGGGCCTGCACCATCTGCTGGTCCGTACCGAGCAGCCGCCCGCCCCCGCCGAGGCCGGCGACTGCTACCAGCTCCTCATAGGCGTGCGCGAGGCGCTGCCACCCCGGCTGGCGCCCGCGCTGATCGGCCACGTACCCGACGGCCCGCTGGCCGGCCACACGGTCTACGACGCCCTGTACGACCCGCGGCCCGCCGAGGTGCTCCTGGAGGCGCTGCGCACGCGGGCCCGCATCGGGTCCCTGTGCTTCGAACGGGCTCCCGGCCGGGAGATACGCGACGGGCTTGCGGCCCGCCTGCTGACCGCCGAGCAGTCCAACTCCTCGGTCGTCTACGGAGATACGTTTATTCTGAAGCTGTTGCGCCGGGTGGTGCCCGGCGTCAACCCCGACCTGGAGATCCCCCTGGCGCTGGCCCGCGAGGGCTGTGCCCGGGTACCGGCCCCGACCGCGTGGCTGCGCGCGGAGCCGGCCGACGAACCCGGCGCCTCGTACGTCCTGGGCGTGCTGCAACCGTTCCTGCGCGGCGCGACCGACGGCTGGGAGCTGGCGCTGCGCGAGCTGGCCAAGGGTGAGGACTTCGCCGCCGAGGCGCGGGCGCTGGGCCGGGCCACCGCCGAGGTGCACACGGCCCTGGCCGACGCGCTGCCCACCGTCACCCTCGGCCACAGCCGGCTGGAGCCGCTGGTCGACGGCATGACCGAGCGGCTGGCGGCGGCCGTGCAGGCGGTCCCGGCGCTGCGGCCGTACGAGGACGGGCTGCGGTCCGCCTACACGGCACTGGCCGACCTGGCCGCCGAGGGCCGCACCTGGACCGCCCAGCGGGTGCACGGCGACCTGCACCTGGGGCAGTGCCTGCGCGCGCCGTCCGGGGAGTGGTCGCTGATCGACTTCGAGGGGGAGCCCGCCCGGCCGCTGGCCGAACGCCGGCTGCCGCAGCCGCCGGTGCGGGACATCGCCGGGATGCTGCGGTCCTTCGACTACGCGGCCCACTCGGCGACCTCGGCCGCCGAGGGCTGGGCGAACCGGTGCCGGGCGGCCTACTGTTCCGGCTACGCCGAGATCACCGGCACCGACCCCCGCACCGACCCCGTCCTGCTGCGGGCCTACGAGACCGACAAGGCCGTCTACGAGGTCGTCTACGAGGCCCGGCACCGCCCCGACTGGCTCGCCGTGCCCCTGTCGGCAGTCCACCGCCTCGCCACCTCCGACCCGACCTGATCCCGGGAGACGCGTCCGTGACCTCCACGAAGTCCGTATCCGTAGCACCCGACGACCGCGATCGGCTGCAACTCGGCACGCACCACGACCCGCACTCGGTGCTGGGCGCCCACCCGGTGCCGGGCGGCGGGATAGCCGTGCGCGCGTTCCGGCCGTACGCCCGCGCGGTGACGGTCGTCGCCGGCCGGGATCTGCGGGCCGAACTGCACGACGACGGCGACGGCTTCTTCTCCGCCCTGCTCCCGCTCTCCGACGTGCCGGTCTACCGGCTGCTGGTGGAGTACGACGGGACGGTCCAGGAGGCCGAGGACGCGTACCGTTTCCTGCCCACGCTCGGCGACCTGGACCTGCATCTGCTCGGCGAGGGCCGGCACGAGCGGCTGTGGGAGGTGCTGGGCGCGCATCCCATGACCCACCAGGGCGTGTCCGGCACCCGGTTCACGGTGTGGGCGCCGAACGCGCGGGGCGTGCGGCTGGCCGGCGGTTTCAACTTCTGGGACGGCACCGGGTATCCGATGCGCTCGCTCGGCTCCTCCGGGGTCTGGGAGCTGTTCGTGCCGGGGATCGGCGAGGGCGAGCTGTACAAGTTCGACATCACCCGCCCGGACGGTTCCCACACCCTGCGCGCGGACCCCATGGCCCGTCGTACCGAGGCCCCGCCGAGCACGTCGTCGATCGTCCACGCGTCCCACCACGAGTGGACGGACGGGCAGTGGATGAAGCACCGGGCCGACACGCCCGTCCACGAGGCGCCCTTCTCGGTCTACGAGGTGCACCTGCCGTCCTGGCGCCCGGGCCTGACCTATCGCGACCTGGCCGAGCAGCTGCCCGCCTACGTCGGCGAACTGGGCTTCACACACGTCGAGCTGATGCCGGTCGCCGAGCACCCGTTCGGCGGCTCGTGGGGCTACCAGGTCACCGGCTTCTACGCGCCGACGGCCCGGCTCGGCACCCCGGACGACTTCAGGTACCTGGTGGACGCGCTGCACCGGGCCGGCATCGGCGTGATCATGGACTGGGTGCCGGCGCACTTCCCGCGCGACGACTGGGCGTTGGCGGAGTTCGACGGCCGTCCGCTGTACGAGCACTCGGATCCGCTGCGGGCCGCGCACCCCGACTGGGGCACCCTGGAGTTCGACTTCGGCCGCCGGGAGGTGCGCAACTTCCTGGTGGCGAACGCCGTGTACTGGTGCGAGGAGTTCCACATCGACGGGCTGCGGGTGGACGCGGTCGCCTCGATGCTCTACCTCGACTACTCGCGCGAGCCGGGCCAGTGGACGCCCAACGAGCACGGCGGCCGGGAGAACCTGGACGCGGTGGCGTTCCTCCAGGAGATGAACGCGACGGTGTACCGGCGGGCCCCGGGCGTGGTCACGATCGCCGAGGAGTCGACGGCCTGGGAGGGCGTCACCCGGCCGACCGACGCCGGGGGCCTCGGCTTCGGGCTGAAGTGGAACATGGGCTGGATGCACGACTCGCTGGAGTACATGGCCCACGAGCCGGTGCACCGCAGGTACCACCACCACGAGATGACCTTCTCGATGGTGTACGCGTACAGCGAGAACTACGTGTTGCCCATCTCCCACGACGAGGTGGTGCACGGGAAGCGTTCACTGGTCTCGAAGATGCCGGGCGACTGGTGGCAGCAGCGCGCCGGCGAGCGCGCCTACCTGGGCTTCATGTGGGCCCACCCGGGCAAGCAACTCCTCTTCATGGGACAGGAGTTCGCACAGGGCGCGGAGTGGTCGGAGGTGCACGGCCCGGACTGGTGGCTGCTGGACCCGGCGTACGGCGCCGCGGCCGAGCACCGGGGTGTACGGGACCTGGTCCGTGACCTCAACACGGTCTACCGGGGGACCCCGGCCCTCTGGCAGCGGGACACGTCCCCCGCCGGTTTCCAGTGGGTCGCGGGCGAAGCGGCCGAGGACAACGTCCTCGCGTTCCTGAGGTACGACGCGGACGGCACCCCGCTCCTCGCGGTCTCCCACTTCTCCCCCGTGGTCCGCCACGACTACCGGCTCGGTGTCCCGGACGACGTCCCTGCGTGGCACGAGGCCCTCAACACGGACGCGGCCGGCTACGGCGGCAGCGGCATCACCAACCCCGACCCCGTCAAGCCCGAACCCCACCCCGCCCACGGCCGCCCGGCGGCCATCCGCCTGACCCTGCCCCCGCTCGCCACGGTGTGGCTGCGGCCGGCCTGAGGTCCCCGGCGGCCGGGGAGGAGGCCCGCGGGGCCTCCTCCGCCATGGTCGCCCGAGTGATCACTCGCGTGGTCACCCGGCGTCGGCCAGGCCCGCCGGCAGCCCCCCGGTGTGCAGCACCCCCAGTCGCTGGGTGGCGCGGGTCAGGGCCACGTACAGGTCGCTCGTGCCGTACCGGGACGGTTCCACCACCAGGACCGAGTCGAACTCCAGTCCCTTGGCCTGGCGGGGGTCCAGGAGGACGACCCGGCGGGTGAGGTCGGGTTCGGTGCCGGCCGTGACGCCGTCCAGGCGGGCGGCCAGGGAGCGGTGCAGGTCGCGTGGGGCGATCACCGCCAACCGGCCCTCCGTGGGCACGAGTTCGGCCACCGCCTTGCCGACCGCGCCCGGCAGGTCGTCGTGCACCCGCCGGACCCAGGGGTGCACGCCCGTCGAACGGACCGAGCTCGGCGGTTCGAAGTCCGGGTGCTGGGCGCGGACCACGGCCGCCGCGAGGTCCATGATCTCGGACGGGGTGCGGTAGTTGACGCCGAGGCGGGTGTGCTCCCAGCGGTCCGCCACGTACGGTTCGAGGATCTTCGACCAGGAGCCGACGCCCGCCGCCTCCGCCGTCTGGACCGGATCACCGACCAGGGTCATCGAACGGGTCGGGCTGCGGCGCATCAGCAGCCGCCACGCCATCGGGGAGAGCTCCTGCGCCTCGTCCACGATGATGTGCCCGAACGCCCATGTCCGGTCGGCCGCGGCCCGCTCCGCCGCGCTGCGGAAGTCCTCCTCCTCCTGGCGTTCGGCGAAGCGTTCGGCGTCGATGATGTCGTGCGCCGACAGCACCTCGGAGGCGTCCGGGTCGTCGTCCTCCTTGTCGTCGAACTCGTAGGTCCGGGAGGCGTACGACACGTCGAGCACGCCCTGCGCGTACGCGATCTGCGTTTCTCGCTCGCGTTCCGCCCGGGCCCGGGCGACGCGCTCGTCGACGCCCAGCAGCTCGGCCGCCTCGTCGAGGAGCGGGACGTCCGAAACCGTCCAGGCGCGTGTCACCGGGCGGCGGATCGCGGCCGCGTCCGCCTCGCCGAGGTAGCCGTCGGGCGCGGCGAGGAAGTCGGCGACCAGGCGCCGCGGGGTCAGCAGCGGCCACAGCCGGTCGACGGCGGCCCAGACCTCGGGGTTCTCGGCGAGTTCGTCCCGGATCTGGGTGATGTCGGAGGCGTCGAGCAGGCTGCTGCCGTCGAAGGGGTCGGTGCCGACCCGCTCGGCGTACAGCTCGGTGAGGGTGTTGAGGATGTGGCCCTCGAAGTACTCCCGGGCCACATTGTGCGGGAGCCGGGCGGCGCGGGTGCGCTCGCGGGCCATGTTGACCAGGCCGTCGTCGAGCATCAGCACCTCGCGGTCGTGCTCGACGGTGATCACCGGGTCGGGCAGCGCCTGCCGGTCGCGTACGACGGCGGCGAGCACGTCGGCCATGTCCGCGCGCCCCTTCACGGCGGCGGCCTGCGGGGTGTCCGCCGCCGTCGCCTTCACACCGGGGAACAGCTCGCCGACCGTCGCGAGGAGCACACCGGTCTCGCCGAGCGAGGGCAGCACCTCGCCGATGTAGCCGAGGAAGGCGGGGTTCGGGCCGACGATCAGGACCGCCCGCTTGGCGAGCAGTTCGCGGTGTTCGTAGAGGAGGAAGGCGGCGCGGTGCAGCGCGACCGCGGTCTTGCCGGTGCCGGGTCCGCCCTCGACCACCAGGATCCCGCGGTGCGGTGCCCGGATGATCTCGTCCTGTTCGGCCTGGATGGTCTGCACGATGTCGTTCATCCGGCCGGTGCGGGCCGAGTCGAGGGCGGCGAGCAGCACGGCGTCGCCGGACGGGTCCTCGTGCCCGGTGCGCTCGCGGTCGCCGAGGTCCAGGATCTCGTCGTGCAGGGAGGTGACCCGGCGGCCGTCCGTGCCGATGTGCCGGCGGCGCCGCAGGCCCATCGGGGTGTGGCCGGTGGCCAGGTAGAAGGGGCGGGCGACCTCGGCACGCCAGTCGACGAGGACCGGGGTGCGCTCGGCGTCGTCCAGGCGCAGCCCGATACGGCCGATGTGGTGCCTGGTGCCGGAGGTCAGGTCGATCCGGCCGAAGCAGAGGGAGCCGTCCACGGCGTTCAGCGCGGCGAGCAGTCCGGAGCGTTCGGCGACCAGGATGTCCCGCTCCAGTCGGGCCTGCATCGGCTTGTCACCGAGGGCGAGGGCGTCCGCGACCGCGCCCTCGGTGTCCCCGCGCAGCGCGTCCACCCGTTCGTACAGTCCGTCGATGAATTCCTGCTCGTGGCGCAATTCATCGTCTGGAAATTCGGTGTTTGACAATTCCGCTCCCGCCCGGATATACTGTGCCCACTGAACTTCTTCACGACCTCACCGACTTGGCTCGATGTGAAGTCACGAACTCTTGAATATACGCAAGAAAATCCCCCGAGCGCAATTGCCCGGGGGATTCTTCGTATAACCGGCCGGTTCAGTCCAGCACGTCGGACAGTTCCTCGATCAGCCG
Organism: Streptomyces humi; assembly: GCF_001005085.2. Lineage (GTDB taxonomy): Bacteria > Actinomycetota > Actinomycetes > Streptomycetales > Streptomycetaceae > Streptomyces > Streptomyces humi. Next base: position 8,410 of record NZ_LBMU02000081.1, read on the forward strand.
CCGCTTCGGCCGGGCGCCCACCATCGACCGCACCGGCTCCCCGCCGCGGAAGACCATGAACGTGGGCATCGACAGCACCTTGTAGGCGTTCGTCGTCTCCGGATTGGTGTCCACGTCCAGCTGGACCACCTTCAGCCGCTCGCCCTCCTCCGCGGCCAGCGCCGTCAGCACCGGCCCCATCTGCCGGCACGGCGGGCACCAGTCCGCGGTGAACTCCACCAGCACCGGCAGCTCCGCCCCGATCACCTCCGCCGCGAAGTCCGCGTCCGTCACCTCGGCCACACCCGCCGCCTTGATCATGGGTAGGTCCCTCCCAGCTCGCACACCGGTTCCGGGCCCCCCGGAACCAGCGCCTCGGCGGCCAGCCCGGCTCGGGCCCGCTCGGCCCGCTCCAGCTGGGCCCCGACCGTCGCCCGCACCGTCCGCAACTCGCCGATCAGCGAGTCCAGCTCCGCCAGCTTGCGCCGGTAGACCGCGAGCGAGGCGGGGCAGGTGTCGCCCTCTGGATGCCCGGCCCGCAGACACTCCACGAAGGGCCGGGTCTCCTCCAGCTCGAACCCGAAGTCCTGGAGCGTCCGGATCTGCGTGAGCAGCCGCAGGTCGCTCTCGTCGTACGTCCGGTGGCCGTTGTCGGCCCGCCGCGCGGGCAGCAGCCCACGCGCCTCGTAGTACCGCAGGGTGCGTGTGGTGGTCCCGGCCCGCGCGGCCAGCTCGCCGATGCGCATGGGTACGACCGTAGGCCTTGACGTCGGCGTCAAGGCAAGGTCGGTTGCAGCCCGGCCGACTCCTCGACCTCCAGCAGCGAGGCGCTGTGCCGTTCCTCGTCGAAGGCCCGGCGGCCGCCGCGCAGCCCGAACAGCCGCTTGGCGAGGGCGATGTAGAGCACGGCGAGGATGTTCAGCACCAGCGTCGCGATCTTCAGATAGCTCACTTTCTCGGTGAGTTCCCAGATCTCCAGCGGCAGGAACGCGGCGGTGGCGACCACGGTCAGGTATTCCGCCCAGCGCTTGGCGTACCAGAGGCCGACCGCTTCGACGAGTTCGATCAGCGCGTACGCCAGCAGTACTCCGGCCACCAGCAGCAGCGTGGAGTGTCTGTATCCGAAGGCCTTCTGGATGGAGCCGACGATTGGTGAATGGTCGAGGTCGTAGTGGAAGTGCCTGAAGACCGGCCGGAAGGTGTCCAGGTACTCGTTGAACAGCCGTCGTACCGCGTCCTGGCTGTTGCTGAATTTCCACACCGCGACCGCGACCAGCACGATGAACACGCCCCGCACGGCCCGCTCGACCGCCAGGAACCGCAGGATGAACAGGTCCCGCAGCACCTTTCCGCGCGGCACCAGCGGGGCGTCCGCGGCCGGTCCCGAGCCGTGCGGCTCGCCGAGCACGAAGTCACCGCAGCGCAGACACCGCCACACGTCCCCGACCGCGGTCTGGGCGTGCAGCCGCACCCGCAGCCGCGGGTCGTCCGGTGCGTAGGTGACGTGCCCCTTGCGCGCGCAGTGCCGCCGATCCCAGTCGATCTTCATCCCCCGTGCCTCCTGCCAGGAATGCCAACGTGCCGTTCCGGTTGGTCCGGAGCGGCACGTTAGTGGATCCGGGTGAGAAACGGCGGCCGGGGTCAGCGGGCCCCGGCGTCGGCCAACTCCCTTTCCTCGGCCGGGACCTCCGTGCGGGCCTTGCCGCGCCCCGACAGCAGCACGGTCCCGACGGGAGCCGGCGAAGCGGCGGTGGGCGAAGCGGCGGACGTCCAGGACCGGACGCGGGTGGCGCAGTTCCCAGAGGACGAAGGCGACCAGGTCCAGGACGAGCGCTCCCCGGCGGCTGTACTCGTCGCCGATCGCGCCGAGCAGCAGCATCAGGGCGGCGTACGGGACGGTGTAGCCGTCGATGACCCTCCCCCACTGCTAGACACGTGGGAGGTGCCCCCAGCGGTCGGAGCTGCTGAGCCCCGGGTCGGCGGTCATGTCGGGCGCGGCGACCGTGAGGGCGGTGTCGGCCATCACGAGTCGCATGGCAGGGATCGCCTTCCTCGCGGACGCGTACGACTTGCACAATGGCGTGCAATTACATAACCGCGTGCAATGCAGGGGGTCTGCACAGCACTGTGCAAATGGGGGAGGTGAAGCCCTTGCGGAGGGACCGTGCAGAGCCTCGCGGGGCAGGCAGAATGACAGCCATGACCACCGGTAACACGGGTGCCAGCGCCCGCGCCGACGCCAACCGGCGTCGCATCCTCGACGTCGCCCTCGCCGAGCTGCTGCACGACCCCGACGCCTCGATGGACCAGATCGCACGCGCCGCCGGGGTGGTACGCCGGACCGTGTACGGCCACTTCCCCAGCCGGGAGGCGCTGATCGGCACGCTCGTCGACGGCGCGGTGGAGGCGCTGACGGCCGCGGACGCCGGGGCCCGCAGGGAGACGGCGGACCCGGCGGAGGCCGTGGCCCGGTCGGTGCTGGCGATCTGGGAGATCGCCGACCGCTACCGGCTGCTGATCGGCCTCGCCCAGCGCACGGTCACCGTGCAGGGCATCCGCGACCGGCTGGCGCCACTGCGCGAGAACAAGGTGGCGGTGCTGCAACGCGGCCTGGACGAGGGCGTGTTCACCTCGCCGTTGCCGGCGCCGGCGCTGGCGTACGTCCACGAGCAGCTGCTGTTCGCGGTGATGGAGGCGGTGAACGACGGCCTGCTGGACGCGCGGGAGGCGGGCCGCGCCGCCGCGGTCAGCGTACTGACCGCGGCGGGCGTGCCCGCCTCGGAGGCCACCGCGCTGGTGGCCGGGTCGAGCCGGTAGACATGCCTCCGGGCGGCTGAGACACGGGGGGAGTCCTCAGCCGCCCGGAGAGCGGTGACCGGACGGCCGGCCCGGGTTCAGGCCGGGCCGGACGTCCGGTGTTCGTGGCGCCCGTGGCGCTCAGGCCTTCGCCAGCTCCTCGCGCTGCTCGGGCAGTTCGGGTGTGCCGTTCTCGCCCTCGTCCAGCAGCGTCTTCTCGTCGAACGGCAGCTCGCCGGCGAGCACCTGCTGCATCCGGGCCTTGTCGATGTCCTTGGTCCAGGTGCCGATCAGGACGGTGGCGACCGAGTTGCCCGCGAAGTTCGTCAGGGCACGCGCCTCGCTCATGAAGCGGTCGATGCCGACGATCAGTCCGACACCGTCGACCAGCGCCGGCTTGTGCGACTGAAGACCGCCGGCCAGCGTGGCCAGACCGGCGCCGCTGACGCCCGCCGCGCCCTTGGAGGCCAGCAGCAGGAAGAGCAGCAGCGGGATCTGCTCACCGACCGACATCGGCGTACCGAGGGCGTCGGCGATGTACAGGGACGCCATGGTCATGTAGATCATGGTGCCGTCGAGGTTGAAGGAGTAGCCGGTCGGGACGGTGATGCCGACCACGGCCTTGCTGACACCCAGGTGCTCCATCTTCGCGATGAGCCGCGGCAGCGCGGACTCGGAGGAGGAGGTGGACAGGATCAGCAGGAACTCGCGGGCCAGGTACTTGAAGAGCGTGAAGATGTTCAGTCCGGCCACGATCCGCAGCAGCGCGCCGAGCACGATGAAGACGAAGAGCACACAGGTCACGTAGAAGCCGAGCATCAGCACGGCGAGGCTCTTCAGCGCGTCGAGACCGGCGGACCCGACCACCGCCGCGATGGCGCCGAACGCACCGATCGGGGCGGCCCACATGATCATGCCCAGGATGCGGAAGACGAGCCGCTGGATGTGCTCGACTCCGCGCAGCACCGGCTGGCCGACCGAGCCCATGGCCTGCAAAGCGAACCCGGCGAGCAGCGCGATGAGCAGCGTCTGGAGCACCTGGCCCTCGGTGAAGGCGGACACGAAGGTGGTCGGGATGATCGACAGCACGAAGTCGACGGGGCCCAGCGCCTCGGAGTCCACCTGGCTGTGCCCGGTCGCCTTGATGGCGTTGGTGAGGTGCAGCCCGTCACCGGGGTGCAGGATGTTGCCGACGACGAGGCCGATGGCCAGCGCGACCAGGGACATCACCAGGAAGTAGCCGAGCGCGATACCGCCGACGGCACCGACCTTCGCGGCCTTCCGAACCGAGCCGATGCCGAGCACGATCGTGCAGAAGATGATCGGCGAGATCATCATCTTGATCAGGTTGACGAACCCGGTTCCGAGGGGCTTGAGCTCGACCCCGGCGTCGGGCCAGACCAGCCCCACGACGATACCGAGCGCCACGGCGACGATCACCGCGATGTAGAGGTAGTGGGTGCGGTCTCTCTTGGCGGTGGGTGCGGCTGGTGCCGTTGGCGTCGTCGTCACGGCTCGCCTCCTTGACGTCATCGTCGGCATCACCGGCGTGCGGCTCACGTCCGGGGGATGGGGTGGGGTGCGGCTTCGGAGGAGCGGAAGTCCTGGCCGGAACCGACTGTCCGACTTCCGTTCATTCCTCGTTGCGGTGACTATCTCCTGCCCTGTGAGGCCGGTCACCCTTGTGTTCATTGAGTACATCGGAGCCGGCGAAGCCGTGGGGGCGAGCTGCGGGAAAGGCCGCCGATCGGGGCGAGGCACACTGAGTCCATGCACATGCCCCGTGTCCCCGGACCGCGCAGCCTGGCCGGCCAGCTCTTCGCCATGCAGGCCGTGCTGATAGCCGTGGTCGTGGCCGGATACGCGCTCTTCACCTATGTCAGCGACCGGCACCAGGCGGAGGAGGCGGCGACCCGGCAGGCGACCGCCGTGGCCCGGTCGGTGGCCGACTCCCCCTCGGTCCCCGCGGCGATCCACACCTCGGACCCCTCCGCGCGGCTCCAGCCGTACGCCCTCCAGGTCATGCGGGACACCGAGGTCGACTTCATCACGATCATGACCCCGGACGGCATCCGCTGGACCCACCCCGACTACCACCAGATCGGCAAGCGCTACCTCGGTCACATCGACGCGGCCCAGCACGGCCGCACCTACAGCGAGACCTACAAGGGCACGCTCGGCGCGTCGGTGCGCACGGTGACGCCGGTGGAGGAGAACGGCCGGGTGATCGGCCTGGTGAGCGCCGGCATCAAGGTGGAGGCGATCAGCCAGCGGGTCCAGGAACAGGTGACGGCGCTGTTCGGGGTGGCGGCGGGCGCCCTGGTGCTGGGCGCGCTGGGCACCTACGTCATCAACGCCCGGCTGCGCCGCCACACCCACGGGATGAACGCGGCGGAGCTGAGCCGGATGCACGACTACCACGAGGCGGCACTGCACGCGGTGCGGGAGGGTCTGCTGATGCTGGACGGCCAGTACCGGGTGGCGCTGATCAACGACGGGGGCCGGGAGTTGCTGGGCGTGGGCACGGAGGAGGAGGTCGTGGGCCGCTCGGTGGCCGGGCTGGGGCTGCCGGCCCCGCTCACGGGCGCGCTGCTGTCCTCCGAGCCCCGCATGGACGAGGTGCACCTCACGGCGGACCGGGTCCTGGTGGTGAACACCTCGCCGGTCTCGGGCGGCGAACGCCGGGGCACCGTCGTCACCCTCCGGGACGTCACCGAACTCCAGTCGCTGATGGGCGAGTTGGACTCGGAGCGGGGTTTCACGCAGGCACTGCGCTCGCAGGCGCACGAGGCGGCGAACCGCCTGCACACCGTCGTCTCCCTGATCGAGCTGGGGCGGGCCGCGGAGGCCGTCGACTTCGCCACGGCCGAACTGGAGCTGGCGCAGGCCCTGACGGACCAGGTGGTGTCCGCCGTCGGCGAGCCGGTCCTCGCCGCGTTGCTGCTGGGCAAGACGGCCCAGGCCAACGAGCGGGGCGTGGAGCTGGTGGTCTCGGACGAGAGCCGGCTGGATGACGGTTTGCTACCGGAGAGCCTGTCGGCACGCGATCTGGTGACCATCCTCGGCAACCTGATCGACAACGCGGTGGACGCGGCCCAGGGGTCGGTGGGGGCACGCGTGACGGTGACCGCCTACGCGGAGGATGCCGAGCTGGTGATGAGGGTGACGGACACGGGGGCGGGGGTCGACCCCGCGCACGCGGAACTGGTGTTCCAGCGCGGCTTCTCCACGAAGCCGGCGGGACCGGGCGGCCGGGGGCTGGGCCTGGCCCTGGTCCGGCAGGCGGTCACGCGCCTGGAGGGGACGCTCACCGTGGCGGAGGCACCGGAGGGCGGCGCGGTGTTCGAGGTACGGCTGCCGTTGCGGAAGGCACAGCCGGCGTCCGGGGGCGAGGCGTGATGACGACCGGTGGTGACCCGATCCGGGTGCTCGTCGTCGAGGACGACCCGGTGGCCGCGGACGCGCACGTGATGTACGTCGGGCGGGTGCCGGGATTCGTGGCGGTGGGGAAGGCGCACACGGGGGCGGAGGCCCGGCGCATCCTGGACCGTACCCCGGTGGACCTGCTGCTCCTGGACCTGCATCTGCCGGACGTGCACGGCCTCCAGTTCGCCCGTTCCCTGCGGGCGGCCGGGCATCAGGCCGACGTCATAGCGGTGACGTCGGCGCGGGACCTGGCGGTCGTGCGGGAGGGCGTGTCGCTGGGTGTCGTCCAGTACGTCCTGAAGCCGTTCACCTTCGCGACGCTCCGGGACCGGCTGACCCGGTACTCGGAGTTCCGGGCGGCGGTGGGCGAGGCGAGCGGCCAGGACGAGGTGGACCGCGCCCTCGCGGCGCTGCGCGCACCGACCCCCGCGGCACTTCCGAAGGGCCTGAGCGCGCCGACCCTGGAACGGGTGACGGTCGCGTTGCGGGAGGCCGAGGAGGGCCTCACCGCGGCGGCGCTGGCGGAGGGCGTGGGGATCTCGCGGATCACGGCCCGCCGCTACCTGGAACACCTGGTGGAGGCGGGCCGGGCGGGCCGCAGCCCACTGTACGGACAGGTGGGACGGCCGGAGTTGGTCTACCGCTGGGGCAAGCGCTGAGGACACCGGCCGGAGTGCGTCGACGGTACGACGTCAGGCCGGGGTCCGTGCCGGTCGCGCCGGCCTCGTGTACAGCAGCACCTGCACCCCGAACCCGGCCACCGCGAGGGCCTCCAGCACCGACAGCACGACGAGCGGCCCGCCCCCGTCACCGCCCGCCCAGAACACCACCAGGGCCGCGAGCGGCACCGCGCAGAACGCGGTCAGGTCGATCGCGGCCTGGATCCTCTTGCGGGACCGCCGCCGGACGTCGGTCCGGTGGTACGCCTCCCAGCCGAAGGTGGCGAAGTCGGCCTCAGCGGCAGCGAGTCGTGCGAGCCGCGGCCCCAGTTCCTCGCGCACGTAGTGGCCGATCGCCGAGATCTTCTCGTCGTTGACCAGGTACGTCCACCCGAGCACCACGCACACCGGTGGCAACGCCAGCAGCATCGAGGCCTGCTTGGCCTGCGCCGCCGCGGCGATGACGGCGGCCACCACTCCGAGCGTCACGTACAGCAGGTTGTCCCGGAACCCGATCCGCGCCTTCTGCTCGTCCTTGACCGTCTGGTACTCGGCAAGCAACAACTGCCCCACGGTCACACCCTGCTCCGGCATACGGCTCCCCCGCTCGTCTCTTTCCGCCACTGGCGTCACGTTCCACAGGTGAGCGGCCACGGCGGGACCTGACACGCTCGCCTCACCACCGCCGAACTCGTCCAACCCCTGCACGCTCATTGACCTGACTAGACCACTCCACTTACCTTCGCACGGCAAGAGAGACGAACCCCCAGGCCACAGCACAGTGGCCGCCGAGGAGGTCGTGCCCGTGCGCCCCACCGCCGTCAGCATCCTTGCCCTCGCCCTCGTCACCACCGCCGCCACCGCGTCCCTCACCTCATGCGGCAGCGGATCCGGGAGCAGCCCCGACACCGTCAGGGTCTCCTTCAAACAGTCCATGGACAACTCCGTCAAGGTGACGGACAACTACCTCGCCGGCGTCAAGAAGCAGTTCGAGAAGGAGTACCCGGGGAAGAAGGTGGAACTCGTCCCCATCAAGGCCTCGGACGCCGACTACTACACCAAGCTCCAGCAGATGCTCCGGTCGCCGAGGACCGCTCCCGACCTCGTCTACGAGGACACCTTCCTCATCAACTCCGACATCACCAGCGGGTATCTGAAGCCCCTCGACTCCTACCTCGCCAAGTGGAAGGACTGGGACCAGTTCGTCGGCACCGCGAAGACCGCGGCCAGGGGTGAGGACGGGAAGACGTACGGGGTGCCGGACGGGACCGACACCCGCGGACTCTGGTTCGACAAGCGGGTGTTCAGGAAGGCGGGCCTGCCGCTCGACTGGCAGCCGAAGAACTGGGACGACGTGCTCGCCGCCGCCCGGACGATAAAGAACAAGGTCCCCGGCGTCACGCCCCTCAACGTCTACACCGGCAAGCCCGCGGGCGAGACCGCCGCCATGCAGGGCTTCGAGATGCTGCTCTACGGCACCGGTGACGGCACCTCCGACCCCCTGTACGACAAGGCGAGCAAGAAGTGGATCGCCGGGAGCCAGGGGTTCAAGGACGCGCTGTCGTTCGTGGAGACCGTGTACAAGGACAAGCTGGGGCCGGACGTCTCCGACGCGCTCGACCCCAACTACCGGACCACTGTCTGGGGTGAGCTCATGCCCGAGGGCAAGCTGGGCATCAACCTCGACGGGTCCTGGCTGCCGCAGACCTGGCTCCAGGGCAGCGGGCGGGCGTGGGCGGACTGGTCGAAGGACCTCGGGCTGGCCTACATGCCCACCCAGCACGGGCAGGCCCCGGGCAAGGTGAGCATGTCCGGCGGCTGGACCTGGGCGATCCCGGCCAAGGCCGGCAACCCCGGCCTCGCCTTCGACTTCGTCAAGACCATGCAGACCAAGGCGAACGCCGAGAAGTGGTACATCGCCAACTCGGGTATCGCGGTACGGAAGGACGTCGCGGACGATCCGTCGTACGTCAACGCCCAGCCCGGCATCAAGTTCTTCACCGACCTGGTCGCCAGCACCCACTACCGGCCCGCGTACCCCGCCTACCCGAAGGTGTCCACCGCCATCCAGGACGCCATGGAGGGGGTGACGACCGGGGACGCCTCGGTCGACAAGGCGGCGAGCCAGTACGACACGACGCTCAAGGACGTCACCGACAACCAAGTGACCACCAAGTGAGCGCGGGCTCGCGGAGGTTGCTCCGGGCGCTCCCCCTCACCCCCGCCCTCGTCCTGCTGCTCCTCTTCCTCGCGGGGCCGATCGCCTACTGCGCGTACATCGCCTTCACCGACCTCCAGCTCACCGGCCAGGCACACGCCTCCTTCGTCGGTTTCGCCAACTTCCGCACGGCGTTCCACGACGACGCCTTCCTGAACGCCGTGTGGCTGACCCTCGTCTTCACCGTGCTGTCCTCACTCCTCGGGCAGAACACGCTGGGGCTGGCGCTCGCCGCGCTGATGCGGCGGGCGTCGAAGCCGGTACGGACGCTCACCGGCGGGATCGTGATCACGGCGTGGGTGCTGCCGGAGGTCGTCGCCGGGTTCCTGCTGTACGCGTTCTTCCGGCGGGAGGGCACCCTGAACGCCATCCTGGACTTCCTCCGACTGCCGTCCCAGAACTGGCTGTTCACCCTGCCGGTCCTGGCCGTGTCGTTCGCCAACGTGTGGCGCGGCACCGCCTTCTCGATGCTCGTCTACTCCGCCGCCCTCGACGAGATACCGGACGAGATCGAGGAGTCGGCGGAGGTGGACGGCGCCGGCGGCTGGCGGCGGATGTGGCACATCACGCTGCCGATGATCCGGCGGTCCATCGGGACGAACCTGATGCTCAACACCCTCCAGACGCTCTCCGTCTTCGGGCTGATCTGGGTGATGACCCGGGGCGGTCCTGGCGACAGGAGCCAGACCCTGCCCCTGTTCATGTACGAACAGGCCTTCCAGAACAGCATGATCGGGTACGGCACCGCCGTCGCGCTGCTCCTGCTGCTCGTCGGCTCGCTCTTCTCCGTCGTCTACATGCGGCTGCTGCGCACGGAGGTGTGAGACCACCAGATGCCCCGCTCCAGAAGCCGTTCCCGGCGCCTCGCCGCCGACCTCGGGCTGCTCGTCGTGGCCGCCGCGTTCGTGCTCCCGCTCGCCTGGGTGCTGCTGTCCGCCGTCGACCCGCACGCCGATCTGCGGGTGAAGATCCCGGACGGGTTCACGCTCGGCAACTTCGACGCGATCCTCACCCCCGACATCACCTACACCCCGCTGCTCAACAGCCTGATCCTGTGCGGCGGCGCCACCGCGCTGACCGTCGCCTGCGCGGCCCTCGCCGCCTATCCGCTCTCCCGCTACCGGTCCCGGCTCAACCGGCCGTTCCTGCTGTCCATCCTCTTCGCGACCAGCCTGCCGATCACCGCGATCATGGTGCCGGTCTACGCGCTGTTCGTACGGGTCAACCTCATCGACACCATGCAGGGCACGATCCTGTTCTTCGCCGCCTCCCAACTCCCGTTCGCCATCTGGCTGATGAAGAACTTCATGGACGGCGTGCCGAAGGAGCTGGAGGAGGCCGCCTGGACGGACGGGGCCAACTCCGCCCAGTCGCTGGTGCGGATCGTGCTGCCGCTCATGGGACCCGGGCTCGCCGTCGTCACCGTCTTCGCCTTCGTGATGATGTGGGGCAACTTCTTCGTCCCGTTCATGCTGCTGCTCTCGCCGGACCAGATGCCCGCCTCGGTCAGCATCAACGACTTCTTCGGCAACCGTGGCCTGGTCGCCTACGGCCAGCTCGCCGCGTTCTCCGTCATCTACTCGACGCCGGTGATCCTGCTGTACGTGCTGGTCGCGCGGCGGCTGGGAGGCGGGTTCGCACTGGGCGGCGCCGTCAAGGGATGAACAGGACGACCAGGTGATCGAAACAGTACGTTCCCACAATCCGTGTTCCTGGCCGAACGGACCGTAGTCAGCACCCCCGCCCGCCCCTACCTTGTCGGCTGTGCGCCGACCCCCAGCTCTGCCGAACCAGCCAGGTCCCCCCTTCGACGCCCCCGCCGCGCGCAGACTCCGGTCCGCGCTCGGCATGGGGCCCGAGCACGTGGCCCACGACCTGCGGGCGTCGTACGGGATGCCGTACGCCACGCCCGATCTCGTGCGTGCCTGGGAGCAGGGGGCCGTGGTCCCCACCAGTCCCGAACTCACCGCGCTCGCGGGGGTGTTGTGGTGCTCGCCGGGAGACCTGATCGGCCGGCCGCGCACCCTGCGCGAACACCGGATCGCGCGGGGCGTCGCGCCGGAGGACGTGGCCATGGCGGTGGGTCTGGAACTCCTCCCCTACCTGGACATGGAGGAAGCCGGGGACTGGCGGGGCACGGAGCGGCAGTCCGCGGTCCTCGCCGACCTCCTCCAGCTGTCCCTGCCGGACTTCGTCACCGTCACCGGGAAGGAGGAGAAGCTGGCCGACCTGCTCCGCGGCGCGGTCACCACCCGCTGGCAGGCCCATGTCCGGCAGGTGGGCAAGCTGGTCCCGCTGGACAGACACCTGATCGAGAACGCCCTGCGCGAACTCCACGAGGACTACCAGGGCCGCATGACGGCAACGCTGTCATGGGGCGACTCACCCGCGTCGGCGCACGCCCAGCAACTGGGCGAGGACTTCCTGAGCCGGATAGTGACGCACTTCTGGAACGCGATGGAAAGGGGGGACTTCTGAACGCCCGAGGCTGAACGTGCCCCGTCAGGGGCGCCGGCCTAGAAGACCGACTCCGCCTCGTCCATCCGGTCCTTCGGGACCGTCTTCAGCTCGGTCACCGCCTCCGCGAGCGGCACCATCACGATGTCGGTCCCCCGCAGTGCGGTCATCTTCCCGAACTCCCCCTGGTGCGCCGCCTCCACCGCGTGCCACCCGAACCGCGTCGCGAGGACGCGGTCGTAGGCCGTCGGCGTGCCGCCCCGCTGGACGTGTCCGAGGATGACCGGCTTGGCCTCCTTGCCGAGCCGCCGTTCCAGCTCGTACGCCAGGGCCGTACCGATGCCATGGAAGCGCTCGTGGCCGTACTGGTCGATCTCGCCCTTGCCGTAGTCCATCGTGCCGTCGGCGGGATGGGCGCCCTCCGCCACGCACACCACGGCGAACTTCTTCCCGCGGGCGAACCGCTCCTCGACCATCTTCACGAGGTCGGCGGGGTCGAAGGGCCGCTCGGGCAGGCAGATGCCGTGCGCGCCCGCCGCCATCCCGGACTCCAGGGCGATCCAGCCGGCGTGCCGGCCCATCACCTCGACGACCATCACCCGCTGGTGGGACTCGGCGGTGGTCTTGAGCCGGTCCATCGCCTCCGTGGCGACGCCCACCGCGGTGTCGAAGCCGAAGGTGCGGTCGGTGGAGGAGATGTCGTTGTCGATGGTCTTCGGGACGCCCACCACCGGCAGGCCGGCGTCGGACAGCATGCGTGCCGCCGTCAGGGTGCCCTCGCCGCCGATCGGGATCAGCGCGTCGATGCCGAACTCCGCCACCATGTCGGTGGCCCGGTCGCACGCCTCGCGGAGCCGGTCCCGCTCCAGTCGCGACGAGCCCAGGATGGTGCCGCCGAGGGCCAGGATGCCGCCGACCGCGTCCAGCTCGAGGGGGCGGTAGTGGCCGTCGAGCAGACCCCGGAAACCGTCCTCGAAGCCGATGACCTCGTCGTCGTACTGTGCGACCGCGCGATGCACCACCGATCGGATGACGGCGTTCAGTCCGGGGCAGTCGCCGCCTGCGGTGAGAACTCCGATACGCATGGTGGTGTGTCTCCTGCTCGCTTTCGTGACCGATGAGCCGATCCGATTGTTTCATGTCGTGCGGGGCACCGAAATCCTGACGGGCGCCTTATCCGGCACCGGGGGTATTGTCAAGAGGGTTCTGCTCACCTCGGTGGGCGATTTTTATGCCGAAGACGAGATGCAGGGAACGGAGTGTGCGCACGTGACGCGCAGCGTGTACGTGACCGGGATCGACCGCGGCGACGGCCGGCAGGTCGTCGAGCTGGGCGTGATGGAGCTGCTGACCCGGCAGGTCGACCGGGTCGGGGTGTTCCGGCCCCTCGTCCACGACGGTCCCGACCGACTGTTCGAGCTGCTGCGGGCGCGCTACCGCCTCTCCCAGGATCCGGCGACGGTGTACGGCATGGACTACCACGAGGCGTCCGCCCTCCAGGCCGAGCAGGGCGCCGACGAGCTGGTCTCCACCCTGGTCGACCGGTTCCACCTGGTGGCCCGGGACTACGACGTCGTCCTGGTCCTCGGCACCGACTACGCGGACACCCAGTTCCCCGACGAGCTGTCCCTGAACGCCCGGCTCGCCAACGAGTTCGGGGCCTCGGTGATCCCCGTGGTCGGCGGCCGTGACCAGAACGCGGAGTCGGTGCTCGCGGAGACCCGCAACGCGTTCCGGGCGTACGACGGCCTCGGCTGTGACGTGCTGGCGATGGTCGCCAACCGGGTGGCCCGCGAGGACCGGGACGAGATAGCCGAGCGGATCGACGGGCGGCTGCCGGTGCCGGTGTACGTGCTGCCCGACGAGCCCGCCCTGTCCGCGCCGACGGTCGCCCAGATCAGCCACGCCCTGGGCGCGAAGGTGCTGCTCGGCGACGACTCGGGGCTGGCCCGGGACGCGCTGGACTTCGTCTTCGGCGGGGCGATGCTGCCGAGTTTCCTGCCCGCCCTGACCCCGGGCTGCCTGGTCGTGACCCCGGGCGACCGCGCGGACCTGGTCGTGGGTTCGCTGGCCGCGCACAGCGCCGGCACCCCGCCGATAGCCGGGGTGCTGCTCACCCTGGGCGAGCGGCCCACCGACGAGATCCTGACCCTCGCCGCCCGGCTCGCCCCGGGCACCCCGGTGCTCTCCGTGCCCGGCAACAGCTTCCCGACCGCCGCCCAGCTGTTCGCCCTGGAGGGCAAGCTGAACGCGGCCACCCCGCGCAAGGCGGAGACCGCGCTGGGCCTGTTCGAGCGGTACGTCGACACCTCCGGCCTCAACAAGCGGGTCTCGGCGCCGAGCACCGGCCGGCTCACCCCGATGATGTTCGAGCACAAGCTGCTCGAACAGGCCCGCGCCGACAAGCGCCGGGTGGTCCTCCCGGAGGGCACGGAGACCCGCGTGCTGCACGCGGCGGAGGTGCTGCTGCGCCGGGGCGTGTGCGACCTGACCCTGCTCGGCCCGGTCGACCAGATCCGCAAGAAGGCCGCCGACCTCGGTGTCGACCTGGGCGACGCCCAGCTGATCGACCCGGCCACCTCCGAACTGCGGGACGCCTTCGCCGAGCGGTACGCGCTGCTGCGCGCCCACCGGGGCGTGACCGTGGAGCTGGCCTACGACGTGGTCTCCGACGTCAACTACTTCGGGACGCTGATGGTCCAGGAGGGGCTGGCCGACGGGATGGTGTCGGGTTCGGTGCACTCGACGGCGGCCACCATCCGGCCGGCGTTCGAGATCATCAAGACGGAGCCCGGGTCGTCGATCGTCTCCTCGGTGTTCTTCATGTGCCTCGCCGACAAGGTGCTGGTGTACGGCGACTGCGCGGTCAATCCGGATCCGGACGCCGCGCAGCTCGCCGACATCGCCATCCAGTCGGCCGCCACCGCCGCCCAGTTCGGCGTGGAGCCGCGGATCGCGATGCTGTCGTACTCGACGGGTACGTCGGGTTCGGGCGCCGACGTCGACAAGGTGCGGGAGGCGACCGGGCTGGCGCGCTCGCGGCGACCGGACCTGATGATCGAGGGGCCGATCCAGTACGACGCGGCCGTGGAGCCGAGCGTGGCCGCCACCAAGCTGCCGGACTCCGAGGTCGCCGGGCAGGCCAGCGTACTGATCTTCCCGGACCTGAACACCGGGAACAACACCTACAAGGCCGTGCAGCGGTCGGCCGGCGCCATCGCGGTGGGGCCGGTGCTCCAGGGGCTGCGCAAGCCCGTCAACGACCTGTCCCGGGGCGCCCTCGTCCAGGACATCGTCAACACCGTCGCCATCACGGCGATCCAGGCCCAGAACCCGAGCGGGAAGGCAGCCCTCCAGTGAGCCCCAGTCGTGTCCTCGTCCTCAACTCCGGCTCCTCGTCGGTGAAGTACCAGTTGCTGGACATGCGGGACGGCAGCCGGCTGGCGACGGGGCTGGTCGAGCGGATCGGCGAGCAGACCTCCCGGCTGAAGCACACCTGCGCGGCCGGTGGCGGGACCCGGGAGCAGAACGGGCCGATCGCCGATCACGAGGCCGCCCTGAAGGCCGTGGCGGACGAGCTGGAGCGGGACGGCCTCGGGCTCGACTCGCCGGAACTGGCCGCGATCGGGCACCGGGTGGTGCACGGCGGGATGTTCTTCACCGAGCCGACGGTGATCGACGACGCGGTGCTCACCGAGATCGAGCGGCTGATCCCGGTCGCCCCGCTGCACAACCCGGCCAACCTGACCGGTATCCGCACCGCGCGGGCGCTGCGCCCCGACCTGCCGCAGGTCGCCGTCTTCGACACGGCGTTCCACACGACCATGCCGGAGGCGGCGGCCCGTTACGCCATCGACCCGAAGGTCGCCGACCGGTACCGCATCCGCCGCTACGGCTTCCACGGCACCTCGCACGCGTACGTGTCCCGGGAGACGGCGCGGCTGCTGGGGAAGGCACCGGAAGAGGTGAACGTGATCGTGCTGCACCTGGGCAACGGGGCGTCCGCCTCGGCGGTCCGCGGCGGCCGGTGCGTGGACACCTCCATGGGGCTGACGCCTTTGGAGGGTCTGGTGATGGGAACTCGTTCCGGCGATCTGGACCCGGCCGTCATTTTCCATTTGGCACGAGTTGGCGGAATGTCCATGGACGAGATCGACACTCTTCTCAACAAGGGGAGCGGTCTGTTCGGACTGTGCGGTGACAACGACATGCGGGAGATCCGGCGCCGGATCGACGAGGGCGACGAACAGGCGAAGCTCGCCTTCGACATCTACATTCACCGTCTGAAGAAGTACATCGGCGCCTACTGCGCGGTGCTCGGCCGGGTGGACGCGGTGGCGTTCACGGCCGGCGTCGGGGAGAACGCGGCGCCCGTGCGGGAGGCGGCCGTGGCCGGCCTCGAGGGACTTGGCCTGGCCGTCGACCCGGAGGCGAACGCCGTTCGGGCGGACGGGCCGCGGCTGATATCGCCGACGGGTGCGCGGGTGGCCGTCGCGGTGGTGCCGACGGACGAGGAACTGGAGATCGCCGAGCAGACGTACGCGCTGGTCGGAAGTAAACCCGGAAGTAACCACGGCGGCGCCGACGAATAACAGCTGAGCATATCGGCGCCCATTTGTATCTTCCGCCAGACCGAATATTCCGCAGCGAAACAAACCGATAGGATCGCCCCATGCGCCGTTCGAAAATCGTCTGTACTCTCGGCCCCGCGGTCGACACCCACGAGATGCTCGTCGCCATGATCGAGGCGGGTATGAACGTGGCCCGGTTCAACTTCAGCCACGGCTCCCACGCCGAGCACCAGGGGCGGTACGACCGCGTCCGGGCCGCCGCCAAGGAGACCGGCCGCGCCATCGGCGTCCTCGCCGACCTCCAGGGCCCGAAGATCCGTCTGGAGACCTTCGCCGAGGGACCGGTGGAGCTGGAGCGCGGTGACGAGTTCGTCATCACCACCGAGGACGTCCCGGGCGACAAGACCATCTGCGGTACGACCTACAAGGGCCTGCCGGGCGACGTCTCGCGCGGCGACCAGATCCTCATCAACGACGGCAACGTCGAGCTGAAGGTGCTGGACGTCGAGGGCCCGCGGGTGAGGACGATCGTCATCGAGGGCGGTGTCGTCTCCGACCACAAGGGCATCAACCTGCCCGGCGCGGCCGTCAACGTGCCCGCGCTGTCCGAGAAGGACGTCGAGGACCTGCGGTTCGCGCTGCGCATGGGCTGCGACATGGTCGCGCTGTCCTTCGTGCGGGACGCCAAGGACGTCGACGACGTCCACCAGGTGATGGACGAGGAGGGCCGCCGGGTCCCCGTCATCGCCAAGGTGGAGAAGCCGCAGGCGGTGGAGAACATGGAGGGCGTCGTGATGGCGTTCGACGCCGTCATGGTGGCCCGTGGCGACCTGGCCGTCGAGTACCCGCTCGAGAAGGTCCCCATGGTGCAGAAGCGGCTCATCGAGCTGTGCCGGCGCAACGCCAAGCCGGTGATCGTGGCGACCCAGATGATGGAGTCGATGATCACCAACTCCCGTCCGACCCGCGCCGAGGCCTCCGACGTGGCCAACGCGATCCTGGACGGCGCCGACGCGGTCATGCTGTCGGCGGAGTCCTCCGTCGGCGCGTACCCGGTCGAGACCGTCAAGACGATGTCGAAGATCGTCGCCGCGGCCGAGCAGGAACTGCTGAGCAAGGGCCTTCAGCCGCTCGTGCCGGGCAAGAAGCCGCGTACGCAGGGCGGTTCGGTCGCGCGTGCCGCGTGCGAGATCGCGGACTTCCTCGGCGGCCGCGGCCTGGTCGCCTTCACGCAGTCCGGTGACACGGCCCGCCGTCTCTCCCGCTACCGCGCCCAGCAGCCGATCATCGCCTTCACCACCGACGAGAACACCCGCAACCAGCTCACCCTCAGCTGGGGCGTGGAGTCGCACGTGGTGCCGTTCGTGAACAGCACGGACGAGATGGTCGACATGGTCGACCAGGAGATCGCGAAGATCAAGCGCTTCCACCCGGGTGACACCGTCATCATCACGGCCGGTTCGCCCCCCGGTGTCCCCGGCACCACCAACATGCTCCGCGTCCACCACATCGGCGGCATCAACAAGTGACGCCCCCGTGACGGGTTCCGCACGACGGAAAGGGCTGTGCCCCGCCGAACCGGTGTTCGGCGGGGCACAGCCCTTCTCGCGGCTCCCGGACGGGTCTGTGGTGGTGCTCAGCCGGCTCCGTCGGTGGTGTACACGTGCATCCCGGGCACGTGCAGGGTGCCGCCGAACTGGGCCGCCTGGACGACCTTCACGTTGGTGAAGTAGATCAGCGGGATGTTCAGCGGCGGCGGGCTGTCCGGGCTGAACGTGATCGGGATCAGACCGAAGAGGTTGCCGGAGATCGACTCCGTGTACATCGTCGTGTCGCCGTCGCGGATCGTGGACGTCGAACCCGAGGCCGCCTGCACGTGGTAGGTCTTGTCGATCTTCGTGTCCTTGACCGTCTGGTGCAGGTCGCCGATGTCGGTGCCGCCGGAGATGACGTACTTCAGCACCTTCTTCGTCTTGCCGCTGGCCGTCTTCACCTCCACGACACCCTGGTAGTCGGCGCTCTTCAGCAGCAGCGAGCTGGCACTGAGGTACCAGGGGTCGTCCGCCACCGCCACCTTGTTGTCGACACCGCTCACGTCGTCGGTGGCGGCCTCGCAGTCGTCCGCCGACGTGGTGGAGCTCGCGGACGGGCTCGGTGAGGCGCTGGAGGTGGCGTCGTCGGCCGCCTCGGTGGCGTCCTTGGTGACCTCGTCGGCCGCCTTGGTCGCCGTGTCCGTGGTGTCCTTGACGGTGTCCGTGACCTTCTTGACGGTCTTGGACACGGTGTCGGAACCGCTGTCCTTGCTCGACGACGAGGACGACGAGGACGACGACGAGTCGGAGCCGGCCGAGGCCGACGGCGTGGGGGTGGCGCTCGCCGTGGAGTCCGACGAGGACGAACTCGTCGTGCTGCCGCCGCTGAGGATGCCGGTGATGGCGTCCCCGATGGAGTCCAGCAGGCCGCCGCCGCTGCTCGCGGAGGCGGACGGCGACGGGGTGGCCGTGCCGTCGGACCCGGACGAGCCCGAGGAGGAGCCCGAACCGTCCGACGACGAGGACGACTTGGTCGCGGACGGCGTCGGCGTGGCCGTGTCGTCGGAACCTGAATCCGACGAGGACGACTTGCCGCCCGACGACGACGTGGAGTCCTTGGCGTCGTCCGACGCCGTGGCGGACGGCGTCGCCGAGTCCGTGGCCTTGTCGCTCGCGCTCGCCGAGGCGGAGGGCGAGGCGGAGTCCAGGGCGGAGACGCAGTTCTTGTAGTCCTCCGCGAGGCTCTTCGACGACGCCGACGTGTTGTTCGTGTCCGCGATGGCGAGCGTCGAGGTGAAGCCCATGCCCATGATGACGGCCGTCGGCATCGCCACGGAGGCTATCGCCTTGCCGGCCGGCATCTGGAATCTGGTGAACAGCGGCTTCTTGGGTGCCGCATGGCGCGGCCCGGTTCTCACACGGGACTCGTCCACCTCAGTCCCGTGGGTCACCTCGTCAGCCGGCACTGTGCCTCCCGTTCGCCCCGTTCACCGGGCTCGTTCCTGACAGGTCGTTCTCCTCCGGGGCGGTGAAGCCCTGGGAGGGGCCGCCGTCGACCACGCCGTCCGAACCCGCGAGGTAGGGGGCCTCGTCCGGTGCGCTGTCCCCGGCCGGGGGCATCTCGCCCTCCGGCTGCGGCTGCGGGGGAGCACCCGGCGCCCAGGCCACGGCCATCGCTCCGCCGATCAGGGCGAGCAGGAAGCCCATGACGAAGCCGCCGAAGTTGGACACGGGGAGGGACACCAGCGCCAGCAGGATCGCGGCGACTCCCGCGAACGTGCGGATGTGCTTCTGGTACCAGACGCTGACGCCCAGGACGATGAGCAGCACGCCGATGATCAAGGACCCGGCACCCGCGGTGGTCGCCATCGCGATCGTGAGGTGACCGACCTGGAGATGCGCGTACGGGAAGTACATGATCGGAAGGCCGGCGAGCAGCATGTAGAAACCGGCCCAGAACGGCCGGGTGCCCCGCCAGGCGCGGAACTGCTGCCTCCGGCGGGTGAACTGGCCGGGTGCGGCAGAGGTCTCGGCGCTCATGGAAACAGCTCCCTGGTGCGGCGTTGCTGTGGTGTGTTGCTGTGATCGGGCGGTGGTGGTGCGTTGTACCGCGTGTGAAGACCGTGGACAGAAGGGGCAAGGGCGGGGGTGCCGTCGGCTCCCCCGCCCGTCACGGAGTGCTTAGTAGCACTCCGCTCCCTTCGTCGAGATCGACATGTGCAGACCGCTCAGCTTGAAGGTGGCGGCGGTGGTCGCCCACGCCGTCTGCTTCACGCCGGTCAGCGAGGCGTGGTCCGCCTCCTGCGCGAACCCGTACGGGTTCGTCTTGCCGGCCTTGAGCTCGTCCTGCTTGATGCCCGGACCCTTGGTCGAGTCCTGCGCCGCGACACCGATGTTGATGTTGGTGAACGTCGCGTCGGCGTTGAGGTCGTCGAGGTCGATGTAGAGCTTGGTCGCCTCGACCGGCTTCTTCGGGTCGGTACCCGCGTGCAGGATCAGGCTGACGTTCCCGAAGAACGGCACATTCGGGGTGACCACGGACTGGCACAGGTTGGTGATCGTGGCGCTGTTGAACGCCGAGACCGCCACCGGGTGCGCCGTCTTGTCACCCGTGAGGGTGTAACCGGAGTCGACGGCACCGTACTGGACGAAGCCGTCACCTTCGAGCGAGTCCGCCGTGACCTTGAACTGCTGTCCCGACACACTGAACGACGCGGCGAGAGCGCCCTGCGCGAGGGCGACACCTATACACGCCGTGGCGGCCACGCTGGGCACCATGACCACAGCGAACCGCTTCCATCTGGTCCCGCCACGCACCTGGGACTCCATATTTCCTCCTTCTCGGACGTACATCTCCTGGCCCGGGATCGCCACCGGCGGCGGCTCGGCCGGGCAGGGATGGGAGAAGTGCTACGTCCTCGGAAGGGGAGCGCCCGCGCTCGGAGGCGCGAACCGCACCTCGATCACCGGCGATCACCCCCGAGCGACAACCACTGGTCGCGCCTGACACGCATCACGCACAACCTTGCCGGACAGGCTTCGCCGTACAGGCGAAGACCCCCCTGCCCAAGAGCCGGCGTCACTGCCGCCGACTCTGCTCGGTGGGGACCCAGATGAACCCGTGGACCCGACCGGCTGTCGGGGTACGGGAATGGACCGAGCGTCGCCGATCGTGGTGCATTCTCGCCGCCCGCACAAGGGCCTTCGTTACTCGGTAGTAACGGCCGGATAACCGAAGGACGACCCGCCGGTCTCGGAGTGCGACGCTGGGTGGCATTCAAGGGCAGAACAAAACAGTTGATCCCTGGACGGAATCGGACAGGCCAACGCCCCTGATTTACTGCGAGTAACAGCGACTGCGATTACCAAGATTTGGCAAAGAGCAGTCGCTGTGACCCCATGTCGGCCAATCTTTCACTCGGGCATCACAGGACGTGACGTTTAGCGACTGGTCAGAAGCCGGTTCAGAACAGCGCCCGTGCCAACGCCCGGCGTGCGCCGACGACTCGGGGATCGTCGGTGCCGACCACCTCGAAGAGTTCGAGCAACCGGCGCCGTACCGCGTCCCGGTCGTCCCCGGCGGTCCGCTGCACGGTCTCGATCAGCCGCCCGAACGCGTCCTCGACGTGCCCGCCCACCAGGTCCAGGTCCGCGGCGGCGATCTGCGCCTCGGCGTCGGCCGGCTTCTCGGCCGCGTCCTTGCGCACCTGCTGCGGGTCCATCCCCTGTACCCGCTGGAGCAACTCGGCCTGGGCCAGTCCCAGTCTCGCCTCGCTGTTGGCCGGGTCGTCGCTCAGCACGTTCCGGTAGGCCTGGACCGCGCCGCCGAAGTCACCGGCGTCCAGCGCCTGCACGGCGGCTTCGAGGAGGGCGTCGTGGGGACCCGCCGGCATCGCGGGCGCCGGCTGGGCACCGGGCTGCGCGTCGGCGTCGACGACGAGTCCGGTGAGCCCGAAGCGCTGCTCGGCGACCTGGATCAACTGGTCGAGGGTGCCGCGGATCTGCTCCTCGCCGGCCGCCCCCTGGAAGAGCGGCAGCGCCTGCCCGGCGACCACCGCGAAGACGGCCGGGATCCCCTGGACCCCGAACTGCTGCATCAGCATCTGGTTGGCGTCGACGTCGATCTTGGCCAGCAGGAAGCGGCCGTTGTACTCGACGGCGAGACGCTCCAGGACCGGGCTCAGCTGCTTGCAGGGCTGACACCACTCGGCCCAGAAGTCGATGACGACGGGGACTTCGGCGGACCGCTGGAGGACATCGCGCTCGAAGCCGGCTTCGTCGACGTCGATGACCAGGTCGGCCGGGGCGACGGCACCGGCACCACCCTGCCGGGCCGCTTCGGCGCGCGTCTGCTCGGCCTTGGCCTTGGCCTCCTGGGCCGCCTTCACCGCGGCGAGGTCGACGACGCCGCTCATGGACATGTTCCGTGGCTGCATGCGCCTATCCTCCCCCGTTCCCGCGCGCAAGTGAAAAGCGTGGTGAAAGCCAGGTCTGCGGTACGTTTTCAGCGGGTGCCGGGTCCCCACCCCACACCTGTGGTCGTCGCCCGTGCGGTCGCCACGAGCTTTCGCTACGAGTCGTAGCGTAATGCCATCGGGGTCCCGCGCGACACCGGTTTCCGGTGATCTCCCTCACGACCTCACACGAACCGCCGGTTATGGTCGAGGGATGCAGAGCCGCACCCCCGCCAGCCGTACCGGCCGCCCGCGCAGCGCCGCCGCGGACGCGGCGATCCTGGCGGCGACGCGGCAGGCACTGGTGGAACTGGGCTGGTCCAAGCTCACCCTGGGAGACGTGGCGACCCGGGCCGGGGTGGCGAAGACGACGCTCTACCGCCGCTGGGCCGGCAAGAACGAACTGGTCGTGGACGCGGTGGCGGAACTCTTCGACGAACTCGAACTCCCCGACCGCGGCAGCCTGGCCGACGACATCGAGGGCGTGGTGCTCCAGTTCGCGGCGATCCTGGACCGTCCGGAGGCCAGGAGCGGCCTGATGGCGGCGGTGGCCGAGTCGACCCGGGACGAGGCCCTGAGGGAACGTATCCGCACGTCCATCGTGGACCGCCAGAAGCGGCTCGTCCTGGAAGGCCGGACCCGGGCCCAGTGCCGGGGCGAACTCCCCACGGAACCGGACCCGGGCGCGGCCGCCCGCACGGTGGACCTGATCTTCGACATGGTGGCGGGCGCGGTCGTGCACCGCACCCTGATGAGCGGCAAACCGGCGGACGCGGACTGGGTACGCGACTTCACCCGGGTACTGCTCCAGGGCCTCGGCTCGGAGCGGGCCGAGGCGGCCGCCCCACCGGGCGACGGCGGTCAGGGCGTATCGGCGTCGTGAGGCAGGCGGGGCTTTCGCCACACGCCCCTAGAACCCGGCCGGCTCCGTGTACACCCCCCACTCGTCCCGCAGCACCCCGCAGATCTCGCCCAGGGTGGCCTCCGCGCGTACCGCGTCGAGCATCGGGGCGATCATGTTGGCGCCGGACCGGGCGGCGGCCAGCATGGCGTCCAGGGCGGTGCGCACCGCGGCGTCGTCGCGGGCGGCCCTGCGCTCGCCCAGCACCCGCACCTGCTCGCGCTCCACCTCGTGCGAGACCCGCAGGATCTCCAGGTCGCCGGTGACGGAACCGGTGTGCACGTTGACGCCGACGACCCGCTTGTCGCCCTTCTCCAGCGACTGCTGGTAGCGGAAGGCGGACTCGGCGATCTCCCCGGTGAACCAGCCGTCCTCGATGCCCCGCAGGATCCCGGAGGTGACCGGCCCGATCGGGTGCCGGCCGTCCGGGTGGGCGCGCAGTCCGCGTTCCTTGATCCGGTCGAAGATCTTCTCGGCGTCGGCCTCGATCCGGTCGGTGAGCTGCTCGACGTACCAGGAACCGCCCAGCGGGTCCGCCACGTTGGCGACCCCGGTCTCCTCCATGAGCACCTGCTGCGTGCGCAGCGCGATCTCGGCGGCCTGCTCGCTGGGCAGGGCGAGGGTCTCGTCCAGGGCGTTGGTGTGCAGCGAGTTGGTCCCGCCGAGCACCGCCGCGAGCGCCTCCACGGCCGTGCGCACCACGTTGTTGTACGGCTGCTGGGCGGTCAGCGAGACCCCGGCGGTCTGGGTGTGGAAGCGCAGCCACTGCGCCTTCTCGGACCGCGAGCCGTACACGTCGCGCATCCACCGCGCCCAGATCCGGCGCGCGGCCCGGAACTTGGCGATCTCCTCGAAGAAGTCGACGTGCGCGTCGAAGAAGAAGGAGAGGCCGGGCGCGAACACGTCCACGTCGAGCCCGCGGCTCAACCCCAGCTCCACGTACCCGAAACCGTCGGCGAGCGTGTACGCCAGCTCCTGCGCGGCCGTCGCCCCCGCCTCGCGGATGTGGTAGCCGGACACGGAGAGCGGCTTGTAGGCGGGGATGCCGGCCGCGCAGTGCTCCATCAGGTCGCCGATGAGGCGCAGATGGGGCTCGGGCTGGAACAGCCACTCCTTCTGTGCGATGTACTCCTTGAAGATGTCGGTCTGGAGCGTGCCGTTGAGGACCGACGGGTCGACGCCCTGCCGTTCGGCGGCGACCAGGTACATGCAGAAGACCGGTACGGCGGGCCCGCTGATGGTCATGGACGTCGTCACGTCGCCCAGCGGGATGTCCTTGAACAGGACCTCCATGTCGGCGGCGGAGTCGATGGCGACCCCGCAGTGCCCCACCTCGCCGAGCGAGCGCGGGTCGTCCGAGTCGCGTCCCATGAGGGTCGGCATGTCGAAGGCGACGGACAGACCCCCGCCGCCGTTGCCGAGGATCATCTTGTAGCGCTCGTTGGTCTGCTCGGCGTTGCCGAACCCGGCGAACTGGCGGATGGTCCAGGTCCGCCCGCGGTAGCCGGTCGGGTACAGCCCGCGGGTGAAGGGGTATTCACCCGGCCAGCCGATCCGCTCGAATCCCTCGTACGTGTCACCCGTCCGGGGCCCGTACACGGGCTCCACGGGGTCACCGGAGAGCGTCGTGAAGTCCGCGTCCCGCTTGCGGGCCGCGTCGTAACGGGCCTGCCACCGTCGGCGGCCCTCTTCGATGGCGTCAGCGTCCATACCCTCGAATTTACTAGGACGTCCAAGTAAATGTCGATGGAAACCGCCGCACGGGTGTCCGTACGGCGGTGTGCGCCGGATCTCAGGCCTTGGCGGCGACCGGGGCGCCCTCGGTCACCCTGGCGTCGAGCTCACGGGTGACCTTGCGCTCCACGAAGAAGGCGGCCGTCGGGATCGTGCCCGCCAGCAGCACCCACAGCTGCTTGCCGACCGGCCACTTCGCCTTGGAACCCAGGTCGAAGGCGAAGACCAGGTAGACGACGTAGAGCCAGCCGTGCGCGATGGCGACGACCCGCGTGACGTCGGCCGCGCCGTCGATGTCCAGCCCGTACTTGGCGATCATGCTCAGGCACAACAGCACCAGCAGCACACCGGTGACGTAGGCCAGGACGCGGTAGCGGGTCAGCACGCTCTTTTTCATGGGCACGAGCGTAACCACCCGTTCCGGTAGATCTTGCCCCGGGGCACCGCTCGGCGGGCGGCGCGTTCAGTCCTCGTCGAAGTCGTGCGCGGAGACCCTGAGCGGGCGCAGCATCGCGAAGATCTCGCCGCACTCCTCGGCGTCGTACACGCCGAGTCCGAAGTCCATCGCCATCAGGTCGCGGGTGGCCGCCTCGACGACCTCACGGCCCTTCTCGGTGATCGTGGCGAGCGTGCCGCGCCCGTCGTTGGGGTTGGGCCGCCGGGCGACCAGACCGGACTTGACCAGCCGGTCGACGGTGTTCGTCACGGAGGTGGGATGCACCATCAGACGCTCGCCGATCTTCGACATCGGCAGTTCGCCGGCCTTGGAGAAGGTGAGCAGGACCAGCGCCTCGTAGCGCGCGAACGTCAGCCCGTACGGCTTGACCACCGCGTCGACCTCGGCCAGCAGGATCTGCTGGGCCCGCATGATCGAGGTGATCGCTGCCATCGAGGGGACGCTCCCCCAGCGCTGCTTCCAGAGGTCGTCGGCACGGGCGATGGGGTCGAAGGGGAGACTGAGTGGCTTGGGCACGCCACCGACCCTACCGGCCGGTCATATAGCGGTCAGCCCTGTCTCGGCTTTCGGTCACCTCGGCCCGCGACCCGGGGCGCCCCCTCCGTCAGGACGCCGGCGGAACCGCCCGCCGGGCCGCCACGGCGAGGGCGCAGCAGCACACCACGCCCACCACCCCGGCCGCGGCCACCGTGGTCCGTACCCCCACCGCCTGAGCCGCCACCCCCGCCAGGGTCATGCCGACGCCCTGGATGGTCATCAGCCCCGCGCTGAGCACCGTCATGGCGCGGCCGCGCAGCTCCTCCGGCACGGCCCGCACGAACCACTGGTCCAGACCCAGCGTGTACGCCGACCCGGCGCCCGCGAGCAGCAGCAGGAGCAGCGAGCCGGTGAGGGAGGGGTGCAGGGCGTACCCCAGGTACGGCAGCAGGGTGAGGCAGACCAGCGGGAGGGCGATCCGCTCCCGGGCGGCGGGGCCGAGCCGGGCCCCCGCGTACAGCTCCCCGGCGACCGTGCCGACCGGCAGCGCGCACATCAGCAGGCCGAGGCCGGGGGATCCGGTGCCGAGCGCGTCGGCGTAGGGGGCGGCCAGCGCCTCGGGGACGACGGCGAACATCGCCGGGATCCAGAAGAGCAGGAGCAGCAGGCGGACACGGCGGTCGGCGAGCAGTTGGCGGGTGCCGCCGCCTTCGCGGACCCGGGCGCGGGCGGGCCGGTGCCGGGTGCCCAGGCGCAGCAGCGCGGCCGAGGCGAGGAAGCCGGCGACGGTGATCAGCAGCGCGTGGCGCGGGGCGAGGACGGCGAGCAGCAGGCCGCCGAGGCCGTAGCCGACGAGCAGCGCGCTCTGCGCGACGATGCGCAGCAGGGAGCGGCCGAGCACGAACAGGTCGCCGCCGCCGAGGATGTCGGAGAGGGTGGCCATCCGGGTGCCGGCGAACACCGGCGAGACGACGGCCAGCGCGCAGCGCAGCCCGAGCAGCACGCCGATCCCGGTTCCCGGTACGGCCATCGCGGCCACGCAGCCCGCGCACACCAGGTCGCACACCACCAGCACCCGGCGGGCCGGGAACCGGTCGCCCACTCCGGCCAGCAGGGTGCCGCCGACCAGGTAGGGCAGAAAGCCGAGCGCGAAGGTCAGCGCGCTGAGCAGCGGCGACCCGGTGAGGTCGTACACCAGCACGGACAGCGCGATCTCGCTGACGATCACGCCGAGCATGGACAGGACATGGGCGGCGAAGACGGCACGGAACTCGGGAACGGCGAGGACCCGGCCGTAGCCGACGGGCCCGGACAGGGCGGGAGCGGACATGGGCCCCAGCGTGCCCGCGCCAGGCCCGCCGGCTTAGAGTTTCGGCACCAGCCGAATCTTCACGCTCTCCCTCACACCGACACCGACGCCCCCACCCACACGTACAGGGACACGTACACCGCCTCTGTCTCCGCCCCGTCCGACCAGTCCGCGCACGTGGGCGCCGCCGGCCCGGGGCCCGATCCGCCGCCGTCGGCAGACCCGCCGCCACGCGCCGCCACGACTCCGGGCCGCCACGACTCCGGGCCGCTTCGCCTCCGTGGCGGGCGCCGTCGAGGCGACCGCCGTCGGAGCGGGCACCGTCGGGGCGGGCACCGGCCGGGAGCACCCGCTCCCCTTTCTCCTCCAGGATCCGCCATGCCCTCCCACCTTCACTTCGACGAGGACGACTTTCTGCGGTGCCGGTTCGTCGTGTCGCCGGTGTGGGAGACGCAGGAGGCGGTGCGTACGCTGCGGCGGCCGGACCGGCACGGTTATCACGCGCCGTGGCTGCGGCGGATCCGGGCGGTGGCCGACGGCCTCGATCTGACCCCGCTGTGGCTGCTGATGCCCCGGCGCGGTCACACCCCGGACTGGCTGGTGCCGCCGCCGTCCGGCCCCGCGGCCTCGATCGAGGAGGAGCTCGCGGTCCTGCGGGCGGTGGACCCGGAGACGGCGCGGGCGGACACCGCGCGGTCGCTCGCGGACACCCCCGGCGCGCTGGAGTCGGCGACGGGCCGGGCCTGGCTGGCCGATCCGGCGCGCCTGGTCCGGGAGCTGACGGACGCCCTGGAGGCGGCCTGGCAGGTCCTGGTCGCCCCGGACTGGCCAAGGCTGCGCGCCCTGCTGGAGGCGGACATCGCCTTCCACTCCCGGCGGCTCGCGGAGGTCGGTCTGGGCGGGCTGCTGCCCGAGATCCACCGCCGCTGCGGCTGGCGCAGCGGGACGCTGACCGTGCAGTCGGCGGGTGTGCACGAGCGGCGGCTCGGCGGTCAGGGCCTGGTGCTGATGCCCAGCGTGTTCACCTGGCCGGACCTGATCAGCTCCTTCGACCCGCCCGCGCACCCGACGCTGGTCTACCCCGCCCGCGGCATCGGCGGCCTGTGGACCGACCCGGCCGCCACCGCGCCGGACGCCCTGGTGCGGCTGCTGGGCCGGGGCCGGGCCGCCGTCCTCACCGCGCTCACCGACCCCGCCACCACCACGGCACTCGCCCACCGGCTCGGGCTGGCCCCGTCCTCGGTCTCCGCCCATCTGACGGCGCTGCGCGACGCGGGCCTGCTCACCTCCCGCCGCTACGGCCACCAGGTGCTGTACGAACGGACCCCGCTGGGCATCGCCCTGGCGTCGGGCGCCGCGGCCCCCGGAGACGACTGAGCGCCCCGGCCGTGGTGGCCCGGGGCGCTGTCCGCCGTCGACTGGCGGCTGGCGGCTACCCGGCGAGGTGCCGCTCCACCGTCTCCACCTTGCTGGTGAGTCCGTCGGTGACGCCGGGCCGGATGTCCGCCTTGAGCACCAGGGAGACCCGCGGAGCGCGTGCCTCCACGGCGGCGACGGCCCGCCTGACGACGTCCATGACCTCGTCCCACTCGCCTTCGACCGAGGTGAACATGGCGTCGGTGCGGTTGGGCAGCCCGGACTCGCGCACGACCCGGACCGCGTCGGCCACGTACTCCCCCACGTCCTCGCCGACGCCCAGCGGCGTCACGGAAAAGGCGACGATCATGCGTTGACCACGCCTTCCTTGCGGGCGCGGGCGGCGATGACCGCGTTCTCGGCCTCCCGGCGCAGCTTGCGCTCGGCGAAGAAGCCGCCGGTCGGCAGCACGGAGAGGACGAAGTACAGGGCGGCGGTCCCCAGGGACCACTTGGTGCGGCTCCAGGCGTCCGCCCAGAAGATCACGTACAGGATGAACAGGACACCGTGGACCGCGCCCATCACGGGCACCGCGTTGAAGTCCGTGGTCCGCTTCAGCACCGAGCAGAGGAGGAGGATCAGGAAGGAGACGGCCTCCGGGGCGGAGACCAGGCGCAGGCGGCGGATGGCGGTGGCGGTCTTGATGTCCACGAGTCACCTTCGGGGGGAGAGACGTCCACTCTTTGTGAACGCGGGCACAAACGTCCCCCCATTGTGGCAAGGGAGCCTCGCGGACCCGGCGCGGGGGTGCGGGGTGGCTCCGAGACGGAGGGGGGTGCCGCGCGATGACGAGGAGGACGGCGCGCCCCAGAGGTCCGGCGTCGGCCTGACGGCCGGCACTGCGGTCGTCCGGCTGCCCGGGGAACGGCGGCCGGGCCCCCTAGGGGACGGATCCGGGGTGACGTCCACCCACGGGACCTGTCGCCGCCGTCGGCCTGCGGCTACCTTCACAGCGTGGCGATGTTCCGACTTCAGGGCAGCAAGGTGCTCGCCGTCGAGATGACCGGGGACGCCGTGAAGGCGAAGAACGGCTCGATGGTCGCGTACGACGGGCAGATGACGTTCAAGAAGATGAGCGGTGGCGGTGAGGGTCTGCGGGGGATGGTGACCAGG
The DNA here is from genome assembly GCF_001005085.2 of Streptomyces humi. Classification (GTDB taxonomy): domain Bacteria; phylum Actinomycetota; class Actinomycetes; order Streptomycetales; family Streptomycetaceae; genus Streptomyces; species Streptomyces humi. The sequence continues at coordinate 37,909 of NZ_LBMU02000081.1, forward strand.
CGGCTCACCGGCGAGCAGATGACGGTGATGGAGGTGAAGGGGCACGGGACGTGCTGGTTCGCGGACCGGGCGTCCGAGATCAACCTGGTCGGCCTCCAGGGCGACAAGCTGTACGTCGAGTCCAGCAACCTGCTGGCGACCGACGCCGGCCTGCGCACCGGCACCACCTTCACCGGCCTGCGCGGCGCCTCCCAGGGCAACGGCCTGTTCACGACGACCGTCGAGGGCCACGGCCAGGCGGCGATCATGTCGGACGGCCCGGCGGTGGTGCTCCGGGTGAGCGGGCAGTACCCGCTGACCGTCGACCCGGGCGCCTACATCGCCCACCAGGGCAACCTCCGCCAGTCCTTCCAGTCGGGTGTGACGTTCCGCACGTTCCTCGGGGAGGGCGGCGGCGAGGCCTTCCAGATCCGGTTCGAGGGGGACGGGCTGGTGTACGTACAGCCGAGCGAGCGGAACACGATCGCGGGAGACGTGTGAGATGGCCCTGCGCGAGGTGAACTCCAAGATGGTCGAGGCGACCGTCGTCCCCGGGCAGCGGCTGTTCAGCCAGCGCGGGGCGATGCTCGCGTACAAGGGCGAGGTGTCCTTCACACCCAACATCCAGGGCGGCCAGGGCGGGATGATGTCCATGCTCGGCCGCCGGGTGGCCGGCGAGGCGACCCCGCTGATGACGGTCGAGGGCAGCGGCACGGTCTTCTTCGGGCACGGCGGCCACCACGTCCAGGTGATCACCCTCACCGGTGACACGCTCTACGTCGAGGCGGACCGGCTGCTCGCCTTCGAGGGCACGCTCCAGCAGGGCACGATGTTCATGGGCTCGCAGGGCGGGGTGATGGGCATGGTGCGCGGCCAGGTGACCGGCCAGGGCCTGTTCACCACCACCCTCAAGGGCCACGGCGCCGTCGCCGTGATGGCCCATGGAGGCGTCTTCGAGATCCCGGTCACCCCGCAGCGCCCGGTCCACGTCGACCCGCAGGCCTACGTCGCCCACCACGGCGACGTCCGCAACAAGCTGTCGACCGCGCTCGGCTGGCGGGACATGGTGGGCCGCGGCTCCGGCGAGGCGTTCCAGCTGGAGCTCAGCGGCAACGGCATGGTGTACGTGCAGGCGTCGGAGGAGAAGCTGTGAGCGCATACGGGGCCGCCGGACCGGTCGTGTACGACCCCATGACCCTGCCCGTCGACGACAACGTGAACAAGTACACCTTCTGTGTGGAGCTCAAGGGGAGCCAGTGGTTCCTACAGAAGGGGAAGATGATCGCCTACTACGGCTCGATCGACTTCAACGGCGTCGGGCACGGCCGTCTCGACCGTCTGGTCCGCACTTCCTTCCATTCGCCTCTGCACGCGAGCGACTGGGTGGTGGCGGAGGGCTCGGGCCGGATGCTCCTCGCCGACCGGGCCTTCGACGTCAATTCGTACGACCTCGACGACGGCAACCTGACCATTCGCTCCGGCAACCTGCTCGCTTTTCAGCCAAGTCTCGCTCTGAAGCAATCAATCGTTCCGGGTTTTCTGACCCTTATCGGAACCGGAAAGTTTGTGGCCGCGTCCAACGGTCCGGTGGTGTTCATGGAACCCCCGATCCGGGTGGACCCTCAGGCGCTGGTGGGATGGGCCGACTGCCCCTCCCCCTGCCACCACTACGACCATGGCTACATGACAGGTGTCATGGGCGGTCTACGTGCGATGACGGGCCTCGGCGGGGCCTCCGGGGAGGAGCACCAGTTCGAGTTCGTGGGGGCGGGTACGGTCCTGCTCCAGTCCACCGAAACCCTGATGGCCGAGCAGGCCACGGGAGCGGTTCCGCACCAGCCCGGGGTACCCGGTGGCGGAGGCCCTTTCACAGGGCCTCCACAGCAGCAGCCCACACCGCGCCTTCCCGGACAGCTGGGAGACCTCCAGCGTCGCTTCGGGCTGTGAGCGGTAGTCTGCGGAGTGTGACATCGAACGCGTGCGCACAGTCACACCACCCTCACTAGTTCGCCTTTCAACATTTTAGGTAGACTTCATTCATGGAGACCGAGACGGCCACGCGCTGGCTGACCGATGCGGAGCAGTGCGCCTGGCGCACCCACCTGGAGGTCAACAGGCTGTTGACGTACCAGCTCGAAAAAGATCTACAGCCGTTCGGGCTGACGATGAACGACTACGAGATCCTGGTGAACCTGTCCGAGTCGGAGGACTACCGGATGCGCATGAGCGACCTCGCGTCCGCCACGCTCCAGTCCAAGAGCCGGCTCTCGCACCAGGTCACCCGTATGGAGAACGCGAACCTGGTCCGCCGTGAGAACTGCGAGTCGGACCGCCGCGGGCTGTACGCCGTCCTCACCGAGCACGGCATGGAGACGATGAAGAAGGTGGCGCCACATCATGTCGCCTCCGTGCGACGGCACTTCATCGACCTGCTGTCGCCGGAGGCACTGATAGAGCTGGACAAGGGCCTGAAGCCGATCGCGGAGCACCTGAGGGGCCAACGCGGGCGCCCGTGACGGCAGACGGCACACGAAAGCGGCGGACGAGGGTTCAGGTCTCGTTCGCCGCTTGCCGTACCGCCCGGTGACTAGCCCTCCGTCAGCCCCGCCACCAGTTCGTCCGCCGCGCGGTACGGGTCCAGTTCACCGGCCACGATGCGTTCCGCCAGCGCGTCCAGGTGACGGTCCCCGTGCAGGTCGCCGATGCGTTCACGGAGCGCCGTCACGGCGATCGTCTCGACCTCCCGGGAGGCGCGGGCCAGCCGGCGCTCCGCCAGGACACCCCGCTCCTCCATCCACGCGCGGTGCTTCTCCAGGGCCTCCACGACCTCGTCGACGCCCTCGGCGCGGGCCGCGACCGTCCGCACGATCGGAGGGCGCCAGTCGCCGGGGCCGCGGGACTCGCCGAGGCCCAGCATGTGGTTCAGTTCGCGGGCCGTGGCGTCCGCGCCGTCCCGGTCGGCCTTGTTGACGACGTACACGTCGCCGATCTCCAGGATCCCGGCCTTGGCGGCCTGGATGCCGTCACCCATGCCGGGGGCCAGCAGGACGACCGAGGTGTCGGCCTGGGAGGCGATCTCGACCTCCGACTGGCCGACGCCCACGGTCTCCACCAGGATCACGTCACAGCCCGCCGCGTCCAGCACCCGGATGGCCTGCGGGGCCGCCCAGGCGAGGCCGCCGAGGTGGCCGCGGGTGGCCATCGAGCGGATGTAGACACCGGGGTCCGAAGCGTGGTCGGACATCCGGACGCGGTCGCCGAGGAGGGCGCCGCCCGAGAACGGCGAGGAGGGGTCGACGGCCAGCACGCCGACCCGCTTCCCCTGTTTGCGGTAGGCACTGACCAGTGCCGAGGTGGAGGTCGACTTACCGACACCGGGCGAGCCGGTCAGGCCCACCACGTACGCGTTGCCGGTCAGCGGGGCGAGTGCCGCCATGACCTCCCTGAGCTGCGGGGACGCCCCCTCCACCAGGGAGATCAGCCGGGCCACCGCACGCGGTCGGCCTTCTCTGGCCCCGGCCACCAGTGAGGAGACGTCCTGCATCACAGCTCCGTTCGCTTCAGAAACGTACTCAGGCCTTCGGTACCCGCACGATCAGGGCGTCACCCTGCCCGCCGCCACCGCACAGCGCGGCCGCGCCGACCCCGCCGCCCCGCCGCTTGAGCTCCAGGGCCAGGTGCAGCACGAGACGCGCGCCGGACATGCCGATGGGGTGGCCCAGGGCGATGGCGCCACCGTTGACGTTCACCCTTTCCGTGGACACGCCGAGGTCCTTCATTGACTGCACGGCGACCGCGGCGAAGGCCTCGTTGATCTCGATGAGGTCGAGGTCGGAGACGTCCAGGCCGTCCTTCTTCAGGGCGTGCCGGATCGCGTTGGACGGCTGGGACTGGAGCGAGTTGTCCGGTCCGGCCACGTTGCCGTGGGCGCCGATCTCGGCGAGCCACTCCAGGCCCAGTTCCTCGGCCTTGGCCTTGCTCATCACGACCACGGCGGCCGCGCCGTCCGAGATCTGCGAGGAGGTGCCGGCCGTGATCGTGCCGTCCCGGGTGAACGCGGGGCGCAGCTTGCCCAGCGACTCCGCGGTGGTGTCGCCGCGGATGCCCTCGTCCTTGCTGAAGACGACCGGCTCGCCCTTGCGCTGCGGGATCTCGACCGGGGTGATCTCGGCCTCGAAGAGCCCGTTCTTCTGGGCGGCGGCGGCCCGCTGGTGGGACAGCGCGGCGACCTCGTCCTGCTCGGGGCGCAGGATGCCGAGGCGCGTGTTGTGCTTCTCCGTGGACTCGCCCATGGCGATGTTCTCGAAGGCGTCGGTGAGGCCGTCGTACGCCATCGCGTCGAGCATCTCGACGGCGCCGTACTTGAAGCCCTCGCGGGACTTGGGGAGCAGGTGCGGGGCGTTGGTCATGGACTCCTGGCCGCCCGCGACCACGATGTCGAACTCACCCGCGCGGATCAGCTGGTCGGCCAGCGCGATGGCGTCGAGTCCGGACAGGCACACCTTGTTGACGGTGAGCGCCGGGACGTTCATCGGGATGCCGGCCTTCACGGCGGCCTGGCGGGCCGGGAGCTGGCCGGCGCCGGCCTGTAGCACCTGCCCCATGATCACGTACTGCACCTGGTCGCCCCCGATGCCCGCGCGGTCGAGGGCTGCCTTGATCGCGAAGCCGCCGAGGTCGGCTCCGGAGAAGGACTTCAGCGAGCCGAGCAGTCGTCCCATGGGCGTCCGGGCGCCCGCGACGATCACCGAGGTGGGCCTGCCGGGAGTTTCAGAAGTCATGAGCGGTGATTCCCCTTACCGGCTGCACTGCCGAGGAGTGAACGAGGGTTTACTTCGAATGTATTGCGTGGCACTCCGTGCCGTCATCGGGCCGTCAGTGTGATCGCTGGCACGTTGCGTAACCATCGCGGTGGCGCTGCACTGAATCCATGCTGACGCGAATCGACCACATCGGGATCGCCTGCCACGACCTCGACGCGACCGTCGAGTTCTACCGGGCCACGTACGGCTTCGAGGTGTTCCACACCGAGGTCAACGAGGAACAGGGCGTGCGCGAGGCCATGCTCAAGATCAACGAGACGTCCGACGGAGGCGCCTCCTACCTGCAACTTCTGGAGCCGACCCGGGAGGACTCGGCGGTCGGGAAGTGGCTCACGAAGAACGGCGAGGGGGTCCACCACATCGCCTTCGGCACGGCGGACGTCGACGCCGACGCCGCGGACATCCGTTCCAAGGGCGTACGCGTTCTGTACGAGGAGCCACGGCGCGGCTCCATGGGGTCGCGGATCACCTTCCTGCATCCCAAGGATTGCCACGGAGTACTGACAGAACTGGTCACTTCGGCGGCTGTTGAGTCACCTGAGCACTGACCCTCGTACATATGGGCCGGTAGGGTTGGGGGCGGTCGTCCCTTCGCAGGTTCGCAGGGCCGGGGCGGCCGCATGCCGGGGTCCGGGTTTCGGGGGACGAGCGTCGGGGCAGCAGCCCGTGCTCCGCCGTTGATCTGACACCATTCCCCGGGGGCCCCGTTCGGCGGAAGGACGGAGCTCGTACGGAGAAGGTTGCGACCAGGGGACGGATGGGACCGCGCAGTGCGGGGCTACGAGAGCCAGGAGCGAGAGCCGGCGGCTGACGTCGACCACCTCACTCGTTTCGAAGCCGAGATGAAGCGGCTGAAGACCGAGCGGGAAAAGGCGATCCAGCATGCCGAGGACCTCGGCTACCAGGTCGAGGTGCTGCGCGCCAAGCTGCACGAGGCGCGGCGCACCATCATGTCCCGGCCCGCGTTCGACGGCGGTGACATCGGCTACCAGGCCGAGCAGATGCTCCGCAACGCCCAGATGCAGGCCGACCAGATCCGCCAGGAGGCGGAGCGGGTGGCCGCGGAGGCCCGGGCGCAGACCCAGCGGATCCTCCAGGAGCACGCCGAGCAGGCCGCGCGGCTCCAGTCGGAGCTGCACCAGGAGGCGGTGACCCGTCGCCAGCAGCTGGACCAGGAGCTGGCCGAGCGCCGCCAGACCGTCGAGTCGCACGTCAACGAGAACGTGGCGTGGGCCGAGCAGCTTCGGGCGCGCACCGAGTCCCAGGCCCGCCGGCTGCTCGACGAGTCGCGGGCCGAGGCCGAGCAGGCGATGGCGGCCGCCCGCACCGAGGCCGAGCGGCTGACGAACGAGGCCCGGCAGCGGCTGAGCAACGACACCGAGGCCGCGCGCACGGAGGCCGAGCAGATCCTGCTGCGTGCCCGCCGGGACGCCGAGCGCCTGCTGAACGCTGCCTCCACCCAGGCCCAGGAGGCCACCGACCACGCGGAGCAGCTGCGCAACTCGACGGCGACGGAGTCGGATTCGGCCCGCCGGCAGGCCGGTGAGCTGAGCCGGGCCGCCGAGCAGCGGATGGCGGAGGCCGAGGAGGCGCTGCGCAAGGCGCAGGCCGAGGCCGAGAAGCTGGTCACCGAGGCCGAGGCGACCGCCGCCAAGGCGCTGGCGAGCGCCGAGGCCACCAACGAGCAGCGCACCCGTACGGCCAAGGAGCAGGTCGCCCGGCTGGTCACCGAGGCCACCAAGGACGCCGAGGTCACGAAGGCGGACGCCGAGCAGATCGTCACGGACGCCAAGGCCGAGGCCGAGAAGATCATCTCGGAGGCCTCCGAGAAGGCCCGCACCCTCACCGCCGAGGAGAGCGCCTCCCAGCTGTCCAAGGCCGCGAAGACCGCCGAGGACGTCCTCAACCGGGCGGCCGAGGAGGCCAAGCAGACCACCAAGGCCGCCGCCGAGGAGGCCGAGCGGATCCGCACCGAGGCGGAGACCGAGGCGGACCGGCTGCGCGCCGAGGCCCACGACATCGCCGAGGGCCTCAAGGGCGCCGCGAAGGACGACACCAAGGAGTACCGCGCCAAGACGGTCGAGCTCCAGGAGGAGGCCCGTCGGCTGCGCGGCGAGGCCGAGCAGCTGCGTGCCGACGCGATCGCCGAGGGCGAGTCGATCCGTGCCGAGGCCCGGCGCGAGGCGGTGCAGCAGATCGAGGAGGCGGCCAAGTCCGCCGAGGAACTGCTCGCCAAGGCCAAGGCCGACGCCGACGAGCTGCGGCAGACCGCCACCACGGACAGCGAGAAGGTCCGCACCGAGGCCATCGAGCGGGCGACCGCGCTGCGCCGGCAGGCCGAGGAGACCCTGGAGCGCACCCGTCAGGAGGCCGACCGGCTCCGCGCGGAGGCCCAGGAGCAGGCCGACAGGGTCCAGGCGGACGCCGAGCGGGCCGCGGCCGAGCTGCGCGAGGAGACCGAGCGGGGCGTCGAGGCGCGGCGCGCGGAGGCCGCCGAGGAGCTGGCCCGGCTGCACACCGAGGCCGAGGACCGGCTGGCGGGCGCCGAGCAGTCGCTGACCGAGGCCCGCGAGGAGGCCGGCCGGATCCGCCGGGAGGCCGCCGAGGAGAGCGAGCGCCTGCGGTCCGAGGCCGCCGAGCGCATCCGTACGCTCCAGCAGCAGGCGGAGACCGAGGCCGAACGGCTGCGCAACGACGCCGCCGCGGACGCCTCCGCGTCCCGTGCCGAGGGCGAGAGCATCGCCGTACGGCTGCGGTCCGAGGCCGCGGCCGAGGCCGAGCGGCTCAAGCAGGAGGCCCAGGACACCGCGGACCGGGTCCGTGCCGAGGCCCAGGCGGCCGCCGAGCGGCTGTCCACCGAGGCGTCCGAGACGCTGGCCGCCGCGCAGGAGGAGGCCACCCGGCGCCGTCGCGAGGCCGAGGAACTCCTCGGTTCCGCCCGGCAGGAGGCCGACCAGGAGCGGGAGCGCGCCCGCGAGCAGAGCGAGGACCTGCTCGCCTCCGCCCGCAACCGGGTCGAGGAGGCGCAGGCCGAGGCGGTACGGCTGGTCGAGGAGGCGGACCGGCGGGCCACCGAGATGGTGTCGGCCGCCGAGCTCCACGCCCAGCAGGTGCGGGACTCGGTCTCCGGGCTGCACGAGCAGGCGCAGGAGGAGATCAGCGGGCTGCGCTCGGCCGCCGAGCACGCGGCGGACCGCACCCGGCGGGAGGCCGAGGAGGAGTCGGACCGGGTCCGCGCCGACGCCTACGCCGAGCGGGAGCGGGCCAGCGAGGACGCGACCCGGATCCGGCGGGAGTCCGGCGAGGCTTCGGAGGCGGCGAAGGCGCTCGCCGAGCGGACCGTCGCCGAGGCCATGGCCGAGTCCGAGCGGCTGCGGTCCGAGGCGGCCGCGCACGCCCAGCGGGTGCGCACCGAGGCCTCCGACACCATCGCCCAGGCCGAGCAGGACGCCTCCCGTGCCCGGGCCGAGGCCCGGGAGGACGCCAACCGGATCCGTTCCGACGCGGCGACCCAGGCCGACACCCTCATCACGGAAGCCCGCAACGAGGCCGAGCTCCTCCAGAACGAGACCATCGCCGAGGCCGACCGCGTCCGCGCGGACGCCATCGCCAAGGCGGAGAAGCTCATCTCGGACGCCACCGGGGACGCGGAGCGGCTGCGCGCCGAGGCCGCCGAGACGGTCGGTTCGGCCCAGTTGCACGCCGACCGCACCCGCAGTGACGCCGAGCGGCTCAAGGCGGAGGCGGAGGCGGAGGCCGAGCGCATGGTCAACGCCGCGCGCGAGGAGTCCGACCGGACGCTCGACGAGGCCCGCAAGGACGCCAACAAGCGGCGCCAGGACGTGGCCGAGCAGGTGGACACGCTCATCAACGAGACCACCGCCGAGGCCGACAAGCTGCTCACCGAGGCGCAGGCGCAGGCCCACAAGACCACCGCGGACGCCGAGTCGCAGGCCGACCTCATGGTGGGCGCGGCCCGCAAGGAGGCCGACCGGCTGGTGTCCGAGGCCACGGTCGAGGGCAACTCGCGGGTGGAGAAGGCCCGTACGGACGCGGACGAACTGCTCGTCGGTGCCCGCCGGGACGCGACCGCCATAAGGGAGCGGGCCGAGGAGCTGCGGGACCGCATCACCAGCGAGATCGAGGAGCTGCACGAGCGGGCCCGCCGTGAGGCGGCCGAGACCATGAAGTCCACCGGTGACCGCTGCGACGCGCTGATCAAGGCCGCCGAGGAGCAGCTCGCCAAGGCCCAGGTCAAGGCGAAGGACCTGGTCTCGGAGGCCAACTCCGAGGCGGGCAAGGTCCGGATCGCGGCCGTCAAGAAGGCGGAGGGGCTGCTCAAGGAGGCCGAGCAGAAGAAGGCCACGCTGGTGCGGGAGGCCGAGGAGCTCAAGGCCGAGGCGATCCGCGAGGCCCGGCGCACGGTCGAGGAGGGCAAGCGCGAGCTGGAGATCCTGGAGCGCCGGCGGGAGAACATCAACGGCGAGATCTCCCGTGTCCAGGACGTCCTGGAGGCGTTGGAGTCCTTCGAGGCGCCGTCGGGCGGCAAGGACGGCGGGGTCAAGGCGGGCAGTTCGGTGGGTGCCCCCCGATCGGGTGGCAAGTCGTCAGAAGGCTAGGGGCCAAGGGTGATTCTGTAGCGGTCTGTGGCGTTTGCCCGTTTCATCCATCGAGGCTTTGGCAAGCGTTCTCACAGCTAGCCACCCAAAAGGGGTGTCATTCTCCAGATCAAACGCGCATCCGCTCGATGACACACCGCTTTCGCCCCTAGGATTCCACCTATCACCTCACCGGTCTCACTCGACAGGAAACCCATGAGCGACACTTCCCCCTACGGCTTCGAGCTAGTGCGGCGTGGGTACGACCGCGCTCAGGTGGACGAACGGATCTCCAAGCTCGTCTCCGACCGTGACAGCGCTCTCGCCCGCATCACCGCTCTGGAAAAGCGCATCGAGGAGCTCCACCTCGAGACGCAGAACGCCCAGGCCGCCGTTACCGACGCCGAGCCGTCGTACGCCGGTCTCGGCGCGCGTGTCGAGAAGATCCTCCGCCTCGCCGAGGAGGAGGCGAAGGACCTGCGCGAGGAGGCCCGCCGGGCCGCCGAGCAGCACCGTGAGCTCGCCGAGTCGGCGGCCCAGCAGGTGCGCAACGACGCAGAATCGTTCGCTGCGGAGCGCAAGGCCAAGGCCGAGGACGAGGGCGTCCGGATCGTCGAGAAGGCCAAGAGCGACGCGTCGCAGCTGCGCTCCGAGGCCCAGAAGGACGCGCAGTCGAAGCGCGAGGAGGCGGACGCCCTCTTCGAGGAGACCCGCGCCAAGGCCGCGCAGGCCGCCGCCGACTTCGAGACGAACCTCGCGAAGCGCCGCGAGCAGTCCGAGCGTGACCTGGCGTCCCGTCAGCAGAAGGCCGAGAAGCGCCTCGCGGAGATCGAGCACCGCGCCGAGCAGCTCCGCCTGGAGGCCGAGAAGCTCCGCACGGACGCCGAGCGCCGCGCGCGTCAGACCGTCGAGACGGCTCAGCGTCAGGCCGAGGACATCGTCGCGGACGCGAACGCCAAGGCCGACCGGATCCGTTCGGAATCGGAGCGCGAGCTCGCGGCGCTGACGAACCGCCGCGACAGCATCAACGCCCAGCTCACCAACGTCCGCGAGATGCTGGCGACGCTGACGGGCGCCGCGGTGGCCGCGGCCGGCTCCCCGGCCGAGGACGAGCCGATCTCCCGCGGTGTCCCGGCCCAGCAGTCCCGGTAACACCTGAAGTCCAGGTAACGCCTGACGAGAACGAGGGCCCGCATTCCCTTCGGGGGTGCGGGCCTTCGTCGTGGGCCGCGGGCCCGGTGGGGGTTGCTCGCGCAGTTCCCCGCGCCCCTGAAGGGGCGCCGAGGTGGACGCCCCTGAAAGGGGCGCGG